>CALRPN020000039.1:0-99952 GCA_943370055.1 Archangium gephyra
CGCGAGACACGACTTCGCGAGACACGACTTCGCGAGACACGACTTCGCGAGACACGACTTCGCGAGACACGACTTCGCGAGACACGACTCCGCGAGACACGACTCCGCGAGACACGACTTCGCGAGACACGACTCCGCGAGACACGACTCCGCGAGACACGACTTCGCGAGACACGACTCAGCGAGACACGACTTCGGCAGGAACTGCGCGCGAGGACACTCCGCCGATCCCGCTGCGAATTCTCCCGCGCGACACGACTCCTCGCGACACCACTGCTCGCGACGCGACTCCACGCGACACGACTCCTCGCGATGCGACTCCACGCGAGAACACAGCACCGCGTGATGCGACTCCGACCCTTCCACCCGCGCCCGCGCTGCCTCGGCCGACACTCAGCGAGGCCATGACTCAAAGGCCCGCTCGCTCCATCCACGTGTTCGTCGACGAGCCGATGGAGTCGACGCTCCGCGCGCTGCGCTTCGAAGCAACTGGCGGCGCCGGCATCAACGCCCCAACGCCATCCACTGTCAGCGCCCTCCTCTCCGCAGACGCCTCGCTCAGCTACTCGCCCTGGCGCTTCGGGCTCCTCGCGGCCTTCTCCTTCGGCGGCTCGACCCCCGTGCTCGACGACATCACCGGTCGCGAACGCGGCACACTCACCACCCGGTCCGTCTTCGTGCTGCCTCACGCGATGGTCTGCCTCGATCGTGCCGTTTCTTTCTGTGGTGGCGTTCGTGCAGGAGCCCGCATCGCCATCGGCTCCGCCGCAGGCGACTACATCTTCCAGACACAAACGGTGCTCGCCCCAACTCCAACCACCGGCCTGGGTGGCCGCCTCGCGTTCGGCATCGGGCCCGTTCTCTTCGCGCTCGATCTCTCCCTGCTCGTCAACCTCGCGACCCCGCAGCTCATCGTTCAGGGCCTGAACACCACCATCGACACACCCCGCTTCGACCTGCTCCTCGCGCTCTCGGCAGGCGGACGAACCCGATGAACGCCGGACGTGGCTCAGGACATTCAGCTTCGGACGATCCCGTGCTGGCCACCGCCACTTCACAACCCCTTGAACTTCCTCCCGAGCTGGCGGGCCCAAACCCGCTCGTCGACCGCTGCCGGGCCGGAGACGAGAGCGCGTGGCGCAGCCTGTATGACGACCATTTCGACTTCGCGTGGCGCACCGCCCGCCGTCTGGGCCTGCCCGAGGCCGACGCGGAAGACGCCGTGCAGGAGTCGTTTCAAGTCGCCTGGCAGCAGCTCCACACGTTCACCTGGGGCCGCTTCACGACGTGGCTCTACCGCATCGTCGCGAATGTCGTCTCAGCGCGCCTTCGCCGTCACCGTGTGCGCGACGTCTTCTCGAGCCTCTTCGGGAAGAGCGAGCCACTCGACTCGATGGAAGGCCGGGTCGAGGCCCGCAACACGCTGCGCGCGGTCGAGCACATTCTTCGAAAGCTCTCGCGTGAGAAGCGCGAAGCCTTCGCCCTCTTCGAAATCGAAGGTCTGACGCACGAGCAGATCGCCGAGCTCACCGGAGCCCGAGTCGAGACCGTGCGAACCCGTCTGTTCTACGCGCGGCGCGAGTTCCAGGCGCTCGCCCGCGAGCTGGGAGTCGAGCCATGAGCACCGATTGGCGTAGCGAATACCGCGAAGCCACTGCCGCACCGCACCCGGCCGTGAAGGAGCGTGTGTGGCGCTCGATGCAGACGCCGAAGACGCGCTCCTTCCGCCCGCTCATGCTCGTCGCCGCCGCCAGCCTCGTGCTCGTCGTCGGTTTCATCGCGTGGCCGAAGACGACCTCGACCTCCCGCCAGGCCGACGGCTTCGCGTGGGTCTCGACGAACGCGCGCATCGATGGGGACGGCGCCTCGCTGAAGCTGCAGACGGGCACGCTGCAGGTGAGCGCGTGGTCGACGCCCGTGACGGTGACCGCCGCGGGAAAGACCATCTCCATCGACTCGGCCATCGCCTCCATCACCGTGGCGGGCGACTCCGTCTCCGTCATCGCGAACGAAGGCACGGTGCTGGTCGATGGCGAGCGGCTGCGTGCAAAGCCGGGCTCCGACCTGTCGGCGGTGCTCGCGCTCGAGAGCGCCGAAGCGCCCCTGCTCCGCGCCGAAGCGGCAGCCGAGCTCGCCACCACCGAGCGCCGTTGGGACGAGGCCAGCCAGGCATTGAGTGTGGTCGCGGCCTCGTCTTCCCTGCGGGCCGAATCAGCGCTGCTCAAGCGCGGTGAGCTCGAGTTCCGTCAGCTCAAAGCGCCCGCCCGCGCGCTGGCCTCGTTCGACGAAGGCGACGCCCGGTTCCCCTCGGGAAGCCTCTCGCTCGAGCGCTCCCTCTCGGCCCTCGAGGCCACGGTCGCCCTCTCGCGCTGGCCCGAGGTCGTCACCCGCGCCGACGCTTTTCTCTCGCGCTTCCCTGACAGTGAACGCCTCGACGAGGTGCGCGCTGTGCGTGCGTCAGCGCTGCAGGCCCAGGGGAAGACGGTCGAAGCGTGTGCCGCCGCGAAGGGGCTGAAGACCCCGCCGGCCTTTTTCTCGTCGTGTCCATGAACGTCCGAAAACCCTCGAGACATTCATCCACACACGCCGTTCCCAGGAGCCGCACATGACCCGCAGAACCTCTCTCTTCGCAAGCTGTTGTGGCGCCTTGCTCGCCCTCGCAGCCTGCACCACCGAGCCCGTTGGCTCGAAGTACGTGAAGTCAGACCCCGTCGGCGCCTCGCAGGGCACCACCATCAGCGTGTCGTCGAAAGACAGCGCCCTGCTCGCAGGCACCTCGCTCGAGATTCCGGCGGACTCGTTGCCGCAAGACACCGTCATCACCCTCGAAGTCGGCATGGAGAGCATGCTCGACGCCGACACCGCCGCCGGCCCCGTCGCCATCTGGGGCCCTGCAGGCACCAAGTTCAACAAGCCCGCGCGCATGACGCTGCCGGTGACGCTCGGTGAGTCGAGCGATGAGATTACCGTGCTGGTACGTGAGGCCGACGGCACGCAGTTCGAGCTCGGCGCCGACAAGGTGACGCTCGACGCGCAGGGCCGCGCCACCTTCACCATCGACGGCTTCACCAGCTTCCAGCCGATGCGCCGTCGCCCCTGCATGGCGGACTCGCAGTGCGCCACGGGCCAGGCGTGCCGCAACGGCCGCTGCCGTCCCGCGAGCAACCAGTGCCGCTCCGATGCGGACTGTCCGTCGTCGTCGATGTGCGTCTCGGCGCTCTGCATGCTCGGCAGCACCAACTGCCCCGGCACCTGCCAGCCCCGTCCTCCGCAGTGCGCCAACTGCCCGGCCGGCTCGGCGTGCGTGAACGGCTCGTGCGCGACTGGCTGTGGTGGCGTGGTGGCGTGCCCGATGGGCCAGACGTGCCGCAACAACGTGTGCAGCTCGGGCTGCGCGGCCGACTCCGATTGTCCGATGGGCCAGCGCTGTGACGCGGCGACGCGCACGTGCAGCACGCCTCCGCCCCAGTGCGGCATGAACGCGGCCTGCTCGAGCGGCAGCGTCTGTGTGAACGGCACCTGCGTCGCCCAGTGCAACGCCATGCAGCCCTGCCCGCAGGGCCTCGTGTGCGACCCGGCCACCGCCCAGTGCGTGCGCACGCCGCCTCCGACCTGCACCGTCAACGGCATGAACACCTGCGCGCCCGGCCTCTCGTGCGTGAACGGCGTGTGCGTCGGTGGCTGCGCCGGAGCGCCGTGCCCGATGGGTCAGGTCTGCGACCCGAACACGAACGTCTGCCGCACGCCTGCGCAGTGCACGACCTCGATGGACTGCGGCCAGGGCCGGCTCTGCGTGAACGGCGCCTGCGTGGCGGGCTGTGGAGCCGCTGGCGTCACCTGCCCGGCGGGAACCACCTGCGATGCGATGCGCGCCGTCTGCGTGCCGACCACCACGGGCTGCATGACCGACGCGCAGTGCCCGGTCAGCCAGTTCTGCGTCGCTGGCCGCTGCACCACCTCGTCGCAGTGCAACCCGATGCAGCCGTGCGCCGCCGGCCTCTCGTGCGTCAACGGCGTCTGCATCTCGTCGGGCGCCTGCATGGCCGACAGCAACTGCGCGCAGGGTCAGGTCTGCACGGCCGGCCGCTGCACCACGCCCTCGACCTGCGGCATGAACGCGACGTGCCCGGTTGGCCAGGTCTGCCTCAACGGGCGCTGCTCCAACGGCGGCGTGTGCCCTGCTGACGCGCTCCGCTGCGCTGACGGAAGCTTCGTCTCGCGCACCGGCCCGAACTGCACCTTCCCGGCCTGCCCCGGCACCAACGTCGACGGCGGCACGGCCTGCACGGCTGACGCGATGATGTGCCCCGATGGCAGCTTCGTCTCGCGGACGGGCCCGATGTGCACCTTCCCTGCCTGCCCCGGTACCAACGTCGATGCAGGCGTGCGCGATGGCGGCAATGCATGCCCGGCTGACGCGATGATGTGCCCGAACGGCACCTTCGTGACGCGCACGGGCCCGATGTGCACCTTCCCTGCCTGCCCCGGCCCGTCGGTGGACGCCGGCGTGGTCGACGGTGGCGGCATGGTGTGCCCGACTGACGTGCAGATGTGCCCGAACGGCGGCTTCGTCTCTCGCACGGGCCCGAACTGCACCTTCCCTGCATGCCCTGGAAGCAACGTCGACGGCGGCAGCGCGCTTCAGTGCGGTCCCGGCACGGTGTGCCCCATGGGCCTGGTGTGTCTCTCGACCGGCTTCTGCGGAACGGCCAACACCTGCGGCGGCGCCATCTGCTCGAGCGGTCAGGTCTGCGTCAACAACACCTGCACCGTGGCGCAGAGCTGCATGACCGACCGTGACTGCGGCATGAACCAGACCTGCCAGGCCGGCGTCTGCCGCTGAGCTGAAGTGACATGCTGAAGTTCTCCCGGCCCGGGTGGAGTTCGTCTCCTCCCGGGCCGAGTCATTTCAATAGACGGGGCCGTCGGTGTCGGCGGCCAGCATCTGGGTCGCTTTCTGCCAGGTGGCGTCGGCCTCGGAGCCCATCCAGTGCGTGGTGACGCTGCCGCCCCGGCTGACCTGGCTCACCGCGGCCATGGCCTTCGCGTGCGAGGTGCCGTTCACGAAGCGGTACATCTCGAGCTCGCTCTTCCACACCGAGAGGGTGCGCGCGGTGTTGCACGAGGTCGACAGGCGCGTGGTGACTCGCACGAGGCCCTGATGGTTCTTCAGGTCGTCAGTCATCGGTCCGACGAGTTCGTTGAAGCGTTTGAGCGCGCTCTTCTTCAGCGGCAGGCGAAGGTACGTCGTGCTGATGACGTATTGCCCTGCGGGCAGCGCCGCGAGCTCGGCCGAGTCGAGGCCGTCGGCTTCGAGCGAGTCCTTCGTGCACTTCGCTTCGTCGATGGCGGGCAAGGTGTCGGCCTCTTCCATCGGGCCGCAGGCTGAGAGGGTGAGCAGCAGAATGAGTGTGGTGCGCATGGGGGTCTTCCGGGTTCAGTTCTTGAGGCGAACGGTGAGCTCGGCGGCGGAGCTGCCGTCGAGGGTGAGCGACGAGTCGGCGAACTTCGGTGCCGAGGTCGCAGGCAGCACGTTGTTGCTCGCGCCGTAGCCCTCGGTGGGGACGCCGAAGGTGTTCATGTCGAGCGAGCCGTTCGAGTTCTCGTCTTGAATCACGCTGACGGCGAAGAAGCCCCTGGGCAGGTCGCGCCAGACGCAGACGGGCTCGGCGCTCGCTTCGAGCCGAATGGAGCCTCCGATGATGGGGCTCGCGCCCGGAAAGCCGTCGGCGGCGTTGAAGAGATCGCAGAACACGGGGCCCTTGTCGGCCTTCACGCGTTCGACGCGCGCGGTGAGCACCGACTGGCCCTTCTCGAGCGTGATGGTGGGCGTGGTGTTCGACATGCCGCCGCCGCAGGCGACGAGCAGCAGAGACGGGAGAAACGAGCGCTTCATTTGGACTCCTTCTTCGGGGTGGGGGAAACGGCGCCGAACAGCAACGGCTCGAAGGCGCGGCCGAGACGCTTCGAGGTGAACGAGGGCGCGCGCGCGACGACGGTGACGGTCACGTCGTCGGAACTCGAGGCAGTGGCGCGAAGGGTGGCGACCCAGTGCTCGAGGCCCGCCTCGTCACGCAGGCGCAGGTACAGGTAGCTGCCGGCGCGAACGCGCTCGACCACCCGGCCGTGAAGGAGGGTCGGTTCGGAGAGCCCGTACTGCGAGAGCGGGTTCGTCCCCGACGCGGGCCGCGCGAGCGCCACACCGACGCCGAGGAGAATGACGAGACCGACTGCGACTGCCGTGCGCTTCATGCACGACAAGGTACGGAGTCGCGACGCTCACGATGCGACGGCGCGACCGGCGGTGGTGGAGCGACGATGAGCGGTGCCCCGAGCCCGACCGGCGGTCAGCGCTCCCACCGGCCGCCGCGCTTCACGGCAGCTTCTCGACCGCCGGCCGCATCATGCATCGACTATCTGCCAGCGGAGCATCGCCCCGGGGCATGAACCAGTTCGGCTTGTGCTGGCGCCACCTCCAGCGACGCCCTCGAAGTCGAATTCTCGGTGTGGATCGTGAGCTGCCGCGTCGCGGCTGTGGCCGAGGCGCTGAATCGGCAGACTCAGCTGAGGTCAGAGCGCGCCGGCGTCGGCCGACAGCTGGCCAGCGCGCTTGAGCAACGCCCTGCCCTTCGGCTCGTCGAGCTCGACGCCACGGCCCTGCAACGTGTGAAGCCCCAGCGTCGCGCAGGCGCCGGCGAGGCCGAGATCACACGCGCGTTGAAGTGCCGCCGAACCCGCGAGGGCATCCGCCGCGCTCCACTCGGCGTCGAAGAGCGCCACGCCCAGGCGGTTGCACGACTCGGCGACCCCGGCATCACACGAGCCCGAGAAGAGCTCGACTGCGCGAAGCCCGAAGCCGCCGTCCAGACCGAGCCGGTGCGCGTAGTCACACGCTTCACCGTCGTTCGCAGCACAGCGCGCAGGCAGCCCGTCGGTCGCGCGTCGCAAGGCCGTGGCCGACGACATTCCTGCATCGGCAGACGTCGCGAGCCCGAGCCGTGCGCATGATGGAAGGTGTCCCAGCTCACAGCCCTTCGCTTCGAGCGCCCAGCCGGTCGCGAGGTCGCGCGTGGTGCCCAGGCCTGCGAAGGCCCGAACGGCAGCAGTGGCGCACGACGCCGCGAGGCCCCGGTCACACTCGGCGGAGCAGGCAGCGAACGTGCTGCACTTCTTCACGACCACTCCTGCATCGACGATTGGCGCGGGCTTCTTGCAGCCAGCCAGCACCACCACGACCGCCACCACGAAGAATCGCATGCAGGGCGCATGGTACCCGCGATGCGTCACTCCACCAGTCCCACGATGACCTCGGGCGAAACGAAGACGTCGCGATAGCCGGGTGCATCGGGCCGCGCGCCGTCGAGAAACGGGAAGGCCGGGTCTTCATTGAGCCAGCGAGCGCGGCCCTGGACGAAGTCGAGCTCGACGTTTCCAGCGAGGTCGACGGTGGGCGTGACGCGCTCGCAGACCTGGTCGAAGAACAGCCTGCCGCCGACGAGCCGGGGCGCCGAAAGCGTGCCGAGATTCGAGGGCGCGAGCTCGTAGAGCACGAGCGGCGCTCCACCCTGCTTCGGGAACGCGCGCACACGACGGGCTTCGACGACGAGCACGTGCCCTTCGATGAGGAACAAGCCAACCGGCGACTCGAGGTCGGTACGCAGCTCGGTGCGAATGCCGGTGGGGAACTGGAGCAGCTTCGCGCCCTCGACGGCGAAGAGCGTTCCGTCGGTGTCGAACGCGACGAGGCCCGGGCTCGCGGTCACGAGAGCAGGCGAGGCGCTGGTGGTCACGCCGGCATCGGTCGTCCAGGCGCGTGTGGAACCGGAACGCGCAATCGGCGCGCGCGGCGATGGTGGGAGCACGTTGCTCGCGACGATTGTGGACGAGGCACTGTCGACGCGGCCTTCACGCAAGACGCAGGTCCCATCGCAGAGCACCGCGTCCCACGTGGGGCCGGTGACCGTCATCGACGGAATGGTCGCGTACACAGAGCCTGTGAGCAGCAGAACGCCCGGCGCGCCACCATCGTCGTCGAAGGCCGAGACCTCGACTGGCGCCGCAGCGGTGACGCTCGCGACTTCGACGACGACCCGCGCGCCAGCGAGCCCGTGCAGCGTGCGAATGACGAGATCGCCGCTCGTCGGCACGCTGGTGACGAGGGTGACTCCGCCATCGGGTCGCTGCGCGACGACGCATTGTTCAGGCGGCGGCCCCGAGCCACCGAAACAACCAGCCGGGTACACGGGCTGAAATCGCTTTCGGCAGCTCGTCTGCGAGAGCGGGCCCACGGTCGCTGCCGTCTTGAGCGTAGGAGCGCCGGCATCGACGCCAGCGTCTATGAACTGCGCGCCGAGCACCGTCGGGCGGGGAGCACACGCCACGAGGCTGAGGAGCAGGACGACGCGCACGAACGCAGCGTGCCCGAACCCGTGCGAGAGCTTCACGAAATGTGACGAAGGGGCAGCACGAGCCGAAAGGTGGTCCCCTCGCTCGAAGAATCAGCCACCTGCACGGTGCCGCCATGACCTTCGACGACTCGACGCACGACGGCGAGCCCAAGCCCACTTCCACCACCGCCCCGCCCTCGCGCGTCACGCAGGCGGTGGAAGGCCTCGAAGACCGACTCCCACTGTGAGGGCTCGATGCCGATGCCGTTGTCCTTCACGTCGATGACGACCGAGCTGTGGTCACGTCTCGCGTCGACCGTGAACGTCACCGGGGAGCGCTCGTTGTACTTTCGCGCGTTGCGCAAGAGGTTGAGGAAGACGACCTTCATCCACGTCGGGTCTGCGTCGAGCGAAAGGTCACTCGTCCCGTGCACGGTGAGCCGAACGTCTGGAGCGTCTGCTTCGAGCCACGCGCGCAGTTCCTCCAGCGCCCACGGCTGCCGATGGAGCACGTCGCGCCCACGCTCGAGGCGGTTGAACGACAGAATGTTCTCGACGAGCGCTGACAGCCCATCGACCTCGGCCACGATGCGCTGCGGCCAGTCCTTTGCTTCGGCGACACCTGACGTCTTGCGCTCGAGCGTCTCGGCCATCACCCGCAGTGACGCGAGCGGCGTGCGCAGTTCGTGGCTCACCGTCGCGACGAGTTCGTTTCGGGTGTCGAGCAGCGCCTGTTCACGACGCTGCACCGTGAACGCGAGCATCACGAGCCCGACTCCGAGGAGGAAGGCGACAGCCAGCAACACGAGCTTCAGCTGAAGCGCGTTTCTCCGCTGCTGCTTCGCCTCGAGCCAGCGCGGCGACTCCACCGACACCTGCAGCGAATCGACGACCCCCTCTGACGACGACAGCACGAGCGCGTCGTTCGGACCGACGAGGCCACGTTCGCGCATCGAGGTCTGCTGCGCCTCGAGCAGGGCGGGGATCATCACCGCGACGCCACGCACCTCGAGGCCGCCACGCAACACGAATCCACTGCGAACCGAGAGCCCGACCGGAACGTCTGAGAACTGCGCGGCCGGCGGACCCACGACCGCTGCACAACGAGTGACGAAGTCGTTCACCTGAACGAGCGCGCGCTGACTCTGCCGCTCGACGATGGCGCAGACGCGAGTGAGTTCATCGTCGGAGAGCCGCTCGCTCACCTCGAGCACGTGGCGTTGCAGCCCGGACTCCTGTGGCGTGAAGCCGTCACGCAGCACGCGCTCCATGAGCAACTGCGCCGGCTTCGAGCGCGTCTGCAGCAGCTCGATCATTGCCAGCACGGTGGAGAGATCGTCGACCGGCCCCAGGCGGAATTGGCGGCGGTGGTTGAGCAGCCCGCGCACGTTCGCTTCGATCTCGGGCTTGTTCGAGGCCGTCAGCGCACGCGAGAGCCGAGTCACGAAGCGGCGGCGTTCGGCGGGTGGTGAATCATCAACGTCATCCACGGTTGCCGTCAGGAGCGCGTTCATCGCCGCGACGACCCCCTCCGTCGGCCCACGCGCGCGTCGAGGCAGCAGCGGCGTGCCGTCACTCACCAGCAACAGGCGCGAGTCGTCGGTCAGCGGGTCTGCGAGGGCCGACTCCATCAACGCGACGCCGAGCCGCCACTCATCATCCAGCGCGCGACGCAGCGTGGCCGAGGCGTAGGCCTCGAGCGCCGCGCGTTGACCGTCTGTCTCTGCGCGACGCGCGTCGTCTTCCCGAAGAAACACGCCCACCAGCCCCGCGAGAAAGAGCGAGAGCACGACGAGCCCCACCACGAAGGGTGTGCTGGTGGAGCGGCGTGCTGTCACTCGATGACCGGCAGGCGATCGAAGTCCATCGTCGCGACGGGCGCCTTCGCCTCGAAGCGGTCGGGCCGGCGATCGAGCGTCTGGGCGACGCGGATGAGGCGCGCCAGCTCCACGACGTCAGGGCGCTGCGCGAGCGAGGGTGGCAGCTCGGCGACCTGCGCCAGCAACGCGTCCCACGTGAGCGTGCGCGCCCAGTAGCTGCCACGGAGCTTCTCGGCGAAGCCCGACACCACCAGGGAGAGGTGTGCCGGCGGCGTGGCCGACTTGCGATCATTGCGAATCACCGACGTCGGCAGCGCGCGCTCGACCAACTGCGACGCGCCTCCAACGGGCTGCTTGTACCGCGCGCGGAAGATGGCGAACGACTGCGCGTCACTCTGCGCCTTGAGCTTCACCTCGTAGATGGCGGTGACGGAGTGGCCTGCGCCCAGCTCTCCCGCGTCGACCTTGTCGTTGGCGAAGTCGCGCTTGTCGAGCAGCCGGTTCTCGAAGCCGAGCAGGCGGTAGCGCTCGACGATGGTGGGGTTGAACTCGAGCTGCAGCTTCACGTCCTTCGCGACGACCTGCAGCGTGCCGGTGAGGTTCTCGACGAACACGCGGCGGGCCTCATCGAGCTTGTCGACGTAGGCGTAGTGGCCGTCGCCCATGTCGGCGAGGCGCTCCATGAGCACGTCGTTGTAGTTGCCGAGCCCGAAGCCGATGGCCGAGAGCGTGACGCCTTCAGACGCGCGGCCCTTCACCGTCTGCCAGATGTCGCCTGCGTTGGTGACGCCGTTGTTTGCGACGCCGTCGCTGCAGAGGATGACGCGGTTGATGCCGCCGGGCACGAAGCCCTTCATTGCCAGGTCGTACGCGAGCGAGAGGCCAGCCTGCACGTTGGTGCTGCCTTCGGGCTTCAGCGCGTCGATGCCGGCGAGAATGCTCTCCTTCTGCGTGGCGGGCGTGGGCGGCAACACGACGTGCGCCTCGGAGCCGTAGACGACGAGGGAGACCTTGTCGCGGCCATCGAGCTCGTTCACCAGCAGGCCCAGCGCCTTCTTCACGAGGCCGAGCCGGTTCTCGGTCGCCATGGAACCGGAGACGTCGATGGTGAAGATGAGGTGCGAGGGTTTGCGGTCGGCCTTCGCCACTTCGCGCGCTTTCACGCCGACGTGCAGCACGTGGTAGCCCTTGCGCGTCGGCGACGGGAACGCCTCGACCTGCACTGCGAACGCCTGCTCCTTCGGCGCCTGGTAGCCGTAGTCGAACGCGTTGACGAACTCCTCCACCCGCACGGCCGCTTCGTCAGGAAGGACGCCACGCTCGAGATAGCTGCGGGCGAGTGAGTACGAGCCGGTGTCGACATCTGCCGCGAAGGTGCTGATGGGCTCGGCGGTCGTCTCGATGGTCGGGTTGACGCCGTAGTCCTTGAGCACCATCGCGGGCACGCGCGTCGTCGTGGTGGGCGTGGGCTCGGGCGACGTCTCTTCGGACCCGAGCACGGGAGTCGACGAGACCGTGCGGTACTGCATCGGTGGCTCGGCGCTCCGCAACGCGCACGCCCCGATGAACAGCATCGCGCCTGCGGCCAGCGTTCGTTTCCACATCGTCTTCTTCTTCATGAGAGACCTCCGGTGAGTGATGCCGGCATGGTCGGCCAACGCGACGGCGAGTGTGGCACCGGGGTCTCAGCGGATCTTCATGGTTTCTTCATGACGGGCCGGTAGGAGGCGACCGATGCGAACGCCTCGCCACGTCATCTGGGACTGGAACGGAACGCTGCTCGACGACGCGTGGCTCTGCGTCGAGGTGATGAACGCGCTGCTCTCGGAGCACGGGTTGCCGCTCGTCGACGAGGCCCGCTACCAGGCGCTCTTCAGCTTCCCCGTCGTCGACTACTACCGGAAGCTCGGCTTCGACTTCGAGCGCACGCCCTTCGAGCAGGTCGGCACCGCGTTCATTCACGGGTACCAGGCGCGGCAGCACGAGTGCGAGCTGCAGGACGGCGCGTATGAGGTGTTCGAGGCGCTGAAGGCGAAAGGCATCTCGATGAGCGTGCTCTCGGCGAGTCAACAGTCGCGGCTCGAGGCGCAGGCGCGGCACCTGGGCGTGACCGAGAAGTTCGTGAAGCTCGTCGGGCTCGACCATCACTACGCCGATGGAAAGCTCGAGCTGGGCCGGCAGTGGCTCGCCGAGCTTGGCCATGCGCCGGCAGAGGTGCTGCTGATTGGCGACACCGACCACGACCTGCACGTCGCGCAGACCCTGGGCATGGAGTGTTTCGTCGTGCCAAGCGGCCATCAGTCCCCGGAGCGACTGACGCAGGCAGGGGCCAGGCTGGCGACTTCTCTGAAGGAAATCGCCGACTTGCTCTCGAGATAGGGCTCTCGTCAGACGAGGAGGAATCGCTCCGTCTTGACGCCGAACACTGTTCGGCTTATTCCTAACAGTGTTCGGGAAGGACGGAGCCATGGCGAGACCCACGAAGAGCGATGACCCACGCCGGAGCATTCTCGAGGCCGCGCGCGCGCTGATCGTCGAAGAGGGCCACGAGAAGGTGAGTCTCCGCGCCGTCGCTGCCGCAGCCGGCTTCAGCCCTGCGAGCCTCTACGAGTACTTCGACAGTCGCGAAGACCTGCTCAAGACACTCGCTGGCGAAGCCTCGAATCGGCTGGGGGCGACGCTCCTGAAGGCGGCTGACAAGGGAAAGACGCCTGCGGTCGCGCTGGTCGAGGTCGGGCTCGCCTACGTCGACTTCGCCCGCGAGCACCGGGAGGACTTTCTGCTGCTGTTCGGCAGGCTCGAGTCTGCGCGACAGAGCTTCGGAGAGGCGGTTCCGTCAGCCTCGCCCTACTCGGTCGTGATGAACGGCGTTCGGGAAGCGCTTGGCGCAGCGGGCCGGAGGGCGACCCAGGCGACCGTCGAGCAGGTCTCGTATGTCCTCTGGGCCGCGGCGCATGGGATGGCGATGCTGCAGGTCACCCATCTGCACGGCTTCGACGCCGACTTCCGAGCGGCTGATCGCACGGGCCTTCAGGCGCTCGTTCGCGGTCTCGATCTCGCTGATTGAACTTTCACCCGCACGCGACCGGGTTCGTCGCGCCCATTTCCGAACATTGTTCGGACAAACCACGGAGTCACCATGTTGCGTCTCTCAGTCATCCTCCTCACCCTCACCGGCTGCCTCGCGACGGAAGGAGAGCCGATCGGTCCGTACGAGAAGCCGACCACGGCCCTCATCGTCCTCGACCTGCAGCGAGATCTCCTCGAAGCCGACGGTCGCATGCCGGTCAAACAGGAACAGGTGCAGCCCATGCTCGAGACGGCGACGGCCCTCCACGCCGCGGCGCGCGCTCAGGGCCTGCCGGTCATTCGCATCGAGAACCTCTACACCTCGTCGGACGTGGGGAACCTCTTCCGCAACGGCGCCACGGTGCGGGGTACTCCCGGGGCCGCGTGGGATTCGCGCGCGCCCATCGACGCTGACGCGATGTTCGAGAAGGACGCTCCCGACGCGTTCAGCAACCCGGCCTTCGACGCGGCGCTGCGCGAGAAGCAGGTCACCCACCTCGTCATCACCGGCGTCTATGCCGATGGCTGTGTGACGTGGACGACGCGCGGAGCGCTCAACCGTGGCTACCGCGTCACCCTCGTGCGCAGCGGCGTGGCGGCCGGGTCCGACCAGGCGAGGAACAATGCACTCGACGCGTTGAAGGCCGAAGGCGTCACCATCACCGACAGCGTCGATGGCATGAGCTGGGCTCAGTGAAGGTCGAGCGTGAACCGAACGACGGCGAAGAGCCGCAAGTCGGTCGGAACGACGCCTTCGGGTGGGCGTGTGTCGTGCAGCACGCTCACCGTCACGCCCAGCATGAAGGGCTCGGCGACCTTCGCCATGACCTCGGTCTCGTTCAGGAACCGGGCATCGGCGAAGGCGTCGAACCGCGGCTGTGCGTACGTCGTGTTCTGCAGCAGCAACCGCGCATCGAACAGCGAGAGCCGCAGCGTGAGGTAATTCGACCAGCGCACGTCGAGGTCCTCGAGCGGGTCGGTGCTGCCCGCGAGCGGAGACAACCGGTCGTACTCGAACATCACCGCGCTGCCGCCCCACAGCGCGAAGTGCTTCGTGTGAATCGCTTCGACGCGAACACCGGGGCCTCCGACGGCGCGCGCCTGCATGCGCAGGAAGAGGTTCGTCTGGTACTGCACGAAGACATCGGAGCCGACGCGCGGGTGCCACATCGCCGTCCACCGCGCGTGCGCGAAGAGTTGATTCACGAACGCTCCGCGCGCTGTCTCGGCGTAGCGCCCGTTCAGCACGGCGAACACGCGCTGCTTCACCCACGACTCACCGGACTCGTCAGCCGCGTGGACTGACTGCCACTGCGCTCGCAGCGTGCCGCCCGTGTCGAGGAACACGACGTTTCCGCGCGAGAAGAAGAACGTGCCATCGGCGCCGAGCGACACCCCCGCCTTCCACGGCGCCGGCTTGAGCACCTCGGCATTCACCTGGCCCAGCAGCGACAGCACCAGCACCGGGACCATCGGTCAGCCCTTCTTCGGCTTCGGGTAGATGAACGGCGCGAGCACCTTCGTCAGCCGCGGCATCAACACGTAGGTCATCAGGAAGACCTCGATGGTGATGGTGACGAGCAGGCGCAGCGGCATCGGCGCAGTCGAGAGCACCGCGGCGACGAGTGAACCGAGGCTGAAGACGAGGCCGTAGACGACGGCGATCATCACCAGCGCCATGCGAAACCGCGACGGCTGCGGCACCACCGTTCCCGGCGGCGGCGTGAACCAGAACTCGAGCCCCGTGAGCTGACTCCACACCGCGTCCGCTTCGACCAGCTCAGCCACCTCGAGGAGCGCGTACTTTCGCAGGTCGCTCTGCTCGAACCCGCGCAGGTGCTCGACCGAGTCGAAGCGGAAGACGCTCGTGTACTCGCGGTTCGCTCCCGACGGCCGAGTCACCGTCGTGCCGAGGTAGCCGGGCAGCTGCTTCGCCTGCTCGAGCAGCCTCTCGAGCCAGGCCTCGTAGTCCTTCTCGCGCCCGGCCTTCACGCGGCGGGTCACGACGACGGTGACGGGCTCCATCGTTCAGCGCCCCAGGGTCTCGATGACGAGCTCGGCCGTCTCTGATCCCGAGAAGTTCTGCTGGCCGGTGATGAGGTTACCGTCACGCACCGCGAAGCCGCGCCACAGCCCAGCCTGCACGAAGTTCGCGCCCGCCTGCTTCAGGTCGTCTTCGATGCGCCACGGCATCACGTGCGTCGTCTTCGGCAACAGGCCCATGCCCCAGACCGCATTGTCGGCGAAGTCCTCCTCGACGTTGGCGAAGCCGGTGACCGTCTTGCCCTTCGCGAGCAGTTGGCCGTTCGACAGCTTCGCGAACTTGAGCAGCGCGACGCCGTGGCACAGCGCGACCGCCACCTTCCCCGCTTCGTAGAACTCGACGAACTTCTTCTGCAGCGAGACGGCCTTCTCGAAGGTGAACATCGGCGCCTGACCGCCGGCCACGACGATGGCGTCGAACTTCGAGGCGTCGATGCTCGCGACGGGCTTCGTGTCGGTGACGAGCGCGGCCAGCTTCGGCGTCGCGATGAAGCCCATGCTGATGAGGTCGCTCGACGAGTAGCCCGAGGCGTCGCGCGGGTCGCTCATGCCGTCGGCCTCGCACTTGCCGCCTTCGGGGCTGAAGATCTCGACGTCGTAGCCAGCCTCCGTGAAGACGAAGTACGGGTGGGTCAGCTCGCTCCACCAGAAACCGACGGGCCACTTCGTCGTCGTCGAGACGGCGGGGTTCGAGATGACGATGGCGACGCGCTTGTGGTGCTTCGGGCTGGTGACGTTCGGGTCTTTGAGGCTCATGGACGGCTCCTGAAGAGGTGTCTGGAACGCGCCCATGGTGTGTCTCGGCAACCGTTGCGGCCAATGAATGTGGTGCAGTCAGACATTTCACGTGCTGCAATGTCCGAATGGACCTCGACCTCAACCTCCTGGAGACCCTCGACGCCCTGTTGCAGGAAGGCAGCGTGTCGCGCGCGGCGAAGCGGGTCGGCCTCAGCACTCCAGCGATGAGCCACGCGCTGGCCCGGCTCCGCACGACACTGGGCGACGAGGTGCTGGTGCGGGCGGGCCGCGACATGGTGCCGACCCAGCGGGCGCTCGCGCTCAAGGAAGAGGTGAACACGGCGCTGGCACGCGTGCGGTCACTCTTGAGTCCGCAGGAGACGTTCGAGCCGCGCGCGCTGCAACGGGAGTTTCGCGTCAACGCGACCGACCACGTGGTGACGGTGCTCGGCTCGACGCTCGACACGCTCGCGAGGAAGCAGGCACCCGGCGCGTTGCTCCGCTTTCTGCCGACGGCGACCGACGACGCGGCGCTGCTGCGAGACGGGAGCGTCGACCTCGCGGTGGGCATCTACGCCGACCTGCCTCCCGAGCTGCGTACGCGGGTGCTCTTCACCGACCGCTTCGTCAGCGTGCTGCGCAAGGGCCACCCCGCGGCGAAGAGCCGGCTCGACCTCGAGACCTTCCTGTCACTCGACCACCTGCAGGTGGCGCCACGCGGCAAACCCGGTGGCTATCTCGACGACCTGCTCGCCGAGCGCGGAAAACACCGCCGGGTGACGCGGGCCGTGCCGTACTTCCTCTCGGCGCTGCAGCTCGTCTCGGAGTCAGACGCGGTGCTCACCATCTCGGAGCGCATGGCCCGCCGGCTCGCGAGCACCTTCGACCTCGTCGTGCTGGAGACGCCCCTGCCACTCAAGCCGTACGCGATGAGCCTGCTCTGGCACCCGAGGCAGGACTCCTCGCCGGATCATGGATGGCTGCGGCAGCTCTTCGTCACCGCGGCGGAGCAGGCCGCGCCGGGCCTTCACGCCGGCGCAAAGACGCGAACGGGTGGTTCACGACCGTCTCGCCGCACGAAACGCAACGTTGCAGCGAATGAACTGGCATGAAGCCGTGGCCGGTCACACCTTCGGCCGCTTTCCCTTCGAGGACACCATGAACATCGGAATCATCGGCGCAGGAAATGTCGGCTCGACGCTCGGAGCTGCCTTCACGAAGACGGGCCATGCGGTGACGTACGGCGTGCGTGATCCGGCGAAGGTGCCTGGCTCGGTCACCATCGCGCAGGCCGTCGCCGCGTCAGAGGTGCTGGTGCTCGCGACCCCGTTCGGTGCGCTCGAGCAGGTCGTCGCCTCCACCGGGCCCATGGCGGGGAAGATCGTCATCGACGCCTCCAATCCCCTGCTGCCCGGGCTCGCGCTCGCGGTCGGCCACTCCGATTCGGGCGCCGAGACGCTGCAGCGACTGGTGCCACAGGCGAAGGTCGTGAAGTGCTTCAACACGGTCGGCATCGAGGTGATGGCGAACCCGAAGATCGGTGGCCGTGCCACCACGATGTTCCTGTGCGGCGATGACGCCGAAGCGCGCAAGACCGTGCACGGGCTCGCGAGCGGCCTTGGCTTCGACGCCATCGAGCTCGGAGCGCTGAAGAACGCGCGCCTGCTCGAGCCCGCGGCCGTGTTGTGGATTCACCTCGCGATGATCGAAAGGCTCGGCCGCCACATCGGCATCCGGCTCGAGGGTGATGGTGCTCGTGCAGCGACCATCGTGAAGTCGGCTCCGCCGCGAAAGGTCGCCGTGATCGGCGCGGGCAACATCGGCGGTGGGCTCGTGCGTGCATGGGCGAAGGCGGGCCACACGGTGACGATGGGCGTTCGTTCACCGAACGACGCTGAGGTGCTGGCCCTCGCGAAAGAGACGGGCGCGCACATCGCGACTCCCGCTGAGGCGGTCGCTTCGAACGACGTCATCGCCATCGCGATTCCGGCGCAGGCCGTCGAGGCGTTCGCGGCCGGCTCCAACTTCGCGGGCAAGCTCGTCATCGACTGCACGAACCACGTCGGCCCCGGCTTCTCCCTCAGCTACGGACACACGACGTCGTGGGCCGAGGAGCTCGCGAAGAAGCTGCCCGGCGCGCACGTGTTCAAGTCGTTCAACGCGCAGGGCGCCGAGAACCTCGCGACGCCGGTGTACGCGAGCGGGCCCGCGGCGAACTTCTTTTGCGGCGACGATGCGGCGGGCCGTGAGGTCGTCTCTCAGCTCGTGAAGGACGTGGGCTTCGAGCCGGTGTTCGCCGGGCCGCTGAAGCAGGCGCGCGTGCTCGAGCCGATGATGATGCTCTGGGTGACCGCGGCCCGTGCGAGCGGCAAGCGCGCGATGGGCTTTCAGCTCTTGCGCGACTGAAAGTCGCTTCGTTCCGCCCTCGGCGAGTGAGCGTGCTATCGAGCGCCGCATGATGCGTCGCGCCCTCGCCCTGCTCGCCGTTCTGCCGTTGCTCGCCTGTCCCGACAAGAAGAAGGAAGACCCCGCGCCCGACACCCACGCGGCGACGCCGGTCGACCCGAAGACGCTCAAGCAAGAGAGCGTCACCGTGCTCATCACCGGCGCCGAGAACGGCTACCTGTTGCCCGTCACCGACGAAGGCAAGTCGCGCGGTGGCGCTGCCGAGCTGCTCGGTCGCTGGGTCGCCTCGGAAGGTCACTGCGCGGGCCCGCTGAAAGAGACGGGAGACGCTGCGTGTGAGAACGGCTCCACCATCGTCGTCTCGACCGGCGACAACGCGAACGGCCAGGCCATCTCGAGCTACTTCAAGGGCGAGCCGACGGCCGAGCTGATGCGCCAGATGGGCTACGCCGCCTCGGCGCTCGGCAACCGCGAACTCGACTGGAGCCGCGAGCAATTCCTGTCGAACCGCAACAAGGGCGGCTTCCCGTACCTCGCGGCAAACCTCGTCGCGAAGGACGACGACGGCAAGGCGCTGGGCCTCGGCAGCTTCCGCCTGCTGACGCGCAAGGGCGTGAAGGTCGCCATCATCGGGCTGGCAGCGCGCAAGGCGACGGTGACGCCGATGCCGGGGCGCATGAAGGGGCTCGAGGCCATCGACGAGGCCGAGGCGCTGACGAAGGTGATGGCCGACGTGAAGGCCGCAGGGCCCCACGTGGTCGGCGTCGTGAGTGATGGCTGTCTCAACGACGCGCCTTCGATTCTCGAAGGGCACGCCGACTGGAACCTCGCCTTCTTCGCCGGCCGCCGCTGCGATGGCCCGTTCCCCGACTCCGTGGGCGGCACCAAGCTCGTGTACCCGGGCAGCCGGCTGTCGACGTACGCGAAGGTCGCGCTCACCGTGGCGCTTGGCGCGACGCCGGTGCAGGTGACGAGCGTGGTGACGTCGGTCGACGCGAACGCCGAAGGCGCGCCGCCGGCCGACCCGAAGGCGAAGGAGCTCGTCGACGCCTGGAAGAAGAAGCTCGACGAAGCGCTCGGCGGAACCATCGGGTTCACGAAGGACGGCATCGAGCAGGAGTCGCCGGTGATGGCGCACTGGCTCACCACGTCGCTCAAGGAGCAGTTCAAGACCGACGTCGCGCTGCTCAACCGCAAGGGCGTTCGTCAGGCGCTGCCGAAGGGCGCGGTCACCAAGGCGTCCATCTACGACCTGGTGCCGTTCGACAATCAGATCGTCATCGTGAAGCTGACCGGCGAAGCGTTGCTCGCGGCGCTCGACAACACCGAGGCGCGCGTCGCTGGCGTGAAGCCGAAGGGTGAGGGCTGGGTCGACGCGAAGGGCGCGGCCATCGACGTGAAGAAGACGTACACGGTCGCGACCTCGGACTACCTGTACCTCGGCGGTGATGGCTTCGCGCTCAACAAGGCCGACCCCGCGCCCACCGAGACGAAGGTGTCGTGGCAGTCGGCGCTCATCGAGTGGACCGCCGCGAAGAAGTCCGACGACAAGAAGCCGCTCGAGGGCTTCCTGAAGGTGAAGTGATGCGGGCGCTCCTCGTCGCCGTGCTCGTCTCCGCGTGCTCGCCACCAGCCGCGGTCGATCCCCTTCCGTTCGAACCTGCTGGACCGAACGCGACCCCCGACCCTGCGAAGTTCGGCCCGTTCCCCGTCGGCGTTCGCACCGTCACGCACGAAGACCGCCGCCGCCCGAAGCCCGACGGCTCTCCGCGCTTGCTCATCACCGAGATCTGGTACCCGGCCACGCAAGACACGCGCGGCAAGCCGACCGTCAGCTACGACATCAAGGAGCGCTTCACCGAAGAGCAGAAGGCCGCGCTCGTGAACGTGCCGCTGCTCGAGACGCCTGCGGTGCGTGACGCGACGCCGGCGAAGTCACACGGCCCATTTCCGCTCATCGTCTTCTCGCACGGCCAGGGCGCGATTCGCTGGCAGTCGACGTTCTACACGGTGCTGCTCGCGTCTCACGGCTACGTGGTGGTCTCGGCTGATCACGAAGGCGGCACGCTCGACTACGCCGTACGCAACCAACTGCAGGACATCGGCATCGGCCTGGGCACGCGGCCGGTCGACGCGCAGTACCTCATCACCGCGTACCAGCGGCTGCCCGAGGCTGACCCCTTGTACGGCCTCATCGACCCCGAGCGCGTCGGCGTGACGGGCCACAGCTTCGGAGCGCTCACCGCCCTGCGCGTCGCCGCCATCGACAAACGCGTGAAGGTCATCGTGCCGCAGGCGCCGCCGTCGACCGACCTCTTCTTCGTCGACCTCGGCAAGCCCGACCTCGGCATTCCCGTGATGATTCAGGGCGCGCATGGCGACCGCACGCTGAAGTGGGACGACAACGTCGCGCCGAGCTGGGCCGCCATGAAGAAGCCACGCTGGCTGCTCGACATCACGAAGGGTGGGCACTTCACCTTCTCTGACATCTGCGCGTTCGACCTGGCCGCGGTTTCGGACAGCATCAAGCTCGACATTCCAGGAGCGAACGTGAAGAGCGTGCTCAACGATGGCTGCGCCGACCCTGCACCGAAGGCCGCCGTCGCTCAGCCGCTGATGAACCACTTCGCGGTCGCGCTGTTCAACGCGACGCTGCGCAACAGCCAGGGCTCGTACGCGCTGCTGAGCCAGGAGAAGGCCGATGCGCTGGCTCCTGGAGTCTCGGTCGTTACAGCAGACCCGTGACGTCGCGACCTGCAGCTCCGAGCTTTCGCATTCAGGGAACGGTCGAGCTGCTGAAGCAGCAGAGCCGGTTGCTCCCGAAAGACCCGCAGCAGGCACGCGCGCTGCTCGACGCGGCGTCACGCTCGATGTCGTGGCCCGAGGTGAAGGAGTGGGACGGCGACGTCGCCGGCGTGCCCTGCCGCTTCCTGCTGCCCGATGGCGCCTCGCGCGGCCTGCTCGTCTACGTGCACGGCGGCGGCTTTCACGGCGGCTCCTTCGCGACGCACGCGTACTTTCTTCGCTCGTTGGCGACGACGCTCAAGCGCCGCACCGTGTTTCCGCTCTATCGGCTCGCGCCCGAAGCGCCCTTCCCGGCTGGGCTCGATGACGTGACGAAGGTGCTCGAGTCGGTGCTGCACGAGAGTGACGACGTGATGCTCGCGGGAGACTCGGCGGGTGGAACGCTGGCGCTCGGGGCCTGGCAGCGGCTACGTGGCGAGAAGTTCACCGGGCTGTTGCTCGTCTCTCCCTGGCTCGACCTCACGGCGAGCTCTCCGACCGTGGACGATGCGCCGCACGACTACCTCGAGGCTGACGTGATTCGCCGGCTGGCGAGCGCGTATCTCGCGGGGGCGGACCCGACGAATCCACTCGCGTCTCCGGCGTTCGCCGACCTGACGGGCTTGCCCCGCACGTTGATGGCCAGCGGCGGACAGGAAGCGTTTCGCGGTGAGATTCACGCGTTCGTCGAGAAGGCGCGCGCGGCTGGCGTCGACCTCGAGCACGATGAAGCGAGCGACCTGCCCCACGCGTATCCTCTCGTGCCCATCTTCGGGCCTGAGCGGCGGCGCCTCGTGCACCGCATCGAAGACTGGGTGAACGCCGTTCGCTGAAAGCGCTGCGAAGCCGCAGCGAGGCCGTGAGCAATGGCGCATGGCTGACAATGCGCTCGCGGACATCACGCACACGATTCAATTGGCGGTCGCTCCCGTCTTTCTCCTGTCGGCGCTCGGTACGACGCTGGGCGTGCTCACGACGCGGCTCTCTCGAATCATCGACCGTGCCCGGTTGCTGGAGTCACAGCTGCCGACGCTGGGTGAGCTCGAGCAGCACCGCGCGCACACAGAGCTGGCGACGCTGTCTCATCGTGCGCGGCTCATTCATCGCGCGCTCACCTCGGGCGTCGGCGCGGCGCTGAGCGTCTGTCTGCTCATCACCATGGCCTTTGTCGGCTACCTCACGGGGACCAACCTCGGCGCAGTGGTGGCCGTGTTGTTCATCATCGCGATGGGGCTCTTCGTCTTCGCGCTGCTCAGCTTCATGCGCGAGGCCGTGCTGTCGCTCGACTCGTTGCGGTTCGGTCAGCACGCGGTCGTGCCACCGAAACCGGCGGGCTGATCAGCGCTTCGCCTTCGGCCGCCGCGCTGTCGACTGGGGTGGAGGCTCGACCAGCGTCTTCACGGCGCCCTTCAGTCGCACCCGCAGCTGCTCGGTCGTCGCCTTCGTGAGCACCTCGACGCCGAGCATGGTGCGCGCGACGTGCACCCCCAGCAACATCGACGCGATGAGGGCCGCACGCAGCTCGCGCTCAGGCCCCGACATCACCGGCACCAGCACCCGCAGAGCCGTCGAGTCGAACAGCACCTTCCGGGTGGTCGTGGCCGCTTCGGGGTGCGTCAGGCTGGAGCGCAACAGCGCGGCGATGGCCTGCCCTCCTTCGTCGGTCGCGGTCGCGAGGAAGGCGGCCATCACGTGATCGACGACGATGTCGGGCGTGGTGTGGGCTCGCGTCATGGGCGCAAGTGGCCAACGCGTCGCGACCACCTGCGCGAACAGGTCCGCCTTGCTCCCGAAGTACTGCATGACCAGCGACGGGTCGACCTGCGCTCCGGCCGCGATGGCCCGAACACTGGTCCGGTCGTAACCGCCTGCTGCGAACAGGCGCTGCGCCGTCTCGAAGATCCGCTGCGACGTCGCAGCCCGCTGATCAGCCCTCGTCGTCCGCTCCATCCAGTCAGCGTACCACTGGCTCAACGCGCGTTGACCGAAGAACCCGTCACTCCTAGGCTCAACGCCCGTTGAGCGAACGGAGCCACCATGAAGCTCGAGGTGAATGGGAAGACTCACGACGTCGACGTCGAGGCCACCGAGCCCCTGCTGTGGGTGCTGCGCGACGTGCTCGGCCTGACGGGAACCCGGTATGGCTGCGGCATCGGCAAGTGTGGCGCCTGCACGGTGCACCTGAATGGCGTCGCCGTGCGCAGCTGCCTCATTCCAGCCTCGGCGACCGCAGGCCAGCCCATCACCACCATCGAAGGGCTCGCGGGCGAAGGCGAACCACTTCACCCGGTGCAGCAGGCGTTCCTCGAGGTGCGCGCCCCGCAGTGTGGCTGGTGCATGAACGGGCAGGTGATGACGGCGGCCGCTTTCCTGAAGACGACGCCCAGTCCCGATGGACCGGCCATCGCAAAGGCAATGCAGGCCAACCTCTGCCGCTGCGGCGCCTACCGGCGGGTGCGAGAGGCGGTCGCTGCTGCAGCGAAGCGTATGGGTGAACCGTGACGCGGCTGAGCCGAAGGCTGTTGTTCGTCGCTGCCGGTGGAGCTGCGGCTGCGCTCGGGCTGCCGCTGGCCATTGGTCGTGGCCGAATCGCGTTGACCGACTTCATCAACGGACACGAGGTCGGCGCGCTGGCGTTCGGAGAGTACCCTCGTGAGCCGGCCATCTGGCTGGAGGTGACCGCAGACGATCGCGTCATTCTCACGTCGCCCAAGAGCGAGATGGGCCAGGGCATTCACACGGCCCTCGCGCGGCTCGTCGCTGCCGAGCTCGGGGTTCGTTTCGAGCAGCTGGTCGTCAAGCAGGCCAGCTCGGCCTCGGGCTTCACCGCGAAGAACCTCGACACGGGAGGGAGCTTCTCGTCGCGCTCGCTCTTCATTCCCCTGCGAACCGTCGCCGCGGTGCTGCGTGACGGCCTCATCGCCGAAGCGTCGAGGTCGCTGGGCGAAGGCGTCGAGCTGAGCGGGGGACGGCTGAGAGCCCGCTCTGGTGGCGAGCTGTCGCTGGGCGAACTGGTGTCGGCGCATCGCGGCCCGTGGGCCTGGCCCTCGTCAGCGCCCCTGCGGTCTCTCGAGACGCTACGCGCCGCGCTGGCGACGCCGACCCGCCGGGTGGAGGACGAAGCCAAGCTCAGAGGCGCAGCCGTCTACGGCTACGACGCCCGGGTGCCAGGCATGCGCTTTGGTGCGGTCGCGCGGCCTCCGAGGTACCAGGCCCGCCTCGTTCGTGCGGCCGAGGGCTCGGCGGCCGAGGTCCCCGGGGTCGAGCGAATCGTGTTGGAGGATGGCTTCGCTGGCGTCGTGGCGCGAAGCAGGCGGGCTGCGCACGCTGCCGTCGAGCGGCTCGAGCTCGAGTGGAGCGGCGGCACCACGCTCGATTCCGCCGCAGTCGAAGCGCTCGTACGCGTCGACGTTGACGGCATCGTGGTTCACGCTGGCGACAGCGCCGTGCCCGCTGCGGGTGAGCGACTGCTCGAGGCCGAGTTCCGAACGCCCTTCGCGTCACATTGTGCCCTCGAGCCGCAGGCCGCGCTCGTCGACTGCTCGGGACCGGTCGTGCGTGCGTGGGTCTCCACTCAGATTCCGTCGATGGCGATCGACGCGTTGAGCGAAGCGCTGGGGCGGTCTGCGAGCGAGATCGTGGTGACGCCCACCTTCGTCGGTGGCGGCTTCGGAAGAAAGTCCGGGCATGACGTGGTGGTGGAGGCGGCGCGGCTGTCGAAGGCGGCCGGCGTGCCGGTTCACGTCGGGTGGACTCGAGCCGAGGAGCTTCAACGAGACTTCTTCAGGCCACCGACCCATCACCGGTTGCGCGCCGTCGTGAGCGCCACTGGAGCGATTCGCGCCGTCGAGCATCACATCGCCTCGGGGGACGTCGCGTTGAGCTTCGGCGCCAACCCGATTCCGGGCGGAGAGCGGGGCGCGGCGATCATCGGGTTCGACCCGGGCACCATCATCTCCCTGCCTGGCCCCTACGGCTTCGAGCAGCTTCGGGTCACCATCAAGCGCGTGAAGTTGCCGATTCCAACGGGCAGCTGGCGCGGACTTGGAGCGCTCCCGAACACCTTCGCGCTCGAGAGCTTCCTCGACGACGTGGCGCTGGCTCTCGGCAGGGATCCGCTCCAGCTGCGGCTCGAGTACCTATCGCAGAGCGACGAGGGGCAGCGACTTCGACGGCTCCTCGAGGCGGTACGAAGGAGCTCCACCTGGGACGAGCCACGAGGCCGGGCGTTGGGCGTCGCCTGCGCGAGCTATCACGGCACGCTGATCGCAACGGTGGTCGAAGGCGCACGCAGAGAGAACGGTCTCGGCGTCGAGCGGGTGTGGGTCGCGGTCGATGCAGGCGTGCTCCTCGATGAGAACGGTGCGCGCGCCCAAATCGAGGGCGGCGTGACCTGGGGCGTGAGCGCGGCGTTGAAGGAGCGCATCACCTTCACCAACGGCCTCGCCGTCGAAGACAGCCTCGCCACGTATCAGTTTGCCGAGGCAGACGATGCGCCCGAAGTGCTGATCGACTTCCTGTCTTCGGGTGACGTGCCGCAGGGGCTGGGAGAAGCGCCGCTGCTCGGCCTTCCTTCGGCGATTCGCGCCGCTGGCCGAACGCTCGGCTTCACGGGGCTCGATCGACTTCCCCTGGCGTCGGCGTGACCGTCAGTGCCGATTCGGTTCCTCGATCGCGCCGTTGAAGCTCGCTCAAACACCGTTGGCGTACGGGCCGCACCACCCGTCGGCGCGAACGGCAACAGCGCCGAGGTACCACATGGGCCCAGTCGGTCCGCCCGGGTCGACGCCAGGCCCGTTCGTGCCGACCTGCAGCCCGTCGAGGGTCTGCACGTCGGTGAGGTTCAGGGTCGGCATCGTCGCGAGCGACTGGCCAGGGTTGCTGTCGAGCACGAAGGCGGCGTCGCCATGAAGCAACGCGCCTGCCGAGTCGAAGATGCGTGCGTGCAGGTTGCAGGTCGTCG
Source organism: Archangium gephyra (assembly GCA_943370055.1). Taxonomy (GTDB): domain Bacteria; phylum Myxococcota; class Myxococcia; order Myxococcales; family Myxococcaceae; genus Xiheimicrobium; species Xiheimicrobium gephyra_A. The sequence continues at coordinate 26,211 of CALRPN020000039.1, forward strand.
CGCCGATGCGGTGCACCTGCCACTCGAGCCGGTAGGTGACGTTTCGCGCGAGGAAGATGGGCGCTGAGGGAGGCCCGAGCCGGAACCGCGTCGACACCTGAGACTGCAACGCCGGCCGCCAGCCCGCAGGTTCGACAGAGAAGGACCAGGACCAGTTGCTCGCGCCGCCCGGTTGTTCCTCGAGGGGGTGGTTGTTGTTGCCCAGTGTCGGGAACATCGGGCACGGGTACACGAGGCGTTTGTACAGCCGGAAGAAGAGCGACTGACCCACGTCGGGCACCGGCCAGCGATTGTTCATCGGGCGGACGGCGACCTGGCGTGTCTGAATCGGCTGAGCTCCTGCTCCGGCGTAGTCGCCATTCACTTGAAGGCAATTCGCGCTGGGGAAGTCGAGCCCGGTCGAGGCGATCACCGTCGTGGTCGAGCCGTTTCCGATGACCAGATCCCACGGCAGTGCCTTGGTCTGGTCGAGCAGCGCGCGCTGGGTGTTTCCCAGAGCAGTCGACCAATCGGAGTGAAACAACACGCCAGCCTGAACTCCGGCGTCCGCGGTCCCGCCTGCCGCAGCACCGCCTGCCGCAGCACCGCCTGCCGCAGCACCGCCGGCCGCAGCACCACCTGCCGCAGCACCGCCTGCCGCAGCACCACCTGCTGCACCACCACCTGCCGCAGCACCACCTCCGGAACTTCCACCCGACGCACCGCCGGCAGAGCCGCCGCCCAGCGCTCCAGCGTCGATTGCACTGGCAACTGGCCCACAGCCCACCGCCGCAGTTGCGAGTGTTCCTTGAACGACCACTCGTCGACTCAGCTTTCGCGCCATGTCCCAGAATAACCCGCCGACGCCGATCGGCGTCTGCCAGCCCGGTGGCAGCCTTCGCGCAGTGGCGGAGTGAAGCGGGTGGCAACAACCATCGCGATCGAACGTTTTCTTCCGAACGCCGCACGTTTGAGTCCGTGTGAGCGCCTGTGCACAGCGATTGCACAAAGGCCCACGCACCATGACAACTTCGCTGCGTTCGTACCGGGGGCGCGCCCGCGCGCTTCCGTTGTGGGTAGGTCTTGTCTCGTTGGCCGGCTGCTTCTCGCCGACGAGTGATCAGTGCACCTCGGACAGCATGTGTTCGAGCGGAAGCGCGTGCGTGAGTGGCAAGTGCACGGCACCGACCGGCGGTGGTTCGAGTCAGGGAGGGGGCGACTCGAGCGCCGGCGGCGTGGCGAGTGGCGGAGGAGCGGCGGCTGCTGGTGGCTCCGCGTCGGCAGGTGGTGCTGCAACTGCGGGCGGTGATGCGACGGCTGGAGGGTCCGCGACTGCTGGAGGTTCGGCGACTGCTGGCGGCTCCTCGACTGCTGGCGGTGACCCGAGTGCTGGCGGCTCTGCGACCGCTGGCGGTGACCCGAGTGCGGGCGGCTCTGCGACCGCTGGAGGCTCTGCGACTGCTGGAGGCTCTGCGACTGCTGGCGGCTCCGCGACTGCTGGCGGTGACCCGAGTGCGGGCGGCTCCGCAACGGCGGGCGGTTCCGCAACGGCGGGCGGTTCCGCGACGGCTGGCGGTTCCGCAACGGCTGGCGGCTCGGCGAGCGCTGGTGGCTCCGCAGGCGGTTCTGCCGCTCCGACGGGAGATACGTGCGCGGCGCCCATTGCCATCACGGCCGCTGGGCTCGTCATGGGCAACACGACCGGCGTGCTGCCGCACTACGGAAACGGAACCCCGGGCCCGAACTGCCTGCGCGCCGAGGGCCGCGACATCGTCTACGCCATCTCCATTCCGGCAGCGACGCGGCTCGACATCTCGGTCTCTCCCCTCTCCAACTTCGACGTCGCGCTCAACCTCGTCTCGAACGCCGCTTCGTGCGGTTCCCCCGGAGCCATGACGTGCCTCGCAGGGCGCGACATCGCGGCAGCCGGCAACCTCGAGCAGCTCAGCTTCACGAACGGTGGCGCCGCGCGACAGGTGCTGCTCATCGTCGACGGCTACACGGCGCGCGACTTCGGCTCGTTCGCGTTGTCGGTCGACTTCCTGCCCATCCTCAGCGGAGATACCTGCGACGCACCCGTCGTCCTCACCCCGGGAACGCCACTCAACAACCAGCCGCTCACCGGCTTCAACGACGACTACGAGGCCTCGTTCTCGGGCCGCTGCCAGTTCCACGGCAACGTCGACCGCGCGTACAGCGTGCAGGTGCCAGCTGGTCAGCGCCTCGTCGCGACGGTGGTGCCGACGGGCTTCGACGCGAGCCTGAGCCTCGTGCAGGGCGCCGCGAACTGCACCGCGCAGGTCTGCGTGAACGGCATCGACGACTCCGGTGACAACGCGCAGGAGCGCCTCACCTGGGACAACCTCTCGGCCACGGCGCAGACCGTGTTGCTGGTCGTCGACTCTGACTCGACCAGCAGCGGCACGGGCACGTTCAACCTCACCGCCACGCTCTCGCCTGCGCCGACCATCATCATCGGCGGAGACACGTGCGCCTCGCCGACCGCGCTCGACGCCGGAACGTTCGCCTCCACGACCACGGGCCGCAGCAGCCGCTTCGACTTCTTCGACAACGGCGGCTGCACCGCGACCTCCGACGCGCCTGACTCGGTCTTCAGCGTCACCGTGCCGCCGAGCTCGCTCGTTCGCGCCACCGTCACGCCCGATGGCTGGGACGCGGTGCTGAACGTCATCGCGTCACCCGGAGCGTGCGGCCTCTCCATCGACGCCGGCACCGTGGGAGCGACCTGCACCACCTCGTCCGACGGCCCGCGCACGGGCTCAGGGGAGGAAGTGGTGATTCGCAACACGACCACGACTCCAACCACCGCGCTGGTGGTCGTCGATGGTCACGAGCACGCACAGTCGGGCAACTTCATCATCACCACCGAGGTCATCGCGCTCTCTGCCATGCCGGGAGACACCTGCCAGGCGCCGCAGGTCATCGCGATGTCGGGCTCGCTCACGGGCCTCACCACGGCGAACTACCTCGATGACGTGCAGACGGCCACGAGCTGCTCCTCGTTCCAGAACCGTGGGCCCGACCGCGTCTTCAGCATCGTCGTGCCAGCCGGCAAGCAGCTCACCGCCGTCGTCATTCCCAACAACTGGGACGCGTCGATCATGCTCACCGAAGCGTCAGCGTGCGGCATGAGCTCGACCTGCTTCGACTCGAGTGACTCATCCATCAGCGGCGCCGAGACCGCGCGCTTCACCAACAGCGGCACGACCGACCGCACCATCTTCATCGTGGTCGACTCGTTCTCGCAGAGCGGCAACGGCACGTTCGACCTGTTCACCGCGCTGACGCCGTAGTCAGAACCTCGCGACCGTCACGGTCTCCACGCGAGGTCGTGACAGGTCCGAGAAGACGGGCACTGCGACCGACACGACGGCGCCTCCCGCGATGAGCCACGGGAGCGCCACCACGAACGTTCCCGTGAGCACCGCCACCAGCCACGCCGTACCGGTGATGACGGTGACCAGCAGGCCCCAGAGCACCGCCCGTTTCCGCGCCGACAACGACGTCTCGTACAGCTGCCCCGGAGAGCTCGAGCCCAGCAGATACCCGATGACGCCGCCGATGATGGCGCCCACGGTCGACATGAAGTTCGCGGCGCCAAGCATGAGGGGACCCGGGCCACGCGCGAGCGCGACGAGGTCGCCGAGAAACCCCAGCCCGAAGCCGATGCCCGCGCCGATGAGAATGCCGGTGCCGGTTCCACCCGCGGCGCTCACCGGCGCCAGCAACGCGCGCACGACCAACTGCTGTGTGGTGGGCCGCGCCTCGAGCAGGCTCGCGCTGCGCTCCACCTTCGTCAGCGCCGGAGCCTCAGCCGCCTGCGCCAACACCGAGCACACGAAGAGCGCGAACACGATGACGCGACGATCTCACGACTCCATTCGGCTGACACCAATGCATTGACTCGCGGGCAGCTGCGTAGTGTCTGCCACGCATGCTCCTCACCACGCTCGTCGCCGTCTCCCTCGCCGGCGCTCCCGTGAAGCCCACGCAGGTCGCAACCGCCGAAGGCCTCACCGAGTACTCGCTGCCCAACGGCCTGCGCATTCTGCTCGTGCCCGACTCGAGCAAGCCCAACGTCACCGTGAACCTCACCCTCTTCGTCGGCAGCCGCCACGAGGACTACGGCGAGAAGGGCATGGCGCACCTGCTCGAGCACCTGCTCTTCAAAGAGACGAAGTCGTTCAAGGACATCAAGAAGTCGCTCACCGAGAAGGGCGCCGACGCGAACGGCACCACCTGGTACGACCGCACGAACTATTACGAGACGCTCGCGGCCAGCGACGAGAACCTCAAGTGGGCGCTCTCGCTCGAGGCCGACCGGCTGGTGAACACCATCATCACGAAGGAGAAGCTCGCGCCCGAGATGACGGTCGTGCGCAACGAGTTCGAGATGGGTGAGAACTCGCCGCAGAGCGTGCTCTTCGACCGCGTCATGTCGGCGGCGTTCACGTGGCACAACTACGGCGCCACCACCATCGGCGCCCGCAGCGACATCGAGACCGTTCCCCAGGAGCGGCTGCAGGCCTTCTACACGCGCTACTACCAGCCCGATAACGCCCTGCTCGTCGTGGCCGGCAAGTTCGACGAGGCGAAGGCCCTCGAGTGGATCGCCGCGTCCTTCGGCGAGATTCCGAAACCGAAGCGCGTGCTGCCGACGACGTACACCGTCGAGCCCGTGCAGGACGGAGAGCGCGCCATCACCGTGCGCCGCGTCGGTGGAACGCCCGTGCTCGCGCTCGGCTACCACGTGCCCGCCGGCAGCGACCCCGACTACGCCGCCATCGACGTGCTCACGCAGGTGCTCGGCGATTCGCCCTCGGGCCGCCTCTACAAGGGCCTCGTCGAGAAGAAGAAGGCCGCCAAGGCCGGCTGCTTCAACTTCCAGCTCAAGGAGCCGGGCGCCCTGCTCTGCTTCGCCGAGCTGAACCAGAAGGAGAAGACGGCTCCCGCGAGCGAGGTGCTGGTGTCGACGGTGGAAGGTCTGGGCAAGACGCCCGTCACCGACGCCGAGGTCGAGCGCGCGAAGGGCCAGCTGCTCAAGCAGATCGAGCTGCTCCTCAACGACAGCGAGCGCGTCGGCGTCTACCTCTCGGAGTTCGCGTCGATGGGCGACTGGCGCCTGCTCTTCCTGCACCGCGACCGCATCAAGGCCGTCACCACCGCCGACGCCAACCGCGTGGCCACGAAGTACCTGAAGCAGTCGAACCGCACGCTCGGTGAATACGTGCCCACCGAAGGGCCCGACCGCGCCGAGATTCCCGCGCTCGTCGACCTGGGCCCCGTGCTCAAGAGCTACAAGGGCCAGGAGGCGATCTCGAAGGGTGAGGCGTTCGAGGCCAGCAACAAGAACCTCGACGCGCGCACGACCCGCACCGCCTTGCCCTTCGGCATGAAGGTCGCGCTGCTGCCGAAGAAGACGCGCGGTGAGACGGTGCACGTGGTGATGCGCCTCGCCTACGGCAGCGACAAGACGTTGATGAACCAGAAGACGAACGCCGAGCTCACCGCCCGCATGTTGTCGCGCGGCACGAAGTCGAAGACGCGCCAGCAGTACAAAGACGCGCTCGATGCGTTGCGGGCCAGCGTGCACATTCGGGCCGAGGCCCAGGGCGTCGTCGTCTCCATCGAGGTGCGCAAGCCGCAGCTGGCAGACACGCTCGCGCTCGTCACCGACGCGTTGACGCAGCCGGCGTTCGACAAGAACGAGCTCGAGTCGCTCAAGCGTGAGCTGTTGACCGAGCTCGAGCAGAAGAAGGACGACCCCAACGCGCTCGCCTTCCTCGGGCTGCAGAAGGCCATCAACACGTGGCCGAAGGGCCACCCGTTCGCTGTGCTGACGCTCGACGAGCAGATGGCCGACGTGAAGGCCGCGAAGCTGGAGGACCTGAAGGCTCTGCACGCGAAGGTGTACGGCGCGCAGGCGGGCTTCGGCGCGGTCGTCGGTGACTTCGACCCCGACGCGGTGACGAAGCAGCTCACCTTCCTGCTCGGCGGCTTCAAGGCGAAGGAGCCGTACGTGCGCATTCCCCGCCCGTTCGTGAAGGTCGAGCCGAAGAACCTCACGCAGGACACGCCCGACAAGGCGATGGCCTGCTTCGTCACGGGCACCACGCTGGCGCTGAAGGAGACCGACGCCGACTACGTGGCGCTCGTGCTGGCTGACTCGATGCTGGGCGGCGGCTTCCTCAACGGGCGTGTGCCGCAGCGGCTGCGCGAGAAGGAAGGCTGGAGCTACGGCGCCGGCACGTTCCTGCGCGCGGGCACCTTCGAAGACAACGGCGCGCTGCTTGGCTACGCCATCTCGGCACCCGAGAACGCGCCGAAGGTCGAGAAGGGCTTCAAGGAAGAGCTCGAGCTCGCGGTGAACAAGGGCTTCACCGATGCCGAGCTGGAGCTCGCGCGCAAAGGGCTCCTCCAGCAGCGTGAGCAGGGCCGGGCCGATGACACCGGCGTGGCGGGGGAGCTCACCGAGCAGCTCGAGACCGGCCGCACCTTCGAGTGGGAGCAGAAGTTCGACGACGCCGTGAAGGCGCTGTCCTCGAAGGACGTGAACGCCGCGCTCAAGAAGAACATCGACCCCTCGCAGTTCACGGTGGTGAAGGTCGGCGACTTCCGCAAGGTGAGCGCGCCGAAGTAACGAGGCATCGCGATGCAGCTCAAGTTCGTCACCTCGCCACGCTGGTTGCCGCACGCCCTCGCCCACTTCGACGAGGTGCTCATCGACCACGCGCATTGCGAGAAGAAGGCGGCGGCGAACGCGCTCTCCATTCTGCAGGCCCACCCCGAAGTGCCCGGGCTGCCAGCGCAGATGGCGCGGCTCGCGAGGGAAGAGGCGTCACACCTCGCGAAGGTGCTGGAGATCATGGAGGCGCGCGGGCTGACGCTGGGCCGCGACGCGGGCGACCCGTACGCGAAGGGCCTGCAGGTGCTGGTGCGCAACCCCGCGAAGGAGCGGCGCCTCGACCGGCTGCTCATCGCCGGCATCATCGAGGCACGGAGCTTCGAGCGGCTCGAGCTGCTGGCGAGCGGGCTCACCGACCCGGCGCTGAAGAAGTTCTATGCCGAGCTCGCGAAGAGCGAAGACGGCCACCAGAAGTTGTTCGTGCGCCTGGCGAAGGCGGTCGAGCCGGAAGAAGTGGTGGAGGCGCGGCTCGAGGTGCTGCTCTCGGCCGAAGCGGAGCTGATGGAAGTGCTGCCGTTGCGCGCTGCGGTTCACTGACGGCGAAGTCAGCCTCCCGTCGCGTCAGGATGTTCTCCCGGCTTACGGTGGAAACCACGGGCTGACCCCGGTACTGCGTGCCGCATGCGTCACCTGCTGCTCGTCCTCCTCTCCTGCTCCGCCTGTCTCTCTCCCGCGAACAGCACCGCGCTCGGCGGCACGGGAGCCGTCACCTTCGACGATCGCGTGGCTCCGCTCGAGTCCGCCCCCGTCTGCACCACCGCGACGCCCGGCGCGCTCTTCGTCGACACCACCGAGACGTGGGCGCTCGACGAGGTGCGCGGCAATCGCCTCACCGTCGCCGACCTCGATAACGACGGCTACCCCGACCTCGTCGTGCACGCGGTGTCCTCGAACGTGCGGCAGCTCCAACAACCCGATGGTGGCGCGCGGCTCGTCCGCCAGTTGATGAATCGGAAAGGCCCTGACGGCCTGCGCCGCTTCGTCGACGAGACGGGCAACGGGCTCTTCCAGGTGCGTGACGGCAGCGAGACACATTGGCGCGCGGCCCACCTCGCCATCTTCGGAGACGTCGACAACGACGGCGACCTCGACGCGTTCTCCGGCACCTATGACGACCCGTCGAAGCCAGACATCGGCGACCGCAGCGAGCTGATGCTCAATGACGGCAAGGGCCACTTCTCCCTCGCAGCGCCGACGCCCGTTCGTGGCAGCGCCTCGGAGCGCCTGCCCACCACCTCGGCCACCTTCACCGACGCCGACCGCGACGGAAAGCTCGACCTCTTCGTCGGCTATTTCTACGAGTACTACGGCCGCACCTATCAAGGCCTGCAGGCGCAGCTGCTGCTCGGTCAGGGCAACGGCCGCTTCACGAAGAACACCGATCCCGCTGGACTCACCACGACACGCTCGGGGTTCGACACCTTCACCAACCACCGGCCTGCGTACGGCGTCACCAGCTGCGACCTCGACGACGACGGAGCGCCCGAGCTGCTCGTCAGCGCGTATGGACGTCAGAAGAACCTGCTCTATCGCAACGACGGGCGCGGCCGCTTCGTCGACCAGAGCGAGGCGTCGGGCTTCGCGGGCGACAGCAACGTCGACTACGCCGACAACGAGAACTTCAAGTGCTGGTGCACGGTGAATCAGGCCGACGCGCGCTGCGCCACCGTGGGCCGGCCGGGCATCAACTGCGGCACCGACCCGGGCTCGAGCTGGAACGATGGCGTCGATGACCAGCCGTGGCGGAACAACGGCAACACCTTCACCACCTGGTGCGGGGACCTCACGGGCGACGGCAAGCTGGACCTCTACAACGCCGAGATTCGCCACTTCTGGGCAGGTCGCGGCAGTGACGGCTCCGAGCTGCTGAAGAACGAGTCGATGACGTCCGCCGTGCGCTTCACGCGGCCGGGCAATCAAGCGACGGGCATGGGGCTGCCGCGCGTCGGTCCGTCGTGGAACGAAGGCGGGCTGATGGCCGCTGGCGGAGACCTCGACAACGACGGCCTGCAGGACCTCATCGTCGCGGCGAGCGACTACCCTGATCAGTTCGGCGTCATCCTCCAGCAGCAGCCAGATGGGCGCTTCGTCGACAAGGCCGAGCCGTTCAACCTGAAGCACGCCTGCATGTCGGGCCTCGCCATCGCCGACTTCGATCGTGACGGAGACCTCGACGTCATCGCCGGCGCCAGCACCGCGCGTGACTGTGCGGCCCTCTGGAAGAAGGGCAACGAAGTGAAGCTGTACGAGAACCAGGGACCGGCCGGGAAGTCGCTGTTGCTCCGCCTGCGCGGCAACGGCACGACGACGAACCGCGCGGCCATCGGCGCGAAGGTGACGGTGAAGGCCGGAGGAAAGACCATCGTCCGTGAGGTGGGCGGTGGCTATGGCCACTTCGGCATGCAGAACGACCTGGTGGTCCACGTGGGCGTTGGCGCCTGTGACGGCGTCGAGGAGCTGACGGTTCGCTGGCCCGACGCGATGGGCACCACCCAGAAGTTCGAGCGCGTGCCGGCCGATGGGCGGCTCCTCGAAGCGCGCCAGGGCGACGCCGCGCTCTACCGGGTCACGCTCGCGAAGTAGCCTGCGCGCCGTGCCCGTTCACCTTCGCCACCGCCGCACCGTTCGCCTGCCCGAGCCGCTGAACGAGCTCGAGCACCAGCAACTCGAAGCCTTCGCCGGCCGCCTCGTCGGCATGCCGTCGGCGCCACTCGCGCTCCTGGGAGATCGCGCGCTGCAGGCGTGGGCGCTCTCGGACGGACACGACGCCTGGCTCTCGGCCGCCGAGGCCGTGCTCTTCGCTCCCGGAACGGCAGAGGTCGTCGACGCCACGATTCAATCGGCGTTCGAGCTCGAGTCCGAGGTGGTGAATCAACGTTGGACGCACACCTGCATCGGTGAGGACTGCGAGGCGTGCCTGTTCAGTCAGGCCGTGTGACCATGCCCCTGCCCATGCAGACCCCGGCGAGCTGGCGCAGTGCCTCTTTCTCGGAACGCACGGCGGCCATCGAAGCAGCCATCACCGCCATCGAGGCCGCGCTGGTCGATGGCGTCACACTCGCGAAGACCTACGACGACGTCTCGTTTCTCATCGAGCGTGAGCTGGCGGGAGAGCTGCGCACGGGGCTTCGGCCCATCACCCCCGAGCTCGTCGCACGGTGGACCTCGTCACTCCGTCGGTTGCACCAGGCGCGCTATGGCTTCGAGCCCTCGCGGGCGACGCCGGCCCAGCTCGAGAGCGCCCTCGCTGACATCAAGCCTGAGCGGCTTCACGCCCTGGCAACCCTCGCGGGTGACGTCGCCGACGCGGCAGACGGCGCGACGCTGGCGCAGGTCGGGTCCCTGCTCGTGAAGCACGCGAAGGCGAAGGGCCTGAAAGTCAGCAGCCGCGAAGCGCTCCGCATCGTCGCAGCCCTCGAAGGAGCGGCGATTCCATCGAAGTGACGCGTTCAGCGGGCGCGAACGTTGCCGACCGGCACGTCGTTCTTGCTCAAGCTGCGCAGGGCCGCCTCGAGTGACTGCCGCTGGGTGCGCGGGTCGACCTCTTCGACGTGCTCCGACTGCTTGCGGTTCGAGACCGTCGTGTCGACGCGCTTCTCGTGCTCCCGGCGCGTCTCGAGGCGGCGATCGAACTCCTTGTTCGCCTCTTCCGTGCGGCGCTCACGAACCGTCTCGCGCTGCGTCGGCGTCATGTTGATCTCGTCGAACGTGATGAGCCCGGTGAACACGCCGGTGAAGAAGTTGATGACTTTGTCGAAGTGGAACCAGTCGGCCATCATCGAGAGCAGCGAGCTCGAGCTGCTCGGCGCCGGAGCGTTCGGGTCGATCTTCTGCTCGTTCACCGCGAGGCGGTCGGCCTTGAGCCCGAGCGAGTCGACGTAGGTCGTGGCGGCCTTCGTCGCGTCGGACAGGCGCGAGCGGGCGTTCTTGATCTGCCGCGCGAGCTTCGTGCGCTCTTCCTTCTGCTCCGGCGTCGCGCTGCGCGAGTCGGGCAGCGTGGCCGCCTTCGCCTTCAGCTCGTCGATCTGCTTCGCGATGCCGTCGGCCTTGTTGAGCAGCGTGTCGAGGTGCTGCTTCTCGCTGGGCGACATCGCGTCGGTCTTGTTGCCGAGGTTGCGCAGCATCTCGCCCTTGTCGACGTTGCGCATCTGCTTGTACCGCGCGTCGAGGGTCTCGATGCGAACGAGCATCTTCTTCGAGAGCGCGTCCTGCTTCGTCTTGAGCTCTTCGATCTTCGCCTTCTGGCCTTCGGGCGTGAGCTTCTTGAACTCCATCATCGCGGCGCGCAGCTCGGCGTTCGCGGGGTTGGCAGGCTTCTCACCCCACAACGCGCCGGGGTCGGCCGACTTGCCGAGGTGCTGGCCGGCAGGGTTGAGCACGCCTGCGCGCTCCTGAGCCGCAGCGTCGAAGGCGACGGCCTGTGAGGTCTCGGGCGTCACGCCGAGCGTCTTGGCGACCGCAGCGGTGGCCGTGGGGGTCGTGGTGCGGGTGACCGAGGGCAACTTGGAGGAGGTGGGGACGGAACCGAGCTTCGTCGTCGTCATGACGTCATGCCTACCCGGCAATCGAGCATGCTGGCAAGAACCCCACCCATGACCGTCACCGCCGTGATTCCTGCGCGATTTGCTTCTTCGCGCTTTCCGGGCAAGCCCCTGGCGTTGATCAGCGGCAAACCGATGATCCAGCACGTCGTGGAGCGGTGCCACGAGTCGAAGAGCTTCGAGCGCGTCATCGTGGCGACCGACGACGAGCGCATCGCGACGGTGGTCCGAGGCTTTGGCGGCGAGACGATGATGACGTCGCCCTCGTGCGCGTCAGGGACCGACCGGGTGGCCGAGGTCGCGCAGGCACTGAAGCTCCCCGGCGACGCCGTCGTGGTGAACGTTCAGGGAGACGAGCCGGCGCTCCACCCACAGGCGTTGTGGGCACTGAGTCAGGTGTTCTCGAAGGAAACGGTGAGCATGGCCACGCTGGTGAGGCCGCTGCGTGACGACGAGCGCAGCAACCCGAACGTGGTGAAGGCGGTGCTCGACGAGCAGGGTCGCGCCCTCTACTTCTCGCGCGCCGATCTGCCGTTCCAGCGTGACGCAGGCCCGGGCATCCAGCGGCTCGGGCACGTCGGCATCTACGGCTACCGGGTGAAGACGCTGCTCCAACTCGCGACCTTGAAGCCGACGGCGCTGGAGCAGACCGAGTCGCTGGAACAACTCCGCGCGCTCGGCCACGGCATCACGATTCACTGTGTGCTGACGAAGTACGGCTCGGCGGCGGTCGACCGGCCCGAAGACGTACCGCTGGCAGAAGCAGCGCTTTCAGGGTTGCCCAAGACCTACCCTCCCTGAACGAGGCGCGAGCCCTGCAACCGGTGTAGAGACGGGCCCATGACTCCGTCGCTCACGCAGGCCTTCGGCCTCTTCTTCCAGGCGCACCCGTGGCACGGCGTGTCGCCCGGCGATCAATCGCCCGACATCGTCACCAGCTACATCGAGATGGTGCCCACCGACGCCGTCAAATACGAGGTCGACAAGGCCACCGGCATTCTGAAGCTCGATCGCCCGCAGCGCTTCTCGAGCCAGCCGCCCTCGCTCTACGGCTTCATTCCCCGCACGTTCTGCAACACCAAGGTGGGCCAGCGCTGCAGCGAGCGCGTCGGCCGGCCGGGCATTCAGGGCGACGGCGACCCGATGGACATCTGCGTGCTCACCGAGAAGCCGATTCAGCACGGCGCGATTCTCATCGAGGCGATCCCCATCGGCGGGCTGCGCATGATCGACGGCAGCCAGGCCGACGACAAAATCATCGCGGTGCTCAAGGGCGACAGCGTGTACGGCGGGTGGAAGGACGTCTCCCACGTGCCGACGCAGCTCATCGATCGCCTTCGCCACTACTTCCTCACCTACAAGCAGCTGCCCGACAGCCCGAAGCCCGCGGTGGAGATCGCCGAGGTCTACGGCCGCGAAGAGGCGCTGCAGACCATCAACCTCTCGCTGCAGGACTACCGCGACAAGTACGGCCAGCTGCAGGACCTCTTCGGCCCGTCGCGCTGAACCTCACCTCGTCGAGATCGACACGCGCTCGCCTTTTCCGACATCGAGCGCCGTCACCTTCGCGAAGCCCGCCGACCGCATCACGGCCTTCATGGCGTCGATGGGCGGGTCGCCGACGTGCCCCTCCGTGCATAGGGTGATGCGGGTGCTGTCGACCTCGAGCCACGCGCTGCCCGCGGGAGAGTTGAAGAACTCGAGCTGCACCACCAGCTCGGGCGCGACCTGACGCAGCAGCGCCTGAACCATCACGGGGCGCTCCTCGGTGCCCGGAACCCGCAGCACGTGCAGCTTGGTGCGCAGCCGCGTGATGAGCCCGTCGACGAGCGGGTTCGGCCCCGAGAACTCCGCCGCGCCGGGAGACGCCACGACGCCCGTCCCGAAGCCGAGCCGTGTCACCACGGGCAGTCGATCGACGACCTGCTCCATCTGCAGCTCGAAGCCCGCGACGAACTCGGCGCGTGAGACCTCGAGGCGAAGCTGCTCGAGCTTCGGCGGCGGCGAGGCCAGCAACCCGACGAGCATGCGACTGCGACAGCCCTCGAGCTCGCGCAGCGCTGGCCTGATGATCTCGGCGAACGGTGAGCGCGCGCCATCAGGCAGGAGCGGACCGATGACGAGCCGCTCGACGCTCATCCACGCGTGGTGGTCGACGTCGGTCTCTTCGAACCAGTAGGCGGTGTGCAGCAGGCCGCGACGGAACTCGGAGAACTCCAGGTTGATGCCGCGCGGCGCCCACTGCGAGCCATGGCGCTCGAGCAGGCTCGCGATGCGCTCGCGGGCCGAGGGGCTGCCCTGCCCACGTGCCTCCGCCAGCTGCAGCGCGATGAACTCGGCGCGCGGGTCGCCCTGCGCTTCGTACAGCTCACCCAGCGAGAGCCGCAGGCCGTCGTCGTACGGAGAGGCGGCGATGCGCTCGAGCAACGCGAGGCGTGAATCGGGCCGGCCTGTCGAGGGTCGGGGCGCAGGCGCGAACACCACGCCAGACTCGATGGGCCGGTCGTAGACCTCTCCGCAGGCCGAACACTCGAAGTGGCCATCGCGAATCTGCTGAACGCGCTGATTGAGACAGACGAGACAGAAGCTGACGTGCGACGCGAAGAAGTCGACGCGTTTGTGCGCGACCCGCCGCCGGTTCGCCTCGAGCCGCTCCGCCAGCGCCGCGCCCTCGAGCTTCGGAAGCCCACAGCGCTCGCACCCCGTCACCGGCACCGACCGTGGACCGGGACCTCGCTCCATGCGCATGCCCTTGCACTCCTGGCACCGCGACGCGACGGGCCCAGGAGCGACGGGCGGTGTCAGCTGGGGGCTGAGCACCAGCCGGCCGGAGTCCGGTGAGCGCTGCGCCTCCTCCTCCGCCGCCGACTGAAACCGCTCTCCACACGCACCACACGAGAACGAGGCACCTGTTCGAACGAGCGCCGGCTCGCGGCAGACGGCGCAGACGAAGCCCTCGGTCTCGGACGTTGGCAACGAGGCAGCGCGACGGCGGGCGACGCCAGCGGCATCGAGCCGGGTGAACCCGCAATCACCACAGGTGCCTGATCTGATCGAGACCGGGCCGGGCCCGCGCACGAGCACCAGCTGCGCGCAGCGCTGACACGTCGTCGTCATCGGCGGCGGAAGCGGCTCGAGCTTCGCGCTGATCGGCTCTGGTTCGAGCGCGGGCTCAGGCGCGCGACGGGGACTGACGGGCTTCGGCGTTTCTTTGCCGACGATCCACAGCTCTCCGCAGCGGCCGCACTCGACAGGCGTTCCATCGATGATGCCCTGCCCGATGAACGACGTGCCGCAGGCCCGGCAGGTGAGCTTCGTCTCCTCTGGCGGCCTCGTGTCGATGGCGAAGTGCTGGCCACACGAGCCGCACACCACCACCGTCTTGTCAGCGTGGGGCCCGACGGGGAACGAGGTGCGGCACCTGGGGCACTCGACGCGGGCAGCTGGTGGTGTCGCGTCCGTCATCTCGAGCCGGCCATCATGGCCTCGACCCTCAGGTCATCACCAGCGCGTTTCAGTTCCAGGTTCGTGCGACAAGGGCTGCATGAAAGACAAGGTGGCACTCGTCACCGGCGCCAACACCGGCATCGGCTTCGAAATCGCGCGAGGGTTGCTCGCGAAGGGCGCAACCGTGGTGCTGGGCTGCCGCGACCTGAAGAAGGGCCACACCGCGCGCGACCAACTCAGCGCACTGACGGGCAACGACGCAGCGGTGGTGATGCAGGTCGACCTCGCGAACCTGTCGCGGCTGCGGAACTTCATTCCAAAGTTCCTGGCACGCTTCGACCGGCTCGACTGGCTCGTGCACAACGCTGGCGTATGGCCGCGCACGCGCCGAAAGACCGAAGACGGCTTCGAGCTGACCCTCGGTGTCAACCACCTGGGTCCGTTCTTCCTGACTGACGCGCTGTTGCCGCTCCTCGTGCGCAGTGCGCCGGCGCGGGTCGTGGTGCTGACGTCATCGATGCATCGCGAGGGAGCGTTCGACTTCGAAGACCCGCAGTTCAAGGTGCGCCAACACCACGGCGGCACCGCGTACTCGCAGTCGAAGCTGGCCAACGTGTTGTTCACCTTCGCGATCGCGCGGCGGCTGGCTGGGCAGGGCGTGACGGTCAACGCGGTGCACCCGGGCGTGGTGGACACCGGGCTTCGTCGCGAAGCGCCTCCGACCGCGCGCGAGCCGAAGAACCCGCTCACGCCTGAAGCTGGCGCCGTGGGCCCTCTCCACCTCGCCCTGTCGCCGACGCTCGCGAACGTCACGGGCCGCTACTTCGAAGGCACCGAGCAGCAACCTGCCTCGGGAGCAGCGAATGACGTGAAGACCCAGGATCGGTTGTGGGCGTTGTCGAGACAGCTGCTCAAGCTGCCGCCAGAGGTGCTGCCAGGCGCGTGAGCCGGGTCCCGGGTTACTGAGGCACTCGCAACAACGCGACCAGCTCGTCGGTCGTCACCTTCGCCGCGCCGGCTTTGCCCTCGAGCACCCGCTCGACGAGGGAGCGCTTCTGCCGGTGCATCACGAGCAACTGCTCCTCGATGGTGCCCATCGCCACCAGCCGGAAGATGGTCACCGGCTTTCGCTGCCCGAGGCGGTGCGCGCGATCTGACGCCTGGTCCTCGACGGCGGGATTCCACCAGGGGTCGAGGTGAATGACGTTGGTCGCGGCGGTGAGGTTGAGCCCCGTGCCGCCGGCTTTGAGCGAGATGAGGAACAGCGGCGCCTCGCCGTTCTGAAACGCCGCCACCCGCGCGCGCCGCTGCCGCGCCGGTGTCGAGCCATCGAGCACCACGGACTTCACTCCGCGCGCGTCGAGCTGCTCCTTCACCAGCGCGAGGTGTGAGGTGAACTGACTGAAGACGAGCGCGCGCTGCCCAGAGGCCACCAGCTCGTCGACCAGCTCCAGCAAGCGAGCCAGCTTCGACGACGCGACGGTCGTGTGCGCATCGAAGAGCCGCGGGTTCGACGCCAGCAGCCGCAGACGCGTGAGCGACGCCAGCACCTGCACACGACGCTGCTGCTCCTTCATCACGCTCTTGCGCGTCTCGAGGTCCGACAAGGCAGCCAGGCGCGCGTCTTCGTAGAGCTGCCACTCTTCGGCCGAGAGCAGCACCGGCACCCGCACCTCGGTGCGTGACGGCAGGCTCGTCTCGACGTCGGCCTTGGTGCGGCGAAGGAGAAACGGCTTCAACAGTCTGGCGAGCGCGGGGGCTGCGCGGGGGTCGGTCTGCTTCTCGATGGCGGTCGCGAAGCGCTCACGAAACGACGTCCAGCTCCCGAGGAGCGAGGGAAACACGAGCGCGAACAGGCTCCACAGCTCGCCGAGGTGGTTCTCGAGTGGCGTGCCCGACAACGCGAACCGAGCCTCGGCCCGCAGCGCCGCCGCCGCCTTTGCCCGCTGGGTCGTCGCGTTCTTCAGCTGTTGCGCCTCGTCGAAGATGAGCGTCGCGAAGACCTGGGTCGAGAGCAGCTCGGCGTCGCGCACCAACAACCCGTAGCTGACCACCAGGACGTCGTGAGGGCCGAGTGACATCACCAATCGCTCACGGTCGGTCGCGTCGGCGAGCACGTGCAGCTTCAGCGCCGGAGCGAAGCGCGCGGCCTCTTCTTTCCAATTGAACGCAACAGACGTGGGCGCCACCACCAGCGAAGGCCCCGCCTCAGCACGGTGGAGCAGCAACGCGAGTGCCTGCACCGTCTTCCCGAGCCCCATGTCATCGGCGAGCACGCCGCCGCCGCCCCACGCCACCAGGCGCGCGAGCCACTGAAAGCCCTCGCGCTGGTAGGGCCGCAGCGTCGTCTTCAGGCCCGCTGGAGTTCGTGGAGCGTGGGCCCGCGCTTCCTCGACGCGACGCAGCCGCGCGCGCCAGCCCGCATCGGCGTCGACCTTCGCGCCCAGCGCCTCGAGCGCCTCGAGCGACTCCATCGCCGCCATTCCCAGCTCGACGCGGCGCCCGTTGCTGTGCGCGTGTGGCTCGAGGGACTGCAGCGTCTCGAGCAGCACCGCGCTGAGTTCGACGTATGAGTGCTCCGTCGCGCGCACGTAGCGCTCGTTGCGCCGCGCCGCCTCCAGCAGCACGGCGAGTTCGACGCGCTCTCCTTCCACCGAGAGGTCGCCCAGCAATCCGAACCACTCGTGCTTCTGCTCGAGCTGCACCCGGAGCGCCCGTGGACCCGCTCGCCGCGACAGCTTCAGCGGAGGACCGACCCACTCGAGCGCCGGACGTGGCGTCTGCTCGTCAGCGGCCGCGAGGACATCGAGCGCGTGATGAATCGACGGCAGGCGGAACAGAAACGGGCGCTCCAGTCTCTCGGCGTCACGGAGCGGCAGCTCGTCGCACAACGCGCGCGCGGCCGAGCGCTCAGCCTCGGGCTGTCGCACCGCGTGAAAGGCAGTCACACCTCGCCGCACGTGCACGTCACGCGGACCAACCCCGGGTTGCAGCGCCGGGCTGTCGGGCATGGCTCGGCACAACACCTCGAGCTCGACGCCACCGCCGTCGAACACCCGCAGCCGGAGCACGAGCAGGTTCTCTGCCAGCACCTCTTCGCCCACCACGCTGCGCGGCATCGCGACCGGCACCCGAGAGGCCCAGCGAGAGAGCACGGACAACAGCTCGGTGTGGCTCTCAGGCGGGAAGAGGTTGCCGTCGCGTTGCAGCGTCGCGAGCAGCGCCTTCAGCTCGGACTTCACGTCGAGCAACGTCAGCCGCCGCGCGCCCTCGTCCCACAAGAAGAGCACGTCGTCGGGCCGGGCTTTCACCACGCGCGAGAAGAGGCTCGGAGGCAGCGACGAACCGTCGAGGCCCGCCGTCACCCGCACAGAGCCGTGTCGGTCCTCCGCGACCAGCCCCAACGTGGCGCGCTCGAAGCTCACCGTCTGCAGCGGCCGGTCGCGCAACACCACGCGCGGGTGCGCCAACAACGCCTCCAGCAACGCACGCGACGCGGGCTGTCCGTCTTCAGGCAACAGCGCAGCAATCGGCGCGTCTTCGGCGCTGAGCAAACGCCCGAAGTGGAGCAGCAGCGCGCGTCGGGGAAAGTGCGTCGGTGCTTTGGGTTGCCCCTTCGGACCCAGGCGGTGGAGCCACGCCGAGACCTCGACGGTGGTCTCGTCGACGACGTGCAGGCGCCAGCTCACCGTGAAGCCCGCCCGCGTCTCGGGGCGCTCGTCGAGCGCGTGCTCCATCGCCCGCAGGGTTGCTGACCAGGTGATGGGGTCGGCGCTCATCGGCCGCGACTCTCTACGCTCCGGAAGGTGCGCTTGCCTGCGAAACTCC
Source organism: Archangium gephyra (assembly GCA_943370055.1). Lineage (GTDB taxonomy): Bacteria > Myxococcota > Myxococcia > Myxococcales > Myxococcaceae > Xiheimicrobium > Xiheimicrobium gephyra_A. Next base: position 44,712 of record CALRPN020000039.1, read on the forward strand.
ATTGGCTTGCCCGCAGCGGGTCGGCGTCGGGGTGGTGGAGCTGCCAAACAAGAAGAACGAAGTGTCCTTCAGGGCTCGTCTTGCCGTGCGCGGAGCCGAGCGCTTCACACGCGAGCCGGCCCCCATGAGGAGTTCCGACGACTGCGTGTTTCAGTTCCAGGTGATGGTGGCGGCTCCGGTCGCCTTTGCGGGCACCCGCACCCAGAAGAGCTTCGAGCCCGCGTTCACGACGAAGCCATCGGCTGCTGCGTCGAGCTCGGCCTTCGAGCTGCGCTGCGTGAGCGCCGCGCCGTTGAGCGACACCGACGTCGGAGCCGTGTCGCTCCAGATCTGCACGAACGCGCCCTGCTTCACGGCGTCGAGCTTCACCTGCCCCTGGCGAACGGTGATGGCGTACGAGTCGGCCTCGACGTCTTCGTAGACGGTGAAGCTCGTCTCGGTCGCAGCAGGCCACGTGAGCACCGTCGTCTTGCCTGCGTGTGCCGCGCTCCCGAGCCGCGTCGTCGCGTCCTTCACGTCGGCGACGATGATGGCGCCCTCCTTCACGAAGATGGGAATGCGGGTGCGGTCGGTGAAGTCGAGGTTGGCTTGCGTGCCTCCGCCTTCGAGGGGAGCGGCGCTCTCGTCCCACCACGAGAAGAAGCGCGCGCCTTCGGGCAGCCACACGTCACGCCGGCCGGTGTCGTCGAGAATCGGCGCGACGAGGAAGCCGTTACCGAGCAGGTAGCGATAGTCGCCGGGCCACGCCGCCTCGGCTCCGAGGGGACGGAGAATCACGTCGCCCTTGCCGCGATACGCCGCTTCACCCGTCGAGAAGAGGTACGGCGCGAGCTGAACGTGCAGCTTCGCCCAGTAGCGGTACAGCGTGACCGTCTCGTCGGGGCGCTCGGGCACCGTCCACGGCGTGAGGTTGCCGCGCCCGTGCAGTTGCATGAACGGAGACATCGCGCTCATCGCCGTCCACCGCGCGAAGTTCGTCTGGCTGAAGGGAATCTTCGGGCCGGTGACGTTGAGGTCGTCGACGTCGAGATAGCCGCCGAGGTCGCAGCCCACGGCCACGTAGCCGGCCTTCGCCGAGCGGAACATGTGGTCGAGCGCGTCTTCGAGGCCAAGCCAGTCACGCCGGTTGTCGCCGACCCAGCCGATGGGTGCGTGCTCCTTTCGCGCGAAGAAGCGGCCCGGGTAGCCGTACGAGCGGTCGTACGGACGAACCATCGTGAGGAACTGGTCGCCCCGGACAGTGCGGCCATGGAGCAGGTAGTCCTCGTAGTAGGCCTCGGAGTACGCCTGCAGCGACTTGTCGCCCTGCTTCGTCTTCACCACCACGTCGGTCGCGGGCGTCGTCAGCTGATTGCCCTCGCGCAGGTACTCTTCGCCAAAGTCGAGCTTCCACCCGTCGATGACCTTGAGCACGCGCTCCTGCTTCGCGTGCCAGAACGTCTTCGCTTCGTCGTTGAAGAAGTCGATGCCGCCGCCCGTGCCCTTCCACCAGAAGTGCGTCTTGCCTTCGTTGACGAAGAGGCCGCGGCGTTTGGCTTCGTTGAAGCCGTCTGCGGGGCCCGGGTACGTGTCGCCGCCCACCTCGACGTCGAGCGACGCGTCGTTGAGCATCTGCGTAATCCACAACACCGTGCGCACGTTGCGGCCGTGCAGGTTCGCCACCATGTCTTCGAAGTTCGGGTAGCGCGAGTCGTTGGGGATGAACGTGTTGTAGTTGGTCTCCCAGGGGCTATCGAGGACGACCACGCCCACGGGAATGTCGCGCTGCTCGAAGCCGGACACGAAGTCGAACGTGTCGGCGCCGGTGCTGATGTCCTTCGAGATCCACGGTTGGTAGGCCCAACGCGGCGTGAAGCCGAAGCGCTCGACTGGCGTGGGCTTCGGTGTCGGCGGTGTGCACGAGGTGGCCAGCGCGAGGAGGAGCAGGAGGCGACGCATGACGCCCTTCATTGCTGCGAGCGTGCACCGGCGCAACCACCAGGCGTGTCAGTCAAAACAGACAAGAACCTGCCTGCCATGTCAGCGTCGATTCGCAATGCACTCTGTCTTGAAGGCAGCGCACGACGCGGTCGCCCCCACCGTTCGCCCGCCACCGCCGCATCACGGAGGCGTCGACGCCAACCCGCAGCTTGGGAGCTTCGGGTTTGGTGGGGTCAGCCTCTTCCTGGCCGAGGCCGCCGAGCCCGTCGTGAAGAAGGCCGAGCGACCGCGCTACACGCAGTGGCTCGGCCGCGCGCGAGACGTCTACGAGCGACACGCCACCGCACAGGGCACGATGGTCAAGCGGGGAACCAAGACGCAGCGACGGGTCCTGACGAAGCAGGCCCTCGCCGAGCTCAGGCGCGACCTCACGGTGCAGGGTGTGGTGCGGGCGCGGGACGACCTGCCGCTGGCGCTCGCTGCTGCGAACGTCGCGCTGCTCGCCTCGTATGATGTCGAGCTTCAAGTCGGCGGCGGGGAGACCGTGGGCGCGATTCGACGAACAGCCGCAGCCGTCGCAGCGGCGCTCCCACTCGACCGCGCCAGACCCTTCCTCGAAGCGCTCGACCAGCGAATGTTGCGTGAGGAGCTGCGCGCGATGCTGGTGAAGCGAGGCGACCCTCGGGCGGCGGAGGTCGAGTCGTGCCTGTGGCGGGCAGCCTTCGGGCGTGCTCGTCAGGGGCGCGCCGCGGGAGCGCAGGTCTCGCATCTGATGGGGCGCTGTCGCGACGGCACCTTCCTGCTGCATTGGAAGAGCGGAACGCGATGGGAGGTGTGTCTCGGCGACCGGGACTCGGTGCTCGCGACGCTGCCCGAGGCGCTCATGCCGAGCGCCCTCCAGGCAGTGATGACATGACAACGCCGGACTCCCGCTGAAGGAGCCCGGCGTCGGTGAGACGAAGGCGAAGGTGGTCCGGAGTCGAACTGGAAAGCTGTGGCGGGAGGCTCGTCAGTTGCCGCACTGCAGGGGCACGGAGCCGGTGCGGCCGCCGCTGCTGGCGTACTTCGCGGTGGCGGTGCCGTCGTAGGTCAGGGTGACGACTTCGTTCTTCGCCGAGGTGTGCACGATGGAGCCACCGGCCGCGGGACACGTGCCCTTGCAGCGCTTGTAGCCGGCGACGACGGTGCTGGCGCCGAGACGCGCGGTGCCGGTCTGCCAGGTGCCATCGATGGTGATGCACTCGGTCGTGGTGTCGAAGGTGACGGTGTACGCGCCGTTGCGGTTGATGGAGTTGCCGCGCGGGCCGGTGCCGGCGCCGTTGATGGTGACCTGGGCCTTCTTCACGCCAGCGGTCTGCGTCGCGACGACGGTGCTGTTGATGTCCATGGTGGCGTTGTTGGCTTTGACGCCGGTACCGGTGATGACGACGTTCACGCCGCCGCCTGCCGCGCGCGAGTAGACCGCGGTAAGCGTGCCGGTGACTTTGACGAGGCCATAGGGACCGGTGCAGTTGGTGAGCGTGTAGACGACGGTCGCGCCGGTCTGCGTGGCGGTGGCGCACCCAGCAGGCTTCATGCGGCTGCCGATGCGGGTGATGGCGTTCATGGCCATCGCCTCGGGCGTGGTGCTCATCGGCTGCGCGACTTCATCGGAGAGCTCGGCCGTGAGCGCGGACTCCGACGACGAGACGACTGCCGATTCATCAGCGTCTTCTGCCGAGTCCGCCTCGACGCCACGCCCACACCCGACCACCACCAGCGACATCGTCAGCAACATCCACCAGGTCTTCTGCATGGTTCGCTCCGGGAAAATGGGCGTCATCGCCCGACGGAGAATTCAACCCGGGCCGGCGGCCGAAGTTGCGGTCACCAGAACCCGCCAAGGCTCGCTCAACTCGGGATTGCCGTAGAGCACGTGGGTGGCGAACGCCCTCCCGTCAAGTGCGACGCGGAGTTGAACACCTTCGGCGTTCCCGAATGCCAGACCAAAGTCGACCACGCCGAGTGCCGCAGCAGCGGCGAGAAGTTCGGTGGGCGTTGCTCGCTCCGCGCGAAGAACGCTCGCTGTGACTGCGCCTGCCGATGTCTCGCAGAGAAACACGGCCTCGTGAGCCCCAAGCGTTTGTGCCGAAGGAAGAACGGCGGGCTTCTCCGGAAAGAAAGCCACGACGATGCTCCCCACCTTGCGGCGCGAAAACGACACACCGGCGGCTCTCGGATCGCCGTTGCGCACCTGACCATCTGAAGTCAGCACCGCGGAGTCATCGTCAATCCATTCAGCCTGATACTCATTCGTCGACATGGACGAGCCTCCTCGGATCAGGGCGATCCGCAACTCCGCGAAGACTCATGGCAGTGGAGCAGTGACCGACACGCCAGCGTCCGCGGGAGCCTCGACCGGCGCCTTCATTGGTGACGCCTCGAGCCGGCCGGACGACAACAGGCCCAGCAACGCGAGCCCCATCACCACGCGGTAGACGACGAACACGAGCATCGACCGGTTCTTCAGGAACTGGAGCAGCCCCCAGATGGCCGCGAGCCCCGACACGAACGACACCACCGTGCCGATGATCATCACGTCGATGCCTGGCCCATCGGTCGCCTGCAGCAGGTGCTTGAGCTCGAACACGCCGGCCAGCGTCGTGGCGGGAATCGAGAGGAGGAACGAGTAGCGGGCAGCGTCGGCGCGCGTGAAGCCGAGCGAGAGGGCTCCGGTGATGGTCGTGCCCGAGCGCGAGCTGCCGGGAATCAACGCCACCGCCTGCCAGAGCCCGACGATGATGCCGTCCTTCAGCGTCATCTCTTCGAGCGTGCGTTTGTGCGCGGCGATTCGTTCGACCACGAGCAACACGATGGCGAGCACGATGAGCGATGCTGAGATCACGTACAGACTTCGCAGTGACGTCTCGATGGTCTTCTTGAACAACAGGCCGCACACCCCGATGGGAATCGTGCCCAGGCCGACGAACCACGCGAGCCGCGAATCGAGCGTGCCGAACGGTTTCTTCTCGACGAGCCCCTTCAGGAAGGCCTTCGTGAGCTGCACGAGGTCCTTCGCGAAGTAGACGAGCACCGCGCCGACCGTGCCGAGCTGAATCACTGCCGAGTACGCCGCGCCGGGATCGTTCCATCCCAGCAGCGCCGGCACGATGCGCAGGTGCGCCGTCGACGAGATGGGCAGGAACTCCGTCACGCCCTGCACGAGGCCCAGGACGACTGCTTCGAGGTAGCTCATGACAACGAGGTCAGGCTCCACACGTCGCCGCCGAGCTCGGCCTTCTTGAGCTCCCACGCGGCCAACACGTCAGCAGTGTGCGCGATGTACTCGGCGTTCGCCTCGAAGCGGTGCTGCTTCGCGTACGCGGTGAGGAACTCCTTGAGCACCGGCGAGAGGAAGTGCGTCGCCAGAATCACCTCGCTGCCGTCGAGGTACTCGGTGAAGCGCAGGGCGAAGCCCGATTCTCCCTCGACGTTCGAGTCGACGCGCACCACCTCGGCCTTCACGTTCACCACGCGCCCCTTCGGCGGCAGGCGCAGCTCGACGAGCAGCTTCGTGCCCATCTTCAGGAAGAAGCTCGACTCGAGGAACAGCCCGCCCACGCTGATGTTCACTGTCGGCAGCGTCGCTTCGAAGACTCGGGAGGGATCGTCCGCGAGCGAGAGACGCGCTCCGACCGCAATGCTCGCGCGTGGGTAACGACGGCGCGAATCGGCAGCCGGAGCCTTCGTCACCGTCGGCGTGCGCGCCGCAGGAGCCGCCGGCGTTCGCTGCAGCGAGCTCAACGCCGCCGCACGACCCAACACCTGCTCGGGCCGCGAGGTCGTCACCGGCCTCACGTCGACGCGGGAAGGCGTCGCTGGGCGGCTCATCGACGCGGGGCGCTCCACGGGCCGCTCGACGGGCTTCGCCGCGAGCTTCTCGACCACGGCCACCTTCGCGGCCGGCCGCTCGACCGGTTTCGCAGTGAGCTTCTCCACCACCGCGACCTTCACCACCGGCTTCTCGACCGGCTTGTTCGCGAGCTTCTCGACGACCGCCACCTTCGTGGCCGGCTTCTCGACGGGCTTGGCCGCGAGCTTCTCGACGACTGCCACCTTCGAGGCCGGTTTCTCGACCGGCTTGTTCGCGAGCTTCTCGACGACCGCCACCTTCGAGGCCGACTTCTCGACGGGCTTCGCCGCGAGCTTCTCGACGACTGCCACCTTCGCGGCGGGCTTCTCTGCGGACTTGTTGGCGGGCTTGTCGTTCGAGCGCAGCAACGAGCGCGTCAGCGTCGCATCAGCGGGCAGGTCGCGTTTGCGCGTGTCGAGCCGTGCCGCCAGCGCGGCGAGAGAAGAGGCACCCTGCTTCGACTTCGGTTGAGACCGGGCCATCGGTTCGTCCTTTTGTGTCGTCAGGTGCCCTTCAAGCAAACAGCCCCTCTCCGATCCACCGGAGAAGGGCTGCGCGACCTTCATGCATCTTCAGCTCGAGGACTCAGGCAGCCTTGATCTTCGAGTTGCCGACCGCATCACGGAGCGCGTCCTTCTTGTCCGTCTTCTCCCAGCTGAACTCCGGGCGGCCGAAGTGACCGTACGCCGCGGTGCGCTGGTAGATGGGCTTGAGCAGGTCGAGGTGCTCGATGATCTGGCGGGGCTTGAGGCCGAAGACCTCACGCACCGCGCGGCTGATCGCGTCTTCGTCGGCCTTCGCCGTGCCGAACGTCTCGACGAGCACGCTGACGGGCTCGGCGACGCCGATGGCGTACGAGACCTGCACTTCGCAGCGGTCAGCCAGACCGGCCGCGACGACGTTCTTCGCGATGTAGCGGCCCATGTACGCGGCCGAGCGGTCGACCTTCGAGGGGTCCTTGCCCGAGAACGCGCCGCCGCCGTGACGGCCCATGCCGCCGTAGGTGTCGACGATGATCTTGCGGCCCGTGACGCCCGAGTCGCCCATGGGGCCGCCGATGACGAACCGGCCCGTGGGGTTGATGAAGAACTTGGTCTTCTTGTCCATCAGCTTCGCGGGGAGCGAGGCCTTGATGACCTCCTCCATGATGACGTCCTTGATCTTCTTGTTCGTCACTTCTTCCGCGTGCTGCGTCGAGAGGACGACGGCGTCGATGCGCACCGGCTTGCCGTTCTTGTACTCGATCGACACCTGCGACTTGCCGTCGGGGCGAATCCAGTCGTGCTTCTTGCGGCGAACGTCGGCGAGCTTCTTCGTCAGCGCGTGCGCGTAGTGAATCGGCGCGGGCATGAGCTCAGCCGTCTCGTTGCAGGCGTAGCCGAACATCATTCCCTGGTCGCCGGCGCCCTGCTCCTTCTTCGAGCCCTCGTCGACGCCGCGGGCGATGTCCTGCGACTGGCCTTCGATGGCGACCATGACGCCGCACGTGTGGCCGTCGTAGCCCATGGCCGAGTCGGTGTAGCCAATGCGCGTGATGGTGTTGCGCACGATCTTGGGAATGTCGATCCACGCGTTGGTGGTGACTTCGCCGGCGACGATGGCGAGGCCCGTCTTGACCAGGGTCTCGACCGCGATGCGGGCGTGCGGGTCCTTCTCGATGAGCGCGTCGACCACGCCGTCGCTGATCTGGTCGCAGATCTTGTCCGGGTGGCCTTCGGTCACGGATTCGGAGGTGAAGAGATAGTCCTTGGGCATGGTGGCTTCTTCTCGTGGAGGTGAAGGGTGAAACGTCGGTCGGCGCGCCGTGTAGCGCGCAGCGTCATGGGGGTCAACGCGTGGGTGTGATGATCAGTCAGGCCGTCACTGGGCCGACGGGTCTGACTCGAGGTGAACCTCGACTGGAAGCCGCGCTCCATCGTCGACCTCGAAGCGCATCGCTCTGGGTCGAAACCCGATCGCCCGCACGTCGACCTCGTGAACGCCACGAGGCAGCGGCGACGACTGACCGAGCCCACCGTCGAGCGCCACTTCGCGCCCATCGACCGTCACCACCGCGTCGGGCGGAGAGACGGCGAAGAGCAGCAGGGCCTCTTTCGGAGGCAGCACGATGTCGATGGTCTGCTGGCCCCCTGCGATGACCACTGCTGACGTCGTGGCGCCCAGCGTGTCGGGGTGGGCGAGCACGAGGGTGTGTTTGCCTTCGACGAGGTTTGGCAGCGCGGCGGGCGTGCGAAACTGCACGGGGGTGCCGTCGAGCACGATGGTCGCCCCGGGCGGCTGGGAACGAATGACGAGCACGCCTTTGGCGACGACCGGCGTCTTCCCCGACAGCCCACGAAGGGCCAGGCCGCCCACGACGACGAGCGCGAGCACGCCGAGCACCACCATCCACAGCGGCAGCCCGCTGGGTTCCTCCTGGATTTCTGAGGGCCCTTCGGCGCCGAGCGGCAACTCATCTGGCAGCCGCAGCGGCTTCGCGGCGGGAACGTGCTGGGGCTCGTGGGCCGTCACGGTCTCGAGGGGTTTGGGCTGCGAGGGGGTCGGCGGGCGCAGCACTGCGGTGGGCGGCACTTCGTCGGGCAGCTCGAGGGTGCCTGACTCCGTCGGCGGGCGCCGCGCCTCGGGTGGAATGCGCTGATTGGTGACGACCTGGGTCGTCATCAGCTCGAGCGGGAGGTCGTGCGTCGGCATCGGCGTGCGACGCGCCTCGGCCGGAATCTGCTGGTTGACGGCGACCTGCGTCTTGTCGAGCCGCGAGGGGTCGTTGAGCGCGTCGGTCAGGTTCACGCCCTTCTCGAAGAACGAGCGCAGCTCCGAGGTCGAAGCGCTGGCGAGGCGAGCCATGAGCGACGCGTGGGCCTCGAAGTCGGCGCCGAACTGCTGCCGCACGAACGTCGAGAGGGCCGACCGTTGATCCTCCGGGGGCATCACGGCCTTGAGCGCCCGCGCCACGTCCGACATCGTGGGGAAGCGGTCTTCCCGCAGGCGCTCGGTCATCTTGCGGAAGACCGCGTCGACCTCGGAGGGAAGGTCCGGGCGTTGCTCGATGAGCGAAGGGCGGCGGCTCTCGATGATGGCGTGAATGACGGCGAGCTCGTTCTCGCCGCTGAAGAGCGGGCGCAGCGCGAGTGACTCGTACAGCGCGGCGCCGAGCGAGAACTGATCGACGCGGCCGTCTCCGGGCAGCTGCTGAATGAGCTCGGGCGCGAGGTAGCGGGCCTTGCCCTTGAGCATGCCGGTGCTGGTCCGGGTGCGGCGCTCCTGGGCGTGCGCGATGCCGAAGTCGAGCACCTTCACCACGCCATCGAAGGTGAGGAAGATGTTCGACGGCGTGAGGTCGCGGTGCACGAGGTTGAGCGGCTTGCCGTCGTTGCCCGTGAGGGCGTGCGCGTACGCCATGCCTTCGGCGGTCGAGATGATGATCTGCACCGCGAGCTGCCACGGCATGCGGCCACCGACCTCGCGCAGGCGCTCGATGACGAGGTCGAGGTCGTAGCCGGCGAGGTACTCGAGCACGAGGAACGGGCCCTCGCGGCTGGAGCCACGGTCGATGGTGCGCACGACGTTCGGGTGGGCGAGCCGAACGGCCAGGTCGGCCTCGTCGAGGAACATGCCGACGTGCTCTTTCTTCGAGCGCAGGTCGGGCAGCAGCTGTTTGACGACGCACAAGCGGGGCGGCGTGCTCTTCACGTCGCGCGCGAGGAACACGTCGGCCATGCCGCCTTCGGCCAGCTTCTTGATGAAGACGTATCGTTCGCGAGCGTCGGCCACCGCAGGCCGGAGGAGACCATCGAGTGCCCGAGGACTCAACGTTCCCGAAGCGGTAGTTGGCCGTTGCGGCGGGGGGCCTTCCGTGAAGAATGCCGCCACCCCGTCGTCGGAGCCCGCATGAACCGAATCCTCGTCGTCGCCGCCACGCTCGCTTTCGCCCTGCCCGCCTTCGCCGGCACTCCGAAGGACGAGGTCTCCAAGCCGCTGAAGGTGATCATCAACTCGGTGCGCTACGGGAAGGATCTCGCCGCGCTCAAGCTCTTCGCCGGTGAGGAGCAGGGCAAGTTCCTCCTCGGAGACGACTGGGCGAAGGGCACGCCCGAGCAGCAGAAGGAGTTCATCGCGCTCTTCCACCAGCTCTTCGGGAAGATCGCGTTCCCCAAGATTCGGGCGAACTTCGAGAACCTCGACACGGTCATCTACGACGAGCCGACGGTCACGGGAGACAAGGCGGCGATCGCCTCGACCATTCTGATCAACCACCCGGCGAAGAAGCAGGAGCTCAAGGTGAAGTACGAGGTCGCGAAGTCGGCCGCGGGGTGGAAGGTGATCGATGTGGCGGTGCTCGGCGACTCGATGCTCATCGGCATTCGCGACGACCAGATCAAGCCCATCATGAAGGAGGGCGGCTGGCCGAACCTGCTGAAGTTGATGAAAGACAAGGACGCCGAGCTGAAGGCGACGCTCAAGTGACGGCGGGCGTTTGCGGGCGGGCGGGCCTCAAGTAGGGTTCGCCCCGCTGGAACGCGGATCAGCTCCGGCCTGGCCGGCAACGAACCACCTGCTGCACCATCTCTTGGGGAGACCAACCACATGAAGAAGATCGTTCTCATCGCCCTCGGCACGCTCGCTCTCGTTGGCTGCGGAGGCACGGCGAAGATTGCTGGCGGCAAGGAAGGCGCGGCGCAGGCGTTCTTCGCGGCGTCGAGCGCGTCGTCGGCTGGCGCGAACCGCACGGCGACTCCCGCAGACATCACGGGCAGCGCGTCGTGGAAGTGCCCTGAGGGTGGAGAGGCGTCGTTGTCGGGCTTCGCGCTCAACGTGAACACGGGGGGCGGCTCGGGCGCGACGGTGAACCAGTCGTTCACCATCAAGTACACGAACTGCGGCGCGGCGAAGAGCGCAGCGGGCGTGGCGATCTACAACGGCAGCTTCACGGTCACCCAGTCGGTCATCGCCGGCGCGAGCGGCGCGAGTGTCGACCAGACGTTCAAGGGCCGCATCGAGGTGCAGGGCGCGTTCAACGACTTCATCGAGGCTGACGTGAAGCAGTCGGTGAGCGTGACGGGTCTCTCGAGCTCGTCGGGCGCCGTCTCGATGAAGCTGGTCGGCACCATCACCACGTCGGAAGGCACGAACACCTTCAATGAGGACGTGAACGTGACGGCTGGACAGATCGCCGTCGCTGCGTCGAAGTAATCAGGTCTTTGAAGTGCCCGACGCCCTGGCCCTCCGAACGGAGCGCCGGGGCGTCGTCGTTTCAGCGGCTCCAGGAAGCGGTGGTGTCGAAAGGGGTGCTCCGAAGCCCGAAGTGACGAAGACCGCGAGGAATACGGCGACGCGAGTGCCGGGCTGGCCGACGCCATCGCGGGCATGTCCGCTGGAGGACGCGCGGTGTCCGCTAGCAGACATGAAAATGCGTCCGCTGGCGGACATCGGGCGTCCGTTTCCGGACATGGGCCAGATGGTGCGAGCCCTGCCCTCTCCCGGTCATCGATCGCGGACGTCGCCCGATTCTTCGCGACCGATCTTCACCTGATGCTTCGGAGCGCCCTCGATCAGCCCCGCGCTCTCAAGTGCAGGCCTCACATTTCGAGGTTGGTTGCGGCTTCCGAAATCACTCGCGGTCAATCGGCAAAGAAGCTGAACAGGTACACGCCGCGTTGGGCCTTCGAGTGTCGCCCATTCCGCAACGCGTTTGCCGCGCACGTCACCGCGCGAGGAGTTGGCGGCACACGCAGCGCGCAGACGTCGACCACCATACCGTCCTCGTTGCTCTCGAACTCGAAGGTGAGTCGACGTGACTCCCAGTAGTGATCGATCTCGTCGTTCATCAGGCGAACGCAGACCTGCGCATCCGACGCGGGGATGAAGCCCGGGATCGAACTCGGCCCTGCCCCTCGGGCATCAGGAACCTCTTCATCGACGATGACACCACCATCGCAGAGCGGGACGGCAGGCTCCCCAGTCGGCAGCGCCCACACGAGTGGCCTCACGACCCGCGCTGCACATGAGACGGTGATGAGCAGAACCGGAAGCCACCTGAAAGCCATGTTGCGACCATAACAGACTGGAATCGCTGTCGAATTCACACACGCTTGCATTCATGCGCATGGACGAATATTCATCGCCTCGTTCATGTCACTCCAGCTCGCCAGCACGTCGGGTTCGCGCGCGATGCCGCGGGTCGAGCTGTTCAAGCTCTTCGCGGAATCGGGCCGGCTTCAGGTGCTCGCGCTGTGCGCCGAAGACGAACTCTCCGTCTCCGAACTCGCCACGTTGCTCGACGACAGCCAGCCGCAGGTGAGCCGAAAGGTCGCTCCGCTGCGTGACGTCGGGCTGCTCGAAGCGCGCCGTGACGGAACGCGCACCTTCCTGCGCGCCGTCGAGATCGCGAACGACCCCGTCGTGGCCGACGCCGTCGCCGAAGGCCGTCGCCTCTGCCTCGCTGATGGGAGCCTCTCGCGGCTGCCCGGCGTCATCGCGGCCCGTGAAGCGCGCGGTGTCGAACACTTCGACGTCCTCCCCGCCGAGAAGGGCAGCTCGACGCCGACCGCGCCCGAGCACCTGGCGCACCTCGCGGCGCTCTCTCCCCTGCTCCCGGGCCGTCAGCTCGCCATCGACGTCGGCACCGGTGACGGCCTCGTGCTCGACGTACTCGCGCCGCTGTACCAGCGCATCATCGCGGTCGACCGCAGCCGCGCCCAGCTCGCCCGCGTCGCGCAACGCGTCGGCTCGCGCGGCTTTCACCACGTCTCGCTCTTCGAAGGCTCATACGACGACGCGGCCCTCGTCGAGCGCGTCGACGTCGCGGGTGGCGCCGATCTCGTCTTCGCCGGCCGATCCCTCCATCACGCGTCACGCCCTGCGCAGGCAACTCGTTCACTCGCGCGGCTGCTCAAGCGTGGCGGTCACCTCGTGGTGCTCGACTACCTGCCGCACGACGTCGACACCATGCGAGAGCAGGGCGACGTGTGGCTCGGGTTCGCCGACGCCGAAGTTCGCCGCCTGCTCGTCGAAGCGCAGCTCACCGTGCTCGCCGGAGTCCCCATTCCCGCCGCGTTCCACCCCGATGGCCCCGATGCCGCGCTCACCTGGCACGCGTGGGTCGCGCAGAAACCAACTTCCTCAGGAGCCGTGACCTGAGCCGCAGTCCCCGCAGTCTTGCAGTCAACGCAGTACCTCTCCCGCAGTCCTGAAAGACAACCATGGATCAGAAGACGACGTTCCCCGCGTACAAGGTGAAGGACATCAAGCTGGCCGAGTGGGGCCGCAAAGAGATTCTGATGGCCGAGAAGGAAATGCCCGGCCTCATGTCGCTGCGCGCGCAGTACGGCGCCAAGCAGCCGCTCAAGGGCGCCCGCATCGCCGGCTGCCTGCACATGACCATCGAGACCGCGGTGCTCATCGAGACGCTCGTCGCGCTCGGCGCCGAAGTCACGTGGACCTCGTGCAACATCTTCTCGACGGTCGACCACGCCGCCGCCGCCATCGCGAAGTCGGGCGTGCCCGTGTTCGCCTGGAAGGGTGAGACGCTCGAGGAGTACGACTGGTGCCTCGACCAGCAGATCTTCGCGTTCAAGGACGGCAAGGGCCCGAACATGGTCCTCGACGACGGTGGCGACCTCACCATCTGGCTGCACCAGAAGTACCCGCAGCTGCTGACGGGCCCCGACGCGGTCAAGGGCATCTCGGAAGAGACCACCACGGGCGTGCACCGCCTGTACGAGATGGCGAAGAAGGGCGAGCTCAAGGTTCCTGCCATCAACGTCAACGACTCGGTCACCAAGTCGAAGTTCGACAACCTCTACGGCTGCCGTGAGTCGTTCCTCGACGGCATCAAGCGCGCGACCGACGTGATGATCGCCGGCAAGGCCGTCGTCATCGCGGGCTACGGAGACGTGGGCAAGGGCTGCGCGTTCGCGGCTCGCGGCATGGGCGCTCGCGTGTACGTCACCGAAGTCGACCCCATCAACGCGCTGCAGGCGTCGATGGAAGGCTTCCACGTCGTCACGATGGACGAGATCGCGCCGCAGGCCGACATCATCTGCACGGCCACGGGCTGCGTCGACGTCGTCACGGGCGAGCACATGATGAAGATGAAGGACGGCGCGATTCTCGCGAACATCGGTCACTTCGACTCCGAGATTCAGGTCAGCTGGCTCGAGAAGAACCCCGAGATTCGTGAAGAGAACGTCAAGCCCCAGGTCGACCAGTTCATCTTCCCCTCGGGCAAGCGCATCACCCTGCTGGCCCGCGGCCGCCTGGTGAACCTCGGCTGCGGCACCGGCCACCCGTCGTTCGTGATGTCGAACTCGTTCACGAACCAGACCCTCGCGCAGCTCGCGCTGTGGGGCGCCATCGACGTCGGCCAGAAGTTCGAGAGCGGCAAGGTGTACGTGCTGCCCAAGAAGCTCGACGAGCACGTCGCGCGCCTGCACCTCGACAAGGTCGGCGCGAAGCTGACGAAGCTCACCGAGGTTCAGGCGAAGTACCTGAACGTCGCGGTCGAGGGCCCGTTCAAGCCCGACCACTACCGGTACTGAGCCACACGCTGATGGAGTGAAGAGGAGGGCCACCGGAGCGATTCGGTGGCCTTCGTCATTTCGGGCGGCGGAAGAGGAACAGCACGGCGAGCAGAAAGACCGGGAGCGGCGCGGCGCTACAGCCTCCGCTGACGGCCTCGACCGACTTCAGCGGCTCGGCCCCGCCATCTGGAGCGCCCTCGGCCACAGGGAACACGAAGCGGGTCTCCACGTTCGTCTGCAAGCCGAGCGGCCGCTCGTCGATGCACATCCAGTTGTCGAGCCACGTCACGTTCGTCTCGGAGTGCTCGAACCACCGCACGCACGGCAGCCCCGAGATGGGCCCGGCGCTCGACCAGCGGAAGTGCGTCGTCACGGCCTCCGGCACACAGAGGAAGTTGTCGGCCCAGATGGTCGCGCGCGGCTCGGCGCCTTCGTGCACGTTCGTGCAGCGCATGCCCGCGATGGGACCGGCGTTCGACCAGCGCAGGCCGAGGTCGACGCTGCTGCAGAAGAAGTTGTCGCTCCAGTGATCAGGGTCGGCCGGCTCGTCGACGTTCACGCAGGCCGCGCCCGCCACCGGCCCGTTCATGCTGAAGGTGTAGCCCGCGTTGCTGAACGACATCACCGGCTCGGAGCAGAGGAAGTTGTCGCTCCACGAGAAGCGGTCCGACGGCTCGTTCCAGTGCACGCAGCTGCGGTTCGCGATGGGTCCGGCGCTCGACCAGCTGAACTTCCACGGCGCTTGCTTCGGCGCACAGAAGAAGTTGTCGGCCCAGACGGCAGGGTTCTCTTCTGAGCCCTCGGCGGTGTTCACACAGTCCATTCCCGCGATGGGGTCTTTCCACGAGTAGCGAAGCCCGAGGTCTGCGGTGCTGCAGAAGAAGTTGTCGCTCCACGAGTGCGCATCGCCCGGGTCGTTCAGGTTCACGCAGGTCTGCCCGCTCTGCGCGCCGTCGCAGCTGAAGGTG
This sequence comes from Archangium gephyra, assembly GCA_943370055.1. Lineage (GTDB taxonomy): Bacteria > Myxococcota > Myxococcia > Myxococcales > Myxococcaceae > Xiheimicrobium > Xiheimicrobium gephyra_A. Next base: position 60,011 of record CALRPN020000039.1, read on the forward strand.
AAGGGACCCGCGGTTCGGTCGCATGGAGCCGGTGGCGGCGGGGCGGAGCATGGACCTCCTGCTGGCGCTCCACCGAAGTACTCCCAGTGCCACGGCTCGCTCGGCACGGTTCGCCGAAACCCGTACGTGCCGCCGTTCGCGTTGAGCCAGTTGAAGACTGCCGAGTTGGCGGTGTTCAGGTCGAGCGCGCTGCCGCTCTGGTGATTGCTGTAGCCGGGCCGCGCCGCGAGGTTGCAGCTGTTGCAGTTGCAGTTCACGTAGCAGGCGTAGAGCTGCTGCTGCTCCGACATCGTGCGAAAGCCGCTGTTGATGACGATGCGCACGCCCTGTCGCGCGGCCGCTGCCTGCATGAGCCCGTACGCCGACGCGGTGTTCTTCTCGATGGGTCGTCCATCGGCGGTCACGAGCGTGATGGTGAAGGCCGAGCCGCTTCGATAGCCGGTCGCCTGGCGCTCGTTGCACTCGACGAGGCCCTGCTGAATCGAGCTCACCTCGCGGTCTTCGCCGAGCGAGGGCGACTCATATTCCTCGTCGGGCTCGACCATTCCGCAGCCGCTCGCGATCAGCAGAATGAGGAGTGGGTATCGCACACCGGAGTCATCGTTCTCAGCGCGCGAGAGATTCCGGCGATTCTGTCAACGGCCGCTACAGGTCGCTGATCATTTCCGCGGAAGCGCGCGCCTTCTCGGGGCAGCTCACCGGGGTGACGAGGGCTCGAGCGAGAGCGCGGCTACCGCAGCCGACGCCACGCGATGGGCGGTGCGCTCGTCGTTCGGAAACTCGAGCTGTTGATAGAGCCGCGTGAGCCGCGCCACCTTGCTCAAGCCCAGCTCGGAGCCGCGTATGACGGCGAGGTGCGCGACGAAGAGCAGCCCGTAGCCGCGCTCGACGTTCGAGAGCAGCGTCGCGTCGAAGCCGAGTTCCTGCCGCGCGAACGCGAAGTACTTCGGCAACGTGGTCGGCACCTCGGCGGCGTGAAGTTCGACGGCCTGAAGCACCGCCGCTGTCGTCGTGAGCCCGCACAGCCGCAACACCTCGACGAGGTAGTCGGGGAAGAACGACGTCTGAATCAGCGGCTGGCCAAGCGACCGACCGACGGCCGCATCGAGCGCCTCGAGCGCAGGCTGATGCACCAGCGCCTCGAGCGAGAGCAGGTCGACGGGCAGGTCACCGCCGCTGCGCGCGAGCGTCTTCTGCGCGGCTTCACGAGAGCTGGCGAGGTCACGGCGAATCGAGACGAACTCCTGATCAGCCAGCTCGAGCAGCGCGGCCACGCGCACGAAGCGGCGGCGAATCGCGTCGGGCACGGCGTCGTTCACCTTGTAGCCGAGGTCGTGCTCCACCTCGGCCCACGCGTGCTGAAGCGCGGTGCGCACCTGAACTTCGAAGCGGAAGTCGGGGTGCGGCCCTTCGCGGTGCGCGCAGACGTAGTGCACCGAGCGATAGCCCGCGGGCTTCACGCGCTCGAGCGAGTTGCCGAAGTCGACCTCGAAGTGCTGCTCGATGAGGCGCGCGACCTGCTCGACGTGGTCTTCGAACGAGACCGACACGCGCAGCCCGACGAGGTCGGTGACGTCCCACAACGAGCGGTAGCTCTTCTCGGGCCGCGCGAGCTTGTGCGCGAGGCTGGCGTGGTGCTTCAGGCGCCACGTCACGAACGAGACAGGCACCTCCTTCGTGCGCAGCAGCTGATCGAGGCGCTCGTGCAGCGACTGGCCGACGCTCCGCAACGAGGCAGAGAGCTGCACGAACTGCTGAACCATCACGTCGCTCACGGGGGCGACGATATCTGAGAGAGTCGCGAACGATGAGCTCTTCACGTCTGCCGGCTGTGATGGCGTGGCTGTTCACCACGGTGGCCGTCGCGAGCGGACTGTCGATCGCGAGCTGGCTTCGCAGCCGCCGCGCGGTGGAGGAGTCGAAGGCGATGTGGATACTGGAACGAGTGGTCGTGGCGTCACGCGACCTGCCGCCGGGCACGAAGCTGACGGCCAGCGACCTGACCATCAGCCAGCTGCCCATGCACCTTCTGATGACGGCGCACCTCGCGCCCAGAGACGAGCTGCTCGCCCTCGACCAGCCGCTGACCTTTGGTCTTCGGAGCGGCGAGCTGGTGACGCGCGCGCACTTCGGGCCGCGTGTGAAAGTCGACACCTGCGTGCCCGAAGTCCGCAACCTCGCGCTCGCTAGGCGGAATGAGGACCAGCGATGGCACGCACTGCTCGAGCTGCTCGCGCGAGAAAGAGCGGCCCGACGTGAATGACCACCAACGCCGTGATGGCGGTGTGGTGGCGGGGCTGCTTCTCGGCCTGGTGTCGGGCCTGCTCATGGGAGGCCCGCTGGCGTGGCTCGTCTCACACACGACCGAACGCAGCGTGTGGAAGGTCGTTGGCGTCGCCGCGGCGATCGTCACGCTCGACGCGGGCTCCGTTCTCGAGCGCGACCATTTCGTCGACTTCCCCATGGCCGAGCCGTTGCTGAACTCGTCGATGGTGCAGGTGGACGCATCGCCGCGCTTCGTTGGCCGCGCGACCTCGGTGCCACTCTCGTTGGGAGTGCCGCTGAGCTGGTCGTTGATCGAGCCGACCGATCCAACGTGCGTGGACGACCTCAACGCGCTCCTCGCCGACGCCGGTGTGAATGCGCCGTCTGATTCGAAGCGGGTCCTCGAGGCGCTCAAAGCGCGGCTCGCGCCCTGACCGAACGCGCTGGTGCTCTTTGCCCGTCTGCGAGAGAAGCCAGCAGGCCGCTTTGACCTTTCAGGTGCTCCGGTGTCGCTGCCCTTGATGACGAACTCACGCCTCACGCTGACGCTGCTCCTCGTCGGGCTGACGGGCTGCGGGCCGAAGTCGGCGAACGCTCCGAAGTTCACGACGACGAAGGTCGACAAGGGCCCCGTCATCGGCCGCGTCACCACGACGGGAACCGTCTCGGCGCTGGTGACGGTGCAGGTCGGCGCGCAGGTCTCTGGCCGGCTGCAATCGCTCAACGCCGACTTCAACTCGAAGGTCACGAAGGGCCAGGTGCTGGCGAAGCTCGACCCGTCGCTCTTCGAAGCGCAGGCGTCGATGGCGCAGGCGAACGAGAAGGCGGCCCTGGCCGGCCTCGCGCGCTCCCAGGCGCAGGAGAAGGACGCGCAGCGCAAGTTCGCCCGCGCGAAGCAGCTGTCTGATCAGAAGCTCGTGCCGCTCGCCGACCTCGAAGGGGCGCAGGCCGAGGTCGAGGTCGCGCAGGCGAACATTCAGGCGTCGGAGGGCGCCGTCGCGCAGGCCCGTGCGGCACGTCAGCAGGCGCAGGTGAACCTCGCGTACACGACCATCACCTCGCCCATCGACGGCACCGTCATCTCGCGCGCGGTCGACGTCGGCCAGACGGTCGCGGCCTCGCTCTCGGCGCCGACGTTGTTCACCATCGCCGAGAACCTCTCGAAGATGCAGGTCGACACGAACGTCTCGGAGGCCGACGTCGGCAAGCTGTCGGACGGCATGGAGGCGAGCTTCTCGGTCGATGCCTTCCCCAACCGCGTCTTCAAGGGGCGCATTCGTCAGATCCGCTACGCGCCGCAGGTGGTGCAGAACGTCGTGACGTACGACGCGGTCATCGACGTTGCGAACGACGAGCTGCTGCTCCGCCCCGGCATGACGGCGAACGTGGCCTTCATCTACGCGCGCTCGGAAGACGCGCTGCGGGTGCCCAACGCAGCGCTGCGCTTCAGGCCCGACGCCGAGCTGATGCGCAAAGTGACGAAGCCCGAGCCCGGTAAACGGCTGCTCTGGGTGCTCGATGGAGAGACGCCGACGCCGGTGGTGGTGAAGGTGGGCCTCTCGGACGGGACCGTCACCGTGGTCGAAGGTGACGTGAGTGACGGCGCGCAGGTCATCACCGACAAGCAGAGCGCCGATGGGCCAAAGCCGTCGGGGCTGGGCGGCTCGTCGATGGGCGGCGGCGGCATGCGGAGGGCCTTCTGACATGACGGCCGTGGTGGCCCTCGAGGGCATCACGCGCGTCTTCTCGCTGGGCGACGTCGAGGTGCACGCGCTGCGCGGGGTCTCGCTCACGGTGGAGCGCGGCGAGTTCGTCGCCGTCATGGGCAGCTCGGGCTCGGGCAAGTCGACGCTGATGAACGTCGTGGGCTGTCTCGACCGCCCCACCGCGGGCCGCTACCTGCTCGACGGACAAGACGTCTCGAAGCAGTCGCGCGCCCAGCTCGCCCGCACGCGCAACAAGACCATCGGCTTCGTCTTTCAATCGTTCAACCTGCTCGCGCGCACGTCGGCCCTCGAGAACGTCGAGCTGCCGCTCCTCTACTCCGGCATCGGCACGAAGGAGCGCAAGGTCCGCGCGACGGCCGCGCTCCAGCGGGTGGGCCTGGGAGAGCGCCTCGACCACCTGCCGAACCAGCTCTCGGGCGGCCAGCAGCAACGCGTGGCCATCGCGCGCGCGTTGGTGACGAAGCCAAGTCTCTTGCTTGCGGACGAACCGACCGGCGCGCTCGACACGAAGACGAGTGAAGAAGTGATGACCCTGCTCACGAGCCTCGAAGACATCACCGTGGTGTTGGTGACGCACGAGCACGACGTGGCCGCGTGGGCCGAGCGCGTGGTGACGCTGCGCGACGGAAAAATTCTCTCCGACAAGCAGCAGACGCCGTTTCGGCTCGACCCGAATCGACAGGAGGCCTGACCCGATGGGACCACTCCAGACCAGCCGCCTCGCCTTGCGGGCCCTGCTTCGCAACAAGCTGCGCAGCTTCCTCACCGCGCTCGGCATCATCATCGGCGTCGCGGCCGTCATCGCGATGGTGGCCATCGGTGAAGGCGCGCGCAGCCAGGTGGAAGCGACGTTCGCCGCCATGGGCACCAACCTGCTCATCGTGATGCCGGGCTCGAGCTCCTCCGGTGGGGCGCGTGGTGGGTTCGGCACGCAGCCGACGCTCACGTGGGACGACTTGAAGGCGATTCAGACCGAAGCCTCGCTCGTGTCGGCCGCGGCGCCCACGCTGCGCATGAACGGCCAGGTGCAGAGCGACGAGCAGAACTGGGGCACCAGCATTCAGGGCACCACGCCGAACTACTTCGAGATTCGCCGCTGGCCGACGGCGCTCGGCGCGCCGATGAGTGACTCCGACCTCGACTCGGGCTCGAAGGTGATGTGGCTGGGCGCAACGGTGGCCGAGAAGTTGTTCGGGCCCGGCTCGGATCCACTCGGTCAGGCCGTGCGCGTGAAGGGCGTGCCGTTCGTGGTGGCCGGCGTGCTCACGAAGAAGGGCCAGAGCCCGATGGGGCAGGACTACGACGACACCGTCTTCATCCCCACGTCGACGTTCAAGGCGCGCTTGAGCCCGGGGCTCGGCAACTTCCTCTCGGGCGTCATCTTCGTGCAGGTGCGGACGGGTGAAGACACCGCGCGGGCGCAGCGGCAGGTGACGTCGTTGCTGCGCGACCGGCACCGCCTCGGCCAGGGCACCGAAGACGACTTCAGCATTCGCAACCTCGCCGAGGTCGCGAGCGCGCAGCAGCAGGGCGCCGACACGTTGAGCGCGTTGCTCGCGAGCATCGCGGCGGTGTCACTGCTCGTGGGCGGCATCGGCATCATGAACATCATGCTGGTGAGCGTGACCGAGCGAACGCGGGAGATCGGCATTCGTATGGCCGTGGGCGCGACGCCGGGCCAAATCCTCGCGCAGTTCCTCGTCGAGGCGCTGGTGCTCGCCATCGTCGGTGGACTCGTTGGCGTGGGGCTCGGTCTGCTCGCGGCGCAGCAACTGTCCGTGCAGTTCGGGTGGCCACTGCTCGTGCGCGCCGACATCGTGGCGCTCGCGACGGGCTTCAGCGGACTCGTGGGCGTGGGCTTCGGCCTCTACCCGGCGCTCAAGGCGTCGCGCATGGACCCCATCACCGCGTTGAGGTTCGAGTGATGCGTGGGCTCGTCGCCATCCTCGTCTCAACGGCGGCCTTCGCCGATGAAGGGCTGTCGCTCGACGCGGCGCTCTCGAAGGCGATGGAGCAGGTGCCGGCGCTGAAGGCCGCGCGGTCGCAGGAGCTCGCCGCTCAGGCACGCGCGCGGGAGACGTTCGCGCCGCTGCTTCCGCAGGTCAGCCTCGGGCTGCAGTACTCGCGCTCGACGGCGAACTTCGTCGCGCGGCCCGGCGCCCTGCCGAACTCGCTGGCGGGCGGGTCGAACCTGAGCCTCGACTCGTTCGACTTCTTCTCGGGCAACGTGAGCGCGCAAATGCTCGTCTGGGACTTCTTCGCGACGTGGAACCGGCACCAGGCGGCGAAGCGCTCGGCAGAGGGCCAGGCCGCGCAGACGAAGAGCCTCGAGCTGACGACCGCGCTCAACGTGCGCACGACGTACTTCTCGGTGAAGGCGCAGGAAGAGCTCGTCGGCGTGACGAAGGCAGCGCTCGACAACACGCAGGCGCACCTGACGCAGATTCAGGCGTTCGTCTCGGCAGGCGCCCGGCCTGAGATCGACCTCGCGCAGTCTCGTGCAGAGGTCGCGAACGCGAAGCTGGCGCACCTGAACGCGAAGAATGCAGTGGCCCTCGCTCGTGCCCGCCTCGCCCAATCGATGGGCGTGAAGCGCGTTCCCGACTCGCTCACCGATGGACCGCCAGGAGCCATCGAGAATGAAGACGCCGCGCTCGACGCGCTCGTGACGGAAGGGGTGAAGGCCCGCCCCGAAGCCGCGCAGCTCGAAGCGGCCGTGCAGTCGCAGGAGCTCTCGCTCGCCGCGGTGAAGGGCACGTACTGGCCCACGCTGTCGGCGCAGATTTCGACGAACGCGCAGGCGAGGCAGCTGAGCGCCATCGTGCCCAACGTCAGCGGCCAGCTCTCGTTGTCGTGGCAGCTCTACCAGGGCGGGCTCACGCAGGCACAGCAGGCCGAGTCGGAGGCGACGCTCGCGGCGACGAAGGCGCAGGTCGAATCGCTCGAGCAGCAGGTGCGCCTCGACGTGGAGCAGGCGCAGCTCGACGTGCACGCAGCGAAAGAAGCGCTCGAGGTCGCAGGCGAAGCGAAGACGGCGTCGGGTGAACGGCTGCGCCTCGCCGAGGGCCGGTACCAGGCAGGCGCGGGCAGCGTCATCGAGCTCTCCGATGCGCAGGTAGCGTTCACGCAAGCTGGCGCGCAGGTGGCGCAGGCAGGCTTCACGCTCGCGGCGGCCCGGGCCCGACTGCTCGCTGCGCTCGGCCGCGATCGGTAGCGGGGTCGAGTAGAGTCGGACGGTGTCTGAATCGCCGTTTCAACCACGGGCCGGCTGCCTCTCGGACGATGAGGCCCAGCGAGCCGCTCTCGGGACTCTGACGGTGGAGGAGCGGCAGCAGGTGGAGCACCACCTGTCGACCTGCTCGGAGTGTCGTGAGCTGGTCTCGGCGATGGCGCTGGGCGAGGCGACGCGCTCTCTCTCGCCACCGGCTTCCAGGCGTGAACCCATCGCCGTTCCAGTGGGCACCGTCATCGGCGGGTTCCGCGTCGAGGCCCGCCTGGGACAGGGGGCGATGGGCGACGTGTACCTCGCTCGCGACACCCGCCTCGATCGACCGGTGGCCCTCAAGCTGCTCGCGCCCGGCACTGGCACTTCACCCGAGCGCTGGCTGCGAGAGGGCCGCGCCCAGGCACTGCTCTCGCACCCCAACGTCGTCGCCGTGTACGAGGCCTTCACCTGGGAAGATCGGGTCGTGCTCGCCCTCGAGTTCATCGAGGGCCGAACCCTCCGCAGGTGGCTCGCCGACGAGAAGCCGCCCTGGCGCGTGGTGCTCGACGCGCTCCTGGCCGCCGGAGACGGGCTCGTCGCCGCCCACAAGGCGGGGCTCGTTCACCGTGACTTCAAGCCCGACAACGTGCTCGTCGGGAGCGATGGGCGCGTTCGGGTCGCCGACTTTGGGCTGGCTGCCGGCGACCTGCAGGCCGAGGTGCCCGTCCTCGGGCCCGGATCCACCACGGCGGGAACCCCTGCCTACATGGCCCCCGAGCAGTTCCTTCACGGCAGCGTGGGCGCAGAGGCCGACCAGTTCTCGTTCTGCGTCACCTTGTTCGAGGCGCTGTATGGGCGACGTCCATTCTGGAGCGAGCACACGCCCCGCGACCCTCGTGCCGCTGCCGGCCTCGGCCCCGACCACGTCGTCCTGCCTGCCTCGAAGGTACCCTCGTGGGTCTGGCGGAGGCTCAGGCGCGGGTTGTCGGCGCGCCCCGAGCAACGCTACCCATCACTGGCCGCGCTGCTGGTGGCACTGCGTCGCGACCCGAGGACGACGGCGCTGCGTCTGGCGGTCGGCGCGACGGTGGTGGTGATCGCGTTGTCGGGTTGGGGGCCATGGCGTCGGTGGGACCGGGTCTCTGACTGCACCTCACGCGGAGACCTCGCGATGCGCGAGCGATGGAATGCAGGCGTGCGCTCAGCACTCCTCGCGCCGACGCGCTCGTCACGTCTTCCGCCAATCGCCGCCGACGAGCTCGAGAGCTATGCCGACGCGTGGCGCAAGGCGTGGAGCACCCATTGTGCGTCGACGGAGCGCGACCTCGAACATGACGCGCAGCGAACCGGCCGTTGTCTCGACCACGCGCTCTCGGAGTTCGGGGCCACCACCGCGCTGCTCGCCCACCTCGACCGGACTGACGTCACCAGCCTCGCTGCGACCCGATCGTTGGCAGAGCCCAACAACTGCCTCCTCCATCGCACGACGGCGCGGCAGGTCGAGGCCATGTCGGCGCAGACCCGCGACCAGCTCTCCGAGGCCACCGCGCTGCTCCGCCTGGGTCAGCTTCGAGAAGCCCGGCCCCGCCTCGAGACGCTCGCGAGCGGGTTGATGACGGCGCCGGCGTCTCGCGCCGAAGTGCTGGCAGAGCTCGCGCGCGCCAGCCGGCTGCTCGGAGACTTCCGCGCCGCCAGAGAGCACACCTCGGTGGCGCTTCGCCTCGCGGCCGAGGCGCGTGACGAGGTGCTCGTCGCCCGCCTGTGGATCGAGCGGGTCGCGCTCGTCGAACGCTCCGTCAACGCCCCCAGCGAGCTTGCGCACTCGGTCGAGGCTGCGCGGCTGGCGATCATCCAGGCGGGAGGAGGCCGCCACCTCGAGACCACCCTCGCCAGCGCTCATGCCGCCACGCTCCTGCGACTCCGGATGCCCAGAGAAGCGCGCGCCGTGCTCGAGCAGGGCCTCGACGCGTCGAGCCTGGACGAGGCGGAGCGCCAGGAACTCACCGCGCAACTCGCAGCCGCGCTGGGCGAGCTTGGAGAGAGCCAGAAGGCCCGAGAGACGGCAGAGCAGGCCCTCGAGCTCGCGCGCGCCCGCCTGGGTGACGAACACCCGCTGCTGGCACCCGCCTGGAAGCTGGTGTCCAACACCTCGCGTTCGGCTGGCGCCCACGAGCGGGCCATCGCCGCCGCGCGGGTCGAGCAACGACTGCTCGAAGCGGCGCTGGGAGCCGATCACCCCTCGCTGCACGCGGCGCGACTCGACGAAGCCCACGCCCTGTGGGTCAGCGGCAACGCGGCCGCCTCGGAGCCTCTCGCCAGGGCTTCGTACGAAGCGCTCTCGCGCTCGCCTGACGACTGGCTCCAGGCGGCGCGCGCGCTGAACATGCTGGGGGTGTGCCGCACGCTCCTGGGCGACACGAGCGGCGCCACGGAGTTCTGGCGACGCGCGGTCACGCTGCTCGAGGCGCACGAAGGCACCACCACGGTGCTCTACGGTGCCATCGTGGCGAACCTTGGAGGCAACCTGATGGAGCGCCGGTCGTTCACCGAGGCGGAAGCACTCCTCACACGGGCCTTGAGCGCCCACGACGGCGGAGAAGAGCCCGTGCCTCCCCTCTCCATTCTCTCGCAGCTCGGCACGGTGCAGCTGATGGCGGGCCGTCTGGGCGAAGCACAGCAGACGCTGGAGCGCGCGCTGAGCCAATGCGAGGCCTCTCCAGAGCACCGCTGCGAGGGCATTCACGGGAACCTGGGGCGGTTGCTCGTCGAGCGGGGCCAGCTGCGTCAGGCGCTGCCCGAGCTCGAGCTTGGCCTCACCCACGCGACGCGGGACGAGTTCGACAAGGCCATCTTCCGCTTCTACCGCGCCCGAGTGCGGTGGGACCTGGGGCTGCGCACTGATGCGCTCGAAGATGCTCGCGACGCCCTCGCGCACCTGAAGACGACCGGAGCACGCGGGGCGCTGTGGCGAGAGGACGTGCAGGTGTGGCTGACGCCCCGGAGTCGACCGTGACGCTGCTGGATGAGGGGTGGGCCGCAGCGAGGGTGCGGTGGCCAGACGATGGCGCAACCCGGCCACAGTTCGACGAGGCGGGCACCGAGCGCGGAGGGCTCTCGCAGCAGCTGGCGTGGGCAGACCTGTATGTTGCGCTGTCGGCAGCGCAGCAGGTGCCGTGGGCCCTCACGCAGCTCGAGCGGTCCGTCGGCGCGCAGCGGGCCGGTCTTCGTCGGCTCGGGCTCGACGATGACGCCGCCAGCGAGGTGCTCCAGGCCCTGCGCACGTGGCTGCTCGTTCCCGTTCAGGGACGGCGGCGGCTGTTGACCTACTCGGCCCACGGCCCCCTCGAGGCCTGGCTACGGACCATCGCCACTCGCCAGGGGCTCAGGGTGCGGCGGGCACAGGTCGAGTATGCCAGCCGGCTCGAGGCCGTCGTCGAGGCGTCGCCCGAGCTGGCCGCCATGAAGAGCGAGCTGCGAAGGCTCTTCAACGAGACGCTGCGAGAAGCCATGGGGGCCCTGGCGGCAGACCATCGGGCGCTGCTCCACGAGTACTACGTCGACCGGCTCACCATCGACGACCTCGCGACCCGCCATGGCGTGCATCGGGCGACGGCGGCGAGATGGGTGGCCGGCGCGCAACGCACCCTGTTGTCAGACGTTCGCCGACTGCTGCTGGCGCGACACGAGCTGGGCCGGTCGGCGCTCAACAGTGCGCTCCGACTGGTACGCAGCGGGCTGGATGTGTCGTGGAGCCAGTTCAAGAAGGGCTGAGCGCCGCCTGGAAGAAAAGGTGCGACATTTTCCCGCAGGTGGTCCCGATGGAGAAACCCCTCCTCCGAGCCGCCAATGCACACCAGTCGAACCCTCACGCTGTCACTGCTGCTGGTCGCGGGCTGCGACCAGTCCCTCGCGCCACTTTCCATGGCCGAACCCACGCTCGGCGAGTTCCCACGGCTGGCTCGGGTCACGCCCGAGGAGGCGCGGCACGTCGAGCCCTCAGCCGTCGTCGCGGTGTACGAGTCGTTCGCGGTGGTGAGGGTGGCGCCCTCGCAGACGTCACCCGTTTTCGAGCTGCACCCGGAGTGGGACGAGGTGCTCCTCAACGTCGGCGCCATCGACGTGCAGAGCCCAGAGGGACAGGCCCTCGACGTCCTGACGGCCTTGACCGAGCCGTCCCAGCTCTTCCTGGTCCACTTCCCCGGGCCCATCTCGCCGACGATGTATGAGCACCTGGTCGGAACCGGCGCACGCATCGTCACGTACGTTCCCTCCAACACGTATCTGGTGTGGGCCGATGAGAGGGCGCTGGCAGGGCTGGTCGAGCTCCGACAGTCGGGCAAGGTCAGCTGGGCCTCGCACTACCTGCCCCGGTTCCGCTTCGACGCCAGTGTGCCCTCCCGCGGCGACTCATGGGACGTGCAGCTGGTGCAGGACGCGGCGAACGAACGCACGCTTGCGTGGCTGCGCACACAAGGCCAAGTGCAGGTGGCAGGCGAACTCCTGGGCTACCTCAACCTCGTGGTCCAGGCGCCGAGGGAGACGGTGCTCGAGCTCACGATGCGGTCCGACGTCGTCTCGGTGCACCACCGCCCGGGCTTCGCCCTCACGGACGAGCGCCAGGCGCAGGTCTGCGCTGGTCAAGTCTCGAGCACCCTGCAGGCGACAGGGCCTGGCTACCTCGCATGGTTGAGTGGCCGCGGGTTCTCTCAGGCGGCCTTCTCGACCTCGAGCTTCGGAGTCGACGTCACCGACACTGGCCTCGACAACGGCACCATCGCGCCCAACCAGTTCGCCCTGTACCAACTCGGAGCCGTCAACAACCTCGCTGCCAGCCGGGTGGCCTACGTGCGGGCAGAGGGCACGCCCAACGTTGGCGGCACGACGCAAGGCTGCTTTCTGCACGCGGATCTCGTGACGAGCGTGCTCGCGGGCTACTCGAACCTCGCCGCGCCGCCCCACGTCGATGGCTCGGGCTTCGCCTCCGGCCTTGGGGTCGCGCCGTTCGTCAAAGTCGGCAACTCGGTCATCTTCGACCCTGAGTTCACCTCGCCGAACTACGCAAACCTGCAGGCCCGCGCCTGGCGGGACACCATGCGCATCAGCAACAACAGCTGGTCCGCCGAGCCCACCGACACCGCCGCTTCGCAGTACACCTTCCACAGCCAGGCCTACGACGCGCTCGTGCGCGACGCGCAGCTGTCGACGTCGGACGTTCCCGCGCCGGGGAATCAGGAGATGACCATCGTCTTCGCCGCGGGCAACTCCGGGCTTGGCGCGCCTGTGCTCATGCCTGCCAACGCCAAGAACGTCCTCACCGTCGGCTCGTCACAGGACTCGAGCCTCTCGGCCTTTTCGAGCCGCGGGCCGACTGCCGACGGCCGGGGCAAGCCAGAGCTCCTCGCGCCCGGAGAGGGCGTCACGGGTGCGTTGCCTCAGGCGGCTTCGCAGCGGCGCAGCCCAGCCCCTGCGCCGCTGGGACTCGTGCTGCCGTGCGCGGCAGGTCGGGTCGGCACAGCGGCGCTCCCTGGCCAGCAGTGGTATCAGCGGGCGTCGGGCACGAGCTTCGCGGCCCCGGCAGTGTCTGGAGCTGCCGCGCTGGTCCGGCAGTGGTTCATCACTCAAGGTCGGCCGGCACCCTCGCCAGCGATGGTGAAGGCGCTGCTCACGAACAGCGCCCGGATGCTCAACGTGTCGGCGTTGGACCGCAGGGGCGTGGGACACGGCGTTGTCGATGTCGGAGCTGCGCTCGACGGCACACGCCTGCTCGAGGACCAGTCGGTCGACAGAACGTTCACGGCGACTGGCCAGACGCGATCGTTCGACGTCATGGTGGTCGACCCATCGAAGCCGGTGAAGGTGACGCTGGCGTGGACCGACGCACCGGGCGCGACGTTGGCCGCAGCCTGGAAGAATGACCTCGACCTCACCGTGCAAGCGGGGCCACTGACCTACCGCGGCGCCTTCTCTGGTGCCGCCTCAGTTGCCGGGGCAGCGCGCGACTCGAAGAACAACCTCGAAGCGGTGGTGCTGCCGCTTCCCTCCGCCCGCCTCACGGTGACCATCACGGCGGCGAACCTCAACTCTGATGGTGTGCCCGGAAACGCCGCCCCCCTCGATCAGGACTACGCCCTGGTGATCTCCAACGCGACCGTCGCACCAGCAGCGCGCAGCTGCCTCGGCTACCTGGGCCGTCCGAGTGGTGTCTATGACGTCGACCCTGATGGGGCCGGTCCTGGCGCGGCATTCCCGGTGTACTGCGACCTCGTCAACGACAACGGCGGGTGGATGCTCGTCTCGAACCTCTATCACCCGAGCCCTGGCGGCCTCGTCACGTCACAGACCTTCGGCGTACCGACGTTGACCAACACCAACGTGGTGCTCGAGAACGGGCAGTGGGCGCTCATCAAGCAACACCTGCTCGGCGGCCCGATGAGCCTGCGAATCAACGGCGCGGTGGACGCGCAGCGCGGGAACCTCTTTGCGAACAAAGCCATCTTCACCAGGGCACAGCTCACCAGCGCCAGCTGTGGCAACCTGCTGGGCCTCTCGTCACTCTCTCTCGGCGTGCTGCTCCATCATGAGAACTCCGGCTGCAGCGCCAGCGGGCTCGACTACACGTGGGTCGGCCCGCAGCCCGGGTTCTGGTCGCTGTCCACCCTGCTGCCCTCGGTGTGCACTGGTGACTGTGTCGCGCCCTACGCCTTCGAGAACCTGACCACCGCCTGGGTCCGTGAGGAGCCGGCGGTGCTCCCCCTCAGCTGCAAAGACCTGGTGACGCCCTCCTCGACCGCGTACCGGCCTGGCGCGCCGAGCGGGGTGTACACGATTGACCCCGATGGCAATGGGCCCGGCCAAGCCTTTCCCGTGTACTGCGATCTGGTGAACAACGGTGGCGGGTGGATGTTGCTCTCGACGCTGTACCACCCGTCTCCCGGGGGCCTCGTCACGTCTCAGAGCATTGGCGTCCCCACGCCCACCACCCACAACACGGTGTTGTCTGACTCGAGCTGGGCGATCATCAAGCAGCACCTCGCAAGCAGCCCTGCGTTCACGCTGAGGGTCAACGGCGCGCTCGAGGCAGAGCAGGCCAGGCTGTTCACGAACTACGCGCTGTTCAACCGTGCCACCCTCGTCGGCGCGAGCTGCGATCACCTGCTCAACCGCACCTCGCTCGTGCTGGCGCTCGTGTTCCATGACGAGAGCGCTGGCTGCAATGCTGTCGGTCTCGACTACACCTGGTTTGGACAGCAGCCCGGCTTCTGGTCGTTGTCCACCCGCAAGCCAGACGTCTGTGTTGGTGACTGCGCGAAGCTCACCAAGGGCGTGCAGTATGCCTTCGAGAACTACCTCTCGTATTGGGTCCGCGAGTGAACTTCGTCAGTCGCAGACGCCACCAGGTGCGACACGCTCCGACAGGCGCGTCGACCGGCGAGTTGACGATTGATGAAGAAAACCTGCGACTGAGTCCCGCAGGCGGTCCCGATGGAGAAACCCCTCCTCCGAGCCCGCCATGCCCTTCCCCCGAAGCCTCGTGCTGTCATTGCTGGTCGTCGCAGGCTGCGACCAGTCTCTCGTGCGCTTTCCCGTCACCGACGACCTCACGCCAGCCGACGCGGGCGCCACCGTCTCGTGTGGAGCTGGAACCACGCTGTGCGGCGCTTCGTGCGTGAACCTGAAGGAAGACCCGAACCACTGCGGCCGGTGCGCGCGGGCGTGCGGGGCGAGCGAGGGCTGCGCGGCGAACCAGTGCTACCCGCGGCGATGCACCGACACCGAGTGCACGACGAGCCAGCTCTGCGACGCCGAGCACTGTCGCGAAGCCGCGTGTCTGGGCGTGGTGTGCCCGGGGGGCCAGGCGTGCTTCGAAGGCAGGTGCTGGGCGCAGACGTGTGGTGCCACCGTCTGTCGCGGAAGCGAGGTCTGCCGCAACGGCGTCTGTCTCGACCCGTCGTGCGCCGGCATTCAGTGCGCCGCCCAGGCGACGTGCCGTGATGGGCAGTGCATCGCGTCGACGTGCACGGTGGGCGCGACCTGCGCGCCAACCAGCAACGCCTGTCACGTCGGCACGGTGGAATGCGACGGCGGCGCCATCAGCTGCCTCGAACAGCAGGTGAACGTGCCCAACGGCACGACGTGCGGCGATGCCGGCGTTTGCAACGCTGGCGCCTGCACCACTTGCTCCGACGGGCGCAGCTGCAGCGTCGCCAACCCCTGTCATGTCGGGAGAACATCGTGCGCGGCCGGGGTCGAGACGTGCGTCGACACCACAGTGGCACAGCCCAACGGGACGGCCTGTGGTTCGGGCCAGGTCTGCGTCGCCGGCGCCTGCACCACCTGTCTCGAGGGCGCTGCGTGTCAGCCCGCGGGCAACGCCTGTCACCTGGGCACGATGACGTGCGGCGGAAGCAGTGGCCCGGCCTGCACAGACACGATGAACGCCCAGCCGGCAGGCACCTCGTGCGGGGCTGACGTCGTCTGCACGACCGACGGAGGCTGCCTGCCGTGCCGCGCTGGCGTCTCGTGCGCGCTCGAAGGCCAGCCCTGTCGTGAGGGCGTCATCACCTGCGCCTCCGGGAGCGCGGTCTGCGTCGACCAGAACGCACGCCCAGCGGGCACCGTCTGCGACGGCGGCGTCTGCGACACCACAGGCGCCTGTTCGGCGTGTGTGAACGGCGCTGTCTGCCGCCCGACCGAGTGTACGCAGGGTGCCATCTCGTGCGGCGCAGGTGGCGCCAGCTGCGCGAACGTCTCGAACGCTGCCGCCGGCTCCACGTGCACCGGAGGCGTCTGTGTCGGCTCGACCTGCGTGCCCTGCGTCGCGAACGCGGCCTGCATCGACAACCCCAACCCGGGCTGTCGCACCGGCAGGGTGCAGTGCAGTGCGACGGGGCGGACCTGCGTCGATGACGCCCCGAGGGCGAACGGCCTCGCCTGCACGTCGAGCAGCGGCGCGGCAGGGGTCTGTGCCAGCGGCGCGTGCTCCGCCTGCGCTCAGGGCGTTTCCTGTTCGACCAATGCGTCGGGGTGTCACCTCGGCGTGGTCGACTGCACGTCGGGAACGGCCGCGTGTGTCAACGGCTCGCCGCGCACTGCGGGCAGTTCGTGTAGCGGAGGCGTCTGCAACGGCAGCGGTGCCTGCGTCGCGTGTACACCTGGGGCCGCCTGCACTGGCAACCCGAGCCCCTGCCTCACCGGAGTGACCTCGTGTGTGGGTGGCGCGCCATCCTGCGTCGACGGCAGCGCGAAGGGCGCTGGCACGGCTTGCGCGGGAGGCGTCTGCACGGGCAGTGGGGTCTGCCTGAGCTGCACCGAGGGAGCCTCGTGCACGTCGAACGCCGGCGGCGAGTGTGTCAGCGGCGTCGTGAGCTGTTCGACTGGCGCGGTGGTCTGCGGCAACGGGCAGAACAAGGCACCCGGCACGGCCTGCGCGGGAGGGCAGTGCAACGGCGCCGGAGCCTGCAGCGCCGCAGTTCCAGGCGTGTGCGGAGCTGCCAACACCCAGGCGCTGACGGCCGCTCCGTCGGGAGCGGCGTTGTGCGTGACCGGCAGCCCGAGCGCGGTGACGGGAAGCGGTCCGTGGGCCTGGTCGTGCAGCGGATCGAGCGGCGGCGCTTCGGCGACGTGCAACGCGACGCTGGCGGCGGCTTCCTGTGGCACCGCGGCTGGCACCCTCAGCGCAACGGCACCGACGACGAACCGCTGCTCGAGCGGGGCAGCCTCGGCCGTCACCGCCTCTCAGCTGCCTGCGCTCGGCGCGACGACCTCGACCCCCATCACCACCTACCGGTGGAACTGGACGTGCACCGTCGGCACCTCGACGACTCCGTGTTTTGCCAACAGGCCGCAGCCGTGCGGGGGCGTCAACAACGTGAAGTCCTTCTCGGCCTTCCCCGCAGGCACCATCACGTGCACCAACGACAGCAGCGGCGGCGCAGTGACCGGAGCGACGGTGGTCACCGGCAAGTCGAGCTGCTCGGGCGGTGACGTGTGCCATTGCGGGGTGGGCATCGTGAACGCCAACTGCGACGGCGTCGGGCCTGTCGTCCATGGCTGCGATGAGGATCTCGGCGTGTTCGGCCATCGCTCGCTCGGGGTGGTGCGCTTCACCTGGAACGGCGTGGCGTTTCAGTCGAACTTCGTGCAGCTCGGGGGTGCGCCAACCAACCCCGCAACGGGCGGCGCCGACTACCTCTGTCGGATGGCGTGGTGACGCCGATGATCGCGCTCCTCGTCTCGACGGCTCTCGCTGCTCCCGGGTTCGGTCTTCGGCTCGACGTCGGTCCTCAGGTGCCCATCTCTCGGCCTCAGGTGACGTACTTCGGTGTCGGCGTGGGCGGCACGCTGACTGGCGAGCTCGCAGTGCTCGACGTCCTCGACCTCGAGGTGCAGGTGGGCTTCGCGTCGCTTTCCGCGTCGGCCAGCGCCCCCGTGTCGGGCCGTGGCACGTTGCTGGGCGTGGGAGCCGGCGCACGGCTTCGGCGGCCGCTCTCGAACAACCTCGTGGTTCCCTGGGGAGAGGTGCTGGTGAACTACGGCTTCTCTGGTGGCAGCCACCTGCCGCTGACCTTCTCGGCGGGACTCTCGTTGAAGCCGACGAGCAGTGGCTTCCTGGTGGGCCCGTGGGTGCGCCTGCAGCACGTGTTCGCGCTCGGCACCACCGATGCGTCGGCCGCCCAGTTCGACCTGACGATGATCTCGCTCGGCCTCTCGCTCGAGTACCTCAACCAGCCATCGGAGCTGCCCGAGCCGCCCGTCGTCGAGTCCTCCCGCGATGGCGACACCGACGGTGTGCCTGACGACGTCGACCGCTGCCCCCAAGTCGCGGAAGACAAGGATGGACATGATGACGCCGACGGTTGTCCGGATGACGATGACGACGGGGATGGAGTCTCCGACCTGCGTGACGCCTGCCCGAAAGCGAAGGGGCTCCCTGCGTTGAGGGGGTGTCCTGACAGCGACGCCGACGGCGTGGCCGATGCCGAAGACGCCTGTCCGAAGGTTGCCGGGCGTCTGGAGGATGGGGGCTGCCCCACCTACAAACAGGTGCGCATCACCGAACTGAAGATCGAGATCAGTCAGAAGATCTTCTTCGCGTTCGGCACCACGAAGATCCTCCCAAAGTCCGAGCCGTTGCTCGACGAGGTGGCCCAGGCCCTGAACGATCGGGGGTCGCTCTGTGTTCGCGTCGAAGGGCATACCGACGCGAAGGGCTCGCGCGAGCAGAACTTCGTGCTCTCGGAAGGCCGTGCAGCAGCGGTGCGTGACTACCTGCTCGTCGACGGCATCGACTCCGCGCGGCTGAGCTCGAAGGGCTACGCCGACACACTGCCCATCGACTCGAACGGAACCGTCGAGGGGCGCGAGAACAACCGCCGGGTGGAGTTCGTCATCATCCCCTGCTCCCCTCACTCGTCGTCGACATCTTCTTCTGCTTCTTCCTCTTCCAGCGGCCCACGTTCGGCCAGCGCGACGAACCAGCGCACGACCGACTCGTCGAGCAACCGCAACGCGGGGTCTTCTTCACTGCACTCGAAGACGCGGCCCGACTTCGCGTTCATGACGACGCTCGAGCCCTTCATGGCGGCGAGCGGAATCCACTGAAGCGAGGCGCGCTCTTCTTCGGTCGTGTTCGACGCGGGCCACGTCTCGGGTCTCGTGCGCAGGCGTTCGACGCGTTTCAGCGTGGTGACGCGCTCGTTGAGCACCCACGCGACAGGGAGCAGATGAAAGGGAGCCGCGAACCCCTGCGCCGGCTTCTTCTCGCCGTCGTGCAACAGCCACAACGTGCGCAGCACCTTCGGCAACCCAAAGCCCAGCTTCTGCTCGAGCCTCGACACCGCGAGCGGCTTGGCGCCGGGCAGCAGGTTCTCGACGAGGTGTGGTGCGCCCAGCGCCTTGAAGGCAGCCGAGAGCTTCTGAAACGCAGCGTGCAGCGTCTGTTGGTCACCCGTGACGGCCATGGCGGGCCCCGTAGCAGGTCAGTGGCGCACCTGCCGAGCGAAGCCCGCGCGCAGAGCCGATGAGTGTGCAGCGTGCTGCACACGAGCGCGCAATCGAATGCGCTCGAGACACAGCGCTTCCAAAGGGCGCCCCTGCGACACGCCGTTGGCCCGATCGGTGAAGTGTCTGCCCACATGAACCGATACCTGCTGTCCGGCGTGGTCCTCGTGGTCTCTGCGTGCGGCCTGAGCGGCAACGGCATCTACCATCGGCTGTACTTCTCGAACCCGACGGTGGTGCCGGTCGACGTACCCACGCTGGTGACGGCGAGCAGCAGCGTGGGCCTGATGGTGCCGGTGTCGTTGACCTGCTCGCCGGGGCCTTGCGAGGTGACGCTGAACACGAACGGAAACACACCGGGGTTTCTGGTGACGCCCCAGACCGCTGGCCGCCACATCATGGTTGCCATCGTTCGCGCACCGGACAGCGACACGCCCACCGCCGATGAGTTCGAGATCGAAGCAGTCGAGCTCTCGGGGCTGACGCTGAAGACCGAGCCGTACGACGTCGCGCCGATCAGTGGCCCGCTCGAGGTGCTCCGTGGCGGCGGCCGGGTGTCGCTGTGTCCCGAGGCCCGAATGGAGATGGGTCGGGAGGTCGATGCCTCGGGGGCCACCTTCACGGTCGACCATGAAGAGGTGTTGAAGGCCGACGCGCTGCAGCCCGGGGCCAGGTGTCGCTTCTTCAGCCCCATCGGGCATGGCGTCGCCACCGTCGTCGCGAGGTTTGGAGGACACACGGCGAGCGTCGAGGTGCAGGTGTACGACCCGTCGCGAACCCGCAGCGTGATGCTCCAGGAGCTGGTGGCGGAGCCCTGGAGCTCGACCTTGATGGTGCAAGACGCTCCGCTCGCGCAGCTCTCGATGAGGGTCGGAAGTGTCCGCTCCTTTCAGGTGGTGGGCGTCGCAGAGGACGGTCGGCAGGCCGTGCTGAAGGCTTCGTGCCTCGTGGCCCAGACGTTCCCGAGGGAGCTCATGATTCAACCGCTCTTCCTCCAGCATCCCCCGCTCGGCGTGCTGCAGCTGTCGGCCCAGACTCCGGGTGGAGTCGTGCTGGTGCCAGACGCCAGCTGCGGCCTGCCTCGTGACCTGCTGTTTCGCATCACCATCACCTGAGCCCTGCGATGGGCGGTGCACGGCGAGCGCTGACGACACATGATGGGCGATCATGGTCGGCGTCCTTCTTCACCTCGCGTTGGCGACGATGCCCGAGAGCTCCTTCACGGCGACCGCTCCGCGCGCGGCGCACCTGTTGACGCAGTCGGCTCCACCGCTGCTGATCCCCGAAGCGCCCACTCGAGAAGCCACGCTCCAGGCCGACATCACGGCGCTCAACGCTCGCATCAAGGCGATGAACGTGAACTGGCCGACGAGCGCCGTCATTCTCTCGTACGTCGGCGGCATCGTGACGTACGCGGCGCTGCTGCTCGGCATCGTGGGCGCCTCGCTCGGGTCGACGCTGCTCATCCCCGCCATCGCCGTCGGCATCGGGGGCCTCGGCCTGCTCATCGCCGGGCTCGTCGTCGGCATGAACGCAGCCGCGACCGCCAGGAGTGACCGCGAGGCGCTCATCGATGAACGGGAGGCGCTGCAGCGAGAGCTCGACCAGCTGCGCACCCGGCCCAGCGTCGTCGACCGCGCGTTTCCCACACCGACGCACTCCATCACCGTCGCCAGGTTCTGAGCCCGCTGCCAGACTGCCCGCGAGATGACGTTCACCGCGGAAGCGCGAGCGCTGCTCATCACCGCCGCTTCGAGGCCCGAAGACGAGGCCGCGCGCGAGGTGCTGGCCGACGTGCTGCTCGAGGGTGAGCACCCGCTGGGAGAGCTGCTGCGCCTCGAGGCCGAAGGGCGCGACCTGCCGAGACGTCGCGCGCTCGAGGCCGAGCTGCGAGAGCCGTTGCGCGCGACGCTGGTGCCGTGGGCGCGGGAGCTCGAGCTCGACCGCGGGCTGCCGTCATGGGCGCTCTTCTCTCCGGCGATGCGGGTGCTGCGGGGCGAAGAGGCCGACGCGACGTGGCCGGTGAGCTCGGTCTCGGTGGCGGGCGAGTTTCGCGAGGTGGTGCCGTTGTTGCGCTCGCGCGCGGTTCGCCAGCTGCACACGCTCGACTTCTCGGCCGTGTGGGCGACGTCGCCCTTCACCATGTGGCTCGAGGGTCCTCCGCCGCCGCTCGAGCCGTTGCCCGCCCTCGTCGAGCTGGGCCTTCCGCGCGGCGCGATTCCCGAGCACTGGGTGCCGATTCTCACCCCCGGCTTCGTGAACGTACGGACGTTGACGGTGAGCATCGGGCCCGGCTTCGAGCTGCCCGACTGGGCGCTGCGGTTGCCAGCCGTGGAGCGGATTCGACTCGTGCCAGGCCGCGAGCCCGGAGATGGCGTCGTCGTCGATGCGGCGCTCGCGTGGGCCGAGAAGCGCGGCGGCCAGCGGCTCGAGTGGCTCGAGCAGGTGATGGATGTGCAGGCCATTCGCCGAGAGCTGCGCCCTGCCCTGCCCGGCGAGCGCCCTGCGCTGCCCGAGGAGTCGCACCTGCGCGTCGACCTCATCACCGAGCGGCCGACCTCGCGGGTGTTCCGCGTGAAGGAGTCGAACCGGCTGGTGATGCGCGCGGAAGATGTGCCGGCGGTCGACGCGTTCGCTGCGCCTCGTCACCCGTCACTCATCGCGCCGCTGGGCCTCGTGCGAATTCGCCGCGCGCTCTTCCTCGAGCTCGACTCGGCTGGAGCGCTGCTCCCCACGACGCCGCTGCCCGTCACCGTCGCCGTCTCGTACGCGCTGCAACTCCTCGAGGCGCTGAGCGTGTGGTGGGGCACGGCCGCGCCCGACGTGTTGGCCGGTGAGTGGGTCGGCTTCGGCAGAGACCAACTTCGTGTTCGGGCAGATGGAGCGCTCGCCATCATTCCGACGCTGACGAGACGGCTGGGCGCTGATGCGTTCGCGCTGCCCGAGCTCGCGGGGGTTCCCTTCGCGTGGAGTCGCACCGCGCCGATGATCGTCCGCTTCGTCGCGTCGGTGCTGCACGAGTGGCTGACGGGCGTGTCGTTTCTCGAGAGTCACGTCGGCAGCGCACTCGCGGTGCACCAACGGCTCACGCTGCGCCTGAGGCACCCACCCCGACTCGCGGGCCTCGACGGTGGGCTCGCTGCGGTCCACGAGCTGCTTCAGCAGGCGCTGGTCGACCCGTCGTCGCTGTCACCCGAGGCGTTCTCGAAGCAGATGCTCGCCGCGACTCAGGGCCCCGCGTCGCCTGCCAGCACGCGCGTGAGAATCGACACGCGCTGAAGCCCAAGCTGTCCACAACCGCCCGAGCCCATGAGGGTGATGGTGTTGCGCTTGAGCTCGACGATGGCAGGAATGACGCTGTTGTTGGCCGAACCGTTCGCGTGGCGGAACACGAGCAGCCTGGGAGTGAGCAGCTCATAGGTCTCGGAACCAGCGGTGTGGTTGCAGCCTCCAGCAGACCCTTCGCCGATGGCCGCGAACGAACCCGCCTGGAGCGCAAACGTGCCCCCGGCCGAGATCTGCACTCTGCCCGTCGCAAGGTGCTCGCTCTCGATGTTCTTGTTCACGATGTTCCAGGTACCAACCATGGTCGTCGCGAGGTCGAGATGAAGCTCCTCGAAGACGGCCTGAGCGTCACCCGAGGTGAGGGCGGAGCTCCCACTGCTCGCCTCGACGATGACGTTTCGCGCGAGCACGTGCGTCTGCATGTCGACCTTCTCGCAACCACACAGGGCAGCCACTGCCAGGACGACGGTGAGCGTCTTCTTCATTCGAGCTCCGTGGACCGCGAGAGAGCCCGAGCCTGCCGTCGTTCGAGAGGACGACCAACGGTTGCGAAAACCCGCCTTGCCCCGTCGCGTCACGAGCCCGCCGACGCGGCCGTCGCGGCTACCAGCGGCCCATCGAGCCCAGGTTGAACACCTGCGTGAAGCCCAGGCCCTTCAACGTCGAGCGGGCCATCGCGCTGCGGGTTCCACTGGCGCAGTAGAGAACGACGGGCTTGTCCTTCTCTCCGAGCTTCTTCGCCTGCGCGCCGAGCTCCTGCAGCGGCACGTTGATGGCGCCGGGGAGATGACCGCTCGAGAACTCACCGGGGCTGCGCACGTCGACCAGCTTCGCGCCCTCTTTCACCATGCGATGGGCGTCGTCACGACTGACCTGCCCCATACGCTTGAAGAGCAGGAAGGCGACGACGACGCCGACCGGAACCGCCCACTGCAACCACGAAGTGTCCATAGCGGGCGATGAGAGACAGGCGGGGTGGCGGAGGATTCAGACCAGCGTGGCGAGGGCGTCGAACAACGGCGTGGTGCCGCGGCGAACCTCGCTCGGGTGGGCGAAGTGCAGCAGGCCACGGGCGTGGGCGCGGGTGCGTTCGGCGAGCAGGGCCGCGCGGGCAGCCGGAAGACCCGACTTCTCGAGCCAGGCGATCTCGGCCTCGGGCGTGATCTCGACCGGGTGAATCTGGGTCTTGAGCAACGACGTCACCACCTTCGCGACGTCTTCCACCGACCAGTTCTGCGCGCCGGCGACTTCGACGAACCGATTGCCCGCGATGTGCTCCTCGAGCGCGAGCGCGGCGGCGTCACCCACGTCCTTCGCGCCGATCTGCGGAAACGGCGAGTGCAGGTTTCCCGAGAAGGGCAGCTTGCCGGTGTCGAGCGCGTCGAGCAGCAGCGGGCCCCACGACTCGAGCGGCTCGGCCGCGCGCAGAAAGGTGACCGACTTGGCGATGCCGGCGAACGCCTTCTCGGCGCGGTGCTGCGCGACGATGGGCCCCGTGCCGGAGGGATGCTGCGCGCCGACCGACGAGAGCAGCACGACGGTGGGCAGCTTCGCGCGCTTCGTCGCCGTGACGAACGACTGCACCATGGCGTCAGCGGCTTCGAGGTAGTCGCGATCGGCCGGCGGCGCGGGGATGAGGAAGAACGCTCCGGTCAGGCCAGTGAGCGCCTTCGTCAACGCGTCGGTGTCGAGCAGATCGAGGACGGTAATCTCAGCGTGCCGATGCGACAGGGCCTCGCCCTTCTCGGCGGAGCGAACGAGCGCACGCACCTTCTGCCCGCGACGCAACAAGCCTTCGGCGGTCTTCGCCCCAACCCGACCTGACGCTCCAGCGACAGCGAACATGTGGAACCTCCCCTTGAGCGCGCACCTTGCGCCTGTGTGGTGGGCACTGCTCGCGAAATCGACGGTCTTTCGTGAGACGCTCCGCGGCCATGAGAATGAGGTGGTGGGTCGTGGTGGTGGCCTCGAGCGCGGCAGCCTGTCGCTGCACCTCTCGGGTCGAGGCGCTCTCACCTGCCGACCTTCACGTCGAGCCTGTCGAGCTGCAGTTCCCCGAGACGTACCTCGGGCACAGCTCGCGACAGACCGTCACCCTCACCAACCGCGGTCAGCAACCGGGCCCGGTGAGCTGGAGCGTCTCGAGGCCCTTCAGCGTCGAGCGCAGCGACCTCACCATCCAAGGAGGAGACTCCGTCGAGGTCACCGTCGAGTTCGCACCAACCATGGCCGGCGCGGTGAGTGAGGTGCTCAGCAGCGGAGCGGTCGAGGTCTCACTCCGCGGAACGGGGCTCGAGGTGCCTGAGTGCGCGCCCGAGGTGTGCCGGCAGACGAGCTTCGACGTCGTCGAACGCCGTTGCCTCGCGGTGGTCGTGCAGGACGAGACCAGCTGCGTCGACACCTGCGTCGCCGATGGCCGCTGTCGTTCGGGCAACTGCGTGGGCCGCGCGAAAGACTGCTCCGACGCCGACGCGTGCACCGTCGATGCGTGTGGCAGCACGGGCTGCACCCACGCTCCGCTCAGCTGCGCCGCGCCGACCAACCCGTGCCGCGTGGCGACCTGCGACAGTCTGACGGGCTGTGGTGAAGAAGACGCCATCGACGGAACGCTCTGCGGCGCCGACACCTGCACCGACCGCGACGTTCGCGTGTGCATCAGCGGCGCCTGTGTGACGCGGCAACGCCCCTCCAACGGGCGATGTCAGAACACCTGGGTGCCGCTCGCGATGCCTGCCCGGAATGGTCGCGCGGTGGTGTGGGACTCGGCACGGCAACGCGTGTTGGCCTTCGGAGGCCGCGATGGACTGCCCATCTTCGACGACACCTGGGAGTTCGACGGCGACCAGTGGACGCAGCGGTTCCCTGCGCAATCACCACCTGCCCTCTCGAGCGCGGGCCTCGCCTTCGACAGCGCTCGACGCCGCGGCGTCTTGTTCGGAGGAACGCGGCAGAACGAGGTTCCGTCCGCTGAGACCTGGGAGTGGGACGGCGTCACCTGGCTGGCTCGACTCACTGCGACGGCGCCGCCTGCGCGCTCCGGAGGCGTGCTCGTCTATGACAGCGTGCGCCGCAGGACCGTGCTGTTCGGCGGGTCGACGCCCTCGAGCAACCTCGGCGACACCTGGGAATGGGACGGCGTCAGGTGGGCAGAGCGCCTGGTGCCTGGGCCCTCTCCTCGAAACGGACACGCGATGGTCTTCGACGAGCGGCGCGGCCGGGTGGTGCTCGTTGGCGGGTACGACGGCACCTACCGCTCGGACGTCTGGGAGTGGGACGGCACGAGCTGGGCTGAACGAACCTCGGCGACCAGCCCCGGCCCGCGCGCCCGCCACGGCCTCGCGTGGGACGCTGATCGTCAGCGCGTGGTGATGGTCTTCGGCGCCACCAGCCCGACGTCGTACTCGTCCGAGGTGTGGGAGTGGGATGGTGCCGACTGGCTCTCGAGGCCGGCCCTCGCGTGGCCGGGCTTCGCTCCGCACGGCCCCAGCGCGGTCTTTGACACCGCTCGCCATCGCCTCACCGTGGTGTCGTCTCTCGAGCTCTTCGCGTGGAACGGCACGGCCTGGCACTCGTTCAAGCCCTCATACCGGCCTGGCGCGTCGGTCACCTTCGACTCGAACCGCGGAGTCCTCGTGCTCTTCGGCGGGCAGCTCCTCGGCGCACCGAACGAGTTCGCCGGCGAGACCTGGGAGTGGGACGGCGTCGACTGGACGCAGCGAACGACCATGACAGGTCCGCCAGGGCGCTACGGCGGTCTGCTCACCTTCGATTCCGACCGCAACCGCGTGGTGCTCTTCGGCGGAAGCAACAAGCTGAACCAGCCCGGCGGAATCATCGGAATCGACTACGACGACACCTGGGAGTGGGACGGAACGAGCTGGCGTCAGGTGATGAGCCTGACGCAGCCTCCGGCTGGCATCGCGGGCCGAATCACCTTCGTCCCCAGCCTGCATCGAAGTGTCCTGCTTCTTCCGCAGAGCCGCTGGAGCTTCGATGGAACGGCGTGGCTGCAGGACTCGACGATGGGCCAGCCACAGGGACTTCAGTACTTCGACGCGACGGCAGCGAGGCTGACGGTGCTCGCGCTCACCCGCACGCCCGGCGTCGACCGCTCGCAGTTCGACGGAGCGATGTGGACGACGCAGCCCTTCGTTGGTGGTTGGCCGCCGTCGAGCACCGGCGTGAGCGCGGCCTTCGATGTCTCGCGCAGCGTGGCCGTCATCCACTTCCTCGACGCGACTCGCACGCCTCAGACCCTGGAGTTCGACGGAACGGCGTTCACGCACCGACAGCCGCAGCGCAGCCCCAGAAACGGCGTGATGCTGTACGACTCCACGAGACAGAAGGTCATGCTCTACGACGGAACGGACACGTGGGTGTTCCTGCCGTAGGCGAACGAGGGAAGACGTGGCGAAAGCAAAGACGACGAAGCCGGCGCTGAAGAAGGTGGCCACCATCGAGCAGCCCAACCGCCTGGGCCACGTGGTGACGAAGGGCGACGCGCGCACGCTCTATCTGCTCGAGACGAAGGTGAGTGACGACTACCTGCCGGCCTTCCCCGAGGCGACGGTCGCGCGCCTCGCAGCGTACGACCTGAGCGACCCGAAGAAGCCGGTGCGCCATGGGGCGTGTGACGTGAAAGCCGCGTGGTGGTTCGTCGCGACGAACGAGGCGCTCTATGTGCTCGTCGCCAGGAAGGAGACGGAACAGAGCACCGTGATGGACCTGGCGGTGCTCGACCTCGCCGACCCGCACGCGCCACGCCTGGCGAAGACCATCGAGAACGTCGGAGCCTTCGTCTCGGACTCGAAGCAGCCCGTGCTCGTGGTGAGCGGCCCGCGGCTCGTTCTTTCGACGCGCGCCGAGAAGAACGTCAGGGTGTTCGACCTGACAAAGCCGCTCGCGCCGAAGGAAGTCGCCACCGTCGCGTTGCCGGACAAGCCGCAGGCCGCGTTCGGAGACGAACAGGGCGTACTCGTCACGTTCCTCGGCAACGACCAACCGATGACCGAACTGAGCTGGACTGGCACCTCGGCGGCGACTCGCGAACTTCCGGGGCTCGGTGGCTCGGAGAGACCCGCGCGCCTCGGTGAGCAGCTGTTCCGCGCCACCGGTGACTTCAACAATTCGCTCGGCGTGTTCGACCGCGACGGCAAGAAGCGCTCGGACAAGAAGCTCGGTCCGACCTCCATCACCGTGACCATCGACGGCGAACACGTCGTGACGCTCGGAGACGCGCTCTCGGTGTGGACGCCAGAGGTCGAGCTGGTCGCGAAGAAGAACGGCGTCGAAGGAACGAACCTCACCGCGGCCGGCGGTTTCGTGTGTGTGCCCCAGCGGCCCGATGCGAACGCGACCGACAAACGGAAGGCCTTCGCGTTCGAGCTCTGGCAGCTCGCCTGAACTTCAGGGCGTGAGCGTGACGTCGACGGTGTGCTGCACGAGCCCGACGAGGTGCCGCGTGCCGTCGACTCGTCCCGCTGCAACCGTGATGGAGACTTCTCCCACCACGTCCAGCGCGGGCACGATGGCGGTGTTCTCGAACACGAACTCGAAGTGCAGCTGGCGGCCGGTCGCGTCGGCGACGAAGACCCGGTAGTCGGTCGCGTCGGGAGCTTTCGTCCACGTCAGGGTGAGCGGCGTGCGCGTCGGGTGCGTGAGCGGCGGCGCCGTGAGCGTGAACGCTCCAGGCAGCGTCACGGGGAACGTCTTGCGCGGCTTGCCCGGCGCGGTGAGCCCGAGCGTCATCGTGGCTCCTGGCATCACCTGCGCGACGCCGCCGTATTGTTGATTGCGCGCGTCCCACGTGAGCGGCTCTCCCTCGGCCGTCACGAGCGCGCCATCGAGCAGGCTCAACCCATCGAAGGCCTGCACGTACGCCGAGCCGCCGGATTGCCCTTGGTACGTGCTGAACGAGACCGAGCCCTCGAGCCACGGCCCGATGTCATCGGCGAGCACGTCGACGTACTCGGAGCGGCTCGTCGAGATGTTCACCAGCGAGCCGCCGCGACCATGCGCGAGGTAGTTGCGGGAGAACGCGCTCACCGCGACCTCGTGGGTGTCGACCCGCTTCAACCCCGTCACGCGCGCCGAGAAGAGTCGTTCACCGAAGTCGCTCACGATGACGGGCTCGGTGCCCTCGTTGGGTGGCGTCACGGCGTACGCCTGCACCTGGTAGAACGACGCGCGCGCTGACGGCGTCCACTCTGCGGTGATGGCGCCGCTCTTCAACATGCGCGCGCCCTCGCGTGGAGACTGCAGCGTGAACTCTCCCGGCGCTTCGACCGAGAACTCGAACGACGGCCGTCCAGGTGGTGTGACGCGAACGACGTTGACGCCTGGCGTGACGACGACGACGGAGCCAGACGCGGTGAAGAGCCCGGACATCGTGTCGAACGGAATGTCCCCTCCGTTGAGTTCGGCCCGCACGGCAGGCAACACGTTCACGCCATCGGTGATGCGCAACGCCACGCCCGGCACGCCGTTCTGCCGATAGATGTTGCCGATGACTCGCACCCCACCGGTCGGAGCGATGTTGCACGGCAGGTCGTAGCCGTACGCCGAGCCCGAGATGAACTCTTCGCAAACGAAGAAGTTGAGCTCGTTCGTCGCGGCCAGCTCGATGGGCACGCTGGTGGTCTCGGGGATGACGGCGTTCGCGCTCCAGAGGTTGTAGCCGGGCGAGTAGCCGACCCACCGTTGGCCGGGAGTGCCGTCGACGTACGCGACCCACACCGGCTTCGGCGCGGGGTTCCCGTTGTACGTGTCGCCGACGCTGGTGCCGAGCACGCGATCGATGGCGCTGCCACCCGATGCGATGGAGTCGAGCTGCCCATTCCCGTTCACGTCTTCGTACGCGAGCAACACCCCGAAGGCCGCGCGCGTGACCTCATCACCGTTGCGGTAGTCGATGAGCACGCCCGGTGGAGGAACCGAGAAGAAGCTGAATGAGTAGTTGAGCGGGAAAGTGCCCTGGTAGGCGATGTCTTGCGTGACGATGGCGCGCGGCGCGGTGCTCGATTGTTCGTCCGGGTACCAGGCGACGGCGAGCCGCAGCGGCACCGACGGAATCGCGCCGGTGGTGACGAGCTGCCCCTGCACGGTGAAGAGCGGCGCTCCGCGAAACTTCGGGCCTACCGCGCCGGGCATGCACGAGCACAACAGCAGCAGGAGCGCGCGCTTCACAGCCGAACTCCGAGGCCCGCTTCGACGTCGCCACCCACTGACCACAACGGAGCGCCTTCGACCGGCAACGTGCGCACGACGCCCGTGAGTGCCGCCGTGAAGAAGAGCGGGCCCATGAGCGGCACTTCGACGCTCGCCTGTGGACCGACCGCGAACCCACCCGTCACGCGAATCGGCAGCGCGGGATACGACGCGCGAATCTCGGCCTCACGCGCGCGCACGAAGCTCTGCCGCAGAACGGAGCCTTCGAGCACGCCACCCAGCATCACGACGACCGGCCCGAGCCACAGCCGCGCACCACCCGACAGCCGGCCCGTGAAGCGATGGTCCGTCACGACGAGTCCATCGGCATTGAACGGCGTCGTTCCCCATCCGACCGCGGCACCGAGCCAGAAGCCACCGAGCGCGAGGCGATACGAAAGTCCAACGGTCCACCGCAGCGGCGTCTCGGCGATGGGCGCGCTGAGGGCACCACCCGTCAGCTTCAGCGCATGGGGATGAAACTCGACGACGCCACCTTTCAGCGCCACCTCACCGAAGTCGCGCGTGACGAACCGGCGAGCCTCGATCGCCGCGGCACCACCGAAGGGCAGCTCCACTTCCTGCAACGCGAGCGAGAACCCACGCGTCTGGCGAATCACGTACCGGCCTGGTGGAACGGCGATCGACAAAGGCCGCCCCTTCACCTTGTTCACCTCGACCACGATGTCGGGCGAAGGCTGGCTCGCGACGACGAAGCGGCCCTCGAGTGCTTCTTCGAAGACGACGCGCGCGCGGCTGCTCGATGGCGTGGTGAGCGCGACGTCCATCGTGCCGGCGAGGCCCACCTCGAACTGCGGATGCTGACCGACGTCGACGCTCTCAGCGACCGTGCGCCGCTCGGCATAGCCATACGCCTCCATGAGCGAGACGCGGCCGTCGTCGTTCGCATCAGCGTCACCACGCAGCGCCGCCAGCAGATGGTGCGTGAAGAGCGAACCCGAGAGCGCTTCCCACTCCTGTGCCGACTCGTGCGCGCCGCTCGAGGAGATGAAGACGTCTCCGGCGACTTCTGGCTTCGCGAGCGCGAGTTCGTACGCGGGGCCCTTCTTCGCGCCCTTGAGCCGCAGCCCTGCTTCACACGCATCGACGACGACGACCCGTAACGCAGCGCCCGTCTTCCGCGCGAGGTCTCGCAACTCTGCCACCGGCAGATCGGAGCCCGTCAGATGGAGCGCTCCATTCTTCCCGTGCGACGTGGCGAAGACGAAGAGCTGCACCTGGCGGCCGGACGCCTCGAGCTCGGCGATGCGGCCCGTGACTTCAGCGAACTTCTCGCGCACCTGCGTCGCGTTCGGGCGCTTGAGCACCACCGCGCGATTCGCTTCGACGCCACCCAGCTCGACGAACACGTCACGAACTCGAACCGCGTCGTCTTCTGCGTGTTGCAGCACGACATCATCAGGCCGGCCGTAGTTGCTGCCGAGGCTCACCACGACACGCACCGGCTCGGCCGCGAACGCGGAGCACGAGACGACGAGCATCGCGGCGAGAAGACGCATCACGGCTTGTCGAACGATGCCACGTCGACGACGCAACCGGCGCACGCGACGGGTTGACCGGCTTCGAGCTGTCCCACGAGCGGCCCCACCTCGAACGGCTTCTCCGAGAACACGGCCACGAACGTCTCGCGGCCCTTCGTCGCGTCGAGCACCGCGGAGTCATCGAGCACCGTCGTGCCATCCTTCACCACCTGCGCCGACGTCGCGTTGAACGGCGCAACCACCGTCACTTTTCCACGCCCGTCTCGGTTCAGCACCACGGCGTTCCCCGGCCGTTCCGTCTTGACCGAGAAGCGCAGGGCATCGCCTTCGCGCAGCGTGTCGCCTTCGCGCAGCGTGCTCACCACGTCTCCGCGTTTCAGCGAGATCGAGAGCAATGAGCCCTTGAAGAGCACGGGCGGCTGTTTGCCGGGGAACACGACCAGCAACGCGAACGCCGCAGCGAGCGCGACGCCCATGAAGACGAACGGCCTGCGCGAAGGTTTGCGACGCTGCAGCTGCGTGACGAAGCGCTCGGCAGGTCGAGCGTTCACGAACGCCTGCGTCTCGGTCTGCAACTGCTCCACGTAGGAACGGCACGTCTCACACGTCGGCAGGTGAGCCACGACCAGAGGAACGTCTTCTCCCGTCGCGGCGCGTTCGAGCTCGACCGCCGGCGGGCAGTGTTCGCCTCGAGCTGGGAGTGTCGGCAACGTCATGAAGCAACTCCTCCGAACGCGACCCGCAACTGCGTCTCTGCGTCCTTCAACTTCACGCCCACCGTCTTGCGCGAGTAGCCCGTCTTCGTCGCGACCTCTTCCTGCGTGAGGCCATCGAGCCAGTGGAGCAGCGCCATCTCGCGCGTCGTCTCGTCGAGCCGCAGCAACTCGGAGCCGAGGCACAACTTCGTCTCGGCCGATTCTCCCGTCGTGCCGCTGAACACATCGGAGAGCCTCCCGAGAAGTCCACCCGCGCGTTTCCGCTGCGCGAGCTGATCGAAGCAGACCCGTGAGGCGATGCCGTAGAGCCAGGGCAACATCGCCTTCACCTCACTCGGCGGGTAGCGCTGCACTCGCATGAACGTCTCCTGCAGGGCGTCGTTCGCATCGGCGTCGCTCCCGAGCAGCACCCGGCAGCGCCTGAACACGAGCGCGCCGTACCGGGTGTAGAGCTGAGAGAGCGCGTCGTTCGTCACGAAGGAGCGAAGGTTCTACTCCTCCCTCACTGCACCACGATGGTTCCCGTGGCTGACACCGTGCCGCGCACCGCCGTGATGGTGGCCATGCCCGCCGAGAGCCCCTTCACTTCGCCGTTGTCGGGCCACGCGTTGCTCACCGAGGCCACCTGCTGCGCGCTCGACAGCCACGTCACGTACGGCGTCACGTCCATCATCTGGCCATCGGAGAAGGTGCCTCGGGCGGTGAGCTTGCGCTCCTCTTGCACCGCGAGCGGCATCGTCGACGGGTTGCCGAGCACGATGCTGGTGAGCGTCGCGTTCGTGACCGTCAACACCGTCGTGCCCTGCGTGCCGTTGAGCGTCGCCGTGATGGTGGCCGAGCCCTGCTGGAGCGGCTGCAGGTACGCGTACGTTCCGACCGTCGCGATGTCGGGCGCGCTGGACGTCCACGAGACGAGGTACGTGAGGTCGCGCGTGGTGTTGTCGCTGTAGAGCCCCGTCGCGCGCAGGTACGTGTCGAAGCCGATGGGCAGGCGCGGCGCGAACGGCGTCACCTGAATCTGCGTGAGCGTCGCCGAGGTGACGGTGAGCACCGTGGTGGACGACACGCCGTTGTACGTCGCCGTGATGGTGGTGGTGCCCGCACGCAGCGCGGTGACGAAGCCCTTGTCCTGCTGACCGTTGCCGACCGTCGCGACCGAGGGGTCCGACGAGGTCCACGAGACGGCGTAGCGGAGGTACTGCGTGGTGAGGTCGCTGTAGATGCCCGACGCGTTGAGCTCGACATACGCACCAACGGGGAGGAACGGTCTCGCGGGCGTCACGTCGATACGGCTCAACGTCGCTGAGGTGATGACGACTGTCGCGCGCGCGGGCGCCACGCCCATCATCGTCGCGGTGATGACGACCGTGCCCGCCTGTTTGCTGTCGAGGTACGCGTAGCCCTGCGACATGAGCACCTCGGCGACCGCGGGGTTCGACGACGTCCACTGCACCTGGTCGGTCACCGGGAACGCCGTGCCGTCGGAGTACGCCGCCGTGGCCTCGAAGCCCGCGGGCAGACCGACAGGCACCGTGGTTGCGCCAGGGCTGATGGAGAGCTGCATCAACGATGGCGGCGCCACGTTCACGGTGCTGCTCGACGTCTGACCCTGGAACGAGACCTGAATCGTGGTGACACCGTCTGACAGCCCACGCACCAGGCCGCGCGTCGTGCCGGAGTTCGTCACCGTCGCGACCATCGGCGTGAGGCTCGTCCACGTCGCCTGCTGCGTGACGTCGCGTGTGGTGTTGTCGGAGAACCAGGCCACGGCGCGCAGGTTGGTGGTGCGGCCCGCCTCGACGCTCACCATCGCGGGCGAGACCTCGAGCGACATCAGCGTCGCTGCCTGCACCGTCACGTCGGCCTGCGCGCGAATCGAACCGAGCGCCGCGTGAATGAGGGTGGAGCCGCCACCCAGGCCACGCACCTGTCCACGCGCTCCAGCCACGTTGGAGACGGGCGCGATGTTCACGTCGTCCGACGACCAGAGCGCCTGCTCCGTCACGTCCGACTGCGAGCCATCGGCGTACGTCGCGCGAGCACGAATCGAGACGACGCCGTTGCCCGCGATGGTGACGGTGCGTGGCGTGAGCTCGATGGAGGAGATCGCTGCGGCAGTCACGGTGACAGGCGCGCTGACCGAGCGCGACCCGAACCACGCGACGATGGACGCGGTGCCAGCCGACAAGCCCGACACCACGCCGCGCACGCTGCTCGACGAGACCGCCGCGATGGCGGGAGCCGACGACGAGAACGTTGCCTGAGACGTGACATCGGACGTCGAGCCATCGGCGAACGTCGCCACCACGCGCAGCGACGCGCTCGTGCGAATGCCCAGCGTGAGCGAGCCGGGCATGAAGGTGAGCTGCGTCGGAGCCGTCTCGACCGCCGTCAGCACTGCCGTCGACTCCTGCCCGTCGAGCGACGCCGTGAGCGTGGCCGAGCCCGCCGACTTCGCGACCGCGAGCCCCGAGGCGTCGACGATGAACGTCGGACCGCTCGAGTTCCACGCCACCGCGCGCGTCACGTCACTCTCGCTGCCATCGGAGAACCGGCCCAGCGCCGAGAGCTGAAGCGCGCCGTTCACCGGCACCGAGGCCATGCCCGGCGTCACGAGCAGCGACATCAACCGCGCGTCACGCACCGTCACGTCGGCGACTCCCGTGAGCGCTCCGACCGTCGCCTTGATTCGCGCCGAGCCCGCTGTCTTCGCGAGCACGCGTCCCGGCCCGACGAGCTGAAGCACAGCAGCGATGTCTTGCGGGTTCTCGACGCTCCACTGCGCCGTCTGCGTCACGTCGAGCTTCGTTCCATCGGTGAGCGTCGCGAGCGCGCTGGCTTCGACGAGCACGCCCTTCACCACACTCGACTCCGTCACCGTCACGTCGACCGACTGCACCTGCGCCGACGGCACCGTCACCGACGCGCGCGCCTCGACGCCGTTCGCCTTCGCGATGAGCATCGCCGCGCCCGCCGCCACCGCGCGAACGCGACCGGGAGACAGCGTCACCACGCCCTCGGGTTCACTGCGCACCTCGGCCGTCGCCGTCACGTCAGTGGCCGTCCCGTCTGGTTGAAGGAACATCACCTTCAACGGCGCGCTGGAGCCGAGCGGCACCGTCAACGTCGCGGGGCTGAGCTCGAGCGACGCGAACGCGCCGGATCCGGCATCCGTCGCTGCGCCACCATCGGGCTTCGTCATCTCTTCAGGCGGCTTGAGACACGCGCTCACTGCCACCATCGCCATCAGCATCCACGTCGTTCGATTCCGCATAGGCCTCTTCCACGCCAGAGGAGCCGGCCGCTCCCGTTCGACGCGCAAGACCGGCCTGGGCCCGAGAAGTGGGAAGTGGTGCGTGTCGATTTCTGCGGAGCCACAGAAGCGCGTGCACTTCCGGGCAGTTGCGAACCGTGCAGCCTCGCGTAAGGGCGGGCCATGCCGTCCATCCTCGATGAGTTGGTCTCGCTGCTGTCGCTGGAGAAGCTCGAAGAGAACCTCTACCGCGGGCAGAGCCAGGATCTCGGCTGGGGCGTCGTCTTCGGCGGCCAGGTGCTCGGCCAGGCCATCACCGCGGCGATGCGTACGGTGGCCGACGAGCGGCCGGTGCACTCACTGCACGCGTACTTCCTGCGGCCCGGCGATGTGAAAGCGCCCATCGTCTACAACGTCGACCGCATTCGTGACGGCTCGAGCTTCACCACGCGCCGGGTCGTCGCGATTCAGCACGGCGAGCCCATCTTCAATCTCGCGGCCTCGTTCCAGAAGAATGAAGAGGGCTTCTCGCATCAGGACGAGATGCCGAAGGTGCCACCGCCCGAGTCGCTGCCCACCGACCAGGAGCGCTTCGCCCGCCACGGCGCTTCGCTGCCCGAGAAGATGAAGGCGTGGGCGCTGGCCGA
Source organism: Archangium gephyra (assembly GCA_943370055.1). Classification (GTDB taxonomy): domain Bacteria; phylum Myxococcota; class Myxococcia; order Myxococcales; family Myxococcaceae; genus Xiheimicrobium; species Xiheimicrobium gephyra_A. The sequence goes on from CALRPN020000039.1 coordinate 95,817, forward strand.
GCGGCCCATCGAGTCGCGCATGGTGGAAGACGACGACCCGTTTCATCCCGTGCCGCGGCCGCCCGAGCGGTGCGTGTGGTTCAAGGCGAAGCACCGGCTGCCTGACTCGGTCTCGCTTCACCAGGCGCTGCTCGCCTACGCGTCTGACTCGGCGTTCATCACCACCGCGATGAAGCCGCACGCGGCGACGTGGTGGACGAAGGACATGCAGGTGGCCAGCCTCGACCACGCCGTGTGGTTCCACCGGCCGGTTCGCGTCGACGACTGGCTGCTGCACGTCATGCACTCACCGAACGCGTCGGGCTCGCGCGGCCTGGTGTTCGGCAAGGTGTTCACGCGCGATGGCGTGCTCGTGGCGACGACGGCGCAAGAAGGCCTGACTCGAAAACGCTGACGCTCACTTCGTGAGGTTGCCGCGGTACCAGCGGTCGAGGTGACGCAGCCACAGGTTCTGCTTCGGCGCGATGCCGAACGGCACGATGGCTTCGACGTGCTTCCAGTACTTCTTGAAGTGCGCGCGCTCGGCACCGCCGCAGCTGAAGCAGCCCGCACCGACGAAGTGCACGAGAAATTCTCCGAGCGACTTCGCGATGGGGTCCGACGGGGTCGGCTCACCTGAGCAACGACTCACCGCGCCCGTTTCTCCATCGACGACGATGGTGTTCTCGTTCTCCCAGAGCGGCACGCCGAAGCGCTTCTGCGCGCGTCGCAGCTGCCAGCCCACGGCGGCGTTCTCCTCCTCGGCCTTCCAGTCGCCCCACCACGACAACCGCTTCGCGATGGTGGCGAGCGGAACGAGGTCGACGTGCCCGAAGCCATTGCCGTCGTCGCCGATGATTCGCGCGATGGTGAAGCCCTGGGCGAAGAGGGTCCGCGCTCCCGGCGAGAGCGCTCGCTTCGTGCGCTTCTCGAAGGCCGCGAGCTGCTGCTTCGTCAGCGGTGGAATCGCCTTCACCAGCTCGGTCGTCAGCGGTGGCGGCAGCGCCTTCAGGAAGTGTTCGAGCGCCACGAGCGCGGCGCGAACGAGCTCGGCGTCTCCACCTCTCGGCACGCGGCGCACGACAGGGCGGCCTTCGACGTAGCCCTTCGACGTCTTCTCTCGCACCAGCTTCTCCAGCTCGGCCTGGGCGACCGCGGGCGAAGCGAAGGCCTTCGTGCGCACCTGGCCGGACGACCCGAGCGCGCCGAACCGCACCGTGAGCGACTTGCCCGCCACCGAGCACTCCCAGAACTTGTGGGACGAGCCCCTGCTGAATTCGAAGTGACGCATGCGCCCATCGTCTGTTTCGAGATCGCACAGGTCAACTCGCTGGTGAGGCGCGTGGAGTGGCGCTTTGCTGCCTCGATGCGCTCCCTGCTCGTGCTGGCCCTGCTTCCTGCGTGCGCGTTCGGCCCGGTGAGGCGCGTGACGGTCGCTCCGCTCGCGGACTACGCCGACGCAAAGACGGTGCAGCAGGAGGTCGACCAACGGCTGCCTCCCGAGCGCGCCGCCGTCGAGGCCTCACTGCTGAACGGCGTCGTCGGTGGAATCCAGAAGGGCGGCGGCGCGCTGGGGGCACAGACGCCGGGTGGCTTCAGACTTCGCCTCACGCTGCTCGACGTCACCGAAGGCGCGCAGATTGGCCACCGGAACACGGTCGAAGCCGCGGTGAACCTGCTGGGGGTGTCGAGTGAGACGGCCGCGAGAACGGGACGGCTCGCGTTCGAGGCGCGGCTGTTCGCTCCCACCGAAGGCGTCGAGCTCGCCTACGGCCGCTACGAAGGCGCCGGGCAGCCGTCACTGCTCGCCAGCCGTGCCGGTGTGGAGCTCGGTGAAGCCATCGGCACGAAGATGGTGCTGCGCCGCCTCGAGCGCTTCGAGCACCGCATTCTCGACGACCGCTTCTTCCTCACGCCGACCGCCTCGACGATGGAGCCCGGCAGCTTCGCCATCACCAACGACGAAGTGCTCATGTTCCGCGTCTCGGCCGGCCTGCATCGGCGCGTGCAGCTCAACTTCCTGCTCGGTGGGTTCGGTGTTCCGTTCGGCGGCGCCATCGCGATTCCGGCGATTCACGTCATCGGCGTCGGAGGAGGCGGCGGCATCGGGCTCGTCGGCGTCGTCGACGTGGGCCTCAAGTTCCTCGTGCTCGACGAAGGCCGATACTGGCCCGGCATCTCGGCGTCGTACGACATGATGAACGTCTTCGGCGCGGTGTTCGGCGCGGGCGCCCTCGTCATCGGAGGGAAAGGTGGAGGCGCCATCGCGGCAGCCGCGGGCGTCGCCAGCGTGAACGTGCAGTTCAACGTCTTCAACCTGACCGTCGCCAAACACTTCGGGCCCGTGCAGGTGACGGCCGGCGCGTACGTCTTCGACAATCACAACTGGCTGCCGCAGAGCGCGAACATCACCATCGGGGTCGGCCTGCTCGGTGAGGGTGGTGCTGGCGGTACGGGCGGCACCATGTCGACGCCGATTCCACGCGTGCCCACGATGGTGCAGCCGTACGCAGGCTTCGAGTGGGTGCTGGGGCCGCACAGCGCGCTCATGGCCGAGCTGCTCCCGCGCATTCCCATCGAAGAGACGATGCTGACGACCGGCGCGCGCTGGCAGCTGGGCTGGGACGAGCCAGCGGGCCCCATCGCGAGAGACCGCATTCGGTTCCGCATCGACGTCGCCGGCATCTGGGTCTACCTGCCGAAGCGAGGCAACACCGACGCGCTCGTGCTGCCGCTGCCGTGGCTCGGCGTGGGCGTGCTCTTCAAGTAGCTCACGCTCCGCGCGTGCTGCACCCTCGCGCGACAAGCAAGTTCAAGCGCAGAGTTTGCGTAGATGAGCGTGACGTCAGGTTCACTTTCCGCGCGCGGCCCGACCGTTATCTTCCTTCGCATGACATCGACGAACGACTCCTGGAAGCAGCGCGCCGTCAGTGCCGACGACGCAGTGAAGGTCATCAAGAGCGGCGACAAGGTCTTCATTCACGGCGCCTCGGCGACGCCGTCTCCGCTGGTGGAAGCGCTCTGCCGGCGCACCGACCTCGAGAACGTCACGCTGTATCACCTGCACACGACGGGGCGCTGCGAGTTCACCGAGCCCCAGCACGCGGGCCGCTTCTTCTCGGTGTCGCTCTTCACCGGCCACACCATGCGCGGGCCCATCGCCGAGGGGCGGGCCGACTTCATGCCCATCTTCCTCTCTGACATTCCGTCGCTCTTCACCTCGGGCGCGGTGCCGCTCGACGTGGCGCTCGTGCAGCTCTCGACGCCCAACTCGCACCTCGACTGCACGCTGGGAACCTCAGTCGACGCCGCGCTCGCCGCTGCGTGGAACGCGAAGGCCGTGGTCGCCGAGGTGAACGCGCAGATGCCGCGCACGCTGGGCAACTCGGTGCTGCCGCTCGACAAGGTGAAGACCTTCACCCTCACCAACCGGCCCCTCGCCGAGATGGCGCCGGGAGAGACGAGCGAGGTCGAGGCCCGCATCGGAGAGCAGATCGCCAACCTCGTCGAAGACGGCGCCTGCCTGCAGATGGGCATCGGCGCGATCCCCGACGCGGTCCTCGCGCGGCTCGGCAACAAGCACGACCTGGGAATTCACACCGAGATGTTCAGCGACGGGTTGATTCCGCTCGTCGAGAACGGCGTCGTCACCAACAAGCTCAAGAAGGTGCACGCGGGCCGAAGCGTCGTCTCGTTCGTCACGGGCACGAAGAAGCTGTTCGACTTCGTCAACGACAACCAGCAGGTCGAGTTCCACCCCTGCGACCGCACCAACGACACGGCGCTCATCGGGAAGAACGACAAGGTCGTCGCCATCAACTCGGCCATCGAGGTGGACCTCACGGGTCAGGTGTGCGCCGACTCCATGGGCCACCGCATCTATTCGGGCATCGGCGGCCAGATGGACTTCATTCGCGGCGCGGCGCGCTCGGCGGGCGGCAAGCCCATCATCGCGCTCCCGTCGACGGCGGCCGGGGGGAAGGTCAGCCGCATCACCATGCAGCTCAAAGACGGCGCGGGCGTCGTCACCACGCGCGGGCACACGCACTGGGTCGTCACCGAGTACGGGGCCGTCAACCTGCACGGCAAGATGCTGCGGGAGCGCGCCGACCTGCTCATCTCCATCGCGCACCCCGACTTCCGCAGCGAGCTCAGGC
>CALRPN020000040.1:0-98684 GCA_943370055.1 Archangium gephyra
GCCGACAAGCCGCTGTGGGAGTTCGTGCCCGTCTATCAACCGCCCGGCGAGAAGTTCCTCGTCACCCAGTTCGCGAAGGACGAGGTCGAGGCCGCGGGCCTGGTGAAGTTCGACTTCCTCGGCCTCAAGACGCTGACGGTGATCGAGTACGCGATCAAACTGATCAACCGCAAACTGCCGGCCGATCAGCAGATCACGCGTGACGGCATTCCGCTCAACGACGTCGACACCTTCCAGCTGATCAGCGCGGGCGACACGGCCGGCGTGTTCCAGATGGAGTCGAGCGGCTTCACCGAGATGGTGATGAAGATGAAGCCATCGTGCTTCGAAGACGTGATCGCCGCTGGCGCGCTCTACCGTCCGGGTCCGCTCGATCAGAAGCTCGAAGACGGCCGCACGATGGTCGACGTGTACATCGACCGAAAACACGGCCGCGACACGATCACCTACCCGCACCCGACGCTCGAGCCCGTGCTCAAGGACACGTACGGCGTCATCGTCTACCAGGAGCAGGTGATGCAGATCGCCCAGGTCCTGGGCGGGTACACACTCGGTGGCGCAGACCTGCTCCGCCGCGCGATGGGCAAGAAGAAGGCCGAGGAGATGGCGAAGCAGCGCGCCTTGTTCCTCGACGGCTCGAAGAAGAAGTCGGTCGACGACAAGATCGCCAGCGGCGTCTTCGATCTCATGGAGAAGTTCGCCCAGTACGGCTTCAACAAGTCGCACTCGGCCGCGTACGGCCTCATCACCATTCACACGGCGTGGCTCAAGGCGCACCACCGCGTCGAGTTCATGGCGGCGCTGCTCACGCTCGACAAGGACAACACCGACAAGGTCGTCGCGTACATCGCCGAGGCGCGCGAGTCGGGCATCGAAGTGCTGCCGCCCGACGTCAACGTGTCGGAGATGGCCTTCGGCGCGGCGGAGGGGAAGATTCGCTTCGGGCTCGGCGCCATCAAGGGTGTCGGTGAAGGCGCTGTCGAGGCGATCATCGAGGCGCGCAAGGCCGGCTCGTTCAAGTCGTTGTTCGACTTCTGCGAGCGCGTCGACTCCAAGCGCGTGAACAAGAAGGTGCTCGAGGCGCTCGTGAAGGCCGGCGCGTTCGACTTCGAGAAGCGCCCGCGGCGGCAGTTGTTCGAGACGCTCGATCGCGCGGTCGATGGCGGCTCTGCCAGTCAGCGCGACAAGCTCTCAGGCCAGGAGTCGCTCTTCGGCCTGCTCGCGGGCCCCGGTGCCAGCACGACGCCCATCGCCAGTGACTACGTGAAGGTCGACGAGTGGAGCGAGAAGGAGCGCCTCGCGTTCGAGAAGGAGTCCATCGGCTTCTACGTCTCGGGCCACCCGCTCGATCAGTACCAGAAGGAGCTGCGCCGCTACGCCAGGCCCGTCACCTCGATTCAGCGTGCCCGCAAGGACGAGAAGGTCACCGTCGCCGGCATCGTCGCGGCGATGCGCGAACGGCCCACCAAGACGGGCAAGCGCATGGCGTGGGTCACGCTGGAGGACCTGAGCGGCTCGGTCGAGCTCGTCTGCTTCCCCGGCAAGGATGGCACGCGCTCGGTGATGGGCCGTGACGGCAAGTGGACCAAGGCGGGCCCGAAGCCGGGCTTCGATCACTGGGAGCCGCTGCTCAAGAGCGACGACCCGATCCTCGTGACGGGCACCGTGCAGATCAACAACCGCGACGAAGAGAACCCCATCGCCGAGCTGATCGTCGACGACATTCAGTCGCTCAAGGAGGTTCGGGAAAAGCGCGTGAAGCGCCTCGAGCTGCGCCTGCACGTCGACATGGCGAGCGAGGATCGGCTCCTGAAGCTCGCCGAGATCGCGAAGAAGTACGCGGGCGCGACGCCCATCGCGGTGTCGGTGCTGCTGCCGGGCGAAGCCGAGACGTTGATCGGCAACACCGCCCTCAAGGTACAGATCTCGGACGAGCTGCTCGAGGCCGTGAACCGGCTCTTCGGAGCGCGCGTCGCCGAGTTCGGATGAACTTTTCAGGCTGATCTCCGTCAGTGGCCCGCATGCGATCGGTCCTCGTCTCGGCGTTCTTCGCGGTTGGCTGTGGGCGAACCGCTCTGCCGGAGGACCTCGCCGAGCTTGTGCCGTTGCCAGTCGAACGCTGCCCGGTCGTCGTCACCACCAGTCACACTGGAGAGGGCACCGGCGCGCTCGCTCGAGACGGCAACCCCGAGACCGGCTTCGTGTCGAAGCACCTCGACTGGCAGTACCTGCAGATCGACTTCGGTTGCCCGGGGTCGTTCCGTGGCCTTCGGCGAATGCTCGTCGGTGGAGCCATGGGCAGCACCTCGCGAGGGCTTCAGGGAGAAGGCGTGGCGCACTCCCTCGATGGACAGAACTGGACGACGTTCACCGCTCCCACCTCGTCGGGGTGGGAGGGCGGCATGAACTACGCGCCTTCGGCCTGGCACTCACTGCCCACGGGCTGGACACCGTTCATTCGCCCCAAGTCCGACGTCACCGCGCGGTTCGTTCGTTTCAATTGGGACGGCGATGGCGATTCGTTGCGAGAGGTCGAGATCGACTTCGTCGCCGCGCCCTGAACATCAGGAGAGCGGCGTCCACTCACCGTCGGGCAGCGGCGCGAAGAGCGACGCCAGGTCGACCGGCGCGTTCGACCACTTCGGCGCGTTGTCCTTCTCGACGATGACCGCTCTCACGCCCTCCTGAAAGTCGTGAGTGCGGACCATTCGGGTCGCCAGCCGGAACTCCATCGTCATCACGTCCTCGAAGCGCGTCGCGGTGCGGCCACGGCGGAGTTGCTCCATGGTGACCGCGAGCGACTGTGGGGAGCGGCTGCGAATGAGCCTGGCCTGCTCCTTCGGCCACGCGTCGGAGGACTCGAGCGCGTGCAGCACCGCTTCGATCGTGTCGTGCTTGAAGAAGGGAACGAGCGCGCCTTCGTGGTGCGGCATGCGTGGGCCTTGCGTCGTCAGGCCCTTCATCGCGCCGAGCCCGCGATCGCTGAGTTGCTGCTTCAGCGCTTCGATCGCGGACGACTCCGTGAAGTGCGTGGCGACGCCAACACTCAGCGTGTCGAGCCCTTTGATGCGTGCTCCGGTGAGCGCGAGCCAGGTACCCACCTCGAGCTCGAGGCGCGGAAGGAACCAACCGCCACCGACGTCGGGGAAGAGGCCGATCGCCGTCTCGGGCATCGCGAACATGGTGCGCTCGGTGGCGACGCGATGACTGCCGTGCACGCTGATGCCGACGCCTCCGCCCATCGTCACGCCGTCGAGCAGCGCGACGATCGGCTTCGGGTACGACTGCAGCAGGTGATTGAGCCGGTACTCGGTGAGGAAGAAGCGCCGCGCCTCGGCTCCATCGGAGCGCCCACTCTCGGCCATCATGCGCAGGTCGCCGCCCGCACAGAAGCCGCGCTCGCCAGCGTGATCGATGACGATCAGCTCGACGGCGGCATCGCTTCGCCATGCCAGCAACGCCTCGGTCATCAGGTGACACATCGTGGCGTCGAGCGCGTGCAGCGCCTTCGGCCGGTTGAGCGTGATTCGGCCCGCACGTCCGTCTCTTCGCGTCAGCACCACCGGGTCCGTCATGGGTCGCAGTCAAACCCCGCGGAACGCTTTGGGCTACAGTGTCGTGAATGGTGGGGTCTACCGAAGACACGAATCGACATGCACGCTCGGGAGCCGGCCGACTCATGCGCGGGTTGATGATCATGTGCGCCCTGCTGGCGGGCGTCTCGTTCGCAGAGGACGACGCTCAGCGCCGCGCGCGGGAAGAGCTCGAGAAGCAGCTCAACCAGATGGTCGAGAAGGCGCCGTCGCGCGTGCGCGTCGAGTTCCTCCCCGTCGACGATCCGAACTTCCAGGTCGAGGAGCTCGAGATCTCGCTCGACGGCAAGGTGCTCAAGGTGCCGACCGCCGCCGCGATCTCGGGCTGGGTGCAGGACGGCGCGATGCCCATCACCACGCTCGACGTCTCGCCTGGCCGCCACAAGGTCGTCGCGAAGGTGACCATTCACAACACCGCGAGCCCAATGGTGAGCGACGAAGGTGACTTTCGCTGGAGAGTCGCAGGAGACGTTGGCTTCGACGTCGCGACTGGCATCGAGGTGAAGGTGATCGTCACGCCCGTGCGTGACGCGAAGCAGGCTGATCTCGGCAAGCGGCTGAAGCTCACGTTCCCAAGCCAGCCGGCGATGATCGCGACGCTCGACGATGGCTCCATGCCCGAGCCGACGAAGGTGAAGCCGGCGCCGTTGGTGGTGGCGGCCGCGGCGATCGATGCAGGCCCCACGAAGGAGCAGCTCGCGGAGGCAAAGAAGGCGGCAGACCAGGCCGCAAAGGTCGCCGCTGCCGACGCCAACCGCATCGCGGCCGAGGAAAAGCAGCGCAAGCTGGAAGAAGCGAAGCTCGCGAAGGCCCAGGCGGCGGAAGAGAAGCAGCGAAAGCTGGAAGAAGCGAAGCTCGCGAAGGCCCAGGCGGCGGAAGCGAAGAAGCGAAAGCTCGACGAGGCAAAGCTGACGAAGGCGCAAGCGGCCGAAGAGAAGAAGCGCAAACTCGAAGAGGCGAAAGCTGCGAAGGCGAAGGCGGCCGAAGATGCGAAGCTCGCTGCTGCCGAGAAGAAGCGGCTGGCTGAAGAGGCGAAGCTCGCGGCCGCTCGACCGAAAGAGGAGCCTGCGGTGGTCGTCGATGCAGGTTCGACCGTCGTCGCTGAAGTGCCGGCCGTGGTCGACGCGGGCGCTGCCGTCGTCGTCGCCGAGGTGAAGCCTGCCGAACCCGTCGATGCTGGAGTCGCGGTCGCCACGGCGGCCAAGCCCGAGCCTGCTCCCGAATCCGAAGGCCCGCCGTGGATGATCATCGGTGGCGTCATCGGAGTCGCTGCGCTGGGGTTGATCGTCGTGCTGATGCGACGGGCTGGCCGTGTTCCCGAGCTGAAGGACTGACGCGACGAGATGGCTTTCGGGTCAGTGACGCACTTGTGGATCGACGCCACTCCGGCTCCAGAAACGCTGCGTCGCTGGGTCACGGACGGAACGCCGAACGCGACCGAGGGAGACCTGGTCGTGTACCGCCTCGGCACCCGCACGTTGCTCTCTGCCATCAACGTCAGCCATCGAGACGCTCGGAGGCGGAGCGAAGAGGTGGTGGCTCAGACCTCGGTTGGTGCCGACGTTGGCTCGACGCTGGTTGAGTTCAACCCCGATCACGGCAGCTACTCGATTGACCGCGAAGCGATCGATCCCGCCGATGCTGCCCAGGTGGCCGCAGTGAGAGCGCGCCTCGCGAGAGTGCTCGAGCTCGAGGTCGATGGTCTTGATGCCTACGTCGAATGGGGCCAGGCGCTCGAGGAGACTCCTGACGTCGAGCGGCTCGCGATCGGCCTTCCACCGTCATTGCCCTTGCCGCCGCAGCCGCCGCCGATCGCGAACGGGGAGCAGGTGAGTCATCCCTGGCGGTGGATCGTGGTCGCACTGGTCGGCGCAGCGCTCTTCCTCAAGTTCGTTCTCTGAGCAGCGCTCTGAAGCTCCGCTCCGGGCCCTTCGGTGGTTTCGGCGCGAAGTTCCGGTCGGTGTCCGCGACATCGCTCCCGGACTTCACCACAGCGGCTTCGGTCGCCGCGCGTGAACGGCTCGTGGAGCGAACGTCTCGACGGTCACGTCCTTGCCGTCGCTACGAAACGTGATCGCACCATCACGATCGGTCCGATAGCAGCGGGCGCCGGCGCGCTCCCACCGTTCGACGACGTCCTCACGCGGGAAGCGGAACCGGTTGTTCACGCCGACGCAGAACACGACGTACTTCGGCCGGGTCGCTGCGACGAAGCCGGGAGACGACGAAGTGTCGGACCCATGGTGCGGCGCCTTCACGACCGTGACTTCTCCCGTCGGCCCGAGCAGCTCTTCCGCCACCTCTTCGATGTCTCCGGTGAGCAGGAACGAGACGTCGCGATGCACGAGCTTCAGCACGATCGATCGATCGTTCTCGTCTTCGATGGTGGAGCGATCGACCGGAGGGCCCAGCACCTCGAGACGAACGTCTCCGAACGAGAGCCCTTCATGGCCGCGCTCCACGACGTCGACGTCTGCACCATCGGCTGCTGCCATGAGATCGGTCGTCAGGGGTCCAGCAGGCGACGGCGACAGCCAGAGTCGCTTCGTCGGCACTTGTTCGAGCGTCGAGATGAGTCCCAGTGCGTGATCGGGGTGTGCGTGGCTCAGCACGGCGAGGTCGAGCTCCCGAATTCGCCGCTGGCGCAGAAACGGCACCACGAAGCGCTTCCCCGTGTCGGAGCCCTGCGGAACCCCGCCACCATCGATGAGCACGTGGTGCCCACGGTGGCTGATGACGGTCGCGTCTCCATGGCCGACAGCAAGAAACGTCACCTCGAGTGACTCCGCGGGCTGGACGGGCGCGAGCAGATGAATCGCCGCAGCCATCGGCGTCGCGAGCGCCGTCCACCGCCAGCGTCCTTTCACGAGCACGAAGCAGGCGAGCCCGATCCACCACAGCAGCGCGACGGCCAGCGACGGCGCGGCGAGCTCCCACGTCGAGAAGGGCAGGGCGGCGAACCACTGCGCGATCGCGAGCAGCACCGACGACAGCCGGGTGCCCAGCCACAGAATCGGCACCGCGAGCGGCGGAGCGATCACGAACACGGCCGCGGACGACGCCGCCAGCAACGTGAGCGCTCCCGAGATCGGCATCGCGACGACGTTCGACACGAGGCCTGCCACGCCCAACCGCTGAAACGTCATCGCCACCAGCGGCGCCGAGACGACGGTGACCGCCAGGCTCGCGATGGCCGTCATCAAGCCCGCTTCATTCCACTTCCACAGCTTCAGCCGAAGGCCCTGCACGACCGCGGGCGACGGAACGGGAACGGGAACGAGCTCACGAATCGTCGGCGTGAGCAGCACCAGCGAGAGCACCGCCGAGAACGACAGCTGCAGTGAGAGATCGAAGATCGCCGAAGGGTCGATCGCGATCATCACGCCAGCCGCGAGCGCGAGCGCATTGAGCCCATCGGAGCGTCGCCGCAGCGTGTGCCCCAGCAGCAGCACCGAACACATCACCGCCGAACGCACGGCCGGTGCCTGCAAACCCGTGAACACCACGTAGCCCCAGGTCAGCGGCAACGAGAGGGGCGCGGCCACGCGACGAGGCTCGACCCGGCGAAAGAACTTCCCCGGCGCACGAATCGCCAGCCAGCGAATGAACCCGAACAGCGCGAACGCCAGCACCGCGACGTGCAGCCCGCTCACCGAGAGCACGTGCGCCAGGCCGCTCTTCGCGAAGTCGTCCTCCACCTGCTCGTCGAGGCTCGCGCGAAGGCCGGCCGAGAGCGTGAGGAACAGCGACGCCGACGCTTCACTCGGAGCGAGCCTTCTCGTCTCCTGCTCGAGCGCCGCGTGCGTCTTCGTGATCCACCGTCGCCAGGCCCAGGGCGGCGCCACCTTCACGAGTCGAACGCCCTCGAAACTCCCCGTGACGATCTGCGCTCGCGTGAGCGCTCGTCGAAAGCCGTTCCACTCGCCCGGGTTCGCCGTCGAGATGATCGGCTTCAGCTTCGCTTCCACGGCGATGCGTTCGCCGACCTCCACCGCCGGCGACTCGAACCCGAAGAGCTGTGCGCGAAACCGGGCCGGCTGACCCGCGACCCGCGCCACCTGGAGGAGCAGCTGAACGCCGCCCTCGACCCGCCTCGCCGACTCGACCTCGCCTTCGATCACCACCCGCTTGCCGGGGTCGAGCTCAGGCCCTTCCGTAGCTCCGTGGAGCGACGCGAGCCCGCCTCCGAGTGCGAAACACGCGACCAACATGGCGACGCGCGAGAAGGGCTTTCCCTGGCGCCAGTACGCGACCAGCCCACCCAGACAGCCGACCACCAGGAACAGCCAGCGCGGCGGCTCCGTTTCAGCTGCGAGTGCAGCCCCCACGAGCAACGCCACCACTGGAAACACCGCCGGGCGATTGCCCAGCGCCCACCACGTCCACCCGCCCATGTCCCACCCCCGCCCACCAACACGCCCACGTGCAGGCTAGGGGATGTGCGAGTTTGTAGTCAACGCCAAGTTGTGGTAAGAATGAGCTCTTCCGACCGAAACGGACGGAAAATCCGCAGCAAAACCAAGGAGTTGTCGAGTGTTCAAGCCAGGTGACAAGGCGGTCTACCCCGGCCACGGCGTCGGGGAAGTGGTGGGCATCGAGCACACCGAGGTGGCCGGCCAGCGACAGAGCTTTTACGTGCTCAAGATGCTGGAGAAGAACGGCGGCCGGTTCCTCATCCCCATCAACAAGATCGGCCAGGTCGGGCTGCGCGAGATCATCAGCGAAGACGACGTGAAGCAGGTCTACGCAATCCTCAAAGAGAAGGACATCTCGGTCGACTCGACGACGTGGAACCGTCGCTACCGGGAGTACATGGAGAAGATCAAGACGGGCTCCGTGTTCGAGATCGCCGAAGTGCTCCGCGATCTGTACCTGCTCAAGGGCGACAAGGACCTCTCGTTCGGCGAGCGCAAGATGCTCGACACCGCACGTTCGCTGCTCATCAAAGAGCTCGCGTTCGCCAAGGGCGTCACCGAGCAGGACATCGAGAACGATCTGAAGAAGATCTTCAACATGGCCTGAAGCGGTTCGAGCCGGGTCTTCCCGCTCGAGTGGACCCCGGACTGCCAAGCGCACTCCGGGGTTCTTTCTTTTCTGCGCATCACAAGGGTTCTGTCGTGACCGACAACGAGAGTCCGCCGCCGAGCGCCGATGAGGGCCCCTTCAAGGAGCCCACCGCCATCGAGGAGCGCCGCGAAGAGCAGGAGAAGCGCATCGCCGAGCTCGAGGCGAAGTTGGCGCGCCCGAGCAACGTGGGCGTGACGCCCGTCGTCGCCATCGTCGCGCTCGCGTTCTCGCTGTACCTGATCTGGGGCCAGCGCTCCGATCTCGAGTACCAGTTCACTGCGCCGAAGGAGGCCATCGATCTCGGCGCCGAAGGTGGCTACCGCTTCGATCTCGCGCAGTCGAATCGCTACGTGATGGTGCACGGCAGCCCATCACCGCGCGGCTGGTTCTTCATCGAGCGCAACACGACGGTGGTGGTGGTTGGCATTCTCGAGACGCCGATCATTCTGCGGCGGCCGACGCTGCCTTCAGAGAAGTGGACGCCGGGTGAACCGCCGCCTCGTCCTGACCCACGGCCTTTCACGGTCAAAGGCCGGCTGCTCTCACGAGAAGACGCGCCAGTGCGCTACGTCGACGCGTTCACCGAGTACGAGAAGTGGCTGGGCACGCCCGCGAAGTGGATTCTGCTTCAAGAGGACAAGCCCGGCGGCGATCTCGGCGGCCAGGCGTGGGTCGCGGTGCTCGGGCTCTTCGCGGCGTTCAACTTCTGGCTCCTCGTTCGCGGCACCATTCGCCTGCTCGTGCGCAGCTGAAAGCGCACGTCACGGCATGACGAGGCGCGAGCACACGACGCTCAGACCTCGCATCGGGGCTGTGCTCCCGAACGTCGAGTTGATGCACTGCACGTCGAACCCGCGTTGCCCACTCCCGTTCGTCACCGCTGCGACCGAAAAGACGCCGATGCCCGCGTTGGAGCAGGTGCCCGTCCACGTCAGCGCGAAGAGGCCGGCGGGACAGAAACAAGGGCCGATGGCACAGGTCGCAGTGGTGGCGCCGACACTGAAGTTGCTCGCTGAGATCACCTGGCCCGCGCCCTTGGCGACGAACTGCAGGTCCTGGGTTGCAGCTGAGCCCGTCGCCACGATCGAGTTCCAGCCGATGCCCACGCCCTGAGTCAGGTTGTCATGGCGAACGTCGAGGATGGGGTCGGTGGGGGCGCCGGTGTTCGAGCTGACGAAGAGGCCTCGCGTCGCCTGGGTCGGAGGGGTGACCGAGGTGATGGTTGCTCCGGGCTGAACCCTCACGCCAGACCCCACCAGACCCACCTTCGCTTCGACCCACTCCTTGAGCTGGGCGAAGTTGGTGTTCACCTCACTCGCCGATGCTGGCGTGTCGGACGCGAAGCAGAAGGGAAGCCCATTGGGACAGGCTCCGTCGGCGGCCGAGGCCACCGTGCCGATGAGCGCCGCCAGAAGTCCAACCGTGCCTGCGTACTTCAGCGCGCGCCGCAGCCTTACGCGCTCAGCCTCGAGTGTGGCGAGGCGAGCGCGAAGGTCGATGAGCTGTGAGGTGAGATCGTTCTGTGAGTCCATTCCCTCGAGTCTGACAGACCCGGGGGTCTCAGTCGCCGAACGCGTCGTCGATGCTGGTCTTGCTGGGCGCCTTCTTTGGAGTCGGCTTGGGCGCCGCGGCTGCAGGAGCCTCGTCTTCACCGCCACCGCTCAGGTTCGCGAGCGCGCCCTTGGCCTTCGAGTTCGCCGGGTCGTTCTTCAGCGAAGCGCCGTACGCGGCCTTGGCCTTCTCGTCGTCTCCGTTGGCCTCGTACTGCTTGCCGACGAGGAAGTAGAGGTTGCCGAGGTGCTTGCGAATCTCGCTGCCGTACTTGCCCCAGCCGCTCGAGAGCTGCTCGTCGAGCGCGAGCGCCTTGGTGAACTCCTTGATGGCGACGGTGCCGTTGTTCGAGAGCAGCGCCTCCTGGCCGGAGTCGTAGGACGAGATGAACTTGAGCAGCTTGTCCGAGAGCTCTTTGTCGCCGGCTGACTTCGCCAGCTCGAGCGAGCCTTCGGCGTTGCCACGCTCGTACGGCGCGAGAATCTGCGACCGCTTGCCGCCACCCTTGGCCGAGCCGGCGCTGCTGTCTTCGTCCTCATTCGAGGCTGCAGCCGCCGCGTTGCGAGCACCGGCAGCGCGCTTCGCCGCGATCGCGACGCGGTTGGGGGCAGGGCGCGCTGGAGCAACCGAAGGTGCCGAGCCCGCTGCGACTCCCGGGACCGACTTCACCGTGGCTGGACCCTCGTCGATGCTGGGCTCCTCGGCGACGGGTTCTTCGGTGCGAGGCGTGGCGCGCGCGACGACGACCTTCCCCTCGGCCTGCTTGCGCTTGAGGGCGTCGGCGATGGCGTCGTTCGGCTCGTTCGCGATGGCTGCCTTGGCCGACTTCTCAGGGGTCGTGGTGCCCGTCGCCATGCGAATCAGCGCGAACGCCAGCACCGCGGCGAGACCAAACCCCACCGCGCCTGCGAAGACCGCGATCTTCACCATGCGGTTCGAGTTGACGGGACGGACGTGACCACTCGTCTGCGCCGACGTTGGGCGAGCGACGACGGCCGTGGGAACGCGCGCTTTGCCCGTGGACGACGCAACGGGCTTCTCGCCCTTCTGCATCGGGCCACGCAGGCGGATGAGCGCGTTGCCGAGGGCGAGCGAGTCGCCGATCTTCACCTCGACCTCGCTGGCGATGCGCGTCTTGTTCACGAAGGAGCCGTTCTGCGACCCCAGATCCTTCACGAAGAACTGCTCCCCGATGCGTCGCACCTGCGCGTGCCGCCGCGAGATCGACGGGTGCTGCAGGCGCAGATCGGAGACCGATGCCCGGCCGATCACGACGGTGCCCTGCTTCACCTCGAGCAACTGACCCGCTCCGGGGCCACGCTCGACGTAGAGAAACGCTGGTTTGTAGCTCTGTTCGCCCATGCCGTACGACGCCTGCATCTCCTGGTCTGCCTTCTCGGTGTCGTAGATGGCCGTGGGAATCGCTTCTTCTGCCTTCTTCAAGGGCCGCCTCGCTCCGGTGGTGCTGCTGGGGTACTGCGGAACCCGCTGCGGGCGGGGATCATCAGCTCTGAGAATGTTCTCTTCAGAAATCGGAAAGTCGTCGGCGTCAGAGCGCTTGGGGTGCGGCGGCATGTGAACTCCAGAAGACAGTCGTTTGGCTGACGAGGTATCGCACATCTGACACCATGAGTTTCCTCCAGGTAAAGTCCCCTCCCCATGGCGCCCCCAGACATCCGCATTTTCAACACGATGCAGCAGACGAAGGTTCCGCTGGTCCCCCTGATCCCCGGGAAACTCGGCATCTACGTCTGCGGCCCCACCGTCTACTCCTGGGTCCACATCGGCAACGCCCGCACCTTCACCTCGTTCGACACCATCGTCCGCTACCTGCGGTTCCGCGGGTTCGAGGTGCGGTACGTGCGCAACTACACCGACGTCGACGACAAGATCATCAAGGCGGCGAATGAAGCGAAGGAAGACCCGATCGCGCTCGCCGCTCACTTCATTCGTGAGTTCGAAGCGGACGCGAAGGCGCTCCATCTGCTCCAGCCCGACGTCTCGCCGAAGGTGTCAGACACGATCCCCGAGATCGTGGCCATCATCGAGAAGCTGATCTCGCGCGGCGCGGCCTACGCGGCAGGCGGCGACGTCTACTTCGAGGTTCGCAAGTACCCCGGCTACCTCAAGCTCTCGAAGAAGAACCTCGACGATCTCGTGTCGGGCGCAGGTGAACGCGAGCTCGTGCTCGAGTCGAAGAAGGACCCGATGGACTTCGCGCTGTGGAAGGCCGCGAAGCCGGGCGAGCCGTCGTGGGACTCTCCGTGGGGCAAGGGGCGGCCGGGCTGGCATATCGAGTGCTCGGCCATGAGCGCGAAGTACCTCGGCGAGACCTTCGATCTGCACGGTGGCGGGCTCGATCTGATCTTCCCCCACCACGAGAACGAGATCGCGCAGTCGGAAGCGGCGAGCGGCAAGACGCTCTGCAATTGCTGGATGCACGGCGGCTTCCTCGATCTCGAGGGCGCGAAGATGTCGAAGTCGCTCGGCAACGTCGTGCGGCTCCGCGACGCGCTTCAGCAGGTCGACGCCGAGGCGCTTCGGTACTTCTTCCTCACCACGCACTATCGCCAGGCGCTCTCGTTCTCGGACAAGCAGCTCGCCGACGCCGAGACGCGCATGGAGTACTTCTACGAGACCCTCAAGAAGGTGGACGAGCGCGTCGACGGCAAGGACTTCGGGCAGGGCGCCCTGCACGGCGACCCCGAGCGATTCCTGCGCGAGCTCGATGAGGCCATGGCCGACGACTTCAACTTCCCCGGAGCCATTGGCGCGCTCTCAGGCCTCTTCAACGAGCTCAATCAGCTCACCGACAAGCCGCCGGTGAAGGACAAGGCCGTCGTCGGGCGAACGTTGCTCGCGCTCCGTGAGGTGGCCAGGAAGGCCTCGGTGGCGCTCGGGCTGTTCGAAGACAAGCCCTCCGACTGGTTGCTGCGCCGCCGCGATCGTCAGGTCGGCCGACTGGGTATCGACGTGGCGAAGGTCGATGCGGGCATCGCGGCGCGGCAGGAAGCGCGTGTGGCGAAGAACTTCCAGGAGGCCGACCGCATTCGCGCCGAGCTGAAGGCGATGCGCGTCGAGATCATGGACACGCCCGCTGGCACCACCTGGAAGGTGGCGAGCGAGCTGCCGACGAGCTGATCAGCGGCGACGACGGCGGAGCAGCGCGAGCAACGGCAGAATGGTCAGCCCGCCCACGCTGCTGCAGCCGGTCTGCGCGACAGGGCCCGCGATGGCCGCCTTCGGCAGGAGGATCTGCGGCTTGGCCGGCTCCTGACAGAAGCGGAATCCGTTCCACCCGTTCGCGCACTGCCAGGTGTCGGGGCAATCGCCCTGGTTGCGACAGGTGAGCTGGCAGATTGAATCGCCCTCGGTGGGGCCCGTGCAGACCGTGTCCATCGCGCAGAAGTTCGTGTTGATGCGGCACGCTGAGCCCACTGCGACGATGGGCAGCTGCTTCTTGAGACAGAAGCCGTTGAGGCACTCGAAGCCCGTCGAACAATCGGCGGCGCCCGTGCAGCCACGGGTGCAGTAGGGCTGCAGGTTCTGAGGGTCGTTGCGGCACTCGCGGTTCACGCACTGAATGGCCATCGTGCAGTCGCCGCCCTGCGGAATGCAGTCAGGGTCGGGGTCGGCACAGGCAGTCGTCGCGCACAGGCCGTTGGGGCCGCAGTCTGGGCAGTCGGGGTCGACGCCGCCTTGCAGTCCGAGGCACACCGAGCTGCAGATGTTGTCCTTCGCGCAGACGCAGTCGAAGTCGGGCGTGGCGCAGTTGGTGGCGCAGCGGCCATCACGATCACACGACGGTGCTTCGTACATCGTCAGGTACATCTGCACGAACGACGCGAAGGCATCGACCCTCGTGTCTGCTCCGTAGGTGCAGGTCTGCGAGGTGGTGAAGCTGTGAACACCGACCTGGCGCTCGACGCCGTCGGGGAAGGTGTAGAAGGTGGGGCCACCCGAGTCGCCCTGACAGATGCCCTTCGACTGGTTGTCACCCATGAAGATCAGCTGCTGCGTGAGTTGGGCGACCGTGAGGTTGACCTGCCGACGGGTTCCGTTGCCCGAGCCGGGCATCGTGTTTCCGTAACCCACCGCGCGAATCGGGCGGCCCTGGGTGCCGCTCATCGACTGGTTGTTCCACGGCTTGGGGTTGACGTTGGTGGGCGCGCGCTCGAGCAGAATGATGGCGATGTCGTTCCGCAGATCCTGCCCGTTGGGGTTCCACTGGGGGTGGGTGTTCCAACGGAGCGCCCGGTACGTGTTCACCCCGAACTGAACCTGCGAATCGCTGGGCGCATTGTGCGCGATGACGGACCGAGCGGAGTCGACACAGTGGGCGGCCGTCAGCAGCGTGCGCGACCCGATGAGCGTCGAGGTGCAGATGCCCTGCTGCCCGCTCATCTCGGTCATGATCAGCTGAAAGACGTTGTTGTCGGTCGCGGGAGCGACGGTGCCACCGACGATGGCGCCGCGCTGGTACGCGATCGGAGGCAGCTCGGACATGCCGCCCTCTTCGAACGTCAGCCCACAGGCCACGGTGAAGAGCGCGAAGGACGAGAGAAGGCGGAGTTTCATGGGGTTCAGTTCCGACGGCGACGAAGCATCGGGACCATCAGCATGAGCGCGCCCAACAGTCCACCGGGCGCTGAGGTGCAGCCCTTCGGGACGTTGCCCAGCTGAGGCAGAACGCCCGGGACCGTCTTGGGAATGAAGTCGATGTTCAGCGGGCGGCAGTAGCGGCCACCCATCTTCCCACCTTCGCAGTTGGCGCCGTCGCCACAGTCAGCAGTGACGCTGCAGGGCTGCACGCAGCGGGTGATGCCGTTGTTGGGTCCGTTGCACGTGCTGGTGATGCAGAAGTCGAGCATCGGGGCGCACGACTCGAGCAGCTGGCGCTCGGGGCGCGGGGGAATGCGGCACACGCCAGAGACACACTGCATGCCCGCCTGGCATTCACCGCTCTGACCGCATGCGCGGCTGCAGTAGGTGTCTTTGTTCTGCACGTCGTTCACACATTGCCGGCCCTGGCACTGGGTGACGGCGCTGCACAGGCCACCCTCACTCACGCAGTCGCCGTCGGCTCGGGGACACTGGCCGGTGGCGCAGATTCCGTCGGCGCTACAGTTGGCAGGGCAGTCGGCGTCGCGTGAAAAGTCGGTGCACTCAGCCGAGCATCGGCCGTCGCTGGCGCAGGCGCAGTCCTGATCGATCACCGCGCAGCCCTGCTTGCAGAGGCCGTCGAGCTCACACGTCGGCTCTTCCCACGCCGCCGAGGTCTGGCGAATCCACGGGATGATGGTGTCGACGCGCATGTCGACGCCGAAGTTGGTGCAGCCCTGATCGCCGTAGCTGACGACGCCGACGAGCTTCTCGTCCGTCGTGCCGGGAAGCACCATGAAGCCTGGCCCGCCGGAGTCGCCCTGGCAGGTCTGCTTTCCCGGGGCGCCAGACTCGAAGCTGCTGGTCATCACGCGGCGCAGCGGCGTCGAGACTTCACGCTTGGTTCCGCTCCCCGACTGGGTCGAGCCATCGGTGACGCCGTAGCCGGAGTGGCGGACCTGCACGCCAAGCATCGCCTGCGTGAGCGGGGTCTCGTTCAGGCGCAGGAACGGCACGTTCGTCACCGCGCGCTCGAGGCGCAGCAGGCCGAAGTCGTTCGACTGGCCCGAGTACGAGGGGTGCTTCGTCTGCGAGACGACCCGCACCGTCGAGGTGGGGTTCGTGGCGTAGGTGCCGAAGGCAATGGAGTAGGGCGCGTTCTGGCCTTGCGCGTAGATGCAGTGGGCTGCCGTCAGCACCGTCTTGGGCCCGATGAGCGAGCCCGTGCAGTAGTTCGAGAATCGATTGCCGTAACCAACGACCAGGGCCACGACCGCGGGGTCGCCCATGGTGACGGTGCCACCGATGATCTCCTGGGTGGTGGTGGCCGATGGCTCGGCTGTTTGAAGGTCGACCTGGCCGCAAGCACTCCCAAGAACGGCGCCGGCCAACACCGTGGAGAGAAGCTGTGACTTCATGTCGACTCCCTTGCTGCTGCGTTGCGTTGTCGGCGCTCCAGAGACTTCGTCCGACAAGGACTGCGATGGTGCGCGCCGTGAGCAAGGTGTGTGCCCGGCGCATTCAGAACGGAAATCCAGCCACTTGTCAGTGAAGGGCGAAACCCGCTCCGACAGCAGAGCCCTGATCTGACTGGGAACGGGACAGTGCGCACACCAGTGACTTGTCACGACTCATGACGCGCTTTTTGGGTGGGTTGGAGCGGACCTGAACGGTTAGCCTCCGCGCCCTCGTGTCGACGCTTCTCAGAGGGGCAACGCTCGTCGAGATCGAACCGCCCACCGTGGAGCGCGGCGATCTTCGCATCGAGAAGGGCAAAGTCACCGCGCGGGGCCCTGCGCTCGAGCCGCTGCCGAACGAAGAGGTGACCGATCTCTCTGGCCGGGTGGTGATGCCCGGCCTCGTCAGCGCGCACCACCATCTTCACGGCAGTCTGCTTCGTGGGCTCGTGCGTGGGCAGAGCGGCTTCGCTGCAGAGCAGGCCTTGTTCGAGCGTGTCGAAGAGGCGCTGAGCCTCGACGACATTCAGGCCTTCGCAGCGTCTGGCGGGCTCGAGGGCTTGTGCTCGGGCACGACGACGGTCTTTGCCGTGCACGCCTCTCCCAAAGTCGTCGGTGGGTCGCTGGGGAAGGTCGCGCACGGCCTCAACGACACGGGCATTCGAGGCGTCCTGGCCTACGAGCTCTCGGATCGCGCGGGAGTCGTCAGCCGAGAAGAGTCGCTGGAAGAGATGACTGGCTTCATCGCCCGGGCGCGGGGCCGTTTTCGTGGAGCGGTCGGGCTCTCGCACCTCGCCGTGCTGTCGAACGAGGCGCTGCAGGCCGTGAAGGCGATCACCAAGAGCACTGGAGCTCAGCTGTTGGTGAACATCGCCGAAGACGCGCGTGAGGAATCGCAGAGTCAGGCGACCTATGGGGCCACGCCGCTCGAACGCCTCATCGAGCAGGAGCTCGTCACCGAAAAGACGGTGCTCGCTCAGGGCGTTCATTTTTCATGGCCCCAGCTGTCCGAGCTGCTGACCCGTGGTGCCTGGCTGGTGCACGCCGCGCGCAGCAACATGAACACGCAGACGGGCATGGCAGCGCCCGCGAAGTTCGGCGTGCGGGCCTGCCTTGGGACCGACGTGATGAGCCTCGACACGCTCGCGGAGGCGCAGGTCGCTTCGCTTCGCAGCCGTGACGCCGCGCAGCCCATCGACATTCTGCGCGTCATCGCCAACGGGCACCGGCTCGCGTCTCAGGCGTTTCACCAGACCATCGGCCCGCTGCGCGAAGAGGCGGTCGCCGATCTGGTGGTGCTCGACTACCAGCCGCCCACGCCGCTCACCTCGGAGACGCTGGCGGCGCACCTGCTTCACGGCATGGCGTCGCAGCACGTCGAGTCGGTCATGGTCGATGGCATGTGGCGGTTGTGGAAACGAAAGCCGTTGTCGGTCGACGTGGCCGAGCAGGCGCGCGTGAGTCGCGAAGCCGCAGCAGCCGTCTGGGCTCGCCTGGCTCAGTGAGACTGGCGCACGGCGAGTCGCTTCGTTAGGTCGCGTGCATGTTCGCCGCCGCGCTCCTCGTGCTTGCAGCCACGCCAATCGTCGGAGACGTCGCCCCGGACTTCGCCGTGAAGGACGTCGACGGCCGCGAGTTGACGCTGTCGAAGCTGGTCGAGCGCGGCCCGGTGGTGGTGGCGTTCTATCCAAAAGCCTTCACCGCGGGTTGAACGCGCGAGCTCACCGCGTACCGGGACCGGTATGCCGACATCGAGAAGCATCAGGGAACGGTGATGGCCGTCTCGGGCGACGACGCCGAGACCGCGAAGAAGTTTCGCGACAGCCTGAAGGCGCCGTACTCGTTCGTGAGTGACGACACTGGCGCGCTGATGCGGCGGTTCGACGTGAAGTACCCGCTCGTCACGGTCGCCAAACGCATCACCTTCGTGATCGGCGCGGGTCGAAAGGTGCTCGCGATTCAAGAGGGCAGCGACGCGATCGATCCCTCGAGCACCGTGACCGCGTGCAGCCTCGAGAAACCCAAAGCGCTGCAGTTCTTCGCGCCGCTGAAGGACGGCGGCTCGTGATCCAGGACAGGTGAATCGCGCGCTGGCGCAGCACGTCAGTCGCGTTGTCTTGACGGCCACGCACGTGTGGGTTTGGGTGCGCGCCCGCTTCTTCCCCAAAGCGCGGGCCGGACCGCGCTCGAGTCACCTGGAGTCTCGTCCATGAAATTGAAGGCCCTCTCGCTCGGAGCCGCGCTCGGCTTCGTCTTCGCCGTCATTCCCTCGTGTGGTCAACCGACGACCACGTGTGGCCCGAACAACTGTACGGGCTGCTGTAACGCGGGCACCTGCGTCACCGCAGACAAGCTCACCGACGCCACGTGCGGCAGCTCGGGCAATGCATGCTCGAACTGCACGGCCTCGCAGCAGACCTGCAACATGTCGACGAAGTCGTGCATCGGCTCGAACGTCACGGGCGGCGGAACGTCGGGCACCGGCGGAGGATCGTCGGGCACTGGCGGTGGCAACGCGGCGGGCGGAACGGGTGGCGGCACGGCGAACGCGGGCGGCTCGGCGACGGGCGGAGGCTCCTCGGGCCTGGTGGCGTGCGACTTCGCCAACCCGACCTGTGCGCTGGGCACCGAGTGTCTGCTCAACGACGTGAACGGTACGGCCGGCACCTGCGTGCCCGGAGCGTGCAGTGTCGTCGCGCAGGACTGCACCGCCGCGAACACCAAGTGCGTCGTCGGCCCTGTCCCAGATGGTGGCCTCATGCGCCAGTGCCTGGCCTTCAACCTCGGCGACGGTGGGGCGAGCGAAGGCGCTGCCTGCACGCCCGCGCTGCCCGACCCCTGTGCGCGCGGCGCTCAGTGCATCGGCTCGTCGGCCACCAACGCGACCTGCCGCCGGTTCTGCTCGCCGTTCGGTGGCTGTGGCCCGGGCTCGGAGTGCAACCTGGGCATCACCTTCAGCCTCCAGAGCGGCCCGACCAAGGAGACCCACCTGGTCTGCTCGGCGATCACGGCGTGTGACCCCTACACGCAGATGCCTTGCATGAACACCGACGCCTGCCAGCTGTACCGTCAGGGCGCGGCGCCGGGCTGTCTGCCGGGCGGAGCGGTGATGGGCGGCGGCGCCTGCACCACGTCGGCGCTCTGCGCGCGCGGCTTCCAGTGTGTCGTCGGCGCTGCTGGCGCCACGTCGGGAACCTGCCGGGCGTTCTGCAACACCGACGGCGGCATGCCCTCGTGCACTGCCGGCATGTGCCAGAACCTGATGGGCTCGGGCATCGGCACCTGCTCGATGTGACGAGGCGTCGTCGAAAGACGACGTGACGTGAGCGCCCACTCCGGCTTCCCGGGGTGGGCGTTTTCGTGAGTCCACTGACGTGCATCGCGGCGACGCAGCGACACGGGCTGGCTCAGGAGTTCAAGAAACCACGTGGGGTGGAGCCGTCCTCGTCGACGACCGTTCTGTGGCTTGGGGATGCCGTTGCGCCAAGCACTTCAGACGGCTGACTTGATTGGACGCGACGTGGCCCATTCGCAGGCGCTTCGACGTCCGGAACAGAAGCGGCGAATTCGACGAGCTCGGAGTCAGCGCTTGATCATCGGAACGGTCGCGAAGCCCATCGCCGGCATGCTCTCGGGCGTCTCGATCGGCTTGCGGACCGGCACCGTGCGCCACGCGTTGAAGCGGGTCTCGGCCTGCAGCTGTGCGCGCTGCTCATCGGTGTACTTGAGGTAGCAGTTCTTCGTCTGCTCGCTCGGCATACGCAGATCGCTCACCAGCCCCACCCACGAGAGCACCTTGAGCACGTAGAAGGTGACGTCGATCTCCCACCAGAACCAGCCCTGGTTCGCGGTGTTCTGATGGAAGTGGTGGTTGTTGTGCCAGCCCTCACCCAGCGTGATGAGCGCCAGCCAGAAGTTGTTCCGGCTGGTGTCCGTCGTCAGGTAGCGGCGCTTGCCGAAGATGTGCGTGAGCGAGTTGATGGTGAAGGTGCCGTGGTACAGCAACACCGTCGAGACGATGCCGCCGTAGAAGACCCACGGCAGGCCGCCGATGGCGAACAGCGCGACCAGGCCGACGACCGACGGCACCATGAAGTTCTTGTTGAGCCACACCAACTCAGGGAAGCGGGCGAAGTCCTTGATGGCGGCGTAGTTCGTCGGCTCGTATTTCTTCACGAGGATCCACGCCATGTGGCTCCAGAAGAAGCCCTTGCGCGCGGGAGAGTGAATGTCCTCCTCCATGTCGCTGTAGCGGTGGTGGTGGCGATGATTGGCGGCCCACCACAGCACGCCCTTCTGCGCGCTCGTCTGCGCGAGGAACGCGAGCAGGAACTGGAAGACGCGGTTCGTCTTGAAGGCGCGGTGCGAGAAGTAGCGGTGGTAGCCGGCCGTCACGCCGAACATGCGCACGAGGTAGCTGACCGCGACGAGGGCGACGTACTCCCACTTGAACGGGAAGAGCACCGCGAGCGGCAGCAGGAAGTGAATGCCGATGAAAGGAATCGAGGCGACGAGGTTCCACTCGTGCTGCTCGGGCTGTTTCGTCGAGGTGGTCGTGGTCATGGTGTCGTGTCCTTCTTCGACACGATCAACACGCCCACCGGTCATCCGATCGTCAGCGCGCCCGACATTTCCGCTCGAAGGGAAGCGTGATTGTCACGCAGGCGTCATCGCGGCGAGCCACGCTTCGAACGCGGGGTTGCCGAGCAGCGACGTGAGATCGGGATCAGCGCGGGCCTCGGCGGCGTTGGTGAAGCCGTTCTGCGAGGCGAGCGTGAGGCAACGCAGGGCGTTGGTGGCGTCTCCCGAGCGGGCCCAGTTGCACGCCGCGGTGTATGCCGACGACGCGGTGGGTTCGGCCTGGAACGCGCCTTCGGCCATCTGCGCCGCGCGGGCGTATTCGCCACGCAGGTAGAGCACGCGCTCGGCGGCGAGCCAGGCATGCGCGAGTCGGACGCCGGGCACAGCGCGTGCCTCGGCCTCACGCCCGGTCCTCAGCAACGTTCCGGCGAGCTCGGCGCGAATGAGCGGGTCATCGATGGTGCGCGCAGCTTCAGCCCAGAGCGGAATCGCCGCGGCGTCGTCTCCTGCAAGCGAGTACGCAGCCGCGAGTGCGTGTGGCGGCACCGGCAGCCCTTCGACGTTGCGGAAGTGGCGCAGGGCTTCGAGGCCGTCTGACTGCTTCACCGCGATGAGGCCGAGCAGTTGATGTGCGCGCGCCTTCACGCCAGCGGGCACGTCGATGCTGCGCAACAGCTGCTCCGCGGTCTGTTTCGCCTCGTTCAGCTTTCCAGCCTTCACGTCGGCTGCGACGGCATCGAGCTGTTGATGCAGCGGGTGCGCGCTCGAACCTTCGGGCAGCTCTCCGCGCGCGTAGGCCTGAACGACGGACACGGAGCGAAAGCCCCAGAGGCCGAACAGCAGCCCCAGCACCGGCGCCTTGAAGTACAGCGCGAACGCGAGCCCGATGGCGGCGAAGCCCAGCGTGATGAACTGCGCGTAGAGGAAGCCCTTTCGCCCGAAGAGGTGCATGAGGATCGCGCGGGCGATGTGGCCACCGTCGAGCGGCGACACGGGAATGAGGTTCACCAGCGCCCAGAAGAGGTTCGCGGTGAAGGCCGCCTTGAGCCCGTAGTCGAGCAGGTGATTCGACGTTCCGGCAGCGTCGAGGCCGAGCAGCAGGGCTCCCGCGAGAATGCCGAGCGTCAGGCCCGCACCGGGACCCGCCAGCGTGAGCAGCACCTCGCGATGCCACGGAATCTCGCCCGGCGCGTTGGGCAGCGTTCGTCCACCGAGGCCGATGAGCTGAATCGCCGGCGCGTAGCCGAAGGCGCGTGAGCTCAGCGCGTGACCGAGTTCGTGAACGAGCACCGACACCGAGATGATGAGGCCCCACAGCAGCATGACGATCACCATCGTCTGGCCGCGGTCGGGGTGGGCGAGGTTGGTGAGCACGACGCCCGGCCACTCGGTAGGGCTGCGCTCGCTCTGGGCGAAGCTCCAGGCGAGCAGGGCGGAGATCAGCAGATGGCTGAAGTGCACCTGCACGGGGATGCCGCCGAGCCGGAACTGGAACACCCTTCGTTCGTAACACGCAGCAGTTCGTGATCGTCACGAAGCAGTCAGTTGCGGTCGGTTCCAACTGTCCGATAGGGGAGCGCTCCCCATGCTGCCCATCGGCCCGTACACCCTGAAGAACCGCTTCATCCTCGCGCCGATGGCTGGGGTGTCGGAGATGCCGTTTCGCTCCATCGCCTTCGAGCTGGGCGCCGCGCTGTGCCCGACCGAGCTGGTGAGCGCGCAGGGCCTGTTCCGCATCAACACGCGCACGCTGCGGTACCTGCGCTTCAACCCCGAGATCGAGCGCCCCTACTCGCTGCAGATCTTCGGTGGTGAGCCCGAGGTGATGGCGAAGGCTGCAGTGATCGGCAAGGAGCACGGCGCGCAGATCATCGACATCAACATGGGCTGCCCGGTGAAGAAGGTGACCAAGAGCGGCGCCGGCTCGGCCTTGATGTGCGACCCACCGCGCGCGGGCGAGTTGGTGCGGTTGATGCGCGAGGCGACGGGGTTGCCGGTGACGGCGAAGATCCGCTCCGGCTGGGACGCGTCGAGCCGGAACTTTCGCGAGATGGCCGATGCACTTGGTGCCGGTGGCGTCTCGGCGCTCGCCGTTCACCCGCGAACGCGCGCGCAGGGCTACTCGGGCAAGGCCGACTGGAACGTCATCGCCGACCTGAAGAAGCACGTGGGCAACAGGTTCCCCATCATCGGCAACGGTGACGTGAAGACGGTCGCCGACGCGACGCGCATGCTCGAGCAGACGGGCTGCGACTACGTGATGATCGGCCGTGGCGCGCTGGGGAATCCGTGGATCTTCCGCGAGCTGCTCGGTGGCCCGAAGCCGACGCGCGAGGAGCGGTGCACGCTGGTGTTGCGTCACTTCCGTGAGCACCTGCACTTCGTGTCGCACGAGCGGGTGACGCGCGAGAAGCTGCCTCCGGAAGAAGAGGCCGCGCGCGCCGAGAAGGCCGCGGTGCACAACTTCCGCAAACACCTTGCGTGGTACGCGCATGGGCTGTCGGGCGCGTCGGCGTTTCGCAACAACGTCAACCGCATCGAGACGAAGGCCGAGGTCGAGAGCACGGTCGAGCAGTTCTTCCTCGGGGCCGAGCACGACGCGCACGCGCCGGAAGAGGAATACGACGTCGACTACCGGACGGCGCTCGGCTGAGTCGGGAAACCAATTCCGCTGTCGATGCGTAGAGGCCGAACGATGACGCCTGCACACACTCCCCGGCTTCGCCTCGGCGAAGTGTTGATGAAGCTCGGACACGTCAATGAGCAGCAGCTGCAGCAGCTCATTCTTCGCGGCCGCCAGGCGCGGCGTTCGCTGGGCCTGGTGGTGATCGAGGCCGGCCTGTGCACCGAGGAGCAGATGTTCTCGGCGCTCGCGTTCCAGGCGCAGCTGCCGATCGTCGATCTCGACGCGATGTCGCAGGCGCCCGAGGTCTTCGGCCTGCTGACGAACAAGTTCGCGCGCGAGCACCGCGTCGTCGCCATCGAGCTGAAGGATCGTGAGTTGATGGTCGCGCTGACGGCTCCAGCGTCGCTGGCCACCCAAGACGCGGTTCGTGCGGTGAGCGGGCGTTCGCGCCTGCGCGTGGTGCTGGCGAGCGATGCCGCGATGAGGCGCGCCCTCGATCGGTTTCATCCCGAGGCGGGGAAGCTGCCGGTCGTGACTCCAGTGACGCCTGCGCCCGCGTTGCCTCGCCCCGAGCTGGTCGACTCGATCGGCCTCTCAGTCCGTGCGGGAGAGCTGATTCGTCAGATGACCATCACGCACGGTATCTCGACGCGCGAGGTGCTGCAGCGCGTGCTCGAGACGTGGGCTGACAACACGCTGAAGCGGACTACTCCCCGAAGTTGACGTCGATTCGGCCGTCTTCGCAGACGTCGATGAACGTGGTGCCGCCCTTTCCGTTCGGCAATTGCCAGCGCAACTTCCAGCAGCGGCCCTTCGTCTTCGGCACCGCGCCACGGCGATCGAACTCCGCCGCCTCGAGGTATTGACGCGAGAGATCGATCTTCTTCGTCTTCGCGTGCTCTTTCGCCTTCACGATCGCCTGCTCCATCGAGAGCTGGGGCGCCTCACCGCCACCGCCGGGCGTCTGTGAAAGGAGCACTGAAAGGCAGAGCGTGATCATGGTCAGGCCCCTCCGTGGAGGGTCCAGATTTCCCGGCCGGTCTTGAGCAGCTTCTTCTCGATGCGCAGCGAGGCGTTCTCGGAATCGGCCATCTGCTGCAGCTCGGCGAGATCGGCGGCGGTGCCGTCGCAGAAGCCCATCGGGCGTGACGAGCTGGCGGTGTTCAACTGCACCTTGAACTCACCCTTGTCCCAGCGCGTCTGGGTGGCGTTGCTGTATTGGTGGATCATGGGACCTTCATGCACCGTTGCGTTCCCAAGGTGAAGTTCAGGCACTGAACGACTGGGCGTCGATCCTCCATGCGCTTGCGGATCTATTCGGACCTTCACCTCGAGTTCGCGCCGTTCGAGCCCCCTGATTGCTCCGACGTCGACGTCGTGGTGCTGGCTGGAGATATCGACGTGAAGGGCCGTGGCGCTGCGTTCGGGAAGCGATTCCCGTGTCCGGTCGTCTACGTGCCGGGCAACCACGAGTACTACGGCGGCGCGATTCCCCATCTCACGGACAAGTTGCGAGCTGCCTGTGACGGATCGAACGTGCACGTGTTGGATGACGGTGTTGTCGAGCTGGCGGGCGTGCGGTTCATCGGCGCCACGTTCTGGACCGACTGGGTTGGTGAAGGACTGTTCGCTCCCGACGTGGCGATGGAGACCGCTCGACATCGCGTGACAGACTTCTCTCGAATTCGCGTCTCGCCCGCGTTCAGCCGATTGCGACCTGCCGATCGCCTCAAGTGGCATCAGCGCTCGAAGTCGTTCATCGCGAGAACCGCGCAGGAGCCGTTCGCCGGGCCGACCGTCGTCGTCACGCACTTCGTTCCGACGCTGAAGGGCCTGAATCCCGCCGAGGTCGGCGGTCCGTTCTCAGGCAACGACGCGACCAACGCCGAGCACCTCTTCGGACCTCACGTCAGCGCGTGGGTGTTCGGTCACTCGCACGTGCGCTTCGATCAGACGATCAACGGCACTCGCGTGGTGAGCAATCCGCGTGGGTATCCTGATGAGCCGGTCACTGGGTTCGATCCGTCGTTCACCATCGACGTCAGGTGAGGGGCGACGGCTCGTCTTCACGCGCATGTTTGTCTGAGTCCGCCGGTCCCCACGACACCTGCAGCTCCCACGTGCGCCGAGCCATTGGCCGCGCCGAAGAACTGTCGGTACGCACTGCACGTCAGGATCGGCAGGCTCGCTCCGGGCTTCAGCTCACGGCACGCGCCGGGGTGCTCGGCCGACTCGGCCCAACACGCAAACTCCGTAACTCTAACGGCCCTAAGGTAGCGACCCCGGGCGACCGGGTTGAGCGATGCTCGAACGATCTCTCGCAGATCCACGAGCGCTCCCGCTGCTGTCGCGTCAGTGCACCGTCGCGACGGTGAGAGAGGCGTCCCTTCGGGGACAACGTGGCCTGGTCACTCGAGCGCCCCGGTGCGTGCCGTGAGCACGCAACCGGAGCTGCAATCATCCCTCACAGATCTTCAGCGCGTCCGCGACGTCGGCCTGGCCAGCGAGCACCTGGCAGGCGCCTTTGCGGAACGACGTGCTGTCGTTCTTCTTCAGCTTCTCGGCGACCGGCTTCTTCAGCTGCGCGGCGCAGCGCGTGTTCACCAGGGGCTTCATCACGTCGAGCCAGCTCTGGTAGTCGATGACGTCGATCACCACGTCGACGAGCTTCGAATCGGCACAGACGGCGTCACCATCACGCTTGAACGCGAGGTCGTAGAGGGGCCACGCCGACGACGCCACCAACCGCGCCGCGACGACGTCTTTCGCGAACCGCTGCGCGACGCCCTTCGTCATCGTGTCCTTCTCGACGAACGCGAGCACCTTCGGCACCCACTCCTCGTCGCTCGTGGAGTGGCGGTAGTTCGAGTAGGTCCACTTGAAGGCTTCGACGCCCTTGTCGGCCCGCGACTGGAACCACGCGGTGGACTTCTTCAGCGACGGAAACGCGACGAGCTGTTCGTCGATCATCGTCAACACGCGCTCGCCCGCGCGGGTGTCTTTGATCTCGGCCTTCGTGATCGCCTCGATGCTCGCCCGCTCGACGAAGCCTTCCCACTCGTCGTCACGCTCGGCCGGAGGGACGTCTTTCAACCGGCCCATCATCTCGACGTAGTTCTGCTGCTTATCGAGCGCGCGCAGATCGGCGTAGGCGGCGGACTTCGCGGTGGCGCAACCAACGAGAAACAGAAGGGGGAGGAGGAGCTTGGTCATGGCGTCACGGAAGATGCCGCAGCTGACCAGACCGTGCATCAGCCTTTGACGGCGCCGGCGGTGAGCCCGCCGACGAGGTACTTCTGCAGCGCGAAGAAGAGCGCCATGACGGGAGCCGAGACGATGAGGGCTCCGGCCGCAAAATGGCCCCACTCGGTCTTCCACTCGCCGACGTACTGCTGCAGGGCGACCGGCAACGTGAACCGCGCCGCGTCGTTGATCAGCGTCGCCGACAAGATGAACTCGTTCCACGCCGTCATGAACGAGAACAGCGCAGTCACGGCGAGGGCAGGGCGGGCGAGCGGCAACACGACGATCCAGAACACCTGCCACGGCGACGCGCCGTCCATCACGGCGGCCTCTTCGAGCTCGCGCGGAATCGTGTCGAAGTAGCCCTTCAGCATCCACACGCAGAACGGCAATGACGACGTCGAGTACACGAGCACCAGGCCGCCCCACGAATCGAGCAGGCTGAGCTTCTGGAGCAACGAGTACAGCGGCACCAGCATCAGCGTCGCGGGGAACATCTGCGTCACGAGCAGGGTCTGCATGCCGGCGTCTTTGCCGGGGAAGCGGAAGCGCGAGAGGGCGTAGGCGGCGGTGACGGCGAGCGAGAGGCCGACGAGCGTGGTGGCGCCCGAGACGACGATCGAGGCGAGCAGCTGGCGGCCGAACAACCACCGGCCCTGCGAGTCGTGCGAGAACAACACGTCGCGGAAGTGATCGAAGGTGATCGCTTCGGGGAACGGGTTGATCGACAGCGACAACGATTGCGTCGGCGACAGCGCCATCTTCACGACCCACAGCACCGGGTACAGCGAAGCGGCGCACGCGAGCACGAGGCCCATGTGAATCAGCGCGCCCGTCCAGCCGGAGCGCTTCATGCCGCCTCCGGTCCGCTGAGCTTCCGGGTGAGCCGAGTCCACCCGAGCAGCACGAAGAAGATCAGCACCGAGTACGCCGCCGCGAAGCCGTACTGCTCGTTGCGCTGGAACGCCCAGCGGTAGGCCTCGCTCACGAGAATGTCGGTCGCTCCACCGGGCTCACCGCCAGAGACCAGGTAGATGATGTTGAACATGTTGAACGTCCACACGCAGCCGAGGATGACGGACGGCAACAGCGCGGGCTTCAGCAGCGGCAGCGTGATGCGACGAAACTGAGTCCACTTCGAGGCGCCGTCGACCTCAGCGGCTTCGTAGAGATCCTGCGGAATCGACTGCAGCGCGCCGAGCGAGACGACCATCATGAACGGGAAGCCGAGCCACGTGTTCGTGATGATGTTCGCGGCGAACGAGGTCGAGAACTGCGTGAACCAGCTCACCGGCTCGAGGCCCATCGCCGACAACAGGCCGTTGATGGCGCCGAACTGCCTGTGGAACATGCCCTTCCACATGAGCGCGGTGATGTAGTTCGGCACCGCCCACGGGACGATGAGGATGACCCGGTAGATGCCGCGCAGCTTGAGCAGCGGGTCTTTCAGCAGAATCGCGAGGAAGAGCCCGATGCCGAGGTGCAGCGCCACGTTGATGAACGTCCACGCGATGGTCACGATCAGCGTGAACCAGAACGAGAGCGGCTCGGTGATGCGGTAGCCCTTCGACGTGAGGATATCGACGAAGTTCGCGAGGCCGACGAACGAGTAGTCGCCAGCGTCGTGGTGGAAGAACGCGAGCGAGATGCCGACCGCGAAGGGAATCACCACGAGCACGGCGATGCCGATGGCGGCAGGCGCGACGTACGCGAGGCCACGGGCGGCTTCGGGGTAGCGGCGCGCAAACGACAGCGGAGGGCCACGCTTCTTCCACTGCCAGCCTGCGAAGCCGAGCGCGATCGCGGCCAACAACACGACGTACGGAATCGGGTTCGCGGTCTCGGGTCGATCACGGTTGAGCGCGCGGTAGCGGCGTTCAGCGAGGGCGCCAGCGGCTTCGGGAGTCACTTCTCCCTGCAGCACGCCGCGCAGCGCCAACTTCATCGGCTCCCAGACCTTGGCCATCTCGAGCGTGTTGGGCGTGGGCACGGCACGCGTCGCGACGTCCTTGAACGCCGAGATGACGGGATCCTGCTGCACCTCGGGTCGATCGTACGCCGCGATCTCCGCGGGAATCTGGCGGCCCGGGTTCACGCGCAACGTCGTCGCTTCACCCAGCGAGAGGTACTGCGCGAGTGCGTGCGCCTGATCAGGCTGCTTCGTGCGTGACGAGACGAGCGCAGCTTCGACGCCAAGAAACGGCATCAACGGAAGCCCGGTCTCGCTCACCGTCGGCAACGGCACGATGCGGTACTTCACGTTCGGCTCGATCTCTCCCGTGAACCAGGGCCCTGAGATCACCATCGCCGCGCGGCCTTCGTTGAAGAGCGACTTCACCAGCGCGCCCGAGACCTCTTGCGGCATGTACCCGCGGTCCTGCAGCGACTTCACGAACGCGAGCGACTTGGCCATGCCCGGCGTATCGAACGAGGCGCGGCCGGTGTCGTCGAACAGCTTCGCGCCGAACCCGAAGACGAAGGGCGCGTGCAGGAAGAAGTCTCCCGCGGCGTAGGCGAGGCCGAAGCGGTGCTGTGAGGCATCGGTCGTGCGCGCGAGATCTTTCACGAGGTCGTCGGTCGTCGCCGGAGCCTCCGAGACGAGCTCGGTGTTGAGGAACAGCGCGAGCGTCTTGAGCGACAGGGGATAGCCGTACAGCTCGCCGTCGACCTCGAGCGCGTCGACCGTGCTCTTGAAGTACTTCGAGCGATCGATTCGTTTCGTCGACGGGTCCACGACCTTGAGCCTGTGGAACTGCCGCAGCCGCTCGTGCGCGAAGATGAAGACGTCGGGGCCGGCCTCGTGCGGAATCGCGCTGGTGAGCTTCGACGAGAACGCGTCGTACGGCACCGAGAGCAGCTCGACCTCAATGCCGGTCTCGGCCGTGAACTTCTTCACCGCCGCTTCGATGGCCTGCTCTTCACCGCCTCGATACGCGTGCCAGAGCTTGAGCGGCTCGGCAGCGTGCGCCGAGAGCGCGAACGCGACGACCAGCCACGCCCACTGCCTCACCGGCGAGCCTCGGGGTGACGAAGCGCCTTCGCTCCGTCGGAAGAGAAGACGTGAAGAATGTCGCCGTTCGGTTTGACCTTCACGTTCTGGCCGACATCGACAGGCACGGTGCCATCGAAACGCGCAGCCATCGGGCCGGCCGCGGTCTTCAAGAACGCGTAGCCGTCGAAGCCGAGCCGCTCGACTGCTTCGACTTCTCCCGAGAAGGGGCCGTCGTTCGAGATCGTCAGATCCTGCGGGCGCAGGCCGATCTTCACTTCACCCGAGACATCACCCGCAGCGTCGAGCGTGAAGCCCTGACCGACCAGCTGCGTTCCGTCCCGCCGCGCGTCGAGCAGGTTCATCGACGGCGAGCCGAGGAAGGTGGCGACGAAGGTGTTCTGCGGCCGGTGGTACAGCTCGAGCGGTGGGCCCAGTTGCTGAAGAATGCCCTTGTTGAACACCGCCACGCGGGTCGCGAGCGTCATCGCTTCGACCTGATCGTGGGTGACGTAGATCATCGTCACGCCGAGCTGGCGGTGCAGGCGGGCGAGCTCTCCGCGCATCTGCACGCGGAGCGCCGTGTCGAGGTTCGAGAGCGGCTCGTCGAAGAGGAAGAGGCGAGGGCGGCGAACGATCACCCGGCCCATGGCGACGCGCTGCCGCTGACCGCCCGAGAGCGCCTTGGGTTTGCGATCGAGCAGGTGCGAGAGCTCGAGCATCTTCGCGGCTTCACCCACGCGCGTGTCGATGTCAGCGCGCGGCACTTTGCGAAGCTCGAGCCCGAAGGCCAGGTTCTCGCGTACCGTCATGTGCGGGTAGAGCGCGTAGCTCTGGAACACCATGCCCACGTCGCGGTCGCGCGGCGGAACGTTGGTGAGATCCTGCCCGTCCATCAGCACCTGGCCCGAGTCGACCTGCTCGAGGCCGGCGATCACGCGCAGCAGCGTCGTCTTGCCGCAGCCCGAGGGCCCCACCATCACCAGGAACTCGCCCGGAGCGACCTCGAGATCGACGCCCTTCACGACGGGGTTGTCGCCGTAGCTCTTCTTGATCCCGACCAGTCGCAGGCCTGACACGCGGCGCAAGGTACAGGAGCCCGCAGGCCAAGGCGTGGCTTTCTGCATGACACGGCGCTCCAGCCGCTCGAAACCCAAGCCGCCGAGGGTTCCTGATTCTGAAGGCAGCCAGCAGCGCAGGTGTGCCCTCGCCGAGTTCAAGAGCCTGTTCGCCTTCACCTCTTTCGAGGGATGAGCGGGCTATTTTTGAAAGCTGGCCTTCTGCTACAGCGGAGGGCGATGCGTCTCCTCAAGGTCCTCTTCGCCGCGTTGGTCGCCGTCTCCTGCAGTCCCGGCACCAGCGCACGGCTGTACCAGACTCAAGACAAGGCGCCGTCGCTCGACGCGCAGAAGATCGAGAACCTCGAGCACATGGGCCCGACGCTCATCGACAAGGGCGTGAACTTCGCCGTGTACTCCGAGCGGGCCGAGCGCATCGAATTGCTGCTCTTCGACAACCCCGAGTCGACGACGCCCACCCGCCAGTTCCCGATGAAGCGCTTCGGCGACGTGTGGAACCTGTACGTCGAAGGCGTCGGCGTCGGGCAGCACTACGGCTTCATCACCTTCGGCCCGAACTGGGCGTACGAGCCCGAGACCGACGGAGGGGTGTTCGTTCCCGGCACCATCAAGGGCTTCAAGGCTGACGTCGACGCCAACGGCAACCGCATGAACCCGAACAAGCTGCTGTGGGACCCGTACAGCAAGGCGATTCACCGCGATCACGATTGGAGCAAAGGCAGCGTCGCCACCGGCCCCAAGCGCACCGAGTCGACCTACGCGGCTGCCTCGAAGTCGATCGTCGTGAAGTCGCTCTACGAGTGGAGCGCCAACGAAGCGACCTACCGCCAGAAGCGCCAGAACCAGAGCACGCCCGGCCACCGGTGGAACGACCTCATCATGTACGAGCTGCACCCGAAGGGCTTCACCGCGAGCCCCGCCTCAGGCGTCGAACACCCCGGCACGTACCGCGGGCTCGGCGAGAAGGCGGCGTACCTGAAAGAGCTCGGGGTGACCGCGATTCACATCATGCCGCCCTTCGAGAAGCCCAGTGACGGCGGCTACTGGGGCTACTCGACGTTGAGCTTCTTCATCGCCGAGAACACCTACTCGTGGAAGCGCGACCAGCACGAGATCATCGACGAGTTCAAGTGGATGGTCGACCAGCTGCACCAGCAGGACATCGAGGTGCTGCTCGACGTCGTCTACAACCACACGGGCGAAGGTGGCTTCTGGCGTCAGAAGCTCGAGTTCGACTTCAACCCCGACCCGTGGGTGACGAACGCGGCGCTCACCAACATCGATCCCGAAGAGGTCGTCGGCCTCTTCAACATGCGCGGCTTCGACAACAACGCGTACTACGGGCTCGATCCGAACAACCGCAAGCAGTACTGGAACAACTCGGGCGTCGGCAACCAGACGCGCGCGAACCACAAGCCCTTCCGCAGGCTCATCCTCGACTCGCTCCGCTACTGGACCGAGGAGATGCACGTCGACGGCTTCCGCTTCGATCTCGCGCCGGTGCTCGGTGAGCGCGACGGCGAGTACTGGATCTGGGACGACCCGAAGAACACGGTGCTGCAGGACATCGCCGACGACCCGGTGCTGCAGAAGTACAACACGCGCCTCGTCTCGGAGCCCTGGGCTGCCGGCGGGTACGATCTCGGCAAGAGCTTCAACGGCCCCAACAACAACGAGTTCGCCAACGGCTTCGGCACGCGCATCGGCCTCTTCCCGAACGCCACCAACAAGCCGGGCACGGGCTGGGGCGAGTGGAACGGCCGCTTCCGCGACTGGTGGCGCGCCTTCTGGAACGACGACAACTTCCGCCTGAACTCGCGCGAGGTGAAAGACGGCGGCTTCTTCCTCACCGGTTCCACTGATTGGTACCAGTGGAACGGTCGCAAGCCGTATCACTCGTACAACTTCGTCACGGTGCACGACGGCTTCACCATGTACGACCTGTTCTCGTACGCGAACAAACAGAACGGCTGTGGCCCGCTGAACCCGATCTGCTGCAGCGAGCCCAACTCGTCGTGGTGCGAGAAGGTCTCGGGCGAGAGCAACAACCGCTCGCGTGACTGGGGCACCAACGAAGGCATGAAGCGTCAGCTCATGCGCAACACGTACCTCGCGATGATGGTGAGCCACGGCACGCCGCTCATCTACATGGGCGACGAGTGGATGCGCACGCAGCTCGGCAACAACAACGCCTACTCGACGCTCGCCGACAACGAGGCCAACTGGATGGACTGGGGCACCTACCAGTCGCAAGACCACCGGCACCGCATGTTCGACTTCGTGAAGAACGTGATCCAGTTCCGCAAGGACCACGCGTACGCGTTCGCGCCGAGCGAGTACGGCAGCACCGGTGAAGGCACCGCGGCTCCGTTCTCGTGGAAGAACGCCGGCAACACCGAGCCGCCGAACTGGGGCTCGAAGCAGCTCATGCTGCACTACTACGACAAGACGAAGGGCCCCGAGCTCGCGATCCTGATCAACGGAGAGTCCTTCGACGTGCCGTTCACGATCCCAGGCGGCCGCACGTGGAAGCGTGTCATCGACACGCAAGCGTATTGGGACGAGCAGGCGACGTTGACGATGATGAGCTTGCCTGCGCGCAAGTCGAACAACGTCTGGGGCGACAACGGCGTCGCCGTCTCAGGCCAGTACACGCTCAAAGCGCGCAGCATGGTGATCCTCGAGTCGAAGTGACCGTTGGAAGAAAACAGTCACGGCGAACGTCAGCGAATCACTGACGCGTTGTGATTTGCGATTCCGATCGTCCTGCGCGAGAAGGTCCCGTCGCAAAGGGGGAAGGACGATCGATGAGCGTCGAGATCTACGTGAGCAAGAGGCCGGGCTACACGCAGGCGCGTCGGCACACCCGTGTGCCTGCTTCCTTTCCTGTCCGTCTCGTGTCGAGCAGCAGCCTTCGGCTCACCGACGAGGCGCGCGACGTGAGTGAAGGCGGCGTGTGCGTGGTGACGAAGAACCCGCTGTCACTGATGACGCTCGTGCCAGTGCGCATGGAGCTGCCCACTGCGAAGGAGCCGATCGAAGTGCTCGGCCGCGTGATGTGGGCGACACCCGACGCGATGGGGCTGCGCTTCGAGCAGCCCGACGTGCGCTTGATGGACTCCATCGAGCGGCTGCGCGCGGCGATGGACCGAATCTGAAACCGCGAAAAACCTCCGTCACTGGGCTATCTCGCCTCGTGCGTGAACCGTTCCTTCTTCGCTGGCCTCTTCCTTCTGTCGGCGTTTGCGTTCGCGCAGGCTCCTGACAGCCGCTTCAGCGCCGGTGGCTACTACCGCATCAGCGCGCGCCCCGACTTCCAGGGAGGCAACGGTCGCCTCGGCTTCTGGAACCTGCACGGGCGGTTGATGAACGAAGGCACCTACGCAGCGCTCGAGATGAAGCTCGATCTGCTGCAGGCGCCGCCTGGTACGACCGACATCTGGGCCAGCCTGCACGCTCGCGTCGAAGGCGGCACGGTGTCGACGGCCGACCCGCTCAACGGGTTTCTGAACAACTTCCGCATGAGCCAGCTGTACGCGCGCGCCGGCAACATTCTCGCGCCGAACATCATCTGGCAGCTCGGCACGCAGCAGTTCTTCTTCGGCGATCTCGGGCTCTACGACTTCCGCCCGGCACAGCTCTTCGAAGACACCATCGGCATCTCGGGCCGGTACCAGAGCCAGCACCTCGACGTGCTGCTCACCGTCGGCGACTCGGGCTTCGCGCAGCGTGGAGCGCAGTACGTGCCGATTCTCACCGCGGGCGGAGCCGTTCGCGTTCACGTGAACGATCACTTCGAGGTCGGCGGCGGCGGACAGGTCGGCGTGGAGCCGTTCATCGCCGGCAATCGCTTCTCGTCGTACGTGACTCCGAACGTTCGTTACGAGGACTACCTGCGCAAAGAGGTGCTGCGCCGGTACCTCGAAGAGAACCCCGGCATGTTCGATCAGTTCCAGCGGCCGCAGCAGGCGGGCCAGATGAACACGAGCTGGCGCGCGGTCGGCTACCTCGGCTTCGGCGGCTTCGGCCCGCTGCGCTGGAACAACTTCTTCGCGCGCTACCAGCGGCTGCACCCGCAGAACTTCTACTCCGACTCGTGGAACGGCCAGTCGGTGACGGTCTACACGGCCGACGTCACGCGCGATCGCTACGTGATGCAGCTGGGCGACGAAGTGCAGCTCAACCTCGTGAAGGACTGGCTCGATCTCGCGGTGGCCGGCGTCTACGGCACCGATCGCGACTACGCCGACACCATCAGCGCCAGCGAAGCCAACCGCCAGTACATGTCGGTCGTCGGCCGGTTTCAGCTCTACCTGACGCGCGTGGTGCACGTGCTGCTCGAGACGTCACTCGCGCAGGAGCGCTCGATCAACGGCAACCTCTTCCGCGGCTCGTTCGACTCCATCTTCCGCTCTGCGGGCGGACTGCCTGATTCGCGTGGCCTCGAGTTCGGCGATCAGAACGTGCGCAACACGGTGCAGCTGAAGACGGGCCTGGTGCTGAACCCCACGGGGCGCGGCATCTACAACCGGCCGTCGATTCGCCTGCTCTACGGCTTTCAATACAGCACCATGCATGCCGCCTTCGGCAACGCGTTCGCCGAGCGGCTCGATCAATTCAACGTATTCAGCCCGAGCTCGACCATCGCGTGGCATCACCTCATCTCGCTCGAGTCGGAAGGGTGGTTCTGATGTCGGCCCGGGTGTTCGCAGCAGTCGCGCTTCTCTGTCTCTCGTGCATTCCGAAGGTTCCGCGTCAGCGCCTCGACAACGCCACGCCGATTCTCGTCGGCTACGTGGTCGACCCGACCTACTCGGGTGACGCGACCACCGCGCCCGAGTCGCTGAAAGACGCGATCGCGAAGGAGCTCGAGGGCCGCAACCTGAGCGTCGTCGAAGTGCCGCTCGAGGTGCTCAAAGACGGCCGCATCACCGATACGCGGAAGGCCGCGCTGAAGAACCACCAGGCCGACTCGCCGTACTTCCTGCTCGTAGAATTGCGGGTGCACTTCTTCTCGCAGCTCGATGGCCGGTATCGGTGGGAGGTCGCCTCGACGCTGACCGCGATGAAGAAGGACGGCGTCGAGACGCGTGATGCGTTCGAGCTGCCGGTCATTCTCCAGTACGACCACGAGAAGCAGAGCGCGGCGATCAACGCGGCCTCGACCGACATCGCGACTCGGCTTGGCGTGTTGCTCGACGGGGTGCTGTCGACGAGCGCTCCGAAGGCGGCGCCTGCACCGCCGTCTCCCGCGAAGAGCCAGCCGCTGGGCGCGAGGGAGGCTCCGAAGTCGATTTACT
Source organism: Archangium gephyra (assembly GCA_943370055.1). Lineage (GTDB taxonomy): Bacteria > Myxococcota > Myxococcia > Myxococcales > Myxococcaceae > Xiheimicrobium > Xiheimicrobium gephyra_A. The sequence continues at coordinate 36,089 of CALRPN020000040.1, forward strand.
TCGTGATGGTCGACCGCTTCGCGAACGGTGATCGCAGCAACGACGTCGAGATCGATCCCAAAGATCCGCACGCGTTTCACGGCGGCGATCTGAAGGGCGTGCTCTCGAAGCTCGACTGGCTGCAGTCGCTCGGCGTCGACACCGTGTGGCTGTCTCCGGTGTTCGGCATGCGCACCGAGAAGTGGCACGGCTACGGCGCGTTTCACGGCTACTGGACGTGGGACTTGTCGACGGTGGAGCCCCGCTTCGGTGACGAGGCGCAGCTCGCGAAGCTGTCGGACGAATTGCACAAGCGCGGCATGAAGCTCGTGCTCGACATCGTGCTGAACCACGTCGGGCCCGATGCGCCGCTCGTGAGCCAGAAGCCCCAGTGGTTTCATCACCACGGCGGCGTCACCGACTGGAACGACCCGGTGCAGTTGACGACCTACGACGTGCACGGACTGCCTGACTTCGCCACCGAGCGTGACGACGTCGCGAAGTTCCTCACGGACTCGTCCCGGAGGTGGCTTCGAGCGAGTTCGTCCTGACGGTTTCAGACTCGACGCGGTGAAGCACGTTCCGCTCGAGTTCTGGGCGAAGTGGAACGCGGACATGAAGACGGCGGCTCCCTCGGCGACGTTGCTCGGTGAGCTGCTCGACGGCGACCCTTCCATCGTCGCGAAGACGTGGACCCAGGGCGGCTTCACCTCGATGTTCGACTTCCCCCTCGGGTTCGCGATGGGTGACGTGTTCTGCCGCGGAGAGTCGCCCGCGAAGCTCGCGGCCGTGCTGACGAACGATCGCCGCTACCCCGATCCCTCCCGGCTGGTGACGATGCTCGACAACCACGATCTGCCGCGCATCGTGAGCGTCTGCGGTGGCGATGAGGACAAGATCAGAACAGCGCTGGCGTTCATGCTCACTGCGCGTGGTGTGCCGTCGATCATCTGGGGCACCGAGGCTGGCTTCGATGGCGCGAAGGAGCCGGACAACCGCAAGTCGATGACGTTCGCTCCGCACCCGCTGAAGGCCGAGATCTCGTTCTGGCTCGAGGCGCGAAAGAAGAACCCCGCGCTGGCTGATGGCGTGCCGGTGATCGTGAGCGCGAACGCTGACGGCATCGTGCTGGGTCGTGTGGCGGGTTCGCAGCTCGCGATCGTGGTCGTCGGCCGCGACGGTGTTCGGCCCGCGCTGCCAACCGGCGCGTGGAGCGAGGCGAACAAGGAGCTGGTGCCTCCTGGTGGCTGGAAACGTCCCTCCATCGGCGTGTTCGTGAGTGACGTGAAGCGCGGCGCGTTCACCGACCTCGTCTCGCAGCAGGAGCCGCAGTGGCGCACGGGTGCGAAGAAGCGCTCCGTCACCTTCGAAGGGCCTTCGGGCGCGTTCGTCGTCGGCAGCGGGCCTGAGTTCGGCGACTGGAATCCCGCGAAGGCGCTCAAGCTGCCGGTGACGCTCGAGCTGCCCTTTGGTGGCGCGTTCGAGTTCAAGGCGATTCGCCGCGAGGGCGACCGCACCATCTGGGACTCGGGCGCGAACGGTACGTTGTTCGTCGACGAAGCAGGGAAGGGCAGCGTCACGCTGAAGCCATCGTTCCCGAGGTGATTCATGGAGCGTCGTCTCCACGCATCGCAGCCGCAGCCGCGCTTCTGGCGAATCAGCCTCGAGGGCCTCGAGCTCGTCATTCGCAGTGGCGCGATCGGCACGCCCGGCGCGGTGAACAAGATTCCCTGCAAGTCGGCGGAGGCCGCCCAGAAGACCTTCGACAGCCTGGTCGCCCAACGGTTGAAAGACGGCTTCATCGACGAAGCAGCGGCCGAGGTGAAGACCCTCTCTCCAGAGTCGGAGAAGGAGCTGCTCACGGACGACCCCGAGCGCTGGCTCGTCTTCGCTGACTCGTTGCTCGAATCGGGTGATCCGGTTCGTGGCGAACTCATCGGCCTGCAGGTGAAGGCGGCGAAGCGCGTGCGCGGAAGCATCGGTCAAGCGAAGGACTTCATTCGCGCGCACTACGACGAGCTCGTCGGGCCGGGCATCGCGTCGTTCCACACGCAGGTCACCGTCGACTGGAGCTTCGGCTACGCGCGCACGGCTCGCATCTGGTCGGGTCCGTACACGGCTCCGATTGGTGACGTGGTCGAAGCGGTGCTGAACAGCCCGGCCTGTCGGTTCCTGCAGCGGCTCGAGTTCGGCTCTCCGGGAACGCAGGGCAAGTACGACCCGGCGCTCAAGGTGCTCGCCTCGCTCGAGTGGCCGACGCACCTGAACCACCTCGTGCTCGGAGAGTTCGACGTCGCGCAGTCGTTCAAGACCGAGAACGCCTGGCCACGCATCGACTCGTTGCTCGCGTTGCAGCCGGTGGCCTCGCGACTCGAGACGCTCGAAGTTCGCGCGGCGCTCAACACGCTGGGCAAGGGCCTGTCGTTTCCGTCTCTGAAGCGCCTCGTGCTCAAGCCGTGGCGGCTCGATTCCCGGGTGCTGACCGATCTGCAGAGCTGGGAGACGCCGAAGCTGCGCGAGCTGTCGTTCACGCTCGAAGCGCTCGTCGGCGTGACGCTCGATTCGTGGGCCGCGACGATTCGCCGCTTCATCTCGCACCCGGGCATCACGCACCTCGAGCTGCGCCGCATTCGTGAAGGCCTGCAGCTGCTCTCGTTGCTCGAAGACGCTGGCGGAAAACTGCACCGCGTCGAGCTGATCGGTCCGCCTGCGGCAGAAGCGGTGAACGTCAGCCATCTGCGCAAGACACTCGAGTCGGTTCAGTTCGAAGTACCCGAGAGCGCAGCCCTGGCGAAGGCGTTGACCGCCCTCGGGCTGAAGGCGAACGGACCGTCAGAAGAGACGCTGGCGAAGAAGAAGAAGGCCGCCGCCACGCGCGCCGAGCGAGCCGCCAGACGGGCTCGTGACGATGACGATCGGTACGACGAGATCGCCGAGTAGCCCGGATTTGCTGGGGAAACGTTCGTCCGTCGGCGCGCCGCGTCATTGTCGTTGACCGGCAAATCAACGCTCCCTACAAGCCTCTCGCGTCTCGTCGTCGCGCCCACTTCAAGGAGGATGCATGGCGAAGGCAGCATCGAATGGCCACCGAAGGGTGGCGATCGTGAACGGGCTCCGTACGCCGTTCGTGAAGGCCGCGACCGTGTTCTCCGAGCTCACCGCGCTCGACCTCGGCCGCATCGTCGTTCAGGAACTCGTGCAGCGCAGCGAGCTCGACCCCAACGAGATCGACAGCGTCGTCTTCGGTCAGGTGATCCCCGGGCTCACCGCCGCCAGCATCGCGCGTGAGGTGGTGCTGACTGCTGGCCTCCCGCGAAAGATCGAGGCGTACACAGTGGCGCGCGCGTGCGCGACCAGCGTTCAGGCCATGGTCAACGCCGCCAACGCGATCACGCTCGGTCAGGCCGACGTCGCCATCGCCGGTGGCACCGAGTCGATGAGCGACCCGCCGATCTTCACCAGCCGGCCGCTCGCTCATGCGCTCGCCGAGTCTTCGCGTGCCCGCAACCTCGCCGCGCGCGTGAAGCCGTTTCAGAAGCTCTCGCCGAAAGATCTCATCCCCGTTCCGCCAGCGATCGCCGAGTACACCACCGGCATGTCGATGGGCGATTCGGCCGAGAAGATGGCGAAAGAGAACGGCATCACCCGCAAGGAGCAGGACGAGATCGCGCTCGCCTCGCACCAGAACGCCGCCCGCGCGTGGAAGGCCGGCTACTTCGACGCCGAGGTGATGCACGTGCCGGTACCGCCGAAGTACGCGACGGTCGCCGACAAGGACAACCTCGTGCGTGAAGACACCTCGCTCGACGCGCTCATGGCGCTCAAGCCGGTGTTCGATCGCAAGTACGGCTCGGTCACCGCAGGCAACGCTTCGCCGCTCACCGACGGAGCCGCCGCGCTGCTGCTCATGAGCGAAGAGAAGGCGAAGGCGCTCGGCTACACGCCGCTCGGCTTCCTGCGCTCGCACGCGTTCGCCGCCACCGATCCTGCCGACCAACTCCTCCAGGGCCCCGCGTACGCCGCGCCGATCGCGCTCGACCGCGCAGGCATGTCGCTGAAGGACATGGACCTCATCGACATGCACGAGGCGTTCGCCTCGCAGATCGCGTCCAACATTCAGGCATTCGCGTCGAAGTCCTTCGCCGAGAAGCTCGGTCGCAAGGCCGCGCTCGGAGAGGTCGATCGTTCGCGCCTGAACGTGAACGGCGGCTCCATCGCGCTCGGTCACCCGTTCGCGGCCACCGGCGCCCGCATCGTTCACCAGGCCCTGCGCGAGCTGAAACGCCGCAACCTGGGAACGGCCCTCGTCACCGTCTGCGCCCAGGGTGGAATGGGCGCCGCTGTCGTCCTGGAGCGAGCCTGATCATGAGCACTCCCACGCCCAGCTTCGCGTACGCCCTCGAAGATCAGGTCGCGGTCATCACCTTCGACATCGAAGGCGAAGCCGTGAACACGCTCTCGCCCGCCATCAGCCAGGAGTTCGAGACGCTGATGACGAAGGCGGCCTCCGACGCCAACGCCAAGGCCATCGTCTTCATCTCCGGCAAGAAGGACAGCTTCATCGCCGGCGCGAAGATCGACTTCCTCTCGACCCTCAAGACGCAGGCCGACGCGCTCAACGTGGTGAAGCAGGGCCACGCCGGGTTCGATCGCCTCGACGCGTTCGAGAAGCCGGTCATCGCGGCCATCAACGGCTCGTGTCTGGGCGGTGGGCTCGAGTGGGCGCTCGCGTGCGACTACCGCATCGCCACCGACAACCCGAAGACCTCCATCGGTCTGCCCGAGGTTCAGCTCGGCCTGATTCCCGGAGCCGGTGGAACGCAGCGACTGCCCCGGCTCGTCGGCGCGCAGATCGCGCTCGATCTCATCCTCACCGGCAAGACGCTCAAGGCGAAGAAGGCGCTCAAGCTGGGCGTCGTCGACGAGGTCGTGCCCGCCCCGATTCTGAAAGAGGTCGCCAAACGGCGCGCGCTCGAGATGGCGAACGGAAAGCTCGTCATCGATCGCACGCGCGGCCTCACCAGCGTCGCGAAGAGCCGCTCGTTCAAGGACATCCTCCGGGGCTTGTCCGATCAGAAGGCGTGGGCCGAGCTCGCGCTCGAAGACAACCCGGTCGGCCGCAAGGTGCTCTTCGATCAGGCGAAGAAGCAGCTGCTCAAGAAGACCAAGGGCAAGTACCCCGCGCCCGAGAAGGCGCTCGAGGTGATCAAGGTCGGGCTCGACAAGGGCCTGCAGGCGGGCCTCGAGGCCGAAGCGCAGGCGTTCAGCGAGCTCGTCGTCTCGGATGTCTCGCGGCGCCTCGTCGAGATCTTCTTCGCCACCACCGCGCTCAAGAAGGACAACGGCACCAAGAACCCGAACGTGAAGCAGCGGCCGGTGACGAAGATCGGCATGGTCGGCGGCGGGCTCATGGGCGGCGGCATCGCCTACGTTTCGTCGGCGCTGCAGGGCGTGCCGGTGCGCATCAAGGACAAGGACGACGCCGGAGCGGGCAGGGCGCTCGGCTACGTGCGCGGCCTTTATGACGAGCGCGTGAAGCGCAAGAGCATCACCTGGCGTGAGCGCGACAAGTTGATGGCGCTGGTCACCGCCACCACCGACTACTCGGGCTTCAAGAACGCCGAGCTCGTCATCGAGGCCGTGTTCGAAGATCTGAAGCTCAAGCACCAGGTCGTCAAAGACGTCGAAGCGATCGGCCGCCCAGACGTGATCTTCGCGTCGAACACGTCGTCACTGCCCATCACGAAGATCGCCGAGGCGTCGCGGCACCCCGAGACCGTCATCGGGATGCACTACTTCAGCCCCGTACACAAAATGCCGCTGCTCGAGATCATCACCCATCCCGGCACGGCTGACTGGGTCACCGCCACCTGCGTCGAGGTCGGCAAGAAGCAGGGCAAGACCGTCATCGTCGTGAACGACGGCGTCGGCTTCTACACGTCACGCATTCTCGCGCCGTACCTGAACGAGGCGGCCTTCGTGCTCGCGGAGGGCGCCGACATCGCCGAGCTCGATCGATCGCTCACCGACTTCGGCTTCCCTGTCGGGCCCATCACACTGCTCGACGAAGTGGGCATCGACGTCGCTGCGAAGGTCGCGAAGATCATGCACGACGCGTACGGCGATCGAATGCTCGCGCCGAACACCACCGACTCGCTCGTCGCCGACGGCCGCCTCGGCCGCAAAGCGAAGAAGGGCTTCTACACGTACGCCGAGGGGAAGAAGAAAGAGGTCGACGAGTCGATCTACGCCCTCATGCCGCACGGGAAGGATCGCAAGCGCTTCGATCGCGCCGAGATGGCCGAGCGGTGCGCGCTGCAGATGGTGAACGAGGCGATTCGCTGTCTGGGCGAAGGAATTCTCCGCAGCCCGCGCGACGGAGACATCGGCGCCATCTTCGGCCTCGGCTTCCCTCCGTTCCTCGGCGGGCCGTTCCGCTACGCCGAAGCGCAGGGCCTCGGCCGCATTCAGCAACGGCTCGAGCACTACCAGGAGCGTCACGGCCTTCGGTTCACGCCCGCGCCGCTGCTGGGTGAGCTCGTGAAGACCGGCAAGCGGTTCTACTGAATCGTGCGCGGCTTCCACCCGGCGTTGAAGGCGTTCGATTCGCTCCCGCTGGCCGAGCGGCTCTTCGTGCACGCGCGGCTGTTCTCTGCGCCGCTCGAAGAGATGACCCGCCACGTGAAGGGCTCGCGGCTCGTCGACATCGGCTGCGGCCACGGCGTGCTCGTGTCGTTGCTGGCCATGGGTTTTCCCGATCGTTCGGTCGTCGGCGTCGATCCCGACGCGCGAAAGATCGAGTGGGCCAAACGAAGCATCGGACGTTTCCCGAACGTTCGGCTCGAGGTCGGCACCGTCGAGCAGGTCGCGCAGAAAGAGCCCGCGCAGTTCGACACCGTGCTCGTCGCTGATGTCCTGTACCTGCTCCCTCCGCCCCTCTGGGCTGGCTTCCTCGGCGCGTGTCGTGCGCTGCTGACTCCGCATGGCCGCCTCGTGGTGAAGGAGGCCGAAAATGATGGCTCGTGGCGCGCGAAGAAGGCTCTCTTGCAGGAGCAGGTGATGGTTCGGCTGCTCCGTCGAACGCATGAGAGCGGCGCCATCGGCTTCGAGCCTCGCGAGACGCTGCACCGAGCACTCGAGGAGACAGGTTTCTCACTGCGCGAGAGCGTCTCCCTCTCCCATGGATACAGCACCCCCCATGTGCTTTTCGTCGCAGACTGTGCGTAGAGTCGCGCCCGTCTAAAGGGGCCGTCGCACCGGTTCGCGGCAGCAATCACCTCTGGAGGAGTTCTTCACATGACGCGTTTCTCGCTCGTCGCGCTCATCAGCGCTGGCGTCATCTCGTGCACCCCGCCCGTGCGCACCTGCACCAGCACTGCGCAGTGTGGCAGCGGTCAATCGTGTGTCGGCGGCCAGTGTCGCGCCGGCACTGGCATCACTGGCGGAGGCACGGGAACCGGCAACGGCTCTGGAGGAAACGGCTCCGCCGGCGGTACCGGGAGCACCGGTGGCGGCACGGCTGGCGGTGGCGCTCGCATGGTCACCGGCTGCGACCCCGTCGCGGCTGACAACGGCTCGCGCGACACCGACTGCGACGGCCTGACCGACCTCGAAGAGTACGGCACCGACTACGGCAACGGCGCGCGCACCGACCCGTGCAACAGCGACACCGACATGGACGGGCTGCCCGACGGCCTCGAGATGGGCAAGACGATGACGCCCAACGCGACCTGCGGCGCGACTTTCGTTCCCGACGCCGACCCCGCGAGCAAGACGAACCCGACGCTGGGCGACACCGATCAGGACGGCCTCAAGGACGGTGAAGAAGACGCCGATCAGGACGGCCGCCGTCAGGCCACCGAGACCAACCCGCTGCGCACCGACACCGACTGCGATGGCTTCTCGGACAAGCAGGAGGCTCGCGACATGGCCGCGGGCTGTGCGACCAACCCGACGCTGAAGGACACCGACGGCGACGGACTCTCGGACGGCGTCGAGGGCAAGCTTATCCCGCCCGGGTCCGACCCGATGGGCTGCCGCTACGTTGCCGCGACCACCTTCGACGCTGACCCTGCGACAGGCACTGGCGCGTGCACGGCTGACACCGATGGCGATGGCGTCTCCGACGGCGCAGAAGACACGAACTCGAACGGCCGCAACGACATGGGCGAGCTGAACCCCAACGACTCGATGGACGCGATGGGCCCTGCGCAGCAGGCGTGCTCCACCGCCAACCTTCGCCCGGTCTCCTTCCACACCTCGGGCGCCTCCGACGTTCAGCTCGCGCTCGTGCCTGAGTTCACCGAGGTCTCGAAGCTCACCGTCGGCACCGATGAACGCGGCATCGTCTTCTTCAACCCCATGACGAACGTGGGCGGCATCGCGTTCTCGAAGACGATGGGTGTCGCCGCCTCGGCCTCAGCTGAAGAGGTCGCCGCGCGCGGTTCGATCGGCGGGCTGGGAACCGTCGCCCTGCCACTGACCCAGACGTACACCACCTGGGACGGCTTCCCCGCTGTGCGTGCGAGCTACGACGTGAGCTCCACACGCGACGCGAAAGACGCGGTCAACGAGCTGGCGCGGCGTTTCCTCGGCATGAACGCCGGAGGCCTGCTGCAGGGCTCGGCCGGCTCGATGGGTCCGTTCAAGGTGCAGGCCGTCTACGTGCGCCGCACCGCCACTCGCGCCGTCACCGTCATCGCGCTCATTCCTCAGCGGCTCTTCACGGGCGCGGCCCTCTTCCAGCTCGACGACGTCGGCGGTGGAACGGCCGTCGCGCAGTCGGGCGATCTCACCGCTACCCAGTGCGAAGCGTTCGCAGCCTCGGCCAACGCGAAGGTCGACTTCCTGTGGGTCGTCGACGACAGCTGCTCGATGGCCTCATCGCAAGATGCGGTGCGCAACGCCGGTACGCTCTTCGGCAACAAGCTGAACGCCGCAGGCCTCGACTGGCGCGCTGCGGCCGTCAGCACTGGCTACTACCCCTCGAACTACGATGGGTCGACCCGTGAATGGACGTCGATGGCGACGACCATGTCGAGCTGGTTCGACCAGGCCACGGGCGCGAACTGGTTCGGAACGGGAGGAAATGGCATCGAGGCCGGCTTCCCCTCCGCACGTGCCTTCATCGATCGCACTGGCCCTTCGGTGCGCGGACCTTTCCGCGCTGACGCCAACGCCAACCTGATCTTCCTCTCCGATGTCGGCGATCAGTCGAACATCACGCCGCAGGCCTTCTCGACCTCGCTCATGACGACCTTCAACGGGCGACAGGTGGTGGCGCATGGCATTGCCTGCCCCGCGGGTCAGAACTGCGGCGACGGTACCCGCGAGTCGACGCCCGCGACCTACGGCACGGTCGTGCAGCTGACTGGCGGCGTGCTCGGCAGCATCGAGGAGTTCAACGTGACGGCTCCGAACGCAACCCAACGGGCGCGTCAGGAGGCCGTCATCGACGCCATTCTCAGCGCTGCCATCGGTGGCACCGGGCGTCAGCTGAACCGCCCGCCCATCTCGCCCACCATCAAGGTGGCGATCGAGGCCAACCGCACCGCCGGCGCCTGCAACACCGCCGACGTCCCGCGCAGCCGCACCAACGGCTGGGACATCGACTCGGCCACCCGCCGCATCGTGTTCTACGGAACGTGCCGCCCGCAGATGGGCGCGAAGGTGGCCGTCTCGTATCGCTACTGGATCGACAACAGCCCCGACGCCAACGGCGATCCGTGTGGCGGCACCTGCGTCGCGCCGTTCATGTGCGATCCGAACAGCCGCTCGTGCGTGTGCTCGCCGAACTGCGGCAACACGTGCGGCGCGATGCTGACGTGCAAGCAGGCGACGTGCACCTGCGAGCCCAGCATTCAGTAACCGCCTCGTTCAGGTGAGCGCGAAGCCCTGGGTCGCTGTTCAGCCCGGGGTTTCGTGTTTCAGGCGAACTGCGAGTAGCGCACGAGCTCGATGTTCCGGCGGGCGATCACATCGGTGACCGCAGGGCTCGTGAGGGCTTCCAGCTCGGACTCCCAGTCGTACCGCCACGAAGGGTCTTCGCTCACCACGCCCGGCGCCAGCCCCGGGTGCATCACGATCTCGTGATCACCCTCGGGCAGCTTCTCGAGCAGGCGCACCAGCCGCGTCACGTTGAGCCGCCCCGACTCGAACACGCCCCACGCGCGCACCCGCTTCGCCTGATCGTTGCGTTGCGCTCGCGCGAGGCCCGAAATGAGCGCCGTCTTTGCTGCGCTTCCCGGGTGGGCCAGCCAGCGAACCTGTGGGCGCTCCCGCGGCCAGCGAACTGGCAGCCCTTCACGCGCTGCGAGCGCCTCGACGATCGGCGCAACGCCCGGCAACAGATGCAGGTGCTGGTGCGTGTCGAGGTGATCGACCTGCGCGCCCATGGCCCGAGCCCGCGCGAGCTGCGCCGCGAACTCGAGCGCCACCTCGTCACGCGGAATCAGCCCGCCCAGCCACGCCATCGACAGCTCTGCCCAGTTCTTGCGGAAGCGGCCACCCGGAGCGAGCCACCGCACGTCACGGGCTTCCGCGGCAGGCGCCAGGTGCGTCGTCAGACACAGGTGCACTCCGATGCCGAGCCCGACCGCCTTCGCGCGATCGATCGCGAAGCGCGCCGTCTTGCCCGTCACCAGCACCGTCGTGCTCGTCAGCACGCCCTCTTCACGTGCGCGGAAGATGCCCTCGTCGATGCGCGGGTGCAGTCCGAGATCGTCGGCGTTGAGGACGAGGCGCACCATGTCAGGCCGTCTTCTTGCGGGTGCCCTGCTTGATGGGCTTCACCGACTCCGGCAGCCGCACCGGGCGCACGGGATCGCTCGGGTGCTTCACCTCGGCGTAGAGCTCCGACAGCTCTTTGACCATCTTCACGATGACCGACGGAGACGCCAGCGTCGACACGCCGCGCGTGCGCGGGAAGTAGTCGACCCCCATCTGGAAGACCTTGAAGCCCTTCTTGATCGCCTTCACCACCAGCTCGGCGTCGATGAAGCTGCCCTGCGACTTGAGCTCGAGCGACTCGAGCACGCGGCGGTGCACCACCTTGAAGCTGAAGTTGATGTCTTTGACGTGCGTGCCGAACAGCGACGACACCAGCGCGTTGTAGACGAACGAGTAGAGAATGCGCTTGGGGCCCTCGCTCGTGCGGTCGTGCCGGAAGGCCGAGATCATGTCGGCTTCGAGGTACTCCATGAGGTGCAGCGCGCGGCCGATCTCGTTGAGGTCGAACGGCAGATCCATGTCCGAGTAGACGACGATGTCTTTCGTCGACGACGAGAAGCCGGTCTTCATCGAGCCGCCGAGCTTCTGGTTCACCTCGTGCGTGATGCAGCGCACCCGCGGGTCCTTCGCGGCGAGCGCTTCGGCGAGCTCTTTCGTGCGATCGGTCGAGGCGTCGTTGATGACGAGAATCTCGAAGTCGTCGGTGAGGCGCTCGAGCACCGTGACGGCGCGGCTCACGGAGCGCTCGACGTAGTCCTCTTCGTTCCACGCAGGCAGGAACAGGCTGATCGACGGTCGGGACATGCCCGGCGCTTTACCTGCGAGGGGCTGGGCTGGTCCACCGCCTCGGCGTTCATCGCGCCTGAACGTTTTCAGACAGCTCAAAACGGGCACAGGGGGCTGTTCTCAGGGGGCGGAATGACTAAGAGCCGCCCACCCCATGGAGGAAGCGGCCAGAACGGTGCTGTTGGTCGATCGCGGCTCGGCGGGGGCGCAGGCTCGTCGACTTGCGCTGACCGAGCGCGGCTTCGCCTGTTCGCACGCCACCACCGCGAACGAGGCCATTCAGCTCACGATGGACACGGCCTTCTCTGCCGCGGTCGTCGAGCTCGAGCTCTCGGGTGAGAGCGGGCTGGCCGTGGTGCAGCACCTGCGCGGCGACGAGCGGCCGATGCCGATCATCGCGCTCACGGGCTCCGGGTCTGCGGGGCTGACCATCGAGGCGCTGAAGCTGGGCGCCGACGACGTAGCGCCCGACTCGATCTCGTTCGACGAGCTGCTCGCTCGGCTGGAGCGCCGGTACTTCATCGCCTCGCGCCTCGCGGTGCTCCTGGTTCAGCGTGACGAGCTGCTCGCGCTCTCGACGACCGACGGCCTCACCCAGGTCGCCAATCACCGCGCGTTTCAGGAGCGCCTGCGCGAAGAGTTCCGCCGTGCCCAGCGCTACGACGACCCGATGGCCCTCATCCTCATGGACATCGATCACTTCAAGATCGTGAACGACACCCACGGGCATCAGGTCGGTGACGAAGTGCTGAAGGCCGTCGCGAAGGCCCTCAAGGGCGCGGTACGCGAGACCGACTTCATCGCGCGCTACGGCGGTGAAGAGTTCGCGGTCGTGCTGCCGAAGACGCACCTCGCCGGCGCGCTCACCGTCGCCGAGCGCATGAGTCAGTCGCTCAAGTCGGCCCGCACCGGAGTCGACGGCGCCATCCGGGTCACTGGCAGCTTTGGGGTGTCTGGCTTTCCGGGTCGCGGGGTCACCACGGCCGAACAGCTGCTGAAGACCGCTGACGATGCCCTCTACCGATCGAAGCGTGAGGGCCGGAACAAGATCAGCCTGTTCCAGTCGTCGCTCTACGTCGCCCGCGGGTAAGGCCTGTCAGCTGGGGTCGAAACCGACCCGAAACACAGGGCCGAGTCATTGCTGACCTCCCGAGACTCCAGCAGACTGTCGTACATGCCCTGAAACTTCATGGGGTTGCTGTGACTCATGGGTTGGCAGTCCGCTTGCTGACGGATGACCCGCGTGGAGCCCGCTATCGCCATGACGCCCGAACAGATGCCTGGTCGGCCCGGTCGACTGCTGTTGGTCGATGACGAAGAGAACATTCTTCGGTCGCTGAAACGTGTGCTTCGCCGCGGCGACTGGCACGTCGAGACCGCGCCCGATGCCGAAGCGGCGCTGGCGATGTTCGAGCAGTTCCAGCCCGAGGTCGTGCTGAGCGACTTCCGCATGCCTGGTTTGAACGGTGTCGAGTTTCTCGCGCGCGTCAAAGAGCTGTCGCCGCGAACGCAGCGCATCATGCTGACGGGCCAGGCTGATCAGCAGGCGATCGAAGAGGCCATCAACCGCTCCGAGGTCTTCCGCTTCATCTCGAAGCCGTGGAACGACGCGCAGCTCGTGCTGACGGTGAAGAGCGCGTTCGAGCAGCACGCCCTGTTCGCCGAGAACGAGCGCCTGTTTCGCCTGACGCAGAACCAGAACCAGGAGCTGCGCATTCTCAACGCAGACCTCGAGGAGCGGGTCGCCCAGCGCACCGTCATGCTCTCGAAGGCCAAGCGCGACTGGGAGCTCACCTTCGACACCATCGATCACCCGCTGCTCGTCGTGCAGCTGAGCGATCTGGCGATTCGCCGCGGAAACAGAGCGGCGGCGCAGGTGGCGGGCAGGGAGATCGTCGCCATCGGCGAGAAGCCGAAGTGCCACGCGTTCCTCTTCGGCCGCGACACGCCGTGCACCAACTGCCCCATCGGCATGAACCTCACCGAGCCGGCGACGGTGGAGATGCAGCGTGAAGGCCGCATCTTCGTCGGCCAGCTCTTCCCGATGGAAGACGAGCCTGTGGCGGTGTGCAGCTACCGGGACGTCACCGACGAGCGCAACCTCACCAAGCGCATGGTCGAGAGCGAGAAGATGATCGCGATCGGCAACCTGGCCGGCGGCGTCGCGCACGAGATCAACAACCCGCTCGGCGGCATCCTCGCCTTCTCGCAGCTGATGCAGCGTGACGGTTCGCGCACGCCCTCCGACATGGAGTCGCTGCAGCTGATCGAAGAGAGCGCGCTGCGGTGCAAGCGCATCGTCGAGAGCCTGCTGAAGTTCAGCCGTCGCTCGAAGGTGGAGGATCGACGCTCGTTCGATCTCTCGAAGTGTGTCGAAGACACGGTCGTGCTCTTCCGCGCTCAGGCCAAGAAGTACCCGCGGCTGGTGCTCGACATGAAGCTCGCCGCGAGCCTGCCTGCGGTCTACGGCGACCCCGCGCAGATCGGCCAGGTGGCGCTGAACCTGCTGCAGAACGGCATGCAGGCGTTGCCGCAGGGCGAAGGCACCATCACCATCGAGACCGGCCTCGTCGACGCCCACTGCTTCTTCAGGGTGACCGACACGGGCTGCGGCATTCCCGAAGAGCACCTCTCGCGCATCTTCGAGCCACACTTCACCACCAAGCCGCCGGGCGAAGGCACGGGCCTGGGCCTCGCGATCGCGTACCGCATCGTCGAAGACCACGGCGGCCACTTCATCGTCGAGTCGTCGCTCGGCTCGGGCACCACATTCACCGTCATGATTCCTGTTCAGCCTGGAGGGGTAACCCCATGAGCAACGTTCAACCTGTCGCAAAGAAGGCCAAGGTGCTGGTGGTGGACGACGACAAGATCGTCCTCCGGGCCGCGAGCGAGATTCTGGCGCGCGAGGGCTACTCGGTCGTGGCCATCGACGACGCGGTCGAGGGCCTGTCCGCTGCGAAGGACCCCTCCATCGACGTGGCGGTGCTCGACATCAAGATGCCCAACCTCTCGGGCATGGACCTGCTCAAGGCCTTCAAGCAGAGCCGGCCTGACGTCGAAGTGATCATGATGACGGCCTTCGCCACGGTCGAGACGGCCGTCGAGGCGGTGAAGGCGGGCGCGTACGACTACCTGACGAAGCCGTTCGAGAACATCGACGTGCTCTCGCTCGCCGTCGGTCGCGCGGCCGAGAAGAAGTCGCTGCGTGATCGCACGCGGTTTCTCGAAGAGGCCCTCAACGTCAAGAACCAGTTCGAAGACCTCGTCGGCCAGTCGCAGCAGATGCGCTCGGTCTTCAAGCTCGTCGAGACGGTCAGCTACTCCACCGCGACCGTGCTGATTCAGGGCGAGAGCGGCACCGGTAAAGAGCTCGTCGCGCGCGCCATTCACTTCCGCAGCCCGCGCAAGGACAAGCCCTTCGTCGCGGTGAACTGCTCGGCCCTCACCGACACGCTGCTCGAGAGCGAGCTCTTCGGTCACATGAAGGGGTCGTTCACGGGCGCCACGGCCAACAAGAAGGGCCTGTTCGAAGCAGCCGATGGCGGCACGATCTTCCTCGACGAAATCGGCGACATTCCCGCGGCGACGCAGGTGCGGCTGCTGCGCGTGCTCCAGGAAGGCGAAGTGAAGCGGGTCGGCGCCAACGACACCCTGCGCGTCGACGTGCGCGTCATCGCGGCCACCAACGTCGACCTCACCAAGGCGAAGGAGCAGGGCAAGTTCCGCGAAGATCTCTTCTACCGCTTGAACGTCATCTCGGTCGGCCTGCCGCCCCTGCGCGATCGCCCAGAGGACATTCCGCTGCTCGCGAGCCACTTCCTCAAGATCTACACGACGAAGATGGGCAAGAAGATCAACGGCATCTCGACGGGCGCGATGGAGGCCCTCACGACTGCCCGGTGGATCGGAAACGTGCGCGAGCTCGAGAACGTGATCGAGCGCGCGGTGGTGATGAACGCGACCGACCAGATCGAGGTCGAAGATCTTCCGCCCGAGATTCGCAGCAACCAGAAGGGCGGCGGAGAGGTCGAGCTCTACAGCCTCGCGCACCTGCCGTACGCCCAGGCCAAGAAGCTGGCGATGCGGGCCTTCGAGCGCCGGTACCTGTCGGCGCTGCTCGAGAAGTCGCTCGGCAACGTGTCGAGCGCGGCGCGGGCGGCTGGCGTCGATCGCTCCAACTTCCGTCGTCTGCTCAAGCAGTACGAAGTCGCCGGCCGCACCATGAAGAAGGGTGAGAACGGCGAGGACGAGGACGATTTCGAGGATGGCCCCGACGAGATGTCGGCCTGACTCACCCGATGGTGAAGCCGCCGTCGACCACCAGCGTCTGGCCCGTCACGAAGCTCGACGCGTCGGACGCGAGGTAGAGCGCAGCACCCGCGATCTCGTTGGGCTGCCCGTGACGGCCCAGCGGCGTGCGGTTCGTGACGAGCTTCAAGATGTCTTCGTTCGAGGTGAGCGCCGAGGCGAACTTCGTCTCGACGAGTCCCGGAGCGATGGCGTTGACCCGAATGCCCGACGCGCCCAGCTCGGCCGCGAAGGACTTCGTCATCGAGATCACCGCCGCCTTCGTCATGCCGTACACGCCCTGCATGGGTGAGGCTCCGAGCCCGGCGACGCTCGCGACGTTGATGATCGAACCCTTCGCGTTGCGCGACTGCAGGTGAATCGCGACCTCACGCGCGAGCCAGAAGTAGCCCTTCACATTCACCTCGAACGTCTTGTCGAAGGCGCTGTCTTCGATGTCGAGCATCGGCCCGAAGTAGGGGTTGGTGGCTGCGTTGTTCACCAGCACGTCGATCTTCCCGAACTTCTCGATGGCTGCGGCGACGAGCTTCTTCACGTCTTCGGACTTGCCGGTGTGCGTCGGCACCGCGAGCGCCTGCCCTCCCTTGTTGATGATGGCCTGCGCGACGGCCTCGAGCGCGTCGGGCTTGCGGGCAGCGAGCACCACCTTCGCGCCAGCGTCGGCGAAGGCGTGGGCGATGGCTTCTCCGATGCCGCGTGACGCGCCAGTGATGAGGGCCACCTTGTCGGTGAGGTTGATGAGCGGGGTCGTCATGGGTCTCCAGGGTTATCCGTCACTGCCGGGTTCGGTGGGCGCACGCAGCGCGCGAAGTTGAGCGAGGCGTTGCTTCATCGCCTTCTCGTCGCCGTTGTCGGAGGGCTCGAAGAAGCGCTCCGAGCGAATGCCCTCGGGCAGGCCGTTGTCGGGCGTGAAGTGGCCGTCGAAGTCGTGCGGGTACTGGTAGCCCGAGCCGTAGCCGAGCGACTTCATCAGCTTCGTCGGCGCGTTCCTCAGGTGCATGGGAACGGGGAGCGGCCCGTGCTTCGTCACCGCGTCGCGCGCCTTCGCATAGGTCGTGAGCGCGGTGTTCGATTTGGGCGCCATCGCCAGGTACGTCACCGCCTGCGTGAGCGGGAGCGTGCCTTCGGGCAGACCCATGAGCTCCACTGCCTGAAGCGCCGAGACGGCGACCTGCAGCGCGCGGGGATCCGCGTTGCCCACGTCTTCGCTCGCGAAGATCACCATTCGGCGAACGATGAAGCGCACGTCTTCACCCGACTCGACCATGCGCGCGAGCCAGTACACGGCTGCGTCGGGGTCGGAGCCGCGCATCGACTTGATGAAGGCCGAGATGACGTTGAAGTGCTCTTCGCCACCCTTGTCGTAGAGCAGGGTGCGTTGCTGGAGCGCCTCTTCAGCTCCCTGCTTCGTCACCCGCGCGCCGCCGTATTGTGCTGCGACCTCGAGCGCCGTCAGGGCGCGCCGCGCATCGCCTGCCGCCATCATCGAGATGAACGCGATCGCGTCGTCGTCGACGGCGATCTTCCCGCCGAGCCCGCGAGGGTCGTCGATGGCCCGTCGCAGCACGCCACGCAGCTCTTCTTCCTCGAGCCCGCGCAGGGTCATCACGCGCATTCGCGAGAGGAGCGCCGCGTTCACCTCGAAGGAGGGATTCTCGGTGGTCGCTCCGAGCAGTGTGATGGTGCCCTTCTCGACGTGCGGCAACAGCGCGTCTTGCTGGCCCTTGTTGAAGCGGTGGATCTCGTCGACGAAAAGCAGGGTGCGTTTGCGGTTCAGCTTCCACCGCTCCTCGGCGCGAGCGACTGCTTCGCGAAGGTCCTTCACGCCCGAGAGCACCGCCGAGACCGCCTCGAAGTGCGAGCCGGTCGCGTTGGCGATCACCCGAGCGAGCGTCGTCTTGCCGGTGCCGGGCGGGCCCCAGAAGATCATCGATGGCACTTGATCGATCTCGATCGCGCGGCGCAGCAGCTTGCCGGGGCCGGTCAGGTGTTCCTGGCCGACGTACTCCTCGAGCGTGCGCGGGCGCATGCGCTCGGCGAGGGGCGCGCGCTGAGCTGCTTCGGTGCCGGCGGCATGGTCGAACAGATCCATCGGCGCCTCTCTACCCGGCTACGCTCGCGACGCCTATGCGCTTCCTCGACGACAAACACCCTCAGTACGAGCTCACCTACAACGACGTCTTCATGGCCCCGACGAAGTCCGAGGTCGGCTCGCGCCACGAGGTCGATCTGCGCCCGCCTGCCGGCTCGGGGCTCACCACGCCGATCATCGTCGCCAACATGACGGCCGTCGCAGGGCGGCGCATGGCCGAGACCGTCGCGCGCCGTGGCGGCATCGCCGTGCTGCCGCAGGACATTCCCCTCGACATCGTTCAGCAGAACATCGCGTACGTGAAGTCGCGCCACACCATCTACGACACGCCGATCACGTTGAAGCCTACCGAGACGGTGCAGGTCGCGATCAACCTCGTGCACAAACGCGCGCACGGCGTGGTGATCGTCGTGAACGAAGCGAACGAGCCGGTCGGCATCTTCACCGAGCACGACGCCGACGGGCACGATCGGTTCACGCAGTTGCACCGGGTGATGTCGACGGAGTTGCTGTCGTTCGAAGAGGGCACGCCGCTCGAGACGATGTTCGAGCGGTTGGCGGTGAAGCGGTTGTCGTGTGCTCCGGTGCTGCGCGGCAAGCAGGTGGTTGGCGTGGTGACTCGAAAAGGCGCGCTCCGCTCGACGCTGTACGAGCCCGCTGTCGATGCCGCCGGAAAGCTCGTCGTCGCCGGAGCCGTGGGCATCAGCGGTGACGTCGTCGGCCGTGCGAAGGCGCTGCTCGAGTGGGGCATCGATCTCATCGTCATCGACGCGGCGCACGGGCATCAGCGCAAGATGCTCGAGGCCGTCGAGGCGGTACGCGCGCTCGGCCCGAAGTGTCCCGTCATGGCGGGCAACGTCGTCACGCGCGAAGGCACCGCTGATCTGATCAGCGCGGGAGTCGACCTCGTGAAGGTCGGCGTCGGCCCCGGCGCGATGTGCACGACGCGCATGATGACGGGCGTGGGGCGGCCGCAGTTCTCTGCGGTGCTCGACTGCGCGGCCGAGGCCCGCAAACGCGGCAAGTCGATCTGCGCCGATGGCGGAATCCGTCATCCCCGAGATGTCGCGCTCGCGCTCGCAGCGGGGGCAGGCACGGTGATGGTCGGCTCCTGGTTCGCGGGCACCTACGAGAGCGCGGCCGACATTCGGCAGGACGGCGACGGCAAGCTCTATAAAGAGAACTTCGGCATGGCGTCCCAGCGCGCGGTGAAGGCGCGCACTCAGAAGGACTCGCTGTTCGATCGCGCCCGAAAGGAGCTCTTCGAAGAGGGCATCAGCACCTCGCGCATGTACCTGGACCCCCAGCGGCCCGGCGTCGAAGACCTGATCGATCACGTCGTCGCGGGCGTGAAGAGCGCGTGCACGTACGCCGGCGCGTCGAACCTCGAGGAGTTCCACTCGAACTCCGTGGTCGGCGTTCAAGGCTCTGCGGGGTTCGACGAGGGCAAGCCGCTGCGCCAGAGTTGGTGAGCGGAACGTTGACTTGAGAATCAACAATCGCCATCTTCGGCCGCCATGGCGAACGACAAGGCAGTGATCACGTGCGCGTTGACCGGCGTTCTCACGGATCCCGCGCAGCACGGCGTGCCCGTCACTCCGGAGCAGATGGCCCAGGAGGCCCGGCGCGCGCGTGACGCAGGTGCCTCGATCGTGCACGTGCACGTTCGCCAGCAGGAGCCCGGCATGGGTCGGCTCCCGAGCTGGGACGCGGGCGACGCGAAGAACGTCTGTGACGCGATTCGTGCCGAGTGCCCCGAGCTGATCATCAACCTCTCGACCGGCGTCGTCGGCCCCGACATCAGCGGACCTGTCTCGTGCCTCGAGGCCGTGAAGCCCGAGATGGCGGCGCTCAACGCGGGCTCGCTCAACTACCTCAAGCTGCGCTCGAACAACGACTGGGCCTGGCCGCCGATGCTCTTCGACAACCCGGTCGAGAAGATCGAAGCGTTCGAGAAGGTGATGAAGGCGAACGGCATCGTCCCCGAGTGCGAGTGCTTCGACACCGGCATTCTGCGCAGCGTGGTGATGTTCGCGAAGCGGGGCATGGTCTCGAACCCGCCGCACGTCTCGCTCGTCATGGGCGTCGAGTCGGGGATGCCGAACAAGCCCAGCTGGCTGCCCCTGTTGCTCGAAGAGATGTTGCCCGGCACGCACTGGCAGGTGATCGGCATCGGCCGGCAGGAAGTGTGGGCGCTGCATCAGCGCTGTGCCGAGCTCGGCGGCGATCTGCGGACGGGCCTCGAAGACACGTTTTATCTGCCTGATGGCACCAGGGCCTCGAGCAACGGGCCGCTCATCGAGGCGCTCGCGAAGACGGCGCGAAACGCAGGTCGCACGGTCGCGAGCCCCGCCGAAGCCCGCGTCATCCTCGGCGTGCGCGCGAAGGCCTGACCGAAGAGCGAGCGTCGGACCTTTCGTTTTTCGTGTTGGCCGTCTCCAGCTGCGTCAACATGACCTCTGCGTGGCCAGCCCCGGATTCCAGCTGAGCGTCGAAGGTGGTCGAAGGCTCTTCGAGGCCCGACGCTTTCACGAGGCGCACGAGCGCTTCGAAGAGGGCTGGCGGGTGTGCCGCTCCGACGAGAAGCGCGTGCTGCAGGTCTTCGTGCTGTGGACGGCGGCGCTGCAGCAGCACGAGAACGGTCGTGGTGGCGGCGCACGCCGGCTGCTCGCCCGCGCCCTCGAGCGGCTCTGCTCGGTCTCTGACGACTTCGATGGCCTCGATGTCGACTCGCTGAAGACCTGTGTCATCGACACCTGGGGCCAGATGGTCGCGCAGGAGCCGCTGCTCCCTCGCTGGCCTGACGCGTTCCTCGACCGGCCCGCGAGCCTCACGCTCGAGCACTCCTTCGCGTGTCCCTCGTGCAACGAGCTGGTGATGGTGACGGTGGCGATGGAAGAGGCCGACGGCGCGCAATACGTCGAAGACTGCCCCGTCTGTTGCAGACCGTGGTCGGTGCATGTTCGCCGCGAAGGAAACGATCTCGACGTCGCCGTGCGCCGCCTCGACGCGTGAGCGCGCTCCTTTGTCCTGTCGGGTGACGAAGACTCGTGGTCGACTTCTTCACGTGACGCCGACTCGAAACGGGGGCTCGTGATGGAAGGCTTCCTTCGCACGCTGCTCACGTTCCCCGCGGTGCCGTTCACCGTGTTGCTCGGCATCGCGTTTCTCTACTGGGTGTTCGTGCTGCTCGGTGTCGTCGCGTTCGATGGTGATGGCGCGCTCGAAGGTGGCGCGAAGGCCGCAGGCGATGCCCTGACGGGAGCGATGAAGGGTGCAGGCGAGGCCGTCGCGGGTGGCGTGAAGGCGGCCGGCGATGCCGTCGCAGGTGGTGTGAAGGCGGCGGGCGACGCGGTGACTGGTGGCGCGAAGGCAGCGGCCGAGACCCTGAAGGGCGGAGCGGCTCCCGCAGGTGATGGCGTCTTGTCGGTGCTCGGCTTTGGCAAGGTGCCGTCGACAATCTCAGGCAGCTTCCTCGTCTTCTTCTCGTGGGTCTTCACGATGTTCGGCTCGTCGTGGCTCGGCGCCGACGCCGGAATGCCAGCGAAGGCCGGAATCCTCCTGGGCTCGATGGTCCTCGCGATGATCGCCAGCTCGGTCGCGATTCGCCCGCTGGTGAAGGCGTTCACCTCGGAGCGCCCACAGCGCCGCGACGACTTCATCGGCAAGGTCTGTGAGATCACCTCGGGCCGCGTCGATGGAAAGTTCGGCACGGCGACGGTGAGCGACGGCGGCGCAGGGCTCAACCTGCACGTCGCGTGTGAGAAGGCGAACCAGCTCAAGAAGGGCGACAAGGCGCTGATCATCGCCTTCGACGACGCCACCGAGACCTGGGAGATCGAGCCCATCGATTGGCTCGAGCCGCAGGAGGTCGAGGCGCTCAACGACCCGGCGCGCATCGGTCAGGTGATCTCGTCGCGCATGCGCACCCGCGGAAGCTGAAGGCTGTCACGGTTGATCAACGGCAAAACGACCAATCAAGGACTTGCCGTCGAGGGAAATGGTTGATCAGCGCCGTCGTGTGCTTACGCAGCCAGCGCCGAAACTCGAGCAACCCGAGCGAGGCGCGTCATAGAGTCACCCAGCTTTTCCTGGGGAGGATGGGAACATGTCAGAGACTGCGTGGATCGTTGGCGGCGTCGTCGTCGCCGGCTTCGTGTTGGTGTTGTTCATCGGCGTGATCATCAGCCGCTTCTACCGGCAGGTGAGTCAGGGCCAGGTGCTCATCGTCAACACCATGGGCAAGGAGCCGAAGGTCGCCTTCACCGGCTCCGTCGTGCTTCCGATCATCAACCGCGCCGAGGTGATGGACATCTCGCTGAAGACCATCGAGATCGATCGCCGCGGGAAGGAAGGTCTGATCTGCGCCGACAACATTCGCGCCGACATCAAGGTCAGCTTTTTCGTCCGCGTGAACAAGACCGTCGAAGACGTGCTCAAGGTCGCCCAGTCGGTCGGCTGTGCGCGCGCCAGTGAAGAGCGCACGCTGCAGGAACTCTTCGAGGCCAAGTTCTCCGAAGCGCTCAAGACCGTCGGCAAGCGGCTCAACTTCGAAGACCTCTACAAGGAGCGCGAGGCCTTCAAGGATCAGATCGTCCAGGTCATCGGCAAGGATCTCAACGGCTACAACCTCGAAGACGCGGCGATCGACTACCTCGAGCAGACGCCGCTCGATCTCCTCGACAAGGAGAACATTCTCGACGCCGCCGGTATTCGGAAGATCACCGAGCTGACGACGCTGCAGAACGTGCTCACCAACGACTTCCGCCAGACCGAGCGCAAGCAGATCACCAAGCAGAACGTCGAAGCCGACGAGGCCGTCTTCGCGCTCGAGCGCCAGCGCGCCGAGGCCGCCGCCAAGCAGAAGCGCGAGATCGAGACGATTCAGGCTCACGAGCTCGCCGAGACCCAGAAGGTGCAGCAGGAGGAGCGCACCAAGTCGGAGAACGCGCGCATCAGCGCCGAAGAGACGATTCTCATCAACGAGCAGAACAAGTCGCGCCAGGTCGAGGTCGCGCAGAAGAACCGCGAGCGCGTCGTCGGCATCGAGACCGAGCGCGTGCAGAAGGATCGCGACCTCGAGGCCATCTCGCGTGAGCGTGAGGTCGAGCTGCAGCGCATCACCAAGGAGAAGGCCCTCGAGCAGGAGCGCAAGGCCATCGCCGACGTGGTGTCGACGCGCATCGCCGTCGAGAAGAAGGTCGCCGCGGAAGAAGAGGCCATCAAGGCGCTCCGCAAGATCGCCGAGGCGCAGCGCAACAAGGACGCGCTCCTCATCGAGGCAGAGGGCAAGGCACAGCAGGGGGTCGTCGCGCAGGTGAAGGCCGCCGAAGCGAACGAAGAGGTCGCCAAGCACACGGCGAAGACCCGCCTCATTCAGGCTGACGCCGACCTCGAGGCCGCCGACAAGGACGCGCGCGCGAAGATGCGCATGGCCGAAGGGACGCAGGCCGAGCAGGCGGCCGACGGGCTCGCCAAGGCGCGCGTGCTCGAGGCCCAGGCCATCGCTGAAGAGAAGCGTGGGCTCGCGCTGGTTCGCGTGAAGGAAGCCGAAGCCCAGGCCATCGAGAAGCAGGGCGCCGCCAACGCCGGTGCGCTGAAGGCCAGGATGCTGGCCGAGGCGGAAGGCGACGAGAAGAAGGGCATGGCGCGCATCGCGGTCGAGCAGGGCGAAGCCGACGTCATTCAGCGTCGTGGCGTTGCCGAAGCCGAGTCCGTGAAGGCGAAGGTCCAGGCTGAGGCGCTCGGTGTGCAGGAGAAGCTGCTCGCCGAGGCGCGCGGTCTCACCGAGAAGGCCGCTGCCATGAAGCAGCTCGAGGGCGTCACCCGCGAGCACGAGGAGTTCCGCCTGCGGCTCGAGAAGGACAAGGCCGTCGAGCTCGAGGCCCTTCACGTCAAGAAGGACATCGCCGCGTCGCAGGCAACGGTGCTCGCGCAGGCCATGTCGAACGCGAAGATCAACATCGTCGGCGGCGACGGTCAGTTCTTCGACCAGTTCGTGAGGGCGGTCACCCTCGGCCAGTCCGTCGATGGCGCGGTGAACAACTCCGAGCAGCTCAAGATTCTGCTCAAGGAGTACCTCGAGGGCGGGCGGTCGTTGCCCGACGATCTGAAGGCGATTCTCTCGAAGCCCGGTGCGAGCCAGGACGTGCAGAACCTCGCCTCCGCTGCCCTGATGAGCCGGCTCGTGCGCGACGAGGGCAAGCCGTCGAAGTGACGGTGAGAGGCATCCCGCATGGCCACCGACGCGAAGGCGCCCGCCACCGAGTCCACGCTCGAGGGCGGTAGCTATGAAGTCATTCGTGGGCGGCTCATCGCCCACGCGAAGGAGCTCGGCGCGAAGGTCGATGCGCTGAACGAGCGCCGCCGCAAGGAGTTCGGCGGCCAGGAGCTCACCGTCATCGGCACCGAGCGCGTGCGCACCGAGCACAACTGCGTGCCGCGCAACATCGTGCCGGTCGGCAAGTCGCTCCTCGTCGGCTTCAACGTCTTCATGGGCCTCAAGCAGGAGCGCGCCGTCGGCGACGTCTTCTCGCTGCACAAGTTCGAGCGCACGGCGGAAGGTGGCTTCGACTTCTCACTCCTGCCACAGAGCGACGCTGGCGGTTTCCTGCAGGACAAGCGGTTCGTGAAGGACTTCGAAGACCTCTTCAAGTTCTACAAGGACGCGCGCCTCGACCTGCTTCGCAAGACCGACGCGCGGCTGCTCGCGGTGTTCCGCACGGGACAGACCGAGCGCGACGTGAAGGTGCTGCGCTTCTCGGTCGATGTCTCGGGCGTCGTCACCTACGTCGACAACCGCGGCGAAGGCGACGTGACGAAGGCCGCGTCGCACGACTTCTCGTGGACGCAGGCGACCCGCGACAGCTTCGTCTCGGGCCGGCACCCGCACGTGAACGTGCTCGACGAGGTCTTCATCGAGACGGTCGGCGGCGATCTCACGGTGAAGGTCGAGAACAACACCGAGACCGGCCAGGGCATCTACGCCGAGCCCGTCGACGAACCCACGCAGTCACTCGACGACGCCGAGTTCCACTGGGCGAAGCTGGGCGCGCTGATTCTGCTGAAGGTGAAGCCGTTTCGTGAAGAGAAGTACCGCTATCTCGTGTTCAACACGCGCACGAGCACGGTGGCGCGCGTCGATGCGATCGGCGTGTCGTGCGTGCAGCTGCCGGAAGATCAAGGCGTCATCTTCCCCGGTGGGTACGCGCTGCAGACCGGCGAGGTGAAGCTGTTCGACGCCGACGTCACCGGCCTCGAGTTCAAGCGCGCCATCAAGTCGCCCAACGGTGAAGACGTGCTCTACGTCTTCTACGAGCGCGATGGCGGCCGGTACGTGCTGCTGCCGTACAACCTCGTGCGCAAAGAGGTTGCGTCTCCGATTCACTGCCACGGGTACTCGATCTTCGGTGACGGGCAGATGGTAGTGTTCCGCTCGACGTCGAACGAGCCGACGCGCGTGCACCCGATGCAGGTGTGGCAGACGCCCTTCGTCTCGGCCGAGTTCGCGGCCGCGCAGCCCGTGCCGCAGTCTTCTCTCGGCAAGCTGGGGAACGCCGAGCTGGTGCGTGGCATCTCAGAGGTGCTCACCATCAAGCGCATGGCCGAGGCCGAGAAGCCGACCCGGCGCACGTACGAAGGCCTCATCTCGACCTGCCAGCGCGTCGTCGATGCCTTCCACTGGCTTGGCCAGAAGGAGATCGAGCTCCTCGCGAAGGTGCACGAGCTCAAGAAGTCGGCCGAGCTGATCGTCGACGAGTTCGAGAAGGTGCTGGCGATGCAGAAGCGCGCCAGCGAAGAGCTGGCGAAGGCCGTCGAGCAGCAGGAGACGTTGCTCCGTGGCCTCACGCAGGACGATCTGCGCTCGACCGATTCGTTGATGACGGCGCTGGCGTCGTTGCGGAAGCAGCGTGGGGTGCTCATCACGCTGAAAGAGATCCGCTACATGGATCTCGCGCGCGTCGACGGGCTCGAGGCCGAGGTCATCAAGTCGTTCGAGCAGGTGAGCTCGTGGACGGTCGAGTTCCTGCTGACGCCCGCTGCGTTTCAGCCGCTGCACGAGAGCGTCGCGCGCCTCGATGCCGAGATCGCGAAGGCGACGAAGACGCCCGAACTCAAGGGCCAGGTCGAAGAGGTCGAACGGCTCGGCACGGGGCTCACGGTGCTCGGCGAGGTCGTCGGTGGGCTGTCGTCTGGCGATGCCACGCAGAAGGCGAAGATCCTCGAAGACATCAGCGAGGTGTTCTCGAAGCTGAACCGCGTGCGCGCCACGGTGCAGGGCCGCCGCAAGGAATTGCTCGGCCTCGAGACGCGCGCCGAGTTCACCTCGCAGTTCAAGCTGTTCGCCCAGAGCATCGACAGCGCGCTCTCGCTCTCGGACACGCCCGAGAAGGTCGACGAGCAGCTCGCGAAGTTGTCAGTGCAGTTGGAAGAGCTGGAGAGCCGGTTCTCCGACGTCGATGAGTTCGCAGGAGAGCTCGCGCAGCGTAGGGAAGAACTCTTCGACGCCTTCGCGCGACGGCGGCAGGTGCTCATCGACGAGCGGCAACGCAAGGCGGCCAATCTCTTCGGCGCGGCCGATCGCGTACTTCAGGGCATCGCGCGACGGGCGAACAGCTTCAACACCGACGACGAGCTCAACGCGTACTTCGCGTCCGACCCGACCGCACAGAAGTTGCGCCAGTTCATCGCGCAGCTGATCGAGCTGAAAGATCCCGTGAAGGCCGATGAGCTGGAGTCGCGGCTCAAGACGGCCAGGCAAGACGCGCTGCGCTCGCTCCGCGATCGCAAGGACCTCTACGAGGGTGGCGCTGCCGTTCTCCGCTTCGGCCCGCACCGGTTCAACGTCAACACGCAGCCGCTCGAGGCCACGGTTCTCCCGAAGGACGACGGGCTGTTCCTGCACCTCACGGGCTCCGATTACTTCCAGCGGCTGTCCGACCCCGCCATCGACGCGGCGAAGGCGTACTGGGACCAGACGTTGCCGAGCGAGTCTCCCGACGTGAGCCGCGCCGAGTACCTCGCGTTCACGCTCTTCAAGGCCGGAGAGTCGGGTCGAGATGGCCAGTCGTTCGCGCGGTTTCACGAGACGCTCCGCGCTGGCAATGGGCTGCTGCCGATCACGAAGGACGTCGCGCAGAGCCGCTACGACGAGGGCTACGAACGTGGCGTTCACGACGTCGACGCCGCGAAGATCCTCGAGGCGCTGCTGCTGCTGCACGAGTCGGCGGGGCTGCTTCGCTACGACGCGTGGCCGCGCGTGCTCGCGACGTTGACCTGGGCTGCGCAGAAGGACGAGCAGACGAAGAAGGTGATCGTTCGTCGCGCGCAGAGCCTGGGGCGCCTGCGCAAGCAATATGGGCACGCGCCCGAGTTCGACCGGTTGGCGAGCGATCTCTCGGTTCGCATCACCGAGTGGGCCAGGAGTTCGACGCTCGAGGCCTCGGTCGGAGACGTGCTCCTCGCCGGCCGCTACCTCGCCGAAGAGCTCGCGAAGGAGACCCAGCGCTTCGTGCTCAGCCAGGACGCGCAGACGCTGCGTGAGTCGCTGCTGTCGTCGATCGAAGTGGCGGGCCAGCGGCGTGCGTTCGAAGACGATCTGCGCGCTGTCGACGATCCCGCAGAGCGGTTCAAGCTCACCCGCGCCTGGCTCGAGGCGTTCGTCTCGAGGGCGGGCACCAACGTGGCGATGACGGGGCCCGTGCTCGAAGCCGCAGCGCTCTTCGCCGTCGAAGAACGCCAGGTGTCACGCGAGGTGTCGTCGGCGTTGCTGTCGACCGACCTCACCGGGCTGCTCGGGAATCACCCTCGCATTCAGGGCCAGAAGCTCTCGCTCCGCCTCGACGAGTTCGAGCGGCGCCTCTCGAAGTTCGTCGAAGAGCGCCTGCCCGCGTACCAGGGCTACCGCGCGAAGGTTCGCGAGATCACCGAGCACGAGCGCAAGCGCCTGCGCCTCGACGAGCTCAAGCCCAAGGTGCTCTCGAGCTTCGTGCGCAACCGGCTCATCGACGAGGTGTATCTGCCGCTCATCGGCGCCAACCTCGCCAAGCAGCTCGGCACCGCAGGCGAGAACAAGCGCACCGATCGCAACGGCCTGCTGCTGCTCGTCTCGCCCCCCGGCTACGGCAAGACGACCCTCATGGAGTACGTCGCCGCGAAGCTCGGGCTCACCTTCGTGAAGGTGAACGGCCCGGCGCTTGGCCACGAGGTCGTCAGCGTCGACCCGGCCGACGCTCCGAACAGCACGGCGAAGCTCGAAGTCGAGCGCATGAACTTCTCGTTCGAGCTCGGCAACAACGTGATGCTGTACCTCGACGACATTCAGCACACGAACCCCGAGCTGCTGCAGAAGTTCATCTCGCTCTGCGACGCGCAGCGGAAGATCGAAGGCGTGTGGAATGGCGTCACCCGCACGTACGACCTGCGCGGCAAACGGTTCTGCGTGGTGATGGCCGGCAACCCGTACACGGAGTCGGGCGAGGTCTTCAAAATTCCCGACATGCTCGCGAACCGCGCCGACACGTACAACCTGGGCGACATCCTCTCGGGCAAGGACGATCTGTTCGCGCTCAGCTATCTCGAGAACGCGCTCACGGCGAACACGGTCACGGCGCCCCTCACCACACGCCCGCCTGCGGACATTCCTCGGCTGTTCAAGATGGCGCAGGGGGAGTCGCTCGCGACGACCGAGCTCGAGCACGGCTACTCGGCAGCTGAGCTCACCGAAGTGGTCGAGGTGCTCAAGCGGCTGTTCTTCGCGCAGCGCGTGCTGCTCCGCGTGAACCAGCAGTACATCGCCTCGGCCTCGCAGAACGATCAGTACCGCACCGAGCCGCCGTTCAAGCTGCAGGGCAGCTACCGAAACATGAACAAGCTCGCCGAGAAGATCGTCTCGGCCATGACCGACGACGAGCTCGAAGGGCTCATCGACGGGCACTACGCCGGCGAGTCGCAGACGCTCACCACGTCGGCCGAGCAGAACCTGCTCAAGCTCGGCGAGCTGCGAAAGCGGCAGACCCCGGAGCAGAAGGCGCGGTGGGACGAGATCAAGCGCGGCTTCAAGCGCGTGCAGACCCAGGGCGGGAAGGATGACGATCCGGTGGTACGCGTCACGGGCACGCTCGCCGCGCTCGGTGAAGAGCTGTCACGCATTCGGGAAGCAGCGGCCGACGTCGCCAAGCGCCCACCCGAGGCGCCGCTCGCCCCCCACCTCGAGAGCCTGACGAAGACGATCGCAGCGACGGCGAACAAACCGCGCCAGAGCGATCTGGGGCCCAAGCTCGACGCCCTCCGAGATGCGGTGCTGGCGGCAGCGAAGACGGCTCCTGCGACCGATCTGACGCCGATGCTCGAGAAGCTCACCGAGCTGAACGCGAGACCTCCTGTCGATCTCTCACCGGCGCTCGGTCAGCTCGCCCACGTCGCCGAGGCCATGGCTGCGCGTGCGCAGGCGCAGCAGATCGATCTCACGCCCGTGCTCTCGCAGCTCACCGAGTTGACGCGGCTGATCGTCGAGCGGCCAGTCGCTGCGCCGCAGGCCGATCTCGGGCCGATCCTCGAGAAGCTCGCGGCCCAACAGCCTGCGCCGAAGGCGGCGAAGGAAGGTCCGCTGCCCGACGAGGTTCGCCGTCAGCTCTCGACGCTCACCGACACGCTGTCGCCGATCGCCGCGGCCGCGAGGAGCGTGCTTCAGGTCGACGCCGACGGCGCCATGAAGGCCGTCATCGTCTGGCAGCAGATCAACGAGGCCATTCAGCTCGTGCGCGCGCTGGAAGATCGGCTCAGCGGCCGCCCTCGCCGCAAGCAGTG
Source organism: Archangium gephyra (assembly GCA_943370055.1). Taxonomy (GTDB): domain Bacteria; phylum Myxococcota; class Myxococcia; order Myxococcales; family Myxococcaceae; genus Xiheimicrobium; species Xiheimicrobium gephyra_A. The sequence continues at coordinate 65,793 of CALRPN020000040.1, forward strand.
AAGCCCGTCGAGCCGCGCGACCTCACTCATCGAACCACGCGAGCGGGTTGTCGATGGCCGCCCGCTCGGTGAGCGTCACGCCGTCGGCCTGCCGCGCCTTCTTCGGGTCGAGCAGGCGAACCTGCCCGCTGCGTTCGACCTGCCCGATGACCCACTTCCACCCATAACGCTTCGCTTCGCCCTGCATGCGCTGCCACTCGGGCTTCGTGAAGCGCAGCGGCAGGGGCTTTCGTTTCACCTGCACCGCGAGCATGCGCGCGCTGCGGGAAGCGAGCAGGTCGAACGGGCCACGCGAGCCGCGCGAGAGGTAGAGAAACTCGAAGCCCAGTTGGGCGAGGCGCTGCGCGACTGCGAGCTCGGCTTCGTCTCCGACGAGGCGCATGGGCACCACCGCGCCACCGGGCCGCCGCCACTCGAGCCACAGGCCGAAGACCGCGTCAGCGAGCTCCCATCGGCCGTCGTCTCTGCGTCGAACCGCGTCGCCCAGCCGCTCGAGGTAGCCGACCGCCGCCGCCGTGGCGCAGTCGATGGCCGTCGCGACGTGTGTGACGGTGAGCGGCCCGGTCGCGAGCGCGTTGAGGGTGGCGGCGAGCGTCGTCGCCCGGCCCACGAGCCGGGTGAACTCGTTGGTGAAGTAGAGCGAGAGCCGGCCGGTGTCGCTGAACAGCGTCTGCTGCAGGGCATTGCGAAGCCTCGCGTCGGCGCGGCCACGCTCCTGGGCGACGGCCTCTCCCACCACCTGCAGGTAGAACGGGTTTCCGCCGAGCGCCTGGAAGAGCTTTCGCGCAAGCGCCTCGGTGATGGGCGCGGGGGCGTCGGTGCTGGCGGCGACGAGCAGCTTCACGGCGAACGCCTCGTCGAAGGCCCCGACCTCGATGACCTCGAAGTGCTGAAAGAAGGGGGAGTGCTGCGAGGTGGCGAGCTCGAGCAGCGTGCTGCGGGCCGACCCCGAGACCACATAGGCGGTGCGCCGGTGCCGCTGCCAGGTGCTGCGAAGCAGGGCCATGAGATCGGGCCCGCCGCGAGCCATCGTCGCCAGCTCCTGAAACTCGTCGATGGCCACCACCACCCAGGTCGAAAGGGCTTCAGCCAGCTGCTCGGGCACCGAGAGCATCGCGGCGAGCGAACGCTGATCGTCCGCCATGTGAGGCAGCTCGAGGAGCAGCTGGCGGAGCAGAGCGGGCAGGGTGACGAAGCGAGGGCTCGCGATGAGTCCGGCGCGCCACGCCTCGGGCATCGTCGCCAGCGGCGCGAGCGCCTGGCCCGCATCGTTCGAGAGCAGGGCATCGACGGACTGAATGGCGACGGCGCGCACGACCTCGGTCGAGGCGGGCATCGTCTCGAGCACGTCGACGACGACGAAAGACGGCTGCGGCGTACTGCGTCGTCGGGACCGCCGCTCGACCTCGCGCAGCAAGCTGGTCTTGCCGACCTTGCGGGGACCCACGAGGCAGAGCCACTTCGGAGCGCCCCGGGCCAGCTTCATCAGCGCGTCGTCGATGCGGGCAAGTTCCGAGGTGCGATCGAAGAAGCCTTCAGCGGTGGCCGGCGTGCTGGTCGCGAACATGGACGCTCCGAGGTAGCAGAGATGCTAGGTAGCAAGAGTGCTACTTAGCAAAGTTGCTACCTGTGTCGAACGCCCTCACGCGCTGGTGTCGGGCGCCGCTGTCGCGGGGCAAGCGCTCGGGCCGCGCAGTCCGACGTGGCGGTGAAGTGCAACCAGCCTGAGTCGCAAAGTGGCCGCGGACGCCGGGCGGGCTTACCTTGGCTTCATGCGTCCCTATGAGGTCATCAAGACGAAGCGTGACGGCAAGCCCCTCTCGGCCGAGGTGATTCGCGCCTTCATCGACGGCTACGTGAAGGGAGACGTCACCGACTACCAGATGTCGGCGATGACGATGGCCATCTTCTTCCGCGGGTTGACGCCGCCAGAGCTCGCCGCGTGGACGCGCGCGATGCTCGAGAGTGGCGAGGTGCTCGACCTGTCCGAGACGCCGGGCGTGAAGGTCGACAAGCACTCCACAGGCGGGGTTGGTGACAAGGTGTCGTTGAGCCTGGCGCCGCTCGCGGCTGCGTGTGGCGTGCCGGTGCCGATGATCTCGGGTCGCGGGCTCGGCCACACAGGCGGTACGCTCGACAAGCTCGAGTCGATTCCCGGCTTCCGCGTGGACCTCTCCATCGCCGACTACCGCCGCCTCGTGAAGACCGTCGGCGCGTGTCTCATCGGTCAGACCGCCACGCTCGCGCCGGCCGACAAGAAGCTCTACGCGCTGCGCGACGTGACGGCGACCGTCGACTGCATTCCCCTCATCGCGTCGTCGATCATGTCGAAGAAGATGGCCGAGGGCATCGACGCGCTCGTGCTCGACGTGAAGGTGGGCTCGGGCGCGTTCATGAAGACGATCGAGAACGCGCGCACGCTCGCGCAGACGATGATCGGCATCGGCACCGAGATGGGGAAGAACGTCGTCGCGCTGCTCACCGACATGGATCAGCCGCTGGGCCGCACCGTCGGCAACGCGCTCGAGGTGAAGGAGGCGGTCGAGATGCTGCGGGGAGAAGCTCCCGCCGACTACACCGAGCTCACGCTGGCGCTCACCGCCGAGATGTTGGTGCTGGGCAAGAAGGCCGGGTCCATCGACGAGGCGCGCGCCAGGCTCGACCAGGTGATTCGCAACGGTGCCGCCGAGAAGAAGCTGCACGAGATCGTCGCGGCGCAGGGCGGAGATCCCGCAGCCATCGCCGATCTCTCCCGGCTGCCGAAGGCGCGAACGACCATCGCCATCACTGCCACCAGCGGAGGCTTCGTCACGGGGATCGACAGCGAGTCCATCGGGCTCGCCGCCATGACGCTCGGCGCGGGCCGCGAGAAGACGACCGACATCATCGATCCCGGTGTTGGCTTCGTGCTCGAGAAGAAGCTCGGCGATGTGGTCTCGGTCGGCGCCACCCTCGTGACCGCCCACGTCAACGATGAGACGCGCATGCCAGAGGTGATGGAGCGGGTTCGCGCGGCCTACCGCATCGGAGCTGCGGCCCCTGCCCGGCGCCCACTCGTGCTCGAGCGGCTCGCCTGACTCAGCGCTGCTTCACCAGCGAGTCGGCGAGCGCTGCGGCTTCGGCGAGCCGGGCAGGTTTTGGGAGGAACGCGTCGGCCCCGGCAGACAGGGCCTCGGCGCGCACGTGATCTCCCACCAGCGCCGTCAGGGTGATGATGCGCACGTCGCGGCTCCAGACTTCCTGCTTCATGCGGTGAATCACCTCGAGGCCGTCCATGCCCGGCATGTGCCAGTCGAGGAACATCACCTGCGGCGCGCGCGTCGCCACCAACTGCAGGGCCTGTGGCCCGTTCTCGGCCGTGCGCACTTCGACGCCCATGCGCCCGAGGTACCGCTTCAGCGGCTCGACGTTGATGATGTTGTCGTCGACGATGAGCACCGACTTGAGCGCACGGAGCGCGGGCGCCGGTGTTGGCGCGAGTGGCGGCGCATCGGGGGGGATCGGCAGGCGCGCGGTGAATTGACTGCCCCGACCAGGTTCACTCGACAGCTCGACGCTGCCACCGTGAAGATCGACGAGTCGTTTCACCAGCGCCAGTCCGAGCCCGGCGCCCTCGTGCCGTCGCGCCCGGCCACCATCGGCCTGCACGAAGGGGTGGAAGAGTCGCAGCTGATCGGCCCGATCGATGCCAGGCCCCGAGTCGGTCACCTCGAAGGCCCACGCTTCGTCTTCCCGCCGAACTTCGAGCCGCACCACCGAGCCTTCGGGAGAGAACTTCACGGCGTTCGACAACAGGTTCACCAGCACCTGCCTGACGCGCAGCCGGTCGAACCACGCGACATCGTCTGCGTCGCAGCGAACGCGCGAGAGTTCGAGGGTCACCCTTCTCTTCGCGGCGAGGGGCTTCGCCACGTGCAGCGCCTCCTGCGCCACCGCAGCGACCCCGACCTGCTCACGCACCAGCGTCATCGCGCCCGCCTCGAGCCTCGCGAGATCGAGCACGGTGTTGAGCAGTGACAGCAGGTGCGCGCCGCTCGCGGCGATCACGTCGAGCGCCTCTCGCATCGGCGGGGTGAGCGCACCGAACGTGCCCTCCGTCATCGCCTGCGCCTGGCCCAGCACCGCGTTGAGGGGCGTGCGCAGCTCGTGACTCATGCTCGAGAGGAAGTCCTCACGGGCCGAGGCGACGCGGGCGAGCTCGACGTTGAGCGTGAGCAATCGCGACTCGGCGCTCCGCAGCGCGTGAATGTCGACCTGCGCCGCCCGGAACCCAATCGCCGTTCCATCAGCGCCCTTCTCGAGCTGAACGGCTGCACGAAACCACCTGAACTCTCCTGTTCGGCTTCGCAGGCGGTATTCGCACTCGAACGGCTCGCCATGGCCTGCTGCTCCGATGGCCGCGAGCCGGGTGATCAGGTGAGGGCCGTCGTCTTCGTGGAGCCGCGAGGTGAAGTCTTCGAGGCGCTTCGTGCCCGAGTCGGGAAGGTTGAGCTGGGCCCACCACTCGTCCGAGAACGAAGCGTCGCCGGTGAGACTCCAGCTGAAGCTGGCGACCCGGCCCGCGAGACGCGCGAGCCCAAGGTCGCTCTCAGTCATCGGCGTTCACCTTCGAGAGCGGCAGCTTCACGTGCACCGAGGTTCCCTGGCCCACGGTCGAGTCGAGCTCGATGGAGCCCTGCCACTTCTCGACGATCTGTTTGATGACGCTGAGGCCGAGCCCGGTGCCTTTGCCCGGCGGCTTGGTGGTGAAGAACGGCGTGAAGAGCTTCGCCCTGACGTGATCGGGAATACCTGGGCCGTTGTCGGCGACCACGAGGTGGGCGAACTCGCCTTCGCTGGTGAGCGTGATCTCGATGCGCGCGTCGCGCTTGTTGCCGATGGCATCGGTGGCATTGCCGATGAGGTTGAGCAGCACCTGCTGCACCTCGAGCATCGACGCATGCGCCGTCACCGCCTGCGAGGGCAGCGTCAACCGCACGTCGAGGTGCCGCGTTCTTCCGGCAGCCCGCAGCATCGACGTCACGTCACGCACCACGCCCGCCAGCTCGACGCGATCGTCGCTGGGCCCGCTCGCTCGTGAGACCTGCAACACCGAGTTCGCCAGCTCGGAGGCGTGCTGCGTCGTCTGCTTCAGCGCCGTGAAGGCCTCGTCGTCGAGCAGGTACCCAGTGGGCAGCCGATCGAGCGTGCCGAGCATCGACGAGAACACCGCGACGATGTTCTTGAGCTCGTGGCTGATGCCCGCCGCGAACGTGCCGAGCGTGGCGAGCCGCTCGGCGTGGAAGAGCTGCTGCTGCACCTGATCGACCTGACGCTTCGCCGCCTCGCGTTCGGCCTCGAGCCACTTCCGGTACGCACCGACCTGCAGCAGGTTGCCCACGCGCGCGCGAAGCTCGGGGCCGTGAACGGGCTTCGAGAGAAAGTCGTCGGCTCCGGCTTCGAGCCCCGCGACCCGATCGCCCACGGCATCGAGCGCCGTCACCAGCACGATCGGCAGCGCCGCGAGCTCGGTCTTCTTCCGCAGCGTGCGCGTCACCTCGAGCCCATCGAGGTCCGGCATCATCACGTCGCAGAGCAGCAGATCGGGCGGGCCCTCGTTGAGCGAGTCGAGAAACGCGCGCCCGTTCGAGTACGTCTTCACGTCGTGACCGAGCGGCGTGAGCAGATCGGTCGCCGTCTTCCGGCTGCCCGGATCGTCGTCGACGACTGCGATGCGGCTCCGAGGGGAACTCACGAGGGAAACGTGCTCCGCGACCGAGCCATTCGCAACAGTTGCCGTGGTGCGTGGGGCGCTTACAGGGCTGGCTGCGACGATTCCGCCGTCGCGAGTCGACGGATGAGATCGGTGCTGCTCAAGAAGGTGAGGAACACGGCCCCGACGGTGAGGCGCGACTGCGAGGCGATGGGCGTGGGCTGCTCCGCCAAATCAGCGCCGTCGAGCAGCGCGCCCGGCTGCAGGCTGCGAACGCGCCAGAGGCCGTTCTCGAAGTCGAAGACGAACTGATCGCGAGAGGCGGTGAGGTCGTTGATGGCGATGTCGTTGGTCGTCGCGCGCCCCACGTGCAACGGCGACCGGTTGGGGTCCAGGACGAAGCAGAGAAAGTCTTCACCGACTGGCCGTGCAGGACCGGCGCTGTCGGGCAGGCGCGTGGACTCGGTGTCGCGCGCCGTTCTCGTCGTGGCCGGGCGCCAGGGGCCCGCCTCCCAGATGAGCCAGTCGTGCGGGTAGCGCGCGGCGAAGCGCGTTCCGAGCAGCTGGCGCTGCCGCTGCAGAATGGAGAACCCGAAAGACGCCACCGGCATGTCTCAACTCTGTTGAGCCGGCGTGGACGGCGCCACCCTTTCACTGGCATCGAAGCGGAATGGTGGCGGGCTTGACCCCGTGAAGGGCGATGACCCACCCTGACGCGTCGCGCGGGCCCACCTCCTCACATGGGTGGAAATCGAGCAGGGGCTCGGGCAAGCAGCGCGCATGACCAGCGCGAACCTTCGAGTCCCGCCGCCGTCCAACGAGCCCGTGAAGTCGTACGCGCCCAACAGCCCCGAGCGCACCGAGCTCAAGGCGATGGTGGCGAAGCTGGGCAACGAGAAGGTCGAGGTGCCGGTGCGCATCGGCAGCAAGGAGCTGCGCACGGGAAAGATCGGAACCATTCGCGCGCCGCACCGCCACTCGCACGTGCTCGGTACGTTTCACGAGGTCGGGCCCGACGAGACCGCCGCCGCGATCGCGAACGCCATGGCCGTGAAGCCGATGTGGAGCTCGATGGCCTTCACCGATCGCGCCGCCATCTTCCTGCGCGCGGCCGAGCTGCTCGCGACGAAGTACCGCCCGATTCTGAACGCGGCCACGATGCTCGGGCAGTCGAAGACGTCGCACCAGGCCGAGATCGACTCGGCGTGCGAGGCGATCGACTTCCTCCGCTTCAACGTGCACTTCGCCCAGACCCTGCTCGATCAGCAGCCGCTCTCGTCGCCGGGCATGTGGAACCAGACCGACTACCGGCCGCTCGACGGCTTCGTGTTCGCGATCGCGCCGTTCAACTTCACCGCCATCGCGCTCAACCTCTGCACGGCGCCCGCGATGCTGGGCAACGTCGTCGTCTTCAAGCCCGCGCAGTCGGCGATGCTCTCGGGCCACTGGATCATGGAGCTGCTCCGCGAGGCCGGCCTGCCTGACGGCGTGATCACGATGCTCCCCGGGCCCGGCGCGGCCATCGGCAACACCGTGCTCTCGAACCCCGATCTCGGAGGCATTCACTTCACCGGCTCGACGAACACGTTCAACTTCATGTGGAAGACCGTCGGCGAGAACGTCGCGCGCTACCGCCAGTACCCGCGCATCGTCGGCGAGACGGGCGGGAAGGACTTCATCTTCGTGCACCCGTCGGCGGCCGACGATCTCGACGCGGTGGCGACGGCCATCGTGCGCGGCGGCTTCGAGTACCAGGGCCAGAAGTGCTCGGCGTGCTCGCGTGTCTTCGTGCCGCAGTCGCTGTGGCCGAAGCTGAAAGAGCGCGTGCTGCCGATGATCGAGTCGATTCGCATGGGCGACGTCGCCGACTTCCGCAACTTCATGGGCGCGGTGATCGACGAGAAGAGCTTCGCGAACGCGTCGAAGTACCTCGAGCTGGCGAAGGGCGCCGACGCGAAGGTGCTGGCGGGCGGCACGGGCGATCGCTCCGAGGGGTGGTTCATCAAGCCGACGCTGGTGGAGTGCAGCTCGCCGAACCACCGCCTGATGACCGAGGAGATCTTCGCGCCGATCGTGAGCCTGTTCGTCTACCCCGACGACCAATACGTCGAGACGCTGCGGGCGTGCGACAAGGCCTCGCCGTACGCGCTCACCGGAGCCATCTTCGCGCGCGATCGCAACGCCATCGTCACCGCCTCGACCGAGCTGCGGCACGCGGCCGGCAACTTCTACGTGAACGACAAGCCCACGGGCGCCGTCGTCGGTCAGCAGCCGTTCGGTGGCAGCCGCGCCTCGGGCACCAACGACAAGGCAGGCTCGATGTTGAACCTCGTTCGGTGGATCTCGGCTCGCACGATCAAAGAGACGCTCAACCCGCCCACGCGCTTCGACTACCCGTTCATGACGGCCGAGTAGGCCGTGGCGAACGGTTTCGGGGTCAGTTACAACTGCAACACCTCATGGCGTACGACCTCACCCCTTCACTCGACGAGCTGAAGTCAACCATTCGGAAGTCGGGGCTGCGCAGCACGGCTCCTCGCATCGCCGTCCTTCGTCGGTTGTCGGTGGCCAGCACACCGATCTCGCACGGAGAGCTGGTCGACGCGCTCTCGAGCGACGGCATGGACCGGACGACCATCTACCGGAACCTGGTCGATCTCACCGAGGTGGGGCTCGTCTCGCGCACCGATCTCGGCGACCACGTGTGGCGCTTCGAGCTCAAGCGCAGCAAGGGCAATGGCGACGACGCGCGACACCCCCACTTCACGTGCACCGACTGTGGCTCGGTGTCGTGCCTGCCCGAGGTGACGCTCAAGGTGAAGCAGGGCAGGGGCGTTCCCCGAGCGCTGTCGAAACAACAGGTCGAGATCCAACTCCGCGGCAAGTGTGATTCCTGCGCCGCTTCCGCATGACGCCAGCCGAACAACTTCAGAACGCTGCTGATCCCGCGTGCTCCGCGCGCGTGCCGCCGAAGGTGTCTGCGTCGGGTGAGGCCCGCACCCGCTGGGTGGTGGGCCTGACGGCCGTGATGATGGTGGCCGAGCTGATCGCGGGCTACCTCACGCACTCCCTCGCGCTGACCGCCGATGGTTGGCACATGGCCACGCACGTCGGCGCGCTGGGCTTGTCCGCCCTCGCGTACTGGTACGCGCGTACGCACGCCTCCGAGACGCGCTTCGCGTTCGGTACCGGCAAGGTCTACGCGCTCGCTGGGTTCACCAGCTCGACGCTCTTGCTCCTCGTGTCGTTCGAGATGGTGTCGAGCGGCATTCAGCGCCTCATCACGCCAGAGACGGTCGACTTCGCTGATGCGCTGCCGGTCGCGATCATCGGGTTGCTGGTGAACCTCGTGTCTGCATTCCTGCTCGATGCCTCGCAGCATGGGCACTCACATGGAGCGGCTGATCACTCGCACCACGATCACGCTGATCATGATCACGCTCATCATGACCACGCTCATCACGATCACGCTCCTCACGATCACGCGCATCACGATCACGCCGGGCAGCCCGATCAGTCCGAAGCGTTGCGTCGCGCCGTTCACGAAATGGGGCACGATCACAACCTGCGTGCTGCGTACCTGCACGTCGTGGCCGATGCGTTGACCAGCGTGCTCGCGATCGGCGCGCTCGTGGCGGGCCGGTATTTCTCGCTCGTCTGGCTCGACGCGGTCGTCGCGATCGTCGCTGCCCTCGTGATCCTCAAGTGGGCGTGGCGACTGATCACCGACTGCGCTCGCCAGCTCATCGATCTCGGTCCCTCCACCGCGCTGCGCGACAAGGTGCAGCACGCGCTCGAGGCGCTCGAAGACACGCGCGTCGCCGACCTTCACCTGTGGCACGTCGGGCCGACTCAGCTGGTCTGCGTTGCCTCCCTCACCACCTCGGGCAAGACGTCGCTCGAAGAATACAAACGTGCGGTGCGGGCCGCGGTTCCCGTCGATCATCTGACGATCGAGATCGCGCCGAAGGTCGCGTCGCCTGCAGCCTGAAGCGAACCCGACCGGCCTTCACGACTTCCGTTGGGCGTGGGACGAGTCGCTCTTTCGCGCCATCAACGGGCTGGGCTGGGGCTGGCTCGATGCGCTCTGGGTTGCGCTCTCCTCGAAGCCGCTTGGGGCGCTGGCCGGCCTCGCGTTCATCGGCTGGCTCATCGTGGTGCTGCGTCGTCGCGCGGTGCTCCCCATCGCGCAGCTCGCTGCGGCCATCGGCCTCGCTGACAGCCTGGGAGCGCGCGTGCTCAAGCCGTGGTTCGGCCGAATGCGACCCAGCTTCGCGCTCACCGAGCCGCTCGTGCGCGTGCTGAGTCCGGCAGCGAACGTCGGCTCCATGCCGTCACTGCACAGCGCCAACGCCTTCGCGATGGCGACGGTCGTCACCCTGGCCATTCCACGGGCGGGCTTCGTCGCCGTGCCGCTCGCAACGCTCATCGCCCTCAGCCGAGTTGGCGTCGGCGTTCATTGGCCTTCAGACGTCTTGGCGGGGGCGCTCTACGGAGCGGGCGTTGGCGCCACCATCGTCTTCCTCAGCCGCCGAGTCCTCCAGCGGCGCGCGCCTCCTTCTCCGGCCTCGGCCTAGCGCCGTCAGCGCGAACAGCAGCAAGGTCAGGCCGCTCCCGCTGGTGACGTTGCAACCGACCTGCGCGAGGGGCCCGCTCCACTCCGCGCCACCGTCGAGCACCAGCGCTGGCGACGGCGCACAGACGCCAGCAGAGAAGTCACATTTCGTTCCCGTGAGACACTCGAGGTTCGAGGTGCAGGCCCGGGTGCAGCGCATCAGGGGCGTTCCTGCGACTGCGCACTTCGTTCCCGCCTCGCAGCGATCGGTCGGCGCGCACACCGCACCCTCGGCGACGAGCTCCTGCTGCCGCTTGATGCAGAGGCCCCGCGCGTCGCACTGAAACGCCGAAGGGCAGGGCGCCGAGGCGCTACACGCGATGGAGCAGTAGCGCGTCGCGTTCTGTGGGTCCGAGATGCAGCTCCGACTCGCGCACTGGTTCTCACGCAGACAGCTCGTGCCGAGCGGCAGACAGTCGAGATCGATGGGGCATTGGCCCAGCGGTGAGCAGACGGAGTCGATCCGGCAGGTCGCGGGACAGTCAGGGTCGTCGCCATCGACGCACACCGCGCTGCACTGGCCATCTGGGCCACAGGTGCAGTCGAGATCGGCAGGAGTGCAGCCGGCCACGCAGCGGGTGTCTCGCGCGCACGACGCCGTCTCGTACTGCGCGAGCCACGTCTCGATGAACCGATGGTACGGGTAGATGAGCGCTGAGCCGCTCGAGCTGCCACACAAGATTCCGTAGCTGTGCACGCCCAACACCAGCTCGCCTTGCGCATCGCGGATCAGGGCAGGGCCACCCGAGTCGCCGTTGCAGATGCTCACGCCGTTGCCACCCGTCATGAGGCTGATGCCGAACGAGGCAGGCGCGCCTGCTCCAGTGATGGGCAGCTCGACGGTGCGCCGTTCTCCGATGGTGCGGGTCTCGGTGAAGCCGTACCCCACGTGGCGAATGACGGTTCCGACCGGAGGCAGTGGCCCCGTCGCTCGCCACCGCAACGCCGTCACGGGCGGAGCCTGTTCGAGCAGCACCAGGCCAAGATCAGGTGACCAGTCTCCGACGGTGCCCGAGTGCCACTGAACGCGTTGCACGCGCCACCGCGTCCCGGTCATGCCGACCACGGCGTTGCTCGCCCAGTCCACGCCGTGATCGACGCAATGGGCAGCGGTGAGCAGCGTGCGCGGCGCGATGAGTGACGCGGTGCAACCCGACGACAGATAGAACACCGCGTGATCGTCAGGCGCCGGTCGACCTCCGTAGATCGCCTGCGACTGCGCTGCGATGTTCGCCGGCTGGGTGGAGCAGCTCGCTACCAGCACCAGCCACAGCCTGCTCACCGGATGACGCCGCGCCCGTCGGCGCCGATCTCGACCCGGCGTGTCTCGACGGCGTTGAAGTGCAGCCCACGAATGCCGCCGCCCATGCCGACCTCGAACTCGCGCACGAGCTGCTTGCCGATGGTCTGCCCCTTCTTCGCTGCCCAGGCCTCGAGGTTCTGTGCGTCTTCGCCCGTGGTGAACGCTTCGGTGCCCGGGGCGAGCTGTTGCTTCGGCCTCAAGGCGATCATCGTCGGCGCCTCGCCCACGAACTCCTGAATCGGCGCGAGGGCCTGATCGAGCGTGACCAGTCGATACGGAGACTCGTCGTACTGATCCGACTCGGTGTTGGGCTTCTCGAAGAACATGCCGCCGCCCACGTAGACCGCCGAGTGGAGCAGCTCGTACTCACCGCGCTTGAAGGCCACGACGTCGCCGGGCTTCAAGGACGAGAGGAACTCGGGCTTCTGGCCCGGCTGGGCCGTGCCGAGCGGCGCGAACTTCGCGGCGTCCTCGTACTCGGGGCCCACCATCTGGGCGTCGCCGTAGAGCAGGTTCACGTGCGTGGAGGGCTGGCCCTGGTACGCCCGCATCATCTCCCAGGCGGTTCCGTGGCAGTTCGGGCTCGAGTTGATCTCGAGATCGCCGCGGCCTTCGTTGCCCATCGCGTCGTTCAGCTTCTTCGTGCCCTTGATGGTGACGGGCTCGCCAGGGTCGATGTCGCGGTGGACGAGCGCCTGAACGGTCGGTGGAAGGAAGTCGATCGCCGAGTACTCACGAGCCGCGTCGAACTTCACCTGCGACAGCCCGCCGAACTCGGCCTTGAGCGCGTCGAACTGCGGCTGCGTCAGCTTGCCGAACTGCACGTCGAGCGACTTCGTCATCAGCGGGTTGGCACCGGTGAGCCCCTGGAACTGAAGCTCGGTGGCGCTCTGCACCTTCACGCCCGCGATGGTGTTCGACGGCAGCTTCGCGGGGCCGATGGCGGTCGTCGCCGGCGTCTGGAACGCAGCCGGCCCACCCAACAGCGGCGGCTTCTGGGCGGGTCGACCACCACGCGCGCCCCACGTCGCGTCGGTCTTCGGGGGCTTCGCGGGAGTCGACGTCGTCGAGGCTGTGCTGCGGGGAGCGACTGCAGGGCGTTGAGTGACGCGGGGCATGGGAGAGTTGTCGCCCAATGCCCCGGTCTTGCGCAAGCCTCAGGCGTTCAGCCGCTCGACCGACTCCATCACGGGCAGGCCCTTGGGGGTGGCGCCCAGGCGCGTCCGGAGGACGGCTCCGAGCGAGACACAGACGGCCAGCGAGAGCATGAGCGGGCCGAGCACGGGCACCTGGGCAACGAGCAGCAGCACGAACAGCCCCAGCGCCAGCACCATCGCCTGCGTACGGCGAATGCGGCCGAGCGGCATCGAGGTGCCCACCGTGTTGGCGATGGCGGCGAGGCCCATCGGCACCACGAAGGCGAGCGCGAGCCACAGCACCGCCGCGACGGGAATGCCGATGAGCGTGATGAGCAGGAAGATGGTCAGCGGCATCGCCAGCACCAGCGCGAGGAAGCCGACGACCCCCGAGAGCACCGGCTGGCTGCGCACGGCCGACTCGAGGCCCTTCATGCGCTGCGGCGCGAACACCATCAGCAGGAAGCCGAAGACGAAGAACACCACGAACTGCACCAGGAACGTCGCCAGCGACAGCCCGCCCGAGTGCTCCTCGGCCTTCTCGAGATCGACCGCGTTCGAGGCCTTCACTGCGTGCGCCGCCATCGACGACACCATGCCCGAGCCGCCGAACGAGACCTCTTCGCCCTTCACCGTCGCGTTGCCATCACGCAGCACCCGCCCACCGAACGACACGGCATCACCTTCGACGACGGAGCCGTCCTTCAGCACCACGTCTCCGCCGAAGGCCACCGCGTCACCCTTCACGCGCGCGCCCGACTCGACGGTGATCGGCCCACCGTACGAGACCGCGTCTTTCACCGTCTCTCCCTTGCCGATCACCACGGGCTTCCCGGCCGACGTGACCTGGCCCTTCGCGCGCTCTTCGGCCTTCACGTGCTCGGCCTTCGCGGCCGCGAGTTCCTGGAGCTTCTCGTCACGATCGCTCTTCAGCTCGTCGCGGCGCTCGGCCTCTTCCTGGAGCTTCTCGGTCTCGGACTGCAGGCGCTCCTGTTCGGCCTCGAGCTTCTGGAGTTCGGTGAGCAACTGCTTCACCTCGGCCGGGGCCTCCGGGCTCTTCGGCGCGACCGGAACCTCAGGCGTGGCCGGCGCAACGGGAGCGACAGGCACCGCCAGCGCGGCTCCACGACGCAGCACGTACATCTTTCCCTGCTTCGTCACCTCGAGGCCGTACACCTTCGCGACCGTCTCGAGCGCCTCCTCGGCCGTGACATCGGTGAGATGAATCTGCGCAGGCTCGGCGAGATCACCGACCACGATCACGTTCAACCCACCGCGCTCGGCGATGGCAGTGAGGCCCTGCTTGAGCGGACCTTCGAACTGCACGGACACGGGACCAGCCGCGATCGCCACGGCCATCAACATCGACGCGAACATCACGACACCGCCTTTGCGTTGACCGGGCCCATCAGCCGGCGAAACCCAACCAGAGACACCATCACGACAGCCGCGAGCGTCACCGTCAGCGGCAACCCAGCCGTGCGCCACACCGCCGCCAGCCCGCTCGCGAACCCGACCAGCACTTCGCGCGCCGACACGAACGTCTGCGCGAACGACACGGCGACCCCGTCAGGCGAAGCGCCCGACGACACGAACGCCACCACCGACGCGGCGAGCGCTGCGAAGGCGATGAACACCGCGCTGCGAATCTCGGAGGCAGGCAGGCGCTTCGGCTCGGCCTCGACCTTCGCCATCACCTTGTTGAGGAAGTCGGGCGGCGGCAGCGGATCGGCCAGGCGCAGCAGATCTTTCTCGAGCTGGCGGTGGGCTTCACGCAGCGCCTCACGGCCGGCCTCATCGGGAGCACTCTCGAGAAGCAGGCGCTCGAGCTCGGCGTCGTCATCGTGAATCGGGTCGCTCATGCTGCACCTCGTTCTGCGGCCATCATGCGAACACGCAGCTTCTCACGCGCACGGAACAGGCGGGCCATGATGGTGCCGGGAGCGACCCCCATGATGACGCCGATCTCCTTCGTGGTGCGCTTCTGCACGTAATAGAGCGCGAGCACTTCGCGATCGTCGCTCGACAGCGTGGCCATCGCCTCTTCGAGCGACTGGCGCTGCTGCTTCTCGATCGCCTTGTCTTCGCTGTTCGGCTCGCTCGACGCCAACATCGGCGCATGCGGTTCGACGTCTTCGGTCTGCACCTTCTGGCGCCGGCGAAGAATGTCGAGGCACAGGTTGCGGGCGATGGTCAGCACCCAGAGATCGAACGGCCGCGAGTCATCGAAGCGCTCGAGGTTCTGGTAGGCGCGAAGGAACGTCTCCTGCGCGACCTCGGTGGCCTCGGCCTCGGTCCGGAGCAGGCGCAGACACAGGCCATACACGGGCCGCTGCATGCCGCGAACGAGCGCCTCGAAGGCAGAAGAGTCACCACGGCGCGCACGCCGCACCTCCTCGGCCCAGGGCTGCGTTGCTTCGGCGCTCATGATCCCCAGCGACATCGACAGCGAGGGAGCCAGCTCAGCAAGTGCGTTCACGTCACGCAGTACGACCCGCCCACCCCCTCATTGCGACAATCGGCAGGCCTGAAAACAGCCCGAATTCCGATTGGTTGGGTGGCTACTTTCGGGGCTGCGAGTCCCGCGCGGCGGCTTTGGCGGCCTTGCGCTGCTTCTGACGGTCGCGGAAACCCAGGCCGCGCGGTTCTGGCGGGCCTTCACGCTTGGGCTGCCGGCCCTTGTCCTTGTTCGGCTGGAACGCGGCGGGAGCCTCGCGGCGCACGGGAACGGCCGCGGCTTCACGCTCGAGCTGCTCGACGCCGAAGTGGAACAGGCGCTTCACGGTCAGCGTTGCGTAGCTGCCCGGGGGAAGTGTGAACGCCACGTTCACCTTGAGGAAGCCACGGTTGAGCTCGTCTTTGCTGGCGCGACCGATGACCAGCTTCTGCGGTTGGATCAGCAGCGGGCGCTCCTCGTGCTTGAAGTACAGCAGCCGCGGCGCCTCCTTCACGACGAGCTGATCGAGCGTGAGCTTGTCCTTGCCGAGGGCCCAGTTGACGGCCTCTTCGACGCGACGATCGGTGAACGTGGTGGTGGGCCCGAGCAGCGGCACGGTGACCTGCCGCATCCACGCGAGCAGATCAGACGGCGCGTCGCGGTGATGGAGCAGCGAGCCCGCCTGGTACGGCATCACGAACAACGACTCGCGCGGCAGGATGAGCTGCATGAGGCGGCGCGCAGACTCGTTCCACAGATACGACTGATAGGTGAACAGCAGCAGGGCGCGGTACTGGGCGTCGATCTGCAGGAACGCCTCGACGAAGTTGCGCGGCGCCTTGCGGAGCACGTTCAAGACGCGGCCGTACTTCTTGTTCGCCGTGTCGTACGGGCAGTGCGCCGTCCAGTCGCCCCAGTGCTCGGCCCAGAACGCCTTCACCTTCGCGTCGTCGGTGAGATCGAGCGGGGAGGGCACGGCCATGTAGTTCTTGAGCGCGGCCTCGAAGTTCCCCTTGAGCAGGTCCTTCGCGATGAAGCCCTGGCCGTGCTTGAGCGAGCCGAAGCGCTGGTTGTCGAAGTAGTTCACCACGCCGAGCCGGCCGACCTCGGAGACGGCCATGGTGACGTCCTGCAGCTCCTGCTCACGCAGCTGGCGCACGGTGACGGCGAAGCGGTTCGACGTCGTGTTGGCGGCGGTGAGCGGCTGCGCGATGCGGCCCAGGAACTTCAGGCGCAGATCGGGGTCCTGCATGTCGACGTCGAAGCTGTCGACCGCGATGAGCTGCTCGGTGCGGCCCTGTTTGTCCTTGAGTCCGCAGAAGCTGATGGAGCCAGGCTTCAGGCCGAACTTCTTCACGATGCGGTTGACCGCGTCGAAGGTCGACAGCTTCTGCTTGTCCATCAAGTAGACGCGGAACTTGCCATCGACGTCTTCGTCGAAGCGGTACGACTCCTTCACCGAGAAGTCTTCTGGCCGCTGCTTGAGCTTCATGGAGCCTGCTTTACCGCGTGCGTCGCTGTGTCGGGGCCAGATTCCGCCTCAAGGGGTGGGCACGACCTCGACCGTCAGGGCGGGCAGGGCGTCCCAGGTGTACGTGCCGGGGCGGGCTTTGAGGGTCGATCGCACCGCGCGCGCGACGGTTTGCGTGAGCTTGAGCGTCGCCTTCTCGCCGTCGAAGGAGATCGCTGGCACGTCACCCGGCGTCACCTCGAGGTCCGCCCCATCGGCCTTCACCGTGAATGGGCGCTGGTGACCGATGCGACCCTTCAAGAGGCTCATGATCGCGTCGGCGGCGTCGGCGTCGAGCTTCCACACGAAGCGATCTTTCCCGGTCAGCTCGCTCACGGCGGCCTGAAGCACGCCCATCGACGAGCCTTCACGCTCCACGCGCTGCTCGATGGCCTGACGCGCGCGCGGGGAAGCGAGCAACGAGCCGCGATCGAGCGTCGTGCTCAACGTCGGATCGACTCGCGCGAGCACCTCGAGCAGTCCTTGTGGGGACCACTCCCGCACGAGCTTTGCTTCGTCGCCTGTGAGCCCCACCGCGAGGAGGACGGGTACGAAGTCGTGTGCCGTACGCAGCTCACCGAAGGAGGGATCGAGGGTGATCGCGAACGCCTCGAGATCGGTCTCGGTCGTCTCACCGAAGGGCTTCGGCCAGCGAACGATCTGCCCGACGTGCAGCTGCCGCTCCCGCGCGAGCCCGATGAGTCGCTCGAGCACGGGGAAGAACACGGCGGGCACCTGCGGCTCGTCTTTCGCCTGCGGTACGCGCATCGCCAGCTCGACGCCCGCGACGCTCGAGAGCCCGTGCGTGCGCAGCCACCAGAACGGCTTCGCTCCAGGCTTGTTCGTCACGCGCAGCTCGACCCCGCCGACCGTCGAGGTCGTCACCACGCTCGTGCCCCAGTGGGTCGCCTGCGCCGCTTCGAGCGCCGACAAAATGAGGGCTCGCCGTTCAGTGGGGCTGACCTTCGGGGCGGGTGGGGCCACCGGTGCTGCCACCGCGCGCTTTGGCGCACGCAACGGTTTCGTGACCTTCTTGGGCGTCTTTTTCGAGGGAGTCCGGGTGGTTGCCGACTTCTTTGGTTTCTTCCCGAGAGCCTTCGCCATGGAGGGGCGTTCTACGCGACTTTTGGTGTTCCAGCAGAACTTGGATGCGTCACGTTCGTTTTGTCAGGAGCGTTCCTCTTGCTAGGGTCCCATGCGCTTGGCTCCTCAACCGATTCCCCTGACCAACCTCGCCGCTGCGGGCGAACCAAAGCCCGCGCAGGTGTACGCGCCCGGCCAGCTCAAGGGGCCGCGGCTCGCGGGCAAATTCGCCGACGGCAAGCAGGGTGAGTTCCCCCTGTCCGAGAAGACGTCGCTGGGCCGCCACCCGAACAACACGCTGCGCCTCGTGGACCGCGAGGTCTCGAAAGAGCACTGCGTGATCGAGCGCGTGGGCGCGACGTTCCTGCTCCGCGACCTCAACTCGTCGAACGGCACCTTCGTCAACGGCCGCAAGGTTCGTGAGCTGCGCCTGCGCGACGGCGACGAGATCGCCCTCGGCAACAGCCGCCTCGTCTTCATGTCGGGCGTCGATCACGCGGGCGCCACGCCCACGTCGAACGCCGGCGTCACCGTCGTGCAGTCGGCGCACTCGATGCCGGCCTTCCTCGCGACCGTCGCGCAGATGGAGTCGGCCGAGTTCCGGCCGGCCGACAAGCTGTCCGACATCGAGACCCTCAAGCAGGACTACGAGAAGCTGCGCATCGCCAACGAGTTCCACCGGCTCGTCGGCATGGAGCGCGATCTTCCGTCGCTGCTCGACAAGATTCTCGGCGTGGCCTTCGAGCTGCTCGCCGCCGACAACGCAGTCATCTTCCTCGCGGACGACGATGGTGAGCTGAACCCGCAGGCCATCAAGCGCCGCAAGGCCGACAACACCGAAGTCACCGTGTCCGAGACCGTGCTCAAGCGCGTGTCGGAGACCCGCAGCGCCGTGCTCACCGCCGACGCCATTCTCGACTCGCGCTTCTCGTCGTCAGAGTCGATCGTCGCGCAGGGCATCCGCTCCGCCATGGCCGTGCCGCTGCTGTCGAAGGGCGTGCTCAAGGGCATTCTCTTCTGCGACACGCGCGAGCGCACCAACGCCTTCTCAGAGAAGGACCTCAAGGTGCTGGCCGGCATCGCGTCTCAGGCCGCCATCGCGCTCGACAACGCCGACCTCGCCGGAAAGATCGAGAAGGAAGCGCTCACCCGCGCCGAGCTCTCACGCTTCCTCGCGCCCGCCGTCGCCGAAGCAGTCGTGTCGGGCAAGGTCGAGCTGCTGCGCGTCGGGCGTCTCGCCGAAGTCAGCGTCATCTTCGCCGACATTCGTGGCTTCACCTCGATGGCCGAGGCCGACAGCCCGCAAGAGACCGTCGCGATGTTGAACACGTTCTTCACCGCGATGGCTGGCGTGATCTTCAAGTACGAGGGCAACCTCGACAAGTTCATCGGCGACTGCGTCATGGCCACCTGGGGCCCGCCGATCGTGCACCCCGACGACGCCGCGCGCGCCCTGCGCTGTGCCCTCGAGATGCTCGACGAGATTCACGAGATGAACCGGCAGCGCGAAGAGGCTGGCAAGAAGGCCATCGAGGTCGGCATCGGCGTGAACACCGGCCCTGCCGTCGTCGGCTACATCGGCTCGACCGAGCGCCACGAGTTCACGGCCATCGGTGACTCCGTCAACACCAGCTCTCGTCTGTGCGGTCTGGCGAAGGGCGCCGAGGTGCTCGCCAGCGAGACCACCGTTCGCCGCGCAGGCCCCGGCTTCATCGTCGAGCCCGTCTCGGTGCTGCAGGTGAAGGGCAAGGAGAAGGGGGTTCCGACGTTCCGGATCCTCGGCTTCAAGGAGTCGTGACGCGGTCGAGCCGCCAGGCGGTCACCCAGAGCTGCCCGAACTGCGCGCGCGTTCACGACACCGCGGTCTACGTCTCGGGGCAGTTCATCACCTGCGTCTGCGGCATTCGTTTCGAGGTGCGCCGCACCGACGTTCGGCAGAGCATGATCGACGCCAGAACGTCGCCCGCGCGCCCGGCCAATCAGGCAGCGTCTCCAGCCCCCGGTGAAGAGCGGCCACCACCGCCCGTTCCGTCTCAGGTGGAGGTCGACCTCACGGTGTCATCGGGAGCCCCGAAGAACAGCTCCGACACCGCCATCGCCGAGCCCGCGCCTCAGGTGCCCGGCTATCAGCTCGTGGAGTTGCTCGGCCGCGGCGGCATGGGCGAGGTGTGGCGCGCGCGGCAGACGTCGCTCAACCGGCAGGTCGCGGTGAAGATCCTGCCGTCGAAGTTCGCCAGCGATCGTGAGTTCGTCGCCCGCTTCGAGAAGGAGGCGACAGCGCTCGCCGCGCTGAATCACCCGAACATCGTGCAGATCATCGATCGTGGGCAGGCGGGCTCGCACTACTACTTCGCGATGGAGCTCGTTGCGGGGGTGAACCTGCGCGAGATGCTCACGGGACGGCGGCTGTCTCCGAAAGACGCGCTGCGCATCATCGTGCAGGTGGCGCGTGCCATCGACTACGCCCACGAGCAGAAGGTCGTGCACCGCGATCTCAAGCCCGAGAACGTGCTGATCGATCCACGCGGTCACGTGAAGATCGCCGACTTCGGCCTCGCCGGCATGAAGGACAGCGAGAAGAACATCGCGCTGACCGCGACCGCCGTCGCCATGGGCACGGTCAACTACATGGCGCCCGAGCAGCGCCGCGACGCGAAGCACGTCGATCACCGCGCCGATCTCTATTCGCTGGGCGTGCTGCTCTACGAGCTGCTCACAGGAGAGCTGCCGCTGGGCCGGTTCAAGCTGCCGAGTGAGAAGGTGCCTGGGCTCTCTCCCGTCATCGACGAGCTCGTCGCCAGGCTGCTCGAGACCGAGCCCGAGCAACGCCCGAACCGCGCCGTCGAGATCGCCGACGCGCTCGAGCCGCTGATCGAGACCGCCGGCAGCGTCGCTCCAGGCCGTCAGAAGTCGACGGTGCCCAACCGGGTGACGTCGTTCGTGCAGGAGCCTGGCGGTGGGTGGAAGGTGGGCGTCTTCGTGCTCGGCGCGCTGCTGCTCGTGGCGCTGGGCGCGAGGCTGCTTCCGGGGGAGCAGGTGAAGTCACCGCCGCCGCCTGCGCGCGCGCCCGCCTGGTACCAGGACACCGAGGTCTCGTACTTCGCGACCCGCAAAGAGGAGAAGAACCAGCTGACCGTCTCGTTCGTGCCGACGGCGGTGGAGTCGGGCGAAGAGATCAGCACGCACTCGGGGCACTGGGCGCTCGACGACGGCGCGCTCACCGCGATCCAGTACGGCGAGGCGACGGACCCGGAGCATGCCGTCACCGTGATTCCCCGCGCCTACCTGGGCTCGCGCTACTACTCGAGCGACGAGTTCGAGGCCGAGGTCGACGTCGAGTACGAGCAGCTGTCGCCCGAGTTCCCGCCGCTCGCGCCCGATGATCAGCGCTTCATCGAGCTGTCGTTTCGCATCAAGTACACGCAGGTCAGCATCTTCGCGGTGCCCGATGTGCCCGGCCTGCCGTCGGTCGACGAGATGCGCCTCATGTGGCGCTACTTCACACCCGAGGGCCAGGAGGTCGTCGGCAACAGCGCGAAGGACCAGGTCGAGCAGATGATGGAAGATCGCGTGACGGTGCCGAAGAACCGCTTCCGCATGAAGCTCGCGCTCGCCCACCAGCGCAACGGCAACGTGAAGGTCGAGGGCTTCGTGAACGGCAAACGTGTGGCCTGGAAGATCCTCACGGGTCTGGGCGGTCGCACTGGCAAGGTCGCCGTCGGGTGCCGCAACCTGCAGTGCCGCTTCTCGGATCTGCAGGTGCGCGGTCGGCCGATGCCCAAGCCCCCCTCGACGGTCGGCGGGAACTGAACCCTTCTTCGCCGCCGCGGCTCCCATCTCGCAACGTCGAACCGAGGAGCTCGCCCATGTGCATGGCCGTCACCTGTCCTTCCTGCAACAAACCCGATTGGCGCGGCTGCGGAGCGCACGTCGAGGCCGTGCTCGGCAACGTTCCCAAAGAGAAGCGCTGCAAGTGCCGCGAGGCACCGGTCAAGAAGGCGAACGCGGCCCCACCTCAGCCGACACGTTGAGACTCCGATGAGGTGAGTCGTCGGTTCGAGGGTAGGCTGGCCGCCTCGTGGAAGGCCGGTTGCTGCTCAAGGACTGCAGTCTCTTCAGTGCGGATGGCCGCGTGCGAACGCACATGGCCGTGCTCGTCGAAGGGAACGCGATCGCGCAGGTGCTGAACGACGACGAGCTGCCCGCGCGACCTGGCGACTGGGCAGTTCGATGTGACGGCCGGCTGGTGACGCCTGGTCTCGTCGATTGCCACACGCGGCTCGTCAACGCGCAGCTGTCTCCGTGGTCTGGCCATCATCTGCTGCGCACGCTGGAAGATCGGTATCGCTTCGAGGGTGAGCTCGATCGCCGCCTCACGGTGGCCGAGGTCGAAGCGCTCACCGCCGTGTCGCTTGCCCGCGGCCTGCTGCGAGGCACGACGCTCTTCGTCGAACACCTGCACGCGCCGACCTGTGTCGAAGAGGCGTTGCTCGTTCAGTCACGCGTGGCGACGCGGCTCGGCGCCCGGCTCATCAACAGCCACGCCTCGAGCAGCCGGCAAGAAGGCACGCCCGGACCCGCGCAGGTGGAAGCCAACGCTGGCTACGCCGTCGCGATGAAAGACAACCCGCTCGTGCGTGGAGCGCTGGGCGTCGCGAGCTCGTTCTGCGCCGACGACGATCTGCTCCGCCGCGTGGGCCGGTTGAAAGAAGAGCTCGGCGTCGGTGCGCACTTCCGCATGGCCGAGAGCGACGAAGATCTCGCGCTCACGTGGGACCGTCACAACACGCGCATCGTCAACCGCTTCGAGACGTTCGGGCTGCTCGGCGGCGCCTCCATCGGAGCCCACGCCCGGGCGATCGATCGCGCCGAAGCGCAGCGTCTGGCACGGACGAGAACGTTGATCGCCTTGAGTCCGCGACTCACGCACACGCTCGAAGGTGGCAGCGCGCTCGGCATGGAGGCCGTGCTGCTGAGTCAGAACCTCGTCGGGCTCGGCACGGGGGGCAGCGGCACGTTGTGGGAAGAGCTGGCTGCGAGCTTCACCGGCGTGATGACGCTCGCGCGCTCGGGCCGAATGCTCGACCCCGACAACCTGATGGCGACGTTCCTCGTCGGTGGCCCCGCCGAGCTCTGCACGATGGTCTTCGGGCAGCCGTCGGGAACGCTCGACGTGGGGGCGCTCGCCGATCTCGTCGTGCACGACTTCGTGCCACCTCAAGAAGCAGGCAACTTCACCCCGCACCTGCTGATGCAGCTGAGCCAGACCCGCGCGGCCTGGACCATCGTGAACGGCAAGGTCGCCGTGCGTGAAGGGCAGCTGCTCGCGACGCCGCACCTGGCGCTGGAGCACGAGGCCGCGAAGGCCGTCGAGGCGGTGTGGAAGCGCTCCTGAAGACGCAGCTCGCGCGACGGCGTGATCGCCTGCCCGACGACACCACCTGCTTCCGGTGGATCGATGGCGAGCTGAACGGCGTCACGGTTGACGTCTTCGGTTCGGTGGCGGTGCTCTCGTTCTATCGGGACGCGACGAGCGAGGAAGCCAGGCGGCTGGGCGAGCTGATGCTGGGCACCGTCTCGAGCGTGTACGTGAAGTACCGGCCTCGGGAAGCGAAGCGCGCCGCGAACGAAGCGGTCGAGACCCTGGCTCCGGTGGAGCCGATCGCAGGTGCCGCTGCTCCCGAAGTGCTCGTGCGTGAGCTCGGCCTCGACTTCGTGATTCGGCCCTCCAACGGACTGTCAGTCGGCCTGTACCTCGATGCGCGGGAGGCCCGTCGCTGGGTGCGCGCGAACGCGAGGGGCCGGCGCGTGCTGAACCTCTTCTCGTACACGTGCGGGTTCGGTGTGGCGGCTCGGCTCGGAGGCGCAGCACGTGCGGCGAACGTCGACGCCTCCCGCAAGGTGCTCGACTGGGGTGAAGAGAACCTCTCGAAGAATGGCGTCGCGCCCGAACGCTTCGACTTCATCGCCGGTGACTCGTTCGACTGGCTCGCACGGTTCGCGAAGAAGCAGGAGCAGTTCGATCTGATCGTGCTCGACCCGCCCGGGTTCGCGACGACGAAGACGAGCCGCTTCACTGCAGCTCGCGACTACCACCAGCTCGTCAGCGCGGCCGAGAAGGTGCTCGCGCCGAAGGGGCTGCTGCTCTCGATGTGCAACGTCGAGGCGCTGAGCGTGACGGAGTTCGAGGGGCACGTGCGCCGTGGGCTCGGCGCGCGGAAGAGCCGGCGGGTGACGTCGTTCGGTGCGAGTGACGTCGATTTTTCACAACCCGGCGCGCTCAAGTGTCTGGCGGACGAGGTGATGTGATGACGCTCGCGCTCGTGTTCTCGCTGCTGGTCGCACAGCCGGCAAGCTGCACACCGGTGTCACGCAACGCGACCCTCGACGTGTCGTTCAAGAAGGGCGCTCGCGTGAAGGACGTGGTGGCGTGGCTGTCGAAGGTGAACTGCGCCGAGTACGACGTGTGGCCGGGGCTCGAGACCAATGCCCTCACGCTCGTCGTCGAGGGGAAGATCCGCGGCTCAGGCATCGAGTCGCTCGCCGCTGCGTTGCTCGAGAGTGGGGGCGCCAGGCTGGAGCGAGTGCGCCTCGCCGGGCGGATCCGAAAGCGTCTGACTGCGTGCGATCCGGTGGAGGCTCGCGCGGCGCTCGCGAGTGCACGCTCGAAGAAGGGCGGTTGTCAGCTCGACCTCACCCGCTTTGGAGACCCGATGACGTTCGGCGACTGTCTCGATGCGGGCGTGAGGCTCGGCCCCAAAGACGAGGCCGGCCGATTCCCCGTCGAGCACCTCGGCCCTGACGCACTCCTGCGGGCGATCGGCGTGGAGGAGCACGACCTGCTGGTCGAGCCCATGCCCGAAGCTCCTGACAGACAGACCGCGGGGGCCTCGAGTCCGTTCTCGGTGTCACTGGTGCGCGGGGACAAGGCCATGACCCTCGAGTGCTCGATCGTCGGTGATGGTGAAAGCCTGGCGCTGCACCCGGCCAACGCGTTGCGGGGCGAAGCGCGTGACGCTTGTGCGATCCCCGAGAGCGCCATCACGGCTCGCGGCGACGTGATGGAGGTGTCGTGGAGTTCCATCACCCCCGAGTGTCTCGCTCGTGCGGCCCGCTTCGTTCCCGCCGCACGTGATGGTGGCTTCAGCGTCAAGCTCTACGCCATTCGTCGAAACACCTTCTTCGGCTTTCTGGGTTTCGCCAACGGAGATGAAGTTCGAATGGTGAACGGCGCCCCGTTGTCGGGCACTCCCGACGAGCTGTTGGCGCGCTTGAGGGGCCAGAAGCGCTTCGTCGTCGAGCTCGTGCGTCGAGGCGAACCCAAGACGATCACCGTCGTGCTGACCGGAAAGTAGGTCAGCGCGTCAGCAGCGCCTCGAGCGGTGGTCCGGCGAGCAAAGTCCCCGAGGCGGGCGTCTGACGCCAGACCAGCCCACGCAGCGACCGCCAGCAGCTTCGGGGCAGCGCCTTCGCGATGGCGGCAGCCGCGGCCTCGACGGTGGCCGCCCGCAGTCCCGCGAGCACCAGCGCGCCAGAGGAGAAGACAGTCACAGCAGCCACGAGCTCATCGGTGGCGAGGTCCAGCGCGACCACGTCAGCGCCTGCGCGGCCCGCGAACTGGAGCGCGTCGGCAGCAGGCATGTCTGGCCCCAGCTCGATCTGCTCCACCACCCCCAGGGCGTGCGCATGAAGCGAGGTGAGCGTCTCTTCCACGCTCAGGATGTGGACCTGCCTCGTACGGTTGAGGTGATCGACCCACCAACCCAGCGTCGTCGAGCGCCCACTGCCGACGGGGCCGGCCACCACGACCAGCCCAGGCCCTGCATCGAGCCAGGGCAGGGTGTCGCTCACCCAGGACGGCGGCGCAGGCCGCTCCAGCGGGAAACGCTTGATCAGCGCCGACACGCACGCCTTCTGGGTGAAGAGGGTGAGCTCGAAGCGCGAGAGACCGCGGATGCCGAACGAGCAGCACAGCTGGCCCTTCTGCTCGAACTGATCCTTCTGGGTCTCCGTCAGCACCGAATACGCCAG
Organism: Archangium gephyra; assembly: GCA_943370055.1. Taxonomy (GTDB): domain Bacteria; phylum Myxococcota; class Myxococcia; order Myxococcales; family Myxococcaceae; genus Xiheimicrobium; species Xiheimicrobium gephyra_A. The sequence continues at coordinate 91,600 of CALRPN020000040.1, forward strand.
GTCACGAACCTGTTGTCGCTCGAGCGGCGTGTCACCGAGCAACTCCAGCGCTCCGTTCACCCGAAGCCGCGGCGTCGCGCCAGCCGTCAACAGCAGCGATGAGCCCTGGCGCTCGCTGAGAACACTGAGCAGTTCGTGCAGGTTCATGACCGCACTATCGCTCACCACGTCGAGCAGCGCCCCGTTGCTCGCTCGATCATCGCGTTCACTTCCTTCGGGAACGCGCGACGAAGGGCGTCGAAGTCAGGGTCCGTCGCGAGCTGGCGCAGATCTCCGAAGCCGGAGGCGACGGCCGTTCGCAGCAACTCGAGCGCCTCGGCCTGACGGCCCTGCTTCGAGCGTAGAATCGCGAAGTTGTACACGCTGCTGGTGAGCTCCTTCATCGCGCGCGGCGTGCTCAAAAGTCGCTGCAGATGCCGCTCAGCCTCGACCAAACGGCCCTGCTCGAGGTCGGCGATCACGCGTTCGCCCTCGATGAGCGCTGGGTCGAAGCCAGCCTTCTCGGCGAGCGCGAGCTCGCGTGCCGCCTCGTCGAAGCGCTTCGTGAGGCCGAGCGCCATCGCCTTCAAATACGAGCGCTGACCGGGCACGAACAGCTCAGGCGCGAGCAGGGGAATGCGGTCGATCTCCTTCAGCGCCTCTTCTCCACGCTGCAGCTCGATCAGCATTCGCGCGCGAAAGAGCGGCGCTGCCTTCCCCTGGACACCACGCGAGCTGTCACTCAGCGCCAGGGCTCGCTCGAAGTCGCAGTGGTCTGCGGCCATCATCGCCAGGTCGAGCTGCCCCACGACCGTCAGCGTGACGGCGAGGATCATGAACCAGTTCGCACCGAAGTGATCCGCCAGGGGAACCCGGGGATCGGGTCGACGACCGGCCCGCCGTCCTCGTTCGCCGCCCAGGGCAGCGTGCCCAGCAACACCACTGCCGTGTCTTCGAGCTGCTCGATGCGCTTCTGATTCTCGCGGTGTACCGCCACCGCGCGCCGGCGACGCACGAAGGCGAGCACCATCAACACCGAGGCGGCGCTCCACAGGAGCGTGCCGCTCATGAAGAGTACCGGCCACCACGGGAAGTGCAGCGCGACGTGCTCGCGAAACGCCTGCTCCTCGAGGGAGAGCGAGGTGTGGAACGCGCGGGCGAACGACTGCTCGAAGATGACGCCCTGACCCATGAGGTCGATCAGCTCGCCGAACCGCTCGGGACCGTGCCGCGAGAAGAGGAAGTTCACGAACTCCGAGCTCTGGGCGTAGGCGACCTCGACGTCTTGCGGCCGCTCGGGGAAGCCGTCACGAAGCGCGTCGAACGAGTACAGCCGGTTCGTGGCGCTCGCGATGGCCATCGTCGAGAAGTGCTCGCTGCGGAACTGGCGCTCGTGCGTCACCATCTGCGCCACACCTTCCTGAAACCAGCGTGGCCACCCCTTGCCGAGCCTGCCCAGTGCGATGTGCACCAGCTCGTGTCGCAGCGTCGTCTTGCCCTCCGCCGTGGCGATGGTTCGAGCATCGACGAGCATCACGTTCGCGTCGGGCCACGCCAGCGCCACCGCCCAGCCTGGAGGGCGTGATCCAGGAAGCGCCATCGCCTCGTATTCCTCCCGCCCCAGCGCCACGCGCACCTCGGTCGAGCCCTTCCAATCGCGCCCGATGAGCTGCGCCACCTCGTCACGCAGCTGCTCCAGCTCGGGAGCCAGTGCTCTGGCCGGCTGCTCGGCGCGCTCGGACGCGAGGATGTGGAACCGCGCGGAGTCGAACGTCATGGTCTTCACGGGCGCCGCCGTCGCGAACGCAGGCAGATCGATCGGCCCCTCGGCGGGAGGAGGCGACGACGCCATCAGGGCTGTCAGCAACGCGGCGAGCATGCGCTTCACCATCAAACGGCGAAGTGGCCTTGTCGACCAGTGCCCACCCGAATGGAGTGCTTCAGCTCGCGAGCTTCAAGACCGCGTCCAGCTCGACTCCGGCCACCCGCACGCGCTTGCGCCGCGACGTGTCGCCCTCGATCAGCTCGACGGCCGACTTCTTCGTGCCCAGCTCGTCACTGAGGAACTCAATCAGCGCAGCGTTGGCCTCACCGTCGACGGGAGGCGCAGACAGGGCGATCTTCAGCCGCCCGTCGTGTTCGCCCACCACCTTCGTTCGCGAGGCGCGCGGCTGCACCAGCACGCTCAGCTCGACTCCGCCCGCGACCGCCTTCGCCCAGCTCATTCTCCGGTCTTCTTCACCAGGTAGGCGACCTCGGCGCTGGGCTGATCGGTCTTGAACGTGTCGAGCAGCTTGCGGTGCGATTCGATCGTCTGCTCCAGCTGGGCCTCGAACTGCACCTTCTGGCGGCGCAGCTCGGCGATGTCGCCCTTGAGCTCGACGATGCGGTTGCTCGCGGTGGCGACGATCTTCTCGGCCTGCAGCTCGGCTTCGGCGAGCTTCACCTCGGCCTCCTTGCGCGCCTGGGCCTTCACGTCTTCAGAGATGCGCTGCGCGGTGACCATCGTCTCCTGCAGTGTCTTCTCTCGCTCGAGGTGCGTCTCGAGGCGCGACTGCGTGCGCTTGAGCTCTTCCTTGAGCGAGATGTTCTCGCGCACCACCTCTTCGAACTCGCTGGCGGTCAGCTCGAGGAAGCCCTCGACCTCCTTCTTCGAATAGCCGCGGAAGCTCACTTCGAAGCGCTTCTGGCGGATGTCGAGCGGGGTCATCTTCATGGCGTTCGTCCTCGTTCACACGGCGTGCAGACTCGCGGTGGAGCCTGCCTCGCCCTCACTGCTTTTCCAGAAAGCTGTCGCCAAGCTGCTTGGCGCGGTGGGTCGCGGCCTCGACGGCATCGATGAGCGTGGTGCGCAGACCGCCCGCCTCGAGCGTGTGCAGACCCGCGATGGCCGTGCCGCCGGGGCTGGTCACTTGATCCTTCAAGGTGCCGGGGTGCGAACCCGTCTCGAGCAGCAGCTTCGCGGAGCCGTAGACGGTCTGGGCGGCGAGCTTCAGCGCCACGTGACGGGAGAGCCCGACCTTCACGCCCGCGTCGGACAACGCCTCGATGATGAGAAAGATGTACGCCGGCCCGCTGCCCGAGAGCCCGGTCACGGCGTCGAGCAGCACCTCGTCGAGCACGTAGGTCGTGCCGACGGCGTCGAACATCTTCTTGGCCAGCTCGAGATCGGCCGGGGTCGCGTGTTCTCCACCTGAGACGGCGGTCGCTCCCAGCCCGACGAGGGCGGGCGTGTTGGGCATCGAGCGGACGATGCGCGCGCCACTGCCGAAGCGGCGTTCGATGGCCGCGATGGGCACTCCGGCGGCGACCGAGATGACGAGCTTCTTCGCGTCGATGACGGGCGCGATCTGCGTCAGCAGCTTGTCCATCGCTTGCGGCTTCACGGCCAGCACCACGATGTCGGCGTCACGCGCGGCGGCCACGTTGTCGAACCCGGCCGAGATGCCGTGCGTCTGCTCGAGCTCGGTCTTCTTCTCTTCCCGCTTCACGGTCGCGGTGATGTTCGACGGCTTCTCTCCCGAGCGGATGAGGCCGCGAATGATCGCGTTCGCCATGTTTCCCGCGCCGAGAAAGGTGATGCGCTGGTCGATCACTGCGTGCCTCCGCGGGCGAGGGGGACTTCCAACATGATGCGGCGCCCCAGGTTCTGAACGCCGCTCGGCAGCGTGGTGGTGCGTTGAACCGACGCGATGAACCGAATCGCCGAGGCGGTGTTCTGGAACGGCAGGTACTCGAGCGCTTTGAGCTTGTGCGCCTCTGACAGCGAGGGGTGCCGAATGATGTTCGAGAGGATCTCTTCGGCGCGTGGGTTGCGGATCGCTCCGATGGCCCGCAGCGCGGCGGCCCAGATGGTCGGGTTGGGGTCGAAGATCATGCCGGCCAGCGGGTTGAGCGCCCGGGCATCACCGAGCAGCCCCAGGTCTTCGATGGCCTGCGCGCGCACCTCGAGCGGGTTGGGCTCGGTGGCGAACAGCAGGCCGCGCAGCAACGCCAGGTCGGGCCCGGCTGTGGGCGCAGGTGCGATCTTCTTCGGCGCCGGGTCCTCATCGTCCTTCGTGTTGCCGAACGCCGACTTCCTGGGCTGCGCGAGGGCGGGAGCAGCCAGACACAAACAGGCGATGAGGACGGGAAAGCGGAGAGCCATGGCGATTCTCATGATGCCGGAAGGGAACAGGTGGTCGGCCAGAAAATTGCCCCCCGATCACACGGGGGTACAACCGGTCACAGACCTGTAGCACAGCGGAGCGACCCTTTGATGCGATCGGCGAAGTCGGTGACCCTCGAGAACGTCGATGTCGAGTGCACCCACTGCGGCGTGACGATGTCTTCGTCCACCGGAGGCGGCGGCACCATTCGGTACTTCCAGTGCCCGAAGTGCCAGCGCTGGGTCTCGAGCATGTACACCGAGGTCTTTCGCGCCGACACGAAGGTGCGCACGCGCACGCCGAGCCAGGTGGCTCCGACGGCGAACGTCTTCGGCGGCGTGAAGGAGCGCCTCGAGGCCTGGCTCAAGAGCCTCGACTCGAAGAACCCGTACAGTGTGCTCGGCAGTCTCGAGACCGACAGCGACGAGGTGATTCGTGATCGCTACCGCGCGCTCGCTCGCAAGCACCACCCCGATGCGGGCGGCGATGAAGCCACCATGCGCTCGCTGAACGAGGCGTGGGAGACGATCGTGCTCGAGCGGCGTGCGCAGTCTCCGTACGCGATTCGCCGCGCGACGCTGGCCCACTCGGTCGGTTGAGAAGGCCTCAGCGGCCCAGCAGCTCCCGCACCTGATCCATGAAGTCGGCCTCGACGGCGTCGATCACGCCATCGGCTGCCATCAACTGCTCGGCGCAAGCGATCACGGCATCAGGCTTCGTGCGCAACAGCGTCACGTTCGGCTGCGGCAGCGGCTTTCCCCGATCGAGGTGATCGAGCAGCACCGTCATGATCGCCTCGGGCACGTGCCACGCCGGCCCCAGCTTCGCGACGAACGCGCGCTCCTTCGGGTCGAGCTGATCGTCTGCCCACGCGACCTGCAGCAGCAGCTTGAGCGCTTCGGCGTTGAAGATCGGGTCAGTCGATGGGGCAGGGAGCATTGGCCGCACGATACATCGCGTTGCGACCACCGAGGCAGGCCGCTAGTTCGACCCATGGCATCGATCGGCGAAAAGGCTCCTGACGTCACCTTCGTGGGCGAGAGCGGCGCGCACGTGAAGCTGTCGGAGTACGTCGGCAAGAAGACCGTCGTCCTCTACTTCTACCCGAAGGACGAGACCTCGGGCTGCACGGCACAGGCGTGCTCGTTTCGCGACTCGTACGAAGACTTCAAGCAGGCCGGGGCCGAGGTGATCGGCGTGTCGGCCGACGATGCCGCCAGCCACGCGAGCTTCAAGACGCACCACCGCTTGCCCTTCGTTCTCCTCTCGGATCCCGGCGGGGTCGCAGCGAAGGCGTTGGGGGTGAGAAAGACCTTCGGCCTCATCGCCGGCCGCGTGACCTTCGTCATCGCTCGCGATGGAATCGTGCGTCACCGCTTCGACTCCCAGCTCCGCGTCAAGGAGCACGTCGAGCAGGCGCTGACCCTGGTCAAGCAGCTCGAGGCGCGGCCCGCGGCCTGACGATTGCTGGTCGTCGACACGAACCAACGAGCGTCAGGGCACTGGCGCAGGAGGCGTGACGATGAAGGGCACGATCGTGAAGTGTCTCGAGGCGCTGGCGAAGTCGAGGGGCGGCGACGGAGCGTGGAAGGCCGTGATGGAGGGCGCTGGCATGCCGGCCCACACCATCATCACGCCAACGGGCACGGTCGCCGATGGTGACGTGCTGAAGCTCATCGGCTCGGCGGCGAAGACGCTGAAGGTGACGGCGCAGGTCGCGATGGATGCGTTCGGCGAGTACTGGTCGACCATCTACGCGCCCGGCCTCTACAAGGTGTACTTCGAGCGCGCGAAGACGACGAAGGACTTCCTGCTGCTGCTCGACGACATTCACGTCGCGATGACGAAGTCGATGGCAGGCGCCGCTCCGCCACGCTTCCACTACGAGGACAAGGGCAAGGAGCTGGTGATGCACTACTCGTCACCACGCGGGCTCGTCGCGTTGATGCCGGGCCTCATTCACGGCGTCGCGAAGTTCTACCGAGAGAAAGTGGGCGTTCGCGTCGAAGGCTCGGCCGTTCACATCACCTTCGCCTGAGCGCGCGGCAGGCCGGCGCGGAGCAGGTAGCGCCAGAACGCGAAGCCCGTGCCCACGCCGAGGAGCAGCTTCAACGGCCAGGGGAAGAACGGGCCCGGGCTGACGAAGCCTTCGACGATGCCGATGGCGACGAGGAACGGGCTGCAGCCCAGCACGAGCTGCACCGCCTTCGTCGCGCGCTCCCGAAGCACCACGCCGCGCGGCCGCTCTCCCGGCTCGATGAGCGCGTGGCCGATGACGAGTCCGGCGGCTCCCGTGATGGCGATGATCGAGAGCTCCACCGGCCCGTGCGCCGACATGAACGAGAGCATGGTGCCGGCGACGTCGTTCTGAGCGCAGGCGGCGAGAATCGCTCCGACGTGCACGCCATTGTAGATGAGCAGGAAGACGGTGCCGGTCGCGGCCGTGATGCCCGCAGCAAACGCGGCGAAGCAGACGCGCAGGTTGTTGGTGAAGATCGAGATCGCGACCTCGGCAGGGTGCAGCTGCTCGAGGATCTGATCGGTCCACAGCTCACGACGCTGAATGTGGTCGAGGATCGTCGGTTCGAGAATCAGCGCCGCTCCACCTGGTGACAGCCACACGGTCGTGAGCCCCAGCACGAGCCCGAGCACCATCAGCGCTGCGGCGACCTTCGTGTAGCCCATCGTCTCTCGCGCCACGGCCGGGAAGGTGCGCGAGTAGAAGGTGATGACGCCGTTCAGCCGCTCTCCGCTGCGTTGATAGATCGCGCCGTACGCCTGGCCGCAGAGCTGGTTCAGAAAGCGGTGAACGTCGGTGCCTCCGAAGAAGGCCTGGGCGTGCGCGAGATCGGCCGAGGCGCGGCGATACAGGCGGTCCACGGTCGAGAGATCGGCCAGCGTCACGTTGCGACCGCGGAGCCCCACCAGCAGCTGCTCCAGCAGGCGCCAGTCGGTCAC
>CALRPN020000041.1:0-98655 GCA_943370055.1 Archangium gephyra
CCGTCGGGCACCATCTACACCGGTCTCCACACCCGGCGCCGAGTTGCCCACAACTTTCAAGTCTCCCCCTGCACCCCCTCCGACCGCATCGCGACGACTACGGCGACTTGGACCGGAGGACTTCAGTGAGTGAGGGTCATACAAGCTGAAGGAGACACGCCATGGCAGCGACAGCGTTCACGCGAAACTACACGGACCACTCGAACGACAGCGGGTACCAGTTCGAGTTTCACTGCGACAAGTGCGGCAACGGCTATCGGTCGAGCTTCAAGACGTCGACCATCGGGGTTGCGGCGAGTCTGATCAAAGCGGCAGGGAGTCTCTTCGGCGGCGCGCTCCATCAGGTGGGCGCGGGCGCTGATCACGTGAAGGACGCGCTGCGCGGTGAGGCGTGGGACTCGGCGTTTCAGGAGGCGGTCGCAGAGCTGAAACCGAAGTTCCACCAGTGCACGAAGTGTGGCCAGTGGGTGTGCCCGGACGTGTGCTGGAACGAGGAGCGCGGGTTGTGTGAGGCGTGCGCTCCGAAGTTGGCCGAGCACGCCGCGGCGATTCAGGCGCAGGTCGCGGTGGAGCAGGTCTGGGAGAAGGCGCGGAAGACCGACCAGACCGCCGGGCTCGACGTCGACAAGCCGCAGCAGGCCGCATGCGTGTCGTGCGGGACGAGCCTGCAGCCGAACGCGAAGTTCTGTGTCGGGTGCGGGAAGCCAGTGGGCGCGGCGGCGAAGAAGTTCTGCGGCGAGTGTGGAACCGAGATGCCGGCGAACGCCAAGTTCTGCGCGGGGTGTGGCGCGAAGGCTGGCTGATCGGTTCTGTGTCGGGTGCGGCGAGTGAAACTGGGCCGGTAAACGCGAAGTCCTGCGGGCACTGTCAGCTGCTCGACGCCACGCTCGGCCGCTTCGTAGCCGACTGGTTTTTGGGCGTGGAGCATCGCTCGTTCGCAGCGCGGCGGACTCCGAGTCCGTCGAACACGCAAACGCGGAGTACTCAGGCGAAGATGAAGACACGCGCTCAGCAGCTCGCTTCAGGAATGCAGCTGCTCGACGCCACGCTCGGCCGCTTCGTAGCCGACTGGTTCTCGGCGTGGAGCATCGCTCGTTCGCAGCGCGACGGACTCCAAGTCCGTCGAACACCCAAACGCGGAGTACTCAGTCGAAGATGAAGACACGCGCTCAGCAGATCGCTTCAGGAATGCAGCTGCTCGACGCCACGCTCGGCCGCTTCGTAGCCGACTGGTTCTCGGCGTGGAGCATCGCTCGTTCGCAGCGCGGACTCCGAGTCCGTCGAACACGAAAACGCGGCGCCGCGCCTGCAGCGCTCCGAGGAATGCAGCTGCAAGGGTCTCCACGTCCACCAGATGGAGATGAGCGCTCGACGAGCGGGATCAATTCGCGACAGACGTGCTGCACGGCGGTCCGACGCCGCCGTCGTGCGAGACGAACTGGCAACGCTCGACGAGCGGCACGAACTCTCAGCGCAGACGAACGCCGCAAGCCGTGGTCCCCGAGCCGGCATCGACGATCCAGCTACGCTCCGGGTGGGAGTCGAAGTTCTCTCCCTGCTCGATGTCGCCGCGCGACTCCATCACGCGGCAGCGCTCACCCAAGTGTCGGACCGTGAAGTCGCAAGGGCAGCCCGAACGCAGAGCACACTTCGGTGTACGTCCTTGCGGAATGATGAGGTGACCGGAGACCTGCAGCGGCTGATCAGCCCACGAGCGCTGAAGACCGAAGAGCGCCACTCCGCTGATCAGCACGAGCGCCAACCGTCTCACTTCGGCGTCGCGCCCAGCCACCAATCAGGCTGCACCCACCACACACCAGCCGTTTCGCTCAACGACTTCGCCAGCGAGAACACCTCGAGCGGCGTACACGGCACCTTCACCACGCCGTGCTGCACCACGGTTCCCTTGCCGATGGCGTCACGCACCTTCTCGGGCGCGACACCGGTCTTCGGAACGACCAACACTCCACCGATGGGCACACGCAGCTTCGCGCCGTCATCGCGATAGACGGGCAGCAGCTTCGGCTCCGTCGTCAGCACGACGGATGCGCGTTCCACCCGCCACAACCGCATACGCCCGCGAGTCATCGCCACCATCGCGCCCTGGGCCCGAAGCGCAGCCCCGGTCTGCTCATCTCCATCACGCTCCGCGACCAGTGACTCGTCGAGGTGAACCGTGCGCTCCTTGCCGCCGTCGCTCCACGTCGTCACCGGCGGCCCGGCGCCTGGCTCGACGACCGGAGTCACCGGTTGGGGCGCCACGACCTGCGACAACATCAGGCTGAGCAACACGCTCTTCACGTCACGGCCTCCCCGACAACGCCAGCTTCCACGAGACGAAGCGTCCCACGTCTTGCGACGCTACGTCGCGCACCTGCAGCGTCCACTTCCCGTCTGCAGGTTCATCGAGGTGACGAACGCTCGTGAACGTGAAGTCACTGATGGCCGAGCACGTGCCCATGCACGAGTGTTGGGGATGCAGCCTCGAGAACCCTCCACCTTCGTGCCGCACGATGAGCTCGAGGTCGCCCGACGCGGGGTGCGTGATGGTCACCGTCACCTCGACGAAGTCGACCTGCCGCACGCCGCTGCTCGCCACGTCGATGCTGCTGGACACGCCCGTCTGGTCGTTGTCGGGAATGGCCACGCCGACGGACTTCAACGGACTCTCGAACGTCACCTCGGGAACTCCAGCGTCGTACGTCTTCGCGAGACGCACGGCAGCGGATGCGTCGATGACTCCGAAGCCGAAGTCGTGATTTACCGCGTGGCCCGCGCCGTTCGTCGTCCAGTCGGGGTGCCGGGAATCGTTGCGTCGCGCCGACAGCGCCAGCACGCGCCGGACGTCACGCCACGTCAGCGCCGGGTTCGCCTGGAGCAGCAACGCCACCACGCCCGACGCGTTCGGCGTCGACGCCGAGGTGCCTTCGAACGTCTGCGTGTAGTTCGCGTTCGAGGGCTCTCCCGGGGTGCGGCCGTTGTTGTAGCCGGGGTTTCCGGTGATGTCGGTCGTGGTGAGGTAGTGGAAGGCGCGGTCTCCCGAGGGGGTCGAGACGAGCACGTTCGCGCCGGGCTCGGAGTACGCCGCGCGTTTTCCATCATCACCCACGCCACCGATGGCCAGCACGTAGCGGCTGTTCGCCTGCGCATCGAAGTTCGAGTCGTCGGGGAAGCGGTCGTTGGCGCCGTTGCCCGCTGGGAACAGGTACACGATGCCCTTGCCGCCACGCCCTTCGCTGGTGCCGCGCTTCACGCCCATGAGCCACAGCGCGTCGGCCGAGGTGAGCAGGCCCGTGCCGTCATCGGCGTCTCCCCAGCTGTTGTTGCTCACGCTGTTCTTCTCGATGCCGCGCACCATCGCGTCGAGCTCGGCGGCCGAGGTCGAGTCCTGCAGGAAGTTGTACGAGACGAGCGTCACGCGCGGAGCGACGCCACGGCCTCCGACACCATTCACGTCACGCGCTCCGATGAGTCCCGCGACGGCAGTGCCGTGCTCTGCGAGGTCGACGGTGGCGTTGCCGAGGTAGTCGTGGCTGTCGGCGGTGTTCGCGTTCTGCGCGAGGTCTTCATGCGCGAGGTCGACGCCATCATCGACGACGGCGACGCGAATGCCTTCTCCGCGCCAGTCGGCCCAGACGCTCTCGACCGAGAGGTCCTGTCCGCGAACGCCTCCCGCCTGGCCTGCGTTCACGAGGTGCCACTGCGCGGAGAAGAGTGGATCCAGCGGTGGGGTGCCCACCGAGACCATCGCGGAGCCCGTCGTGCCTGCGCAGCTCAACGTGTACGTCGTCGTCATCAGCGGGCGAACGGTGCGCGTGCCCATCGCGGGAACGTCTTCAGCGAGTGGCTCGATGCGGCAGCCTGGAGCGGCTGCGGCCCACGAGAGCTCGACGAGGTCTCCTGCGAGGACCGTGGCCGGAGTCGCGGTGAAGCGGTCGATGTGCGCGGCCACCGCGATGCGCGTCGTCGAGACGGCCTTGCCGCAGGTGAGCGTGTACTCGGTGGTGCTGGTGGGCGTGACGGCGAGCGCGCCAGCGAGGCCGACGTCCATTCCGAGCGGTTCGATTCGACACGACGGCGCGCCGCTGCTGCTCCAGCTCAGCTGACTCGTCTCCCCTGGAGCGATGGATGCGGGCTCGGCGGTGAAGAAGGTGATGCTGGCAGGCGTGCAGGCCGTCAGCGCGACGAGGGGAAGCCAGAGACGCATCGGGTGCGAGCGTTAATCCCAAGGCGCAGAGCGGGCAATGGCTCCACCGACGCTCGGCATGGTCGAAGCCCTCGGGGCTGTGACACATTGCCTCGTGATGTCCTCTCGAAACCTCCTTCTCTTCTTCTGCGCTCTCGAGGCCTGCACCTGCGTCGACGTGACGAAGGTGTCGTCGTTTCGGTGCGACGGTGAGGTGTGTGCTGCTCCAGCGACGTGCTGCGCCGATGGAATCTGTCGCGCGTCATGCGTTGGCGCAGACGGTGGCGCCACGGCGGGAGGAACGGCGTCTGCTGGAGGGACCGCGCGAGCAGGAGGTTCGGGTGGTGGCGCTGCAGGCGGAGCGAGCGGCTGTCAGAACAACCTGCCGTGCCTGGGCAACACCGGTGCACCCTGCCTGCGCGGCGTGACGTTCTGTCAGGGCGGAATGCCGAGCTGCATCGACGGGCCTGCAGTCTCTGGCGTCAGCTGTGGCAACGACCTCATCTGTCGAAACGGCAACTGCGTCGCCTGCACCGTGGGCGTGTCGTGTTCGTCGAACGCCGACCCGTGCCGTGAAGGCGAGACGGTGTGCGGCAGTGACGCGGGCTGTGTCGACACGACCCGTCAGAAGGCAGCAGGCAGTCCCTGCGGCGTTGGGCAGGTGTGCACGACGGCAGGCCAGTGCATCACGTGCAGTGAAGGCGCCATGTGCTCGGGCAACCCCAGCAATCCCTGCGTGCAGGGCGTGGTGCGTTGCGCCTCCGGTGCCGCGGTCTGTGTCGATGGCCCTGCGGCGCCTTCCGGCCTCGCGTGCGGCGTCGACCGTGTCTGCCTGAATGGAAATTGTCTGCAGTGCGCGCCCAACACTCCCTGTGCGTCGAACCCGGGAGCGCCGTGCAAACGAGGCGTCACCACCTGTGGTGCCACACCGGCCTGTGTCGATGGAGCGAACGCTCCTGCCGGGAGCGCCTGCGGGGTCGATCAGGTCTGTACTGATCAGGGTGCCTGTCTGAGCTGCGTCGCCGGAGCCTCGTGCACCACCAACCCGGATCAGTGCCGCCGAGGCGTCGTGCAGTGCTCCACCGGCGCGGCGGTCTGTGTCGACGATGCGCCCAAACCGGCAGGGACGAGCTGTGGAGCTGATCAGGTCTGCACCTCGACAGGCCTCTGCGTCGCGTGTGCAGCGGGTGGCAGCTGCAGCACGAACCCATCGCCCTGCCGGACTGGTGTCTTCTCGTGCGCGACAGGCACGCAGGTCTGTGTCGATGGCACTCCAAAGTCGGCCGGAACTTCATGTGGCGCTGCACAGACCTGCGACGCCAACGGCTTCTGCGGCGCGTGCGTGGCGGGCGCCTCATGCAGCTCCAACCAGGGCGCGCCTTGCAAATCGGGCGTCATCGACTGCAGCACGGGCTCCACCCGATGCGTCGACTCGACGAACGTGACGCCCGGCGCTGCGTGTGGCCCCGACCGCGTGTGCAACGCCGCCGGCAGCTGCATCGCGTGTGTCGCGGGCACCTCGTGCACCACGAACCCGAACCCTGGGTGCAAGACTGGAGTCACGGCCTGCACCACGGGCGCCCAGACCTGCGTCGACTCGGGAAACCGGGCGGCTGGGACCAGCTGCGGCATGAATCAGGTCTGCAGCCCCGGCGGCAACTGCGTCACCTGCGGCGCCAACCTTGCCTGCACGACGAACCCCACCTCGACCTGCCGCAACGGGATCACCAGCTGCTCGACGGGTAGCTCTCAGTGTGTCGACGGCACCAACAAGGCTGCGGGGACCAACTGTGGCTCGGGCCAGGTGTGTGACGCGAACGGCAACTGCGGCGCGTGCGTCGCGAGCCAGGCCTGCAGCTCGAACACCGGCGCCCCGTGCAGGACAGGCCTCACCAACTGCAGCTCAGGCAGCACCCAGTGCGACGACGCCACCAACGCCACGGCGGGCCTCTCCTGCGGCGCAGGGCAGGTCTGCAACGGCCTGGGCGCCTGCATCGCCTGCAGTGCGGGCACCACCTGCGGCACCAACCCGGGGTTGTGTCGAAACGGAGTGACCGACTGCGCGACGGGAGCGCTCCGCTGTGTCGATGGGGGCAACAAGGCACCGGGCACGACCTGCGGCTCGGGACAGGTGTGCGACAGCGCTGGAGCGTGTGCGAACTGCGCGGCCGGCAGCTCGTGCACCCCGACGAACCCATGCTTCAACGGCTCCATCGCCTGCACGTCGGGCTCGCCCGTCTGTACGAATGGCGCGCGAAAGGGCTCCGGCGCGACGTGTGGAACCAACCAGGTCTGCAATGCGCTCGACCAGTGCGTCTCGTGCACTCAGGGAGCCTCCTGCACGACGAATCCTTCTTCGGCCTGTCGGTCGGGCACTGTCGAGTGCGCCAGCGGAGCGCCCGTCTGTGTCGATGGCGCGCCGAAGTCGAACGGGACGGTCTGCAGTGGAGGTGTCTGCAACGCCGGTTCGTGCGTGGCCTGCAACGACGGCGCGGCCTGCACCACCAACCCGGGGTCCGCGTGCCGCAACGGAAGCATCAGCTGCGCGACCGGCAGCGCGGTCTGCGTCGACGGCAGCAACAAGATGAATGGCACCACCTGCCCCGCGGGGGTCTGCAGCGCCGGCTCTTGCGTGGCCTGCAACCCGGGCGCGGCCTGCACGACCAACCCGAACTCGGCCTGCCGGAACGGCACCATCAGTTGTGCCACGGGCAGTGCGGTCTGCGTCGACGGCTCCAACAAAACCAATGGCACGATGTGCGCTGGCGGCGTGTGCAACGCCGGCTTCTGCAGCGCGTGCACACAGGGAGCGGGTTGCACCTCGAACCCGAACCCGTCGTGCCGCAACGGCACCATCGACTGTGGCACCGGCACCGCGGTGTGCATCGACGGCAGCAACAAGGGCAACGGCACCTCGTGCCCAGGGGGCGTGTGCAACGCTGGCTCATGCAACCCGTGCAGTGGCGGCGCCTCCTGCACGACGAATTCGAACCAGGTCTGTCAGAACGGTGTCATCGACTGCAGCTCGGGCTCGGGCGTCTGTACGAACGGCGCGAACAAGATGAACGGCACTGCCTGTCCCGGTGGCGTGTGCAACGGCGGCTCGTGCAACCCCTGCTCGCAGGGAGCGTCGTGCAGCCCCGCGAACGTGTGCAAGACGGGGAGCATTGATTGCGGCTCGGGCAGTGCCGTGTGTGTCGAGTCGGGCAACGTTGGCACCGGCTCGGCCTGCTCTGGAGGTGTCTGCAACGCGGGCTCGTGCGTCGCGTGCGTTGCCGGTCAGGCATGCACCAGCAATCCCAACGCATGCCGAAGCGGTGTCATCGATTGTGCGAGCGGAAGTCCCGTCTGTCTCGACGGTGCGCCAGTGGCCAACCTCGCCATCTGCACCGGCGGGCGCTGTGTGTCGGGCAGTTGCTGTACTGGCTGCGTCGCCAACCCCTCGACCACGCCCACGTGCGCTGGTGGTTTTCTCGTGACGGCCTGCGGCGCCGATGGTGCCAACTGTCGCGTATGCCCGACGTGCGGGTCAGGTCGCATTCGAACGTGTGACGTCGGCGAGTGCTTCTGCGAATTCTGACGGGAGGCTGATCAGATGCCACGGCTGGTGGGCCTCGAGACGGGCCAGCTGATCCGCTTCGAGGCACCGGGTTTGGGCCGTGCGCTCGACCACTCGCTGCTGCCGCTCGAGTCCCTGCGCACGCTGCAGGACGTGCTCTGGGCCGTCTACGAGCACGACGGTGCGTGGCGGCTTCACGTCTCGGCGGGCTTCGAGCTTCGCCTCAATGGCGTGGTGACCGGCGGCGGAGCGCTGCTCAACGGTGACGTCATCGACGATGGCACCGAGCGCTTCCGCTTCGTGACGACCGACTGGCCGGGCGTGGGGCTGCGTGAGCTCGATGAGAAGACGCTGGCGGCTCCGCACGACGATGCGCTCGCGCTCGTGTACCGCGACTGGTTGCTCGAGCACGAGAGCCCGCTCGCCGAGACGTTGCGAAGGCCGGTTCCACCTGCCGAGCAGGCCCGCCACCTCTGGAGCCTCGCGCCACGCATCGCCGCCGGCCTCGTCGAAGCGCGCTTCGCAGGTCCCTTCATCCAACGCGTGACGGTGCGAGACCCGCAGCTCGACCTCGTCGACTTCGTCGAGGCCCTCGACCGCGGCGCCCTGGACCACCCGCACCTCGACGTCGTGCGCACCATCGGGCTCTCGACGGACGACGGCGTGCAGCTCGCGTTGCTGCTGGCCCGAACACCCTCGCTCTCGAAGGTCACGCGCCTCGAAGCCGGCGACCGCGGCGCATGGCAGCTCGATGACTTTCGCCGGCATGATCAGCTCGACCCCCACGCCCGCGACGTCGCCCGCTTCTCGAGCCCACGCGAAGGTCCCGCCCGGCCCGTGATGCTCGAGGTCGTCTCGTGGGATGGGTGGACGTCGGTCGAACCGCTCACCTCGACGAAGGCCGTGCTCCTCGACCGCGACATTTCCCTGACGCCGCTCGACGAAGGCGCAGTGCTGACGCCTCCCAGTTCCAGTGCGCCGGTGACGCTGCTGCGAAGAGATGACTGGCTGCTGGTGGTTGCGAGGGGCGCGAGGCCTCCGCTGCTGCCCCGATGGCAGGGGGCGCCTGTGCGAGATCAACTCGGGCTCGCCCTCGACGAGGTCTTCGAGATTGCGGACGGGTTGAAATGCCGCCTGACGCCGGCGCGCTGAGCGCTTCTCGGGCGGCGGCGGCAGAACCAGCCGTTACATCTTCTGGGCATGGGGCGAAGGTCGATCACGGAATGGCTGGTGCCTTCACTTCGCGACAGCACGCTCTCGGACGACGAGCGCGGCCGCCTTCGCAAGTTCACGCTGCTGGCGACGATGATTCTGTTCGCGTGCGTCGTGTCGGTGCTGGCGCAGCTCACCCAGCGCGCGTGGCAGTCGGCAGCGAGCACGTCATCGGTCGGGTTGGCGGCGGCAGGCTCGCTCATCGCCGTTCGCTTCCGCGTGAACCTCGGCCTCGTCACCACCTGCTTCCTCGGGTTCGGTGTCTTGATTGCGGCAGTGATGGGCATGGCGTCGGGCTCCGAGGGCCTCACCTCCATCTTCTGGATTTCGTCGGCCCCGCTCGTCGCCATGGCCGTCGGTGGGCGAAGGGCCGGCTTCGTCACCCTCGCGCTCTCGATGGTGGCCATCGCGGTGGCCCACTACGGCATCGAGCACCAGTGGCTCGCGCCAGCCCTGATGAAGGAGCGCACCTTCGGCACCAAGCTCGTCTCGATGCTGGGCGTGGCGGTGACGCTCTTCTTCCTCGTGCGGGCGTACGAAGGCGAGACGCAGGGCAGTATTCATCGCCTCAAGGAGCAGAACCGGCAGCTCGAAGAGGCCCGCGCCGAGGCCGTTCGCGCGAACACCGCCAAGAGCAACTTCCTCGCGACCATCAGCCACGAGATTCGCACCCCGCTCAACGGCGTCACCGGCATGGTGGCGCTGCTCGCCGACGAGAAGGACCCGAAGCGCCTGAAGGAAGGCCTCGGCATCATGCAGCAGAGCGCCGACACGCTGCTCGCGGTCATCAACGACGTGCTCGACTTCTCGAAGATCGAATCGAACCGCCTGGAGCTCGAGTCGATTGCCTTCGCTCCGCGCACCGAGCTGCAGCTGGTGGTGAACCTGCTTCAGCCGCGCGCCGCCGAGCACCACACCGACGTCGAGCTGATGGTGGCGCCGACGGTGCCGGCCTGGCTCAAGGGAGACCCGACCCGGTTTCGGCAGATTGCCCTCAACCTCGTGTCGAACGCGGTGAAGTTCAGCGCCCGGGGGCTGGTG
Source organism: Archangium gephyra (assembly GCA_943370055.1). Classification (GTDB taxonomy): domain Bacteria; phylum Myxococcota; class Myxococcia; order Myxococcales; family Myxococcaceae; genus Xiheimicrobium; species Xiheimicrobium gephyra_A. Next base: position 9,999 of record CALRPN020000041.1, read on the forward strand.
AGCTGCCGGCTCGACGTCTACGGCTCGGAGCTGGTGCTGGAGATCATCGACAACGGCATCGGCATGAGCAGCGAGGTGGTGTCGAAGCTGTTCACGCCGTTCAGTCAAGCCGACGCCTCGACGACGCGGCGCTTCGGAGGCACGGGCCTGGGGCTCGTCATCGCGCAGCGGCTGGTTCAGGCAATGAAGGGCAGCATTCAGGTCGACAGTCAGCTCGGCGTGGGCAGCTGCTTCGTCGTGCGAATGCCCTTCGAAGAGACGCAGGCGCCCCCGTCGCAGGCGGTGGCTCCGACGCAGCGTCCCGGGCCCTGTCGCGTGCTCGTCGTCGAGGACAACCCGGTCAACCAGCTCGTGGTGAAGCGCCTGCTCGAGTCGCTCGGGCATCAGGTGACGCTGGCCGCCGATGGGCGCAAAGGCCTCGAGGCGACTGAAGGCCAGACGTTCGACCTCGTGTTGATGGACTGTCACATGCCGGTGATGGACGGCTTCGACGCAGCGAAGGCGATGCGCGAGCGAGGCGTGCAGACGCCCATCTACGCGTTGACCGCAGCGGTGAGCACCGAGGACCGGGAGCGGTGTCTGGCGGTGGGCATGAACGACCTGCTTCCCAAGCCGTTGCGACTCGAGCGGCTCAAAGAGGTGCTGGCGTTGGTGTCGTCCGGGTCGTCGAGCCGCGCGGCCTGACGCGCTGGAAAACCAGACACCTCGACGGTTGTGAGTGAGACTGGGGGCGTGACGGGCGCGTCCTTCATCGGCCAGAAGCTGGGTGACTACGAGGTCATCGCGCGCGTCGGCACGGGCGGCATGGGCGCCGTGTTCGAAGCCAGACACCCGGTCATCGGCAAACGCGTCGCGGTGAAGGTGCTGCACCCTGCGTTCGCGGCAGACCCCAAGGTCATCGAGCGGTTCATCAACGAAGCGCGCGTGGTGAACGCCATCGGCCATCCCGCGGTCGTCGACATCTTCTCGTTCGGCAAGACGGCCAGCGGCATGCCGTACTTCGTCATGGAGTTCCTCAAGGGGCGCTCGGTGTTCGACCTGCTGGAGCAGGAGGGCGCGCTGCCGATGGGCCGGGCGCTCGACCTCATCACCCAGCTGCTCGACGTGCTCGAGAAGGCGCACGCGGCCGGCGTCGTGCACCGCGACCTCAAGCCGCAGAACCTCTTCGTCGAAGAGGGGCCGAATGGGCAGCGCCTGCGGGTGCTCGACTTCGGCATCGCGAAGTCACTGACCTCTGAGCTCAAGCAACAGCTCACCGGCAGCGCGATTCTCGGAACGCCCGGGTACATGGCGCCCGAGCAGATCAACTCCGAGCCGGTGACGCCGCGCACCGACCTCTACTCGACCGGTGTCGTGTTGTTCGAGCTGCTCACCGGCCGCGCCGTCTACGCAGGCACGAACGTGGGGCAGTTGTTGATCAAAGCCCTGCACGAAGAGGCGCCTCGCGCGTCGACGGTGAAGCCCGACCTGCCGAAGGAGATCGACGACCTCGTCGCGAGGCTCATGTCCCGCGAGGCAGCACGGCGCCCGGCGACGGCCAGAGAGGTGCTCGACCTGGTGCACGGCATTCAGCAGCGGCTCGAGGCCTACGGCAGTCTGCCGACGCGCGCCGAGCTGCCGGTGCTCGAAGACCCGCACACGACGAACAAGGAGCTGTTTCCCGTTCCTGGCGTCGACGACAAGGTCACTGGCGTCTCGAAGGCCCTCAAGCCGCGGGTCGACATGCACGAAGCTGGTCAACGCACCGAGCCCGCCTTCGTCGCGCCAGCGGCCCGTGGCGCGAACGCCCGGGTGGGGCCGCTGCCCGTTCCGCCGATGGACGACGCGACCCGGCCGGTGCCGAAGGTGAAGAGCAACCCGTCACGGCCTGCGCCGAACCTGCATGAGGTCGTGGCAGCCACCGCCGTCGACCGCCAGATGGTCGAGCGGATGAAGGGTGAGGCCACCTCACGCGGCGGCACCGGGAAGTGGGTGGTGTTGCTTCTGGTGCTCACCGCCCTGGGCGTTGCGGGCTGGTACTTCCTGCGCCCCATGCCGACCGTCGACGCGACGCCAGCCGACCCGACCACCGTTCCCGGCAAGGAGTGAGCTACGCCTTTCGTTTAGTCATGAAGTTCGTGTCAGCGAAGTCGACGCTGGGTCCGCACGTACTCAGTGAGCATTTGGTCATCGTACAAACAGGCGATGACGCGGTCGAAGCTGGACTCGTGCTGGAGCATGGCGCGCACCGCAATGTCCGCCGCGACCGATGCGGGGAAGCGGTACGCCCCTGCTGAGATTGCCGGAAACGCGATGGTGCGAACGCCGTGCTGCTTCGCCAAGGTGAACACCCGCTCGTAGACGCGCGCCAGCATCGCGGGTTCGCCCTTCTCACCGCCGTCCCAGACGGGTCCGACTGCGTGAATCACGAGCCGGGCCTTCAGCTTGAAACCGGGCGTGACGACCGCGTCCCCAGGTGGACATCGACCAAGCGCTCGACACGCAGCGAGGAGCTCGGCACCTGCGGCTCGATGTATCGCCTGATCGACTCCACCGCCGCCTGAGAGCGCTGCGTTCGCTGCGTTCACGATGGCGTCGACGTTCAACGTCGTGATGTCGGCTTTGATGAGCTCCAGCATGTCTCACCGTCGCTGCTGAAAGAGCCAGTCGAACACGTCTGCGCGGGCGAACGCCTGCTGCCATGCATCGTGGCCGACTCCGGGGAACTCGGTGTAGCGCGCGAGCCCGCCCAGCTTCTGCATCATCGCGTACAGCTCGCGGGTGTTGGTGTTCGGCACGAGCTCGTCGCGCTCTCCGTGAAAGGCCCAGAGCGGAAACGACAGCAGGTCTCTGGCGAGCGACACGTCGAGGTCTCCCGAGATGGGCACGGCCGCGGCGAACACGTCACGGTGGTGGGCGATGATGTCCCACAGGCCGATGGCGCCCATCGAGAACCCAATCAACGACACGCGCCGCGAATCGACCGAGCGTCGCGTGCACAGCTCGCGCACCATCGCGACGACGGCCCGCTGCGTGCGTGAGGTGCCGCCGTACCAGCTGCCTCCGAAGGTGTCGTCACGGTCGCACTGCGGAGCCACGACGATGCAGGGATGCTGCTTCCTCAGCTCCGGCGATTCGAACACCCGCACGCCGTTGCGAAGCTGGGCCGCGTTGTCGGTGCCGCGCTCTCCGCTCCCGTGCAGATACACGACGAGCGGGTACTGCGTGCGCTGCGGCTCGTACGGCTCTGGCAACAGCACGCGTGTTGGCATGCCCTGCAACACGTCTGGCAACCACGGGCCGATGCGGTCATCAGGCATCAGGAAGGAATAGCGCAGCGTCGCGACGAAAGCTGACCGAATGCGCGGGCTGTCATGGCGCACGGCAGTCGGGCGCGATAGCCGTGAAGCCATGGAACTCCTGCACGACCTGCTTGGCTTCACGGCGCGAAGCTTCGTCGTCTTCCTCACGGTGGCGGCGTCGACGGCGGCGATGGTGATGCTGATCCGCCGGGCGCGCGGCTTCTCGTCCCACCCCAGCGGTTGGCTCGAGGTGAAGCACCTCAACGAGCGCTTCGACAACCTGCGTGATGGGCTGCAGGCGGGCATGGCGAACGGCCGGAGCGCGTTCAAGGCGCTGCGCAAACAGCAGAAGGAGCTCTCGAAGGCCGCGCAGACGCTCTCGGCGACGAAGCCAAATGTCTACGTCGTCGACTTCGACGGCGACATCATGGCGTCTGCCACGACGAGCCTGCGCGAAGAGGTCACCGCCATCGTCGGCGTCGCGAAGCCGGAAGATGAAGTCGTGGTTCGACTCGAGAGCGGCGGCGGCGCAGTGCCGCACTACGGGCTCGCGGCGGCACAGCTCTCACGCCTGAAGGACAAGAAGCTCAAAGTCACCGTGTGCATCGACCGCGTGGCAGCGAGCGGCGGCTACATGATGGCGTGCGTGGCCGACAAGGTGGTGGCGGCGCCGTTCAGCATCGTCGGCTCCATCGGCGTCGTCTCGCAGGTGCCCAACGTGCACCGGTTTCTGAAGAAGCATGACGTCGACGTGGAAGAGATGACGGCGGGCGAGTTCAAGCGCACCGTGAGCTTCCTCGGGGAAATCACCGAGAAGGGCAAAGCGAAGCTGCAGGAGCAGCTCGAAGAGACGCACCAGCTCTTCAAGACGTTCGTGAAGCAGAACCGCGCAGCGTTGAACATCGACCAGGTCGCGACGGGCGAGTACTGGCTGGGCACGCGCGCGAAGGAGCTCGGGCTCGTCGACCAGCTCGAGACGAGTGACGACTATCTGCTCGGCCGCTCGAAGGACGCGAACCTGTACCGCGTGCAGTTCCACCCGGCGAACGCGTGGAGAGAACGCTTCATGGGTGGGGCCGCGGAGTTGAGCGAGCGGCTCGTGCTCCGGCTCTGGTCTCGCGCGCAGCAGCTTCGGCTGCACTGAGACGCAGGCGGAGCGAGCCTGATGAGCGGTGGCTCCTGAATCACGATGAGTCCGTCGAACTGGGGCCCTGAAACGACTTCGGGGCCCAGCGCTCGCGCGATGGACCCCGAGACGACTGCGGATCGATTCAGCTGATCAGTAGTTGGCGTTGTTCTTCTCGCCGAACGTCGAGAGCGTCTTCTTGGTGTCGACGCCAGCGGCCTTGAACGTCTTCGTGGCCGGGGTCACCGACTCTTCGCCGGCGAGGGCGTCGGCCGAGGCGCCGAACAGCTTGCGAATGTTGTCGCCGAAGAGGGTGATGACGCCGATGGCCGCGATGGCGATGAGGGCGACGATGATGATGTATTCGGTCATGCCCTGACCACGGGCCTTCTTCATCATCTGCTTCTTGTTCAGCTTCTTCATGTGGTGCTCCCGGGTCAGGCGCCGCTGGAGTGCGGTGCGTTGTTCGTGAAGAAGTATCGGACGGAGCCCTGATCGCGACCATCGGTCAGGAGGAGGATGCCGCGACCATGTGGGCGTACTCCCCACCATCAATGAATAAGGCGGGTTACCTCGCCGTCGGTGGAGTCGTTCCTCGGCCGTGACGTACCGGAGACTCACCATGCGGACTTTTCAGCTCCTTTTCCTGGCGGCATTTCTCGGCAGCACAGGCTGCGTGATTCGCAACCACTGCACGCCGAACAACTGCAACGGCTGCTGCGACGCGACGGGCATGTGCCTGGATGGAAATACGACCGATGCCTGCGGCCAGCGCGGGGCGATGTGCTCGGCGTGCATGGGAGCCAACACGAGCTGCTCCAGTGGCGTGTGCCTGGGCGGGACCGGCGGCGGCACTTCGGGTGGCGGTGTCGCTGGCGGCGGAACGGCAGGAGGAGGCACCGCAGGCGGCGTGAGCGGGCCGACCCACTCCGTCATTCTGCTGTGGAGCTTTTCGGGTCAGACCTGCGCGCAGGCCGCCATCTCGAACGTCGTCGTCAACCTGCCGAACACGACGGTTCGCAACCAGGCGTTCCGCTGCAACACCTCGGGCACCGATGGCGTGGTGGTGCAGGGCATTCCCGCCGGCTCGTACACGGCGACGCTGGAGGGTCGTGATGCCACCAACGCGCTGAAGTTCCGCGGCACGGCGCAGGTGCGCGTCGTCGACCAGGACGTCTCGGCGCAGGTTCGGCTCGAGCCCGTGATGTCGACGGGGCCGGGCACGCTGCAGGTGAAGTGGTCGTTCCCTGCGTTGTCCGTGTCGAACACGCCCACGTGCGCGCAGGCGACCATCACGAAGGTGAGCGTGGCGGTGAATGGTGGAACGGCGCGTGAGGTGACGTGCTCGACGGGAGAGCCGGGTGGAGCCGGGTTGTCACTCCCGAACCTGAACGGCACCGCGACGCTCGACCTCTCTGCGGCCGATACGAACGGTTTTGTCTATTTCCGCAAGCAGCAGCAGGTGAGCGTGCCTGCGGGAACGACGACTCCGGTCACCATCGCGATGGACTGGGACGTGGGCTCGCTGCCGGTGAAGTGGGCGTTTCGCGATGGCACCGTTGCGCAGACGTGCGCCCAGGCCGGAGTGACTTCCATCTTCCTGAACCTGCGCACGACGACGGGCACTCCGACGCTGCTGTACCCGAATGCCGGCGCTGAGGTGATGTGCAGCGACGCGATGACTGGCCAGGGCACCGTGTTCCCCTATCTGCCGCAGGGAACGTTCGATGTGTTCTTCCAGGCGGTCGGCACCGGCGGGAAGCTCTACAAGACGAATCAGACGACGCCGCCGCAGGTGACCGTGCGCGCGGGTCAGTTCCCGATTCTGGATGCGCAGACGCCGACGTACACGATGACGCCCTAGGCATCGAAGGCGACCCGGTCATCGGACTGCTTCAGTCAATGACAGCACACGCCAATTGCCCGCTCTATCGAGCCAGCTGAAGCGAACAGAACAGCAGCCTCGAGAGCGATGGGGGCGCGAGAGGGCGCTCCGAAGCCCCAAGTGAGGCGCTTGACGGAGAATCGTCTCCACGTCCGAATTCCGCTCACCGACGCCGAGGGTGGTGCCTCTTCCGGGGTGGTGTAAACAAGTGGTCGGCAAAGTGTGTACAAGTTGACGTGAACTTGTTGTCGCAAACCCGTCAACCTGTGTACACCACCCCGAAAGGCCACCACCCTCGGCGACTGGACTCGGGATTTCGAGTCATTCTTGCACACCTTCGAGTCTCGAGGCTTCGGAGCGCCCCCTCGCGCCCCCATCGCTCTCAGAGGCTTCTGTGAGTCGTTGGGGCAGTTGCAGCAGCAACGAGGCCAGCGACGCCCCACCCAATGCGGCCAGCCGAAGCGAGAAGAGCCACTCTGCGTGTTCTCGTGACGCGGATGACGTCACTCGCCACGTCACGAACTCGCGGCTCCATCGAAACGGATGCGCCAGTCCGCGTTCCACCAGCGCATTCCTCAACGCCACGCCCATCGCCACATGCGCGTCACCATCGAGGTGCAGGTGACCGAGCTCTTCTTCACCCACATAGAAGTCCGCGCCGTCGACCACCGACTCGTCACCCAATTGCCAGTGCGCTCGTGCGTGAACCCCGCTCCACCCGGCCAGCGTCTCGGACAACGCCTGCGCGAACTTCGGCCCCAGCTTCGGCGGCGGAGCGAACCCGCCCTTCTCTGACAGCTTCATGCCGGGTGGCTAACGGCCACCGCGCTCAATTGCTCTGCAGGCACAGCTTCTGCGGCGCGTTCAGGTTGCGCGGGCGGTAGCACGTCCACTCGAACATCTTCCGCGGGCAGTCATCGTCTTCGCTGCAGATCTTCGTGCAGTACCCGATGGAGCCTGACCCCAGGTAGCAGGTGTTCGAATCACACTCGCCGTTGTTGCGGCACGTCGCTCCGAACTCGCCACGCTTCGGCCCATCTGACTTCTTCTCCTTCTTCGCCGGCCGCTCGTTCTCGCGCGGCTCACCCTCCTCGAGATCCTCACCGTTCACCTGCTCGGTGCGCGTCGTCTTCGAGGTCGACTTCGACGACGTCGTCGTCTCGGAGTGCGCCTGCGCTGCACCCGCGAACAGCCCACCAATGCCCTGCGCAATCGCGTTCAATACCGGCGGCGGCGCCGCGTCTTCCTTCGCGCTCAACGCATCATCGAACGACGACGACGCGGCCTCGAGCGCCTTCACCAACCGCTTGCCGGCTGATCCCGTGCACGCCTCACGCGCCACATCGGCCGCCTGATCAGCTGCGCGCCGAGCCGACTTCACTGAGGCATCCGACTGATCCTTCTTCGCCGCCCGCAGCGCGTCATCGAGCGACTCCACCTTGCCAGCGAGCTTCTTCCTGCACGCGGCGGGAGCGTCTTGCACTTCGTCCACCGCCTCCTTCACGCCTTCGGCAGCACGGGACAACAGGTCGGCGCGCGACGCAGCGAACACCGACGACGACAGACACACGACGAGACACAGCACGGTTCTGAACATGGGTTTCTCCAGTGAAAGTGAGGGGTGAATCAGCGGTCGCGGCAGTCGAAGTCGTCGAGCGCGTCGCTCTTGAACCAGAGCCGGTGCTCGTTGCGCTCGAGGCGAATGCGCGCCCAGTAGCCCGAGCGGCCATCGGTGGTCTCGACGCAGAAGTCGTACAGGCCCGACGACGACTCGAGGCTCACTTCTTCGCCAGGACCCAGCCGACGTCGGCCTCCGAACTCGGTCCACCGGCCCTTGCCGGCCACGCGCCAGTAGAAGCGCGATGCCGAGACACGGCTCGTGCGGTTCTCGAACGTCACCGTGCTGTCGAAGCGGGCGACATCGCGCTCCTCATCGTCGTCGCGGGCTCTCGAGCGGCGCCGGTCTTCGCGGTCGTCGTCGCGGTCCCGGTCCCGACGCGGAGCCGGCTTTCGCCCCGCCGACGCGATGCACTGCGCCTTCTGGTCCGCGTAGAGAATCGAGCGGCACGCGGCCAGCTCGTCAGGCTCGAAGTGTTTGTCGAGCGTACCGGCCATGCACTGCACGACCTGGTCGGCGTACAGAATGGTGCCGCAGACCTGCGCGGCTTCGGGCTCGACGTCGTGCCCGGCGATGGTGCGCACGCACGCGACCTTCTGGTCGGCGTACAGAATCTTCGCGCAGACCTGCGCAGCGGTCTGGGCAAAAGCGGGAAGAGACAGGCACGTCAGCAGCAGCGTGGTTCGGAACATTCGGTCGTTCTCCTGATGGAACGACCGCAGACGGCCACGCGCGCCGCAGGTCTCACGAAAACGTCACGGCACCAGCAGCGCTCCCTTCTTCGTCACCAGCGCCCACGTTCCTCCCCAGGCCTCGAGGTTGCCGATGGTGTCGAGCGGAGGGCCAAGCCGTCGAACGCGGCCGCTCCCATCGATGTCGGCGAGCACGGCCTGTTGTGAACCGGTGAAGCGCCACGCGAAGACGACGGCTCCCGTACGCGTGGGGTGCGCGAAGCACTGCTCTGCGCCATTCACGCCCGCGAGGCGACGCTGCTTTCCGGTCGATGGGTCGAGCTCGAGCACGGTGCAGACGTGCTCCACGTCGTCGCGAGCCACTACCAGCGCCTTCCCATCCTTCGTCGGCTCGAGCGTCACCGCCCTCGGAGCCACGTCACGCAGCACCTTCACGCGCTTGGGCCGCAGCTCGACGAACAGCACCCGCCCCTGCTCGTCGAGCATCAACACGTTCTCGGTGCCGGGAATGCGCACCGTGCGCGCGTGAAGGCGAACACCCTCGATGAACCACTTCGCGCCGGTGTTCAGCTCCATCACCTTCAGCTGCGTCGCTTCGACGGCTCCAGTGGGTCCGAGGTCTCCGATGACGAGAGAGCCGACCAGCTGCGCCGACGAGAAGCCCAGCTCGCGCGTCTTGCTGCCGTCCACGCGCATCACGTCGGAGACGCAGCCATGGCGGAAGAGCAGCCAGCGCTGATCATCTGAGATGGCCGAGGGGGCGGCGTTGCCGAAGTGACAGGGGTTGGACTCTGGCGTCTCGACCGGCAGTGGTCGTGCAGTACCTTCGACGAGGTCGGCGAGCTGCAATGAGCCATCGGCCGCGACGAACGCGAGCTGCGAGTTCGAAGCGATGAAGGACGAGTTCGGCAACAGCGTGACGTCGCGCGCCAGCGTCGCCTTGCCGTCCTTCGACGAGAGCGGGTGCCGCGTGAACGCCGTGTCGAAGGTGACGAGGAACTTCGAGTCGGGCGTGACGGTGAACCTCGAGCCGGGAGGCGCGAGGGTGACGGGCGTTCCACCATCGAGGGAGCGCAGCTGCAGGCCGGCGGGCTCCATCGAAATGAGGGAGCGCCCATCAGGCGTGAGGTCGTGCAGGGTGACGCCCTCGCTCAGCACCCTCGGAGCTGGGCCAGACACGGCAGGCGACCCGTCCCCCGCAGAGACGGTGATGATGGTCGGTGCCGCGTGAGCCGCGAAAGAGACGAAGAGGAGCAGTGCGCTGCGCATGTCGGCAGCACACTTCAGGCGGTCAGAGGGTTCCACCACTCACGCTGCTTCTGCCCACGGGTCGACGAGCTCGAGACCACAGCCCTCGAAGTCGCGCACGTTGCGAGTCGCGAGTGTTGCGGCGTGCGTGAGGGCGATGGCCGCAATCTGCGCATCGAGCTGGCTGATGGGTCTTCCCGCAGCGCGCCGCTCCGAGACGATGCGCGCGTACGCAGGCGCGACCTGACTGTCGAACGGGAGAACTCGACCGCGGAAGTCTTCTCGAATGATCTCTTCGACGACGCGTTCGAGCGCACGACGTCGTCGTCCATCGGGCACCAGCGCAACCCCGTACCGGAGCTCGGCTTCAGTGACTGCGGTGAGGAACACGTCAGACGGGGTCTCGAGTGAGAGCCACGTGGAAACCGTCGATGACGGCGTGGGCCGCATCAGCTCCGAGATGACATTGGTGTCGAGGACAATCACGCTCAGTCCAACAGTGGCGGCTCGCGAACGGGCTCACGCGCTGGAAGCTCGAGCTCGACACCACCGATGCCCGCAACTCGAGCTCGAATCGAAGCGGCAAGGTCTGGCCCGCTTCGTTCACTCACCACCTCGCGCAGAATCTCGCGAACCTCTTCCTCCATCGACCGACCGTGCTGAGCCGCTCGAACCCGCAGTCGCCGCTTCAGCGCTTCGTCGAGGTTTCTGATCGTGAGGGTCGCCATGGCGTGAGCGACTGCACTGTAGGCAGTGCTGTCATTGACTGCAACTCTCCAAAAACACCTTTTAAAACAGCGAGTTCAGAACCATCAGGCGCGCTGCTTCTTCTTCTCGCCGCGCTCCAGGCTCCACTTCAGCACCGGAGGCGTCACCATCGTCGTCACGATGACCATCACCACCACGGCCGAGAACACGTTCGGGTCGACCACCTTCTGGCCCTGCACCGTCAGCCCGGCGCCGATGTTCGCGAAGATGAGCCCCACTTCGCCGCGAGGCACCATGCCGATGCCGATGCTGATGCGGTCGAGCCCCTTGCCCAGCGCGCCGAGGCCCGCGACCAGTTTGCCGATGATGGCCACCACCACCAGCGCTCCAGCGAGCGTCAACACACCCGGCGCCACGAAGGCCTTCAGGTCGGTGCGCATGCCCATCAGCACGAAGAAGATGGGCACCAGGAAATACGAGATGGGGTGAATGAGCTCCTCGAGGGTGTGCTGCTCCTTGTCCTTGAGGTCCTGGTAGTGAACGTCTTCGAGAATCAGGCCCGCGGCGAACGCGCCGACGATGGGCGCCAGGCCGATGAGGTCTGACAACCACGCGAGCAGGAAGCAGAAGCCCAGGCCGAACGCGAGCAGCACCATCTGCGCCTTGAGCTGCGAGGCCACGTGGAACATTCGTGGCGACAACCAGCGCCCGATGAGCAGCGAGCCGACGAGAAAGCCGACCGCCTTGAAGAGCGTCATCGCGATGTCGCCGACCGCCAGCGTCGTGCCCGCGTTCGCCGCGCCGATGATGCCCGTCACCACCGCGAGAATGACGAGCCCCATCACGTCGTCGATGACGGCCGCTCCGAGCACGATGCGCGCTTCGGGCAGGTGGCTCTTCTCGAGGTCCTTCAGCACGCGCGCGGTGATGCCCACGCTCGTCGCCGTCAACGTCGCGCCGATGAAGATGTGCACGTAGATGCTCGCGGTCGGCAGCAGCAGCGAAGACGTCAGCCAGCCGAGCGCGAACGGCGTCACCACGCCTACCGTCGCCACCAGCAACGCCGAGAGCCCCACCTTCATCATCTGCGCGACCGTCGACTCGAGGCCGACCTCGAAGAGCAGAATGATGACGCCCAGCCGCGAGAGCATGTCGAGGTGCGTGTCGGTGGACAGCGCGTGGAAGTAGCGCAGCGGCTCTCCGCCGAAGGCCTCGATGAGCAGCGAGAGGTTGCGCAGCACGACGCCGACGACGAGCTCACCCAGCACGGCAGGCTGCTTCACGCGCTGCGCGAGATGGCCGCCGACCTTCGCGAGCACGAGGATGATGGCGAGCGCGAGCACGATGGGCGCGACGGCGTCGCTGTGCCCACCGGACTCTGACGCCGACGCCGGCAGCATCGCCGCGCCCACCGCCAGCCCCGCGAGCCGGAACATCGTCTTCGAACGAAAGGGAGCCTGAGGCATGGCGCTGTCTTCCGACGTGGGCGGGTGGAGTCAATCGAATCCGGACGGCACTGGGTCATTCGTCGTCGCGTGCCCGGCTTCGAGGCGACACGTCCAATCCGTGCAGCGAAAGCGAGCATTCGTGACGCTCCCGCTCACGACCTCGAGTGCATGGTCGAGCGGTGCTGACTCGTGCCGCGTGACGTTCACGTCACCGCTTCGAAGTGCCCACCTGCGGGCCGAAGCCCCGTTTCACGCGACCACGCGAGGCGACCGCCGACGAACGTCTGGTGCACCACTCCGCTGAGCGTCTTGCCTGCGTACGGTGTGACCTTGTGGCGGTGATGAATCTGAGACGGCGTCACCTCGAACGAGGCGCTGTCGTCCCAGAGCACCAGGTCAGCGTCGAAGCCGGGCGCCAGCTGGCCCTTTCGCGTCGACAGGCCCGCGAGCCTCGCTGGACCCAGCGTGTTCCATCGCACGACCTGCTCGAGCGAGAACCCGCGCTCCTTCGCGAGCGTCCACAACACCGAGAGCCCGAGCTGCAGGCCCGCGATGCCACCCCACGCGTCGAGGAAGTCTCCGGTCTCGGGCTTCTTGAGCGCCGGGGTGCAGGGCGAGTGATCAGACACGACCTGGCTGATCACTCCCGACGCGAGCCCCTTCCACAACAGCTCGCGGTTCGACGCTTCACGAATGGGCGGCGCGCACTTGTAGTGGGTCGCACCGTCGGGAATCTCTTCGGCCGTGAACGCGAGGTAGTGCAGGCAGGTCTCGGCGGTCACCGGCAGCCCCTCGGCCTGGGCCGCGGCGAGCAGCGGAATCGCGGACGCGCTCGAGAGGTGAACGATGTGCGCAGGGCAGTGGTGCTCGCGCACGAGCTCGATGATCATCGCCACCGCTTCGTCTTCGGCCGACGGGGGCCGCGAGCGCAGATAGGTCTGGTAGCGACGGTGGTCCTCCTTCGCGACCAATTGCTCCGCGGCAGCGAGCGGGCCGGGCGCTTCGGCGTGCACGAGCAACACGCGGCCGAGGTCGCGCAGCACCGGCATCGCCAGGTCGAGGTCTTCACGCCGCGACATGGGGAACTCGTCGACCCCTGACTCGCAGGTGAAGCACTTGCAGCCAGGCACCCCGAAGCGCTGCAGGCCGGCCAGGTCTTTCGCGTTCCCGGGAACGACGCCGCCCCAGAACGCGACGTTCACGTGCAGTTGATCAGCCAGCGCGTCGAGCTTTCGTCTGGCGGCGTCCTCCGACGTGGTGGGTGGAATCGAGTTGAGCGGCATGTCGACGACGGTGGTGATGCCTCCGGCGGCTGCGGCTTCGGTGGCCGTGCGAAAGCCCTCCCACTCGGTGCGGCCGGGTTCGTTGATGTGCACGTGGGAGTCGACGAGGCCTGGCGTCACCAGCAGCGCGCCCGCGTCGACGAGCGTGACGTCGGAGGGCGCGGGTGCCTCGAAGGCGGTGACGGCGGTGATTCTTCCGTTCGTCACGTGCAGCGTCGCGGGCGCGAGGCCGGTCGGGAGCAGCACGCGGCGGCCGCGGATCAACAGGTCAGGGTGAGCCATGGGCCGCGCATCATTCCCGATGCCGCGGCGCCGCTCACGGACGAAACAGCTCCTGTTTCGGGCAGGCCCTTCCCTTCGACGGCTGACGCAGCTGGAGCAGCCCGTTAACGTGGTGTCCGTGACGACGGCGGTGCAGCCAACGGAAGTGAGCGAGCCTGCCTCGACGCAGCCCGTGGCTCCCCTCACCACGTGGCTGTCGGCCTCCGTCGAGACGGTGGAGGAGAACGTCAGCGCCTTCGTCACCGCGCTCCAGTCGACGCATGTGCCGCCCGAAGAGCGTGAACTCGTCGCGACCGCGTTGCTGCGAATGCTCTCGGCCGACGGCACCCGCAACCGCACCGTGCGCCGCGCCTGTGTCGAGGCCGTGCTGCAGCTCGGCTACCCGTGGGCGTTGCAACTCGAGCCCGATGACGTCACCGACGCGCGCGAGGCGGCCCAGGCCGCACGGCCGACCTCCCGGTGGAGGCGCGCGCTCATCATCGTCAGCACCGGCACCCTGCTCGGCGTCGGCGTCATCGGCGGCGCGCTGGCCTTCTGGAGCCAGCTGCTGGACCAACGGACCCTGCCCACGCCTGCCGTCGTGCAGGAGCCTCCGAAGCCCGTCGAGGTGACACCACCCACCGCGGTGATGGAGACGGCCGCGAAGGTGGCGCAGCTGCGCGCGCACGGCGACTTCGACCAGGCAGTCGGGCTGGCCGAGGGCTGCGCGATGTCCTTCGAGACGCCGAAGCCGTGTCTCGAGCAGCTCTCGGCGCTCGCCTCCGACGCTGCCGCGCGCAACAACGACGACTTCGAGCGGTATGCCGCCCGCCAATGGGCCGTGCTCGCCAACGAGCCAGACGCCGCGCTGGTGCACGAGCACGGGCGAACCCTGCTGAGCACCAACTTCGCCCGCGACGCGTCGTTCCTTCCGCCATTGAGCGAGCTCGATGGTCAGCTGCTGATGGCCTTCATCGGGCGCTCGATGCAGCTCGAGCACGAGGGCGGGTGGCGCACGCTGGCGAGCAACGCCAGCAACTGTGTCGACTCGGGCGGGCAGGTGGGCGCCGTGTGCCGCGCCTTCTTCCTGCGGGCCCAGGAGCAACAGCTGAAGCCGCCGTTGACCCGCCCGGCCGACCGCCCACCTTCACCGAGCTCGAGAGTGGCCGAGCACGTTCGGCGCATCATCGACCTGCGCGTGCAGGACCGGCTGGACGACGCCATCGACGAGGCGAACCTCTGCGTGAAGCTGCCCCTGGCCACCGACTGCCAGTCGCTGCTCGCCGACGCCCTGGCACGGCGCTACCGCGACCGGCTCAACCCTTCCGACAAGCAACGCGAAGAGCTGTGGCGCGAGGCCGTTCGCACCGCTCCGCGCCGCGAGCTGTGGCCACCGAAGACGACACTCGAATGAGGCGCGCTGGTGGGCGGGTGCTACGGTGCGCGCCGCCATGGCAGACGACGCCCCGTCCTTCGGTGACAAACTCCGGTATCAGATTGACCGCTTCCTCTCGTGGAGCCCCATCGCCCGCTTCGTGGGCCTCTTCGGGCTCTCGTTCATCCTCGTGTTCACCTGCGCGGTGTTCGCGAAGCTGGTGATGCCGGCGCCGGAGGACCCGAACGACACGTTCGACCTCTTCGAGGCGCTGTGGTGGGCAATGACGCGCGTGGCTGACGCCGGCACCATGGGCGACGACAAAGGCACGCTCGTTCGTTTCGTCGCGACGATGGCCACCTTGAGCGGCGTCGGCGTGGTGGCGCTGCTCATCGGCCTCGTGTCGAGCACCATCGGCGACAAAATCGAAGACCTGCGCAAGGGCCGCAGCCCCGTCATCGACGAGAAGCACACGCTCATTCTTGGCTACAACGAGAAGGTGTTCGCGATTCTGCGCGAGCTGCGCGAGGCGAACTCGAACCTGAGCTCGGCCTCCATCGTCATCCTCTCCGAGACCGAGAAGGAAGAGGTCGAGAACACCGTGAAGGAGCGCATGGGCGACATGGGCCCGACGCGCGTGGTGGTACGGCAGGGCAGCCCGTTCTCGGTGCACGACCTGCGCAAGGTGGGCGCCGGCCGCGCGAAGAGCCTCATCATCCTCGCGGACGAGAACGTCGGTGAGCGTGACGACGCGCAGGACATGGCGGCCATCAAGACGCTGCTCGCGCTGCGCCGCATTCCCGGAGCGCTGCAGAAGAACCATGCCGTCGTCGAGCTGCTCGACTCGTCACGCCGCACGGTGGTGGAGCAGCTGGGTGCGGGCGGGGTCGAGGTCGTCGCCATGGCCGAGACGCTCTCGCGCATGATGGTGCAGACGGCGCGGCAGAACGGGCTCGCGGGCGTGTACCGCGACCTGCTCTCGTACGAAGGCAGCGAGTTCTACTTCTCGCCAGTCGGTCCGCTCGCGGGCAAGGAGTTTCGGGAAGCGCAGTGGGCGACGAAGGACGCGGTCGTGTGCGGCGTGCGGCGCTCCGAGGGTGGCAAGCCGGCCGTGTGCACGTTGAACCCGCCCGACGACTTCGCGCTGCAGGAAGGTGACGAGCTGCTCGTCATCGCCGAAGACGACGACAGCTTCACGCTGACGGCGCAGCACCAGCCGACGGTGCCCGAGGGCTTCGGTGGCGCCAGCGCGATGCAGCGCAAGCCCGAGCGGCTGCTCATCTGCGGCATGAGCCCCAAGCTGGGCGACATGCTGCGCGAGTTCGACAACTACGTGCTGCCGGGCAGCGAGGCGTGGTTGATGCCGGGCCTCGAGAAGGACGGCTTCACCGAGTTCATCAAGGAGCACGTCGGCTCGCTGAAGGCGCTGAAGCTGAAGTACGTCGAAGGCGACCCGACCGCGCCCGAATCGCTCAAGCGGGTGGTGTCTCCGGACTTCATGGTGGCGATGGTGGTGGCCGACACCTCGCGGCCCGCCGACGAAGCCGACGCGCGCACCGTCATCACCGTGCTGCTGCTGCGTGACCTCTTCCGCGCCTTCAAGGACAAGAAGCCGCGCATCATCTCGGAGATTCTCGACACGCGAACGAAGGACCTGCTCGAGCAGGACTACGGCGCAGACTTCGTGGTGTCGGCCGAGATGACGTCGATGCTGCTGGCCCAGGTGTCGGAGCGCCGCGAGCTGAACGCCGTGTTCGCCGACTTGTTCGACTCGGACGGCAACGAAATCTACCTCAAGCGCGCGGCCTGCTACGCGCTGCTCGGCTACACGACGCCGTGGCTCACGGTGCAGAAGGTGGCGCGCTCGCGTGGAGAGGTGGCCATCGGCTACCTGAAGCTGGGCGGCACGCCCATCGTGAACCCGAAGCAGCTCGAGTCGGTCATCTTCGCTGAAGAAGACCGCGTCATCGTCATCTCGGAAGATGACAGTGAAGCACTGGGTGACGAGCGTGGTGGCGAGCTGTCGGAGGCTCCGTCGGCGCCGCTGTCGGCCGAGCCCAAGACGCCGCCCGAGACGAAGACGCCAGGACCTGCGCGGTCGGCGCTGTTGCCACCTGAAGGCACGAAGCCGCCTGACACGAAGCCGGTGTCGGCCGGTCCTCGCGTCGACGGGCCGAGCACGCAGCCGAGGCCGCCGCTGCCCACGAAAAAAGGCTGATTCTCGAAAGCGGCTTCAAAAGTCGCGACCTCGAGCGCCACTCAGCAGACATGGAACCAGAGCTGGAGAATCTGCGGCGCGCCATCTGGGGTGCCTTCCCTTTTCGGAACGCAGACGAGTCGTTCTCTCTCGAGGTCGCCGAGCTGATCAGAGACGACCTCGGCGTGAAGCTCACGCTGAACGCCGTCGCGTGGACAGACGGGCCGATGATTGAGGACGTGCGCCAGCAGGACGTGCGCCTGTTCTTCAAGCAGGCCGAGCCCGCCGACACACTTCGCGTGGAACGCTACCTCGCGGCAGTCGAGCAGGTCGTGCGTGAGGCCGACCGTGCGACGTGTCTGCGGAACGAGCCTGCGGCCTGGTTCGACGCCACCCTGCTCGAGGGCGCAGAGCCCACGACGGAAGCGCTCATCACGGCGCTGCAACCCGTTGCGATGGCGACGCGCGAGCTGGTGCGGTGGTTGTCGAGCGGGTTCGAGTACGGCGCGCCGCCGGCCTCCATCACCTTGTGGAACCGGCGCGTCATGCACTGGCCTCCCGACGATGCCGAACGCGAGCTCTTTCTCTTTCGCTACGAGTACGCGGGCGGTGTGCGGGGAGTCGGCCTCGTGGGGCGAACGACGTTCAGCCTCTCGACCGTCAATCCTGATGGAACCGTGGAAGACGCGCTCGCCGCGCACTGCATGAACGAGCTGGGCCTGAAGGGTGACCTGTCGATTGGCCGCAAGTTGCTCCGCTTCAGCTGATTCGTCGCGCCATCGAAGTCGAACGGGCACTCGCTGTCGTTGCCGGCTTCCGCCACGGCAGCGGACGGACGAGACTGTGGCCGTGAGCACCCTCACCAGGCAGCCTCGCCACGCAGAGGGCGAGCAGCAGAGCGTTCTGCGCCACGCTCGCTCCCTCGTGAGCAACCCGCCACGCAGCGCGAGCGTCGAGCAACAGGAAGCTGCGGCGACGGTGCTGCTCGAGGCGCTCGGCGGGGCCTCCCTCACGGCCGCGGAGCGCGTCGCCATGGTGCGCGCCGTGCTCGACCTGGGATACCCGTGGGCACTTCGCCTGCAGCCTGAAGACCTCGCCCAGGTGCGTTCAGCCGCGCGCACCCGTCATGGGGCTTACGCAGGTGTCATGGCGTTGCTCCTGGCGCTCGCGACCCTCACCGCCACACCGCCCGCGCGGGAGCACCAGCCACACCTCATCGGCCGACACGGACTCGACGCGCCGACGACTGCCTCGCCCACCAGTCCAGCCCTCGCGCCGCGCCGAAGCACCGTGCAGACCGTTCACTTCGAAGAAGAGGGTGTCGTCTCGGGCGCTCGCACCCCTCGCGTGAGGCGACGGCTGCCGCACGTGGTCCTGGCCTCCCAGCTCAACCGTCTGCTCACGCTCGGCGATTGGGAGCGCGTCATCGACCGGGCGAACGAGTGCAGACGAGCGGATCCGCTGCGGCTCGACTGCATCGCCGAAGAAGCAGCGGCGCATGCTCGGCTCTCGCAACAGCCCCTGCTCTGGGAGCAACCACCACGCGAGCGAGCCCTGGCAGCACTGAAGCGCCTCGAACATGAACGTTCGGCGCGCACGCTGTACCGTCGCTACCTCTCCATCGCGCCGTCCACCGACGTACTCGCGCCGAAGCTCGTTCAGCGGCTGCGGGAAGACGGTGATTGGGTCGAGTGGAACCCCGAAGCGGCCGACCGTGAGCTCGCGGCCATCATCAGCGAGCCGTGGTTGCAGCACGGGTGTGTCGAACAGCACCTCGCCCTGGCCGATGCGTTCGAGGTGCGCGCGCTTCGAACGCACGATGAAGACGACCTCGCCCAGGTCGAAGACCTTCGGCTCGTGACCGAGGAGTCGCACACCTGCCGGGGACCGCTGTGCCGCTGCGCACCCGTCGTGCGCGACAACTTCTGAACTCAGCCCGGCCTCACGCCTCCTCGTCACCCTCGAGGTCACCTTCTTCGAGGTCGAGCGTGTGGCTGCGCATGCCGTCGCCCCAGCAGATGTACCCGTCGAAGTGCAGCCGGGCGTGCTCGAGGCGCGCGGGCTCGTACTCGACAGGGACGTGGCCGTAGACCTGTTCGTCTTCGAGCAGGCCCGTCTGCTGCGCGAGCCACACGTCGAGTGGGCCGTTGATGCAGAAGAACGGCATGTCATCCATGTCGACGGTCATCACGCAGGGCTCGCCCATGGAGTCGCGCGGCCCGAGGTAGATGAAGCGGCGCGAATCGGAGCCCCAGCCCTCGAGCAACACGACTGGGGCCTTCAAGTCACTCGGCACAGGCTCGAAGGCCCCGGCCCAGTCTTCACCGAACTCCTGCACGAGCAGCTCGCGCAACGTCATCGGCTCGCTCAGCGAGAAGTACTCGGCGTCGGTGGCGAGCCATCGCTCGAGCGCCGGCGACAACGGCTGCGTGCCCAGCTTCGTCGTCTTCAGCTCGTCGGGCGAGAGGCCTTCGAGCACCTCTCCCGCGTCACGACGGTGCTTCATCACGGCGTCGACCAGCTCCACTCCACGTCGCAGTGTCATGTGCTCCCCCGGACTTCAGGAGAGCACGACACGAATTCGTCGTCAGCGTTCCTGTGCGAGGGCTTCGAGTGCGTCGCGCTGCTCGCTGCGGAACCGGTTCGCCACGCCGCGCTGCACCTCGGCCGAGCTGGACGTGAAGTAGTACAGCTCTCCGCCGCGCGTCGTCTTGCCGCGCTCCTGGTACACGGCGCGAATGATCTGCTCGTCGGTCATCTGAGACACGTTCTGCCCCTGCAGCGCACGCCCGAAGATGTTCGCGGCGCCTTCCTGGCCGTGCTGCACGGCGACGCTCCAGAGCACGTCGTTGAGCGCGCGGCTGCGCTGGTTCATGTCGAGGCCGGGCACGGCGCGTTCGACGTTGCGGCGCGCGGGCTCGTAGAAGCGGCTGGCGATGTACTCGTGCTGCGCGGCCTGGAACTCGGGGCCGTGCTCGCGTGCAATCTGGCGCCACGCGTTCGAGAATTCCGGAGTGCCGGGGTTGAGGCCCGCAAGCGGACGGCCGATGTCGGAGTGATTGCGCTGCATCCAATCGGCGAACGAGCGCGCCGAGCCGGTGTTGGTCGCGAACTGATAGCTGCCGTAGCTGACGCCGCCACGGTCGCCACGGCCGCTCGAGACCGTGCCCGGGTCGCCGTTCGATTCGTAGCGCGCCGACAGCGTGCCCAGCCGCGAGATGTCTGTCGGACCACCAGTGCCCGTTGGCGGCGTGGTGGTCTGACCACCTCTCGGCGCAGTGGTCGTCTGATCAGTGCGTGGGCGGGTCTCACTGACCGGCCGCGGATTGCCACCGCTGAAGGTGCGCAGCTCTCCGGTCGTGCGGTACGTCTTGTTCCCGCTCTCGCCGACGAGCCGCCCGCCCTGCTCGCGCATGCGGAACTCACGGCCGTTCGCAGGGTCGACGCCGACGTAGACGCTGTTGCCCTGCGGGTCGCGCTCGCGACGGGTGATGGTCACCCAGTGGTCGGTGCCGTTCGCGCCGCCGTTGCTGCCAGCCTTGTAGTCGACGCCCATCACCACCGGCCGCCCCTGGTCGAGGTTGCGGTTGATGGTGTCCATGCTCCAGGCGGGGCGGTTCGCGGTGAGGCCCTGCGAGCGCGCCGCGACGTCCCAGTTCAGCCCGTTGCCCGAGTAGCCACCGTTTGCGTCGAGGTAGCGGTCGAGCTCGCCCGGGTTCACCGTGTTGCCCGAGATGCGGCTGATGGCCATCGCCGTCGCCGTCATCGCGCAGCCGGCGCGACCGATGGAGGAGCCCGTGCCGAGCGCGCGCGCACCCCACTCCGGGTCGCCCTGGCGGAACATGGGCGTGCCATCGCTCGTCGTCGCATGCTGCCGGCCGTTGCCATCGACAGCCGGCCCTGAAGGAGACGGAACGCGGCGGTCGGGCGTCGACTCATCGACGGGCCGGTCTTCACCGTTGGGCGCCTGCGCGGGCCGGTTCTGGTCGAACCCGTCGGGCACCTGCAGCGTCTTGCCCGCGTAAATCTTGTCGGGGTCGGCGATGTTGTTGGCGCGAGCGAGCTTCTCGACCGTCGTGCCGAACTTCTTCGCCAGTGCCGTGAGCGTGTCGCCGCGCTGAATCCGGTAGTCCATGCCGGCATTCTCGCGGACGCGCAGGTCTTCGAATTCACGAGGATCAGTAACCATTTTGACACGTGTAGCCGGCTGTACGCCGGGTCCCTGCATGTGGGGGCTTGCCAACCCGTTGAACCCAGTTGGGTACGACATGTTTCCAGCGGAAACATCGGGGTTCTCGACTCGACAACGCCGTGAGGTGGCGGGAAGAGCGGACCATGAGCTCCTTCGACCTCGTCCTTCGCAACGGCACGCTCGTGACGCCTTCGGGCCGCGTTCAGGCAGACCTCGGCGTCATCGGAGGACGCGTCGCCGCCATCGGAGACCTCTCGACCGCAAAGGCCGCGAGCACGTTCGACGCGAAGGGCCTGCACGTGTTGCCTGGCGTCATCGACACGCAGTGCCACTTTCGCGAGCCGGGGCTGACGCACAAAGAAGACCTCGGCTCAGGCAGCGCGTCGGCGGCGCTCGGTGGCGTCACGGGCTTCTTCGAGATGCCGAACACGAACCCGTCGACGGACTCGGCGGAGCGGCTGGCGTGGAAGGTCGCGCGCGCGAAGGAGACCTCGTGGGTCGACTTCGCCTTCTACGTCGGCGCGACGATGGAGAACGCCGACTCGCTCGGCACGCTCGAGCAGGGCGAAGGCGTGGTGGGCATCAAGATGTTCTGCGGTAGCTCCACTGGGTCGCTGCTCGTCGACAAGCCGGCTGATCAGCTGCGCGTCTTCCGCTCGGGCAAACGCCGCGTCGCGTGTCACAGCGAAGACGAAGCGCGCCTCAAGGAGCGCAAGCCGCTCTTCGACGGAAAGTCCGTTCACTCGCACCCCGACTGGCGCGACGAGGAGTGCGCGGTGAAGTCGACGGCGAGCATTCTGGCGCTCGCGCGGCAGGCGAACCGCAAGCTGCACGTGCTGCACGTGACGACGGCGGGAGAGCTGCCGCTGCTCGAAGCGAACAAGGACCTCGCGAGCTTCGAGACGACGCCGCAGCACCTGACCCTCGCGGCGCCCGAGTGTTACGACCAACTGGGCACGCTCGCGCAGATGAACCCGCCGATTCGTGAGGCGCGCCACCGTGAAGCGCTGTGGGAAGCGGTGCGCTCGGGAATGCTCGACGTGCTCGCGACCGACCACGCGCCGCACACGCTGGAAGAGAAGGCGAAGCCGTGGCCGCAGAGTCCGTCGGGCATGCCGGGCGTGCAGACGCTGGTGCCGGTGATGCTCACGCACGTGAACGCGGGCCGGTTGTCGCTCGAGCGCTTCGTCGACCTGACGTCGGCAGGCCCCGCGCGGGTCTTCACGATGCGGCGCAAAGGGCGGCTCGCCGTTGGCTTCGACGCCGACTTCACGCTCGTCGACCTCGCAGCGAAGGTGACCATCACGAACGCCTGGTCGAAGAGCCGCTGCGGGTGGACGCCGTTCGACGGCTTCGAGGCGACGGGCTGGCCGAAGGCGACGGTGGTGCGTGGGCAGGTCGTGATGCGTGACGGCGCGCTGGTGGGCGCTCCCGCCGGTCAGCCGATGTCGTTCGACCCGTGACGTTCAGCCGGTGCTGCGAGTGATTCGCCGAGCGCGCTCCTGGGTGTGGGCGATGAGCTCGGCGAGGCGCTCGTCCTTCACCAGCGAAGCGGCTTCACAGAAGCGCCGAAGGTAGAACTGCACCCGCTTCCGCTCGGCCTTCGGAATCTCGGCGTCCTCGACGAGGGTCAGCGCGAACTGTTCGGCGCCGCGGGTCAGGAACATGCGCTCGAGGTACTCGCTCCAATCGGCGCGAAGGCGAAGGTCGAGCGCGCCTTCGGTGCCGGGGATTCGCTTCCACAGCTCCATTCGGTCGACGACGATGGTTCCGCTCGCGAGGCCCTCAGTCCGAAACGCAGTCCAGTGGTCGCCACTGCGGCACTCGATGAGGTGCAGCTCGGACAGGAAGGTGGCATCGCCACTGCCCTCTTCGGGAAGAACGAACGCATCCTCCAGCGCGAAGGAGTCGGGAATCACCAGCGCGCCGTAGGCTTCGTGCGCGTGCCACTCGATGTCGACGCTGGCCACGTCTTCCCACATGGCTTCGAGCGCTGGCTCGAGCAGAATTCCGACGGAGCGGGCGGTTTCCCGCTCGACTGACATCGGCACGCCATCGCGGGCACTGCGAACCACCGACTGCCGCGAGAGCTTCAGGCCGGGTCGACGAGAGAGCTCTTGAACGACCTGCTCGAAGCGCTCGAAGAGACTCATCTTCCGGAGGATGAAGCACGGCTCGACCGCGGTCCATTCAGGCGTGCTTTCCGTTTTCCGGCGCGAGCGTGTCGAACCCTCATGCTGCGTTCTGCCCTCGTGCTGCTCGGTGTGGTGGCGTGTGTTCCCCGGCCAGAGCGGCCGAAGACGCCAGCCATCACGCCACTGAAGCAGCCGGCCTGCGCGGCCCTTCGAGCGCCGATGCGCACGCTCAAGGTCGACGCTGCGAACGGTGACGACGGCGCCTCGGGTCTCTGCGCCGACGCCAGTTCGTGCACGCCGTGGAAGACGCTCGCGCATGCAGCGAAGAGCGCACAGCCGGGCGACCTCGTCACCACGGGTGGAACCTGGAGCGAGCAGGTGGACTTCGCGGTCGACGGCACTGCTGACGGGCCCATCGTGTTCGCGGCGGCGGCTGGTGAGGCCGTCATCATCAACGCGACGTGGACGCTCAAGGCGCGGTCGTGGCTGACGTTTCGCGGCATCACGTTCGACTCGCCCAGGGCCGACGGGTGGATCCGCTCCGAGGGCGCGAACCAGCACATCACCTTCGTGGGCAACGCGTTCGACTCGCACGCGCCCAACCAGACCAACGGCGAGTTCATCGGCCTCTCGCTCACTGGCAGCAACGCGACGCTCTGCGGGAACACCTTCGGCAGCTGGCTGGGTGATCAGGTCTCGGCGAACGCCATCGACGGGCTGCTGGTGGAGAACAACGACTGGTCACAGGCCTCGAGCAACCACGCGCTGCTCGTCGTCGTGGGCCGCAACGTCGTCATTCGCGGCAACGCGTTTCGCAACCCGTGGCAGCGCGTGATTCACATCACCGACCGCTCCGACGACAACCAGACGCAAGACGTGCTCGTCGAGAACAACACGTTCATCGACAGCGACTGGGTGAAGGGCGCTCCGCACCCGAGCCTCGAGGAGCAGTCACTCGGCGGCAACGAGGTCGTCCGCTTCCTCGGAGCCCGCGGCATCTTCAGGAACAACCTGCTCGTCGGGAACCACGAAGGAAACAACTGGCCCTGTCACGGCATCCTGGCGTTCACGACGTTTCACTCGACCGCCGGCATCGACACGCACCGCTACACGCAGTTCCGCGTGTACGGGAACACCTTCGACTCGAACAAGACGACGAGCATCATCTTCTACCAGGGCATCGGCGGCGTGCTCGACGACAACCACTTCAAGAACAACGTCGTGAACCGGCCGGAGAAGTTCGGCGTCTCGGTCTGCGGGTCCGGCATTCCGTGGCAGGGCTATCGCTTCGAGCGCAACGTGCTGCCTGGAGACTCGCTGCACTTCCCCGACACGGCCACGAGCGGATCCGCGGTCGCGGTGATGGAGCAGTCGAACCCGAAGACGTTCCTTCGCAATCTCGGTGAGGCGCCGACCTTCGTGAACGAGCAGTTCGGAGCGACGGTGGCGGCGGACTTCACGACGTACACGCTGGCGAAGTTGCCTGACGCGTTCGCGGCGTACCGGCTGGCGGCCTCGAGCGTTGGCCGTGGACAAGCGGCGCCGCTGACGACGGTGCGCGTCGCTGCCGTTCAGAGCACCATGCTGCAGGTGGACGATGCGCTGTGGTTCTCCGCCGGGTTCGGCGTGACGACGGGAGATGTGCTTCGAATCGGCGCGACCGTCACGGCGCGGGTGATGGCGCGTGATGTCGACGCGCGAACGCTCACGCTCGACCGGCCGGTGACCGTGTCGGTCGGTGACCCGGTGACGCTCGACGGTGTGCCAGCCGATGTCGGCGTGTGGACGCCGTGACAAGGTCTGGCCCATGTCACAGCAACCCATCGAACTCTTCTCGCCTGGCGCCGAGGAGCAGACCCGCGGGTTGAAGCTGGCAGAGGCTTCGACGATGGAAGGCGCGCTCTGTGCGGCCGTGCTCGCGGTGGCGCACTTTTCGGAGCACGCGGACGTCCGCGCAAAGGCCAGAGCGCTCGTGCTCAGCCACGGCCCTGCGCCAGTACGCGCCGTGCTCGAGGCCGACAAGCGCAACTCCTCGGCCCTGCAGGACGGCGCCAAGCTCGCGAAGTTCGCCGCAACCTACGCGCCAGCAGTCGAGCCCCGAGCGTTCTCGCTCGCGATTCTGCGGGTGTTCACTGCGCGCGCGTCGAGCGCTCCTGCCTGGGCCGGCGCTGCCATCGAAGGCGCACTTCACGCAGCCCTCACTCACGCGAACGGCTCCGAGGTCTTCGAGGTCATTCGTGGCATCGACCGCATCGACCTGACCATCAAGAAGGAGCTGCCAGCCGGTCTGCATCGGCTGCGAGACGTGAAGTGGCTGCGGGTGACGGGGCCCATCAAGAGCGAGAAGAACGTCGCCGAGCTCGCGCAGCTCCCAGCCCCCATCGGGTTGATTCTCACGGGCAAGGACCTCGACCTCGAGGTGTTGCTGCCGGCTGCCGAGAACATCGACGGGCTGGCCTTTCACGGGAACGCCTCGAAGCTGACCGACATCTCGCTCTTGAGCCGCTTCTCGAAGCTCGCGACGCTGTGGCTCGCGGGAACTGGCGTCAAGGACCTCAGCCCCGTCGCCGCCCTTCCGCTCGTCGAGCTGACACTGGGTGCCGTGGAGTCCATCGAGCCGCTGCGCGGCAAGCTGACGTTGACCCGGCTGACGGCCGAGCGGCAGCGCTGCGACCTCGCGCCCCTGGCCAGCCTGACGAATCTGACTTCGCTCAACCTGTCGTTCGGGCTGATCAAGAGCGCGGAGTACCTGGCTCCCCTCACGCGACTCACCCACCTCAATCTCTCGGGGACGGGCGTTCGTGATCTCTCGCCGCTCGCTGGGAAGCCGCTGAAAGAGCTCTTCGCCGATGCCCCGTCGAGCCTCGAGCCGTTGTTCGGCATGACGACCCTCGAGAAGCTCACGCTCCGCGGGGCGGAGGTCGGCGCGCAGCTCGAGGAGCTCGAGCGCAGAGTTCCGGGCCTCCAGGTGACCTCGAGCTGATTCGTGGTCGTGTGTCAGACGAGGTCGGCGGTAGCGTGCCGCCCATGAACGCGCTCCCGTTGCTGTTCCTCGTGTTGGCCGCACCCACCTTCGCGCAGACGCTTCCTACCGAGGCCGAGAAGGTCGTCGCTGCGTACGAGAAGAACGCGAACGCGATTCGAGAGAAGGCCGAGAAGGAGACGCAGCCGCACCTCGACAAGGCCATCGCCGCGCTGCAGGCGTTGCAGGACTCGTACTGTCAGCAGAAGAGGCTCGATGAGGCGCTCGCCATTCGCGAACGCATTCGGTCGCTGCGCGGCATCCTTCCCGACCCGGGCGCGCTGTCGGTGCAGGCCGCGGACATCGGGCGTACGTTTCTCTTCGAGGTGACAGGCTCGACCAGCGGAGGCGTCTGGGGCACCGAGGTGTACACGTCTGACACGTACCTCGGCGCGGCGGCCGTGCATCAAGGCCTGCTGAAGCCTGGCGAGAAGGGCGTGCTCCGAGTGAAGGTGATCAACGGACAGCAGCAGTACCTGGGCTCGGTGAAGAACGGAGTCACGTCGCAGAGCTACGGTGAGTGGACGGTGAGCTTCACGATGAGCCGGGTGAATTGATCATCATGAAGACGCTCGCGTTGCTGGGGTGTCTCTTCATCGGCTGCGCCTCGACCCGTGCGGCTTCTGGGGAAGAACGAGTGATCAGTATCGTGCGAGCAGAGGCCCTTCGGCTGCTCGCGGAACGGCTCCACGTTCAGGGCCACGTGGGCCAGGTCTCCGAGAGCGCCGTGGACGGACCCACGAGGCACTTCATCGTGACGTTCTCCGACGTGAGCGACACGGTGGCCGAGGTCTCGGTGGACGCGCGGTCGAACGCCATCGCGTCATCGAGCATCGGTGGCGGGCTCTGACCACGAGCGCCTGCTGATCAGCGCGCGAACGGAATCGTCAGCGTCGACGCGCCCTCACCCACCAGCACCGTCTGCGTCGCCACGTCAGCGCCGGTCTGCGTCGCCCACGGCCCCGCGCGATTCGAGTGCGTGTGCAGCACCGGAAAGCTCGACGACGAGACATCGACGCGCAGGCGGGCGCCCTTCGGCAACGACCACTCCATCGGCCAGAAGTCGAGCTCGACCGTCGTCGGCGTTCCCGGAACGTACGTCTGCGCCGCCATCGTCTGCGCGGTGGGAAACGCGAGCGTCGCGGCGGCTTCACGAATCAACAGCGCCTTGCCGTCCTGCTCCGAGATGAGCCGCGCGACGAACGCGGTGTCGGGCGCGGTGGACGAGACCTTCAGCGTCAGGTGCGCGGGGCCGGACAAGCGCCGCGCTTCCGTCAGCGGAGCCGCCTTGAACGTCAGCACATCCTTCCGCTCACAGCTGTCGCCCTGGTCCACCGGCCCCGGGGTGATGCCGAGGCTGCGGAAGAACGCGAACGAGAGCATCGACGCTCCGCCGCGAGAGGGGAGCGGATCAGCGGGATCGAACACGTACGCAGTCTGCGTCGACGTCGTGGGAGCCGACTCCAATGCGCCGCCCGCACACGACTGCGACGCATCAGCGTTGCCCAGATGAAAGGTCGTCGCGGTGACCGACGGATCAGGCCATTGGTCGTGCGTTCTCCACGCGTGGTCACCCGGCCCGAGCGTGCGCACCTTGCCCTTCTCGAGCGTCACCAGCGGCTTGCCCTTGAGCGTGTGGTCGAACCACTCGAGCATCACCGGCCATGGGTCGAAGCGGCCGGTGTCGACCTCGTACGTCACGTCACCGCTCGTCATGTTCAGGTGATTCCACGGGCCGATGACGAAGACGCTCTGGTCGCGCGTGGCCAGGCGATTCCACACGTCATTCTGCGCGGCGAAGAACGGGTCGAAGAACGCTCCGACGAGCAGCATCGGCACCTTCGTGTTCTCGGGCACCGCGCGGAAGGTGCGCTGAATGTCGGTCTGCCAGTACGCATCGCCCGGCGCCGGAGCCGCCAGCACGTCGCGGTACCACGGCAGCTTCTTCGTCATGAAGTGCTCGTCGGCCTCCATCGCAGGCAGGTACGCCGCGGCCTTCAAATAGTCGGAGCCCGCCGTGAGCCGCATTCCCCGCTCGGGCATCAGCGTCGCCCACGCGGTGAGCAGGTCATGCCGGAGCAGCCCGCGCTCGTACGTCGCGAGCCGGAAATCGACGCCGAAGACGCTCGGCACCAGCGTCTTCACCTCGGGCGGCAGCACGTCGGCCATCGTCAGCTGCGTGCACGTGAGGTAGCTCGGCCCGCGCATGCCGATGTTGCCGTCGACGAAGGGCTGCTTCACGAGCCAGTTCACCGTGTCGAGGCCGTCGTCGCGCTCGTGCACGATGGGCTCCCAGACGCCTTCGCTGTCCATCTCGCCGCGCACGTCCTGCAGCACGCACGCGTACCCGTAGCGCGTCATCACCTTGCACTGGAACCGCTCGAGCGCGCGCAGCGGAATGTAGGGGTTGCGCACGAGAATCGTGGGCGCCTTCTCGACTCCCGCTGGACGAAACACCTCGGCGTGCAGCTTCACGCCGTCGCGCATGGCGACCATCACGTCTTCGCTGCCGCCGAACTCGTTGGTGAACTCGGGCAGCTTCGCCTGCCGGCGGAAGAGTTCGTCACGAAAGATGGCGATGGTCGCGACGACGAAGGCCACCACGCCCACCACACCCAGACTCCACTTGAGCACCCGACGCACGCGCACGGAGTAACGCTGGTCGACCCCAGCGTCACCAGTGAATCGCGAGGCGTTTCGTCACCAGCAGTGATTGATGGCCTGACAACAGGTGAGGGATGCGCGCCGGGAAGCAGGTGTTCAATGGCATTCGGATCAAGTCCCGGAGGCCGCATGAAGCACATTGCTGCGTTTCTGCTCGGAGTGGCGCTCTGCGGAGCCCTGGCCTTCCTCGCCCACGTCCAGATTCCCCTGACGCTGGTGGCGACGGTGGGAGCCGGCATCGCCTGCCTCGCGTGGTTGGTCCTCATCGTGGTGCTGCCGTGGAATCTCTACTTCCAGGCGCGGCACCTGCTCTTCGAGCTCCGTCGTTCCAGGGAGCGCGGCATCGTGGTGGCCGACGGCCAGGAAGCCGAAGCGCGGACCGTCGCGCGGCGCATGCTGCGGGTCTCCATCGGCCTGCACCTGGTCTCCGCAGCGTTGTTGGCGTTGGGCTCTTGGCTGTACGGCGAGCCGCTGGGCTACGCGTTCGCCGCCCTCTACCTGCTCAGCACGTTGTTCCGCCCAGCGGTCGAGTACTACCGGTACGTGCGGGCGCGCTTGAGCGACGCGCTCGACGAGGTGAAGTACCCGCGCGACGACATTCAGAAGGTGGTGGGCGAGGTGCACGCGCTGTCGGAGGGAGCGAAGGCCCACGACGAGGCGCTCACCAGCCTGCGCGAAGACCTCGGCCAGCTGTCGCAGACGATGCTGCAGGGCGACCGCGAGGCGCAGCGGAAGCTGGACCTGGTGGCGCGCAGGTTCGAAGAGACCATCGACCGGCTCACCGACAACCAGGAGATCATCTCGGGCATCAAGGCCTTCCTGCGGCTGGTGCAGTCCCCTCGCCGCGAGGCGCCGGTGACGGGCGCTCGACTCGAAGGCGGCTGAGCACTAGGCCTGTCTTCGTGACCCGACGGCATCGCTACGCCGAGACGCTCCGCAGGCCCGCGCACATCAGCCACCGCGGCGGCGCGAAGCTCGAGCCAGAGAACACGCTCACGGCCTTCACCCGCGCGGTGAACGAGTTTCACACCGACGTGCTCGAGCTCGACGTGCACCTCACGCGCGATGGCGTGCTCGTCGTCCACCACGACCCGTCGCTGGAGCGGTGTACGAACGGCACAGGTCCGCTCGCACAACACTCGCTCGCCGAGCTGCAGCAGCTCGACGCCGGTTTTCACTTCTCTCCTGATGGCGTCTCCTTTCCCCGGCGTGGACAGGGCGTTCGAATTCCCACGCTGCGTGAAGTGCTGACCTCGCTCCCCGACGTGCGGGTCAACCTCGAGGTGAAGCCCGACGTGCCCGGCATCGAGCAGGTGCTCGCCGATGAAGTGCGCTCCCTCGGTGCGCTCGAGCGCCTCTGCATCGGCAGCGAGTCAGACGTCATCGCGGAGCGGCTCGTCAAGACGCTGCCCGAGGCCTGTCACTTCTTTCCGCGCGAGGCCCTGACCGCGTTCGTGCTCGGAGCGCTGGGTGGTGACGGCTCGACACCCGACCCGCGTTTTCACATCGCCGACATGCCGGCCGAGTACGAAGGCATGCCGCTCATCACGCCCGAGCTGATCAACGCCGCACGCACGCACGGCATCTCGGTGCTGGTGTGGACCATCGACGACGAAGCGCAGATGCGCGCGCTGCTCGAGGCCGGCGTCGACGGGCTCATGACCGACCGGCCCGACGTGCTGCGCCGGGTGATGGAGACGGCATGAACCAGGGAAAGAAGACCGCAGCCATCGGCAAGACCTTCTCACGCGTTCTCTCGGGAGCGCCGTCGCAGTTCAGCAAGGCCGAGCTCAAGACGTTGTGGGAGACGTACCTGCCCGAGCAGAAGCCATCGTGGACGGTGAAGAAGGACACCCAGGTGGTGGTCGCGGGCACCGATGCCGACGAGGTGGTGCTGACCGAGGCACGGAGCCGCGGGCTCGAGGTGGTCTCGGGAGCGAGCTGGCTCGGGTTCGAGGAAGCCGCTGGTCCTTCGAGCATCGGCGACTATCTGCGGCGGCTCATCGAGCTCGGCTACCGGTTCGACACCGGCTGCAACGAAGGCGAGGGCACGACGAGGGTCTCCACCGTCGCGCTGCAGCCCGTCGCCACGGCGCCCGCGCTGAGCACGAGCGATCGTGAGAAGCTGGCGGCGCTCCAGTCGAGCCCACTCGCCATCGACGTGTTGAACACCCTCGTCGCGCAGGCTGCGGGCACCTCAGGCGCATGGCTGGGCGAGGGCGCAGCGGCCAGCACCGACCCATGGTTCTTCCCGACCGCGTCCACGCCCGTGTTGTTCCGCGCTCCGGGCCGCTTCGGTGGCCAACCAGACCTCACCGCGCTGCGAGCGAAGAGCCGGGAGGGCCGCGTGATTCCCGGCGAAGTCCTCGAAGAGCGCTGCCGCATGTTGGGCGCCCACACATACACGCTCGTGGTGACGCGGCTGCAGGCTGCTCCGGTGCGCGATGCGCCGAAGACGTTGCTCGTGTTCGGTGGCCTCGAGAAGAACGGCACCGAGGTCTCGTTCGCGACGGTACACGTCGTTCACACGTGAGCAGGTGTCGAGGCGTTGTCATGAAGACCGCGCCTCGCACAGCTGTGAGACTTCATGCACGGCCAACATGATGAACTTGAAGCGCTGAACCCCCGCCTCGCCACCGTCGAACGCCGTCAGAGCCGCTCCCGATACCCGCTGGGCGCTCTTCGGCCTGCTCCTCAGCAGCGGCGTTCGGCTGTTCAGACGTGGCTCGAGACGAAGGTGGGAACATCGACATTCGCCCGCCCTGGGTGACGCTCGAGCCCTGCCGCTTCAACCCGGCCTACTGAGTTTTCGATTTCTCCTTCACGACCGGGGGCAAAACGGGTTCATTGGCCCGATGCCCCGCATCGTCGCCGTCCTCCTGGTCGCTGCATCGCTCACCGTCATCGGCTTCGCCTGTGGCAGCACGTCGACGTGCGGGCCCACCACGTGCGCCAGTGGCTGCTGCGACGCGAAGGGTCAGTGCTCGACGACGGGCTGTGGCCTCAACGGCGCGGCCTGCGCGACGTGCTCGTCGACCGAAATCTGCAGCAGCGGTACCTGCGTGGCAGACCCGGGCCAGGTGGTCGACGCCGGAGCCACCTGCGCCAACTGCCGCGGCTGCTGTCAGAACGGCGTCTGTCGCACGGGCAACGTGACGAACGCGTGCGGCTTCGACGGCGGCATGTGCTCCGACTGCACCACGCAGAACCGGCAGTGCATCACGGGCCGATGCCAGACGCCGTGCGGGCCGACGAACTGCACGGGCTGCTGCCGCAACAACGAGTGCATCACCGCGACGACGGTGCAGGCCTGTGGCCGTGGCGGAGAGAGCTGCGTCATCTGCCAGCCCCGCGAGCTCTGCGCCGACGGCCTCTGCTCGCCGGGTGACGGAGGCGTCGACGCGGGCATCACCGAGACCTGCGAGACGACCTGCACCAGCGGCTGCTGCGACGTCGCCAATGTCTGTCAGGTCGGCACCAGCCCGGCCGCGTGCGGAACACTCGGCTCGCGGTGCCGAACGTGTGCCTCGTGCATGCCGTATGCGGTGGCCGGCGGTGGTCGCTGTCCCTGAGCTGACGCCCTTCGTCGGCGGTTCCTCCTGTTCGGCGCGGTTGTGGGCGCTCGCGCTGGCGCAGGGCTGTGGCCGACGCGGCTTCGGGTCGACCGGGTCGAAGGCGGAGCGGCAGGCATTCGCGCAGACCCTCGGTTGCCCGTGTCGATGAACCGGCGTCACGTGGGGTGGCGTGGCGGCCGGAGCGGCAGGCATTCGCGCAGCAGCTCGCGCAGACCCTCGGTTGCCCATGTCGATGAACCGGCGTCACGTGCTATTCGCGCGGCCTCACCTCGGAGAAGACACCATGTCGTTTCAGGGAAAGACCGTCGTCGTCGTTGGCGCCACCGGCGTCGTTGGCTCGGGCATCTGCCGCGCGTTCCTCGACCAGGGCGCCTTCGTCGTCGGCGTCTCGCGCAGCGCCGAGAAGCTCGAAGAATTGAAGAAGACCATCTCGGTGAAGCCAGGCGAGACCTTCGCGACGGCCGTGGGCGACTTCAAGGACGACACGACCTCGGGGCGCGCGTTGGCAGCCATCGACGTCGCGCTCGCGGGCCGGCCCATCGACCACGTCATCTCGTCTCAGGGCTTCGTGAAGTTCGGGCCGCCTCCGACGCAGTCGACCTCGGCGCAGCTGCACGACGCGCTCGATGATGGGCTCACGGTGAACTTCCAGGCCGCGAAGGCGTTGCTGCCAGGCATCAAGCAGCGCCCGGCGTCGTTCACCATGGTGAGCGGCGGGCTGGCGCACATGCCTCCCCCCGACCCGGCGATGTGGATGGGCACCCTGAAGAACGCCGCGGTGAATGCGTTCACCTACGGCCTCGCGGCAGAGACGGCGCGTGACCACGTGCGCGTGAACACGGTCTGCATTCACTTCGGCGTCGCGCCCATCGGCGGCAAGCAGAACCAGTTCGGGCTGGCGGCTGACCGCGACACGCAAGGGTTGGCTCCAGCGTTCCTCGCCATCGCGCGTGGGAAGCAGAAGGGGCAGGTCATCTGTCTCAACGGCTGGTCCGACGTCGACGCGCTCGCGAAGAGCTGATCAGCGCGGGTTTCGTCCCGGGTTGACCAGAGTGCGTCGGAACTCAGGCTGAACACTCGGCAGTCTGCGTTGCGCAGCGTCCGGACTGATCAGCGCTCTGGCAACTCCAGGGTGCACGGCCCGTTCAGCGTGATTCGCCGCGACCCCTCCGCAGGCACACGTTCGAACGTCGGGCTGTCTGCGCCTGCGATGGAGAGCTGCAATCGCCCACCCGCCGGAAGCTCAGCGGCGAGCGCACGCAGCGGGAACGACGCCGCCCCGCCGTGAACACGCTGCACACCCTCGGTGAGCAGCGTCACCGCGCCATCGGCAGCCAGCTCCTCGAGATACACGTGCAGCGCCGCTTCGGGCCCATCGAGCGTCACGTCACAGGTCACACGCGGCGCTCCGAAGAACCGCAGCGGGCTCGTTCGAACGGCTTCCGCGGCACGAAGAAGGCCCTTCGCCTTCCGACGGTCTTCGTACACGACGCTCTGGGCCATGCCGGTCATCCAACGGTTCTTCACGCCCGTGGTGGCCGCGAAGTCGACGTCGAGCGACGGCGTCTCGAACGTGAACCCATGCGAGACCTCGTGTGTCTCGGGCCAGGCCGCGGCCGACTCCCAGCGCTCTGCGCCCGCGAGCCACCAACGCCTCGTCTGCGGCGTCGTGGAGTCGGTCTTCAAGTGCTGGTCGAAGAAGGCGACGAGGGTGGCGAGCTCGACGGTCGCGTCCTTCGTGCCACCGAACGGGCTCGCGGTGGCATGGCCCTCGTGCTCCCAGGGTCCGATGATGGCTTCACGCAACGGCATCGCAGCGCTCGCGCGCAACACGGCATCGGCACTCGCGCCATCGAACCAGCTGCCCCACAACGAGACCACGGCCGTCGTCTTCGAGAGCGCGTCACGCGACGACGGACCGAGGGAACTCGCCGGTGGGCCACCGACGCCGAATGGGTCCATTGGAGCGTGCACCTGCTTCACCGCCTCAGCGACGTCGGCCACGACCCGCGCCTGCTGAAGCGCCCGCAACGCTGCGCCATCGGCATCACCGTCGATGGAGTGCACGTTCGCGATGAGCCAGCGCGCGCTCTCGGGAAACAGCTCGGGCGGCTGCCCACGGTCCAGCGACTTCACGGTGCGGCCCCACGCGTCGGGGAACGCAAGGTTGCGCACGCCGCCCGGAGCAATCAGCTCGTCGACCAGGTCCCACTCGAGGTCACGCGCAAGCACCGCCCTGAGCGCCGGGTGATTCGTCGCCGCAGTGAGCAACGCCGTCGTTCCTTCGTACGAGAGACCTGTTGCGCCCACGCGGCCATTGCAGAACGGCTGCTTCGAGAGCCACTCGATGAGCTCGGCGCCGTCACGCGCTTCCTGCTCGCCGAAGGGGTGTGGCCACGTGCCCTCCGAAGCGCCGGTGCCACGAACGTCGGCGACGACCACGCCGTACCCGGCGCGCACGAGGGCCTCGACGATGGGCTCTCGGGGACCCTTCGGGACGCGGCCGGGGTTCTCGGGCACCTTCAGCGCGAAGCTGCGCCAGTAGCGCGTTTGCAGCAACACGACGGGAAAGGGGCCGCCGGTCTCGGGCAACACCACATCGACGGCGAGCTTCGTGCCGTCGCTCATCGCGACCGTCGGCCGGCTCACCTTCGCGGGCGGAGCGTCGTCGAGTGCAGCCAACACGACGCCGCTGATCAACAGCAGCCCCAGGAGAATACCCACGCCGATGATCAGCTTCTTCATCGCAGCTTTTTCCACTCGTCCCGAAGGTCGACGACGAGTTGTCCAAGCTCGAGGAATTCGAGCAGCTCAGGCACCAGCACCATGACTGCGAGCACGGATAACCCAGCGATGACCATCACGCGACGCACGGGGCTCCAGACGAACCGGGCGTCGCATGATTGCTCGCGTCAATCGGACGACGCGGGCGCAACCTCTCGAAACAACGAGGCCGCGGGAGATCGCCCGCTTCTCACGAGGCCGGCAGCTTCAACGCCGCTCGAAGCGCCTCCACCGGCTGCTCGAGGAACTGGTCGTAACGCACGCTGAACAGGTTCGCGGTCTGCTGTCCGCGGCGATAGGCGAGCTTCAACCGGCTCCAGTACTTCCACATCGGCGGCAGGTTGTGCGGGCGCAGCACCGCGGCGAACGTGAGAATCATCTTGCTGACGCGGAAGCCCTGGTTGCCGAGCGCGAAGGCCTGCACCTCCATCTCGCCCACCGCGTCGGTTGCGTAGCCGGTGAGCACGTGGTGCAGGTCGTGCGTCTCGCGGTACCACTTGATGAGGTAGTCGACCTCGTTGCGCACCTCGTACGGTGTCTCGAACGGCGCAATCTTGTTCACCACGAAGTACTCGGCGAACGCGCGGCCGACGGTGCCTTCAGGCAACTTCGCGAGCGCGTCGAGGTCGACGGAGCCTTTCTGCAGCGTGGGCCGTTCCTCGAGCAGCTTCTGGCCGAACTCCGTCTTCGCGAGCGCTTCGGCCTGGCGGCGGTAGACGTCTCCATCGAGCGCCGCGTTCAGCATCGCCGCGGCGACCGGGTCATCGGGCGCCTTCGAGAGCACGTTCAACGCCCGGTACGCGACGCGGAGCCGCGTGAACCACGACGCGCCCTCGGGCAGCTGAAGCCCATCAGCCGCGCGTGAGACCGGCGACGAAAACTCGGAGGCAGCGGACTGCATGGCATCCTTCAGCATCGCACGTTCACTTCAGCGCGAGCCACACGCCGAGGAACCCGAGCCCGACCGCCACGAAGAAGATGCCGCCGAACAACGCGACCTTCTGCCAGCCCGTCGGTCCCTCGTACGCCGCGGTGTACCCCTCACCCGAGATGTACGGCTCCTCATCGCCGGTGGCCTCGATCTCCTGAATGAGGCTCTGCTCGATGACGGGCTCCTGAATGTCACCGAAAGTCAGGCCGAAGCTCTTTCGTGACTCGAGCAGGTGCGCCTCGAGCGGGCGCGTGAGCCGCGGGTCCTTCGCGGGGGTCGGCGTGCCGTCGTCTTCGAGCTGGCGTGCGAGCGTCGGGTCGGGCCGGCCCGGGTCGGTGATGTCGTCGTTGGCCTTGAGAATCTCGGCGGGCGCCATCACCGCGGTGTGCTCGAACGCGAGCGCGGTCGGCGGCACGAGCGCGACCTGCCGGGTCTTCTCGGCCATCGGTGCGATGGTCTTCCCGTAGACGACCTCTTGCAGCACGTAGTCTTCGCCGGCCTTCTCTTTGTGGAAGACGCGCGCGAGCAGGTCGCCCAGGTCGCGCTCCTTCACGTCGGGAGCGTGCCGCAGCCGCGCCTTCTTCAGCGCCTCACCGAACTCGGCCGCGTTGTTCCACCGTTCGCCCGGCTCCTTCTTCAGCGCCTTCAGCACCAGCTCGTCGACGTCGCGCGGCACCGACTGGTTGTTCTTGCTCGGCGGCTCCCAGGCGGGGTTCGCGGCGCGGCGCCAGCGCTCGATGGGGTCGCCCTTCTGCGGCAGCGCGTGCCAGGCGAGCAGCTCCCACAGCATCACGCCGCACGAGTAGACGTCGGCGCGCCCGTCGACGATGAGCTTCTTCGCCTGCTCGGGCGCCATGTACGTCAGGTTGCCGATGACGACGCGCGGAGCCGTCTGCTCTTCCTTCAGCGTCGACTGCGCGGCGCCGAAGTCGATGATTTTCACCTCGCCGCGATAGCTGATGCACACGTTCGCCGGAGACAGGTCGCGGTGCACCAGATGCAGCGGGCTGTTCGTCTCGTCTTTGGCTTCGTGCGCGTACTGCAGGCCCTGACACACCTTCTCGCCCAGCAGCAGAATGAGGCCGAGCGGCATCTCGGCTTTGCGGTCGCGCAGGCGCTTGGTGAAGCGGCTGACCGTCTTGCCCTGCACGTACTCCATCGAGAGGAAGTACTCGCCGTTGACGTCACCCATCGCGTACACGCGCGCGATGTTGTTGTGCTTGAGCCGCACGACGACCTTCGCTTCGTCGAGGAAGCGGCCGACGAACGCGCGGTTCGCCACCAGGTTCGGCAGCACTTTTTTGACCACGCAGGCACGAGGGTGCTCTCCGCCTTCTCTGGCGAGAAACACTTCACCCATGCCACCCGCCCCGATTCGGCGGATCAGCTGGTAGCGCCCGAACGGAACGGGCGCTTCCGGCGTCGGCTCCTGCAACATGAAGCGCGGACTTTGGGGCTGTCTCCGCTCGTGGGCAAGCACTTGGGCGGCGCCGTGGTCGGGCGTCATCGCGTCGAGGCTGTTCGAGTCAGAGTTCATGGCGGCTTGCACACCTTGTGCGACAGTGTCTCACCTAATATCGACGTGCCGCGTCAAAAGTTGCCACCGCTCATCATTTAGTAACAATTTCATATCCTTGAATCATCTCCGAACCCAGGTGAGGGCCTTTGTGGCCTTCTCCAGCAGGACGAAGTCACGACCGAGGCTGAGGGTGCTCGAAGGCCAGACCTCCATCACCACCTCGCCGCGCCGTTGTGCGGCAACCGTGCCCAGCGTCGGAGCCATGCCCGACGTCTGGTCAAAGGTCGGCGTGAGGTTGGGCGTCAGCGGCACCTGTCGGGCTGGAGTGCGTGGCCTGAGCCCTTGAAACGAGCGGGTCTGCAGCACGACCAATGATGGTCCTCGGAGCTCGAGCGTGTCGCTCGTCATCGTCCACACCGCATCGTCCGAAACGCCAAGGACCGCACTCGTCGCCGCGCACGAGCGCATCGCGGCAGTGACCTCGCACAGGCTGGTGGGCCCCTGAGAATAGGCGCGGGCACCCAGGGCGAAGACGGGGTGAAGCTCGCTGGCGAAGAAGGTGGGCCATTGCGGCCGCTCCTCGACGAGCGCCTGGCCGTTCCACCGAAACGGGCCGCGCCCCTGGTTGTTGTCGGCGAGAATGGCGGTGTCGTCGCTGAAGAAGCCCTCGTCGAGGCCGAACTGCTGCCACGCCTGAACCGTGCCTGCCTGCAGCAGCGCACCGGCGTCGTCGACGTACCGCTCGACTTGCGCTTCGCGCGCCAACCAGACGGTGTTTCCGACGACGAAGACGCTGGCGGGCGGAAACTGGCCGGTGATGCCTCCGTCATTCACCACGATGGTGCTCGCGCGCTGACTGCACACCACCGAGCCCGCCAACGTCCGCCCGAGGCTCGAGCATGAGGCTGGGTCGAACGGCATCGGGTCGACGAAGCGCGGCTCCTCAGCCGTCGGCCGGCGCTCAGCGACTTCGACGAGCACCTGCACCACCTCCATCGAAGGCTGGAAGCGGGCAATGACGAGGTGAAGGCCAGTGCGCGCAGGCATGAACGAGACGTCAGCCGAGACGCGCGAAGGCTGCTGGTCGAGCGCCGCGGTCGCAGCGACGACCTGGCTCGAAGGGTCCTGCACCTCGACCTCGACCGACATCGGGAACGGGCACGTCGAGTGCGCGTTGAGCCGAATCTTCGCAACACTTCGCTCGACGACGAGGGGAAGACCCACCGGGTCGTCGAAAGTCAGCACCGTGCAGCGGGGCTGCTCGACGGGCGGGCAGGCCATGAAAACGAGAACGAGACCGAGAAGGCCGAGGAGTCGCACGGTGGAGCTCACGACACACGCGCCGGCCAGCGGTGCGTCGTCAGTCGACCATCATTCGAGTGAGGCGTCGACGCTTCAGAGCGACGGTGTCGTGGGAATCGAGCTTCGTCGC
Source organism: Archangium gephyra (assembly GCA_943370055.1). Taxonomy (GTDB): domain Bacteria; phylum Myxococcota; class Myxococcia; order Myxococcales; family Myxococcaceae; genus Xiheimicrobium; species Xiheimicrobium gephyra_A. The sequence continues at coordinate 49,375 of CALRPN020000041.1, forward strand.
CGCGCAGGTGGTGGTGGTGGCGTCGTCTGGGGGGTTGGCGTCAGCGGAATCGTCGAGGTCGTTCCTGTGGGCGGTCCATTCGGCCAGAGGGGCGTCGGGTCGCGCTGGCTTCCGGCGCGGGCCTCTTCGACCTTCAGGCGTTGGAGCGAGAGCTCATGCGCCTGTCGTCTGCGCTCGAGCTCCTCTTCGGGCGTGGGCAGGTCGGCGGGGTCGATGCACGAGGCCAGGCGTGACTCTCTGGCGCGCTCGAGCAGCCGGGCCGCGCGCTTCGCCAGCTGCACCGACATCGCGTCGAGCCCCGCATCAGTGAGCGCGCTGCTCTTGAAGTCGAAGCCGACGGAATCTGAGAGCGGCGGACACTCCTGCGTCGACAGCCGCCACGTGTACCGAACGCCGGCGCCATCCTTCGCTGGAGTGAGGACTCCGCGAATCGCGACATCACCGCGAATCTCGTCTCCCACCACCACGTAGTGCTCGGCCCAGGTCAGGTTCGAGGTGCGGTCGAGCGATTGAACCGTCACCTGCTCGAGCCTGGGCGTCGGCCATTCGTCGAGCTCGCTGCGCACGCCTTCGAGCTTGAGCCCCACCTGGCCCGCGCCACTCACCAGCATCGGAATCGTCACCAGCACCAACAGGCTCATGAAGGCTCCTCGGCGTGATGGGCAGGGCCCTCACTCGACGCCGCTCGTCCACGACAGTATGCACCAACTGAAAGCCAGCCCATGTCGACACCCCCGCCGCAGACCGACGCCGCGCCCGCAGCTCCGCTGAGCGGCTGGAGACGCTGGAAGCACGCGTACGATTCGCGCCCGCTGCTGCGCTGGGCCTTCGACCTCGGGCTGCTGTTCCTCATCTTCCTCAGCGTGGGCCTCTGGCAGACGCGCGCGCACGTTCGCGGCGGGCCGATTCCAGCGATGACGCTCAAGGCGCTCGATGGCCAGACGGTGTCGCTCGAGAGCCTCAAGGGCAAACCGACGCTGCTCGCGTTCTGGGCGCCGTGGTGCACGGTGTGTGAGACCGAGTCACGCAATCTCGGCTGGGCGCGCTCGCTCGTCGGAGACCGCGCGAACGTCATCTCGGTGGCCACCTCGTGGCAGCAGGCCGAGCAGGTGACGGCGTACGTGCAGCGCAACGGCGTCGACTACCCCGTGCTGCTCGACGAGACCGGGCTCGCCGACTCGCTGAACATCAACTCGTTCCCCACGGTGTACTTCGTCGACGCGCAGGGCCACATCAAAGGCAGTGTCGTCGGATACACGACGACGTTCGGCCTCGTGTTGCGCACGCTGTTCTGAATCACTTCCAGTTCTTCATCGCGCCGAGGTCGTGCACTCTTGCGAAGCCCGAGCGTGAGAGCGTCGTGCGCCCCTGCGCGCTTCGCGTGCCGCTGCGGCAGTAGAGAATGAGGTCCTTGTCCTTCGGGAGCTCTGAAGCGCGTGCTTCGAGCTGGTCGACGGGAATGTTGATGGCGCCGTCGAGGTGCTTCACGTCGAACTCGTCGGGCGTGCGCACGTCGATGAGCAGCGCGCCCTGCTGAACGAGCGTCTTTGCTTCCGCTGCGGCGATGGCGCCCGAGTCACAGCCGGTGAACGAGCAGGCCAACACGAAGACGAGCGCGAGGTGCTTCATCGAGGACTCCAGTTCGAGGTGCAGGAATGAGTAACGCTGCCAGCGACGGCCGCGTGCGCTCCTTGATGCGTCTCAACTTCGCCCTGCGTCACCGAATCGTTGCAGGCAGCTGACCCACGGATCGCTCACGACAAGACGCCGGCGCGAATGAGACCCAGCGTCGTCACCGAGACGAGCAGCCACAACACGACGCCCAGCACGAGGGGGCGCACGCCGACGGCCTTCAGCGCCGCGCGGTTCACACTCGCGCCGATGAGGAACAGCGTCAGCACCAGCACCTGGCGGGCGACGCGCGCGACGAGCTGTCCCGTGTCGGCCAGCGCGGGTACCCAGGTGACGAGCGCGGCCATGAGGAGGAAGCCGAGAATGAACCAGGGCTTCTTCGTCTCCTTCGTGCCGTCTTCGGACTTCACCAGGCGCGCGAGCACGAGCGTGAGGGGAACGATCCACAACGCGCGGGTGAGCTTCACTGTGGTGCCGACCTGCAACGCCGTCTCACCGAACTGCATCGACGCGCCGACGACCGAGCTCGTGTCGTGAATGGCGAGCGCGCTCCAGAGGCCGAAGGCGTTGGGGGTGAGGTCGAAGACGTGGCCGATGGGCGGGAAAACCACCAGCGCGACGGCGTTGAGCAGGAAGACGACGGCGAGGGCGACGCTCGTCTGATGCGACTTCGCTCCAATGGCGGGAGCGACCGCCGCGATGGCTGAACCACCGCAGATGGCGGTGCCGACACCGATGAGGAGTGACGTGATGCGCTCGGTGCCGAGCAGCTTCGAGAGCCCGAGCGTCACCAGCAGGGTCGAGACGATGGCGAAGAGGGTCTGCCCAACACCCGAGAGGCCGACCTTCACCACCACCCCGAGGTTCATGGCGGCGCCGAGGCCGACGACCGAGGCCTGGAGGAGATACGTCTGCGCCTGCTTCGCCTGGGTGGGGAACGGGTGCTCGACGAAGAGGCCGAAGGCGAGGCCGGTGAGCAACGCAACCCACGTCGGCACCCAGGGAAGCAGCGCCGCGGCGGCGAGCGCGAAGAAGAGCGCCCGTTTCACCACGCTGACATGGGACCGAGGTTGTGAACCTTGTAGCCGGCGCTGGCGAGCAGCGACTTCCCGCGCGCGCTGCGGGCGCCACTGCGGCAGTAGAGGACGATGTCCTTGTCCTTGGGGAGCTCGGCCTTGCGCGCCTCGAGGTCGTCGATGGGAATGTTGATGGCGCCGTCGAGGTGTTTGCCGGCGAACTCTTCCGGGGTGCGCACGTCGACGAGCACCGCGCCGGCTTTCACGAGGGCCTTCGCTTCAGCGCTGGGCGTGAAGCCTTCACCTGCGCAGGCCGTGACCGCGAGGCTGAAAGAGAGGAACGCGAGAAGGGCAAAGCGCTTCATGTGAGGACTCCGGGTCGGGGGTGCGCGTGCGAGCCTGAAAGCGTCGCGGACGATTCAGTGGGCACACGCCTTTTGCCTGAATCGTGCCGCTCGATGCGAGGCTCTTGTGCGGCATGAAGACACCGCTCGAGGTGATGAACGACAGCCGAAGTGCGCGCCAGCAGGGGAAGGAGTGGCTGACCGCCGGCCTCGGCGTCGGCGCCATCGGTGTTCTCGGTGCCCTGGCTGGAGCCGTCTGTCCCGTCTGTGTCGTGGCGACACCAGCGCTCGTCGGTGCGGGGCTTGCGCGGCTCGGGTGGGCGAAGCATCTGCAGAAGCGCGCGGTCGCGGCGCTGCCAGTCGAGCCAGCACAGCCCGTCGAGAACACCTGACCCTGCTGTAGAACGACGGCATGCAACCAACCCGTCGCCAGCGACTCGAGGTCGCGCTGGAGGAATTGCGCAACAACGGGAGCGGCGCCGAGAAGGTGTTCGAGTGGTTCGGCGAACGAGACGCCCAGCGGACCGAGGCCTGGCTGATCAACGCCGAGACGACCCTTCAGGGTCTCGAAGACAACGTCGAGCTTCCGTACGACCTGAGGGGAGACTGGGTCTCGGCGCTGCCGGCTGCATACGTGTTCTCGCGTCAGGGAGCAGTGCACCCGGTGGAGGCTCCCTTCGTTCAGCATCGCGGCTTGGTCATCACGTTGGGGCGCGGGAGTGGCTTCGTGACGGTCTTCCGAGGGCCCATTCGCCTCAAGGGCCGTGTTCGAATCGACGGGATGGTGGTCGTCATCGGAGACCTCGAGGTCGACGGCTTCCTCGAGCACTTCGCCGACCCGGGCGACTGCTTGATGGTGCTGGGAAACGAGACCGTGACATCGCTTCAGGTGGGCTGGGCCCACTTCGTCATGGGCGCACTGAACGCGCAGGTCCGCTTCTGGAGCTACGACGCCATCAATGATGGCCTCATGCACGTGACGCGAGAGTCGACCGTCACGCTCGACATCGAAGACCAGTCAGGCGGGGACGACGCTGAACGGTGGGCTGCGCTGGCTCGATTCCTGGACCCCGTCGTGCCCGGCGAACTCGATGGGAAACGCGCGTGCGAGTTGGTCGCGACAGGCGCCTGCCGCGTCATCGAGGGTCGTCACGAGCACAAAGCCTGATCAGCTCAGCAATATCCAGATGACGAGAGCGACGATGAGCACGGCTCCAGCGCCGATGCCGACGTAGACGAGCGGAGCCGTCTGCTCATCCATCAGCGTTCGTCGCGGAGCCGGCTTCGCGGGCGATACCGGGTCGAGCACGTCGTGCGTGTGCGTCGGCGCGGCGAGAACTGGCGCGCTCGGGTCGGTCGACGGGTCCAGCACGGGGTTGATGGCCGCGATGGTGCGTGACGAGTCGCCGGTCGACGCAGGCGTCACCTCGGACACGGCCGAGAGCGTCTGCTGGGAGTTCGCGTTCACTGTGTCGAGCCCGACCAGCGTACTCGCGGAGTCTTTGGTGCCCGGCGGAAGCACCGCCATCGGCGTCTCGAGCAACGTGCGCTTCGACGACATCGTTCCTCGCGCAGGCTGCGACGGCGCGGGCACGACCGGTACACCAGTGTCGGTCTCTTCGACCTTCTTCGGCTCGAGCGCACGCCTCGCGCGGGACTTCGCAGAGACGGTCGACTCGTCGTCGTCGTCGAGGCGGGCGTTGCGGCGGGCTCCGGCGCTGGGAGACTCGGCTCTGGTCAGCTCGACCTCGTCGTCGACGATGGGCCGCTGTTTGCCAGAGTCACCCTTCTTCTTCGCGACTGGCGCCTGCACCACCATCGTCGCCGAGATGGCCGCGGCTTCGGCGAGCTCGCTCATGAACTGCGCGACGGACTGTTGCCGCGCGGCGGGCTTCTTCTCGAGGGCGTGCAGCAACACCTCTGACACCGACAACGGAACGCTCGGGTCGAGGTCGTGCGGCGCCATCGGCGGCTTCTCGAGGTGCGCGAGCAGCGAGGCGTGCGCGTCACCCTCGGAGAAGGGGCGGCGGCCCGTGAGCAGCTCCGTCACCACCACGGCCAGCGTGTAGAGGTCCGAGCGCGCGTCGACGGTGTCGGCGATGGCCTGCTCGGGCGACATGTAGAAGGGGCTGCCGAGCGCGACGCCGGGGCGGGTGAGGCCGACGCCGTGTGAACGAATGAGCCCGAAGTCGAGCAGCGTCACGTGGCCTTCGTCCGACACGATGATGTTGCCGGGCTTCAGGTCGCGGTGCACGTAGCCCTGCGAGTGCAGTGACGTGAGCGCCGAGGTCATCTGGCGAATGAGCGGCATCGCCTCGGTGAGCGGCAGCTTCGTGCGGTCTTTGATGAACTTCGCGAGCGTGCGACCGGTGACGTACTTCATCACCAGAAAGGGCACCTCGCCGTCACGCTCGACGCCGTAGAGCGTGAGCAGGTTCGGGTGGTCGACCTTCGCCATCACCCGCGCCTCCCGCTCGAAGCGCGCGCGATATTCGGTCTCGGCGGCCAGGGCCGGCAGCAGGAACTTCAGCGCGACGGGCCGGTCCACCGTGAGGTCGGTCGCGAGGTACACGGTGCCCATGCCGCCTGCGCCGAGCTTCTTCTCGATGCGCCACTTGCCCGAGATGGTGCGGCCGATGAACGTGTCATCGAGGGCCAGTCGGGACTGATCAGCGCTCAAAGGTGAAGTCATCGGCATCGACCCCGTCTCCCGGTCGCGCACGTAGGCAGGCACAGGGGCGAAGTCGATGAGGCTCCACGCGGGTGAAACGCAGGAGTGACGAGAGGCTGTGCACTGGCGTGAACAGGCACGCGCGCATCATGGCTCACTGGAGCCTCCATCGGAGACCTGCTTCCACGGTCCCGACCCAGTGCGGCAACGTCTGGCGGCCCAGGAGCCTCGAGGCGCCGAGCGTGACGAAGGCGCCGAAGCGCCTGGGCGCCTCGGTGTTCAACCGCAGCTGCCGCACGTCGAACGCGACGTCGACCATCAGGCTGGGACCGTGGCCGAAGAGCAGGTCGTGCTCGCCCACCATGCCCTCGGACACCTGCACCATGTCGATGCCATAGCCCAGCAGCAGCGTGACTGACTCGACGCCCGGGCGCACGCCGACCTCGAGCCCGAAGAGCCGGCCGTTGCCTCCGCGCGCGAGCAGGCTCGCCTCGAACCAGCGGGAGAAGAAGCCGAACGTTCCTTCGAGGGTGCCGACGAACGCGGCCGGAGTGATGGCGACCGTGCGAAGCGGGGCGGGCTGGGTGCGGCTGATCAACGCGCCGCCCAGAAGGCGCAGCTTCGCTTGATAGCGAGAGGCCGTGGCGTCATGCAGGCGTGACTGCAGGCTCGCGAGCTCGAGGGGTTCGAACACGACCGGGCGTTCTCCGAGCGTCGCCTGCTCGAGCAGCACGACGAACCGCTCGCCATCACCAGCCGGTGCTTCGAACGAGCGCCGTCGCGGGCGGTTCGCGTCGATGACGATGCCAACCCCCAACACGTCGCGGTCCATTGGAGTCATCGCATGCCGGCCCCCGTCTTCTTCCAGCACGAGGCCCGCGAGCGGAATGACCAGCGTCTCGTCGGTGTCGTTCTCGAAGAGCAGGTCGAAGGCGACGCGGTCACGCTGAACGGTGATGTTCGGGCCCACCGTCACCCGAAGGCCGCCGGCCTGGAGCGACCGCTCCGCCGTCTTCGCCACGAACGGCAACGTGCAGCCAGTGAGCAACAGGAAGACGACCAGCCATCTCATTGGGTGGGCAGGTCATTCACCGTGAACTTCTGGGCCTTGTTCTTCCCTGGCGAGACCTGGACCGACAGTCTGCGCTTCACGCCATCGGCGCCGACGATGGTGAGCATGTGCGTGCCCGACGGCAGCGTGAACGAGACCATGGTGCCATTGCCCAGCTCGTCTTTGCCCTTGAGCACCTTCGCGCCGTCGGGAAATACGAGCGTGACGTCACCGGCAGGACCCGACGGCGTCGACTTTCCACCCTTCGGCTTCGGCGTGCCGGCGGTGGTCTTCGGATCTCCACCAGCCGTCGGCAGGCCCACAGGTGAGGTGCCCGCTGGAGCTTCGCCCTCATCCTCGCTCTCGGCCCCTGGAATCGCGTCGACGGCGATGGGCTGCTTCGGGACGGGCTTCGGCAGGTTCTGATCAGCCGAGGGGTCCTCGGGCTCACCGTCCCACAACACGAGGCCGCTCGAGCCGACGCGCTTGTCGGGGAAGACGAACTTGTTCGCGGTCGCGAGCGCCAGCACCACCAGCAGTCCGAAGATGAGCGGGCCGGTGTACGTGCGCCGCGGCTTGTGCGCTTCGGCGCCGAGCGCGACCTGATCGACCCTGATGGCGAGCTCGAGCAGCTTGTCGTCTTCCGAGGTGCGCTGCTTCGACTTCTTCCCCGGGGCCGCCTTCGCCCGCTCGCCCTTCGACTTCACCGGCTTGAGCACGGGCTGCGACATCGCGCTCTCTTGAATCGACTTCGCGAGCTGGCGCACCTCGTGATCCGTCGTGCCCTCCTTCGCCTTCGAGAGCTCGAACAACTTCCGGGTCTGGTCGATGCGGTCCGAGAAGAGCTCACGCATGAACTGCGAGCGCTCCTCGGCATCGAAGACCAGCTCGGGGCAGCGCGACATGATGGCCTTCGAGAGCTCCTTCGCGGAGTTCCAGCGATCGGCAGGCTCGCGCGCCACGGCCTTCATGATGATGTCGGCGAGCGCCGTGGGCACGACGGGCTCGACCTCGTCGGGCCGCTCGACCTTCGCGTCGATGATCAACTTCATCTCGGCGAGCTCGGTCTCGGCGGCGAACAGGCGCTGACCCGTCACCATCTCCCAGAGCACCACGCCCAGCGAGAACACGTCAGAGCGACCATCGACTGGTTTTCCCGTCACCTGCTCGGGAGACATGTAGCCGGCGGTGCCCTTCACCGTGCCGACCTTGGTGCGCGAGAGCGTGTTCGCTGCCTTGGCGATGCCGAAGTCGAGCAGCTTCGTCTGCCCGTCCCAGCCCACCATGATGTTCTTCTGCGCGACGTCGCGGTGCACGACTGGATACGACTCGCCCGAGGGCTTCACGTACGTGTGCGCGTAGTGGAGCGCCTGCGCGCAGTCGTTGATCACCGACACCGAGAAGCCCAGCGGCAGCACGTGCTGCTTCTTCGCGCAGACCGAGACGACCTGGTTCAGGTTCTGGCCCGCGATGAACTCCATCACCACGTACAGGCCCTGCTCGTCTTCGCCGAGGTCGTAGACCTGCGCGATGTTCGGGTGCGAGAAGCCCGCGGTGATGCGCGCCTCGTCGAGGAACATGCGCATGAAGTTCTCGTCACGCGACGCATCGGGAAGAATGCGCTTGATGACGACGTGCTTCTGAAACCCGCCAGGCCCGACCGTGGAGCCGATGAAGAGCTCCGCCATGCCTCCCGACGTGAGCGGCGTGACGATCTCGTATTTTCCTACCCGGTCCCCACGCGCCGGCGTCGTCATCGCGGGCGCGACTGTACCGCACGGTCGGCTGTGGAGTTCGTTGTGTGAACCGTTCGAAAAGTGACCGTCAGACTTTCGTGGCGTGTGGGGAAAGGCCCTGCATGAACCGACCGTGTGGAAAGGCTTGGAAAGACGCCCAGGTTGGCCACAGGCCCGAGTCGCTCAGGTCTTTGAAGTTCTTCCCGTTTCCTGGTTCCCCACAGGAAAACCCGCCCCTACTGCTGTCACTACAGATCTAAAGATCATTCACACAGTCGAAAGAAGAAGGCTGGCACGGGGCTCGTAACACTCGAGCCCGAATGACAGAATCGTGTCAGGTGCTCACACGCTCCCCGCGACGTTCCGCACCCGGCTGGCTGCTGCTGGTCGCGCTGAGTGTGTTGGCGGTGAGCGCCTGCAAGGACGACAAGCTCGAGCCCACCACGACGGAGCTGCGCTTCGGAGCAGACCCGCTGAAGTTCGAGCCGGTGTTCGCCGACTCGCAGCCCAGGCGCAAGACGGTGTCGGTGATCAACGACGGTCGCTCCAGCGCGCAGGTGGAGTGGCAGGTGCCCGACGACCCCATCTTTCTGATTGATCCGCCCACCGTTCTGCCGCCTGGCGAGACCGAGCTGATCATCGAGTTCATTCCGAGGCTGCCGGGGCGGCTGTCTCGAACGCTCGCGGTGAAGACGGTCGACTCGCGGCCCGTGGTGCTGGCCATCGACGCGGCCGCCAGAGCGATTCCACCCTGCGTCCCGAGCTCGACCTGTGCGACCGCGTCCTTCGACGTGACCCTGCAGCGGTGTGTCGAGACGACGGCGGTGGACGGAACGTCGTGCGACCCCCAGAGCGCGTGCATCACTGGAGCCACCTGCGTGGGCGGCCGCTGCATCGGAGCCCCGAAGACGTGCGATGACGGCAACCAGTGCACGATCGACGTCTGTAACGCCACCCTAGGCTGTGAGTTCCTGCCTGCGCCACCCTGCCCTGGTGACGGCAAGTGCATGCAGGGTGTCTGCGACCCCGTGAACGGCTGCGGTCTGGCGCCGATGTCCGATGGCGCGACGTGCGGAACGCTGCAGACCTGCCTCGCCGCTGAGATTTGCATCGACGGGGCGTGCGTCATCAGAGATCCACCCGAAGGCTACGTCTGCGCCCAGGCGTCACCCTGTCAGGACCGTGGGCTCTGCGTGAACGACGTCTGTGTTCGCCCGCCTGCGACGGCGCTGCTGCCCTCGTGGAGCTTCGACTCGGCCGCAGTGGACGCTGGAAGCACCACGCCTCAGCTCCACGACTTCGTGATGGAGCCGAACGGCGACATGACGCTCGGCGGGTTCTTCCAGACGCCCGTCATCCTTCGCGCGAACACGAGGAACGCGAAGCCGACGCCGCTGGGTGTCTCACGCCGCTGCATTCTCTGGGGCCCTCGCCTCGTGTGCGCCGACTACCCCGCGAGCCCCAACGGACGTGTCACCGCCATCGACCCTGCAACGGGCGGAACGCTGTGGAGCTACGACGTGCGCACCGACCGCGCCGACTTCCTCATGGTGGCTCCGCAGATTTTCCTCGCGCGCCTCGTGGTGCAGACGACCGACCGAATGGCCGCGGTGTTCGAGGCGTACCCGGCGACGACGAGCTCGAACCCGAACACGCAGTGCCGCCGCTACTTCATGGTCACGCTCGATGCCCAGGGTCGCGCCATCGCCGGCCAGCGAATCGAAGACCCGCTGCTCGACGTCTGCAATCACCCGCACCCGTACGGTGTGGCAGCCGATGCGGTGGGCAACATCTTCCTCGCGTTCTCGCCGACGACGAGCCAGCAGGCGCCGCTGAAGCCGGGCACGCCGACGCTGCTCATGAGCTACACCCGTGACGGCGTCTTCCGCTGGAAGGTGACCGACTCGTCGATGCCGGGCGGAGAGCTCGCGGTCGCGCGTGGTCTGCTCTACCCCGAGAACGGCAGCGTCGCGCTGCTCGCCGCCACGGGAGCGCCCGCCTTCAGTCTGCCAAGCGCGCTCGGTCGCATCGTCATCTCCGACGCGCGCTTCATCCCCGCTCCGGTCGAGGGCGCACAGAACCTCAGCGGCTACGAGGCGGGCCTCAACACCTTGCGGTGGACGCACGTGCTGCCGACCTCGAGCCGGTTCTGGTCTGATCAGATTCGTCTGGCGTCGTGGAAGGTGCCGAACGGCCAACGCAGCGTCGCGCTCACCTTCGTGGAAGACACCTCGAATCCCCTGACGCCCATCTCGCTGCGCGCGATTCACGTGAACGACGGCAGCGAGGCCTTCAGCTGCCCGCTCCTCATGGTGCCGCGCACGCCGACGCAGCTCTTCGAGGTGGGCGCCAACACCTTTGGAATGATGGAGGGCGCGCTCAACGAGACCGGTGGCCCGGGTTGCGGAAAGTGCGACCCGCCGTTCGCGGGCAGCTCGTCAGCGTTCCGTCAGTTCCAGGTGCCGGGGTTGAGCGTTCCTTTCGAGCCGTGGCTTGGAACGTTCGGCGGGCCTGGGCACGACCATCGTGAAGAGGTTCAGCCGACGGGCCCCGGCCCGAACTAAGCCACCTCGAGCCACTTGAACCACACGGGGTGATGCTCGCGGTACCAGAGCAACGCCTCGCGAATTCGCTGCTGGTGCGCCTTCGGCATCACCTCGTCTTCGACGCGGTCGAAGTGCACGATGACGCGCTCGTTGTCGTACTCGAGCGCCTGCGACAGCATCGTCTGCAGCTCGTTGCGAATGCGGCCCGAGTCACTCACCTTCACCGGGCGCTGCGCGAAGTCGACGCCGCTGATGAAGCGCGTGAGGAGCGGGCTGAAGCACAGCTTCGTCTCCTGGAACGTCTCGAGCAGACGGAACGTGAAGTGAATGTTCGAGCTCGCGTTGTGCGTCGCGAGGCGCGCCGTCACCCGGTAGCGGTTCTCGGCGAGCTGCTGAACGCCCTTCATGCCGGTGTACGGGTCGTCACACATGTAGCCGGTGCACGAGAGCACCCGCCACGCGCGCTCATCGAAGAAGTCGTCGGCGTGCAGCACGCGCTGCTTCAGCGGAATGTTCGAGACGAGCGCGTCGTCGATGGCGTGCGCGTACGTCTTCACCAGGCCGTCATCGACGGGTCTGCCCGCGTAGAGCGTCGTCAGCTGCGCCTTGAAGTCGTGGGCGTTGGGGTCGAGGCGCATCAACCGGTACTCCTCGTCGAGCGGCAGCTCGAACTTCGGAGACAGCGGCGCCATCGACACCTCGACGTCGAACACCTGCGACAGGCTCGCGGCCTGCAGCGCCTCGGCGGTCGCCGCATAGCCGTCACAGAGAAAGACGTGGTCCTGGCCCTGCGCGTCCTTCCAGCACTTCACCAGACACGTGGGCGCGTAGGTGCCGGAGTCGGTGAAGACAGGCAGCCCAGTCGGCGCAATCCACCCCTCTTCGACGAGGTGGGCTCCCAGCGAGCGCCACTCCTTCCACAGGTTGCCCAGGCGTCCGGCGCGGCTCTTTCCCTGCAGCGTCCACACGTGAATGTTCGCGCGTGGAATACCGGGGAACGCAGCCTCGATGGTGTCGACGACGAAGCGGCGCGGCGTGCAGAAGTCGAGCAATACCGAGCGGCGCGCCGCCTCTTCGGAGATTCTGCGCGGCAGCGTGAGGCACGCCATGTACGCCTCGTACGGCTTCGTCACCCGCAGCGGAGCGTCGAACAAATGCAGCACCGCCATCGGGCCGGTGTCTTTGCCTTCGGCGAAGCGTGAGGTGTTCTCGAGCGTGTCGACAGCGGCGCCCCAGACGGTGAGCCCACGGTGTTTGAGCTCTGCGCGAAACTGGTTCCACCCGAAGCCCTTCTCGTTGAGCAGCCGGCGCACGATGCCGTCGAGGGCGCGGGCCACCTGCGGTCTCGCGTAGACGCGGCCGAAGCCGAGCAACGGGTTGCTGCCCATCTCGGGCGTCTCACCGGCCTTCGGCATCAGGCCTTCACCGAGGCTCACCATGAGCGCGTGGTTCTCGGGCAGCTCGCGCGTGAGGTACCAGAGGCCTTCGCTCATCACGTACGCCGAGATGGCGTCTGCGGCCTTCTTCACCTGGTTGAACTGGTGCTTGTCGACGCCGACGCCTTCACCGAACTGGCCGAAGAGGCGCGCCCCGAGCGCGGTGGTGGCTGCCGTCATCGCGAGACAGCGCGCGGTGTTGCGCGGGGTGAAGCTGTGCGCCGACACCGGCTCTTCCTGAGCGCGTTCGACTTCGACGTCTTCGAGCCAGAGGTGAAAGCGGCCGAGCACCGGTCGGGTATCGAAGGCCCATTGGGCCACCACGTTGCGCCGCGCGAGGTCGTGCATGCGGAGCAGTCTGCGCCTTGTCAGGGCCCGCGTCAGGCGAATCGCGATGGTCCGTGACGACGCTCAAGCTGCACCTGTCAGTCGTGCTGCTCGCTGCCTTCTCGTCGACTCACTCGGACTTCGCTGGCAACGCACCGGCGTTCGCCCTGACAAACTGGCAGCCGTGAGGTCGCTTCCGTCGCGACGCACAGGAGAGCGGGCGCTGGCGTGCACCTTGCTCTGCGCGCTGCGCATGACCCGAATCCTCGTCGCAGCTCTCGTCGTGACTGCCTCCTCCGCACGCGCAGAAGAACCGAACCTCGAGCCAACCTGGTCGCTGGGCGCAGGGCTCTCATTCAACCTCGGCGTGGGCGGCCTGGGTGGGCTCGGCGGCCTCGGAGGTCTGGGCGGGGTCGGCGGACTCACCATGGTCTCGAGTCCCTCGCTCGTGCCCAACGTCTCCATCGAGCGCGCGTTCTCGAATCGCTTTGCGCTCGGCCTCGGGCTCGAGGCTGGAGTGAGTGGGAGCTCGACGGTCGGCATGCGACCGAGCCCCGCGTCTGGCAGCGTGGCGCTCGGCATCAGCCCGCGCTTCACGTTGACCTCGGAGACGGCACCGGTCGCCTTCACCGTGCTGGCGACGGTCTTCACGGGTTACTCCGGCGCGAGCTCGGTGATTTCGGTCAACACGCCCAACCCCATCGAGCTGACGGGCAGCTCGCAGGCGCTCTCGGTTGGCGTGCTTGGTGGTGTCGCACTCGAGAAGCGCTTCTTCGAGCGAATGGCGGTTCGCATTCAGGCCCAGCTCGCGCGGGTTGCCCTCAACCGCTACTGGAACGCGGGGCAGAGCATCAACCAGTCGACGGGTGACGTGATCGACAACCGCAGTGTCGTCTCCGTGGTGAACGCCAGCCTGGTGCCGTCGCCCTCCATCGAGCTGCGGCTGTACCTCTGAGTCGGCTCAGTCGCCCTGCTCGCCCCAATCGGCGCGGCACTCGGCCTTCTGGTCGATGGTCTCATGCGGCTCGGAGACGAAGCGCTCGTTGGCGACGGTGACGACCTCGCGTTCGGTCCAACGCACGCGCGCCCAGTCCAGCTTCCCGCAATCGCGGGCTTCGGTGCGGCAGGAGCGCGTGACGACGAGCCGGTCCTTCGTGGCGCTGACCGTGGCGGTGCAGGCGGTCTCTTCAGGGGCAGGACCCGAGCCCACCGAGGTCGATGCGCTGGAGCCCTCGAGCGTGAGGGTGTCGAGCACCACGCCTGTCTTGCGATGGACGAGCACGACGCCGACCGAGCCAGTGCGCAAGGGGAAGTCACGCTCGTCCTTCGCGTTGGTGTCTGCAGAGAAGGCGTTCACGACGGCCGTGGGAGATTTGAAGCTCGCGCGCTCGGCAGAGATGGCTGCTTCGGACGAGAACGTCGGGCAGGAGAGCGTCGCGGCTCCCGTGACTGGCCGGCTGTACGCGGCCGGGTAGATGGCCTTGATGACGTCGAAGGCCTCGAGCGAGTCGCACTGGCCGAGCACGACGACGAAGAAGCCGGGCTTGAGGCCAGGCAGTGACGCGCTCTCGACGAGCTTCGGAAAGCCGACAGCCAGGCGTACGTGCGGGTCGACGAGCGGGGCGAGGCGTTTCCACGACGCGAGCGCTGCTTCACCTTCGGCGCGAGTGGTGCCTCCGCTGAAGACGAGGTGCTGCGGGCCCTGCGCAAAGGCCGCACCCGAGAGGAGCATGAACAGACAGATGAGTCGCATCAGCGCCAGTCTACGCGACCGCCTGTTCGACCTCTGCGAGAGCGCGCGTCAGGCTCTCGGCCAGCGCATCGATGACGACCGAGCCCCGATGTCTCGGCGGGCGGAGAACGTGCACCTCGATGGGTGAGAACGTCATCCACCTTGCTGCGGCGGTCAGCGTGCCGTTCATGATGAAGGGCAGCGCGCTGAAGCTGGGCAACGTCACCAGTCGCCGCGTGCGTGCTGCGACCTCGCCCGCTTCCGAGAAGGAGCTGACCTGAACTCGGCCGGCGATGGCGAGCTTCACGGGCTGCCCGCGGTCGCGCACGGTCAGCTCTGGTGGAACGCCCTCGACTCGCACGAACTCCCGCGCGGCCGCGTGCTCGAGCCTGGCGAGGCCGTGACCGGGCGCCGCATAGAGGCGGATGGAGAGGGTCCCAACCCTTCGCGCCAGCAGGTCCGACGGCATCAGCGGGCCGAGGCGAATCACGGCGTCATAGAGCTCCTCCACCAGAGAGACGCGGCGAACGTCGGCTCGCGCCTGAATCGAGAGTGACGAGAAGCGCTCACTCAGCGACGCCAACACCCCTGGCAGCACGTGCTGTGAGAGGTCGGGAGGCGCCGAGAGCCGCAACAGCGAGAGCACCCTCGCGTCTTCGCCTCTGGCCTCGGCGCGAGCCAGCTCGAGCTCCCGAAGCACCTGCCGGCCGCGCTCGAGGAAGCGCTCGCCCGCCGCCGTCAGCCGAACGCCGCGACCGGTTCGCTCGAAGAGGCGCACGCCGAGGTCGGTCTCGAGCTCCGAGATGTGGCGGCTCAGGCCAGAGACCTGTTGCCCGAGTCGCGCCGCGGCCTTCGACAGCGAGCCGGCCTCTGCGGTCGCCACGAACGAGCTGATGCGGTTGGTGTCCATGGTTCCTTGATTCAGCAAAGCACAGTTCTGTTTTGCATCATCGACAAGAGGTGGATGGCTGGTGATGGTGGGCGTGACCAGCGAAGGAGCACCCGTGGCGAAAACCTCGATGAAGGGCTTCCCCGACCGCAGCCTCACACTTCACCCCGCTCCCCTCGAGGCGATGGACCTCAGGGGACGAAACGTCGTGGCCATCGGAGGCACCGATGGGCTGGGCCGGGCCATCGCGACGCTCGCAGCCTCACGCGGGGCCGAGGTGACCGTCGTTGGTCGCACCTTCCGGGACGAGGGCGTGAAGGGGCTTCGGTTCGTGAAGGCCGACCTGTCGTCGATGAAGCAGGCCGAGCGCCTCGGTCGCGAGCTCTCCGTGGAGTCGACCGATGTGCTGCTGCTCAGCACGGGAATCATCGCTGCGAAGCAACGCGAGGTGACCGACGAAGGCCTCGAGCGCGACATGGCCATCAGCTACTTGAGCCGCCTCGCCGTGCTGCAAGGGGTGACCTCGCGCCTGGGAACGTCCAGGCCAGCCGGCAGCGCCACTCCCCGGGTCTTCGTGATGGGGATGCCGGGCGCGGGCTCCCTCGGAGACCTTGAGGACCTGATGGGGGAGCGCACGTACGACGCGATGGCCGTCCACATGAACACGGTGGCGGGCAACGAAGCCATCGTGCTCGACCAAGCGCGACGAACGAAGAGCGTGCACTTCTTCGGGCTGAACCCGGGGCTCATCCAGACGAAGATTCGGGCCAACATGCTCGGCGAGGGCAGCTTCCTGCACACCGTCGTCGAGTTCGGCATCGGCATGCTCATGCCCTCGGCCGACGACTACGCGCGCCGCATCGTCCCGGTCCTGTTTGCCAAGGAGCTCGAGGGCCGCACCGGCGTCATGTTCGGAGCGAAGGGCAACCCCATTCTGCCGAGCGAAGGGATGACCGAGTCGTACGTCGCGCAGCTCATCAGCGCGTCACAGAAGCTCGTCACCACCGCCCTGAAGTGACGGCGCTTTCGGGCTGGGCGCAGGCAATTCGACGAAGGGCCGCTGCTCGACCTGTGCGAGGGTTCGTTCATGCCCGTGTGGATGGCGCTGACCGGAGCGTTGCCGGCGCTGGCGTTGATGACGCTCGTCGACCTCGCCGATGCGAAGCGGCCCGAGCCCCACTGGCAGGTGCGCAAGGTGGCCCTGCTGGGCGGGCTCTCGGTGTTTCCCGTGCTGTGGCTGCAGCGCGCGCTGAGTCCGCTCGTGCAGGTCGGAGGTCTTCCTCAGGCGCTCTTCGATGGCTTCGTCTCGGCAGCGCTGCTCGAGGAGGGCGCGAAGACACTGGTGCTGGCGCTCGCAGTGTGGCGGCACCCGGCCTTCGACGAGCGGCTCGACGGCATCGTGTACGCGACGCGTGCGGGCCTGGGCTTCGCGCTGGTCGAGAACGTGATGGCGCTCTCGACGTCGGAGTCGACCCTGGGCTTCCTGGGCACCTTCGTGTTGCGGGCGTTCTTCTCGGTGCCGCTTCACGCCATCGCGGCGGGCTTCATCGGAGACCTGGCGGCGCGCCGGCGCTTCGATGGCACGGGCCCAGGCCTGCTGGGCGGCTTCGTCATCGCCGTGTTGCTGCATGGTTCGTTCGACGTCGCCCTGTACGTGTTGCCGCTCGCCCCCGGCTGGTGGGAGCTGCCGCTGGCCCTCGTTCCGCTCATGTTGGTGGTGGTGGGGTTTCTGGTGTTGCGGCGTCGCGCAGCCACCGCGCTCGCGCTCGATGACCGCGACCATCATCACCCAGACCGGCGGCCCCAGCGGGTGGAGGCGGGCTACGTGCTCCGATGAGGGGTTTTCGTCGACCCGTCACGCGAACGCGACGCCGCTGTTCCACACGACTGCTCGGAGTGTGGTTAATAGGAGGTCGTGGGGGCCGGGAGCTGAAATGCCGTCGTCTGAAGGTTCATTCGAAGTCCAGGTTCACGAGCGCGAGCGCGTCATCGAGGTGAAGTACCCTCGACGGCTGACCGCCGACGCGCTCAAGGCCTACGAGAGCGAACTGAAAGAGGCGGTGAAGAAGCTGGGCTCCACGTGGCGCTGTCTCGTCGACCAGACGAACCTCGACGTGATTCCGCCGCACCTGACTGATCAGATCACCGAGATGAACCGCTGGGCCGCGCAGCATGGCCTCGTCGCCGCTGCGCGCGTGGTGAAGAAGACCGCCGTGGGTGAGCTGCAGTCGAAGCGCATTCTGCGTGAGAGTGGCCTGGGTGAAACGGCCCACGTGTACTTCGACCGCACAGAGGCCTGGGGTCATCTCGTCGGCCCCGCCTGATCCGCAGCGTTTGCGCTTCGATGGCGCGTGAGAGGCGGCGTTGCGCTGGGCGGGAGTGTCGTCGCTCTGGCCGGCGTGGCACGTCGAATGCTCGGTCACCGCTTCACCTCTTTCTGGAGCCACCACGTGCCACGCCGTTCCAGCCGTCGTGCAGTGCCTTCCCGCGAGGTCGTCGAAGGAGACACCGCGCCCGACTTCGAGCCGAAGGCGCTCGAGACCTTCACCAGTGAGCAGGAGAGCGCGGCCGCCGACGAGGTGAAGGCCCAGGCCATTCGCGACCTGCTCGAGGGCACGGCGCCGGGCGATGCGATGCGCATCTTGAGGGGCGCGCTCGAGCAGCAGCAGGGCCTCGACAAGCTCGAGCGTCGCGCCGCGGACAAAGAGCTCGCTCCCGACTGGCGGCGTGGTGGGTACCCGTACAAGAACCTGCTCGCGCGGAAGACGTACGAGCGGCAGAAGTACCGGCTGCAGGTCGAGCTGCTCAAGCTGCAGGCGTGGGTGAAGGACACCGGGCAGCGAGTGGTGGTGCTGTTCGAGGGGCGCGACGCCGCCGGCAAGGGTGGCGCCATCAAGCGCTTCACCGAGCACCTGAACCCTCGCGGCGCGCGCGTCGTGGCGCTCGAGAAGCCCAGCGAGCAGGAGCGCGGCCAGTGGTACTTCCAACGGTACGTCGAGCACCTGCCGACGGCGGGCGAGATCGTCCTGTTCGACCGCAGCTGGTACAACCGCGCGGGCGTCGAGCGGGTGATGGGGTTCTGCTCGGAGCCCGAGTACCTCGAGTTCATGCGCCAGGCTCCGGAGTTCGAGCGCATGCTCGTGCGGCAGGGCCTTCACCTGTTCAAGTTCTGGTTCTCGGTGAGCCGCCGCGAGCAGCGCCGACGCTTCAAGGAGCGCGAGGTTCATCCCCTCAAGCACTGGAAGCTGTCGCCCATCGACCTCGCGTCACTCGACAAGTGGGACGAGTACACGAAGGCGAAAGAGGCGATGTTCTTTCACACGGACACCACCGACGCGCCGTGGATCGTCATCAAGAGCGACTGCAAGAAGAGAGCGCGGCTCAATGGGCTGCGGTACCTGCTGCATTCGTTGCCGTACACGAAGAAGGACGCTGATCAGATCGGCCCGGTGGATCCCCTGCTGGTGGGCCGCGCGGGAATCGTGTTCGAGCGCGGAGAGCAGATGACGCCGATGCCGGGGAAGTGAGTTGCTGCGCATGTCCGACGCGGCTCAGTCGAGAAGCTCGACGAAGACGACATTGGAGGGCCGCATACTGCGTCGCGCCTGATTCAGTGATCAGAGCCCGGCGGCCTTCGCGACCTGGAACACCACCACCGACAGCACCCACGCCGCACCGTACGTGTACGCGAACAGGAAGATGGGCCAGCGCCACGACCGCGTCTCACGCCGCACGGCTGCGAGGGTGCTCATGCACTGGCAGGCGATGACGAAGAACGCCATCAACGCCAGCGCTGTGGCTGCGCTGTAGGCCGTCGCTCCGTCGGCGCGCTTCGCTTCACGCAGCCGCTCGGCCAGCGGCGCGCTGTCGTCACCCGCGTCTTCGATGCCGAAGATGACGCCCATGGTGCCCACCATCAGCTCGCGGGCTCCGACCGAGCCGATGAGCCCGACGTTGAGCCGCCAGTCGAAGCCGGCGGGAGCGGTGACTGGCTCGAGCAACCGGCCCACCGACGCGGCGAGGCTGCCGTGCATCGCCACCACGCGTGGTGACGCATCGGGCGGCGGCGTTCCAGCGCCCGGACCCGGGACGGTCAGCAGCGCCCACAAGACGACGGAGGCGACCAGAATCACCGAGCCGACGTCACGCACGAAGCGCGTGCCCGCCCTCCAGCCCACGCGCGCCACCACTGCCAGCTGTGGCACGCGATACGGCGGCATCTCGAGCACCAGCGGCCGCGGCTGCGACGTGCGCTTCACCGTGCGGCCCAACACCAACGACGCGATGAGTCCGAAGCCGAGCCCCGAGAAGTAGAGCGCCACGAAGAGCCCACCGCGAAACCACACCGACTTCGCCGCGAAGAAGGTCGCGATGAGCAAGCCGAACGTCGGAATGCGCGCCGAGCACGTCATCAACGGCAACACGAGAATCGTGCGAAGCCGCTGGCCGGGGTCCCGAATGATGCGCGACGCCGAGATGGCAGGCACAGCGCAGGCGTGGGCCGAGAGCAACGGGACGAAGGAGCGCCCGCCCAGGCCTGCGAAGCGCAGCAGGCGGTCGACCAGGAACGTGCCGCGCGCGAGATAGCCCGACGCATCGATGAGCTCGAGCGCGACGGTGAGGATGACGATCTGCGGAAGGAACGCGAGCACGGTGCCTGCTCCGCCGAGCACACCGTCGACGAGCAGCGATGAGAGCAGCCCCGTGCCGAACAGCCCTTCGATGCGCGCCCCGAGCGCCGCGTTGAGCACGTCGATGAGTCCGGTCACTGGCTCGGCGATGAAGAACACCGCCGCGAACAACGCCGTCATGAGCGCGAGGAAGATGACGGGCCCGAGCAAGGGGTGCAGCAGCACGCCATCGAGCCGCTCCGTGCGCGCACGAACCCGGGCGAACGCCTGCTTCGCGTCGACCCTCGGCTTCAAGACGCGGCTCGCGATGGCGGCGACGTCGAGCGCATCCGACGGCGGAGTGACCCTCAACCGCGCCGCTTCACTCGTGGCCTCGAGCACGCGGGCCTTCACGTTCGCGTCTCGTGCGCTGGTGGCGACGACGCGAACTCCGAGCGCCTCACCGAGGGTCGTCGCGTCGAGCTCGAAGCCCTGCGCCACCAACGCGTCGTGCTGGGTGGCGAGCACCACGAGCGGCAGGCCGCGGCGACGAAGCTCGAGCGTGAGTCGAAGCCCCAGGGCCAGCTGCGTGCAGTCGAGCACTTGCGTGATGACGGCGGGGGTCTGGTGCTTCGAGAGGTCTTCGAGGAAGCGGCGCGCGTGACCTTCGTCGCTCTCGGGGTCGGCTTCTCCCTCGATGGTGTAGACGCCGGGCAGGTCGACGAAGCGCAGGGTCTCGTGCTCCGACACCGTCACCTGTGCCTCGAGGACGTCGACGGTCACGCCGGGGAAGTTGCCGACCTTCGCGTGCGAGCCGGTGACAGCGTTGAACAGCGACGACTTGCCCGCGTTCGGACGGCCGACGAGCGTGACGATGGCGGTCTCGCTCACGAGGCGGCTCCAACGGTCTGGAAGCAGGCCGGGAGAAGCGCGACGCGGATCAGCCGGTGATCAGCAAGCTCGAGCGCGAAGGTCACAACGCAGCTCCAGAGACTGGAGTCACTTCGACGTGCAGCGCGAGTTCACGGTCGATGGCGAGCTCGGTGTGCTCCGCGACGCGCACATGGAGCGGGCCCGAGAGCGGCGCTTTTCGCAGCACGGTGACGAGACAGCCCTCGCTCAGTCCGACAGCGCGCAGCCAGGTGGCCTCGCGCTCTGACAGGTTCAGCGCAGCAATGGTGGCAGGCGCGTTGAGTGCCAGCGCATCGAGGGACGTCACGGCGGTCGCCTGTAGCGCCGCTCATGACCGCTCGTCCAACAAACAGAGGAACGGGCGAACGTCGACTACCTGGAGACAGTCACGTTCGCCCGCTGCAGGACCCGCGTGCTCTTCCCGGTGAGCAGCAGCCGAACCTCGTACTTCCCGGGAGCGCCAGCCATCAGGACATCGGCCGTGGCTCCGTCCGCGATGGCGCGCGCACCATTCGTGTTGGTGTCGTCGGCGCCGCTCAACACCAGGGCGATGGAGAATTGACCGTCGGGTGCCACCACCGCCGGTGAGTAGGTGAGCGGAATCGTCTGAAACGCCTTGAAGCTCGACGCAGCCAACTTGAAGGAGAATGGCGCGGACTGGGAAGCAACGACCGTGGAGGGGCTGGTCGTGGCCGGTTGGGCGGTCGTCGCAGCGGGACTGGTCACCATGGGCGTTGGCGGAGACGCCGCGCGAACGGGCGCGCTCCCAAGCGCCAAGCCCAGCACCGGGTTTTCGGCAGCGCCGGAGAGGTCGGCGAAGGGAACGACCACCGTGCTGTCAGCCAGACCGCAGCCAACGTGAACCTGGCCTGCGCCAACCCCAAAGCTGTCGAAGCGGCCGGGCGCCTGACCTCCCGCGGCCACGCAAGCTGCGCCAATCGTCGCCTGGCCTGCCCGATTGAAGACCCCGCGAACGACGAGAAGCATGCCGTCGCGAAGCTGATGTGTGGTCCACGAGCGTTTGGTCACGCCGTTCAACTCCGTGTCCTTTCGCTCGACACTGAGCAGGCCCTTCTCGTTGACCAGCACGTTGAGTTGGTGCGAGGCCGACTGTGGTGTGGTCTTGCACGAGGCGAGGCCGGTGAGTGTGGTCGAGGCACTCATCAGGATGGGCACTGGCACGCCTGTCGCCCGCAACACCTTTCGGTCGTCGGTGCACAGGTCTCGGCGCTCTCGTGTGGCGTCGCGCTCCAGCTGCGCGGTCCAGCCATCGTCACCGGATGACAGCGGCTTGTTCACGCTTTCGCGGTACGCCCCGTCGTTCAGGAGCAGGTTGAGCTGTGCTTCTTCTGGTGAGGTGGCACAGCCAACGGCAAACACCACACAGGCCAACGAGAGTCGCGTAAGCATCGGTGGTTCGAGTCTCCCGGCCCCCGTTCTCGCGAGCCGCGTCTGGTGAAGGCGCGAACCGTAGCGCTTCACGGCAGCGGCATGAAGACCTTCAGCCCGGTGCGACCGCCCGCGCCCAGCGTGTTGTTCTCGACGAAGTCGCTCGTGCTCGACCGCCCATTCCCCATGGTGATGGCGGTGTGGCCATAGCGCTGACCGAGCGTGCTCGAGGTGTGCTCCCACGTGAGAATGAGGCCGGGAATCTTCAACGCCTGTGCGAGCGAGAGGTTCACCTGTTTGAACTGCGAGCGCGGCAGGTTGTTGTCGATTTGGTTCCCGTTGCCCCAGACCTTGATGCCCATGGTGCGTTGAATCGCGCGGCTCACGCCCGTCGCGCAGAGCCCGAGCCCCCGGTACCCGCCCATCGACAGCGCGACGGACTTTCCATTCGCGGCAAGCCGGCGCATCTCGTTGGTGACCTGAATTCCACCGGTCGTGCTCGCGACCTTCTTCATCTGCGCGAGCTGGCCTTCGCCGATCTTCCCGTCGCGCGTGAGGTGGTGCTTCTTCTCGTACGCCTTGACCGCCGCTTCGGTGCGCTTGTCGAAGAGGCCGTCGATTTTCCCCGGGTTGTAGCCAAGCTTCTTCAGCAGCTGCTCGCTCTGCTTCACCGCTCCGCTGCGCTCACCGAGGGCCTGCGGCGTGTGCTTCGACAGGATGAAGCTCGTCTTGAGCCGCTTCCACGTCGTCGCGTCGACCGTTCCCGTCGGCGGGAGTCCCGCGTGCCGCTGGAAGGCCTTCAACGCGCCAGTGGTGCGCTCGTCGAACACGCCGTTGCTGTGCTGCGGGTCGAAGCCGGCGGCGCGCAGGTGACGCTGCACGTTGCCGACCGAGAAACCCTTCGCCCCTTCACCGAAGCCTCGCGCGGCGGCCTTCGTGGTGCGCGCGTCGAGCCGGTCCTGCGCCTTCGACGGGTCCATGCGCCGACGCTCGGGAGCATGCTTCAGCGCCGCCACTTCCCGCGCGAGCACCGAGCGCCCGTACTTCGCGATGGCTCCGGAGTCGTTCTTGATGTCGGCCTGATCAGCCTTGAACGCCTTCACCGCGGCGAAGGTCTGCTTCGAGTAGACGCCGTCGGCCTTGCCCACGTCGTAGCCAAGCAACTGCAGCCGCTTCTCGATGGTCTTCACCTCGCCCGACTGCTGCCCGACCGAGAAGTAGCCATCGCCCTTGTGCTCGCGCGTGCGGTCGCGCGTGTGACGCAGCTTCTCCATCGTGCGCACGTCGGCGAGGCCCGACTTCGGCAGGCCCCACGCCTCCTGGAACGCGCTCAACGCCTTCGTCAGCGCCGGAGAGCTCTGCCCATCCACCGCGCCAGGGTTGAAGCCAGCGAGCTTCAGCAGCTTCTCGGCCTCACGCACGGTCGCCGCAGGAATGGTGGGCGTGGCCGGAACGACGGGTCGAATCGGGTTCGGATTGATGGGTGCGGGCATGGGTGGCTCCAGAAGGCGACGATGTATGGAATCGTCGGCCAACGTCGGTCTCACGCCCCGAGAGAATATGTATGAACAATTAACACAACAATTGAAACGCCAGTGAATCAGACATCTTTAATGTCTCTGGCCTGTCAGCGACTTCGTCCAAAGACCCGGCTGCCGTGCTCGTTCTCGGTCACACTCGTGGGCGTCACCACGAACCGGAACGTCTCGACAGACCGCAGCTTTGGGAGTCGCCCAAACCACCGCGAGGCTTGGCGCACGAAGGCCTTGTGCTGGCCGCCTTCGAGCCGCTCGAAGTTGAACTCCAGCGCCTCCACGTCCTGAAGCCACGGGAGCGCCAGGAATGTCTCGAAGCTGCGCGTCTCCGGCAGAACCTCGAGGTTGAGGGCGAGTCGCCGAAGCCCGAGCCTCGACTTCGACGGCAGCACCTCCAGGTCGCCGAGGCAGAGCGCCAGCTCCGCGAGGTGGCCCAGCGTCTTCGACTCGAAGAGCGCCTCGAGGTCGGCTGCACGAGAGGGCGTCAGCTCGAGACGCCTGAGGTGCGGCAGCTTCTTCGTGCGACACAGCGTCGCGAACGCGGGGCCCAGTTCGTTCCACCCGAGCGCGAGCGTCTTGACGGTCTCGAGCGCGCCAGTGTCGACCAACTCCGACAGCGCCGATGGCGAGAGCCGCTGCGCCTCGAGCTTCAGCACGTCGACATCGCGGAACGACACCTGCTTCAAGCCGCCCTGGTCCGACTTCCACACGTTCCGAAGTTCGAGCGTCGCCTTGCGCAGCCGCGCGGTGATGGCGGCATGGTGCTCGAGGAATGGACCCGCATCGGCGACGACGTGGGACACGAGCGCGCGGTCGAACGCGAGGGCGGTGGCGCCTCCACGACAGGGCTCGAGCCACTGCGCCGCGTGCTGCTTCTCGAGCCGTGTCATCGTCTTCGCGAGGGCGGCATCCGGCTTCGTGTCGAGGCGCAGCTGCATCTGCACGACTTCACCCCAGCCGATTCCGCGCTCGAGCAGCCAGTCTGCGTACACCTGCAGCGCGGGCCCGTCGTTCGCGTCGCGCGGAATCGCGAGCAGCATGGCGCGCTCTTCTGACTCGTCACGACGGGTCGAGGGTTGGTCGACGCTCCGCGACGCCGCGTCGAGCAACTCCAACACCCGACTCGCGAGCTTCGCGGCTTTGGCGCGATTGACGCTTCGACCGGCGACGTGCTGCTCGAGGTACGCGCGCACCGTCAGTCCATCGATGAAGACCTGCGGGTTCGCACCCTGCGCGAGCAACGCCTCGACCTTCGCGGGCGTCTCGTCATCGACGAAAAGCAACGCGAGCGCCAACGGCGTGTAGCCCTCTTTGTTCGGCGTGTTGATGTTTCGACGAGAGGCCATGGTGGCTCCGACTGCGGTACATCGCGGCCATGTCTACTCCGAACCTGCTGATGATTCCCGGCCCCATCGGACTGTCACCCGACGTGCTGCGCGCGCTCTCGGAGCCGCAACGCGGACACCTCGACCCCGTCTTCATGCAGCGCTTCCAGCGCACCATCAAACGCCTGCGTGAGGTGTTCCTCGCGCCGACAGCGCAGCCCTTCGTCATCGCCGGTTCCGGCACGCTCGCGATGGAGCTGTCGGTCGCGAACCTGGTGCAGCCCGGCGACAAGGCGCTGGTGGTGAACACCGGCTACTTCTCGGACCGCATCGCCACCATGCTCGAGCTGCACGGCGCGACGGTGACGCACGTTCGTTGTGAGCCGGGTGATGCGCCGCCGCTCGACGAAGTGGAGAAGGCCCTCGCCTCCACCCGCTTCAAGGTGATGACCATCACGCACGTCGACACGTCGACCGCGGTGCTCGCGCCGGTGCAGGCGTTGGCGAAGCTCGCCCGTGCGCATGGCGCCCTCTGTGTCGTCGATGGTGTCTGCAGCGTCGGCGGCGAAGCCCTCGACATGGACGCGTGGGGCGTCGACGTGGCGTTCACCGCGAGTCAGAAGGCGCTCGGCGCACCTCCCGGCCTCGCCGTGTTGCTCGCCGGCCCGCGCGCGATGGAGGCGTGGAAGGCGCGCACGAAGCCAGTCGCTGCGATGTACCTCGACTTCGCGCAGTGGCTGCCGATTCATCAGGCCTACGAAGCGGGAACGCCGTCGTACTTCGCGACGCCGGCCGTGAACCTGATCAGCGCGCTGGACGCGAGCCTCGGTGAGCTGCTGGACGAGACGATGCCGGTGCGCGTCGCGCGTCATCAGAAGCTGGCGCTGGCCGCACGGGCTGCCTGGAGCGCGTTGGGGCTCGAGTCGTTGACGAAGCGCGCCGAGGTGACGGCGCACACGTTGTCGGCGGTGAAGTACCCGGCGGGCGTCGATGCCTCGCTCGTCAAACACGTTGGCGCGCAGGGCGTGAACATCGCCGGCGGGCTGCACCCCGTGCTGAAGGCGACGTACTTCCGCGTCGGGCACATGGGCTCGACCAACGCTGGCACGCTGCTCGAGACGGTCGGAGCGCTGGAGCGCGCGCTCAAGACAGCCGGTCATCGCTTCGACGCAGGCGCCGGGGTGACAGCCATTCAGCGGGCGCTGGGTTGATGCGCCTGGGTCGTTGCGCTCGAGCGCGCGCTGAAGATGGCGGTGCGTCGCTTCGACGCACGTGTCTGCATGATGGCTCTGGTGGGATGCGCCTGGCTCACGACGGTCGTTGCGCTCGAGCGCTTCGACCCGAGGGCAATCGTCGGTGCGCCTCAGCGCCTGGCCGCGTTGGTGGCCTGGTGTTGCTCGTTCTGGTGCTGTGTTCGTGCAGCGTTCGCAACTGGGCGACCGGCTCGTCCCTCGTCGCGTCGCAGCGTGAGGTCGCGCTCTCGCTCGGAGAACCCGACCCCGGTGAAGGCGACTTCGACCTGCGCGCCCTGCCACAGCTTCCGGCTCCGCAGCACGTGCGGCCCTGCTGTGCCTTCGGCGTCGACCTCGGCGTGACGGTCGATGGCAAGCCGGTGCCTGGCTACCGCGTCGAGAACATCAAGGCCGTCTCGGACCTCGGCCAGCACGAGTACGACAAGGGCGCGCTGTCGCTCAACGAAGACCTCTCGCGCTTCGCGACGTCGGAGAACAACGGGCTCGTCTACACCTGCCGTGGCGGCTTCATCGACACTGCGCACGTGCGTGACTACGCCGACCTCACGCTGTTCCTCACCATGAAGCTGGTGCCGCAGCTCGAGCGCGGCGTCACCTTCGAGCTTCCCGGCGACGGAGCGACGCGCGTCATCACGCTCGCTCCCGTTCCGCCCGAGCTCATCACACGACACGGCCGGTGGACCGTCGCCATCACCCTCGCCCAGTGGACGGCGTTTCGCCTCTCGCTCTGGCACGAGGTGGTGACCTGGTACGGCCTCGAGAGCGTGAAGGGCTTCTCCGAGAAGGCGTCGGCCTTTTCTCCCGAAGACCTCTACTCGAACGCGCTCGGCATCAGGCTCGCGGGCGGCATTCTGTCGAAGGGCGTCGTGCGCTCCCGCAGCGACTGGGACCGGCAGGTCGACGCGTGGCTGAAGCAGGCGTTCCTGCGGCTGAAGGACCTTCCCGAGAAGACCGGGCGCGCGGTGATGAAGCAGCTCGACGGCCGCTGGTGGGACGCGTCGCGCACGCTGCCCGACTTCCGGCTCGTCAAACGCCGCAACTTCGGCACCACGTTTCCGATGAAGGCGTGGCGGCTCGAAGACACGGGCCTTCCGCTCGACGTGGCCGTCGCGAACCTGTGCCGTGACGAGGCCTCGCTTCCGCTCGAGGTGCCCGAGGTGCTCGGAGCGGTCCCTGCGGCCTCGCTCGTGTCCGTGCGGTTCGACGTCGGCGCGTGGGCACCGAAGGGCTTCCCCACCGCAGAGAGCCGGTCGGTGACGGCCGACGCGCTTCCGCAGCTCATCGACGAAGTTCACCGCGCCGCCAGGGTCGAGCTCGGTGAGGGCTTCGACAGCCCGTAGCGCTGGCGCACTGGTGGAACAGTCAGTTCGTCGTGGAACGCGTTGCGGGCGGGGAGCGACCGGCATACCTCGACGCCTCCACGCAGCACCTTGGGGGTACGCACATGATTCTCGTTACTGGAGCCACCGGAACCGTTGGCGGCGAAGTCGCCCGTCAGCTCATCGCCGCAGGTCAGAAGCCGCGCCTGCTCGTTCGTTCGCCCGAGAAGGCGAAGGCGTTCGAAGGCAAGGCCGAGCTCTTCAAGGGCGACCTCGACGACGCCGCCGCGCTCGCGAAGGCGCTCGAGGGCGTCGACAAGCTGTTCCTCGTCACCGCGGGGCTCGACGGCGCGCGTCTCGAAGCGAAGGCCATCGATGCTGCGAAGGCCGCTGGCGTGAAGCACGTGGTGAAGCTGTCGGTCGCGGGCGCCGAGTACGAAGCCATCACGTTCGCGAAGTGGCACCGCGGCAACGAGAAGAAGCTCGAGGCCTCGGGCCTCGCGTGGACGTTCCTTCGCCCCGGCAACTTCATGACGAACAGCGTGATGTCGGCCGACACCATCAAGCGCGATGGCGCCATCTACAGCCCCGTGGGTGACGGCAAGTCGGCGCTCGTCGACCCCGTCGACATCGGCGCAGTGGCGGTGAAGGCGCTCACCACGAGCGGCCACGAGGGAAAAATCTACACGCTGTCGGGTCCTGCGGCGCTCTCGACGCAGGAGCAGGCCGACGTCATCGGCAAGGCCATCGGCAAGACGGTGAAGCACGTCGACGTTCCGCCCGAGGCTGCGCGCGACGGCATGCTGAAGGCCGGTATGCCCGAGGGCTACGTGAGCGCGCTCATCGAGCTGTACGGCGTGATGAAGGCGGGCATGACGGCCGCGGTGTCGCCCGACGTCGAGACGGTGCTCGGTCGCAAGGCCGGCTCGTTCGAGTCGTGGGTCTCGCGCAACGCCGCAGCCTTCAAGTGATGGAGTGACGCGGCGAGGTCATGGAGGATGTGGCCATGGCCACTCGCCGCTTCGTCATCAAGTGCACGGGCTGTAACGCTCCGGTGACCAACGTTCGCCGGGCGTGCCCCTTCTGCGGCGCCGCCGTCAGCATGGACGGACTCGGCGGTGGCGTCGCGAGCGGGAAACAGGGCCACGTCACCATGTCTGCAGGAGCCCATGTCGTCGTCGGCGCTGCGACCGGTGAGGTCCGCGAGTGCCCGCACTGTGGCGCGCAGGTTCCGACGAAGGACGTGAACTGTCCCCACTGCGGAGAGGCCGTCGTGCTCACCTCACTGTGGCTTCGCAAGCTCGTCATCAAGAAGGGCGCGTCGCTCACGGTCGAGCGCGGGGGCAAGGTGATGATTGGCCGGCCGGGTCCAGCGCCTGGTCTCGAGCGCGCCGCGACGGTGGGAGACCTCGCGCAGGTGAAGGAGCGTCTTCGCCTGCAGGACGATGTCGACGCGACGGGTCCTCAGGGGAAGACACCGCTCATCCTCTCGCTCGAGAGCGGACACCTCGACGTCGCGCGGTATCTCATCGCGATGGGAGCGACCCTCGATGATGCGGATGACGAAGGGCGGACTCCGTTGCACGTCGCTGCGCAGCAGGGCTTCGGCGAGCTCGTCGAGGTGCTGTTGCGAGAGGGCGCCAGGACAACGCCCACGACGAAGAAGGGCCGGAAGACGCCGGCGCAGCTCGCAGCCGAGGCCGGCCATGCGGATCTCGCGACGCGCCTGAACGCTGCGAGTTGATCAGCGAACGCGCACGAACTCGTCGAGCCGAGACAGAGCTCCGCGAGCACCGGCAGGCGTGCGGACCTCGCGACTCGAATGGGTGCGGCGAACAGATCGGAGCGTCGACGGCGTTTGCGTGGACCTCGTGACGCGCTCGAGCGCGGAGGTAATAGCCAGTCGCAGACGTGCGGCACTCGCGACCGTGCAGCGAGGTGATCAGCGCACGCGAACGAAGTCGTCGAGCGCGGTGACGTAGCTGTCTGCCCGCCGACTGGCGACTTCATCGAGCACGAGGAACAACAGACTCTGCACCACGAGCCCCAGGCCGACGCCGACGAGCGTGTCTTCCCGTCGCGCGAAGCCTGCGCCCATCACGCCGCTCCCGCCCGCCACGATGCCGAGCTCGACGAGCTGAAAGACGGTGAAGGCTCCGGCGACCGTGCGCAGGCGTGGCTGCTCGGTCACCACGAACGCCTGCGGATTCGTGTCGAGCTGTGCGTCGAAGCGGCGAATGCGCGCGGGTGCCGAGAAGAAGCTCGAGATGCCGAGACCCACCTGCGCGAGCCCGATGATTGCCGTGGGCCAGCCCATGCCGCGAAAGAACGCGTCGTTGCTGAGCAACATCGGAATCGCCGCGGCCACCGAGAGCCCGCCCGACGTCGACCACGCGAAGCCACCGTCGAACTCACCCTGGTAGTAGGTGTGCATCGCGCTGCGAACGTCGACTGCGGCTTGTGGTGCTTCGGCCGTCAGCACCACCGTCATCATCAACGCGAGCATGGGTGCGGCAGTGTCGTCGCGGCGTCGTCGGGATTCAACGGGCCAGCAGCGCTTGGGCCTTCGCGCGTTGCGCTTCGTGACGCGGCCCGGTGAGCGCCTTCACCTCGTTGAGCATCGACAGCACGCGACGCTCGTCCCGTTTCAGCGCACGGAGCGATTGCGCGAGCCCCAGCTTCGCCTCGGCGATGGTCTGCGCCGGCATCTTCCGCTGCTCGAGCTGGACGAGCACCTGCTCGAGCTCGCCCGCCGCCTCGCCATGCCGTCCGAGCAGCTCGAGCGAGAGCGCCTCACCCAGCCGCGCCTCCCACACGTCGTCGCTGTCGGGTCCCTGCGCCTTCTCGAGGATGTGTCGTGTCAGGCCGTATTCGACGAGCGCCGTCGCTCCGTCACCCCGGCGAAACGCGAGCTCACCCAGGTTCGCGTGCGGCGTCGCGAGCACCAGCGCGTCTTTGCCGAAGAGCCGTTCGCGAAGCTCGACCGAGCGCTGGAAATATGGCGCCGCCTCGTCGAAGCGACCGAGGTCTGCCAGCGCGCTGCCGAGGTTGTTCACCGCAGCCGCGACATCGGGGTGATTCGGCGAGAGCACCTGCTCCATCAGCGCGATGGAGCGTTTGGCCGCGTCGACGCCTTCCGCCGGCTTCCCACTCTCACGCAGCGCTGCGCTCAGGTTGGTGATGAGCCGGGCTCCGTTGACGGTCTCGAGCTGGCCGGCCTTCGTCAGCTCCTGCTCGAGGCGCGTCATCAGCACCACCGCCTCGGCGGCTTTGTCGGCGCGCATCAACATCACGGCCTGCACGTTGGCGAGGCGAATGGCTTCGGTCGTGCCTTGAACACGGGCCGGCTCCGACAGCGCGTTCCCCAGCGTGAGCCACGTTCCGCCGCTCTCGGCCTGCTTGCGGTCGACGCCGTCGAGGTACGCGAGCGCGACCGCCGCCGCGAAGGCCTGCTTGTCATCACGCGACGTGACCGCGAGCTCGAGCGCTTCGACCTGCTTCGCGCGCGCGTCGTCGTACTTCGAGAGGCGCTCGAGCCCGTTGCCCCACTCGAGGAGCGCGTCGCTGATCAGCGGTCTCCACCCGGCCGCGCGGGCTTCTACGGCGACGGTCTCTGCGAGGGCGACGGAGTCCTTCGCCTTGCCGAGCAGTCGCATGGCGCGCACGGTGGCCACCTTCGTGATGGTCGCGTCGACGGCGGCGCGTGCAGGGCCCGACGGCATGGGGTCGGTGGCGCTCAGGCTCGTCTCGAGACAATCGGCCGCCGGAGCGAGGGACTCGACGGCGACCACCGCGCGCTCGACGGCCTTTCCATCTGCCGTTTCGAGGCCCCGCAGCAGCGCGTCGACGTCAGAGACGCGTCGGGCCACGCACGTCTGCCGGGCCGAGAGCAGCGCATCGGAGTCACCTTCGAACGTCGTCGCGATGCACGCGCGCTTTCGGGTTCCTGCGAGCCCTTCGACGTACGCATCGACGACCTGAATGACGCGAGTGGTGAGCGCGGTGGCCGCGGGGTGTTTCGTCGCTTCGAACGACGCCTTCACGGCGTCCTTCCGGGCCGCTGTCCACACGGCGCGCACGGGAACGTCGGCTGCGTCGCACCGCGTGCGAATCTGGCGTGCCCCGAGGAAGAAGATGCCACCCGACAACGCGAGCAGCGCGGCGCCCACGGCGTAGACCTGGCGGCGTTTCGGAGCCTCGAGTGACGCCCGCAGCTCGTCCCGCAGCGCGGCCATCGAGGGCCAGCGTGCGGAAGGCTCGGTCGAGAGCCCACGTCGCAGCGCCGCTACCACGCGCTCGTTCACCTCGAGCATCGGCGGAGGGCCTTTGCCAATCTCTTCGAGCCGGCCCGCGAGGTCGGTGGCGACGAACGGCAACTTTCCCGTCAGGCACTCACAAAACGAGACGCAGAAGCTGAACTGGTCGCTCGCTTCGTCGGCCGCCCTGCCCTGCCAGCGCTCAGGCGAGAGGTACGCCGGCGTTCCCGAGATGGTGCTGTGCTTCGAAGTCGTGCCCTGGGCTGGAGCGCCGAGGTCAGTCTGCCGCGCGAGCCCGAAGTCGACGACGACGACGCGACCGGCCTGGTCGATCAGCACGTTGTCGGGCTTGAAGTCGCGGTGAATGACTCCGGCGGCGTGCGCGGCGACGAGGCCATCGGCAGCGGCGATGAAGTGCGTGACCGTGCGGTGCCAGGGACCGGTTCCATCGAGCACGGCGCGAAGGCTGCGGGCGTGCTGCACGAGCTCCATCACGATGACGTCGGCGCCTTCGTGCGCGAGCACGTCGTGAACCGAGACGACGTTCGGGTGCTGCACCTTCGCGAGCGCGCGCGCCTCGGCCACCAGCCGTTGACGAAGGCCGTCCCGGTCTCTTCCTGCGACCGAGGGGTAGAGCCACTTGAGCGCGACGGTGCGTTCGAGCGTCGAGTCCCAGGCTGAGAAGACCTCTCCCAATGCGCCCGCGCCGACGGGGTCGAGCACGACGTAGCGGCCGACGACGAGACCCTTGTGCGGACCGTGCGCTTCTTCGGGCGCGAGCACCTTGATCAATTGAGCGACCAGGCCGCGACAGTCACCACACTGCGAGACGTGGCCCTCAAGGTCGCTGAGCGGCAGGCCGGTGAGGTCGCCCTGGGCGTACTCGGCCAGCTGCGAGTCATCAGGGTGCGTCATGCGGCTGCTCCGAACGGAGGCCTGATCAGTCCGTCGCTCATTCGTCGCCTTCGGGAGCGGCCTCTTGGACGAAGCGGCGAAGGCTGACGTCGAAGCCACTCTCGAGGCTCGCCATCAGGCCGTCGAGGTCACTGCCGCCGAGCTTCGTGCGTTGCGAGAGGCGCTCCAGCGTTCCGCGTTGCAGCGCTTGTCTGGCCGACGCGAGCCACCTCGCCACCGTCGCGCGACTCACCTGATACAGCGGCCCGAGCTCGTCGATGGAGGCACCGTCCACGAGGTTCAACTTGAGCAGCGCGCGCTCGCGAGGCGTCAGCGCGGCGAGTGATTCCCGAAACGCGGCGGCGAAGAACTGGGCCTGGCCGGTGCGCGCGAGCTGCCGCTCGAGGTCGACGGCCGCGGGGAGTCTGCTCAGCGGCTCGTCGTCGGTGTCCTTCTGCTGCGGGCCGCGATGCGCGTCGGTGAGCGAGCGCACGGCGGTGGTGATGACGAAGGCCTCGAAGGAGCCGACGCCGCGGTAGTGCTTGAGGCGGGCTCCCTGGTCGTCGGCGAGCAGGCGGGTGCGCGTGGCCTGCAGGTGTTCATCGACGGCAGAGTCTGCGGCGCCGAGCTTCTTGAGCGCGGCCTTCACGCGTGGAGCCACCTGCTGCTCGAACGCATTCAACGCCGCAGGAACGCGGTGAAAGAGCGCACAGGCGAGCACGATGCCCGGATCGAGCCGGTCTGGCGTCGTGGTGGTCACCGTTTTCACCCACGCCTCGAGCTGGCCGACGTCGCAGGAGATGCCGAACGCCGTCTGCGCGCGCGCGGCGAGGGCCTCGAGTTCAGGGGGAACGGGCACGGCGGCAATTGACCGGTTTCGAACTGGGCACGCAAGCACGTCATGTCACGCAGACGGACGTGGACCTCGGAAGTCTCGTTGGGTCGCGAAGTCGGAGTCGAACTGAGAAACCCGTGAGACGAAGACGAGACAAGACGTCTGGCCTGCAGCCGCGGCGAGTGCGGCTCGCGAAGTCGGAGTCGAATTCAGAAACCCGTGAGACCTGCGCCCGGCCGCTCCGTCTGCCGTGCACAACCGGGAGCATTCGCTCCCCTTTCACACGGAGCAGGTCATGACGAAGGTCGTCTCGATGGTGGCAGTGGCGATGATGGTGGTCTTCAGCGCGTGCGGCGGCGCGGCGGAGTGCACGAAGGACTCTGACTGCAAGGGCACGCGGGTCTGCAACAGCGGCGCATGCGTCGACTCGTCCTCGAACCTGAGCGGGACCGGTGGCGGGAGCAGCAACAACAACAGTGGCACGGGCGGTGGCTCGAGCCAGAGCACCAGCTGTTTCAGCGGCAAGGACTCCGACTGCCCTGCGGGGTTCTGGTGCAACCAGAAGCAGTGCGCGTCGACGACGAAGAAGAAGGTCGGAGAGACCTGCGCCGAGAACACCGACTGCGCGGGCTCGACGTGCCTCGTGAAGCGGCAGACCGACGTGAACGGCTACTGCAGCAAGCAGTGCAACTCGTTCTCCGAGTGCCCCACGTTCTGGAGCTGCGAGGAGATCGCGAACGGTGGCGGCACCCGCTGCGTTCAGAAATGATCGAGTGCTGCTCCGCCGGGAGCACAACCGCTCGCTCACCTCATGATGACGTCGAGTGGCTCGA
This sequence comes from Archangium gephyra, assembly GCA_943370055.1. Classification (GTDB taxonomy): domain Bacteria; phylum Myxococcota; class Myxococcia; order Myxococcales; family Myxococcaceae; genus Xiheimicrobium; species Xiheimicrobium gephyra_A. Next base: position 83,916 of record CALRPN020000041.1, read on the forward strand.
GGCTGATCTCGAGGCGCACCATCAGCGTCTCGAGCTTCCTCAGCCACGGGAACCGCAGGCTCGAGAGACAGGCCAGTCGTTTGAACGACGCGCTGCTCGAGAAGCCGCCGAGTACGACGTCGGCCTCGAGCCCGTCGCTCGCGGGAAAATGCCGCGAGACCTCCTCCTGAATCGAGCGGAGTTCACCGTCAGGCGAGACGGTGCGCACGTCGAAGAAGCGACGCAGGTCGAGCGGAGGCAACTGCCCGAGGAAGTGGAGGGCCGACTGCAAGCCCTCGAAGTCGGGGTACACGGGCACCTCGTCGACGACCGAGAGCACCGCCCGCTCTGCCAACGCGCGCGCTCCCTTGCGCCGGGCCCCTGAGTGCCCGAACAACACGGCGAGCGCTGGACTGTTGGCCCCGGTGGGCTGCGCAGCAATGAACACGTTCACCTGCTGGTCGAGCCCAAAGCGGCGCGCGTCGTTCGGCCCGACCTGCAACAACGGCATCATCGGCTTCTTCCGGTACGTCGGCCACGGCGCGTCACCAATGTCGGCCACGTCTCCAGCGACGAACGATTCACCGTCACCCCCGGTCGTAGTGCACACGAGCGCACGCCGTGCGAGCGGCCCCAGCGTGTCGGCCAACAGCGAAAGGTGTGGCGCCTCCCGCGCCTGTCCGGTGGCAGGCGCTGGCGAGCTGAACGCCAGGGGGCCGAGGAGGGCCTCCGTGAATGCACTCGCCACCCCAGGAAACGCGCTGGCGTCGAACGGAACGAGCGCGACCGGCCGACCTCTCCAGTCGGTTCCTCGACGGGCTCCCTTCAGGCCCACCGTGTGCACGATTGGAAGCTCGGGCCACTCACTCGCGGGCTCGACGAAGCCGGCGCGCATCGCGAAGGTGTCTGACAACGGTCCGCCGCTCCCGGGCTCGGGGCCGATCTCACCGACACAAACTCGCAGCCCCTCGACTGGCGCGCCGCCACGGAACACGGCGCCCGAGAAGTGCACCTCGCCGAGTGGGCCGCTTTCTTCGATCTTCGCGATCCCTTCTCCGGTCGACTCGTCGAAGCGCGTGATGATGCCTGCCTGAGTCTCCATTGCGGCAAAGGTACCCAATGAGGAAGACGCGCACACGCCTCAAGGCACGGGTGCAGCGCGATCAGCGCAACACGAGCGTCGAACCCACGGGCGCCTTCACCTGCAGCAGCCCGTTGGCCCACGTTGCTCCGAGCGTGACTGTGTTCAGGTCGGCCACGAACGGAACGGCTGAGCCGTCTTTCTCGATGGTGGTCGGCCTCGCGACGTAGAGCTCGAACACGACGCCCTTCGTGAAGCGGCTCCCCGCGGTCGACGACAAGGTCACCGCACCATCGCGCTGTTGACGCACCGTCGTTCCATCGAAGAGCACGAACTGGGTCGCCGTGGCCGAGGGCACCACGCGCACCCAGAGGTCTCCCGCGTCGTTCTCGTACGAGTCGACGCCTGGATCCGTCGCGGGAGCCAGCGTGTCGATGGTCGGCCGCAGCATCGGCACCAGCGCGCCTTCACGCACGAACAACGGCAGCGCGTCGAGCGGCGCAGCGACGGTGACGGTCTCTCCCGCCTCGCCCGCGAGCGTCACGCCATCGAACCAGCCCTGCCACAGACCGGGCGGGTGGATCAGCGTTCGCTGCCGGGCCCCAGCGGTCTCGACGGGAGCGACGAGCAGGTCCTCTCCGAGCAGGTACTGATCAGCCGGGTGCCCGAGGGAGGGATAGACGACACCGAACGGCCGCTGAATGGGCCGGCCGGTCTCCTTCATCGAGCGCGCATACGTCCACCCGTACGGGAACAATCGCAGGTGCAAGCGCGCGAAGCGGCGATAGTGCGCGACCGCTTCATCATCTCGTCCATTCTCGGCCGTGAAGACCCACGGTGGCTGGCTCGAGCTGTCTCCGGTTTGCATGACCGTCGAGAGCGCCGACTGCGACACCCAGCGCATGAACGTCTCTTTGTCGGGCGGGCTGTGCCGATACCCTCCGGTGTCGGCGCCGAAGAAGGGGAACCCCGACATCGACAAGCTCTGTCCTGCGCGTACGGCCGACGGCAGCCCACCAACGCCGACGATTCGTTTCCCCGAGCGGTTGGTGAAGGTCTCTCCGAACTTCGTGAGCGTCGCGTCGATGTCGCCCGGCCAGATGACGAGCCCGGTCTGCTGACTGCCCCACTTGCCGGAGCGCGCGATGAGGAACCCATCGAGGTCGCCGAGCGTGGCGCGATACGCGCGGTGGTAGAGCCGCGTGTACTGCGCGTGCATCGTCTTCTCGGTGGAGCCATCGAAGAAGGTCCAGTTGCCGCGCGACCCCGACAGTCCAGCGACGACGTCTTCCGCGAAGTCGAGCTTGAAGCCTTCGATGCCGAGCGCGCGATAGCTCTGAAGCTGTCGTCGCCAGAGCGCATCGGCCGCGGGGTTGGTGAAGTCGAGCGGTGAGCTCCAGCGGTTGAGCTGCAGGCCGACGGTCACCGGGAAGTAGCCGTTCGTGTCGGCCTCCTGGCGCAAGGCTCCGGCGTTCGCCTCGAGGTAGGGCGTGTGCCAGACCGCCATGCGAAGCCCCGCGGCGTTCGCGGTCTGAATCATCGCGCCCGCGTCCGGGTAGCGAGCCGGGTCGAAGTCGAAGGTGTTCACCGCCGTCGCGTAGGGCCGGTCAATCCACATCGCGCTGGTGGCGAGGTCGAGCCGGCGCAGCGTCGCGATGTCGTCGAGCACCTCGGCCTGGTCGCGGCTCTCGTCGCGCCAGATCAGCGGGCCCCACGCCCATGACGAAGGGAGCCGAACGGCGCCGCTCACGGCGAGGTAGGGCTTGATCAGGTCGATTGGTTGATCAGCCGAGAACAGATGCATCGTCAGGCCATCGCCGCTCTGCTCGGCCGTGCCCCACATGGAGTCGACGAGGTCATCCTCTCCGCCTCGCGCGAACGAGAACACGCCAGTGCGGTTGGTCTCGACGAACAGGCCCCAGCCGGTGGTGCCAATCACGAAGGGCGTGACGACGTGGTTCTCGGTGTACGCGCTCTCGACGCTCAGGTCGGCCTCGAGCTGCATCGGGCGAATCTTCCCGCGGTGGTTCACCTCGTCGAACCACTCACCGAGCCCGTAGAATCCCTCGGTCGAGTTGGAGTTCGGACGAATTCTCAGCATCGCGACGGGCCGAATGTCGGTGGCGGGCACGAACCGAATCGTGAAGCCGTGAGCGGCCGTGGTGATGGTGATGCGGCCGCTGACGTCGGGGTCGAACGTCGCGTCGATGGCCACTTCGGCGTCGCTCACGCGCGTGACGGTGGCCTTCGTGAGCGTGCGCCACTTGAAGCCGGGTGGCTCGACCTTCTGCAGCACCGGGTCTTCCACCACGAGCCAATACGGGTCGTACGAGCGCGTCGCGTCGAGCTCGCGCACGGTGCCGACCTGAAAGGCCGAGGTGCCGAAGCGCAGCAGCAGCGCGTCTTTGCGCGTGAGCGTGAACGTGCCGTCGTTCGCGAACGTGAGGAACGCACCGTCAGAGGTGAGCTTGATGGGCAGCGGCGTGGTGGGCGGCGGAGGACACGCGAACGCGGTGAGGCCAAGGAGGACGCAGAGCAGTCGGTTCGTCACGGCTCGGGCTTGAAGTGTGCAACGGCGCTCGCGTCAAGCGCGGGCCGTGTCATGCTGCGCGCCCATGGCGGAGAAGATCGTCTTCCGCACCACCGTCGAGGCGCTGCTCCAGCGAACGCTCCGCGCGAAGGGGCGGCTCACGCCCGCCGCGGTCGAGAAGCTGAAGACGATGGGCATCGACCCCGAGACGCCGCGCGACGTGCCGAAAGCGACGTGGCAAGCGTTGCTGTGGTTCGCGGCCGAGACGTTGACGCCCGGCGCCACGCAGGAGCAGCAGCTGCGCACGCTCGGTGGAGAGCTGTTGCGCGCGTGGAACGAGACGCTGCCGGGCAAGGTGCTGTTCACCACGCTTCGAGTCATCGGCATTCGGCGTGGCCTGCACCGCATGTCGGCGAACTTTCGCAGCTCGAACTCGTACACGACGTCGACCGCGAAGGACCTCGGGCCCAACGATGTCGAGGTGTGGATCAGCGACGTCAACGGCGCGCCCTCGTACATTCAGGGGCTGATGCACGCGGCGGTCGAGCTCGCAGGTGGCAAGGGCATCACCGTCGACATCGCCTCGACGGAAGGTGATTCAGCGACGTATCGGATCCGCTGGCAGTAGCCGAAGAGGTCCCGCTCCGTCAGCTGTCGCTCCAGCGTCCGGTGCTCGGAGAGGTGCGCTGTCTGGCGACGATCTGCCCTTCTCCGGGCCGCGCGCACTCCAGTCGACTCCGTGAACCTCAGCGCAGACTCATGTCGAGGTCGTCGAGCGCGCGCTGAAAGTCGTTCACGAGCGCCGCGACGCGCGCTTCCTCGATGGCCGAGGCCTTGAAGTTGAAGTTGAAACACGCCGCGTCTCCCGAGCGCGCGACGGTGACGTTCACAGCCTGTGGCGGAACGCACGGCGTGGTGATGCGAAGGCGCTCGACGGTGCAGTGCCGGGTGCTCCAGCGGCCTGACTCGTCCGCATCGGGTGTTCCCAGCGGCAGCAGATTCGAGAACGAGACGTTGGTGACGAGCCTGCGTTGGTCGAGCAGCGCGTGCTGCATCGTCGGCAACGGCGTCACTTGACCCACGAACGCATCGAACAACACGCGCAGCCACGGCCACTTCGCGTCGAGGTGCTTTGCGGCTTCACGATGCACGTGCTGCGCGTAGTCGAGCGGTGTCGTGTTCGCGTCAGTGCGCCACCGGAGCTGCAGGTTCGTGAGGTGATTGGCGAACGAGTCGAAGCCCTCTCGCGGCCGCGCATCGATGGGGAAGAAGAGCGTGTGCGTCGTACCGGTTTGTTTGCTCCAGGTCGACAGCGCGCGCAGGAGCGCTCCCGCGAGCAGGTCGTTCGTCGAGAGGCCCAGCTTCGTTCGTGCGGCGCGCCAGCCCTCGAGGCGCGCCAGTGGAACGTCGTGGTGAAGCGTCGCGTTCGAGCCCGAGTAGTCGGTGCCGACGTTGCTCGGGAGCGCTTCGACGGGAGCCAGCACCGCCCGCGCGAGCTCGCCGAGGCTGACGAAGGCACCGCGGAAGAACATCCACACGCGTGCGAGCCCGCGCGCCGCGACGACCTCGACCTGCCTGCGACGGAGGACGACTCCTGTCCGTGGTGGAGCGCCCGACTCGAGGCTTCGCCACGAGTGGAAGAAGTCTCCCAGCAACTGCAGAAACGCGCGGCCATCGGCGAGCACGTGGTGTTGATGAAAGAGCAGCGTCGCGCGTGTCTCGGAATGACGCAGCAGCAGCACCTCCATCACCGGCGCTTTCGCGACGTCGATGAACCGGTCGAGAACGGTCGGCTCGTCGGTGGCTGTCGAGATGATCAACCTCGGTTGATCAGGCACGACCCACGCGCCGTTCACGATGGACGCTGCGCACCAGGGCGTTCGAGTGACAGCGGCGTCGAGGGCGCGCTGCATCAGGGGCAGGTCGATGACTCCCGACAGGTCGAGCTTCCACGTCGGAGCGAACGACGACCACGGCGCACGCGTTGCGGCGAGACAGGCCTTGTCGAGCGCATCGAGGGGTTGCTGCACCGTCACGTCTCCAGAGAATCACGTGTCTCGGGTCCTCGCACAGACAGAACCTTGTCAGTGGCCGCGAAAGGCCCGATGACGCCGTCGAATTCAAAGGGAGGCTTCGAATGCGGTTCATGGTGGTGGTTTTGGTGTTGGGGTCGACGCTCGCGTGTCGAGACCCGTCTCAGACGACCTGCGACGCTGCTCCGGCGGGAACGGTTCAACCGGACTCAGCCTGCACGGCGGCCCTCGACGGCACGGTGCTCTGCACGGCGGCAATGTCTCGCACCTCGTTCTCGTGCTCGGCGTCGGCAGCCTGCTGGGCGACTGGCCAGGACAACGCGTGTTCCCCGCCGACGTCGCTCCCTGGCTCCGACGGTGGCGTGAAGTGCCCGAGCGGTGAGGGGTGGAATGGCCGAACGTGCGACGACGAGAACCTCAAACGGTGCTTTGGCCGAACGCTGGCGCAGTGCGCGAAGGGCTGCTGGTACCCGATTCGACTTTGTCTCGAGGACGGCGGCTACCCCTGACCTCGGCGGTCAGCGGCTGCTGGAGGTGGCATGGTGCCGCCTCATGACGACCTCTCGACGTGACCTGCTCGTGTTCGGCGCCTCGGCCTTTGCGCTTGGTGCTTCAGGCTGCGCCATTCTTCGCGGTGGCGCCGTTCACCCGCAGTGGACCGCCTCGCAGGCCAGCCTCACCGGAGAGCTGCTCAAGATTCCGCTGACCGACATTCGCGCTGTCGGTGAAGGCCGCGTGCTCGAGGCGCGGCTCAAGCCAGCGTTTCGTGACCTGCTGTTCGCGCCGCGCAGCGATGGGTCTGTGGCGGTCGCGACCGCGAACTGTCCGCACAACGGCTGCGTGGTCGACTTCGACGCTGCGCGGACCGAGTGGCAGTGCCCGTGCCATGACTCGCGCTTCACGCTCGAGGGCATCGTGCAGGGCGGCCCGGCGAAGAAGAACCTCATCGTGCCCACGACCCGAGTCGAAGGAGAGACGCTTGTCGTGGAGCTCGAGCGCGTGCGGCGCTGAACGACGTCGCTCTCGATGTTCGCTGCACAGACCGTCTGACCGGCGTATGGCAGCCGCCGCACCCGTCGCCTTTCACTCCGGCGACCCTTCGGGGGTGAATGCTCCATGCGGCTTCTCTTCGTTTTCGTTGGTCTCGTCGTGTTGGCCTGCGGCCAGCCACCGCGGCCGAGCTGTGACCTGAGCTCGTGTTCCGGTTGTTGTTCGATGGGTGTCTGCGTGACGCCGAATTCGGCGCAGTGCGGATCCGAGGGGAGAGAGTGCCAGGCCTGTCAGCCGCTCGAGGCCTGCGTCCTTGGCTCGTGCCAGCAGCTTTCCCCGTCCGGTGGTGGAGATGGCTCTTTCGCTGGCGGCTCGGCGACGGCTGGTGGCTCTGCGACTGCTGGTGGCTCGGCGACTGCTGGCGGCTCCGTGACTGCTGGCGGCTCCGCGACCGCTGGCGGCTCGGCGGCTGCTGGCGGCTCCGCGACTGCTGGCGGCTCTGCGACGGCTGGTGGCTCCGCGACGGCTGGTGGCTCCGCGACTGCTGGCGGCTCCGCGACCGCTGGCGGCTCCGCGACCGCTGGCGGGTCCGCGACCGCTGGCGGCTCCGCGACTGACGGTGGTGTTGTCTGTGCCGGCACGCTGGCCCCTTGTGGAGCCGTGTGCCTCGACCTTCAGGCAGACCCCAACAACTGTGGCCAGTGTGGACAGAGCTGCTCGGGCGCGCAGACCTGCATCAACGGAGTCTGTGCTCTGCTCCCGACCGATTGCGCGGCACCTGGCGCCTCCTGTGGCGACGGCTTCTTCTGCGAACCGGTGAGCCGCACCTGCAGGCCGGGCTGTCGACTCAACGTCGATTGCCCCGCCGGAGCGACCTGCAACACCATGACGTCGACGTGCAGCTGTCCCTCCAACCAACACGCCTGCGGGCAGCAGTGTGTCTCGAGCCTCGACGTGAGCTCGTGCGGGGCGCTGTGTGCCTCGTGCCCCTCGACGCCGAACGGAGTCGCGACCTGCTCGACCTCGACGTGCGGCGTCGCGTGCGCGATGGGCTACCAGCGCTCGGGCAACACGTGCATCGACGTGAACGAGTGCGCTCTGGGCAACGGTGGCTGCAGCGTGAACGCCACCTGCCTCAACACCGTCGGCAGCCGCACCTGCACCTGCTCCGCGGGCTTCACGGGAGACGGCATCACCTGCACCGACCTCAACGAGTGCGCCACGAGCAACGGCGGCTGCGACGCGAACGCCACCTGCACCAACACGCCTGGCAGCCGCACCTGCACCTGCACCACCGGCTACGCAGGCTCCGGGTTGACCTGTTCGGACATCAACGAGTGCGCGTCCGGCAACGGTGGCTGCAGCGCCGACGCCACCTGCACCAACACCATCGGCTCCCGCACGTGTGCCTGTCGCACCGGCTTCACCGGCAACGGGTTGACGTGCGCCGACGTCGACGAGTGTGCGACCGCGAACGGCGGCTGCAACACCAACGCGACGTGCACCAACACGCCAGGCAGCCGCACCTGCGCTTGCCGGAGCGGGTTCTCTGGTGACGGGCTGAGCTGCACCGACGTCGACGAGTGCGCGACCGCGAACGGTGGCTGCAACACCAACGCGACGTGCACCAACACGCCGGGCAGCCGCACGTGTGCGTGCAACAGCGGCTACAGCGGCAACGGCGTCACCTGCTCGGACATCAACGAGTGCGCCACGGGAAATGGTGGCTGCAGCGCCAACGCGACCTGCGCCAACACGCAGGGCAGCCGAACCTGTGCGTGCAACACCGGCTACAGCGGCGACGGGCTCGTCTGCATGGACATCAACGAGTGCGCCACCAACAACGGTGGCTGCAACGCCAACGCGACCTGCACCAACACGGCGGGCAGCCGGACCTGCGCCTGCAACGCGGGCTTCACGGGCGATGGCTTCACGAGCTGTGTGTGGAGCGATACGTCACTCGCCTCGCTCGCCGTGGCTCCCGGCAGCGTGACCTTCTCTTCGTCCACCACCAGCTACACCACCACCGTCGCCGCAGGCATCGCCAGCGTCACCGTGAGCGCGACGGTGCCCTTCGCGGCAGGTGTCACCGTCACCCTCAATGGCGTGAGCTACACGCCAGCTGCGACCGTGTTGGTGACGCTGTCTGGTCCGTCGACCCCCATCGTCTTCACCGTCAGAGCGGCCTCGGGCGCGACGCGTGTCTACAGCCTCGTCGTGTTGCGGCCGCTGGCGCAGCAGGCGTACCTCAAGGCTTCGAATCCAGGTGCGTCCGACTACTTCGGCTCGGACATGGCCATCAGCGCTGACGGCACCACGCTCGTCGTCGCCGCCAGCAGCGAAGACAGCAGCAGCAGCCTTCCTGACGAGCTCGCCTCGAACGCCGGCGCCGTCTACGTCTTCGTACGGAACGCCGGCGTGTGGACGCAGCAGGCCTTCCTCAAGGCCTCCAACGCCGGCGCCGACGACTTCTTCGGCGCGAGCGTGGCGCTGAGCGCAGATGGCAACACGCTCGCCGTTGGCGCGAGCGGAGAGGACAGCGCCGCCACCGGCATCAACGGCAATGCCGCTGACAACACCTCGAGCTCGAGTGGCGCGGCCTACGTCTTCACGCGCAGCGGAACGGTGTGGACGCAGCAGGCTTATCTCAAGGCGTCGAACACGGGCGCTGGCGACCGCTTCGGTGCCGCGGTCGCGCTGAGCGGTGATGGCGCGCTGCTCGCGGTGGGGGCGCCGTCTGAGGACAGCGGCAGCAGTTCGCAGACCAACAACACCGCGCCAGAAGCAGGCGCCGTCTACGTCTTCCGGCGCGTCGTCTCGACGTGGTCGCAGCAGGCCTACGTGAAGACGCTCTTGCCTTACAACGACCACCAGTTTGGCCGCACGGTCGCGTTCAGCGCAGACGGCTCCACGCTCGGGGTCGGCTCGCCCGGCTACTCGTTCAGCAGCGGCATCGTCAGCTTCTTCACCAACCCCGGCTGGGCGGAGACGGCGCGCGTGTTCGCACCCATCTCGAGAGACGAAGACGCGTTCGGCAGCTCCATCGCCCTCAGCTTCGACGGCTCGACGGCGGTGGTGGGGTCTCCGGGAGATGATGGCAACGCGACCGGCGTCAACGGCACCACCACCATCTACTCGGCCTACAACTCCGGCGCGGCGTTCGTGTTCACCCGAGGCACGACCGGCGGCTACACCCAGCAGGCCTTCCTCAAGGGGCCCTTCGTCTCGGGGAACTTCAGCACCATCTCCAGCGGTGACGCGTTCGGCAGCTCGGTGAGCATCAGCCAGAGCGGCGACCTCGTCGTCATCGCAGCGCCCGGAGATGACAGCAGCGCCGTCGGCATCGACGGGAACGCGGGGGACAACTCCAGCACCGACTCTGGCGGCGCATTCGTCTTCGGGCGCGTCGCGGGCAGTTGGTCGCAGCGGCGCTTCGTGAAGGCCTCGAACACCGGCGCTGGCGACTTCTTCGGCGCCGAGGTGCTGATCAGTGGTGATGGCAACACGCTCGTCTGCAGCGCCACGAGCGAAGACTCGGCGTCAGCGGGCGTCGACGGTGATCAGACGAGCAACGCGCTGACGACCAGTGGAGCGGCCTACGTGTTCGTGCCGTGATGCCTCAGGCCACGGCGCGACGAGCCCCGCCACTCGGAGAACCCCTGCGCCCAACGCGGCCTCCGTGTTCGTGTCGTGACGGCCTCAGGCCGCGTGGCAACCAGCCCCGCCGCTCGGAGAACGCCTGCGCCTGCGCGGCCTGCGTGTTCGTGTCGTGACGACTCACGCCGCGCGCCGCAACGAGCCCCGCCACTCGGAGAGCGCCTGCGCCTGCGCGGCATCGAGCGCCCACGGCTTGAGTCTCGTGAACTCGTCCGCTGCTTCGACCCGCGCGTGGAACTGCAGCTTCGCCACGCGGACGAACACCACCAGCCGCGTCTTCACGGGCTCGGTGAGTGAGACCAGCAGGCCTGCATCGTCGACGCTGATCAGCGCGCCGCTCGCCGTCTCGTCGCCGGTCGAGACATGCACCGCGTCGAGCTCCCACGGTGACGCGTTCGCATCGACCTGTGGCAGCGCAGGGTCGATCAACCGAATCGCGTCGACGAGCTCGGGCAGCCGGCGCGCGAGGTCGAGGCATTTTTCGGTGTCGAGCGCCGCGATGCTGCCGAGCGTATCGGGCGTGACGTGCGGGTTCCCCTCCACCTGCGCGACGACCTCGTTCACCGTCTGCAGCCAGTCCCACGCGCCGACCTGATGGTGAAACGCGACGGCGGCGGCGAGCGGGTGCGGCAACTGCCACGCTTCGACGAGCGCGCCACCAGCAGCCTGGTGCAGGTCTTCGACGAGCGCCCACCACCCATCCGCGGTGCGCGTATCGGCATCTGGGTGAAGCGCGAACAGGTCTTCCAGCGCCGAGCACGCCACGATGCGCCCGATGTCGTGCAGCATGCCGACGACGTAGGCGGTCTCGGGGTCGAACGGAGCCACTCGCCCAGGGCCGGGCTTCGCGAGCCATTGCGCCACGTGCGCCGCGACGAGCGCTTCTCTCCACGCGCGCTGACGGAGTGACAGCAATGGTCCCGCCGCCGTCGCGGTGCCAGCTGCCGCGCTCGCCCAGGCCAGCTTCAACACGCCACGCGCGCCGAGCCGTGACACGGCTCCCGGAATCGTCGTGATGGGTTCGCGCCCGCGGACTCCGACGCCATTTGCTGCGCGCAGGACGACGGCCGTGACCGCTGGATCCGACCGCACGATTCGGTCGAGCTCGTTCACCGACCAGTCTTCGTGCGAGAGCAGGTTCGCGAGCTGCAGACAGGCGCTGGGTGCAGGCGGCACCCTGATTCGGCGTTCCCGAACGCGTTCACGAATGGCGGCTTCGACGTCCATGACTGTCCCCGTCGAGGCTTCGACACGAACTGGCCTCGGCGTTCAGGATCAGCGGTTGGCGCGACAGAACTTTGACGCGCGGTGCGCGCTCGGTCGGAGAGGTCCGGTGTCGAGCACTCGATCCGGCTGATCAGCTGATCAGAATGATGATGTAACCAGCGGTCACATTACGGGGCTTCTGTCGAGACGGAGCGGCACAACGCCAGCCCATCATCGACATCGGCCGACGACGCGCGTGCGGTCGATGCGCACCAGACCGTTCTCGCGCCGACCCGCTTCACCGCGAGAAAGCCATCACGGTCACCGCTGAGGGAGTACCGAACGGCCGAGTAACCTTCGCCTTCGTCCTGCAGAATGCCGGTCGCTCCTTCGGCAGAGGCGACGCGGCTCAGCTCCATCGCACGCGGCACCTCGGCGCTGCGCAGCTCGAGGGTCGCGACCACACGGCCTTTGGGACCGACCGAGAGGCCGCCCGGCGTTGGCGTCGCGACCCAGCCTTCCGTCAACGGAACACGAAGGCCCGACGGCGCGGCTGGCCGTTCAGGGCATGCCAGCACCGCGACGAGCGGCAACCAGCGAATCACTTGGCGGGCGCGGTGCCCGGCGGAGGAGGCGGCTTCGTTGCGGACAAATTCTCCATCTTCGTGGTGCCCTCGAAGATGACCCCCTTCTCCATCGACATCGCTGGCGTCTCGATGGCGCCCTTCACCCGCGCCGGCGCGTGCAGCTCGACGAGCTGGTGCGCGCGAATCGTGCCCTCGACGGTGCCGCTGATGATGATGACGCCAGCCGTGATGTCGGCCGTCACCTTCGCGCCTTCACCGACGGTCAGCGTGTCTTTGGTGACGATTTGCCCGCTGAACTTTCCATCGATGCGGACCTCGCCTTCGAACGTGAGCTTGCCCTCGAACTCACTGCCCTTCCCCAACAGCGCATTGAGCTGTCCTGCTTTGGCCGACACCGGTTTTTCCTCTCTGGCGGGAGTTCCATCCCGCTTGTCTCCGAAGAGCGCCATTCGAATCAGTCCTGGGTGCTGCGTTATCGCTTGATCAACCCGATGATCCGCTCGAGGTCTTCGTAGCTGAAGTACTCGATCTCGAGCGAACCCTTCCCTGCCCCCTTCTCCACCAGACGCACCTTCGTGCCAAGCCGTCGTTGCAGGTCTTCGACGAGGCGTTTGGCTTCGGGGCTGGCTTTCTGCCCCGACTTCTTCTTGCTGCCGCCGGCAGGAACCCCACGGAGCGACTTCACCTTCGCCTCGGTCTCCCGCACCGTGAGCTTCTCGGTGATGACGGCGCGCGCGAGGTTCACCATCTCGACGGGCTTGGCGAGGCCGAGAATCGCGCGGGCGTGGCCCATGTCGAGGTCGCCCTCGAGCAGCAGCTGCTTGACCTCGTTCGGCAGTGTGAGCAGGCGCAGGGAGTTGGTGATGCTCGAGCGGTCCTTGCCGACGCGGTCGGCGACCTGCTCCTGCGTCATGCGGCGCTCGTCGACGAGGCGCTTGTAGGCTTCGGCCTCTTCGAGCGGGTTGAGGTCGGCGCGCTGAATGTTCTCGACCAGCGCCAGTTCGTAGGCCTCGGCATCGGAGGCTTCCCGAATGATGACGGGCACCTCGCGAAGGCCAGCCCGTTGCGCGGCCCGCCAGCGCCGTTCACCCGCGATGAGCCGATAGCCGCCCTTCGGGTCGCGCCGCACGAGCACCGGCTGGAGCACGCCCTGCTGCTTGAGCGAGGCGGCCAGCTCCTCGAGCTCGGCCTCGTCGAACGTCTTTCTCGGGTTCGCGCGGTCGGCGTGAATCTGGTCGATGGGCAGCCGGGTCAACCCGCTGGATTGACTCTGCTGCACGGGCCGCGCATCGGGCAGCAACGCTCCGAGCCCGCGGCCGAGGGCTGGCTTCCGATTGGCTGAATTCAACACCTTGACGACGCCCGGCATGGGTTCTCCTGATCAGCTGATCAACATGGGCAGGTTGTTGCTCGTTCTTCAGGCGACGCGGGAGCTCTTCCGACGTCGCGATGACTGCCGCTTCTGCAGTTCGCGGGCGAGCGCCAGGTACGCTTCGCAGCCCTTCGAGCGAATGTCGTAGAGCAGCACGGGCTTGCCGAAGCTGGGGCTCTCGGCGAGGCGGACGTTGCGCGGGACGACGGCGTCGAACACGAGCTTCGGGAACACGCGGCGCACTTCGTCGGCGACCTGGTGGGAGATGTTGGCGCGCGGGTCGAACATCGTGAGCACGATGCCTTCGACCTGCAGGTTTGGGTTGAGCGCCTGCTGGACGAGCTCGACGGTCGAGAGGAGCTGCGCGAGGCCTTCCATCGCGTAGTACTCGCACTGGAGAGGAATGAGCACGGCGTCTGCGGCGGTGAGGGCGTTGAGGGTGAGCAGGCCGAGCGACGGTGGGCAGTCGATGATGACGGAGTCGTAGGCGCCGGAGAGTTCCGACAGCGCTTCGACCAGTCGGCGTTCCCGCGCTTCGACGTTCACGAGCTCGACCTCGGCACCCGTCAGGTCTGCGGTCGAAGGGACCACGTCGAGGAAGCGCAGCTCGGTCTGATGCACGACTTCACCCATCGGCCGGCCATCGATGAGGCAGTCGTAAATGCTCCCGTGAATCGAGGCTTTGTCGATGCCAAGGCCACTTCCTGCGTTGCCTTGGGGGTCCAGGTCGATGAGCAGCGTCTTGTTCTCAGACGCCGCCAGACTGGCCGCGAGGTTGATGGCGGTGGTCGTCTTGCCCACCCCACCCTTCTGGTTCGAGATCGCCACGATTCTGCCCATGGACGACCTCTTATTCCGTTGGTTGGGAGGGGTGAAAGGCTTCCTCTGCTTTTTGAGCCCTCTTTGGCGGGTGACGATGTTTCACGTGGAACATGGTGGGCGCGAAGGCGGCTCCAGGTTTCACGTGGAACAGGGTCGAACAGGTCGCTGGCGGGTTCCGAGAAGTCGAGCGGTGGCTGGATTGGGCTCAAAACCCTGACGAAGGCTCGGCTCGGACCGGCGGCTCACCTGGACGGCGGCTCACCTGGACGGCGGACGGCGGCTCGGCTCGGACGGCGGCTCGGACGGCGGCTCGGACGGCGGCTCGGCTCGGCGGCTCGGCTCGGCGGCTCGGCTCGGCGGCTCGGCTCCGCGGCTCGGCTCGGCGGCTCGGCTCGGCGGCTCGGCTCGGACGGCGGCTCGGCTCGGCTCGGCTCGGCTCGGCTCGGCTCGGCTCGGCTCGGCTCGGCTCGGCTCGGCTCGGCT
>CALRPN020000042.1:0-96239 GCA_943370055.1 Archangium gephyra
GTGCAGCAGCCAGACGACGCGAGACGGTCGGCGCCGACGTTCCGAACAACTTCCCCAGCTCCACTACGCCCAGGCCGTCGACGTAATAGAGCCGCAGGTGGTTGCGCGCCTCGGCCGGCAGCGCCTGGAGCGCCTCGGAGAACGCCTTCTTGAACTCGGCGCGGTACATCGACTTCATGTGCCGCAGCTCGGGGTCGTCCTCCTGCAGCGGCAGCTCGAACAGGCCCTCGTCGCCGAGGTCGGTGAAGCGCTCGTCGTGGCGGGACTTGCGAAGGTTGAGCGCCACCCGCGTCGCGACGGCGCGCAGCCACTGCTTGAGCTCTCCGTGCCCGCCGTATTCGAGCAGCTTCGGTGGGCCGTCGGTGCCGAGGAAGAGGCGCTGCCGAAGCTCCTGCCTCGCGTCGTCGACGAAGGTGTCGGTACCAAAGCGCCGCAACACCGAGGTGAGCGCTTCGAAGTAGCGCGCCTCGAACAGGGCCATCGCCTGAGGGTCGCCGCTCGCGCACGCTCGACTGAGGAAGAGCTCGACGGCGCGCGCCTCCGACAGATCGGCAACCCCTTCGGCTGCTGCGACGAACTGGGCGCGCTCGAGCTCGACGCCCGGCAACGCGGCCTGCGCGAGGCGATAGTGCGTGTCGAGGTGGCTTCGGTCGCTCATGGGTGCGTCGAGAGCCACGCTTCGGCCGCGCGGCGAACGGTGCCCTGGCTGCCATCACGGGCAGTTCGGGCCAACAGCTTCGCACGCTCCTGCTCGCCGTTCAGCCAGCCGGCCTCGGCGGCGGCGAACTCGAGCCTCGCCTGCAGTCCAGGTGCGGCCTTGCTCTTCGCCAGCAGCGCGTTCGCGTGCTCCAGCACCGGCCGCGCTTCGTCGACCGCGCCCGTCAGCAGCAGCGCCCGCGCGAACCAGAACCGCTCCTCGAGGACCTCGACGTCGTCCTTCATGTCGAAGGCGTCGAGAATGGCCAGCCCGCGACGAAGCGTGCGAACGGCGTCGTCGGTGCGCCCGGCCTCGAGCTGGGCGTGCCCCAGCGCGTCGAGCGTCGCGCCGACATAGGGGTTGGGGCTGGGGAGCGTCTCGGTGCGGGCGACAGCCTCCTGCAGCGCCGCGATCGCGACGTCGGGCCGGCCGGCTTCGATCTCGAGCTCGCCCAGGTTCAGCTGGGCGACGGCCATGTCGAGCGGGTTCGAGCTCGTCGCGGCGATGGTGATGGCGCGCTGAAGCAGCGGCCGTGCTTCGTCGAACCGGCCCTGCGAGCGCACGGCGTTGGCGAGCGAGATGAGACACCGGCTGGGAAAGCTCGCGCCGCTGGGATCCTGCTCGGCGAGGGCCACCGCTCGACGTCCCGCCGCTTCGGCGTCGACGAACTGCTGCCCCATGAAGTGCACGTCGGCGAGCCGGCGGTACACCCGCACGAGCTGGGCGGGGGTGGTGCCCGGCAGCTTCTCGAAGAGCGCGAGCGACTGTTGGTAGGCGGCGACGGCGGTCGAGACATCACCTGCGCTCTCACGCGCCTGACCGAAGGCGCGCAGGCGATTGGCCTCGAGCTCACCCGAGAGCGGGAGCGGCTTCACGGCCGCCTGCGCGACCGAGAACAACCGCAGCCCCTCGGGGCCACGCCGCATGATGGTGCCCACCACGTCGGCGAGCGAGACCCAGGCCTCTGCTTCGAGGCGTGCATTCTGCGCGCGCTTCGCGACCTCGAGCGCCCGCCACGCCGTGGCTTCGGTGTCGTCGGTGTGCCCCGTCGACCGCAGCACCATGGTGCGCACGAGCAGCGCCTCGGCCAGCACTGGCGCGTAGTCGAGCGACTCGGCGCTGCCGAGCGCGGCCTCTGACAACGAGAGCGCCTCCTTCGCGAGCCCGAGGTCGTGCGTCGCGCGCGCCTTCGCGATGGCCTCACGCGTCGTCGTGAGCTTCGCGAGCAGGGCCGGATCTCTGGGTGGCGCCACGGCCTCGAGCAACGACTTCGAGTCGGCGCAGTCGTCGATGCGGGGCAGGCCCGCGACCGCCGAGCCTGCGCCCCTCAGCGACGGCCCGCCCGACACCAGCAGCGCACCGAGGGCAGCCAGGGCTTCGCGGCGCGCGCTCAGACAGAGCATTCGCCGATCGAGCAACTCCTCGGACTGGGTGCCGTGAACGCGCGTGGCTTCACACGCCGCGCGATGGGCCGCCCCCCAGGCCGCGGCGTAGCCATCGAGCCGCGTCAGCACGTCACGCGAGAGCGCCTCTGGCTGGGCGGCCTGCGAGAAGGCGCTCCGGGCCTGCGCTGCGACGTCAGCGCTCCAGGCGCTCGCGATCTCGTCTCTGCCGCCGCTGCAGGGCTCGACGCGCGACGTCCACCAACCGCCGACCGCCGCCACTGCGACGGCCGCGAGACCGGCAGCGATCCACCCTGCCCTTCGAACGGGCGCACGCGCACGCTGCAGCTCGAGCAGCAGGGCATGCAGGTCGGGCCAGCGCTCGGTGGGCTCGGGGCTCAGGCCCTTCTCGATGGCCCGCGCGAGAAACGCAGAGAGCTTCGGAGAGCGGGTCGGCGCTTCGTCAGGCGGCGCGCCGAAGAGCACTTCATGGAGCGAGACACAGAACGCGTACTGATCGGCGCGCGCGTCGACGCTGTGCCCGGCGCGCTGCTCGGGCGGCATGTACCGAAGGGTGCCGAGCACGCTGCCGGTCTGGGTGAGCTGGCTCGAGCTGGCGGTGACTGGAGAGCTGCCGGGCACCGAGGCTCCCGTGGCGCGCGCGAGCCCGAAGTCGAGCACGCTGACCCGGCCGTCGGGCCGCACCATGAGGTTGTCGGGCTTGAAGTCGCGGTGCACCAGGCCCGCCGCGTGTGCCGCCTCGAGCCCCCGGCCGGCCTGGAGGAACACCTCGAGCACCTCGTCGACGCGGCGAGGCGCCTTCGCCGCCCACACGCGGGCCGTCTCGCCGACGATGAACTCCATGGTGACGAAGAGCCGCTCGTCGACGGTCTCGACGTCGTAGATGGCCGCGACGTTCGGGTGATTGAGGCGCGCCATCGCCCGCGCTTCCGACACCAGCCGTTGGCGATCGCTGCCGCCCTCTCGCAGCACCTTGATGGCGACGCGTCGATCGAGCTCGGAGTCGTACGCGCTGTACACGACGCCCATGCCCCCCGCGCCCACGCACTCGAGAATGAGATAGCGACCCAGTGAGGTGCCGCGCACCAGGGGCCGCGGAGGCTCTTCGCTGCCGCGCTCGACGCCGGGGTTCGACGATCTCGCGAGGGTCGCCACCACGACCCGGCAGTCGGAGCAGTTCGAGACGTGCTCCGTGATCACGGTGGTGTCGGCGGCTGACAAGGAGCGCTGGCTGAAGGCGAGCAGCTGATCTTCAGACGGACAACGGGTCACCGAGTGCTCGTACCGCATCGACCGACCCGACGGCCGTCAGAATGCGGCTCAGGGCACGACGAGACCTGCGTCACGCCAGGTGGCGAGCTGTCGCGGAAGCTCACCGAGCGGCAAACCGGCATCGGTGTAGGAGCGCTCGACCGCCGTGGCTCTCGCGAGCGGATCGAGCCCGAGTCTCAGCCCCAGCTTCGCCAAGCACGAAGGGCACGGCTCGTTCGGCCCCTGGTCCGACTCCTCCTGCGAGTTGGCGCCGTTCATCGCGCACTCGTACGCGACGCAGTGCTGCAGGCCCATCATGTGGCCGAGCTCGTGGGCCGCCGTAGTGAGCGTGCGGTTGAGCACCAGCGTCGGCTCCGTCATCAAGTCACCGTGGCGCGCGATGCTCATCACGCCGACGCGCGCGCCGTAGCGAGCCTCACCGAAGACGAAGTTCCACTCAGGGCCCGGGTACAGATCGGTCGCGGTGATGGCCATCAGACCCGCGGCGTCGTCGGGCCGCTTCATGAGCAACGCATCCAGAATCGGCTCCGTCTGCCACTGGGGGCCGAACGAGTTCTCACGCCTCGACTCGGGCGGAACGATCTCGTCCGAGAGTGGCGGCAGCACCTTCACCTCGAGCTGGTACCAATCGGAGAGCAGCGCGCGGGTGCGTTCGACGAGCTGCTCCTGCGCTGGCGTGAGCACACCCACTGCGACGAGGTAGAGCACCCGGCCTTCGTGCCAGCCGCCGGCAGGCCGCTCCTGCTCGAAGTCGGCGAGGCTCTGGCCCTGCTCAGGGTGGGCCTGCAGCCACTCTCCCATCACGGGTGTGTGTTTCGGCTTCGCGAGCGGCTTCACCAGCTCGAGCGCGGCTGGGAGCTTCTCCAGCCGATGCGCACGGCCCGGCACGTAGTCGCGCAGGGGCTTCGGGTACGACTTCGGAAACGGAGCATCGTCATCACGGCCGCGCTTGCCCACCGCGAGCGGCAGCAACACGACGAACAGCAGCCCGATGCCGATCAGCACCGCGAGGATGCGTTGGCTCGACTTCTCGTTCAATCAGCGGCCGAACGCGGGCGTCACGGCAGCGGCGTAGGTGTTCGCGATCATCAGCGCCTTCTGCAGCTCGCGCTCATCGGCGACCGAGCCCTCGAGCACGATCTTGCCGCCGTAGGCAGTCGCGTGCGCGTTCACCAGGCCCTGCTTCTTGAAGGCCGCCGAGATGTTCTCTGCGACGGCCGGCATCACGCGCGGGTCGACGGTGGCGAGGATCTTCACGTTGCCATCGTTGCCGACGAGCTGGGTGAGGCGGCGCATCTCGTCCATCGAGTCGAGCGTGCCGTCGATGACGGTGATGCCATTGAACGTGTCGACGCGCAGGGACGGGCTGACGAGCTCCTTCACCATGCGGCCGATCTCGGTCGACTTGCCGTCGTCGACGATGACCATGCGCTGCTGCATGCCCTGCGCGGTCCACAACGTGAGCGAGGTGCGGCCCATCTGCCCTGCGGTGATGAGCAGCTCGCCTTTGCCGAGCACGCTCACGTCAGCGACCGACTGCTGGCCGACGGCGATCTTCGTCACGCCTGGCACCCTGATGACCTGATGAGTTCCAGGAACGAGGCGGATGGGCTCGGCGGCCAGAGCGAGCGTCAGCAGGGCGGTGGTGAGCATGGCGGTATCGTACCCCTCGAAGGCGGTGGGACTTCAAGGAGGGGGATGCCGCGCGCCGAAAAACCGTGCGCCACCGCTTCAGCTGGCGTGCGCTTCGACCTGCGTCTCGGGGCGCTCGACCGTCGGGGCCGGGTGCAAGTGTGCGCCATCCATGGTGGCGCCATCGAGAATGCGCTCGACGAGGTCTTCGAACGAGAGGCCCGCCGCTTTGGCGATCTTCGGGAACAGGCTGGTGCGGGTCATGCCGGGCAGCGTGTTGACCTCGAGCACGACCTCGTTGCCGATCTCGGGAACCATGAAGTCGACGCGCACGGCGCCACGGCAACCGAGTGAACGCGCCGCGGCGAGCGCCATCTGCTCGATGTTCGCGACGCGGGTGGCCGGCACGCGCGGAGGCAGGTGGTACTTCGCGCCGCCGTCGTATTTCGTCTGCGTGTCGAAGATGGAGCCGTCGTGGCTCACTTCGCAGGTGCCCAGCACTTCGCCGTCGAGGATCGCGACCGTCACTTCACGGCCTTTCACGAAGCGCTCGACGAGGGCTTCACCACCGAAGCGGCAGGCGAGCGCGATGGCGGGCTCGAGCTGCTCACGCGTGTGCACGAGCGTGAGGCCGACCGACGAGCCGCTGCTGGCAGGCTTCACGACGCAGGGGAAGCCGAGATCGGCGTGCAGCGTGGGGACGTCTTTGAGTCTGGAAGCCGGCACCACGTAGCCCGTCGGCGTGGCGAGGTTGTGCTGGCGGAAGAGCTTCTTGGCGAAGCCCTTGTTCATCGCGAGCGCCGAGCCGAGCACGCCCGAGCCCGTGTACGGAATGCCCATGACCTCGAGCAGGCCCTGCACGCGGCCGTCTTCACCCATGCGGCCGTGCAGCGCGAGGAAGGCGACGTCGACGGCGGCTTCACGCAGCGTCGTGTCGAGGCCGTTGCCGGCGAAGAGCCTGGCGACCTGGTGTCCGTTCGCCTCGAGCGCGAGGGCGATCGCCTCGCCCGTCTTCATCGAGACCTCTCGCTCCTCACCCCACCCGCCCATGAGAACGCCGATTCGCCTGCTCGCCTGCTGAGTCATCTGTGTGGCCTCCGTGCCGCGTCACCAACGACGCTCCAGCGAAGAGAGCAGCCGGAGTGCCAACCGGTGCCACCCCGAAGGAGCGCGGGCCATTACACGCTACAGGTCTGTGCCGGTATGTCGAATTTCCAGCTGCCGTGAGGCGCCAGGGCCACGCTGAGGGCGGGTCAGTAGTTCCGCAGATCGTCGTGGTCTTCTTCCTTCTTCTTCTGCTCGGCCTTCTTCTTCTCTTCTTCTTCGCGGCGCTTCTTCTCTTCGTCTTCCTTCTTCTTCCGCTCTTCTTCTTCCTTCTTCTTCTTCTCTTCTTCGGCCGCCTTCGCCGCCGCGGCCTCTTCTTCGGCCTTCTTCTTCGGGTCGACCTTCTTGCCCTTCTTCGCGTCGGCCTCGGCCTTCTTCTCTTCTTCGGCCCGGCGGGCTTCCTCTTCTTTCGCCTTCTTCGCGTCGGCGTCGGCCTTCTTCTTCTCTTCTTCGGCGCGACGGGCCTCTTCTTCCTTCGCCTTCTTCGCGTCGGCGTCGGCCTTCTTCTTCGCCTCGGCGTCGTCCTTCGCGCGCTGCTCCTCTTCCTTCTTCAGGCGCGCCTCGTCTTCCTTCGCCTTCTTCGCCTCTTCGTCCTTGCGGCGCTTCTCTTCCTTCGGGTCGACCTTCGCCGCAGGCTGCTCCTCCTTCACGGGCTCGGTCTTCTTCGGCTCTTCCTTCTTCGGGTCGGGCTTCTTCCCGTCGTCACGGCGGATTTCGGTCTTCTTCTTCGTGCCCTTCTTGGGCTCGGGTTCGGGCTCGTCTGCGTCACCCGACGACTTGCCGCTGGAGACGAGCAGGAACGTGCCCACGCCCGCTGCGACGCCCGCACCGATGAAGGAGCCCAGCGACACCCCGCCCAACGCGCGCGCTTCGTTCGCGTAGCCCTGCGAGATGCCGCTCTGCACCTGAGGCGTCGCGCGGAACTGCGCATAGCGCTGCTGCCCAACCACTCCGGTGCCGATGCCCGCGGCCACGAGCCCTGCCGCGACGCCGAGCAGCGCGATGCCGACGATCTTCTTGCCCGAGCCGCCACCACCTGCGTCACCGTCGAAGTGCGTGACTGGCGCCTTGCCCTGGCGGGGCGCATCGGTGGTGACGAGTGTGTCGAAGAACGTCTTCAGGGCGTCGGTCGGCTCGGCCAGCGGCTGCGTCGCGGTGCCATAGGCGGCGTTGTGCCCGTCACGAACCTCGATGCGGAGCGCCGTCAGCTCGAACTGCTCTCCGGCGGTGCTCTTCTTCACCAGCACCGCGAGCACCTGATCGACCTGCAGCTTCTTGCCCAGCGCGACGAGCGCTTGATCGCGTGCCGCCATCTTCGGCGACTTCGTGATCGTGTCGATGGTCTTCGTCAGCACCGGGGCCAGCTCAGCCGGCTTGAGCTCGAGCATCGCATCGCCAGGCGGCAGCTCTGCGAGTGTCAGGGTGGTTCCTCCGAGGGCAGCGACGACCTGATGCCGGCTTCCCAGCAGGCCCTTCACGGAGAGCGGGCTGCGGCCGACGAGCTTGCCGTTGACCCACACGTTCGCGCCCGGTGGCTCGGTGCGCAGCGTCAGCTCACCCTTCGCCGCGTTCGCCAGCTTGCGCTGCTGCTCGACGAACTTGAGCAGGTCTGGGGGAAAGAACTGCGAGTTGAACTCGGCCTTCGGCTGCACCGCGACGATGCGCTCGATCTCCTGCTTCGCGGGAGGCACCTCTCCACCCATCGCGTGGCTCGCGGCCTTCATCACCCAGGCCTTCACGAGCTCGTCGAAGGCGCGGCTGGTGTCCGTCTCCTTCAGCAGGCGCACGGCCTCGCCGAAGTCGGTGGCGCCCTTCGCCGTGTCGAGATCGTCGAGCGCCTTCTGCCCATCGACCATCTTCGTGCGGGCGGTCTCGACCTTCGCGAGGCGGTCAGCCGCGATCTTCGGGTCGAAGGCGTCGACGGCAGCCACGACCTCGAACCTGGCCGCGCTCCGGGCAGACGCTTCGCCGGCGAGCTCGAGGACACCTCGAGCCGCTTTGGAGGGCCCGTCGAGGGGAACGACGACGAGAGCGACCCTGGGCCCCGACGACGCCGTGACGAGCTGCTCGGGAAGGATGAGAGGCCGTGCGCTCACCGGCGCGGACGAGAGCCCGGCCACCAGCGCGGCAATCAACGCCTTCGAGCACAGTCCCGGCCGACGCATGAAGACCGCATGGTTCCCCATCGCCCTGCCGAGCGCTAGCACCAAAGCCCCGTCAGTCGTCGGTGTCGGGCTCGACGAAGAGCCACCGAATGTCATCGACGCGCTCGTGAATGGCCTTCTCGAAGGCGTCGATGGTCTCGACCACGCCCTGAGTGTCGAGGCCGTCGACGAGGTGCACCTTGCACGCGACCATCACCTCGCCCGGGCCCTGCTGCACGGTGAGCACGCGAATGAGGCGCTTGATGTTGGGCTGCGTCTTCGCGACTTCCTGCACGGTGAGCTCGATCTGCGGGTCAGCGCGTTCTCCCAGCAGCAGCGACATCACCTCGTTGCCGAGGAACACCGCGACGGCCACCAGCACGAGCCCGATGAGCAGCGAGCCGATGCCGTCCCAGCGCGGGTCACCGGTCGCCACCGCGAGGCCGATGGAGGCCAGCGCCACGGCGAGGCCCAGCACGGCGGCGGAGTTCTCGCCGAAGAGCACCACGAGGTCCGAGTCCTTCGTGTCGCGCAGGTAGCGAATGAGGCCGACGTTGCCGCGGCGCTTCTTCATCTCGACGAGGTTGCCGTACGTCGCCCAGCCCTCGAGCAACATCGAGAAGCCGAGAATGCCGACGGCCCAGCTCACGTGCTCGACCGGCTCGGGCGTGAGCAGCTTGTGCACGCCTTCGTAGATGCTGAACACCCCGCCGCCCGAGAAGAGCAGCAGCGCGACGATGAAGCTCCAGAAGTAGACCGCGCGGCCGTAGCCCAGCGGGTACTTCTCGTCGGGCGGCTTCTTCGCGCGCGAGATGCCGACCAGCAGCAGCACCTGGTTGATGCAATCGGCGCTGGAGTGAATGGCTTCGGCCAACATCGCGCCCGAGCCCGTGAACACCGCCGCGAAGCCCTTGGCCACCGCGATGCTGACGTTCACCGCCAACGACTTGAGGATCTCTTTCGTATCTCCCGCCACGGGGCGGAGACGTAGCACACCACCGCAGATTGCCTGCGTGTTGGTTAGGGCGTGGGAGCGCGCGCGGTGTTCTTGCCGACGGTGCCGGGAGACGCGTTGAGGTAGTTGAGCGCGATCTTCAGCTGGTAGTCGGTGAGCTTGTCGGTCACGTCCCACGCCTTGAGGTTCTCGGGCAGTGACGGCTTGAGCGCGGTGACGTCGGGCGCTTCGGCCTCTCCGCGGAAGTGCCGCTTCAGGTCCTTCTCGCGCAGCGTCTCGGTCTTCGTCAGCACGCCTTCGGACTCGCCCACGAGGAAGTCGGGAAGAATGCCGCGCTCCTGAATCGAGCGGCCCGACGGCGTGTAGTAGCGCGCGATGGTGAGCTTGAGGCCCGAGCCGTCTTCCATCTCGATGACGGTCTGCACGCTGCCCTTGCCGAAGGTGGGCACGCCCATGAGCACCGCGCGCTTGTGATCCTGCAGGGCGCCCGCGACGATCTCCGACGCCGAAGCCGAGCCCGCGTTCACCAGCACCACGATGGGGTACGGCTTCTCGGTGTCGCGATCCTTCGCGCGCTCTTCGGTGGCCTGCGCGCCATCACGGCCACGGGTCGAGACGATGGCCATGCCGCCGGGCAGGAACCGATCGGCGATGGCGACGGCCTGATCGAGCAGCCCGCCCGGGTTGTTGCGCAGATCGATGACCAGGCCGCGCAGCTCCTTGCCGCTGTTCTGCCCGCGCAGCTTCTCGAGCTCTTTGAAGAGCGAGGCGTCGGTGCGCTCCTGAAAGTTCTTCACCTTCACGTAGCCGATGCCGCCGTAGAGGGCGCTCTCGACCGACGAGATGCGAATGTGATCACGAATGATCGCGAACTCGCGCGGCGCGGAGAAGCCCTCGCGCATGATGGTGAGCATCACCTTCTTGCCGGCGGGGCCGCGCATCTTCTGAATCGCGCGCGCGAGCTCCATGGCGCGGGTCGGCTCGTCGTCGATCTTCAGCAGCTGGTCGCCCGACTTGATGCCGGCGCGCTGGGCCGGGGTGTCGTCGATGGGCGCGACCACGATGATGGCGTCGTTGCGGCGCGCGATCTCGATGCCCAGGCCACCGAACTCGCCCGAGGTGTCGATCTTCATCTCCTTGAAGACGTCGGGCGGCATGTAGACGGTGTGCGGATCGAGCGTCTCGAGCATGCCCTTGATGGCGCCCTGCATGAGCTGCTGCTCGTCGACGTTCTCGACGTAGTTGTTCTGCACGTACGAGAGCACCCGCGCGAAGAGCTCGAGCTGACGGTACGTCGCCTCGGACTTCGGCACCGGAGGGCCTGCGAACGCGATGGAGCCAGCGAGCAGGCACGACACGACCGCAAGACGACGCATGCCTGTGACTGTAATCGGGTTGGCTGGCGAAGATCAGCCCATGGCTCAGCCAGCCAGGTGATTCGAGCGGGCGAAGTCGATGATGTGGCGCACGAGCGGCCGCGGGTTCTCCATCTGCGGCATGTGACCGAAGCCCTCGACTTCATGGATCTCGGCGTGCTTCGGCAGGTGTGCGCGGAAGTACGCGAGCCCTTCGCGCGGGAGCAGCTTCTCTTTCGTGCCCCAGATGAGCAGCGTCGGCATCGCGAGCGCCTGCAGCATGGGCTCGGTCACTGCGTCGGCAGGCTGCACCTCACGAATGAGGCTCTTCACCGTCGGGTTCGCGTAGAGGTTTCGCATCTCGCCTGCGAGCAGGAGCAGCGGCAAGGGCGGCTTCGCGAAGAGCCTCCGCGTCATGCTGCGCGCCTCGGCCAGCGTGTTCACCTCGAAGGAGCGGACGAGATCGCGAAAGCGCTGATCCTCGAGCTTCGCGCCAGCAGGAGAGATGAGGCCCAGCGCCTTCACGAACTGCGGCGCCTCGTGAGCGACGTAGAGGCTCATCGCGCCGCCGAGTGAGTTGCCGATGAGGAAGACCGGCTCGCGAATGACCTCTTCCATGAAGGCGCGCACCGTCGCGAGCTGCTCACGCCACGAGAGCGGACCAGCCGAAGGCGTCGGCGAGAAGCCGTTGCCCGGAACGTCGAGCGCCCAGATGCGCCGGAAGTGCAGCGAGAGCGGCTTGAGCGTTCTCCAGTACGCGTTGGCCGAGCTGCCGAGCCCGTGCACGAGGAAGAGCGGTGGGCCGAGCCCCTGTCCTTCGAGGGTGTACGCGTGCACTTCATGGCCGCGCACGGAGTGGACCTGGCTCTTCACGCCCTGGGCCACGAGGATCTTCCGCATCGCGCGGTTGGCAGTCTCGAGCAACGTCATCGCGGGTCGGGTGTACCACGGAGGCCGTTGCATCCTGATCCATGAGTCGGGCGCGCCCCTGAGGTGGTGTCGAAAACCTCGTTCGTCAGGAACATGTCGGTGCAAGTCCCGACATTCGTTACCGACCGATGGGGCACATCACTTGCTCAGTGTTCACACCGTGGGCGGGGAACCAGGCGTCATGAAGACGCTCTACGTTGGCCCGCGAGGGCGAGAGAGGCGTTTGTGAGCGCACTTCCTTCACCAGACTCCATCACGACGATGGTCAACAGCGTCACGGGCACGATGATGAACCTCAAGTTCGCGCTCGCGAGGGGGCCGACGATGAAGGTGCCCTTTCGTCGGGCGGTGCTGCCGATTCCCGGCGCGACGCCAGTCTCGGTCGTCGTCACCTCGGACAAGCAGAGCTGCGAGAAGCTGGGCGCCCGGCTCTTCATGGTGTCTCCGACCGACGTCGACACGTCGATGATGGAAGACACGCTGCGAGAGATCGCCAACATCACCGCCGGCCAGGTGAAGCGGGCGATGTCACTCGATCAAGCGCTGGGGCTTCCGAAGATCCTCACGGCCGATGAGTCGTGGTCGGCCGCCATCATGAAGTCGCAGTGCATCACGCTGCGAGCGACCGAAGCCGACGTCGAGCTCGAAGTGCAGATCACCACCCACCCGCGCGAGTAACCGCCCACCTTTTTCACCGCAGAGGAACGACCATGCCACGCGTACTCACCGTCGATGACAGCAAGGCGATTCGAACCATCGTCACCAAACAGATGCTCGACCTCGGGTTCGAGGTCGACGAGGCCGAAGACGGCGTGCTGGGGCTCGCCAAGCTCGAAGAGCTCACCTTCGACCTGGTGATTCTCGATGTCACCATGCCCAACCTCGACGGGCCGGGCATGCTCGCGAAGATGCGCGAGGCGGGCAACAAGACGCCCGTGCTCATGCTCACCAGCGAGTCGAAGCGCTCGATCATGGTCGACGTGATGAAGGCGGGCATCGAGGACTACGTGCTCAAGCCCTTCAAGCCAGAAGAGCTGCGGGCCAAGGCGCTCAAGGTGCTGAAGATCGCCGCGCCGTCGATGCCGGTCACCATGAGCGGAGAGCCCGCGATGCCGCAGGGCCGCATGGACCCGACGGGCAAACAGTTCATCGACGTGCTCGTCATCGACGACATGGAGAACGTGCACAAGAAGCTGAAGACGATCGTGCCGCAGCACGTGACCGTCGGCGCGGCGCTCTCGGCAGCGTCGGCGTTGCAGGCCTGCCGCGACAAGGTCTTCAGGGTCGTCTTCATCGACACCGACATTCCCGACGTGAACTCGGCCGCGCTGATGAACCAGCTGCGCTCACTGCAGCAGCACGCCGCCTTCCTCGCCCTGGCGCTGCGGAGCGCCAACGACGTGCAGAAGGAGATGCAGGCGCTCGGCTTCGACGACGTGATCTTCAAGCCCTTCGACAAGGACAGCATCGAGGACTTCCTGATTCGCTACTTCAACGATCAGGATCTGGTCATCGCCGACGACAACCTGCTCAAGGTGGGCGCGTTCGCGGGCAAGGAAGACCGCATCGACAAGTACTTCTCGCGCGTGGCCAAGCTGCTCGAGGAGCAGATCGAGAAGATCGCCGCGGCCTGCCACGACCAGGTGATCATCGATCTCACCAACTCGCCGCTGAAGCCCGACCGCACGCCCCGGCTGGTGATCGACATGAAGAAGGAAGCGCAGAAGCGCGGCATCGAGCTCAAGCTCGTCGCCGGAGCGGACCACAGCGCGCTGCTCAAGAAGTTCGACGAGACCGCGAAGATGACCGTGTGCACTTCCGTGACGGAGGCCCGCGCGGCCTGAGGTTCGTGAGCAAGAGAGAAAGGGTTCGCCATGGCAGTCGTGGCAGAAAAGCTGGGCGAGCAGGTGCAGGCGATCCTCTCGAAGAAGATCGC
Source organism: Archangium gephyra (assembly GCA_943370055.1). GTDB lineage: Bacteria > Myxococcota > Myxococcia > Myxococcales > Myxococcaceae > Xiheimicrobium > Xiheimicrobium gephyra_A. Next base: position 13,429 of record CALRPN020000042.1, read on the forward strand.
CGACAACTCGCTGGTGTTGCCGGCGCCTCCGACGGTGGTGACGCGCGTGCTGCAGTTGGTGCGTGATCCATCGTTTTCTCCGAAAGACGCCACGCCGCTCGTCGAGCGCGACACGGTGATCGCGGCCCGCGTGTTGCGGGCGGCCAACTCGGTTCAACACGGCGGCATGGAGCGCGCCCGGAGTCTTCCCCAGGCCCTCACGCGGCTGGGGGTGGAGAAGTTCAAGTCACTGCTCGTCGAGATCTCGGCGCACCGATTGTTCGAGTCGAGAGACCCGCGCATCGGCGAGCACACCAGAGGGTTGTGGGAGCACTCCCTCGCGGTGGCGATGCTGTCGCGTGACGTGGCGGCCCTCTGCGGAGTCGCAGAGACCGAGGCCGCCTATCTCGCTGGGCTGCTGCACGACATCGGCAAGCCCGTGGTCGCGTTTCTCTTGCTCGAGGCCGAGAAGAACGTCGTCGGCACCAGGACGAACGTGTGGATCGACCCGGACGCGTGGGTGGACGTGCTGCAGAAGGTGCACCGGCCGATCGGCGTGGCGCTCGCCCAGAAGTGGGGCCTGCCAGAGACGGTGGCGTCGGCGATTCAAGACTGCAGCGAGTACAACTCGGCCGAGCGCGTGTCGGTCGGCAACTGCGTGCGGTTCGCCAATGCGCTCGCGAAGAAGGAGGGCATCTATGTCGGCAGCATCGATGCCTCTGACGTCGATGCGCTGGTGATGATCGGCCGCTCGCTGCTGGGCATCGACGACAACGTGCTGCAGCGGTTGTCGGGCGGGCTTGGAGATCGCGTCAAAGCGCTCATGGTGTGACGACTTCGCGGTTGCGCCAACACACCACGGCAGTTGAGCTAATGGGGGGCGTGGCCGCCATGCCCCAAACAAAGCTTCGCCTGGTGAGCTGCCGTGCCCGCCCCCAAGTGGCCTTGGCAAGGGTGCTTGTGTGTGGCTCGCTTCTTCCTCTTCTCATCGGTTGTGGTCCTGGGGCGGCTCGCTCGCTTGAAGAAGGTCTCGCCGACTGCCTTCCGCAGGGAGCGCTGGCCAATGACGCGCTCGTGTTCGTCGACGGGGCTGGCCAGCAGGTTTTGGCCACCTTGCCCTTTCTGCCCCCGCAGACCGAACGAACCCCTGAACTTGTTGCGCAGGAACTGTCCGCTGCACACGGCCAAGCCGTCTTCGTTGGAAACCCGGACTCGGACCTCTGGCCCTTCCTGGTCCAGGGTCCTCGCACTGAAGGAGAGTCGGAGACCTTCGTCACTGACCGGTCCGGCAGCCTGATGCTCCGCGCGTCGATCGCGTGGGACGGTGAAGGATCGATATTCACCCCGTCTGCCTGGGGCCGACCCGAGATTTTCAAACCCTTCCTCCGCCGGGCTGATGTCACTCCGACCTGCAGTCGTACTGCGGAGCCTGGCGTCGCGGTTGTTCCAGTCGGGACGAGCCAGAAGGCGAGTGACTGGCAGTACGCAGCCGTCACCACGCTCTCTCGAGTCGTTGCAGGTGGGCCACGGCAAAACTCAGCGGTCGTTTTCGGAATACGTACAGGCGTTCCGGCCCTCTTCTCGACGTTCTGGTTGTTCTCCTCACGTCAAAGGCGAACCCCCTGAGTGGGTGATTGGCGCGCTCAGCGCATCTTCAAGAGCTCACGCGTGCGGTTGATCTCGGGCTTCGCGTCTTCGACCAGGCGCAGCAGCTTCTCTTCCGTCAGGTTCAATCGCTCGAGCGAGCTCGGGTCGAGCGCCTGTTCGATGCCCTCACCACAGCCAGCGAGCACCGACAACGCATCGGCCACCTGAATCACCGTCGCGAAGTAGCGCTGGGTCGCCGTCGGAGCACTCGATGGATCGTGATGCCACCGCGTCGCCGCCGCGATGTCCTTCGGCAGGTTCCACTTGTGCGCCAGCGCTTCACCCGCCTCGACGTGATCGAACGACAACAACTCCCGCTCGTCCTCGATGCTGCGAAGCACCTTCGCCGGCGTCACCTGAAACGCGCCCGCACCCGCGAGCCATGTCGCGATGACGACCTTCCCCAGGTCGTGCAGCAGCCCTCCCGTGAACGCGAGATCGGGGTACGTGAAGCCCGCCGCACGCCCGATGCGATCGGACAACACGGCCACGGTGATGGAGTGACTCCAGTACGCGTCGGCCGCCAGCTCGTAGCCCTTCAGCTTCGGCGGAATGGTGCGCGCGAAGCTCTGCGACGTCACCACCTCGAACACGCGCCGCAAGCCCATGCGGCTGATCGCGTCCTTCACCGAGGTGATCTCACGGCTGCCGCGGTAGTACGCCGAGTTCGCGCTGCGCAGCAGGTTCGCCGTGAGCCCGACGTCGGGGCGCATCACGCGTTCGAAGTCAGACATCGACGCTTTGGGATCGTTGATGAGGCTGAAGACCTGCGCCACTGCCGTCGGCACCGTGCCAATTCCGTCGACCGACTCCATGATCGCGTTGGCGATTGGGCCGACGACGGGAAGTGACACGGCGGCGGTCATGGCGCCGTCGCCTGCACGAGCGCTTGCTTGAGCGCCTCTGCCGTGAACGGTTTGTTCACCACGAAGCGGGCGCCAGCCTCGCGTGCCGCGGCGATCTGATCTTCCGTGCACTCACTCGTCACCATGCCGATCGGCATTCCGGGCCGCCCCGCACACAACGTCTTCACCAGCGTCAGCCCGTCCATCTCGGGCATGTTCCAATCGGTCAACACGAAGTCGAACGGCTGCGCGTTCCAGGTCGCGAGCGCCTCGGCGCCATTGCACGCCTCGGTGAGCTGCTCGAACCCCGCCGCCTTGAGCGCGCGACACACCAACGAACGCATGGCCTTGCTGTCATCGACGACGAGAATTCTCATGGTCCCTCCGAGTGCAGCGCATGTGCCGCCCCCAGGTGCCCGTCAGGCAAGCCACCGGCCCGGGGTGGGTGACGCCGGCTGGGTCGACTCGGCCTCACGCAACCGTCGCTCGAGCCCGATCGCCGACCCACCCAGGTTCTCGAGCGGCCGTGGTTCGGTGTCGAAGAGCTCGCACGCGAGGCGATCGATCGCGCGCGCTGCAGGGCTGGCCGGCGCCAGCGTCACCAATGGCCGGGACAACGCAGCCGCGCGGCGAACGTTGTGATCATCGGGCAACGAGCCCAGGTACACGAGCTTCGGAGTCGCCGCCGACGTCGCGCACGCCTGCAGTCGACCGAAGGCGAGCTGGCCCTGACGCTCCGAGCGGGTGCCGTTCACGACGACGTCGACGACGCGCGCGCCCGTGTGCTCCTGGAGCGCCTGGGCGAGCGCCGCAGCGTCGGACAGGCTCGTCGGCTCGGGCGTCGCGACCAGCACGATCCGCTCCGCCGACGCCGCAGCGAAGAGCGCGTCACGGCCCATGCCTGGTGGACAGTCGATGAGGACGACGTCGAAGCGCTCCGCCAGTTCGTCCCACACGCCACGCAGTGAGAGCTGCTGACTCTCGGCGAGGAAGGTGAGCGATCGCTCCCCGCTCGCGGCAGGCAGCACCGAGGGCCCGTGCGCGGTCTGCAGCAGCGCCTCGTCGAGATCGGCGCCTTCCAGCACGTCGCCGACGTGCAGGTTCGCCGAGAGCCCGAAGAGCACGTGCACGCTCGCCAGCCCGGTGTCAGCGTCGATGACGACCGTACGAAGGCCACGGCGAGCCGCGAGCACGGCAAGGTTCGCCACGAGGTGCGTCTTGCCCACCCCGCCCTTCCCGCCCGTCACGCTGATGACCCGAAGCGAAGCCACGGGGAGACGTTGTGCAAGCCGAGCGCCGCCCTCGCCTGACGAAGGCAAACGAGGCGCAAACCCGGAAGAGAGAACCAGCGTTCGTGACCCCGGCGAAGGCTGCCGGGGCCGCGGAAGACCGTGGGTTAGGGAACGGCGTTGCCGGTGAGCGTCAGCTTCGCGCTCTCGGAGTTCGCGTTCGTCTCGAACACGAGGTCTCCGGTGTGGGCGCCCATGCGAGCGGGGGCGAACGTGACGCTGAAGGTCCGGCGGACCTGAGGTGCCACAGACCCCGTGCCGCCCTGGACGAAGAAGGCGCCGGTGTCGGCGGTCATCACCTTCACGACGCGAATGTCGAGCGCGTCGAGGCCGGTGTTGACGACCGTGAAGTTCAGCTTTGCCGACTCGCTGGCTTTCACGTCGCCGAACGCGAAGCTGGTCTCGAAGACGGCCCCGGCATCGGGCAGCTCGAGCTTGAGCTCACCGCGGTTGGTGGCCTGAATGCCAGGCTGCTTGCCGCACGCGGCGGCCAGGGTGAGCACTGCGAACAGGAAGAAGCGATTCATCGTTTTCCCTCGAGCTTCGGAGCATAGCCCGGCGCGGTCTCGGCCAACCGGGTCCACAGGGCTTTGGCGCCTTCGACATCACCTTTGGCCTTGAGCCGATCGCCGAGCGCGTCGATGGCCTCAGGCGACTCGAGCGCTGCACGCCACACGGTGTCAGCCATGGGCTTGCCGAGCTTCACGAGGCTCCACGCCATGCCGGCGCGCAGCTTTGGGTTGGTGGGCTGAAAGGGCATGACCTGGCGGAAGCCACCGAGGGCCTCCTGGTACTGGCCCTTCGAGAGCGCGTCTTCCGCGTCGTCGATGAGCTTGGCGTACTTCGCTTCCGTCTCGGGGGTGTTGGGCGCGTTCTGGAAGGCCTCGATGGTGGCCTTGTCGAGCGCGGGCATCATGTTCGGCGCCGCCGCCGCGACCGGAGCAGGCACAGGCTTGAGCTTCGAGAGCCCACCCGCCGCGATGCCAGCCTTGGTGCGCTCGAGCAGCGCCTTCGCGTTGCGCCCCTGACGGGCCTGAGGGGCAGCAGCGAGGAACTTCTCGAGGTCGACCTTCGCGGTCTCGAGCGCCTTCACGTCATCGGGCGTCTCGTCGATGGTGAGGGCGCCGCGGGCGTAGAGCGCATCGGGCACGTCGTCGAAGGTGGCCAGCACCTTCTCGTAGGCCTTGCGGGCGTTCGCGTAGTCGTGGGCGAGGAACGAGGCGTTGCCATCCATCATCAGCACGTCGGGGACGCCCGCGACCGCCTTGCGGGCACACGCCACCGCGAGCGCGGTCTTGCCGTTCGAGGCCTGCTTCTTCGCGAGCTCGACGAGGTTCACCAGGTTCGCTTCTTTGGGCTTCTCAGGCTCGCACTTCGCTTCGGCCGCGGGGGTCGGCTTGCCCGAGCCCAGCGCCTTCTTCTGATCGGCGTAGAACCGCAGCGCGGGCTCGGCGGCGGCGAGCGCCTCCTTCGCGTAGACCTGCGCGTCCTTGGTGCGGCCCTGGCTGAAGTAGAGCCGCGCGAGCGACGAGGCGATCTCGAAGGGCTTCTCTTTGCCCTTCAAGTCCGGCGTGGAGTCGATCTTCTTGATCAGCTCCTCCGGGTTGGGGCCAGGGGGCGCGGCGTTCTGCGTGAGGGCGAGACTCAGGGCGAGCGACCAGACCGACATGAGCCCGCTCCTATCACCGGACGGCCGCTTCGCTTCAACCCGTTCTCACGGGGAGGTGGAGAGCGCACATTGACCGGCCTGACAGACCGGCCGCGTGGCGATGCAGTCAGCCAGGCACTGCGGCCGGAAGGGAGAACAGAACGAGGCGTACGCACGGGCGTCGGCGTCGTACTTCGACTTCGACGAGGTGCTGATGGCGTCGTTGGTACAGCCACAGCCATTGCACGGGTCGCCCATGAAGACGGCCACGCAGTCGGCGTCGACGCTGCACTGCTTCGAGTAGTCGACCGGGTGAAGCCCTGTGTTGCAGGCCGAGACCGTCAGCAGCAGCGCCAGCCATTTCACGGGAACGCCTTGAGCGCGCAGGCGCCGTTCACGCACGCGGCCTCGGGTTGCCGGCAGGCCGCAGCCGCGCAGAGCACCGGCGGACCGACCCGAACGCAGGCGTTGGTGATGGTGGTGACGTCGGACGTGTAGCGGGACACGTCGGATTGGTTGATGGCCGCGTTGGCGCAGCCGCCGCAGCCGCCGTTGCAGAACTGGCCGACGAAGACGGGCACACACTCAGCGTCGGTCGAGCACGTCTGCTTGTAGTCCTTCGCTTCGATGGTGGTGTCGCAGGCGGTGACGACGAGAGCCGAGAGCAGAATCAGAAGTGAGCGCATGTCCTGTCACGAAGCATTCGGCAGGCCAGCCCCCACGCCCTTCCTTTCGCGGGGTTGGGCCGCGACGCCTGACAGGAAACTGAGAGGTCAGCGGGCGAACCGGAGCAGGTTTCTCGAACCGCCCAGATCGCCCTCGACGACCCACAAGCGCGACGCCGTGACAGCGCAGTGCACAGGGGTGTCCCAGGTCTGGCTGGTGAGCTTGCGTGGTGCGTTCGCGTCGGTGCCGATCGCATAGAACCCGGCGGCTGCGTCAGAGGACTTCGCGATCGCAAAGCCCGCCGCCGAGCCGTCGTTCGTCTCGCAGAACGTCAGGTTGATTCGGCCGGGCACTCCGAGCTGGGCTGTCGCGCCAGTCGACTCGGTGGAGCCCATCGCGGCGTCGCGGAACTTGAAGGTCACGGCACCCGACGCACCATCAATCGCCCACAGCACGCGCGAGCCGAGGGTCGTGAACTCGGGCGAGCTGAAGCTGGCGAGTGTCTCGCCGAGCCCCGCCCCGGTGAAGGTCTTCAGGTTTGGAGGCGCGGTGCCCGACTGCGCCTGCGCCACCACGCCGATCGTGCCCGTCGAAGCGATGTTGGCGAAGAACCCGCCCTGCGACGGCGCGACCACCGACTCGGTGTTGGTCGACAGGGAGTAGGCCTTCAGCGAGCCATCGCTGGCGAAGTACACGAGCGCGTCTCCCACCTTCGCCATCGCGGCGAACGGCGTGACGAAGAAGCCCTTCGCGTCGACGCTCCCGAGTTCCTGACACGCTCCGCCCGTGGCCATGGTGGTCGTACGCAGCAGCTTCGTGGTGCCGCTCGAGCTGCTCATCAGGGCGTAGACGTTCGCGCCATCGACCACGACGCCGGCGAGCTTCGAGTCGGATGGGCCGGTGCACAACAGGGTTGCTGTGGTGGAGGTGGCGTTGGCCGAGAAGACGCCCGGCTGCGTGGAGCTGACCTCTCCCGTGAAGAAGGCCGTCTCGCCGACGACTGCGAGGTCGGTGACCCCACTGACGCCCGTGATGCGAGTCGCGCCCGCCGCTCCGCCGGCTGATGACGACAGTCCACCTGCGCTGCCGCCGCCCGACGCCGAACCACCACCAGTGGGAGGGCGGGTATCGAGGACGACGTAGCTGTCTTTGTCGAAGCTGTAGGCCGTGCCACCGATGGTGACGGAGCCCTGAAGCATGCTCCTGAGGGTGACTCGGCCATCGACGACCTCGACCGACGTCGTCAGCTTCAGCGCGTCGTAGGTCATGTTTCCGGCGTAGGTCGGACCCTCGTAGGCGACGGAGCCGTTGAGCTCCTGCACGACCGTCACCGTGTTCCCCATTCGCGTCGTCGAGGTGGTGCTGAGCGTGAGCTGACCGGTGAACGTCTCGTCCCCGAACTTGCATTGGACCGATTCGATCGCGTCGCGCCTTGTTGCGCCGTCGACGGTGGAGTGCACCTGCATGCGACCCGAGTCACACGGAACGTTCACGTCGTAGGTATCGACGGGAGAAATGGCTCTCGTCACCGCGTCAGACGAGGTCTGCGTGAGACGAATGGCGAGCTCGGCGACGGCCTGCTTCGACGGCGGCTGCTTCGCACAGGCACACAACGTCAGCAGCGACAGCGCGATGCGTTTCATGAAGTTCCCCCTTGAACGGACTGGCTCCATGAAACCGCGACTGAGCGCGATCGTCGAGGCTCCGCTTTTTCTGCGCGCCTTCGGGCAGACGGCCACCGAGTCGTGGAAGACTGCGCGTTCATGTCGCTGGGGAGCGCGCTGTTCGGACAGCGGAGCGAACGCACGGCCGCCACTGCCCTGCTCGATCGCGTCATCGGGGAGGAGCGCGACCGCCTGACGATGAGCGTGTGCCGCGGGCGCCTCGCCATCGCTGCGCTCAACTTCCTCGCGGTCTTCCCCAACTACGGAGCGTCGGCACAGGAGATTGGCTACTCATCCATCTGGCCGAGCCGGGCGGGTGCCCTCGCCTACCTGGCGATGTCGGCGATCGTGCTGCTGGCGGTGTCGGTTCGCAGACCGTGGCTTCGCTTCGCTGCCTTCGCACCGGCGCTCATCGATCTTCCACTCGTCGGAACCACCGAGCTGCTGCAGGCGCAGCTCGCCCTCACGCCCGGTCACGGAACGCAGGCCAGCGCCGCGTACCTGATGGTGCTCTCGATGTTGTCGATGCTCGCGCTCTCACGAACGGTCGTGCTCGTGGCTGCGATTCCCACGCTCGGGTTTCTCTGGGCGATCCTCACGGTCGCGGCGGTGCCGCTCGAGATTCGCGTGGGCGCGAGCGTGGCCGCGGTTGGAGCGACGGTGCTCGGATGGATCATCGTCGGGCAGCTTCGTGCGCTGGTGCGGTTGTCCCGGCAGGCCGACCTGCTCGGCAAGTACGTGCTGGGGGCGAGGCTGGGCACGGGCGGCATGGCCGAGGTCTTTCTCGCGACCTATTCCCCAGAGGGCGGCTTCGAGCGGAAGGTAGCGCTCAAGCGCATGCTCCCCGCCTTCTCCGACAACGCCGAGCTGCTCACGCTCTTCCGTCGCGAGGCGCAGGTGGGCGCGAGGCTCACGCACCCGAACATCGTGCAGGTCTACGACTTCGGCGTGCACGAGCAGCGCTACTTCCTCGCGATGGAGTTCATCGATGGAGCCCCGCTCTCGAAGGCGCTGAAGGTCTGCGTGCAGTCCGGTGAGCTGCCCTCGATGGCCGCGTTGATCTACCTCGCGCACGAGGTCGCCTCGGCGCTCGACTACGTGACGACGCTGCGCACCGAGTCGGGTGCTCCGCTCGGGCTCGTGCACCGCGATCTGAACCCGCCCAACGTGCTGCTCTCGCGAACGGGCGAGGTGAAGGTGGCCGATTTCGGCATCGCGCGCGTGGGCAACCAGCCAGGCATCACCGAGACCGGCGTGATGCGCGGGAAGCTCGTGTACGCCGCTCCAGAGCAGCTCGAAGGCCAGCCGCTCGACGTGCGCACCGATCTCTTCGCCCTCGGACTCTCGCTGCTCGAGGTGGCCAGCGGACGCCGCGTGTTTCAGGGCACGAATGATGTCGAGCTCGCGAAGGCGGTGCTCGAGCACCCGATTCCGCGCTTGCGCGAACTTCGGCCCGACGCACCGGCAGTGTTCGAAGAGGCGATCGCCGGGCTGGTGGAGCGGGCGCGCGATCGCCGAACGGCGTCACCGCGAGCATTGATCGATCAGCTGGCGCCGCTCGTGCGGGAGCTGCGGGCGATGGAGCTTGGACGACGGGAGTGGGCAGCGCTCGTGCCGCTCGTCGAGACGGGAACGCACGCGATGGTGCCGGCGCCGGCCGATCGGGAGGCTGTCACGAAGACGTCGCCTGGCCACCAGCCCTGAGCCGGGCCAGGTGCTGCCCCACGGTCGAGCCGTCTGCGAGGACGAGCTCGGAGGCCAGGAACGAGAGCGGCTCGAGCACGAAAGCCCGAAGCGTCAGGCCGGGGTGCGGCAAGGTCAGCCGCTCGCTCGAGTGCGTTCTCGCTCCGTAGAGAATGAGATCGAGGTCGATCAGCCGAGGCGCCCAGCGCGTCGACGACACCCGGCCCATGGCGCGTTCGATCGCCTTGAGGGCGAGCAGGAACGGCTCGGGTTCGAGCGCCGTTCGCAATTCGGCCACCGTGTTGAAGTACGTCGGCTGCGGGGTCGGGTCGTCGGGCGGGAGCAGTGGCTCGGTCTCGATGACTGGCGCGACGGCGACCACCGAGGTCATCGGGAGCGCTCCGATTCTGCGAACGGCTTCGTCGATCTCCGCCTTGCGGTCTCCGAGGTTGGAGCCCAGCGCGACGAAGACCCGCTCGGTCACCGCTTCACCGGGTTCCGCAGCACGCCGATACCTTCGATCTCCACTTCGACGACGTCGCCGTCCTTCATCGGCCCGACGCCAGAGGGCGTGCCGGTGGAGATGATGTCTCCCGGCAGCAGCGTCATCACGTTCGAGATGAAGGCGACCAACTTCGCGGGCGAGTGCACCATGTCGCTCGTGCGGCCGACCTGCTTCTGCTCGCCGTTGAGCCGGCAGGTGACCTGCAGATCGGAGAAGTCGAGGCCGCGCACCATCCACGGGCCGCAGCAGGCGAACGTGTCGTACGACTTCGCGCGCGTGTGCTGAATCTCGCGCTTCTGGATGTCGCGGGCCGTCACGTCGTTGAAGCAGGTCACCGCGAAGATCGCGTCAGCCGCTTCGGCCTCGGTCGCGCGCGTCAGCTTCTGACCGATGATCAGCGCCAGCTCGGCCTCGTGCTGCACGTCGTTGCTCGCCGGCGGCATGAGAATCGGTGAGCCGTGCGCGTTCAGCGCCGTCATCGGCTTCATGAAGATGAGCGGCTCGACGGGAACGGTCTTGCCCATCTCTTCGGCGTGCTTCCGGTAGTTCTGCCCGATGGCGACGACCTTGGTCGCGGCGCTGGGAACGGCCCACGTGACGTCCGTGAGCTCGTGCACCTCGCCCGTTCGGTTCGGCTTCGCCCAGGGCGCATCGGAGAGCACGTGCACGCGCGGCTCCTGCACCTCGACGTACTTCGCGCCCGCCGGAGTCTCGATCCGTCCAAAGCGCGTCGTTCTCCCAGTGCCTGCGTTCACGTCAGCCTCCCAGCACGTCAGACATTCCGTACAAGCCCGGAGCCTTGCCCTGAATCCACTTCGCGGCGCGCAGGGCGCCACGGCCGAACTGCTCACGGCTCGACGCGCGGTGGGTCAGCTCGATGCGCTCACCGTCACCGAAGAAGTACACGGTGTGCTCGCCGACGACGTCGCCACCACGCAGCGTCTGCACGCCGATCTCTTCACGCTTCCGCTCGCCGATGTTGCCCACGCGCGAGGTGCGAATCTCTTCGGGCCGGCGGAGCAGCGCCTTCGCGATCTCCTCGGCCAGCCGCAGCGCCGTTCCGCTCGGTGCGTCCTTCTTGTGGCGGTGGTGCGACTCGAGAATGTCGATGTCGAAGTCCTTGCCGAGGCGGGTCGCGAGCTGCGCAGCGATCTCGATGACGAGGTTCACGCCGATGCTCATGTTCGGCGACATCACGATGGGAATCTCGCGCGCCAGCTCGCCGATCTGCGCCTTCGCTTCGGCGGAGAACCCAGTCGAGCCGACCACGAGCGGCACCTTCTTCGCGGCGCAGCTCTTCGCGTGCGCGATCGAGGCCTCGGGCGTCGTGAAGTCGATGACCACGTTCGCGCCACCGAGCGCTGCGTCGAGCGAATCGGAGACCGGCACCTCGAGCATGCCCAGGTGACAGGCGAGCCCCACGTCGAGGCCCACCGCCGCCGAGCCCTTCTTCTCGGTGCCGCCCGACAGCACGAAGCCCTCGGAGTCACGCACCAGCTTCACCAGCATCTGGCCCATACGGCCGGTGACGCCGGTGATGACCGTCTTCACGTCGGGAGCAGGCATGGGTTCCTCACTTCACGACGCCGAGCTTCTGCAGCTCGGTCTTGAGCTTCTCGGTGTTCGTCTCTGACATCGGGAAGAGCGGCGCGCGAATGTCCTGCTGGAAGCGGCCCATCAGGTGCAGCGCCATCTTCACGGGAATCGGGTTCGACTCCATGAAGAGCACGCGGTGCAGCGGCTGCAGCTTGAGCTGAAGCTCGAGCGCGGTCTTCGTGTCCTGCTTGAGCGCGGCGGCGACGAGGTCGGCCATCAGGCGCGGCACCACGTTCGACGAGACGCTGACGACGCCACGGCCACCCGCCGCGATGAACGGCGCCACCACGAAGTCGTCACCCGAGAGCAGCGTCATGCGATCGCCGCAGAGTTCGTAGACGTCGAGGGTGCGCAGCACGCTGCCGGTCGCTTCTTTCAGCGCGACGACCTCGGGAATGTCGCAGAGGCGCTTGACCGTGTCGGGCAGCATGTCGACGCCCGTTCGGCCCGGCACGTTGTAGGCCATGATCGGAAAGCCGGGGTGGGCCTTGGCGAGCATGCGGTAGTGCTCCACGAGGCCGGGCTGCGTGGGCTTGTTGTAGTAGGGCGTGACGATCAACGTGCCGTCGGCGCCGAGCTCTCGCGCGACCTTCATCGACTCGATGACGTCGGCCGTGTTGTTGCTGCCGCAGCCCGCGTAGACCTTCGCGCGGCCCTTGTTCACCTTGATGCAGACCTCGATGGCGCGCGCGCGTTCGGCGGCGTTCATGGTGACCGACTCGCCAGTCGTGCCCATGGGGATGAGGACGGACGTTCCGTTCGTCACCTGATCGTTCACCAGCCACTCGTACGCAGCCTCGTCGAGCGCGCCGTTCTTGAAGGGCGTGGCCAGCGCCGTCATCGAGCCGAAGAGCTTCGTCATGGGGTCTCTCCTCGCATCAGGTCCGTCAGGGTCTCTCGCGTCCTCACCACGCGGAAGCGGTCGCCGTCCACCAGCACCTCTGCTGGCCTCGGCCGTGAGTTGTACGACGACGACATCGACATGCCGTACGCGCCCGCGGTCATCACCGCGAGCAGATCGTTTTGCATCAGCGGGGCCATCGCGCGGTCGTGGCCCAGCACGTCGCTCGATTCACAGACGGGGCCGACGAGGTCGACAGTCGACTTCTTGCCCTTGCGCGCAACGACCGGGCGAACATCGTGGTGCGCCTCGTACAGCGCCGGCCGGAGCAGATCGTTCATGCCCGCGTCGACGATGACGAAGTGCTTCGAGGGCGTCTTCTTGCGGTACAGCACCCGCGTGAGCAGCACGCCCGCGTTGGCGACGAGCACGCGGCCGGGCTCCAGCACCAGCGTGGCGCCGAGCCCGCGCAGTGGCTCGATGACCGCCTTCGCGTAGTCGGCGACCCCGGGAGGTGTCTCCGTCGTGTACGTGACGCCGAGGCCACCGCCGACGTCGAGGTGCGTGAGCGGAAAGCCCTTCGCCTGGAGCGTCTTGTAGACGTCTCCCACGCGCGCCATCGCCTGGCGAACGGGCCGCGTGTCGGTGAGCTGGCTGCCGATGTGACAGTCGAGCCCCTTCGCGACGAGGCCCTTCATGCGCTTCGACTTCGCGTAGAGGGCGACGGCTTCTTCGACCGGCACGCCGAACTTCGACGTCTTCAAACCGGTCGCGATGTACTTGTGCGTCTTCGCGTCGACGTCGGGGTTCACGCGCAACGCGAACGGCGCCTGCACGCCGAGCTGCCGGCCGACCTTGTCGAGCGCCTCGAGCTCTTCACTGCTCTCGACGTTGAACATCAGAATGCCCGCGCGCACCGCCGCGATCATCTCGGCTTCGGTCTTGCCGACGCCCGCGAAGACGACCTTGCGAACGTCTCCACCGACGCGGCGCACGCGCTCGAGCTCACCGACCGAGACGATGTCGAAGCCCGAGCCGCCCTTCGCGAACAGCTTGAGCACCGCCAGGTTGCTGCACGCCTTCACCGAGTAGCAGACGAGCGTGGGGTGCTCGGCGAACGACTGCTGCACGACGCCGAGGTGCCGCGTGAGCGTGGCCGTCGAGTACACGTACGTCGGGGTGCCGACCTCGGCCGCGATGCGCGAGAGCGGAACACCCTCGCAGTGCATGGCGCCGTCGATGACGTCGAAGTGGTTCACTTCGGCTCCCGGCAGCACCCGGCGTCGGGCACCTCTTCAGGCGCAGGAGCCGTGGCCTCCAACGGAGCACGTGGCGGGCCCTTGATCCCGCAGGCGGAGAGCACCAACACACCGAGGCAGATGACGCGTCGCAACACGCGGCGCACCCTGCCGGGAAGGCGCAGGCGCTTCAAGCCGGAATCACGGAGACAGCTTCTGGTACCGGCTCTCGAGCCCCAGAAAGCCCACGAAGGCCAGCACCAGCCCGGAACCGACAGAGCCCGCGAGCCACGGCAGCCCTTCTTCACGCTGATGCCACCGCGCTCCGAGGTCGAAGGGGCTCGCTGGCTCGACGCTCAGCCGGTACGCGACCAGCGACGCCAACAACATCGCGAACCCGGCCGCCGAGAAGATGACGAGCGAGGCCATGCTCACCCAGGGCCACCACCGACCGTGTCGAATGAGTCGCGGCGCAGGCATTCCCAGCCACCATCGCCGCACGAAGGGCAAGGTCATCGGAAGGAAGCCGGCGAGCACCACGAACAGCCTCGCGAAGAGCGGCAGCCCCTTCGGAACCGCCGGCATCACGCCGAACCAGGCGCTGAAGCCAACGAACATGAGCAGCGCGTCACGCCCGTCGAGGCGCATGCGAAACGGAAGCATCGAGGCCACAGCGTACGCGGATCACCGGGGCACCGCGCACTTCGTCTCGAGCTGCTCCAGCGCCTTCACCATGTCGGGCCCGATGCGATTCTCGAGATCGGCGATTGGCCACAAGAGACGCGGCAGGCCGCTGATGGGGGCGGCGATGACGTACTCGACCTCGGTCGACGTGCCTCGTTCACGCAGGAGGAAGTCGACGGTGCTGGTGATGGAGCCAAACCGGCCCTGATTGACATGCCGAAGGCGAACGCTCGACTCGGTGATCTCCACGAGCTCCGTGCGTCCCCAGCCGATGGAGTCCTTCCGCTCCCTCCACGCCCCAACCCCGCTGGTCACGGGAGAGAACGTCACGGTCGGAGGGTCGTGTGGCGCAGCGATCTGAGTTTGCCACCCCTCCATCAGCTTGAAGTCGACGAGACACGGACGAATGGCGGACGCCGAAGCGGCGATCGTGCGCGAACGGGTCAGCCGATAGCTGTTGGGCTGCAGGGCATAGAGAACGGAAATGCCGGCGAACACCAACAGCACCAGCGCGGCGGCGATCAACGACGCTTTTCGGAGCACGCTTTCCCTTTCACAACCAACTGATCTCCCTGACCTCTTAGGCCGTTTCGTCAAAGGTCGAAACACGCCTGAAAATTCTGGTGCACACAGGTGGTGGGTGCTGGGTCTACCCCGCACCTCAGCTCGGTTCATCACCTCCCAAACCACTTCCTGCCGCCGTGCGCGGCATCACCTGGAGCCTCCAGATGGGCGTTCTTTTGCTTCTCGTCGGCGTCGCGGTTCTCGCGTTCGGCCTCTTTCAGCACCTCAAGGGCAAGCGCATTCTCGCCGCGCCTTTCAAGAAGACCGGTGAGCTCGCGAAGAACCCGACCAGCACCGACGCCAAGGGCGCGATGTCGACCGAGGGCAAGGTCATTGCTCCCGCGCAGCAGCTGCTCTCGCCGTGCACGAAGCAGCCGTGCCTCGCCTACGAAGTGAAGGTCGAGCGCCTGTGGGAGAAGATCGAGACCACGCAGGACGGGACGAAGACGGTCACCGGCTCGGACACGCTCGACACCGTGAAGGGCGGCGCGATCTTCGGCGTCGACGACGGCACGGGCGCGATTCAGATCGACGTCACCAAGGGCGCCGACTTCGACAACTACAAGGACGGCTTCAAGAAGGAGCTCAACGGCCGCGGCTGGGCCTCGCAGATTCAGTTCGGCGAGATGTCGTACGACGTGCCCGTCATCAGCGACTCCGAGAAGTACACCATCGGCTTCAAGGCGACCGAGAAGTACGTGCCGGTCGAAGGCAGCCTGTTCGTGCTCGGCAAGATCGAGGGCGGCAAGATCGTCAAGCCGGGTTGGCGCTCGCTGATGACCAGCGCGAAGGGCCGTGACGGCCTCATCGGCAGCATCAACAAGAAGAAGAAGTTCTCGTTCATCGGTGGCGGCGTCGCGGCGGTGCTGTCGGTGCCCCTGATGATCTTCGGGCCCTCGGCGAGCGAGGCCGGCCCGTCGGATCCGAACCACGTGTTCGGCGGCATGTGCGCCTCGACGCTGACCGGCGCCGTCGCGAAGTGCAGCGAGAGCGTGTCGACCGAAGCGGGAGAGACGTTCACCTGGACCGTCACCCGCAAGGACACCTACGACCTCACGGTCTCGCCCGCGGCCGGCAAGAAGATCCAGATCGACCCCATCGTTCAGCTCGAGGACGCGTCGGGCAACCTGCTCCTCGACATGGACTCGGTGGAGACGGGGCAGCCCGCGAAGGGCAGCATCGAGCTGGCGCCCGGCATCTACACGGTGAAGGTGACCGACCGGTACAACACGACCGTCAAGGGCGGCCTGTCGTTCGACCTCGAGATCGCCGAGCAGCACCCTGAAGTGAAGCCGGCCGCGAAGTCTGCTGCCGTTGCCGCTGTGGCTGCCGCGAAGGCGAAGTCGGCTCCGAAGCTCTCGAAGCAGGAGCTGCTGAAGCAGAAGGTCGCCGAGTACAAGGCTCGCAAGGCCGGGCTCGCCGCTCCTGTTGCCGAAGAAGTCGCCGTCGCCGAAGAGCCGGTCGCTGAAGAGGTCGTCGCCGAGGCCGCCGTCGTCGAGCCCGAGCCTGCCCCCGAGCCCGTGAAGGTCGAGCCGCCCGCCCCGGTCGAAGAGGTGAAGCCCACGAAGGTCGTTGCCCTCGAGCCCATCGTGCTCGAGCCCGCTCCCGCCCCCGTCGCCAAGGCCGAGGTCGTTGCGCCTGTCGCCGCGCCCGTCGTCGCCGAAGAAGTCGAGCTCGACATCACCGCGAAGAACCTGTCGGCGATGGCCGTCGAGATGAACGAGACCTGCGGCTCGCACCACTGCGCCCGCGGCTTCGCGTACATCTTCACCAACCTCTCGTGCGACAAGACCGCGCGCTGGTGCCAGCTCGACCTCACCGCGGTGGAGCGCAACTCGAACAAGCCCTTCGTCGCCACCCTGCCCTTCACGCCCGCTGGCAAGACCCGCTCGGCCTTCGATGCCGCCACGGCCGAAGCCATCCGCGCGTTCGAGATTGCGCCGAAGTCGGGCCGCCTCGCCTCGGTCGTGATGAATGCTCCCGCGTCGAAGAAGCCCGCCGCTGTCGCCGTCGTCGCCAAGCCGGCCGTCGTCGCTGAGCCGATGGTGAAGAAGTCGCAGCCGGTCGCCACCCGCACCGTCGCCGTCGCGCCTGTCGCGCCGAAGCCGGCTCCGGTGGTCGCTGCGCCCGCGCCGGCTCCTGTGAAGGCTTCGAAGGCCGCTCCTGCTCCCGTGATTCAGCGCGCGAACAAGAACATGGCCGATTGATTCTCGAAGTTCCCTGACCGCGCTCGCGCCGATCGAACCGGGCCGGCGATGCAGCGCGGACGACAGGCCTGGCTCCTCACGGAGTCGGGCCTTTCGTGTTTTGGGTGGGTTTCCAGCGCCGCTTGCGTGAAAAGCTGCCGGCCGTGACGAAGCGCCGTGTGCTTGGAGTGCTGGTGATTGCCCTCGTCGGCGCCTTCGCGTTCGCGTCGGCTGATCGCTGCGGGCAGTGGCCGTCGTCGTCGCCGGTGATGTCGCTGGTGGCGCGCGGGAGTGGTCCCGCGTCGGTGGGCGCGGCGAAGGTCGCGATCGCGCTGCCTGGCGCTGTGACGGTCGGCGGGTACGGCCCGCTGCGTTCGTCGGCCACGAGCGGAGATCCCGTCTACGCGCGGGCGACGATCGTCGACGTGGGTGGAACGAAGATCGCGATGGTGTCGCTCGAGGTGTTGCTGCTGACGCAGCCGCTGGTGACCGCGATTCGTGAAGGCGCCGAGGTTCCCGTCTTCGTCACGGCGACGCACACGCACTCATCGCTGGGGCAGTTCGATCGCAGGCTGGCGAGTCAGGTAGCGGCGCTGGGCAGCTTCGACCAGGACGTGGAGTCGGCCATCGTGGCGGCGGCGCGAACGGCGCTGGCTGAGGCGAAGCACCAGCTCGTTCCCGTCACGATGGAGGTTCGCGCGTTCAGCACCTCGTCGTTCGTGCGTGCGCGCAGCGGAGACAGCGTCGACACGCGAGGCCTCGAGGTGTCGTTCGTGAAGCCCGAAGGTGGCCGCGTCGCGAGGTGGCTGTTGCTGGCCGCCCACCCAACCCTCGCGCCCCGCCGTGGCGCCTCGTTCGACACCGACTGGCCAGGGTTGCTCGCAGAAGACGGCGACGGCGTGACGCTGGTGCTGCAGACCTCGGTGGGCAACGCGTCGGTGAACAAGGACGTCGCGCCGAACGAGGCTGTGGTGGTGGCGCAGGTGAAAGAGGCGATCACCCACTCCGTGAAGATTGAGGGCTGTGAGCCGACGTTGAGCCTCGCGACCGCGCACACCGCGCTGCCACGCCCTGATGGATCGCGTCTGGCCCCGTGGCCGTTCCGAGCGGCTGCCGACAACGCGCTGTGTGCCTCGGCCGAGATGGAGGTCGAGGTCTCGATGTTGCGCCTGGGCTGCGTGTCGCTGCTCGCGTTGCCCGTGGAGCCATCATTCGCGACGGCGCAGCAACTCGAGACGCTGACAGGTGCGACGCGGGTGCTCGCGTTGTCGAATGGGTACGTGGGCTACCTCGAGCCGCCAGACGTGATTCGCAACGGTCTGGGAGAAGCGAAGCGGCAGTGGTTCGGGCCTGAGCTGTTCGACTGGCTCTCTCCCGCGAGCGCGCTGGTGGCCACGATGTCTCGCCCGAAGGGACCACATGTCGAAGGCCAGTGAAGACGCGCGGGCGCTGGTAGCGAAGACGACCCTCGCCACCCTGGCGACGATCTCCGATGACGGCGCGCCGCTCGCCACGCTCGTCGCGACGGCCGACGATGGCGCGGGACATCCCCTCTTTCTCCTGTCTGGCCTCTCGGAGCACACGAAGAACCTGAAGCAGCGGCCGTTGGCGTCGGTGCTCTTCGTCGCCTCGGAGCACGGCCCGACGAGCGTGATGGATCGGCTGCGCGTGACGTTGACGGGTGAGCTGCGCTGGCTCGACGGTGACGACGCCGCGCGCGCGAAGCAGCGCTTCCTCGAGCACCACCCCGACGCCGTGCAGTACGCGACGCTTCCTGACTTCAGGGCCGCGACGCTCGAGGTGCGTTCGATTCGGTACGTGGGCGGGTTCGCCCGGGCTTCGACACTGCGCTGCGAGGACTACTTCGGCTGACGCTCCTGCGGCGGCACGTTGCGGTTCATGAACGCGAAGAACGCGCGGCCCGCACCGACGACGATGAGCCCCACCGGAACGCCCAGGACCGGAACACGCGCGCGGTGCAGTCCTCCGAAGACTGACAGCAGAACGGCCAACCCGACGACGCCGACCGCCGCGATGATGAGGCCGCTGACGATCGCGCTCGTCGTCTCACCGGCAAACGCATCGACGCGCTTGCCGAAGAGCTGACCGACGATGCGCTCCGCCTCTGCCACCGGAGCTGCGTGCTGATCGACGAGCTTTCGCGCCACGACCGCTGCGTTGTAGCCGGCCCGCTTCAGCTCGACGGCCTGCGCCTCCCAGGCCCTTCCTTCAGCGGACACAGCGGACACTTCGACGGGAGTCTTCAGCGGTTCGGAGACGCTCGCGCGCGCCCGACGCTCTTCGTTGCGTGAAGCGGGAGAGCGGTCCGTCACTGGCCAACCTGAGAAATCGAAGACATGTGCGGCTCCTTTCTCACTGAGTGGAGGCACGGGCGCACGATTTTGAAGCGCTGATCGATCTTCTCCAGCCCGGCAACAGAACCGACATGCACGCCGCCAAGCTCACCCTGCTCAGTCTGGGGCTCGTCACCTCTGCCTTCGCCGATCCGGCAGAGGTGACGAAGACCACCGACGATCCCAAGCTCGAGGTCGAGGTGACCGGCGGCGTCACGTCGCGCTCCGATCTCACGCCCACCGTCTCGGCCCGCCTCGGCGTCGACTTCTGGAACTGGTTCACGCCCTCGGTTCGCCTCGTCAGCATCGCCCCGTGGAGCGGTTCACAATCGGCCTGGGCGATTCAGGCCGAGCTTCGCGGGCACACCCGTGGCTCCCTGCTTCAGCTCACTGGCGGCGTCGGCTTCGGGCTCGCCACGGCGAACGTCGTGCGCGCTCCGACCGGGGTGGACGCAGATCTCGCCCGACCCGCGCAGCCATGGCTCACGGGAGATGTCGGCGCCCGCGTGCTGCTCGGGCCGCTCTTCCTCGGTGTCTCGGTGGGTGGCGCGCCCCTGCAGCAGCAGTGGCTCGCGTCGCTCAATCTCGGGTTCGTGGCGTTCGGCGCGTAGCCGGCTTCGCCTTCTTCACGACGCGCTTCGCCTTCGCGTCCTTCTCGACCGGCAGCACCTCGCCGTCGAACTTGATGGCCGGCTTCTTCGCGCGTCGCTTGAAGAGCAGCACCGTGCGGCCGAGCACCTGCGCCACCTCGGAGCCCGTGCCCTCGGACAGCTGCGCGATGGCCGCTTCACGACCTTCGCGTTCGTCGGCGATGCGCACCTTCACCAGCTCGTGCGTCTCGAGCGCCTGCGCCGTCGCCGAGATCACGCCCTCGCTGACGCCAGCGTCTCCGACCTGCACGACTGCATGCAGGTGATGACCGAGTGAACGAAGGTACCGCCGCTGCTTGCCGTTGAGCGCCACGCTGAATCTCTCACTTCATCATTCGCAGCTCGCGCTGCGCGTCGATGTGCTTGGGGTCGAGCTTCACGGTGGCCTGGAAGTGTCTCTTGGCCGCCGCCATGTCTCCGAGGATCTTGTTCATCATTCCCTGGTGGAAGTGGGCGGCTACCACGTTCGGGTTGCGCTTGAGGCAGTTGGTGACGTCCTTCATCGCTTCGACCAGCCCGGCCTTCTTGTCGGGGAACGTGAAGAAGCGGGCATAGCCTCGCCACGTGTAGACCTCGGCGTCGTCTGGCGTCAGGGTGATGCAGTCGTCGAACATCTTCAGCGCCTCGGGGTACTTGCGCGCCTGAATGAGAATCTTCCCCTTCTGGAAGTGCTCCTCGGCTTGCAGCAGCTTCGAGACGTCGATCTTCTCGCCTCCACCCGACTCGAGCTCGGCGATGTAGTCCTTCTTCAGCGCCTCGTCCGAGAGCGTGCGGTGCGCTTCGCCGATGCGCGCGAAGATGTCGACCTTCAGCTTGTGCAGCGCTTCGGGAGCGCCCGGCGGCACGGTGTCGGGGTGGTGGTCCTTCGCGAGCTTGAAGTAGGCGACCTTCACCGCGTTCGGCGGAGAGTCCTTGGTGACGGCCAGCACCTCGAAGTGGTTCTGCGTCGCCATCGTCGCGTGAAGCTCGGTCAGGCGTTTGATGTCTGCCGCGAAGTTCTGGGGAGCCGCCGGCGCCGCCGCGACTCGAGGGGCAACAGCCTGCGGCGCGGGGCCGGTCGCGGGTCCGGCGGCGGTGATGATGGGGCGCGGCGGCGGAACTGGAGCGGCGGCCTGCTGCATCACCGGCGGGGCCATCGGCCGTGCCGGCTGTGCGCCCTGTGGCGGTGGCGCTCCCGGGTACGAAGGAATGCGTGGCGCGACGGGTGGGCCCGGCACGACCGACGGTGCGGCAGGAGCGGCAGGAGCGACCGGAGCGGCTGTCGGCCCGGGCGACGCAACCGCCGCGGTGACCGTGGGAGTCGTCATGACGGGGCGCGGCGGCGCGACGGGAGCCACGGGCATCGCGGGCGCGACAGGCATCGCGGGCGCGACAGGCATCGGGGCAGGCGGTGCTTGCATCGGCCGCGGCGCCGCATGGCGTGCAGGTGCCGACGTCTTGACGATGGTGCCCGCGAACGACACGAGATCGCATGGCTCGAGCATGAAGGCGACGCGCAAGGCATGCTCGGTCTCGGGCGCGTTCACCTGAAGGAACGTGTTCAGCGTGCGAGTGCCATCGAACTGCGAATAGACCCGCGTCTCTTGAGGCGACAGCCGCATGTCTGCGATGGCGATGGCGCCGGTCGCCCTCATGATCGGGAAATCGAGTGCCGAGATCAGCTGGTCGCGTAGCTCGGCGATCGACATCTTGCGCAGCTGCTCGACGTACAGCTGCCACCGGTTTCCGGGCGGCATCGCCTTGTGTGCCGGCAGGTCGATCGCCTGGAAGGTGAAGCTGCCTTCGGTCGAGCGCAGCGCCATGCCGATGAGGCCCGCGATGCGCTGGTTGAGGGCATCGATGGCCGCGTTCGGGTTGAGCAACCCCAGGCCGAAGAGCGCAGGCAACAGCTCGCCGCCAAACCGCGCTCCCTCCTTCTGCGCCTGGCCGAGCTGCTCGGGCCCCACCAGTCGCTGCCGCAGCAGAAACGTCGCCAGAGCGTCGTCCGGGTGGGTCGACTCCACCGAGTCGGGGCTGCCCTTGCGGAAGTGCAGCATGACGGCGCGGTCGGGCAGCTGGAACGTGAGCAGGCCCGTCGTGTCCTGAGCGGCTGCGAGGAAATACAGCCGACGAGCGCTGGTCTCGGCGAGTGTTCCGCTCGCAGGAATGTGCTCGAGCGCGGCTGAGGCGACGGAAGAAGGCCGGCTCTGCGGCGGCGGCGCGGCCGCGGTCGACGGCGAGCTGGCGAAGGGCGCAGGAGGCGCCGAGGGCTGCGGGGCCTGACCCATCGCGGCGGCGATGGAGGCCATCGAGTTCACGTTCGGCTTTGCCGCAGCAGGAGCAGGCGGCGGCGCGGCGCGAACGCCAGAGGGCGTCGACACCACCTGAGACGGGCTGCCCTGCGCCATGTCGCCGAACAGCGAGTCACTCAGAGTTCCGGGCGCGGGAGCTCCGGGGCCTTGCCGCTGCATCATCGGCACGCCCGTGCCTGCAGGGCGCGGGGGCCGTTGCTGTTGGGCCGAAGGAGGCTGCCTCACTTGCGTCTGCGCCGCGCGAGCGCCGGGGCCTGCCATCGGGCCTGCACGTGGCGCTGCGCCAGGACCCGCGACGGGGCCACCCGGGACCGCACCTGGCGTGGCGGGTGCTGGGCTGTTGCCCACCGACGTCGCGACGGGTGGAGGCGCCACGACCCTCGACCAGACGTCGTCGAGCTCGTTGTGGGGGAGCACCTGCTCGCCCCACAGCTCCTTTCGGAAGACCATTCGAATGCCCGGCATTCTTCCCGGGAAGACGTAGTTCGAGCCGTCGAGCGACACCTGCACG
The DNA here is from genome assembly GCA_943370055.1 of Archangium gephyra. Lineage (GTDB taxonomy): Bacteria > Myxococcota > Myxococcia > Myxococcales > Myxococcaceae > Xiheimicrobium > Xiheimicrobium gephyra_A. The sequence continues at coordinate 36,270 of CALRPN020000042.1, forward strand.
CGGCCGGCGATGACTCCGTTGTCGAGGAGCAGCTCGACGCTGGTGGGCGTCAACGGGCCGAAGACCTGGCCCTTCTCGGTTCGCACCCAGACCTGAACGACTTCGTCACTCATCGGCCTGTGGAAACCTACCCGCAAACAGACGTGGCCGCGACTGCGAGAGTGTGGTGCACAATCGGGCGGTGCCGAGAGTCAGTGGGCTTTTCCTCGTGTTCTGGGTCTGGGGGTGGCAGTCGGGCTGCGCCGCGATCGGCAGCACGCAGACCGCCGACACCGTGGGCGCGGGCCGACTGCAGGTGGGGGTCGAGCCTGGCGTGACGGCGCTGCTGCCACGCACCTCGAACGAGCGGCCGTCGCTGACTCCGCTCGTCGACGTGTCGGTGCGGTACGGCGCCGCAGAGCGTCTCGATCTCGGAGTGCGTGCCGGTCAGTCGGGGCTGGGCCTCGAGACCAAGGTGATGCTGACGCCACGAGCGTGGCCGGTGCTCATCTCCGTCGCGCCTGCGATCTTGGCGAAGCTCGAGCCTGCGGGTGAGCCGCTGTCGATCGTGGGGCAGACCTTCAGCGCGGCGCTCCCACTCCTCGTCGGCGTTCGCATCGGCCCTCATCAGCTCGTGCTCGGGCCTCGGGCACAGGGCTTCGTCTTTCTGCCGAATGATGGGGTCAGCTCGTCGTACCGGGCGCTGATGGCGGGCGGCTCGGTCGGGGTTGCCGTTCGGGTCTCGCGGGCCGTCGCGGTGATGCCCGAGCTGGCGGTGCTGCTCCCGCTCGTGCAAAGCGGTGACGTTCCGACCATGGGAGCCGGCGTTCCCCTTCAGCTGAAGCTGGGCTTTCTGCTCGGTGAGCCGGTGCCGTTGTTCACTGCGGTTCACACCCCGTGAGCCAGCCCGCTGTTCGAGCCGTGACCGCGTGCTAGGCAACACGCGTCTTCCACGAGGTGCCTGGTGATTCGATCGTTCGCAGCCGTTGCGGTGCTCCTCCTGGTGACGGGGTGCCCGTCGACATCGGGCCAATGCACGAGCAGCGCGCAGTGCCCACCCTCGCAGTCCTGCGTCTCGGGAGCGTGTGTCGGCGGCATGACCGCGGGCGGAGCGGCGAGCACGGGTGGCGGCACGGCCAGCACGGGCGGAGGCCTGTCGGGAACGGGAGGCGGCGCGGGCTCGAGCGGCGGTGGCATGGCAGTGGCTGGCGGCTCGGCTGGCTCGGCAGGAGAGAGCTGCACGATGGCCCAGGCCGTCGCAGGAGCGATGACGCTCTCGGGAACGACGGTGGGCGCAAGCGCAGACGTGAACCTCAGCTGCACCGGCTCGCGCAACCAGGGCCCCGACCGCGTCTACGTCGTCACGGTGCCCAACCTGCAGCGCCTCACCGTGACGCTCACGCCGGAAGAGACGGACACTTCGGACGGCGGTCTCCAATACGATCCTTCGCTGTACCTCGTCGCGGGGCCTGCGGCCGCGTGCGCTCCGGCCGACGCGGGCGATCGCACCTCATGCCTGGATGGCTCCGACATCGATCAGCCGCCAGGCTCGCCCGAGCGCGTCGCCTACCTCAACACCAGCGGAGCGCCGCGTGAGGTCTTCGTGGTCGTCGACTCGTTCTTCACCGCACCTGACGAGACGAACGGCGTCACCCACCAGGGAAGGTACGACCTGAGCTTCACGGTGGCGACGCCGCCCATGGGCGACCGCTGCGACACGGCCACCACCATCACGCCTGGCAGTCTGACCGGCACCCTCACGGGCTACTCGGGCGACTACGGCTTCGGCACCAACTGCAGACGCTCCGACGGGCCCGATCGCACCTACGCCCTCAGTGTGCCAGCGGGCCAGCGCCTGACCGCCATCGCAGCGCCTGCCAATGACGGAGGCTTCGACGTGACGGTGAACCTCATCTCGGGACCTGCGGCCTCGTGTGGCGTCTCACCGCTCGTCTGCCTCGCCGGCTCCGACGCGCTGGCCGTCGGCGGGACCGAACGCGTCGACTACCTGAACCGCGGCACGACCGCGCAGGACGTCTTCGTGGTGGTGGGCTCGTACGACCCGACCGACACCGTCACCGACTTCTCGCTGACGACGAGCGTGGCGATGCCCCCTGCGGGAGACGAGTGCGCGAGCGCGGTGCCACTGACCGCAGGCACGCCGCTCACTGGCCAGACGTTCAACGGCTACGGCAACGACTACAGCTCAGGCACCGGCTGCGCCTTCACGTCGAGCGGCCCAGATCGCGTGTACGCGCTGACGATTCCGCCGAACAAGCTGGCGACCATCACGGCGACGCCGAGCGCAGGCCTCAACACGTCGGTGTCACTCATCGACGGCGCGCCGAACTGCACGACGGGAGGAATGCTCCGCTGCGTCGCGACCAGCACCAGCGGCACGGCGAGCGATCCTGACGTGATCGCCTGGACGAATCGCACCACGACCGCGCAGACCCTGCTCGTGCTCGTCGACAGCGCTGCGCCGGGCACGGGCACGTTCGACCTCGCAGCGGTCATCACCGATCCACCCGCGGGAGATTCGTGCAGCAACCCGACCGCACTCGCTTCGGGCGCGGCCGTCGCGAGCACCACCACGGGCCTCACCAACGACTACGCAGCGGGCACCACGACCTCGTGCGCGACCTTCGACACCAGCGGCAACGATCGCGTCTTCTCGTTCAACGTGCCGACAGGCCAGCGGGCGAAGGTGACCGTCAGCAGCGCCACCGACGGCGGCTACGTGCCCTCGGTGAGCCTCGTCACGGGAGCAGCGCCAGCCTGCGAAGCGGCGCCCCGCGTCTGCGTCGCCTCGGCCAACTCGAGCACCCTCGGCACCACCCGCTCGGCGTCGTTCGTGAACGGCTCGGGACAGCCACAGAGCGGCTTCGCCATCGTCGACGGCCCCATCGGCGCAGGGGTGAACTTCAACATCGACCTCTCGACGGCAGCTCCGGCAACGGACGATGTCTGCACGACGGCCACGACGACGCTCGGCGCCACGACGTTGACGGGCCAGAGCTTGCGAGCGGGCGGCGTCGCCTTCGAGCGCGACTACTCGTGCGTGAACACGAGCCGGGGCGCCGACCGGGTGTACATCGCCCAGGCACAGCCCAACCAGCGCCTCACCGTGACGGTGACGCCAACCCCGGCCGCGATGGATGGTGGGTTCGACCCCGTGCTGTCGATCATCGGCGGGCCTGCGGCCTCGTGCGACTCGGCGACCCGGCGATGCATCGCGGCGCGAGACGTTGGCGGGCGGCTGGCTCCCGAGACGGCTGCCTTCACCAACATCGCCTCGACGCCGCAGACCGTGTTCGTCGTCGTGGGCTCGTTCAACGAGACAGACTCCGACACCACCTTCTCGCTCCAGGCCACGAGCGCCGCGATCCCCGCGGGAGAGGTGTGTGAGAACGCGCAGGCGATCACTTCGGGCATGGCGCTGCCCGCCGAGACGCTCACCTCGTTCTCGCGTGACTACGGGCTTGCGAGCGTGAGCTGTAGCTCGTCCTCATCGGGCACGGACCGCGTGTATTCCATCTCGGTCGGCGCCAATCAGACGCTGACCGTGCGTGGCGTGCCAGACGCGATGGCTGACATCGTGTTGAACGTGATCGAAGGGCCCGCCGCGAACTGCAACGCAGCCTCGGTGACGTGTCTCGCCTCGGCCGATCGCGGAAGCGACGGACAGGAAGACCGCCTCACGTGGACGAACGCGACCACGGCCGCGAAGACGGTGTTCCTCGTGGTGTCGAGCTATCGCTCGGGCCCGATGACCTACAGCCTCGAAGTCAGCGTGCAGTGAAGCGGGACGCAGGAGACGCGGCCGACCCCTTCGACCGCGGTGACGAGTCACGACGAGGTCTCGCGGCTGCGCGAATCGGTCGACGCCATCAAGGCCGCGTCGAATGCCATCGGCCCCATCACGAAGCGACGCAGGCCTTCGCATTGGGCTCGGGTGTGCGCGTGCTGCCGCGGCTGGCCGAGCAGTCGAAGCTGCCGCGCTCGCAACACCGGGCGGGCGTGTGTCGTGAGGCTCGGCAACGCCGGTGTTCGCAACCACAACGGGTGCGCGGCCGGTGTCGTGAGGCCAGGCTCGGAGACACAACCGGCGCGCGGTGTCGTGAGGCGGCAACATCCGTTGTTCGGAACCACAACTGGCGCCTGTTCCGTGAGAACCGGCGACGCCCACAACCGGCGCGCGGCCGCTGTCGTGAGGCTCGGCAACGCCGGTGTTCGCAACCACAACGGGTGCGCGGCCGGTGTCGTGAGGCCAGTCTCGGAACACAACCGGCGCGGCCGCTGTGAGGCGCGGCAAAGCCCGGCGCGGGCCTGTTCCGTCAGGCGCCCAGTGCTCGGAAACACAACCGGCGCGCGGCAGCGGCCTTGAGGCGCGGCAACGCCCGCTGTTCGGAACCAACCGGCGCGCAGCCTGTTCCGTGAGGCCCGCCGACGCCCAGTAACGACGCCAGGCAGTTGCTCTCTGCCCTCCTTCACCAGCCGCGCTCGTCCACCCACCACGCGAGATGTCCCGCGAGCACGAAGCCGAACGCGTTGAGCGCTCCATGCGTCGGCACCATGTCGGGCACCGTCAACGCCGGCACTGACGGCCAGTACTGATTCGCGGCCCACGCGACCGCGAGCGCCATCGCGACCCACGGTGACGCCGACGAGACGAGGAAGAGCGCGCGAGACCACCCCGAGCGCTTGAGCGCCTCGGGCAACTGGAGCGCTGCGACGGCACACACGCCCACCGCCATCACGATCGCTCCGCCAACCTGAAACACCGCGAGCCGGGTGATGAAGCCGATCGCCACGATCGGCGGAGCCGCCATCACCAGCAACCCCGAGATCCTGCGCGGCGCTGACGCCCGGCTCGCCACCAACCGGCTCGCGAGCGACAGCGAGCCCACGCCAGCGAAGGAGAAGTGCAGTGCCGTCAGCTTCACGATCGGCTCGGGGATCTCGAAGAACGTCACCTCGAGGCGCGAAGCCATCAGCGCGAGGGCGGCGGTCGCGCCAAAGCCGGCCATCACCGCGTGCACCAGCACCTTGCGACGCAGCGCCTGAACGCCCTCCACCACGCACAGAAACAGCCACGGCAGCAGCACCACCGCGGCAGACCAGCCGGGAGCGACCGCCAACGACGCCGCCACGGCCAGCCCCGACACCTGCCACGGCGTGAACCGGCGATCGAACGCGATGGGCATGACCACCGCGACGCCCACCACGAGCGCTACGTTCATCACCGGCACCATCGCCTCGGCGAGCGTCATCTACTCTTCGGTCACCACGAGGTTCTTCACGGTGCCCTGCTTGGGCGCGTCGCAGCCCTCCTGATTCGAGAACGACGCCACTGGCAGGTTGACCGTGCCGCCGCTCGCGCCCGCGCCGATGGAGCCACAGCCCTGCCCCACCATCACCCCACCGTTCACGCACGAGATCTCGAGGTCCCAGCACGCCTGGAGCGCGGCCGTTCCGCCCGTGCGCTTGATCTCGCAGTCGACGCCTTCAGGGCCGGGCGTTCCGCAGTCGACGCGCGCCGAGGTCTCGTCACCTGCGGGGCGTGGCCTGGGACCGTCGACGATCACCGGGTCCTGAGGGATCTGGCTGGCCAGTGCTCCGGCAGCGAAGAGCGACGCGAGGCCACAGCACGCGAGCACGAGGCAGCCTCCACCAGCGACCCACATCCAGTTCTTCGAGAACCAGCTTTGCTGCTGCGGAGGTCCGGGAGGCTGAGGCGTCATGGTCAGGGTCCTTTCACAGCACCACGTGTTCCTGATGCTCCCCGAAGACGGCGCGCATGGCGTCGGAGATCTCGCCCAGCGAGGCCTCGGCCTTCACCGCGTCGGAGATCAGGGGAATCAGGTTGTCGCCCTGCCCTTCGGCGGCCTTCTTCAGCGCGTCGAGCGCACGGCGACAGGCATCGGCGCTGCGGGTCTTGCGCAGGTCGGCCAGCCGCGCGCGCTGCTCCTGCTCGACCGACTCGTCGACACGAAGCAGCCCCTTCACCGGCGGCTCGGGCTGCAGGAACTTGTTCACGCCGACGACCACGCTCTCGTTCCGCTCGAGCGCCCGCTGCGCGTCGTACGCCGCGTTCTGGATCTCCTGCTGCGGAAAGCCCTGCTCGATGGCGCGCACCATGCCGCCGAGATCGTCGATGCGGCGAATGTAGTCGGCGGCCTTGGTCTCGAGCTCGTCCGTCAGACGCTCGAGGTGGTAGCTGCCGCCGAGCGCGTCGATGGTGTCGGCCACGCCGGTCTCGTTCGCGATGATCTGCTGCGTGCGCAGCGCCAGCTTCGCCGCGTCTTCACTCGGCAACGCGAGCGCTTCGTCCCAGCCGTTCGTGTGCAGTGACTGCGTGCCACCGAGCACGGCCGCGAGCCCCTGAATCGCCACGCGCACCACGTTGTTCATCGGCTGCTGCGCGGTGAGCGTCGAGCCGGCCGTCTGCGCGTGGAAGCGCAGCATCATCGACCGGGGATCCTTCGCGCCGAAGCGCTCCTTCATGATGCGCGCCCACAGCCGCCGCGCCGCGCGGAACTTCGCGACCTCTTCGAGGAAGTCGTTGTGCACGTTGAAGAAGAACGAGAGCCGGCCGGCGAAGTCGTCGACCTCGAGGCCCGCCGTGCGCGCCGCTTCGACGTACGCGATGCCGTCTGCGAGCGTGAAGCCGATCTCCTGTGCCGCCGTCGAGCCCGCTTCACGAATGTGGTACCCGCTGATGCTGATCGGGTTCCACTTCGGCACCTTCTTCGCGCAGAACGCGAACAGGTTGGTGATGAGACGAAGGCTCGGCGTCGGCGGGTAGATGTACGTGCCGCGCGCGATGTACTCCTTCAAGATGTCGTTCTGCACCGTGCCCTGCAGCGCCTCCATGGGCACGCCCTGCGACTCACCGACCGCCGCGTAGAGCATCAGCAGGATCGGCGCCGTCGCGTTGATGGTCATCGAGGTGCTGACTTCGCCGAGCGGAATGCCGTCGAGCAGCACCTTCATGTCGCGCACGGAGCAGATGGAGACGCCCACCTTGCCGATCTCTCCGCGGGCGCGCGCGTTGTCGGCGTCGTACCCCATCTGCGTGGGCAGATCGAAAGCGACCGAGAGGCCCGTCTGCCCGGCCTTGAGCAGCGCGTGGTAGCGCTGGTTCGAGTCCTTCGCGCTCGCGAAGCCGGCGTACTGGCGCATCGTCCAGAAGCGGCCGCGGTACATCGTCGGCTGCACGCCGCGCGTGAACGGGTACTCGCCGGGAAAGCCGATCTTCTCGCCGAACGTGCTCTCAGGAGTCGCTTCAGGGCCATCGACGGCGCTGCGCTCGATGCCGCTCGAGGTGAGGAAGGTCGCCCGCCGCTCGGGCCCCTTCGCCTTGGCCTTCTCGTACGTCTTCACAACCCAGCGGGACTTCTCGGCTTTCCAGTCAGACATGGCCCCGAGGGATAGCACGACGCAATGCGACGCACCTGCGCGACGAGATCAGCGATAATTGCCTACATATGAACGTCGATGGCATTCGTCGGGCGCTGACCACTGCAGCACGGGACGGCAAGGTCGACTCGGCGGACGTCGATCGCATCATGCTGCAGGTCCGTGATTCGGGCGGGCTCTCGAGCACCGAGCGCGCGACGCTGCTGAAGGCGGCCGACGGGTTCGACGACGGAACGAAACAGCGGCTGCTCAGTCACCTCGCGGCGATGGGCCAGACGAACGCGTGGGTGAACATCGAAGCGAAGGGTCAGCTCGCCAGCCTCGAAGGGCGCTACGCCAACCTCACGCTCACGGTTCCTGGCCTCTCTGCGCGCGTCGGGCTCTTCGACAACGCGTTCGCGCTCAAGGGCAAGGCGAAGGCCGATGGCGTGCTGCAGCTGACCGTCGACGGACAGAAGCTGTCGGTGCCGGTGAAGGCTGGCGAAGGGCCGCAGCAGATCCTCGAGAAGGTGAAGGCGCAGCTGCCAGGAACGTTCGCAGGCGTGGTGCTGGGTGGAGATGTGCAGCCCTACGACGCCGCCAACTTCTCGGGCCGCTCCGCGAAGAAGTCGGACCCTGCTGCGCACCTGATGCTCTACAAGCCCGCCGCGCTCGGCCTCGGTCCCGGTGAGAAGCCGATGCGCGTGGTGGTGACGGGCTACGGCGCGTTCATGGGCATCACCGACAACCCGTCGGCGAACATGGCGCAGAAGCTCGCTGAGCGTGGCGTGAAGGGCGCGATCGTCGAGTACCGCCGCCTCGACGTGACGCCGGCCGCGGTCGAGCAGTTCATGACCGAGATGCGCAAGAGCCCGCCCGACGTCATCCTCTCGATGGGCGTCACCCACGGCCAGGCACAGGTCGAGGAGCGGCCCGAGAATCACCTCGGCGCGGCGCCCGACGGCAACAACCAGATGATGACCGAGCGGAAGGTTCGAGAAGGCGGGCTCGAAGAGCTCCGCACCGACCTGCCCGTCGAGACCATCGACTGGGCGCTGCAGGGCTTCGGTGCCGAGCGCCAGGTCTTCACCAGCAAGTCAGACACGAACTACCAGCCCGACCGCAGCGCGTACCTGTGCAACTTCCTCGGGTACAATCTGGCGAGCGAGTTCGGAGCCACGCCGAAGACGACCGCCGGCTTCATGCACATCACGCCCGACACGAAGCCTGATCAGATGGGCGCGGTGCTCGACGCGATCACCGCGAAGCAGCTCGAGGCCCGGCGCGCCGGCTTCCCGCACAGCTGATCACTTCTTCTCCGCGTCCCGCTTTGCCTTGACCCACGCCGACTGAACACGATCGGCGAGGCCACGCGCGCGCTCCACGACGGCGGCCGCACGAGGGTCGATGGCGGCGAGGCGCTCCTGCACCTGATCGGACAGCGGCGGCACCGGCGTCGTGTGCAACAGCGCCTCGAGCGTCGTGAGCCCTCGCAGCGGACGGCCCTTCAGCTTCGCGAGCATCGCGGGGAGATCGAGCGTGGGCTGTCGGAGCAGCTCCACTGTCGAGGGAGCCGAGCTGAACGCAGGCGGAAACAGCAACGCGAGCCGCGCGAACAGCACTGCGTCTGCGTCGGGCGCTCCTTCCGCGAAGGTGATCGTGAACGACCCCAGGCGCGTGATGTCGAGCAGCCACTGCTCCTTCGCGACGCCCGACTCGAGCCAGGTGCGCAACGCGAACGGGCCCTGCAACGGGGTCGTCATGGCCCAGGCGAGCGTTCCGTCTTCGAGCTGCTTCACCAGCGACGTGAAGTGCATCGGCGCGAACAGGGCTCCCGCCTCGGCGAACGCGACGTACTGGCCCTGAGCCAGCGCGAGCCCTTCGTTGAGTCGGGCGTTCCCGTCGGCCGAGGTCGAGGTGTGCGTGCTGACGGTGAGCCCACTGCGACGTCGGGCCCTGGCAACGACGTCTTCGAGTGACACGAGCGGGAGTGGCGCGACCACGATCAGCTCCAGCGGCCGGCGCTGCTGATTCGCGAGCGACGAGATGGTGCCCTCGAGCGCAGCGACGTCGGCACCGCCCGAGACGATGACGCTGACGAGCCCTTCGGTGCGATCGGGCTTCGTCGCTTCGGCCCCGCGCTTCGCCACCAGCAGGAACCGGTCGACCGCTGCGTCGGGGTTGAGCTGCTCGAACAGCTGCCGCAAGGCCGCTTCGGTGTCGGCGCTGAGGCTGGTCGCTCGTGGCGCGGTGATCACGGCGTCGCGCGACGCCACGACATAGCCGGCTGAGGAGAGCCACCGGCGCACCTCGGGCTCGGCGAACGCGGGCGTCGGCTGCACGCCAGTGAGGTTGCCCAGCGCGAGCGAAGCGGAGGCAGCGTTCGCGAACGAGAAGACCAGGTCGGCCTGACCCGCGACGCGCGAGAGGCTCTGCATCGCGGCCGCGCCATCGGCGAGCACGAAGCCGTCGAAGACCACCACGACCTCTGGCCGAAAAGCCTCGAGCTCGTCGAGCGACGCGGGATCAGCCAGCACGAGACAGCCGTTGGCTTCGATGGCGCGCACGAGGGCGAGATCGTTCGCCAGCACCACGACGCGCTTCTTCAGCCCGACGCGGCGGGTCACCACGGTGCGGAGATCGTGAGCCGTCTGAGACGCCATGGCCGCCCTCTAGCGACGTGAGCGCCGAAACGCTCCACCTTCCTGAGCAGGCCGTTGGCGCGCGTCTGGCCGTCTCGAGCCCAGCGCTGGCGGTCAGGCCTGAACGGAAGGCTTCACGATGGGCTCGGGAGCGCCCACCTCACGCCGCGGCTCGGTGGACCACGCGTGCTCGGGTCTGATGAGCCCGGTCGCCGACGGGTTCGGAGCAACCACCAGCGACTTCGAGAGCGCCTGCGGCGGCAGCCCGTCACTCCACGCGGTCGCGGTGAGCACGTGCGCTCCATCACCGAGGCCGAGGCGTGGCAGCGAGAGCCGAACCGTCGCAGGGCCCTGCTCGAGCTGGCCGGCCGCGTACTGCGTCTTGAAGAGCGACACGCCGCCGACCGTCGCGATCTCGATCGACACCTCACAGCGCGCGCTGGTCGAGAGCTCGAGGTCGACGTGCACGTCGAGCGCTCCTTCTGCCGAATAGGCCGAGGGCTGGGCACCGACGCCGTCACGCAGGCGAACGTCGACAACCTGCACGGGCGACTTCACGACCTCGACCGGTGGCGGCGCATCGACCTGCGGCAGCGCGATGCCTGGCGCCGAGAGCGCCGACCGGCCCGTGCGAGCGCCTTCATCTTCTGCTGCAGAGACGGCCTGACGGTACGCAGCCACGACCTGCCGCGGGTCTCCGACCATTCGGGTGCGGCCGCCGTCGATCCACACCGCCGAGTCGCACCAGGTCTCGATGCGCCCGAGGTCGTGCGTGACGAACAGAATCGTTTTCCCCGACTGGCGGAACTCGTTCATCTTCGCCGACGACTTGCGGCCGAAGTGCTCGTCACCGACCGAGAGGATCTCGTCGATGATCAAGATGTCGGGATCGACGTGGGTCGCGACCGCGAACGCGAGCCGCATGAACATGCCGCTCGAGTACGTGCGCACGGGCTCGTCGATGAAGTCGCCAAGCTCGGCGAACTCGATGATCTCGTCGACGCGCGACTTCACCTCGTTGCGCGACATGCCGAGGATGATGCCGTTGATGAGGATGTTCTCGCGGCCCGTGAAGTCGGGGTGAAAGCCGGCTCCCAGCTCGAGCAGCGCCGAGATGCGGCCGTTCACCTGAATCGAGCCTGAGCTCGGCGTGTAGATGCCGGTCACCAGCTTCAGCAGCGTGCTCTTGCCCGAGCCGTTGCGCCCGACGATGCCCATGGTCGCGCCACGCGGCACCGTCAGCGACACGCCCTTGAGCGCCTCGATGCGCGTCGCGGGTTCGATCACCTTCCGCTTGCCCGTCAAGATGCGCACGATCTCGCTCTTGACGGTCGTGATCTCGTTGCGCTTCGAGCGCTTCTGGAAGTGCTTGGTGAGGTTGTCGATGACGAGCGCGTTCGGCATTAGACGAGCTCCGCGAACTCTTCCCGGCGACGCTCGAACACCGAGGTCGACAGCCACAACACGATCAGCGTGAGGCCCGCGACGACCGCGAGCGGCTCCCAGTCGGGGATTCGGTGCGTGAAGAAGATGTCTCGCCACGCAGTCATGAGCGCTGCCATCGGGTTCACCAGCACGACCAGCCGCTGCAGCTCCTCCGCCGAGACCGCCACGCCGAAGCGCTCGAAGCTCTTCAGCGTTCGTACCTCCCAGAGCACCGGCGTCAGGAAGAACGCCAGCTGCATCACGTTCGCCATGATGTGCTGCAGATCGCGGAACGCCACGTTGAGCGCCGAGAGCAGGTAGGTGATCGCGAGGGTGAACAAGGTCTGAAGCAGCAGCAGCGGGAGCACGAAGACCAGGTGCCACGACGGCGCGTCTTGAAACGCGAGCCCGAGCACGAAGAGCAACGGCAGCGAGAGCACGAAGTTGATGAGGTTCGTGAGCACCACGTACGCGGGCAGCACCTGCGCGGGGAACCGCACCTTCGTCAGCAGATCCTTGCGGTCACTCACCGATGTGGTGCCGCCCAGAATCGACGACGAGAAGAAGATCCACGGGAGCAATCCGCAGAACAAATAGAACGGGTACCGCGGCGGCGGGTTCTCCATCAGCACGCCGAAGACGAGCCCGTAAACCGCCATGCTCAACGTGGGGTTCAGAAACGTCCACAGGAAGCCGAGCACCGAGGCGCGATAGCGCGCACGAAGCTCACGCATCGAGAGCGCCCAGAGCAACGCCCGGTATTGGTACAGCTCCTGAAGATTGCGAATCATTCGGCCGGTGCGCGCTTACAGCATGGCCTCCACCGCCACAACCAGCGGCGGTGTTTTTGACCGTCAGCGGGCGCGTGGTTTCCGGGGCTTCGCCGTCTTTGTCTTCGGCGCAGGTGGCTTCGGCGCCTTCACGCTCGGCACCTCGAGCACCGGCTGCTTCACGGGAGTCGCGGCACGTTGCAGCTCCGACTCGAGCTCGGCGACCCGCGAGCGCAGCCGCATCACCTCGGCCGACAGCTGCGAATACCCGTCGAGCACGTGACCGTTGAAGACCACCTGCCGCGCCAGCGCCTCGTTGATGAAGAGCTGCCCGACCTTGCGGAACGTCTGCTTGACCAGCACGACAGCCCTTCCCTGAAGGCCGTCGCGGTGCGTCTCGATGGGCAGGCCTCGCGTGGTGTCGACGTGCTCGCTCATGGACTCCACGGCGAACGCGAACGCCTCGACTGGCGCCTCGACATCGGAATCGAGCCCGGCGTCTTCCGACGGTGGCAACAGCCCGCGTGCCGAGAGGCGTTCCTTCACCACGTCGAGCAGCTTCTTCGCCGTCACGTCCTTGCCGAACAGCTTCATCGCGTCGTCTCCTTGAGGCCGTCGATGGCTGCGAGCCATGCGTCGATGACCGTCTGCCATTGGTGCTTCGCGGCGTAGCGCTTCGCATGACGCGAGAGCTCTTTGCGACGCTCGCCCACTTCTTTCACCGCCGCGATGAAGGAGCGCTCGTCGTCGTAGCCCACGCCTGCGTTGCTGCGCTCGAGCTGTCCGCGCACGACGGTGCCGATGGTGTTGCCGATGACGGGCGTCCCGACCGCGAAGGCCTCGAGCGTGAGCAGCGAGAGGCTCTCGTACCGGCTTGGCACGACGACGGCGAGCGCACCACCGAGCGCGTCCCACTTCGTCTGCTCGTCGACACGACCGAGCGCGATCACGCGATTTCCACGTGCCTGAAGTTCACCGCTGCCTGCGAGCACCAGCGTCGGTGCGTCGTGGAACTTCTTCACGAGCTGCTGGTGGAAGGCGAGCAGCTCGGCCACGCCCTTCCCCGCCTCCATGCGTCCGACGTACAGCAGGTAGGGATCGTGAATGCCGGTCTGCTGACGGAAGCGCCGCTCGTCGGGGTGCAGCGCATCGATGCCCACGCCGACGACGCTCGACGGCGCTGCCTTCGGAAAGCGCTGACGAATGAGCGTCTGTTCTTCGGGGGTGTTGCAGAGCAGCGCGCGCGGCTTCTCGAAGGCGTCGGCGAAGAGATGAAACGCGAGCGGCGGCTCGTCATGTGTCGTCGGCACGATGAGCGCGCGGTCCGAGAGCAGCGGCACGCCGTAGACGGTCGGCTGGTAGAGGTAGGTGAAGAAGGCGATGGCGTCGAAGCTCTCGCGCTCCGACACGAGCCGTTCGAGCAGCGCAGGAACGGTCGGGCCTTGATCGGCGATCCACCGGGTCTCACCGACGAGATCGTGCGGCTTGCCGAACATGGAGTCCGACAGCCGATTGAAGCCACGAATGTTGCGGAAGCGGCTCGCGGGGAAGCGATGCACCGTGAGCGGGCCGTCACGCGTGGTGCCGGTCTCGAGCTCGTTCTTCCACGAGAGGTGATCGGTCGCGCAGGTGGTGAAGACCTCGACGTCGGCGTGCGGCGCGAGCTTGAGCGCGACTTGTCTCGCGTGGGCTTCTGCTCCGCCGACGATGAACTCTCCGAAGCGCTGAACGACGAAGGCGACGCGGCGGGTCGTGCGCTTCCTGGCCGCAGGGCGACGTCGCTGCGGCAAGGCCTGCTGAAGAGCGTTCGCGACCGCCTCGAGTGAGAAGTCCTTCAAGCGTTCGGTCTGGCCCTCGATGAGCCCTGCGCGGACGTCTGCATCTGTCGAGACTTGAACCGTGAGTTCGGCGAGCGCGGCGAAGTGCTTCTCGTCGAACACCAGGCCACGGCCGGCCATCGTTTCGGGAACGGCGGCGGCTCCGAAGGCGATGACGGGCAGCTCACTCGCGAACGCCTCGAGCAGGGGAACACCCACGCCTTCATGCTCGCTCATCGAGACGAAACAATCGGCCGAGCGATACGCGGCGACGAGCTGACCGTGGCTGACGCGCCCGAGGAAGGTGACGTTGCCGAGCTCTTTCGCGCGACGGGCCAGTGCCTTGAACGCGGCCTGCCCTGCGTCGTAGCCGCCGACGATGACGAGCTGGGCGCGCGGCGCGATGCGCCTGAGCTCCTGATGGAGCGAAAGGAGATCTTCTATTCGTTTGTGCGGAACGACGCGGCTCACCGAGATGATGCGCGGCGCGCTGAGCTTCTTCAGGCGCGTCAGCATGGCGCCATCGGCCTGCGAGAGCGTGAAGCGCTCGGGCTCGACCAGCAGCGGCACCACCTTCACGTCACGGTGCCCCGCCGCTTCGAGCTCACGCGCGTTGTAGCGGGAGACGCCGATGGAGACGTCGAGGTGGCCCGCCATCGCGGTCAGCTGCGCACGGCCAGTGACGAGCGGTTCAGCGAGCCGCGTCCCTGCGTAGAAACGCGCGGGCGTGATGTTGTGAAAGACGAGGCCACGGCGACACGGCAGGTGCAGCAGCTTCGCGACGAGGCTCGACGCGATGCCGTGGTGGTAGAGGACGAGATCGTCGCGCTCGACACGCAGCTTCGAGGCGTGGTGCACGATCGCGTCGAAGCCTGGCTCCACTTCTCCCGCGAACACTTCCCCCGTGATGCCGAGGTGCCTCAGCGCGCGCTGAAACCCGATGGCCGCCGCGCCCATGGCATCGCCCGGGCGGAAGTTCGGAACGAGCTGATGCACGCGCGCCACGGGAGCGCTGTACCCGAGCGTCCGCCACGCGTCACTCGTCGTCGGCTTCACGGGCGAGCACCCGTACGAACCAGCCTGCTTCCGAGCGCCACGCGACGCCGCGCTTCATCGCGTCGAACCACTCGCGCGAGCCAATTGGCAGTGATCGACCGCGATTGAGCGTGACGAACGCGGCTCCGTCGTCGAGCCCGCTGGCGCGCAGCGTCTTCACGGCGGCGACCGAGTCCGCGAGCATCAGCCGGTAGTCGGCTTCAGGGAGCTGCAAGTGTGCGAAGCCGTGCTCCCCAAGATCGCCCAACACCGAGTCGGTCGCTTCCAGCAGCGCCTCGAAGGTCGCGCTCTGGGGTTCGCGAGCGACCAACTCCCTCGCGAGTCGCCAACACTCCACGCACGCCTCGAGCTCGCGCTGGGCGAGCAGGTCGAGAAGACGTTCATCCACGTGGCCTCCAGGAAAGAAAAGAGACGTAGCCGATCCAACCTGCGGCCTGAGAGCATCTTGCCTGATCATGCCCAACCTCCTCGCGATCATCGCCAAGGCGCAGTTCGAGCAGAGCCACCCAGAGGTCAGGGAAGGCGACGCGCTGGAGTTCGACCGCTACGTGAGCACCAATGCAGCCCTGACCAGTCTGGAGGAAGGCGGCAGCCTGTTTCTCGTGACGGTTCGGCCTCCAGACGAGCGGCTGTGGCTCGTCGGTGAGCTGGTCGATCCGAAGCACGACGGGAAGGCGTGGAAGAGCGCTCCGTCGAAGACGATGGTGCGCGACGTCACCGCGCTCATCCCCGAGCTGAAGTTCGCGAGCGGCAAGGGCCTCGCTCCGAAGAAGGGCGCGCTGGGCATGAGTCTGCAGACACCGCGGCAGCTGACCGATGACGACGCTGCCCTGCTTCGTGGCAACGCGACGAAGGCCTCGAGCACGACGAGCACGCAGGTCCAGACGCTCTCCCTCTTTGACCTCCTCGCGGAGTGGCGGCAGACCCGCGCACCCGAACTCGAGGCGCTCATCGACACGCTCTCGAAGCATCACGCGCGCGCCTGGCCTGCGCTCGACCCCGACGCCGACGACTACGACACGCAGTGGAAGGCTCGCGCTGCGCAGCTCTGCCCCGAGAACCTCGCGACGCTGCTCCCTGGACTCTGGAGCGATCCCGTCGGCGCGATTCCACTTCGACTGCGCAAGCTGCTCGATCACGGCACCGACCCGCGGCTCGGCGAAGCGCTGCTGGTGATGATCGATGAGCCGCCGTTCACGGCCTCGAGCAACTTCCCCGCGTGGACCCAGCTGTTCAAAGCGCTGCCTGAGATGGTCGATACACGCGCGAAGAAGCGACTCGAAGCGCGCAAGAAGAAGAAGGGAGGCGAGTCGCAGTTCTGGCCGAAGTTCGCCGGGTGGATCTCGCGAGCCATCGAGCAACTGCCTGCGCCGGCGGAGCTGTCGAAGACCCAGGCTGCGAGCGTGGCGAAACGGCAGAAGCAGGCCGAGAAGCTGCTGGCTGGAGCGGCGCCCGACGCGACCGCTCCTCAGCAGGCCGAAGCCCCACGAACGCTGCTCGCCGGAACGACCGCTGCGCTCGAGGCTGCCGTCACGCACGCCGAGGCAGGCCGCGTGCTCGACGTGCTCGAGCCCCTTCGCCAGGCGTGGGAGCACACGCGTTCTCCCGAGATCGCGCAGCTGCTCACGACGTTCGCGAAAGCAGGTGGAGCGCCCTTCAGCGAAGACGGGAAGCCGGACGAGTTCCATGAGCGCTGGCTGGCGGCGGCGAAGCCCTTCGACGCGAAGCTCGTCACGCCGCTGCTGGCGACGCTGCTCAGAGGAACGCTCGTGCTCACCGAGCACCGGCTCGAGGCGATGCTGGCGTGGCCTGCGGATCCGCGCGTGGCCGAGTGCGTGCTCGATCGACTGATCTTCGGACGCGACCCGTACATCGGCGCTCGACCGAACCTCTGGAGCCGCGCGTACGATCTGCTCGTCACCCACGCCGACCCGCGCTTCGTCGAGAAGGTGCGCGCCAACGCGGAACGACTCACGAACGCCGTGAACTTCGATCGCAATCGTGCCGAGCGGCCGCATGCAGTGCGAACGGTTCAGCCGTACCTCGATCGGGTCGCTCAGGTGACTCCGCTGCTGACGAACGAGTCGAAGCTGATCACGAAGCTGGAGCAGCTCGCCGCCCGGGCGACGGCCTCGAAGAAGTCAGATCAGCAACCTGACAAGGCGCTCGGGTTGCTGCTGGCGATCAACGCGGCGCCCGACGATCCCACGCCGCGCCTCGTGTACGCCGATTTCCTGGCAGAGCGTGGTGACCCGCGCGCCGAGTTCATCAACCTCGCGATCGCTCTGTCGCGAGGAGAGAAGGTGAAGGCCGCGCATGACGCCTGCGCGCGAAAGCTCGGCATCTTCAAGCAGCTCGCGAACTACCACCTCGGGCTGCCGGTGAAGGAGCGCCTCGACGAATACAAGGTGGTGACCGATCTCGACGCGTTCGTCGACGACCCGAAGTGGGTCACGATTCGCGAGCTGCAGCTCAAGTACCACCCCGACTCCGCCGACAACCCGGCCGCCACTCGCCTCGTCGAGAAGGGTCAGCTGTACGGGCTGCGAGCGCTGGTGGTCGGAGGCGCGCTGCTCGAGCTCGCGTCCAAACGTGACTTCCCGTGGGTCCTCGAACGAATCGACCTCGCCGACTTCAAGCTGCCCGACTCGGTGCGCGCCGAGGCGTTCCCCAGGCTCGAGTGTGTCGGGCTGACGATGTGGGCCCCACTGCCGCCCGGGATTTTCAGGAACCCGCTCTTCGCGAACGTTCGCCGCCTCGAGATGGGCGCGACGAACGTGAACGGCGAACTCCCCATCGACCTGCTGCTCGCGGCTGGGCTGCCGAAGGTCGAACGAATCACCGCAGCGAACGCTTCGTTCTCGTTCGAGCTGCGTGGGGCCGAGCTGCGAATCGAGGTCAGGCCGGGCATGCCGAAGATGGACGCGTGGGACGTGGCGACGCTCGAGCGGTTGAAGAAAGTGCCGGCCGCGCTCGTGCGTTCGTGCCTCGTCGAAGCGGCTGCGGCTGTGGCGCCCGATCGCCTGGCCGCGGTGAAGGCTGCTACTGCTCACTTCCAATGATGCTCGCGAACCGAACGCCGGCGCCGCCTGCGACGGTTGACACGTGGCCGTCTTCGAGGCCTTCGGGCTGGCACCCGCCTTCGTGAAGCACCCGCTTGCCGCGCGTCTCGGAGGAGCTGACGGGCAGCGAAGACATGCTCGCGGAGGTGACGCTCGACTCCGGCAATCCCGGAGGCATCAAGGTCTACGCGAAGGTGATCAACGACACGTTCGCAAGCTGGTGCACGGCACCACCGAGCGCTCGTTCTGCGGCTCGTGCCATGTGATCGAGACGCACCTGTCGGACCTGGAGGACCCGAAGCGCCTGGCCTCGCGACACGTCACGCGCGCAGTTGATCCACCTGGCGATGCGCCAAGCTGGCTCAGAGCACCGACGAGATCGCGCGCGCGCCTTCGGTGTCGAGGCCGATGAAGGCGGTCCCGAACCCATTCGGCGTGACGTGCGTGACGCGGGCGAAGGTGCTCACGAGCGGCGCGTCTTTCGCCGGCGCGAACTGCACGTGCACCGTCGCGTGGGGAATCGGCGTCACGCGCGAACGAATGAACATGCCGCCCGGCGAGAGATCACTCGCGTAGTCGACCTCGTAGCCGGCGTCCGTCGACGACTGGTGCTGCACGAGGAAGCGAACCGGCTTGCGATCGAGGGAGCGACGCTCGTTCATGGCGGCGAACCCTGCCCCATCTCGTCAAGAGCGCGCAACCGGGCGTGTGTTATGGGCGCCCACATCGTGCAGTCCATCGCCCTCGACGCCTCTCTCTGGGACGAGCCCATCACCGGCATCGGTCTGTACACGCGGCAGCTGCATCGCGCGTTGATCAGCTCCGGGCTCGAGGTCGAACGCTGGGGCGCGCGGAAGAGCGGTGAGCTGCCTCGTGGCCGCGCCTCCCGCTCGGGGTGGACGGTGGTGAACCTCGCGGGAGAGCTCGAGCGTCGCAAGCCGCGCCTGTTCCACGCGCTCGCGAACTTCAACCTGCCCTTCTCTCGTGTGCCCGGCGTTCCGTACGTGTTGACGGTGCACGATCTGGTGCCGCTGCTGCTGCCTGAGACGGTGTCCACCGCGTTCCGCTGGCAGTTCCGGGTGTGGCTCGCGCGCGCGGCGACGGTGGCTGATCGAATCATCTGCGTGTCCGAGGTGGCGAGAGACAGTCTGCTCTCGACGTTCGACGTCGACCCCTCGAAGGTGTCGGTGATTCACCACGGCGTCGATCACGTCGAGCAGGTGGCTCCGCCCGATTCGACGACGGTGAAGTGGCTCGACGCGCTCGGCCTGCCTGAGACGTTCGTGCTCTACGCGGGCTCGCTCGATGCGCGGAAGAACGTGGGGCTCGTGTTGAAGGCGATGGAGCAGCTCCACACGCAGGGTCGTCGCGCGACGCTCGTGCTCGCGGGCCAGCGCTGGTTCGGCAGCGGCGCGATCGAGAAAGAAGTGCTTCGCCTCAAGGAGCGTGGTGTCGACGTGCGGCCGCTGGGCTACCTCGAAGACTCGGTGTTCTACGCGCTCATGAAGCGCGCGGGCGTGTTCGTCTTTCCGTCACGCTACGAGGGCTTTGGACTGCCGCCGCTCGAGGCGATGCGGCTGGGCGTTGCGACGATCATCTCCGACGCGGGCTCGCTGCCCGAGGTCTGTGGTGCCGGTGCGTGGCAGGTCGGGGTCGATGACGTTCGCGGTCTTGCCGAAAAGATCGACCAGCTGCTCTCGAGCGACACCGAACGTCGAACCCTCGCCGCACGCGGTCGCGCCCACGCCAGCCGCTTTTCATGGGCTGACACCGCGAAGGCGACGAAGGCCATCTACGAGAGCGCTGACTGAACTGATTTCGGTTTCCACCCCGTTCAGGAAACGCTGCTTACAGGCTTCTCACTGAACGAGAGTGCGTGGCTGTCGAGAATGCTCGCATGGGAACCTACAAGATCCGCAGCGGAGACACGCTCTCTGGCATTGCAGCCCGGTACAAGACGACGGTCGGTGCGCTCGCTCGCGCCAACGGCATCAAGAACGTGAACCTCATCTATGCGGGCAGCTCGCTCCGCATTCCGGGGGCGACCGACTCCTTCACGCCGGCGAAGCCGACCACCACCACCGGCGTTCGGCCGAGCAGCTCAGGCGCGCGTGGTTCCTCGAGCCTCGCCGCGAACGCGCGCGCGGTGGCGGGGAGCATGGGCGGGTACAACAGCCAGGGCCTCTGCGCGACGGGCGTGAGCCGCGCGATTCAACGCACCTACGGCATCAAGGTCTGGGGCAACGGCAACCAGATCGACAACAACCTGCCGCGCAACCGGTTCCGCCAGGTGAACATGTCGCTCGCCGAAGCGCTGCGCACGCCGGGCCTCATTCTGACGTGGGAGCGCACCTCGAGCCGTCTCGGCAGCATCTACGGGCACACCGCCATCACCTCGGGCGACGGGCGCAGCAGCTACAGCGACTTCATCGAGCGCAACACCCTGGCCGCTGGCGGGCGCTCGGGCCTCAAGATCTTCGCGCCGATCTGATTCAGATCTTCCGCTTCTTGTGCGTGCGTGGCCGCGCGTGATCGAGCAACGACAGATAGTCGATGTCCTTCGTCGGCAACGGAGCTGGCGGCGCTCCGAGTGACGCTGCGCGCTTGGTGAACGCCGCGATGATGTCGGGCACGGGACGCACCACCTGCAGCATCGCCTGCGGGCCCTGCAACGCTTCGGCGAGGCTCTGCGCCACCTGCGCGATCGGCAACCCGCGCCGAAGCAGGTCCTGCAGCGAGTTCGACAGCGTGAAGAGGTTGTAGCCAGACGTCTGCACCAGCTCGACCATCACCTTGAGCACCTGACCGGCGTTCAAGTGACCGTCGGCCATCAACACGAGCGCGGCCTGGAAGTAGTTGAAGATGGGCACGAGGCGCGGGCCGTAGTGCGCGAACGAAGCCGGCGTCGTGAGGCGATCGAGGTTGATGAAGATGCGGCGCACGGGGTCGGCCTGGGGAATCGAGTCCCAGACCTTCATCACCCGCGTGATGTCGTCTTCGTAGACCTCGGCGGCCTGGAGCACCTGGTAGACGACCGGCTCGCCTACGCGGCGCGCGACCATGTCGGCGTAGAGCGAATAGATGAACGCGTCGGCCTCGGCGTCGTCACCGAAGAGCACCTCTTCGGCCTCGGCGGGAGCGTTCGCGCGGCTGCGCAGCAACACGGGCAGCTTGTAGCCAACCTGCCCTCGCAGGGCCTTGAAGCGGCCACGCACGAGGTTCTTCAGGTTGTCCTTCAGCACCAGCTCGTCGAACTCGACGCCGTCAAGATGCAGCTTCTCGGCGAGCACCGCGCGCATCTGGGTCGGGCTGCCCGAGACGATGCACAGGCGCGAGTCACCCGACGAGCGCAGCTCGCGAATCAGGGCCGCGGCTCCGGGAATGGCCTTCTTCTCATGCGCCTTCTGCAGCGCCGTGCGCACGAGTTGGCGGAGCGTGTCGAACTCCGTCTGCAGGTACGTCTTGTCGAGATCCCACCGGTAGATCTTCTTCGGCGGTCTCGGATCGATGCGATCGGTCAGGCTCAC
This sequence comes from Archangium gephyra, assembly GCA_943370055.1. Classification (GTDB taxonomy): domain Bacteria; phylum Myxococcota; class Myxococcia; order Myxococcales; family Myxococcaceae; genus Xiheimicrobium; species Xiheimicrobium gephyra_A. Next base: position 57,949 of record CALRPN020000042.1, read on the forward strand.
GGGGCTCCGGGTTTGTACGCCCGAGCGCGCGCGCGGGAAAGGCTCTCGCGCCGATCAGCTGGGCAGCGAGGCCTGAATCGCCTTCGCCAGCTCGCTCTTGACGGCCTTCGCGGCCACCTTGCCGGCGTTGGTGATGGCGCGCGACTTCGAGCGACCATGCGCTTTGATGAACAACTTGTTGAAGCCGAGAATCGGAGCGCCGCCGTACTGCTCCCAGTCGGTGACCTCTTTGATGCGCTCGATGCCGCTCGACAACATCGCGAGCCCGGCACGCCAGAGCAGCTTCTCTTTGTAGGCGTACTTCGCGAGGCCCATCACGGTCTCGCTCACGCCCTCGAGCATCTTCAGGCACACGTTGCCGACGAAGCCGTCGCACACCACGACGTCAGCCGTTCCTTTGGGAATGTCGACGCCCTCGACGTTGCCGATGAAGCGCATGCCCTTGATGGTGGTGAGCTTCTGGTGCGCCTCGACGACGCGCGCCGGGCCCTTCGTCGCCTCGGTGCCGTTCGAGAGCAGCGCTACCGCCGGGTCCATGTTCTTCGAGATGATGCGCGCGTACGCGGCGCCCATGACGGCGAAGGCGACGAGATCATCGGCCGACGCATCGACCGTCGCGCCGACGTCGAGAATGAGGCTGAACGGGTCGTTCTTGTCGCCGTGCCCAACCATCGTCGGGTACACGGTCGCGAGCGCCGCGCGCCGCACGCCGGGAATCAGCTTGAAGGTGCGCGCACAGGCCAGCACGCCGGCGCCAGTGTTGCCCGCCGACACCATGCCGTCGGCTTCACCATCACGCACGAGCTCCGCCGCCACCTGCACCGAGCAGCGAGGCCGCGCGTCGAGCGCCACCGCCGGCTTCTCGTGCATCGCCACGAAGTCGGGAGCGTGGTGCACCGCGATGCGCTCCGCCGTGTGCTTCACCTGCGAGAGCGCCTCGTCGATGAGCGTGCGGTCGCCCACCAGCAGCGCGTGCACGTTGGGCGAGTCGAGCGTGAGCTGGGCTGCGCCCTTCACCACCTCGATGGGGCCGTGATCGCCACCCATGACGTCGAACGCAATGGTGACGGGGCGCTGCTCGCTCATGTGTTCTTCCCCCAGCTTCGTCGCTATTCGCGCAGGTCGGACCCGGAGCTGCGCTCGATGCAGCCCTTGGTCAACGTGTACTGGTACGTGCCCAGCTCGTCGCGCCAGTACTCACCCACGTACGGCCAGTAGAGCTGATCGTCAGACACCGCGACCGTGTACTTGTAGTCCTTCACGATCTGCTTCTGGCCGCCGGCCTGGAGCAGCTCGGTGAGGAACTCCTTCTCGCGATCGGTCGTCTCGAACTTGATGCGCAGGCCGTTGGCGCGGAGCGTCTTCAGCTGCCCGTTCTCGAAGTCGAGCTTGGCCTTCGCCATGATGCCCGCCTTCTTGATGAGCCCTTCGCGCTGCGCCTTCATCTGCTCGATGAGCGCCTTCGAGAGGTTCGAGTACTTGAACGCGTCGCTCTTGCCGCCGAACGAGTCGATCTCGCCCTCGAGCTCGCCGATGGAGTCGACCGTCTTCTTCAGGTCCTTGTCCGTGAGCGCGAGGTTGAGAATGCGCTCGAGGATCTCGTCGACGCTGCCCTTCTTCACCTGGCCGGCCTTGTTCTTCTTCCGAACCTCGTCGAGCACGTTGAAGTACTCGGTGGCCTCCATGTCCTTGCCGACGAGCGTGTTCAGCTCTTCCTGGACCGGGCCGTAGATGTTCTCGAAGTCTTCGATGATCGACAGCGACTCGCGGTAGCGGCAGTTCTCGAAGTACACGACGGCCTTCAGAATCAGCGCTTCCGGGAAGTACTCGTCACGGAAGAACGGGCTCGAGAGCGTCACCAGGTTGCCGAGCGCCTGCTCGTACTGGCCGATGCGGTAATGCGCCCAGCTCGCCTCGAAGAGTGACTCGAGCCACTGCTGACCGCCACGCTCGACCTTCTGCAGGTAGAAGATCGCGTAGCGGTTCTGCCGCGCGCCGTAGTGCGTACGCGCCAGCTGCATGAACGCGAGCTCGCGCAGGTTCTTCAGGTTGCGCGCCTCGGCCGTCTCGCCACGCCCCTCTTCCGAACGGGTCGCACGCACGACCTCCTTCATCGACTCGAGCGCCGCCTCGAGCTTGTTCTCGCGGAAGTACGAGAGCCCCTCGAGGTACTTGGCCTTCGGGTAGAACGGATCGGCCTTGGGGATCATGAGGCACAGGCGCTTCACTTCATCGAACGCCTTGTCGGCCTCGCCCTTGCGCTCGGCGTCGTCGAGGGCCTTGCCGTAGACGAAGTTGTAGCGCGCGAGCAGATAGCGGAACTCGTTGCGGAACCGCTCGGGGAACTCGTAGTTCGCGTACTTCGCGATCTCGTCGAGCACGACCGTCTCGTTGGTCGTCTTGCGCGCGATGAAGAACAGCCACTCGAGCGAGCTCTTGAAGAACTTGTTCTTGTCGCTGCCGCGGCCGAGCACCTTCGAGAACATGCCGAGCGACGAGTTGTAGAGGCCCAGCTTGTAGAGCGACTTGCCCAGCCAGTACTCGGCCTCGACCTGCATGCCCGACATCTTCGGGTCCTGCGAGATCTCGAAGAACGCGAGGGCGGCGGGCTCGAACGCCTCGTCCTTGAACTGGCTGATCGCCGCATCCATACGCTGGCGATCGCCCGTCTTGCCGGCGACGTCGACCGCGTCGAACGACATCGTCGGCGCAGGCTTGTTCTCGTCGGGCTTCGGAGGCGGCTTCTTCTTCGTCTCGGCCGGCTTCGACAGATCGAGCCCTTCGGCAGGCAGCTCGACGTCGGGCTGAGGCGAGGTCTCGTCGGGCTTCTTCTCGTCGCCCTTCTTCTTCGGAGGCGGCTTCTTGTTCGGCTTCTTCTTGCCACCGCCGAGATCGAGCCCTTCGAAGCTCATCTGGGCCGACGCCGGCACCGCGAACGTCACCGCCACCACCACACTCAAGGCACGCAGGAGTCTCATGTCACCGCTCCTGGAAGACGGTGGGGAGGAAGATGGAGAGGCCGAACTCGGCCATCAGCTGGTTGCGCACCGAGCCCGAGGGGAACCCGTTCTCGTAATAGATGGTGTCGCGCAGCTCGACACGAATGGTGAGGAACTTGTTGAGGAAGAAGCGGAAGCCCAGGCCCACGTTGCCGCCGGGCGAGAGCTCGGCCTTCGGGCCGTACATCATGAGCGCGGGACCAACCAGGCCGTACATGTTGAACGAGAGCACGCGCTCCGCCGACAGCGAGAGCTTCCCGTAGATGGGCGCCCACTGCAGATCGAGGCTCGCGAGCACGGTGTTGAGGCCGTAGGCGACGTTCTCGGGAACGCGGGTGTTCGTGGAGTCGAGCCGCGTCGTCAGCTCTTCGATGGTCGGGCTTCGGCAACCGGCCGCCGTCGTGCCGTCACCGGGCGTGCAGATCTGCGCAGCGCCAGAGACGAGCGAGACGTTGTAACCACCCCGCAGCGACAGACCGATGGTCTCGCTGAAGTGGTACGTGAGCGCGGCTCCGAAGAAGACCTTCGTGAAGAAGGCGTCGCGCACCGACAGGCCGATGCCCGGGGAGATCTCGAAGCGCCCGTCCATCAGGAACAGGTGGCCCGACACGGGCGGAATGCGATCACGCAGCGGACCCGACGAGTCCTTGTCGGCTTCCGAGACGTCGCCTGCTTCTTCTTCGGCTTTCTGCGCGAAGGCGGGCGCGGCCAACAGCGCGAGCACCAGCCACCACGACGTCAGGGAGCGCATCATTCGGCCTCCCGGTACGTCGACTTGAAGGGAATGAAGAGCGAGACGCCGACGGTGAGCATCATCAGGTTCTGGGTGACGCCCTTCGTCGTGCCGCGAGGCGTGTCGACGTAGGTCGTGTTCACGATACCCAGGTTCACCGAGACGAAGTCCTTCGCGACGAACCGCAGGCCGAGGCCGAGATCGAAGGCCGGGTTGATGGGGCGCGGTTGATCGTTGTTCGCCGGGTCGGGCGTGCCCGTGCGCTCGGTGAAGACGACGCCGCCGCCCGCGAGCACGTAGCCATCGATGTGCAGAATGGAGTTGAGGAACGAGACCTTGCCGTAGAGAGGGCTCCACTCGAGGTCGGCCATCGCGTTCCAGTAGGGCACCGAGAAGAAGATGCGCGACTGCAGCGTTCGGGTGGCCTGGCGCACGTCGTCCGACGGCAGCGTCTGCATGACCGCGAAGCGCGCCGCGATGGCGAGCGTGTCGGCCGGGTAGAACGCCGCGCGAATCTGCCCGCCGATGCGCGTGTAGTACGGGTCGTTGACGTTGATGAGGGCCGCGGGCGCGAGCTCGAAGCGGCCGCGCTTGATGTACAGCTTGCGCTGCACGCTCTTCACGCGGTCGTCTTGCGTGACGTCACGCTCGACGGCGGGTTGATCGGCCTTGAGGGGCTTGCGCCCGTCGTCCTTGGGAGCGGCTTTCTTCGTCGCGGGCTTTTCGGGCGCCGTGAGATCGAGCTCGTCCTTCGGAGGGTCTTTCTTCTCATCCTTCTTGTCGCCGTCGGTGAGGTCGAGGCCTTCGAAGCCCTGCGCGAACGCACGGCCTGAAGACATCGCCAGCAGCATGACCGACGCCGCCGCGAGGTATCGATGGACAACCATGTTCGTTTGACTCTCCGCGAATTCTCCCGCCGCAAACGCGACGGGCCCCTTGCCGAAACGAAGCGCGCGCACTCTACACAGCGACGAGCGCCTGTGAAGCCTCGATCTCGCGAAGTGGTGTGTTACGGTGCGCGCGCCGTCGAGAAGGGGCGCTGGACGTCGGAGACCAAAACGCAATGTCGAAGGCAACACCCGAAGTGAAGCGCGGCCTCTTCGCCACCGTTCTCGTCATCGTGGCCGGTGGACTCATCGGCTGCCCTCCTACCAGCGACCTCGGCAAGCCCTGTCAGATGCCGCGCCGCACCGACGCTGGCGTCACTTTTCTCACCGAAAAAGAAGTCCGCGCGCGCACCGGCACGGCCTCGAACGCCACCCGCGACTTCCTCGCGTTCGGCTCGCTCGACTGCGACGACCTGCTCTGCGTCCGCGACGCGACCTTCACCACCGACGCGGGCGACGACGCTGTGGCTGAAGGTTACTGCTCCAAGCCCTGCGACGTCGGCGCGGCCTGTCCTTCCTACAAGAAGGAGCTCGATGATCGCGGCGACACCCGGCTCAACTGCCGCCCGCTGCTCCTCGACGAGCAGACCCTCGAGGCCATCAACCAGGACCCCAGCGCCCGGAAGATCATCAACAACGTGAAGTCGCCGTTGTTCTGCGCCCGTGGCAGCTCGCCCGACGCAGGCATGTAGGCCGATGAAGGTCTGACTCGACCTTCAGCATCCGTCATTCATCCGTCCTCCCGCTGGCCGACGACGCTGGCGCACCAATCGCAATAGATCGTCTTCGTCGCTGGTTCGTAGAACCACCTGCGGCTGAACGGTGTCTTTCGCGGGCTGGTTTGGAAACGTAGGAATTCCGGAGGCTTCACATGAACAGAACAGGCATCTTCCTAGGAGCAGCCGGCGTTTTGGCCCTCGTGGCCCTCGTGGTTGGCCTGCCGCGAGCGACCGGAACGACCACGCCCCCCGTGGCGAATCCGCCGCCGACCATCGTGACTCCGCCGCCCCCGTCGACGAACTCGAACGGCAGCCTGACCATCACCACGCGGCTCTCGCACCCGTTCGTCATGGTCGGGTCGAACGACGTCTTCGTGACTGCTGACGTCAAGGCCGTCGACGTTCCCGGCCAGACGCGCTCGCCCGTCAACCTCGCGCTCGTCATCGATCGCTCGGGCTCGATGAGCGGCTTCAAGCTGAACCAGGCGAAGCAGGCCGCGCGGCAGCTGGTCGGTCAGCTCCGTTCGGAAGACCGGCTCACCATCGTGCACTACGGCAGCGACGTGAAGGCGATGGAGGGCATCCACGCGACCCCCGAGAACCGCGACCGCCTGCTCGCGTACATCGACGGCATCTGGGACGACGGCGGCACGAACATCGGCGCTGGTCTCACCACCGGCCGCGATCTGCTGCTCAAGGCCAAGCACGACTTCAAGGTGAACCGCATCGTGTTGATCAGCGATGGCCAGCCGACCGAGGGCATCACCGACCACGCCTCGCTCGTGAACATCGTGCGTGAGGTTCGTCAGGCCGGCATCTCGGTGTCGAGCATCGGCGTCGGCACGGACTTCAACGAGCAGCTCATGGAGTTGTTCGCCGAGGTCGGCGCTGGCGCGTACGCCTACCTGCAGGACGCGGCGCAGCTCGAGCAGATCTTCGCGAAGGATCTCAACGCCGCCAGCACGCAGGTCGCCCGCAACGTGACCGTCACCATCAAGGTGCCCGCGGGTTCACGCCTCGTTCGCACGCTCGGCTACACGCCCATCGCACGCTCGATGAGTGGCAGCGAAGAGCTCGTCACCCTCGCCCTGCCCGACTTCGCCGCCGGCACCACCGAGCGCGTCGTGCTGCAGCTCTCGGTCGATGGAACGACGAATGGCCAGACGCTCGACGTGAGCCAGCTGACGCTCGCGTACACCGACCTGCTCGCGAGCCAGCCCGTCACCACCAATGCCTTCGTGCGCGCCAGCGTGACGACCGACACGACCATCGTGCAGCAGAAGCAGGACGGTGAGGCGCTCGTCTTCGCGGCCCGTGCTCAGGCGGGTGCGAACACGCAGGCCGCCGTCGATGCCCTTCGCCGTGGAGACCGCGCCGAGGCGAAGCAGCTCTTCGAAGCGAACAAGCGCATCATCAATGGGTCGGGCGGGGTGCAGGGTGCTCCGTCGGTCGCGCAGGATCTCGCCGAGCAGGAGCAGCTCATCGACGGGCTCGAGGCCGCGAACGACGAAGGCTCGATCAACGCGTACTCGAAGCAGGCTCGCAAGAAGGCGCGCCTCGACTTCGGTCTCTTCGGCTCGACGTACTGATTCCTCCACTTCTCCACGGAAACCACGAACGCCATGTCATCGACCGCGGTGGTGCAGCTGCAGCAGCGAGAGGTCTTCGAGCGGAACGTGACGCGGTCGCTGCTGGCGGGCGCGGGCGCTGGAGCGGTGGCGTGGATCACGACCCGGCTTCAGGTCCCGGTGCCGCTCTCGTTCCTCGCCATCGCGGCGATGGGCCTGGCGTGCGTTCGTGGAGACAAGCTCGATCGCCTGATGCTCATGGGCGCGTCGGTGCTGTTGCCGGCGCTGCCGTGGCTGTTCGGTCTGACGCAGGGTTGGACGGTGGCTTTGGCTGGCGCCGTCGCTGGAGCCATCGTCGTGAAGTCGCGGTTGTCGGAGTACGGCGAAGAGGGCTCCGTTGGCGCGTCACGGCCCGGCATCGGGCACTACATCGCGACGGCTGGTGCGACCGCGGGTCTGTCGGTCGCGGGCCTCAAGGTGGCTGAGATTCTCTCGTCGCGAATGCACGACGCGGCGACGCCGATGCTGATGAACGCAGCCGTGAGCGGCACCATCATCGCGCTGTTCGCGGGGCTGGGTTCGCTCGCCTCACACATCGCGCTCAAGGCTGATCCCGTCGAGGCGCGTGGTGACGAGGTGCTGCCGCTGCTCGATGGCGAGTTCGCGGACCAGCTGAACAAGGCGATGGGCGTGTACCGGCAGTGCGGCAAGCAGCTCGCGTCGCTCCCTCGTGAGGCCGCGCGGGAAGAGCTGGCGCGCACCGTGGGCAAGCTGACGAAGGACGCGATCGATCTCGCGGCCGAGTGGGCGGGTGTGGAGTCGCAGCTGCATGACGACGCGCATCGCGATCTCGAGAAGGAGATCGGCGAGCTCACCGAGTCGGCGAGGAAGGCGCGCGATGCTGTTGCCAAGAAGCAGCTCGAGATCGCGGCGGCCTCGCTGAAGGAAGAGCTCGAGTGCCTGGGCGAGATGAAGCTGAAGCGCGAGCGCGTGCTGGCGAAGCTGAAGTCACAGGTGGCGTTGCTCGAGCGTGCGCGGGTGGCACTGATCGGCATGCGCAGCTCTCACGCGACCGTGCGCGCCGCTGAGATGTCGGCCGTGGCCCGCAAGCTGAACGCGCTCGCGACGGCCCAGGCTGATGAAGCGAAGCTCGCTCACGCGGTCGCGACGAACGCCGAGATCGCCGCCATCGAGACGCACAAGGCCGATGCCGCGACCGCTGCTCAGGTGAGCTCTGCGAAGGAGCAGGTCGCCGCTCCCGTCGAGCCCGAGGCGCCCCAGCAGGCTGTCGTTCCAGTCACGGATCTCAGCGCAACCGACGTGGTTCCCGTGCCCGACAAGCTCAAGGTCAACTGACAGGGTGTGAGGCAACGAATTCCTGAGGGACTTGGTCTGCAACCGCCTGTCGTCCGAGGCGCGCCCTGAGGTCCTGGGGTTGCAGGTGCTCGACACCATGCGAACTCTTCTCGTCTTGTTGGCATTGAGCTTCACCGCCTGTGGAGCAGCTGCGGTGTGTCGGGACTCGGGCTGTTCCTCAGGCCAGCTCTGCGACGCGAAGACGCTGGCCTCGCCGCCGACGTGCAGAGTGGAGACGTCACGCTCGAGCAGGTCCAGCTCGCGCTCCATTCTCGTGAGGTCTCGCTCCAGGTGGTCGAGGTGCGCGTTCGCCTCGTCGAGGCGCCGCTCTGCACTGACCGCACCGATCTCGCGAGCACCTGCGAATACTCCCCCCGCTATGCGTGCTTCGGGGCAGCGGGCTGCGCACGTCAGGCAAACGGCGCGTGTGGCTTCAACCAGACGCAGGCGCTGACCGACTGCCTGGCCCGAGTCGCCGATGGTGGAGCGCCCTGACTCAGCGGTACGAGACGCGAAGGATCTTCCCGTCGGCGAACGCCTCGGCCTGGGTTCCCGCCGCGAGCACGTACGCCACGCCACCCGAGACCGCGACAGCCACCGGCCAGGGAATCGCCTCGGCCACCGTCTCGGCCTTCACCGACTCATGCGCCACGCGTCGCAGCCGGCCGTTCGCGAGGCCCGACGAGCCAGGCTCGACCCACCACGCGTAGTTGTCGTCGATCGCGAAGTCGGAGACTCCTTGCGCATCGAGGGCGATCGTCTCGATGAGCCCGTTGCTCACGGTCTGCCGCAGCACCGTCGCCGGCATCGAGTCGCGCGCGAAGTAGAGGTACCGCGCGTCTCCCTTCATCGTCTGAAAGCCGTTGCCCGAGCGACGCTCTTCCCTGGCGCCCGTGCCCGTGGTGCGAATCGACTGCATCACCGCCTGCAGGCCTGAGATGTCGACGCCCACCCACTGCACGCGATCGCCGGCGATCGTCATCGCGAAGGGCGTACCGTTCGAGTTGATCAGGGTCGAGGTCGCTCCACCGAACGGAGTCCTGAAGATCGGCGCACGCTCGGTCGCCCAGTACGCGGCGGTGCCGTCGGTCGCGAGCAGCACCAACTCCGAGGTTCCCGACGTAACTTGCTCTGCAGGCCCGCTGACGGGGTAGCGCTTCAGCAGCGTCACATCAGCCACCAGCACCGCGTCAGTGGTCGCCGCGAACACGCTGGGCCGGGTCAGCACCGCGAGACGTTCGGGACAGTTTCCGGCTCCACCACAGCCGCTCAGCGGCATGCGGTAGAGACCTGACGAAGCAGTGCTGCTCTCGACCCAGTACAGCGAGCCCGAGACGACAGCGATGCCTCCACGCCACGGTCGGAAGGCGGCGGTCGAGCGAGCGCCCAGACGAACGCGCGCCTCGAGAATGGGCTCGACGAAGACCGTCCCCGAGAAGCCAGCATCGGACTCCACGCCGGCGTCGAACGTGGTGCCGCCATCGTCGGAGCCGCCATCACCACCATCGGCCCTGAGCGGCGTGATCGGGTTGCAGGCGGTCGCCAGCAGCAACATCGCCATCACCAGGCGCATGACCGATCTCCGTCTTCAGTCTTCAGCGACGAGGTTCGTGATGCCCTCGAACGTCACGGCAGCACCGGCCTTCACACCATTCTTCGCGCTCCAGCCGCCGGGCACCTCGAGCACGTACGTCGCCGGTCCAGTGGCGGGCCGTGACGAGAGCGTGCGGGGCTCGGCGTTCTCCTGAATGCTGACGATCGTTCCCTTGCCGTCGATGAAGATGATGTCGAGCGGGATGAGGGTGTTGCGCATCCAGAACGAGAGCGGCTGCTCGCGCGTGAAGATGAACAACATGCCGGTGCCGTCGGGCAGCGCGTAGCGCCACATGAGGCCGCGCGTGCGTGCATCACGGGTGAGCGCGACCTCGGCATCGACGACGAGCTTCTTCGTTCCCGCGACCGTCACCTTCGCCTTTGGCAGGCGAGGCATCGGGTAGTTCTCGGCGGTGACGTCGGTGACCGCAGGCGGCGGAGGCGGCGCGGGCGGCGTCTCGACCTTCGTCGGAGGCGGCGCAGGAGAAGGCGGCTTGCCCTCTCCGGGACACGCGAGCAGCAACGTCGCTGCGATGAGAAGCGCGGTGAGGGTCGGCTTCACTTGACGGATTTGTTGAGCAGCTTGCTCGCGAGGTCGGAGCCCAGGCTCGTCGACATCAACGTCTCGACGACGCCCTCGAACTCCGAGCGCTGGTTGTCGGCCGAGTACACGAACTTGATGCCCATGCCGGGCTCTTCGCCGTCGATGGTGCTCCACACGACTTCGCCCAGCAGCTCGAACGGATCGTTGCGCTGGGGAACGGTGAGCTTGAAGAGGAAGCGCGTGCCGATGGGCAGCGGCTTCTTCGTCTTGATGAAGGTGCCGCCCTTGCTGATGTTCTTCGTGTAGTCCGCAAAGAACGAGTTCAGCTTCTTGTAGTCGACCTTCAGCTCGATCGGCGCGCGCATCGCCTGCCGCCCCTCGATGCCTGGTTTCTCCGCCATGGCGGCGACTATAGGACCGGGTGCAGCCAGAAGTCCTCTTTCCCGCGAGGGCCGCGAGGGGTTGGATGCCGCCCGTGCGAACCCGGCTCCTCCTGATGATCGCGCTCCTGCCTGCCTGCAAGACCTGCGAGCGACGCGCGACCGACTATGCCTTCGACCTTCGGTACGAGATTCCGAAGTGTGCGATCACAGATGAATCGGTCGAGCACGTGCTCTTCGTGCGCAAGTGGCGTGAGTACAGCGCGGACGACGTTCGGCGACAGGCGTACTTCTACAAGAACCGCGCGAAGCTCGAGGGGTGCGTCATCACCGGCACGGTGGCGCCCGAGCTGATGGGGCGCTTCGTCACGGCGGTCGACGAGCCGAAGCTGACCGCGTGGTGGACGAAGCGGGCTCCGGTTCTGACGGCCTGGAAGGGGAAGAAAGCGACGCCGCGGTTCGAGGTGGTGTGGAAGTACCAGTACCTCGAAGACGAGACGCGACGTGGCGTGATGGCCGGCCTGCAGTTCGCGAGCGATGGCTTCGCGTTCTCGGGTGACCTGATGAAGCCGTTCGACGACTCCGAGAAGCCGCTGCGCACGTTGCCCGCCACGATTCCTGGAGATCTCGTCGGGACCATCACGGTCGAGGTGATGACCGACTCCGCGGCCTACGAGACGAAAGGCGGAAAGACCGCGGGCCTGCTGACGACCGGCCAGTCGGTGGTGCTGACCGTGGACTCGAAGGTGCCGGTGAGCTGGCAGGGAGAGCAGCGCGTGGCGGCCGCCCTCGAGGCCCCCAGTGAGGTGCGCTTGAAGGACGGCATGATCAACAGCGATAGCGAGGACTCGAAGATCTTCAACCTCGCGGAGTTGATCGCGAACAGCATGGCCGAGATGCCTCCGCTCCAGGCGCGATGAACGAGCTCGTGCTTCGAATTCGGGCGGTGATGGCGAACCGGCTGTGGCGGGCCGGGTGGCTTGGCTACGTGGCGCTTCAGCTCGGGGTGCTGGCGATCCCCGTGGCGCGCATTCCCGGGTACGAGCTGTCGACGGCGCTCGGGCTGATCACCGCGATCATCGGTGGTGCGTTTGGTGTTGCGTTCGGTCGGCAGGAGTCGATGCGCGCGGTGACGGCTCCGCTTCGGCAGGCGGTGTTCGCGACGCTGGGCGCAGTCGTGATGCTGCTGGTGCCATCGCTGCTGACGGTGCTGGTTGGCATCGCGCTCACGCTGATGACGCCGTGCAGTCCGTTCGACGCGATCGCGTTCTTCCCGATGACGGTGGTGCCAGATGTGTTGGTGGTGGCCGCGCTGGGCGTGTGGATTGGCCTTCGGTTCCGCGGGTGGTGGCAGTTCGTGTTGTCGTGGTTCGGCGTGGTGCTGGCGAGCGCGATTCACACCTCGTGGCCCATCGTGTTCGGGCCGCAGGTGTCGGCGTGGAATCACCTCGCGGGTTTTCTGCCGGGCCCGCTGTACGACGAGGAGCTGCACCTGCCGGCGGCGTTGTTGTGGTTTCGGCTCGGGTCGCTGTTGCTCGTGGCGTTCGCAGTGTTCGGCGCGGCGCGGACTGCGGGCGATCGGTCTCTGTTGACGTCGCGTGGTCGTGCGATCGCCCTGCTCTGCTTCGTCATGCTCGAGATGCTGGGGCCGACGCTGGGCTTCCGCATGAGCGATCACGCACTGGCTGCGATCCTCGGAGGGAAAACCGAGAGCGAACACATCGTGCTGATGCACCCGCGTGGCCTGACGCCGAAGGAGGTCGCGCGGGTGATGGGCGATCTCGAGTTCCGGTTTGGGCAGATCTCGGAGTTCGTCGGCGGCGCGCCTCCCGGGAAGGTGACGGTGTGGTGGTACCCAAGCGCGGAGCAGAAGCAGCAGCTCGTCGGCGCGGCGCACACGCAGTTCGCGAAGCCGTGGCGGCGGGAGATTCATGTGAACGACTCCGGGTTTCCGCACCCGGTGGTGAAGCACGAGCTCGCGCATGCGCTGTTGGCTCCGCTCGGGTCGCGGCCGTTTGGCGTGACCGCGAGGATTCTGGGGTTGAGCCCGCATGTCGGCGTCATCGAGGGCATGGCGGTCGCGGCGGACAACCCGATCGACGATCTCTCGCTGCAGGAATGGGCGGCGGCGATGAAGAAGCAGTCGATGTTGCCCGACGTGCGCACGTTGCTGGAGCCGCAGGGGTTCTATTCGGCACCGGCCTCGCGCGCGTACACGACGGCGGGAGCGTTTCTGCGCTGGCTGCAGGAGTCGCGCGGCGCGGAGAAGTTGAGGGACCTGTACCGTGATGGCGATTTCGCGCGGGTGTACGGGGTGGAATTGCCGGTGCTGGTCGGCGAGTGGGAGACGTTTCTCGATGGCGTGAAGCTGGAGCCCGAGGCGGTGAATCAGGCATTCGCGCGGTTTCGGCGCGGGAGTCTGTTCGATCGCCCGTGCGCGCGTGAGGTGGCGAAGTTGTCGTCCGAGGTGGGGCGGTTGTCGGCGGAGGATGGGCCGGCGGCGCTCGAGGTGTTGTCGCGGTGTGAGGCGTTGCAGCCGGAAGAGCCGGGGCACACGTTGACGCACGCGGCGACGCTGAGACGAATGGGGAAGGACGACGAGGCGCGGGCGCTGCTGGAGAAGTTGGCCGAGCGCGTGAAGGAAGCTCCGTCGTCGTGGGCCGATGCGGCGTTGGCGCTGGTCGACCTGGCGATCTTGCGTGGCGACGATTCGACCGCGCAGACGTTGCTGGAGCAGTTGATCGAGAAGCGAATCTCTCCCTCCATGGATCGCACGGCGCGAGTTCGGCTCAGATCGTTACAGGCGACCGGCCCAGTGAAGACGGCGATGGTCCGCTATTTCTCGACCGACTCCGATGCGGTGCAGGTGCATTGGTTGGAACTGGCGCGAGCCGAGCAGCCGCAAGACGCCTGGGTGGCGTATCTGCTCGGCCGACGTTTGCATCAGCGTGAGGCGTTCGCCGAGGCGCTCAAGGTGCTCGAAGTGACACTCGCCGACGTGACGATGCCCGAGTCGATTCGACGCGAGACGATCCGGCTGATGCTCGAGTCCGCCTACGGCGCCGGAGCCTGCCAGCACGTCACCCAACTCGCCGAAACAGCCAACTCGATCTCAGGTCCCTTCGCCGCCCGCGCTCGCGACTGGGTCGACCGCTGCGCGCGGTCACGACCGTGAAACTGCGACTCGAGCGCGCCGGCTCCGTCACCGAACTTCAGCGACTGGGGCGGGTGGTGTTCGTGAAACAGGCGGACGGGTCTGAGACGGAGCAGGGCTGCTTTGACGACGCCGCCGCCCAGGCTGAACTCGAGCGACTCACGCAGGAATTGCTCGCAGCCGGGTGGACGGAATCGGCCGAGACGCGCGCCAAACGCGAGGCCAAAGAACGTGCAGCCGACGCCGCGACTCGACGACTTGCACGGCATCGAGCGTTGGCCAATGCGCCCGATGCGCCTGCGACACTGAGAGCTTTCGTTGGTGACGCGCTTCCAGCTGGTCCCGAGCTCGACGCTTTCCTCGCGAAGGTGGAATCGATCGACAGTCCTACCGAAGGCGGCTTCCGCGTTCGCGTGAAAGGTGGCGCTGCGATCGAGTGGGCGACGAGCGACGAGGTACCGCTCACCGCGCTCTGGTTTCACCCTGACGCAGACGACTCCGAGCACTCGCTCTACTTCGGAGCCGACGCCGGTCCGCCCGAGCCACCGGACGAACTCGGCGAGGTCGATTGGTTCCTGCAGGAGTGGCCGCAGGACCGCTACTGGTTCACCACCGACGCCGAGCCGATCATCGCGCGCTGCTACGAATTGGATGGAGGGCTCCACGAGCCGGAGTCGCATCCCCGAACGCCCGAACAGGTCCTGCTCGCGAAGCTCCTCGATCAGTAGTTCGCGTTGTTCTTCTCACCGAACGTCGACAGCGTCTTCTTCGTGTCCACCCCCGCGGCCTTGAAGGTCTTCGTCGCTGGAGTCACCGACTCCTCGCCCGCGAGCCCCTCTGCCGCAGCGCCGAACAGCTTGCGAATGTTGTCACCGAACAACGTGATCACCCCGATGGCAGCGATCGCGATCAGCGCGACGATGATGATGTACTCCGTCATGCCCTGACCGCGGCGCTTCGAGTGCAGCTGCTTCTTGCTGGGCGTCTTCATGGTGATGCTCCGGTTCTGCGTCGCGAAAATCGCGGCGCCACATGCGGAGTTATCGCCAGCACCGCGCACGCCGAACATCGGCCGAAGCTCCGTCGGACATCGAACCGTCGGCCACCTGTCCGTCGGTCATCGGGAGGATGCGAACAGACTCCACCGCATCAACACCGCCGGCTCGGCGAACCACGGGTTCTTCGTCGGAGGGGTGACGCTGATGACGCGCTCCTCGCCCGGGTCGGCTTCGATCCACTCGCCCTGCCCCGCGTACGCCATCGTGTGCAGCCCATTCGCGGTCACCATGAAGTCGCCAGGCCGAAGCGCCGACACATCGGCCGCGTTCAATGACTGCACAGGCCCGACCTGCACCGCGAACGATCGATACCCGTCTTTCAGCGCGAGCGCCGACGCATCGAAGAACCACAACTCCACCGCGCGCCGGAGCAGCCCGGGGTTCGCTCCCGTCACCGCCTCGCGCACCAACGCCCGGCGAAACGACGTGCGCACCAGTCCGGAACAATCGATGCCATTGCCGTTCTCTCCGCCCCAGACGTACGTCGTGCCCAACAACGCGCGCGCCTCATCGATGGAGCGACTTCGCACCCGTGCTTCATCGACCTCGCGCACGGGCATCAATGCCAACACACCGAACACGGCGACGATCACGACTCGTGCACGAATTGGAATCGACAGCAGCACCGCTCCGAAGAGCGCGCCGACGCCGACCACCTGAGCCACCCGCGTCAGCCCATTCCCAATCGCAGACCAGCTCGTCAGCGCCCACAACACCGCGCCCGCGACCGCCAGCCCTCCGATGAGCGCTCGACGCTTCATGGGTCGTCAGTTCGACTTCGCCGTCGCGAGCCACACTCGCCGCGGCTGAAGTGAGCGACAGTTATCACGGTGCCGCCGCTCCTCAGGCTCGCTTGGGGCTTCGTCTCACTCCTCTTCGTCGTCGTAGTCCGGCATCACCTGCTTCTTCGACGGCATCGGCGTCAGCTTCTCGGGCGTGAACGTCACGCGCCGCCAGTGGCCTTCGCCTTCCGTCTTCGCAGAGACACCCTTCACCGCTCCGGCCGCCTTCAGCGCGCGCGCCCGGTCATCCGTCGACAACGACATCACCGCGTAGATGCGGCCGCTCTTCACCGACTTCTCGGCCAGCGCGGTGAACAGCTTCGCCATCGCCGGGTCTTCCTTCACCTCGATCGCGCGCTCGTCAGGCTCTCGGTTGCGCGGCGGAGGAGGCTCCCGCACCGGCTTGGCGGTGTTCTTCTGCGGCGGCTCGTTCTTCGGTGGCGCCTTCTTCGCGCCATTCGCGGGCGTTGCTGCCACCTGCTGCTGCGGCGCCGACGGCTTCGCCACCGGAGCCTGCTTCTCGTTCCGCTCGGGCCGCGGCTCGGGGAACGCGTTCACGCCCAGCGACACCCACCGCTTCTCGACGTTCGGCCGGTTGATGGCCTTGTTCACGAGAAACTGAATGCAGTCGACCAGCCACGAGCGCTGCTTGCCCACCGTGATGCCGGGCAGTTCACCCTCGAAGTGCAGCGCGATGCCGATGCCGCCATCAGGCATGTCTTTGAGCTCGAGGCGCGCCGGGTAATCCATGTGCTTCAGGATTCCCTGCACCAGCGTCTCGACCTCCGCCTTGCGCTCGGGGCTCGCAGGGCCGGAGATCACCGGCACCGCCGCCGCCACTGCCGTCATCGCGGGTTCGCTCATTTCTTCGCCACCTTCGGAGCCGCCTGACCTGTTCGCTCGAGGTACTTCCTCAGCGCGAACTGCTGGGCGATCGACAGCAGGTTGTTCGTGAAGATGTAGAGCGCGAGGCCGGCCGGGTAGTTCAGCATGATGACCGTGAAGAAGATCGGCATCACCCAGGTGATGAGGAACGCCTGGCTCGGGTCGGTCATCATCTGCGGCTGCAGGCGCTGCGTGACGATCATCGTGATGCCGAGCGCGAGCGGCAGCAGGTACGTCGGGTCTTTGTACGTGAGATCGCCCCACACGCCGAAGAACGGCTCGCCGTACAGCTCGTAGCTCGTGCGCAGCGTGGTGAAGAGCGCGGCCCAGATCGGCAGCTGAACGAGCAGCGGCAGACAGCCACCGAGCGGGTTCACCTTCGCCTCCTGGTACAGGCGCATCTGCTCGAGCTGCTGCTTCTCGCGATCGTCAGGGTACTTCGCCTTGATCTTCTCCATCTCGGGCTGGAGCTTCTTCATCGACTCCGCCGAGACCATCGCGCGATGTGTGAGCGGCAGCAGCGCGACCTTCACCATCACCGTCAGCAGAATGATCGCCGCGCCCCAGTTGCCGAGCAGGTTGTGGAAGAAGCGCAGGAAGAAGAGCAGCGCCTTGCAGATGACGGCCCACATGCCGAAGTCGACGGTGCCATCGAGGCCGACCGCCGAGGCCGTGGGAGCTCCAGCTGGCGACGTTCCCGTTGGGGCGCCGACCGTCTGCAGCATCTCGAGATCCTTCGGGCCCAGGTACGCGCCGAACTCCTTCGTGACCGAGCCGTTCGCTGCGACCGTGATGGGCAGCGCGAGCTGAATGCGGCGCTCGGTGTTCGTGGTGTGCAGCAGACACCGGCCCTCGGTCGCGCCCCCCTTCGGCCACAGCGCCGTGAGGAAGTACTGCTGATCGATGCCGACGTAGGCGATCTGGCCCTTCTCTTCGAAGTCGCTCTTCGGAGCGCCGCCACAGCCGAGCACCGTGCCCTCCTTCTCGCCGGGCATGTGCCGCGTGACGGAGTCACCCGACTTGCACAGCACCGCCGCCTGGTTGCCGATGCTGCCGAAGAGGCTCGGCGCTTCTTCTTCCGAGGGATCCACTGCGCGCGCCGCGTGAATCGCGAGCTCACCAGTCAGCGTCTGCGCGCTCGTGTTCGTCAGCATGACCGCGACGTGCACCTCGTAGCCAAGCGGGTTGCGCTCGGCGAGCTTCAGGTCGGGCGACAGGCCCTTCGCGCTCGGGTCCCAGGTCAGCGTCTTGGTGATGTTCCACGGGCCGTCGGTGCCGGTGAAGACGAGCTTGCCCGGAGCCTCCTCAGCCACCACGTAGCGAAGCGTCGGCGACAGCGGCGACGCGCCCAGCACCGTCACGCCGAGCTGCGGCGCCTGACCGGGAACGGGGTTCGCGAGATCCATCTGCGCGCCGGCGTCGAACGTCTTGCCGATGAGCCGCTGGTAGCCCTGCGCCACCGTCAGCCGCTGCGTCTCGCGTTCACGCGTGCCCGTGAGCACGGCGTCGGTGAGACCGGCGCCGACCGAGGTGAAGACCATCTTCATCGACGGGCGCTGCACCTCGAGGGTGCGAACGGGAATCTCGACGGGCGCAGGCGCGGCCGCCATCGTGGGCAGGCCTCCATCATCGAGCGCCACGGGAGCGATGACCGGCGCGACGGCGATCGCCACGGCTGCGTCAGGCACCTCGGCGAACCCACCGTCCTCGAGCAGCGCGACGCCACCGTCGAGGGCAGCGAGGCGGGCGCGCTCCTTCTCGGCCTCGGGGCCCCAGATGAAGAGCTGGAACACCATGGTGAGGCCGAGCATCAGCGCGACAGCGAGGTAGAGGCGTTTCTGCGTGTCCATGGTGTTTTCTTGCCCGGCTCAGTCGGCGCCGGGACTCGTGTGGTGCGGCGCATCGGGCAGGTCGGTGGCGAGTCGCCGGCCGAGCTGCGGGTCGATGCGGGAGACGATGGTGGCGGCGTCGACGCCGTCACGCGGAGGGACGGGATCGAGCCCGCCCGGGTTGAAAGGGTGACAACGGCCGAGGCGGTGAATGGCGAGCCACAGGCCCTTGAAGGGCCCATGCACCGTGATGGCGCCCATCGCATAGACGCTGCACGACGGGTGAAAGCGGCACATCGGCGGCAGCAACGGAGACAGCACCGCTTTGTAGAGACGAATGGGCGCGAGCAGCAGACGCGCGAAGAAGCCCACGGGCCGGCGCTGATGACCGACGGTGAGGCTTGCGCTCACGAAGGGAATCTCCGCTTGAGCTCGGCGATCACCCGCTCGAACGCGCGCACGAAGACAGGCCACTCGGCCGTCGCGGCGCTGTTGCGAGCGATGAGCACCATGTCGAGTCCCTTCGGCAGTTCGTCACGGCGCGTGCGGTACAGCTCGCGCAGCCTGCGACGAACACGGTTTCGCACCACCGCGTTCCCGACTTTGCTCGAGACCGTCAGCCCGATCCGGGAGGCCTCGCCTGGCTTCCCGTTCGGTTTGAACAGCGCGAGCACACAATCGGCCGACACCTTCATTCCGGTGTCCTGCACGATCAGGAACTCACGCCGCGATCGCAGGCGCAGCGACTTCGGGAACGCGTTGGATCGCCCGGTCGCCACGATGGCGAGTTACTTCTCGTACGCGCGCACGACGAGGCGCTTACGGCCCTTCGCGCGACGGCGCTTGAGCACTTCACGGCCAGCCTTCGTCGCGTTGCGCTTGCGGAAGCCGTGCGCGCGGTTTCGCTTCACCTTCGAGGGCTGGTACGTCGGGACTCGCTTGGCCACGATGTGGCTCCTTCTTGCTACGTCACGGGTTCAGAGAGCTCCGAACCCCACGCTGTTGTTGGGAGACCTCGCGGTCATCGCGAGGCGGCGCGCCCTCCTAGGCAGGCAGTTCGGCTCGCGTCAACACGAAGTGTCATTGGCCCTTCCAACAATCGGGCCTGTCGCGCTCGGGTGACGGTTTCTCACTTCGAGTGAATCACTGTCATCTGACCTGACATCGAGCGCACATGTCCGCTGATCATTCGGCTTCACACGTGGTGTCGCGCGATCAGACGATCGGCCTTTCGGGCACTGTCGCGTTCGAGGCCGCTCCCTCGGAAGCCCCGCTTCGGCTGGCTGGCCCGTTTCCTGCCCTATGTCCTTGAGAACACAGTGAAACCTTCGCGTTTCACCTTGCTGAATTCGAGGATGACCATGAATCGGACAGTCTGGATGTCGATGGGAATGACGGCGCTGCTCGCGGCCGGTTGTGGAACGGGCGACGCGTCGCTGCAGGTGCCGGCGATCGATCAGGATCAGCCTGACCGCGAGCTCGGCTGGAGCGAAGAAGCGAATCTCCGCTCCTCTCCCACGCTCGACCCGATCTTCCAGGCAGCGGGTGACGAGTTCCACGTTCCTGCTGCGCTCCTCAAGGCGATCGGCTGGGCGACGACGCGCTACGAGATGGTGAACGCCGAGGCCGACTTCGAAGGCGCGCCCGACTCCTTCGGCCTCATGGGCCTGGGCGGAGACGTGCTCACGAAAGGCGTCGAGCTGGCGAAGACCACGCCCGAGCTCGCGAAGAGCGACGTGACGGCGAACGTTCGCGCAGCGGCCGCGTGGCTCGATGCGGAAGCGACGGCGCAGAACATCGATCGCGCGAAGCTGCTCGCGTGGGTGCCGGTGGTCGCGGGCTACTCGCGCATCGAAGACTTCCAGGCGCGTCAGGCGTTCGTGAAGGGTGAAGTCTTCGGCGCCATCACCGAGGGCATCGGCGCGTTCAGCGACGACGTCGCGGCGAGTGGACAGGCGCTCGAGCTCGAAGGCGCGGTCGGAGAGATCGCCACCGTCTCGCAGGGCCTCTCGCGTTCGCCCGACTACGAGCGCGGCGTGTGGCGCCCCTCGCCGAACTTCAGCACCCGCTCGGGTCGTGTGCAGATGGTCGTCATTCACACCTGCGAAGGCGCGTACTCGGGCTGCTACGGCTGGCTGGCGAACTCCCGTGCCGGCGCCTCGGCGCACTACGTGGTGAGCGGTGACGGACGCGAGGTCTCGCAGCTGGTGCGTGAGTCGTCGAAGGCCTGGCACATCGCGGCTGACTACGACTGCAGCCGCAACTCCGGGAAGAGCTGCAGCCTCAACGGCGTGCAGTCGAACAACTTCACCATCGGCATCGAGCACGCTGGCTTCGCGTCACAGTCGTCGTTTCCCACGGGGCAGCTCGACGCGTCGGCGCGGCTCGTCTGCGACATCACGCAGGATCACGGCATTCCGCGCGACCGCTTTCACATCGTCGGGCACGGGCAGCTGCAGCCGTGGAACCGCACGGACCCGGGTCGCAACTGGCCGTGGACGTCGTACCTCGCGAAGGTGAACTCGTTCTGCGGCTCCACTCCCACGCCGACCCCGACCCCTACGCCCACGCCCACGCCGACTCCTACGCCGTCGTCGGTCATCACCATCGACAGCAACAACGCGAACAACAACCAGGCGCGCGGGTACCTGCAGGTCTCGGCGAACTGGAAGAGCTCGACCAACGTCGCGGGCTACTACGGAAGTGGCTACTGGTACGCGTCGACGGCGCCGGTGAGCGACGGAGCAGCGTTCTTCTTCAAGCTCGACCAGGCCGGTGCGCGTACCATCGAGGCATGGTGGACCGCGGCCAGCGATCGTTCTCCCGATGCGACGTTCGTCGCGCTCAACGCCCAGGGCCAGAAGGTCGGCGAGGGCTCGGTGAACCAGGCGGCGAACGGCGGCAAGTGGAACACGGTCGGCCGGTTCAACTTCACGGCGGGCTGGAACAAGATCGTGCTGTCGCGGTGGTCGGCCAGCGGCAAGGTCGTCGTCGCCGACGCGCTGCGCGTGAAGTGAGGCTGACGTCGCTGGGCCTGCTGGTGCTCCTCGCCGCGTGCAAGGAGCCGCCGAAGGGGGAGGCCCAGGACGCAGCCGTGGTCGTGGTGGAGCCGGTGCGTGCGCCGGCTCCGACTGCGGTTGTCGAAGATGCAGGAGCGCTGCCCCTCTTCTCCGAGGCGCGGCTTGCGTCGGGACTGCTCGCAGACGTTCGTGCAGCGGGCCTCGTCGTGGTGTTCGCCTCGGAGCGAAGTGGTGCTCCGCAAGTGCATCGGTGGGACGGCGAGTTCGAGCGGGCGTTGACCGCCGACGCTGCGCACCACCTGCAGGACCTCGCGGTGAGGCATCGAGAAGCGCTCGTGTCCCGTGTCGATGGAGAGACCGAGCAGCTCGTCGCGGTGAACCTCGATGATGCTGGGGTTCGCGTCGTCGCTCCGCCAATGGAGAAGGCGCACGGCGCGGTCGTGTCGGCTGATGAACGAATCGTCGCGTTCGAGGCGTCGCTGCAAGACGCTGCGTCGATCGCGGTGACGCCGTTCGATGGTTCCGCTGAGCCGAAGACGCTCGCGCAGCTCGGCCAGACGGGTTCGTTTCAACCGGCGCTCACGCTCGATGGGCGGCTCATCTTCACGAACTCCGCCACCGGCGATCCCGAGCTGTATCTGCAGACGCTCGATGGCGGAGCGCCGACGCAGCTCACCGCGTTTCACCTCGAGGACTTCGGAGCAGTGCCGGCTCCCGATGGGCAGCGCTTTGCGTTCGTCTCGAATCGGGAAGGCAGCGACCGAATCTTCGTGCAACGCCTCGACGGGAGAAACGTGTCGCGGCTGATGGCTGGAGCGCGCGTGCAAGACGATTCGGAGCGCGACCCGGTGTGGATGGCGGACTCGAAGTCGGTGCTGGTGACGGTTCGCGTGAAGGGGGTCTCGCGAATCGCGCGAGTGGATGTCGGCACGCACAAGACGCTGTGGACCTCGAGCGGCCCTGGGAACGATCAGCTCCCGCGACCGAGTCCAGATGGCCGGTTCATCGCGTTCGTGTCCGATCGAATGGGCAACCCAGACATCTTCATCATGCGCGCGAACGGCAACGACGCGACGCGGGTGACGAGTGATCCAGCTCCCGAGTACAGCCCGCGGTGGTCAACGCTGCGCTGAGAGATTCGGCGACGCCGACTTCGGCTCCGCTGCGGGCACCGGCCCAAGGAAGTCGAGCGGGTCGAGCGGCTTTCCATCACGACGCACTTCGAAGTGCAGGTGTGGACCCGTCGTCTTGCCCGAGTCGCCAACCGTCGCGACGACCTGGCCGTCACGAACCTTCTGGCCCGTCTTCACGCGCACGTCGCGGTTGTGGGCGTACAGCGTCACCAGACCATCCTGATGCTCGACGATGACGATGAGGCCGTAGCCCTTCTGCTCGCCTGCATAGAGCGTCGTGCCCGGAGCCGCCGTCTTCACCGGAGTTCCCGCCGGCGCTGCGAGATCGATTCCGTCGTGTGGCTCTTTTCCTTTTCGACCGAAGCGCGCGTACAGCACGCCACGCAGCGGCCAGCTCAACGGGCCGTTCGATTTTCCGACCTTCACAGCGGTGCGTTGCTTCGGCTTCTGCGTGGTCGCTGCAACGGGCCGTGACGGCGGCGTCGGCTCGGGAGAATCGGCTTCGACGACCTTCGGCGCAGGCTTGTGCGCTCCGGGAATGAGCAGCTCTTCGCCGATCTTCAGCTCGCGGGGATCGTCGAGCTTGTTGGCCGTCATCAGCTCGTCGACCGTGAGGCCGTACGTCTTCGCGATTCGGTAGAGCGTCTGGCCCTTCTCGACCTTGTGACGGACCTCTCCGTTGCCGGTGACGAGATCGACTTCACGGTGTGGACGCGGAGAGAACGAGCTGGCCGTCGACGTGGTCACGCACGCGCTCACGAGCACTGGCACGACGGCGCAGAGGAGCAGACGGGCGGTCACCAACCGGTAGTGTGCGACAAGCTGCGACAGGGGCTAGTTTTCGGCCTTGATGACGCACCAGTCCCGATTGGCCGAGCTGAGATCGCTTCCCGTGAAACGCACCGTGGCGCTGCCTCACAGCGGCTTCGACGCGGGCTCGCGGCTGCTCAAGCGCTTCGGCGGCGAGGCAGTTCACGAGCGGTACCAGTACGGAGGCAGTGTTCCCGAAGGCTATTGCCAGGCGATGTTCGTGCTGCTGCCGGATTCCCTCGTCGAGGTCGAAGAGTACGAGGACGCGCCTCAGGCAAACACCTTCGCCCAGATCACGACGACGACCGAGGCACGTGCCGATGAGCTGCAGGCGGTGATCGTCGAAGGCGTCCTGGAGCAACGACAAGCCGAGCTGAGCAAGCTGCCGGTGAAACGAACAGTGCGCCTGCCCCAGAGCGGACTCGCCGCGGGCGCTCGGGTGCTGAAGCAGTTCGGCGGCAACGATGCGCGCTGCGGAATGCTGGAGCGACGTCACGAATACGGCGGCAGCGTTCCCGAGGGCTATCGCGTCGAGCGTGTCGTGGTGCTTCGCGATGCCCTCGTCGACGTCGAGGAATACGAAGACCGACCCGACGACGAGACGTGGGCGCACGTCTACGCAAGGAACGAGGCACACGCTGATGAACTCGAGGCCGCGCTGGTCCGGGACGAGACGCGACAACCTCGGAGCTGATTGGCAGACAAGACGGCGACGTGCTCCCTTTCGGCCATGAGCCTCGAGACGCGAGTGGTTGAGCTGCGCCGTCTGCCAGTGAAACGCACGGTGCCCATGCCGCAGGGAGGCCTCGGCGCCGGCTGGGTGGTGCTCAAGCGCTTCACCTCGCCAGACGACCCTGCTTGCGGCGTCATCGAGGGTCGCCAGCAGTACGGAGGCAGCGTTCCCGAGGGCTACCGCTCCTGGATGGAGGTGGTGCTGCCTGACGCTTTGATCGAGGTCGAGGAGTACGAAGACAGGCCCGACGCGAACACGTCGGCGAGGGTCCATACGACGACCGAGGCGCGCGCCGATGAGCTCGAGGCCGTGCTGCGGTCAGCGTGAAGCCGGGATTGCTGCGCAAGTGGTCCAGGCGAACCTTCCTCCAGCATTCACGATGGCGTCGAGGACTGCCTCCTGGTGAGAGCATCCTCTCAGCGTGACGCCGCGGCGGTGACTGACTCCGGTGCGGGACGGGAGGCGACGAGCCGACGCATGCGCAGCAGCACCTGATCGGACAGACGCTTCACGCCCTCGTTCACCAGCTTGCGGTGCTGATCATCGGCGGCGCGATCGACTCCGAGCGGCGTCGAGGCAACATCGGCGCGCACGCGCTCGTTCACTGTGAAGAGAATCGTCCCCGTCTTCACGTCGAACAACGTCGCCTCGAGCACGCCAGCCGACTCCACCGTCGTTCCCGGAACGAAGAGCGCGGCGATGATCGTCAGGTATGAGGCCGCAGCAGGGTTCGGTCGCGTCGCGTCGATGAAGCGGTGGCGATAGAGCAGCAGGTATTCAGTCCGATAGCGCGCGGCGAGCTCACGCAGTCCCGCGACGCCACGATCGACCGGCCACTCACTCGAGATCTCCGTCGCGAGTTCCACCAGCCCCGACGACTCGAGCGAATCGACCAGCGTCGACGGAGCCGCCTCCACCGGCACCGCCTCATCGACCTCGTAGCGAACCGCGACCGGCAACACGCCGATGCGCGCGTGCTCTTCGAGGAACACCGGCGAAGCGAGAATCGACTTGAGCTCGGACTCTCCCAGCGCGCTGCGATCGCGCGAGAAGTGGTTCTCGGTCAGCACGGCGGGCGCGGCGGGACCTGGCTCGAACGCGAGGGCCTGCATGGTGGGCATCTCGGCGCGCACTGCTGCGCACCCGGACGAGAAGACGAGAACGGCGAGGGCGAGACGGAACATGGTGCTTCCTCCTGTTGCGTGGAAGAAGACACCGGAGGAAGACCCCGGCGCGGCATCAGGACGACATCGTTTCTTCACGGAATCGGCATGGCTGACCACGACCTGCAGAAACGTCTCGAGAAGCTGGGCGAGCAGCTCGTCACCGACATCGAGGCCTGGGAGAAGCGTACGCGCGCCGAACGCTCCCGCGTACTCGACGAACTCACCCACACCCTCGAAGGAAAACTCGGCGAAGCGATGACGAAGCTCGCCGAGAAGACCTCGAAGCTCGACGCGAAGGCAGCGCGACGCGCCCGCAGAGAGGAAGAACGACGGCTCCGTCGGGAGCAGCGGCGTGACAAACAGCCCAGCGTGGCCGGTGGGGTGGTGTTCCTCATCGCGGCTGTCATCTGTGCAGTGATGGGCATCGTGAACCCGCAGATGTGGTGGATGGTGTTCGTCGCGCTCGGCCTTGGGCTCAGCGGCGCAGGCCAGCTCGCAGGCGCCGCACGGCTGAAGAAGGAGCTCGCCGAAGAAGCCGCCGAAGACGAGCCCGCGGTGGAGGCGCAGAAGACGCCCTCCGCGCCACACGAAGTCGATGCCCTCTGCGACCAGCTCCTCGCCGATCTCGCTGCCGCGCCCGAGGCAGTACGCGCCTTCGTGAGCGACCCGCAGAAGACCGTCACCAGCATGCGGGCGACGCTGAAATCGCTGGACCAACGGCGACAGCAGTTGTTCGCCGAGGACGCGAAGGGCCGGCTCGACGCCGCGACGAAGCTCCGCACCGAACTCCAGACGCGTCACGACACCGCGATCGATCCCGAGACGAAGACGCGCATGGAAGAGGCGCTGCGCTCGATGGCCGGTCAGGAGTCGGCGCTCAAGCAGCTCGTGGTGATGAGTGAGCGCGTCGACGGCGAGTACACCTCCCTGCTCGTGCACCTGCAGGAGCTGCGAACCCGCGTCTCCGTCGCAAAGTCGAGCCACAGCACCGTGCAGCTCGAAGGCCTCAAGTCGAGCGTGCAGCGGCTCAACGACGAGCTCGGCGCGATCTCCGAAGCGATGGATGCCGTGCGCCGCGGAGACCTCTCACCCGTGAGCGAGATCGGCGGCGACGAAGGCAAGAAGGACCGCACCCGTGTCACGGAGTGAGTGGCAGCTCGCCGTCGCGCGCGCAGTGAAGGCGATCCCCAAAGGCCAGACCGCGGGCTACGCGCTCGTCGCCCTGCTCGCTGGCAAACCCGGAGCTTCACGCGCCGTCGTGCGCGCGCTCCACGAGCTCGACGACGTTCCCTGGTGGCGCGTCATCAAGAGCGACGGCACCGTGGCGAAGGAGATGTTCGCGAAGCAGGCGCCGAAGCTGAGACGTGAAGGCGTGGCGCTCAGCGGAAGACGCGTCGACGCGAAGCACCGCTGGAGACCGTGACCTCAGGCCACGACGTGCTGCGGACTCATCAGCTGCCGCGCGAACAGAAACGTCGACACGTTTCGCCACAACGAGTCCTGGAACGTCGAGCGGAAGAACCCGAAGTGACCGATGGACTGCCGCTCGAGTTCCTGCGGCGAGACGTGGTGACGCTCGACGTGCGTACCTGTGTACAGCGCGTGCAGCGCGTCGACTGCGGCCTTCGGCGCGTAGTCGTCGTCCGAGATGCTGATGGAGCGCATCGGCGCCGTCACACGGGCGAAGCCCTCTTTGCTGATGCCGTGACCAAGCAGGTAGTCGGGATGCCGGCACCACTTCGCCCACTCGAGCGCGACGCCCTTCGGCAGGTCTTCGCCGATGCCGAACTTGCCGGGAATGAAGCCGAACGTGTTGCCCAGCGCGGGGAGCAGCCCGTACCAGACCGCCGCTTTGTGCAGCTTCGAGAGGCCGCTCCAGTGGCCCCAGTAGCCGCTCTGGGAGCTGACCGTGACGATGCGATTGATGGAGTCGTTACTCGCCGCGAGGCCCAACAACTGACCGCCCACCGAGTGCCCGATGACATGCAGCGGCCGTGAGCCCTTGTCTTCGAGCGCGAAGCGCAGCACGCCTTCGAGATCGCGCTCGCCCCAGTCACGCAGCCGCGCCTCGAACCCACGCAGCCGCTGGGGCCGTGACTCACCGATGCCGCGATAGTCGAAGGTGAGCACGGTGCAGCCCTGCAGCGAGAGCCAGGCCGCGAACCGCGCGTAGTACGCCTGCTTCACCGCCGTCGCGCCCGCGATCACCACGTACGGGCCGGCCGACTGGTCGCCAAAACGCCGCGCGCCCAGGGCATATCCATCGGTGGCGCTGATTCGAATGGGCGTCGGCATGTTCCAGATGTCTCCACTGGAGACACTAACGACCTCGACCATCCAGCGCAATGCTCACTCGCGAGCGAGGTAGGTCAACGTGCGAGGCCGTCGACGAAGGCCGAGAAGACCTGGCGCGACCAGCCGTCGAGCAAGGAGCGCTTCACCTGCAGCCGTCGAACGATGGCGAGGCTCGCGAAGCCGTGGGTGAGCGACCAGAACCCGAAGACGAGCTCACGCACCGGCGTCTCGAGGAACTGCTTCGAGACCTGCCCTGCCCGAAGCTCGGCCGCGAGCAGGCTGTACGCACGGGCGACGGAGTCTTCCAGCGCGGGGAATCGGCCGTCTTCGTTCAACCGTCTGCCGAACATGATGCGGTAGCGCGCGGGTTGATCGATCGCGAACGAGACGTAGGCGACGGCGAGGGCCATCAGGCGCTCCCGTGCGTTGTTCCTCGGAGCAGCCGCCAGCGCCTTCTCCATCTGGGCCAGCAGCGACTGGTAGCCGTCCTCTGCGACTGCTGCGAGCAGCGCCGTCTTGTCTTCGAAGTGCCGGTAGGCCGCCCGGTGGTTCACGCCCACGCGCCGTGAGACCTCGCGCAGCGTCAGCTCTTCGGGAGAGCTGCCCTCGACCAGCTCGACGGCCGCGGTGACGAGCGCGTTGCGCAGATCGCCGTGGTGGTACGTCTCGCGAGTGGCCTTCGAGCGGCGTGGCACGAGGTGTTTGTACTTTCGGTCGGGAACGCGCGCACGCTTCGTCGGTGACGACTGCGCTTTCTTCCGAGCGCCGTCGTGGGTAACCATGGCGCCGACTACCGGGCCTATAGCTCAACGGTAGAGCTGGCCGCTCATAACGGCTTGGTTGCAGGTTCGAATCCTGCTGGGCCCATTGAGACACGCGGCTACGCTCCCCGCGCGCTTGTCCTCGTGAGGGAACCTGCACGCTCCCACACGCGTCCGCATCGTCACTGACGTCCCGGGAGAACTCCATGCGTTCCATCACCCTGTCGCTGACGCTGATCGCCTCAGCTGCGCTCGCGCAAGACGCGTCGTTCGATGCGGCCAACAAGTACCTGTCCGAGCAGTCGTTCTCGAAGGCCTGCGAAGGCTTCGAGGCGTTCCTCAAGGCAAACCCGTCGTCGGCGCTGAGCCGTGAAGCGACGGTGAAGCGGGCCTTCTCGTGCTGGAAGGTCGGCAAGCGTGATGGCTCCAGCGAGCTGACGAAGCTGGCCGACGCGGGAGAGCAGGACTTCGCGCGGGCGTATGCGCAGTGGGCGCTCTCGGTGCAGGGCTACCGCAACGTGAACCAGGCCTTGCCGCTGATGAAGACGGCGACGAAGGCCGAGGGCCGCGTGGGAGACGAGGCCAGGAAGCTGCTGGTCGGCATCTGCCTCGCCCAGCTCGACAACTACGTCTACGACGTCAAGCAGGCCGAGCTGCTCGCGGGCAACGTGCTCGAGGTGGCGACGAACGAGACCGACAAAGCGCACGCGCGCTTCGGCCGGGCGCAAGTCTGGGTTCGGAACGAGCAGACGCGCGGCAAGGCCGAGCAGGAACTCACCGAGGTTGGTGGCGGCAACACGTCGTGGGCCGACGACGCCCTCTTCCTGCTCGGGCAGCAGCGCGAGAGCCGCGAGAAGTACACCGACGCGCTGAGCATCTACGACAGCATCGTCAAGCGCTTCTCGTCGACGACCTCGAACCGCCACGGTGACGCGCGCAACGCCGCCGAGAACATTCGCCGCCCCACCCTCTCGGTGAGCGCGTACCAGGTGACGTTGCCGGGCCTGAAGCTGCCGGTCTCGCTGGGCTGGAGAAACGTGAAGCAGCTGACGTGGAAGCTGCGGCGCGTCGACCCATTCCTCGGCAAGGGCTACCCCGACTCCACCGACTCGTATCAGGGCGGCGCGGTCGAGAAGACGTGGAGCGAGACCCTCGAGGTCAAGACGGCGTACGCCCCGGGCAACCGCAGCTTCGAGCTCGAGCTGCCCTCGCCGGGCTTGTTCATTCTCGAGGCCAGCGGAGACGGACTCACCTCGAGAGACTTCGCGCTGCAGAGTCAGCTCGCGGTCGTCACCAAGAGCGACCGCAAGCAGGTGCAGGTCTTCGTCACCGACGTCGAGACGGGCAAAGCGCAGCCTGACGCCGAGGTGATGCTGATTCGCGGGTACTTCGAGCAGAGCCAGATCGTGCGCTCGAACGCGCAGGGTATCGCCACGTTCCCCACTGAGACCTCGAACACGTCACACCATGTCTGGGTGAAGGCAGGCGCGCAGATCGCCCATGCGCGCGCGGGTGACGCGTACTGGTCGAGCTGGTCGAAGCAGGAGCTCGCCTACGTGCTGATGGATCGCCCGCTCTACAAGCCGGGTGAGACGGTGGGTCTCAAGCTCTTCCTCCGTCAGCGTGAAGGTGGCCCGTCGGAGCCCCTCGCCAACCGCACCGTCACCGTCAGCGTGAGAGACCCGAACGGCAAGGAGGTCGCCAAGCCCTCGCTCACCACCAACGCCTTCGGCACGGCGACGTTCTCGGTGCCGCTTGCGAAGACTGCGACGCTCGGCGCCTGGTACGTGCAGGTCCACGAGTCGAACCGCTCGTACCAGCAGCCGTCGCTCACCTTCCGCGTCGAGGAATACAAGCCGCCCGAAGCCACCGTCTCGGTGAGCCCCGTCGGCAGCCCGAAGCCTGGCGAGAAGGTGAAGCTGAAGGTGACGGCGAAGTACTACTCCGGTGGTCCGCTCACGGGAGCGCAGGGCCGCGCGGTCGTCACCGTCTCGAACTGGCAGCACCAGTTCGGCAAGTGGCCCGACGAGGAGCAGGACGGCCAGCCGACGTACAACGGCTACGACGACTACGACGACGAGCGGGGGTATCGGGGTCGGTACCGCGGCTACTACGGCGCGATCGCGACCCACACGTTGGTGTTCAAGACCGGCGCTGACGGCACCGCCGAGATCGAGGTGCCTGCCACGAGCGATCAGATGGGCGATCTGCAGGTCTCGGCGCAGGTGTTCGTCACCGACAGCTCGCGCCGCGAGATCCAGGGCTCGGGCTCGGCGAAGTTGTCGAACTCGAAGTACTTCGTCGACGTCCGCAGCGATCACTTCCTCTACCGGCCGGGCGAGAAGGTGACGCTGCGCCTGCGCTCGGAAGACGCGAATGGCCGCGCGATGTCGCCCGACGTGGTGGTGCGGCTCTCGCGCATCTCGGATCCCACCACCGGAGCGCTGTCGAAGATCGCCGAGGCGCGCACGAAGATCGTCGACGGCAGGGGCGTCTCTCAGCTCGACGCCGATGCGCTCGGAGCCGTGCGCTGTGAGGTGTTCGACGTCGACGCGCAGCCCGGCGCCGCGCCGCTCGCCACGACCGATCTCTGGCTCACCTCCGACACGAAGCCGATTCCGCCGCCGGGTCCTGGCTTTCAGCTGCTGATGGATCGCGCACCGCTCGCCGCCGGTCAGTCGTTGCGTGCACTCATCGTCACGCCACAGCCGGGCGGGCACGTGTGGCTCACCATCGAGCACGATCTGCTCGTCACCAGCCGCGTCGTCGAGATGAAGGGCCGCACCACCTACGTCGAGATTCCGCTGCCCGCCGAAGCGACGCCGAACGCGTGGATCTGGGCGACCCGCTACGAGAACGGTGATGTGTTGCAGCAGCAGCGAGAGCTTCGCGTGAAGGGCTCCGAGGTCGAGCTCGACGTGAAGGTCTCGTTCGATCGCGCGGTGAGTGAGCCCGGCTCCACCGTGCCCGTGAGCATTCGCGCGACGAAGGGCGTGGCAGGGCCCATCGAGACCGCGCTCACCGTGGTCGACGAGGCGCTCTTTGCCATCGAGCCCGAGAAGCAGGACTTCTCGACGTTCTTCGGCCGTCAGCGCCGCAACCACACCGTGCAGACGCGCCGCTCGAGCGACTGGAAGAGCTTCCGCGATCGGCCCATCGCGCAGCCTGTGGTGGCGACGACGCCGGCCCCCAAGAAGCCGCAAGAAATTGCAGACAAGCTGGGTGACTCGCTCGCGTCGAAGGAAGAGGCGAAGGCCGACGCCGCACCAGCCATGGGAGCCAGAGCGATGGCGGCGCCCGAGGCTGAGAAGTCCGCCAAGCGAAAGGACTCGGCTGGACCTCGCGACTCCGATGACGAGGCGTCGAACGAGGTGGCGGGTGTCGACGCTCCCGTGAAGGCGCGCACCGACTTCGGAAGCTCGGCCGGCTGGTTCCCCGAGCTCAAGGGCAAGGTCGACGCGGCGCTGTCGCAGCCCGTCAAGGTCACCGACTCCCTCACGTCGTGGAAGGCCATCGCCACCGTCGTGACGCAGGGCCCGCACCTCGGTCGTGGCTCCGCCACCATGCGCACGGCGCGCCCGCTCATGGTTCGCCTGCAGACGCCGCGCTTCCTCATCGAAGGAGACGAGGTCGTGATCTCCGCCGTCATCGAGAGCCACCTGCCGAAGGCCGGCCCCGTCGACGTCGTCATCACCGCGCCCGGCCTCACCGCGATGGGGCCTACGAAGAGGTCGCTCACCGTGACGCCCGAGCAGGTCGTGCGCTTCGACGCGCGCTTCAAGGTGGTCGAGCTGGGCGATCGCACGCTCCGCGCGCAGGTGAAGTCTGGCAGCGCGGCCGACGCGATGGAGATCACCATACCCGCGCTGGTGCACGGCTCCGCCCAGCGGCAGTTCTTCGCAGGCCGCATGAGCGACACGTTTTCGTTCGACATCGAGCTGCCGCAGAAACGCAAGCCGTCGCTCACGAAGCTCGAGCTCAACCTGTCGCCGTCACTGCTCGCAGTGATGCTCGACGGCCTGCCCTACCTCGCGCAGTACCCCTACGGCTGTGTCGAGCAGACGCTCTCGCGCTTCGTGCCTGCGGTCATCGCGCGCAAGGCCGTGAAGGATCTCTCGCTGCCTTCCGAGCGCCTGCCGCCCAACCTCGACGACATGGTGCAGAAGGGCCTCGAGCGGCTCGTGGGCTTCCAGCACGGTGATGGCGGCTGGGGCTGGTGGTCGAGCGACCGCACGAACTTGTGGATGACGGCGTACGTCGTCTACGCGCTCGGGCTCGCGAAGGACGCGGGCGTGAACGTCGACGCGAACATGATCACCCGCGGGCGCGCCTACCTCGTCGGCCACCTCGGCGAGGCGCTCGACAACCCCGACACCCACGCGTTCGCCGTCTACGCGCTCGCGCAGTCTGGGCCGGTGCAGAAGGCGGTGCTCGATCAGGCCTTCGAGCGGCGCACGAAGATGCAGCCACGTGGACGCTCGCTGGTGGCGCTCGCGCTGCTGGCCGCGAAAGACTCACGCGCACGCATCGCCGTCGAGAACCTCGATGACATCGTGAAGACGGCCGAGGCGCGCAAGGACGCGGCGGTCGGCGAGGTGAACGACGCGTGGAGCACGTCGGCCGCCATCGAAGCGACGGCCTACACGTTGATGGCCATGTCGCGCTGGAGCGAAGGCGCGAAGTACGTCGGCCCGCTCACCGACTTCCTCGTACTGCGTCGCAACGGCGGCAAGTGGCGCACCACGCGAGACACCGCGTTCGCCATCTACGCGCTGGCCGACATCGCGAAGCGCGAGAAGGCGACGCAGCAACAGGGCAGCTTCACCGTCATCATCAACGGCAAGCAGGTGAAGCAGGTGAAGTTCTCGAAGGGCGGCCTCGACGTTCCGGCGCTCTTCTTCCAGGACTCGGACTTCAGCGCTGGAAAGAACTCGGTCACGATTCGCCGTGACGGTGGCGGCACCGGCTACTGGGCCGCGACGTGGGACGTGTTCAACCAGAACGACTTCATCAAGGGCGTCGGCGGCGACGTGAAGATCGCCCGCACATACACGCTGCTGGGCAAGCCGAGCGCCGAGAAGGGCAACGCGCCGACCGAGTACGGCATGCCGGTGGAGTCCGGCGTGCGGGTGCGCGTCGACGTCGAGATCACCGCGAACAAGGCCGTCGAGTTCGTGATGCTCGAAGATCTCAAGCCCGCCGGCTTCGAGGCGGTGCAGCAGCGGTCGGGCCCCGAGGTGTGCAACTACGCCTGTGCGCACGCCGAGCTGCGCACCGACCGTGTGGCGATGTTCCTGTCCGAAGTGAAAGTGGGCACCACGAAGCTCTCGTACGAGCTGCGCGCCGAGACGCCGGGCAAGTTCTCAGCGCTGCCGGCCCGCGCCGAGGCCATGTACGCGCCCGAGATCACCGCCACCGCCGACGAGATGCGCTTCGAAGTGCGTGACGCGCCGACCACGGGTGTCGCGACGCAGTGAAAACGCGACAAGCGCTCCCCGGGCCGTTACACCCCCGGGAGCGATGGAAGACGAAGCGCTGGTCTTTGGTCCGACGTTCGAGGCGCTCACGCGCGCCCTCGGCACGCGGCTGAACACCGAGGCCAGAGCGCGCTTCAAGGCCATCGGCGTCGACTTCGATCACCAGCTGCTGCCCGCGTACCCGTTCGAGACGTGGGTGAAGGCGATGGATCTCGCCTCGCAGCTCGTCATGCCGAACGCGACCGAGAAGGAGCGCCACCTCGCCATGGGCCGCCGCATGGTGGACAGCTACGGCGAGACGTTGGTCGGCAAGGCCCTGCTCACGGCGATGCGGGTCATCGGCCCGAAACGAATGCTCGAGCGCATGGCGCGCAACCTGCGCACGGCGAACAACTACACCGAGACGAAGCTGACGATCTTCCCCAACGGGCACCATCAGCTCTGGTGCAGCCGCGTGGCGTCGACGTCGTTCTACTGCGGCATGCTCCAGCGCGGCGTCGAGGTCGCGGGCGGCAAAGACGCGCTCGTCGAGAGCATGGCGCAGGACAAGACGGGCGCGACGTTCCTCGTTCGCTGGACCTGAGTTCGACCACAAGAACCGGAGTTTTCGGCGCGCGGCCGTCTCGTACGACTCGCGCATGACCAACCGATTCTTGTTGTTGCATGGCAGCTGGCACGGCGCGTGGTGCTGGTTCAAGGTGGCTCCACGGCTTCGAGCGCACGCTGAGGTGCTGGTGCCGAACCTGCCGGGCCGCGGCGCCAGAACCCCGTTCGTGACGTTGAAGACGATGCTCGGCGCGGTGGAAGCGCTGCTCGACGATGACCGGCCGACGACGATCGTGGCGCACAGCCGTTACGGCATTCTCGCGACCGCGCTGGCCGAGGCGCGCCCTGCTTCGGTGAAGCGGGTCGTGTACCTCGCCTCGTTCATGCTCCGCAGTGGCGAGCGCGTGGCGGACCTCTTCCCGAAGGACGAAGGCTCGCTGCTGCGGGAGCACGTCAAGGTGAACCGGCTGTCGGTGACCGATTCGTTGAGCGCCGAGATCTGGAGAGAGGGTCTCTACGCCGACTGCTCCGAAGACGACGTGGCCCTCGCGTCGTCGTTGCTGTGTGCAGAGCCGTCGTGGCCCGCGTTGACTCGAGTGCGCACGACAGCAGAGCGTTTCGGAACGGTGCCGCGTTCATACCTTCGCCTGACGCAGGATCGCGCGGTCTCTCCCGCGATGCAGGATCGGTTGATCGACGCGCTCCCGCCCCAACGCGTGGAGTCCATCGAGGCCAGCCACTCGGCGTACTTCTCGAAGCCCGACGCGCTGGTGCGTGCGATTCTCTCGGTGAGCGGAGCCTGAGCCATGCGCGCGATGACGAGAGAGGAAGAGCGCTGGGCGGCGGTGTGCGCGAGAGACGCGGCGTTCGATGGAGCCTTCGTCTTCGCGGTGAAGACGACGGGCATCTTCTGCAGGCCGTCCTGTGGAGCGCGCCGCCCGTTGCGCCGAAACGTGCGCTTCTATGAATCACCCGCGATCGCCCAGCTGTCGGGCTTTCGCGCGTGCAAGCGATGCAAGCCGCTCGAGGTCTCGGCGAAGCACGCCCGCACGGCCCTGGTGACCAGGCTCTGCCGGCTCATCGAAGCCAGCGAACGGGAGCCGGCGCTGAGCGAGCTCGCGACCGTGGCGAAGCTGAGCCCGTTTCACCTGCAGAAGGTGTTCAAGGCCGAGACGGGGCTGTCGCCCAAGCAGTACGCGCTGGCTCATCGGAGTGAACGGTTCAAGTCGTCGCTCCGCTCGTCTCGCACGGTCACCGAGGCGGTCTACGAATCGGGCTTCGGTTCTTCGAGTCGCGCGTATGAGAGGTCGTCCTCGAAGCTGGGTGCGACCCCTCGGCGCTTTCGCAGCGGAGACGTGCACGTTCGGTTCACCGTCGCTGACTGCAGTCTTGGCCGCGTGCTCATCGGGGTGACGGAGAAGGGGTTGTGCGCGGTGTCCTTCGGCGACCTCGAGGCCGTCCTCGCGCAGGAACTCTCGAGCCGCTTCAGGCATGTCGAGCGCGACGACGAGGGTCTCGCGCGGTTCGTGCGACAAGTCGTCGCCGCCATCGACACGGGAGCGCGCTCCACCCTGCCGCTCGACATCAGAGGCACGGTCTTTCAGCACCGCGTCTGGCAGGCGATCGCGAAGATTCCTCGCGGTGAGACGCGCTCGTATGCCGCCATCGCCAAGGCGATCGACGCACCAAAGAGTGTTCGCGCGGTGGCGCAGGCGTGCGGAGCGAACCCGACGGCCGTCGTCATTCCCTGCCATCGCGTCGTCGCGAGTGACGGAGGACTGGGCGGCTATCGCTGGGGTCTCGATCGCAAACGCCGACTCCTCGCAGGCGAAGCCGCGGGAGCCTCTCGTCAGGTGAGATCATTCGGCGGATCCAGACGAGCGCCGTGACCACAGCCGTCGACGGCGTTCAGAAGCGATTCGGACAACGCAACCGGGAGCTCGTTGCCATCACGGCGTGACGGGAATCGTCGGGGGCGCAGACGTGATCGCGCCCGACTGCACCAACTGAAAGACGTACGAAGAGGCGGCCCGGGGCACCTCGCAGTGCCCGATCGCACTCCCGGGGAGACCTCCGAAGAGGGTCGTCGGCGCCGCCGAGAAGTCGTGGTCGAAGCAGGGCCGCCCGGCCGCGCAGCGCAGTCGTACCCCGCGATACGGCCCCAAAGGCGCGCCGCTCGAGCAGTCGCCCTGAGGCACGACGGTGTGACGAAACGACCATGCGTCGTCGACGTTCGAAGCCACCGACACGCCACTCACGAACGCCTGGTAGGCGTCCAACAACACGAGTCGCAGGCCCAGGCTGGCGTGGTCGATTCGTGAGTCCGACGAGAGGCGGCTCGCGAGATCGCCTCCGTTCACCCCGCCCCATGAGAAGCCGACGATGGTGAGTGAGGTGGGCCCGTCTGCCGCGTTCACCCGCTGGTCCTGGTTCGTGTCGAGGGCGGCGAAGGTCGCGTTCGTCACCGCCGTGCCTGCGCTCGTACTGGGAAAGGTCGCGAACGAGCTGAAGCAGGTCGCTCCGCTGCACGAGCGCACCACGGTGAACTGGCTCGCGAGCTGATCGCAGAGCTGAGAGAAGTCGGCGTTGCTGCCGCTGTTCTGATCGACCGCGCCGGTGAGGCAAACCACGACGCGTCGAAGCGGAGGGCCCGCATCAGGCGCGCCTGCGTCGAGCAACCCGGCGTCCACCAGACGACCTGCGTCCAACACGCCACCGTCGACCAGACCACCCGCGTCATGGGCTCCTGCATCTGCCGGCCGCTGAACGATCGACCCTGCGTCCTCGAGCGCTCCGGCGTCCGCCCCGCCCGCGTCGAAGGAGGCACCTGCGTCGACGGAAGCGCCTGCGTCGTGGCCGCCACCTCCGTCACTCTGCCCAGCATCGATCACGCCTGCGTCTGAACCCGCGTCCGTCGAGGTCACCACAGCTCCGCTGTCGATCTCGCGCACCACTTCGGTGGGACCACAGCCAGCCAGCAACCCCATCACCGACACCACCAGAACCAGTCGCACGCCGTGTGACATGAAAGGCCCGCCTCCTTCTCGACGCCTGCGCTCGCTTCTCGACAACCTCAACGCGAGGACATGCGTCTTCATCGCTACTCCACCCTCAACGGCAGCAGAACCCACGCGCGTTCTGGATTGTGCAACCTCGAGGCGCATTTTCCGGAAACGAACGCGTTTGCAGCGCCCTCGTCACCGCGCGCCGCTGCAGACGTGCAGCAGCGCACCAATTCAGTTCGGCACGCAGACCTGGTTGGCATCGCAGGCCGTTCCCGCGAGACACCCGGCGCTGCAGACCCGCAGGTTCAACGTGTCGGCGAACGCGCCGCGCGAGCCCTGACCACCAGACGAGGTGACGGGACCTGGAGACGAGCCACCGGCTCCGCCCCGGCCTCCGGTGTCGATGGTCGCGTTCACGACGAGTGTGTTCGACAGGCCGACCGCAGCGACGTCGGTGTTGAAGCCGAGCACGGCGAACGACGGACCGCCGGCGCCACCACCACCGCCGCCACCGGGGCCACCGTTGCCGCCCTCGCCACCCTTGCCACCGGCGGAGCTGCTCCACCGATCCTGCGCGCCGCCAAGTCCACCTGCGCCGCCGACGCCGCCCGAGCCGCCGAAGCCGCCCGTGCCGCCGTTGCCGCCGAGCCCGCGCTGAATGCGATTCGCGGTGAGCGTCGGTCTGACCGTCACGAGTGAGGCCGCGCCCACGAAGATCGCGATCGACGCACCACCCTGCGCACCTGGAGCACCACCAGCGCCACCACACGCGCCCGCTCCACCGCCACCGCCGCTCGCGCCGATCTCCCACGCCTGACACCCACCCGGCGTGAACTTCACGACGCCCGATCCAGCACC
>CALRPN020000043.1:0-94829 GCA_943370055.1 Archangium gephyra
GACACCCGCATCGATGACACCCGCATCGATGACACCCGCATCGATGACACCCGCATCGATGACACCCGCATCGACGACACCCGCATCGATGACACCCGCATCGATGACACCCGCATCGAGGACACCCGCGTCGATGACACCCGCATCGATCACACCCGCATCGATGACGCCTGCATCGAGAATGACGCCCGCGTCCTCAACCAGCGGCGATGGGCAGCCTGCTGTGAAGGCTGCGAGGCCGAACAGAATGATCGAGAGTCTTCGTGTCGTCACCGAACGTGCTTAGCACGCGGTCGGGTCGCTCCTCCGTGCAGTTCCGGGAGGATCGCAGCCTGCGAGGTCATGTTCGGTGTCGGCGTCGTCTGCTTCACCCTCCCTGGACACGCCTTGTGACGCGGCCTTGAAAGGCTGTGTCGTTGGCGTGGAACCTTTTTCGCGCCCTGGGATGAGATGGGCTCGTGGACCCGGCGACCATTCGCGCAGCCCAGACAGGGAGTGAGACCGCTCAGCGGGCGGTGCTCGAATCTGTCGGGCCGCTGCTCGCCTCGCTCGTCCGTCGCCTCGGTGAACGGCGCGAGTCAGCCGATCAGCTTCAGGCTCTCTTCGCGCATCTGCTGGCGGTTCTTCCGCGCTTCGATCCGAGCGGCGCGGCGACGTTCTCGACGTGGACGTACACGGTCGCGCAGCGCTGGTTGCTGAAGAGTAAACGCGGCTCAGCCGTCACCCTCGTTCCGCTCGACGGAGGGCTCTCGACGACGCAGCTCGACCCTGAAGCGATGGCTCGCGGCACCCAGCTCGGCGCACGGCTCGAGCTCGCGCTCACGAAGCTGCCCGATGATCAACGCCGTGCCTTCGTTCTCACGCAACTCCACGGGCAGCCGCTCGAAGCCGTCGCCGAGGCAGAGCAGGTGCCGCTGGGCACCATCAAGTCGCGCCTCCATCGCGCGCGTGCAGCGTTGGTGCTGCTGCTCGGAGACTTTCTCGATGAACCGCGAGGTGCCCATGCTGCAGCTGGACGACGTTGAGCGGCTCTCACGGTTTCGGGCTGGCGAGCTCTCGGAGGACGAGGCGCGCGCGCTGAAGGTCCAGCTGGCGAACGACCCCGAGCTGGCCGAGGCGCTCTCGAGGCTCGAGCGACTCGACGTGGTGATCGGTCAGCACGACGCCATCTCTTCCGCCGACGTGCTGGCGGCGAAGGCGGCGATGCCGTCGAGCACCCGTCGCACGGGGTGGTTGGTTCCCGCCGCACTCCTGGCGGTCGCTGCAGCGGCGGTTTTCCTCTTCTTCTCCCAATCGAAGGACGAGCCGACGCCGACCGTCACGATGCCCCGGTTGCTCGCGACAGGTGATGTGCTCACCGCAGGCGTCGCGACGCTTCGAGCAGAGATCGCCGGAGCTCAGCTGGTGGTCGCGCCGTTCTCACACGTCGTCATCGAAGACGGCTCCACGGTGCGCCTCGCCTCGGGCAGTGTGCTGATTCGCGGGACGGCGCGGGTGCTGGCCGATCAGCTCTCGGCCATCGTCGATGGAACCGCCGTGCTGTCGACGGAACCTTCCCGCGTACTGGCGGATGTGACGGTGCTCCACCCGCAGCACGCTGGAGACACCGTGATGATGACTGGCTGGCAGGAACAATCGAAGTCGTGGGCGAAGACGGGGCTCGTCGCGCTGGTGCTGACTGGCAGTGCCCAGGTGAGCGCAGGTGAAGTGCGCGAGGTGCTGACGCCGGGGCAGGCATGGGTCTCGAAGCCGCCCGTCGCAGTTCCGGCCGAACCGACAAAGACGGCGCCCGTCGCCGAGGTGGTGAAGGCCGTCGCGACGCTCACCGACAAGACGCCGAAGCCTTCAGAGATGGTCGATCTCGCGCGCATCAACACAGGCGTGATGAAGCACGAGGCGGCGTTGATGAAGTGCCTGGCGGGCCGGCCGGTGGACGACACAGGGCAGATCGTCGCGATTCTCACCCTGTCGGTCGAAGACGGACGAACACGGCTGTCCGAGGCCACCGTCTCTCCAGAAGTGCCGATCGATCCGCTCGTCGCGAGTTGTGTGCTGGGCCTGCTCCAGCGCGTCGAGTTCCCGCGCCCCGTCGGCAGCGATCTCGTGCAGCTGAAGTACCCCATCGAGTTCTCGAAGCGAGGAGAGGGCAGCTACGCGTTGACGCTCCCTGCGCCTGCAGGCGGCACGAAGATCGGCGTGTTCCCCGCGCGCTCCGATGCTGTCGACGTGCAGGTGGGCAGCTCACCAACGAGCGGACCGGCCGACGCGAAGGTGACGGTGGTGCTCTTCACCGAGCTCGAGTGTCAGTTCTGCGCGCGCTCCCATGACACGCTCAAGCGGCTGCGCAGCTGGGCGGCCAACAAGCCGGTGCGCTTCGTCTACAAACACCTTCCCCTCGACTCGCACCCGTTCGCGCGCGACGCGTCGCTGAGGCTCATCGCGGCGCACGAGCAGGGCCGTTTCTGGGACTTCCTCGAGCGAGCCCGGGAGCAACGCGTTCGCACGAAGGACGGGCTCGAGAACGTCGCGCTGGGCCTGGCGCTCGATCTGGCGCGGTTCGACGCGACGGTGGCTGCTCCCGCGACCGAGAAGCTGCTGCAGGACGACCTCGACGAGGCGAAACGAGTCGGAGCGAAGGCGGTGCCCACCTGGTACGTGAATGGCGTCGAGTTCGTTGGAGCGTTGCCCGACGCGACGTTGAGGAACGCGATCACCGACGCGCTCAAGCCTGTGTTCCACGAGTACCAATGACGAAGGCCGCGCCCTGAAAGCTGGCGCGGCCTTCTCTTTCCGACCTCGAGCTGATTACTCGGCGTCAGCGTCAGCGTCGGCCGCTTCACGGTCGGCGTCGGCGTTCGCCTTCTCGGCATCAGCATCGGCTCCGGCCATGGCCTGCTCGAGCTTCGCGTCAGCGTCGGCCTTCGCCTGCGCGTTCGCCGCGACCGCTGCGGCCTTCGCCGACTCGATCTTCGCGAGCGCCTCGGTCTTCTTCAGCTCGGCCTTGGCCTTCGCCTCGGCCGCCTTCGACGCGGGGTCCTTCTTCGCCTTCGCCTCTTCGCCGGCCTTCTTGGCGGCTTCCTTCGCGGCGTCGATCTTCGTCTTCCACTCGGCCTTCACGGCCTCGGTCTTCGTCTTGTTCTCGGCCTTGACCGCCTCGACCTTGGCCTTCACGCCGTCCTTCGCGGCCTTCGCCTTCTCCTGAGCCGCCTTCTTGCGCTCCTCGGCCTTCGCCTTGTTGCCCTTCTTCTTCTCGTCACGGGCGGCCTTGGCGGCCTTCGGGTCGGCCTTGGCCTCGGCAGCAGGCGCTGCAGCTGCAGCGGCCGGAGCCTCCTTCTCCTTCTTTCCCTTCTCTTCGCCCTTCTTGTCGTCTGCGAAGGCGAGCGAGGAGAGGACGGCAACGGCGAGGATCAGACGCTTCATGGAATGGACTCCTGGGTTGGGTGGAACGAATCGCCGCGGACTCTGGGCACGCCTCGCGACGGACACAACGAGCATTCATTCACGGCCGTTCGAAGCAGGCCGCGATGCCTTGACCCACGCCGATGCACATCGACGCCAGGCCCCGTTTGGCCCCGCGCGCCTTCATGGCGTGGAGCAGGGTGGCGGTGATGCGGGCGCCCGACATGCCGAGCGGGTGACCGAGCGCGATGGCTCCGCCGTTCACGTTCACCTTCGCTTTGTCGAGCCCGAGCTCTCGAATGCAGGCGAGTGACTGGGCCGCGAACGCCTCGTTCAGCTCGATGAGCTCGAGTGCGCCGACTTCCCACGACGCCTTCGCCAGCGCTTTCTTCGACGCGGGAACGGGGCCGATGCCCATGGTGCGGGGATCGACGCCGGCCGTCGCGCTCGAGACGAATCGCGCGAGTGGTTCGCGGCCCTTCAGCGCGCGTTCACTCATCAACACCACCGCCGAGGCGCCATCGTTCAGCGACGACGAGTTGCCTGCCGTGACGGAGCCGCCATCACGGAACGCGGCCTTCAACGTC
Organism: Archangium gephyra; assembly: GCA_943370055.1. Taxonomy (GTDB): domain Bacteria; phylum Myxococcota; class Myxococcia; order Myxococcales; family Myxococcaceae; genus Xiheimicrobium; species Xiheimicrobium gephyra_A. The sequence continues at coordinate 3,987 of CALRPN020000043.1, forward strand.
GACAGCTTCTCGAACGACGAATCGGCGCGTGGCTGCTCGTCCTGGGAGATCACGATCGGCGGGCCCTTCTTCTGCGCGAGCTCGACGTTCACCAGCTCGGCGGCGAAGCGGCCTTCCTTCTGGGCAGCGACGGCCTTCTGGTGTGAGGCGAGCGCGAACCGATCTTGATCCTCGCGGGTGATCTTCCACTGCTCCGCCACGTTCTCGGCGGTCTCGCCCATCTGCTCGAGGGGGAACATCGCGGCGAGCTTCGGGTTCGGGTAGCGCCAGCCGAGCGCGGTGTCGTAGCCCTCGAGTTTGCCGCTGGGGAACCCCTCGGTCGGCTTCGGCATCGACCACGGCGCCCGCGTCATCGACTCGACGCCGCCCGCGATGACCACGTCGGCTTCACCGAGCCGAATCATGCGCGCGCCCTGCATGATCGCCTCGAGCCCCGAGCCGCACAGCCGATTCACCGTGCCGGCCGGAACCGACTGCGGAAGCCCCGCGAGCAGTGCCGCCATGCGCGCCACGTTGCGGTTGTCTTCTCCCGCCTGGTTCGCGCAGCCGAGGTACAGCTCGTCGATCGTCGCGGCCTCGAGCTTCGCCCGCTCCACCACGGCCCGAATCACCAGCGCCGCGAGATCGTCGGGCCGAACGTCTTTCAGCGCTCCGCGGAGTTTCCCGATCGGCGTGCGAACCGCGTCCACCACGAAGCACTCGTTCATGGCGTGAGCACCACGTTCCCGAAGGACTTGCGATCGCTGAGCAGCCCGTGCGCCTCGGCCGCCTTGTCGAGCGGCATCACGCGATCGAGCACCGGCTCGAGCTTCCCTTCCTCGACGAGCTGCATGATGCGGAAGAGATCTCCCTTCGAGCCCATCGTCGAGCCGAGCAGCGAGATGCGTTTGTAGAACAGCACGCGCAGATCGAGCTTCACGTCGCCACCCGCCGTCGCGCCGCACGTCACCAGCCGACCGCCATAGGGAAGACAGGCGATGGACTTGTCCCACGTCGATGCGCCCGTGTGCTCGAAGACCACGTCGACGAGCTTCTTGTTGGTGAGCTTCTTCACCTCGTCGACGAAGTCGTGCGTCGCGTAGTTGATGACGTGATCGGCTCCGAGATCGAGCGCCTTCTTCGCCTTCTCTTCCGTCGACGTCGTCGCGATCACCTTCGCGCCGAGCAGCTTGGCGATCTGAATGCCGGCGCTGCCGACGCCCGAGCCCGCGGCGTGCACCAGCACCGTCTCGCCCGGTTGAAGCTGCGCGCGTCGTACCAGCATCGTCCACGCGGTGAGAAACGTGAGCGGCAGACACGCCGCCGCTTCGAACGAGAGCTTCTTCGGCTTTGGCAGAATGTTCTGGCGCGGCACGCAGACGTACTCGGCGTAGCCACCGCGAATGTGCTCTCCGAGGATCGTGTACTGACGGCAGAGGTTGTCATCGCCCTTGAGGCATCGCTCGCAGACGCCGCACGACACGCCGGGGTTCACGCAGACCTCGGTTCCGGGCTCGAGATCGGCGACTTCGGCGCCAACCGCGTCGACGACTCCCGCGATGTCTGCGCCGAGCACGTGGGGCAGCTGCAGCTTCAGTCCCTGCCAGCCCTTTCGAACCCAGACGTCGAGGTGGTTGAGGGCGACGGCCTTCACTTTCACCCGCACTTCACGCGCCTTCGGTTCAGGGGTCGGGAGCTCAATCACTTCGAGCACTTCGGGGCCGCCGTGTCTGGTGAAGCCGACTGCGCGCATGTGATGACTCCGTGTCTTGAAGGGCTGTGGGCGCTCGTGTACAGCCGCGCCTTCTGGAAGTCGCGGTCGGAAGAATCCACCGAGTTGGCAGGCCGTGCCGGCTCAACGAAAGAAGTTGCTCCAATGATGATTCGTACACTGTTGCTGGCGAGCGTGGTCCTGTCGGTGTTCTCGGCGTGCCCGGTTCGGCCCTCGGGAACTGATGGTGGCAAGGGCGGCGGGACGACCCTGCTGACGGGCGGTGGCTCGAGCAATAGCGGTGGCGGAACCGGCGTTGGAGGCGGTTCGACTGCAGGCGGTCGCGCGGGTGGTTCGGCGACGGGTGGCGGCAACGCGACGGGCGGTGGCTCGGCGACGGGTGGTGGAACGACGTCCGACGGTGGCATCTGCCCGAACGGCTTCGGCTGGAACGGCTCGGACTTCTCGATCGCCGCCGCCAAGTGCTCGCGCATCTGCCAGGACTACGTCGAGATTCGCGATGTCGTCATCACCGCGGTCGACGAGCTCAACATCGGCAGCATGGGCGATCACCAGGCGTACTTCTGGGTGCAGGACACCCGCGACAACCGCCAGGGCATGTGGATTCGAAAGGACTACACGGATCTGCCGCGCACCTACACGCCGCAAGTCGGCGAGCTGCTCAACGTGCGGGGCTACTACCAGTCGCAGTTCTCGACGTGGGATCGCTACGGCTACCGCCGTCACCTCGGTGAGGGCTGCGTCGCGGCCGTGCGCAACGACGGCGGCATCCTCGTGATCGAAGTCGTCGACGGCGGCGTTGCCAGCCAGCCCGTCACCGCCATGCCCGGCTTCGGCAACTCGATGAACGGCAGCTCGCGGCCGAACCCCGAGCTGGCGTCGAACCGCGTCTTCATTCCCGGCCCGGTCACGCTCACGAACGCCACGCCGCTCCCGCTCACGCGCATCGGCGTCGACGGTGGCATCAGCGGCTACAACGGCTTCGAGATCACGGGCGGCATCCTCGTGAACAACTTCTTCACCTTCGGCGACACGCGCGACGGTGGCTCGGTGCGCTGCGACTGGCGCGCGATCGCGGCCGACGGCGGCACGGTGACCTTCCCGAACGGCCTCACGGGCATCTGGGACACGTACACGCACGCGCCCTGCATCGGCAGCGCGACCTGTGGCAGCGCCCGTGATGGCGGGTCGGTGCCGTTCGCGAACAACCAGTTCACGTACGTGCTGTACCCGACCGAGTGCACCGAGCTGCAGGGCTCGGTGCAGTGATCGATGGGCGTTCTCAACGCCTCCATCACTGACGGCATCGGCCACCTCGAGCTCAATCGGCCCGAGGTGCGCAACGCGATCAATCGCGAACTCATCGACGCGCTCCACGCGACGCTCGACCACTGGGCAGAGCGCGACGAGCTTCGGGCTGTCGTGCTGTCTGGAGCCGGCGGCAAGGCGTTCGCCGGTGGCGCCGACATCGCCGAGCTGAAGGAGCGCACGCACCGCGAGGCCTTCTTCGGCATCAACCAGCGCCTGTTCCAGAAGCTCGAGGACTTCCCCCGCCCGGTGATCGCGGCCATCGACGGCTACGCGCTCGGCGGCGGGCTCGAGCTGGCGCTGTCGTGCGATCTGCGCGTCGCTTCGAAGTCAGCGAAGGTGGGCATGCCCGAAGTGTCGCTGGGCATCTTCCCCGGCGCTGGAGGCACCTGGCGCCTCCCGCGCGTCGTGGGCTTCGGGCACGCCAAGGAGCTGATCTTCACCGGCCGAATCCTCGACGCTGAAGAGGCGTTCTCGTACGGGCTGTTCGAGCGGCTGGTCGACACCGACGCGCTCTCGATCGCGAAGGACATCGCGCAGCAGATCGCGAAGAACTCGCCGCTGGCAGTGCAGGTCGCGAAGGTGTCGCTCAACGCGCTGGCGCGGCAGACCAACGCCGAACCGGTCGAGCGGCTCGCTCAGGCCCTGCTGTTCGACTCGGTCGAGAAGCGCGAGCGCATGACGGCCTTCCTCGAGAAGAAACGCAAAGGCTGAAGGAGTTTCGATCATGAGCAACGCGAAGGCAGTGGGAGTCATCGGCGCTGGCACCATGGGCCACGGCATCGCGCACGTCTCGGCGCAGTCCGGCTTCGAGGTGGTGCTGTACGACGTGACGAAGGCCGCGGCCGAAGCAGGGCGGGCGAAGATCGAGAAGAACCTCGCGATCGGGGTCGAGAAGAAGAAGGTCACGCCAGAGGCCCGCGACGCGACGCTCGCCCGCATCTCGACGGCCGACTTCCTCGAGTCGCTCTCGCAGTGTCACCTCGTCATCGAGGCGGCTCCCGAGAAGCTCAGCCTCAAGCAGGACTTGTTCAAGCAGCTCTCGACGGTCTGCCCGAGTGACACGATCCTCGCGTCGAACACGAGCTCGCTCAGCCTCACCGAGATCGCCGCTGCGGCCACGAACCCCGGCCGCGTCGTGGGCCTGCACTTCTTCAACCCCGTGCACCTGATGAAGCTGCTCGAGGTGGTGCGCGCGTTTCAGACGACCGACGAAACGGTGACGCGCGCGAAGGCCTACGGCGCGGTGCTCGGCAAAGAGATGATCGTCGTGAAGGACTCTCCGGGCTTCGCGTCTTCGCGGCTCGGCGTGGCATTGGGGCTCGAGGCGACGCGCATGCTGGAAGAGGGCGTCGCGTCGGCAGAGGACATCGATCGCGCGATGAAGCTCGGCTACGGCCACCCGATGGGGCCGCTGGAGTTGGGCGATCTGGTCGGCCTCGACGTTCGCCTGGCCATCGCCGAGTACCTGTACGCCGAGACAGGCAGCCCGACGTTCCGGCCGCCGCAGTTGCTCAAGAAGATGGTGCGCGCCGGCAAGGTCGGGAAGAAGTCGGGCGAAGGCTTCTACAAGTACTGATCCGTGGGCTGTTGCTCACCGAGGAGCTCTGGCCGACTCATCGCTTTGAGTTCCGTCGTTCGTGTTCACACCCGACGCAGCGAGAACGCGAACAACGCCGCGAGCATCATCAGCAACGGCCCGGCGCTCACGGACGTGCAGCCGCAGCCCGCCATCTGCATCGGATCGACGCCGCCATCGACGTCGGGGCCTGCGTCAGCGACAGGGGCGCCGCTTCCGCCATCATTGGTCATTCCCGCGTCAGTCAGAGTTGCGCCCGCATCATTCGGCATCATCCCCGCATCGGCCGGCGTGCTGCCTCCGTCGCGGGCCAGAATCCTGAGTGTCGCGCAGTGGTAATAGAAGCAGGGCGCTCCGTGTGACGACATGAACTCGAGGATCTGCAACGTGCAGTTCGTGCAGCTGACGTTCTCTGGAATGCGCACCGAGAACGTCTGAGCCGCCGAGAACTGCATCGAGTGGCGAAGCTGCCCATCGGCGATCACCGGAAACACGGGCGTCGCCTGAATCGTGGTGCTCGCGCATTGATCGCCCGCGGTCGGCGTGACGGGCGGCGCTGCGGGAAGATCCTGAGGCCCGTTGAGCCCGAGCGCCACGCGGTAGTGGCCAGGGTGAAAGATCGTCTCGCGAATTCGAATCGAGACCATGTCGCCAGCGGTCACCGTCGTCACCGCATTGGTGGCAGTGCCGGTCGCTCCGGCGGGCCCACACGGCGCCGTCTTCTGCGGATCACCGAAGGGCGCAGCCTGGTTCCACGTGGCGGGCGGGGCTTCGAGCCAGAAGTGGGCAGACGCGGGAAAAGCCAAGAACACGGTCGCGAGGGCGACGCGGGCGAGGAGCGGGGGCATGGGCGCGGACCATTTCACACGGAGCGCCCCGTCGCGACCCGTCAACGAAATCACGCATTGCCCGATGGGAGGGTAGGCTCGCTTCCTCGACGCAGGGAGTGACGCATCGCCACGGAAGGCCCCCAGAACGCCGTTCCCTACGGCCCGTACCTGCTGCTCAAGCGGGTCGCGGTCGGTGGCATGGCCGAGCTCTACCTCGCGAAGGACACGCGCTCGAACCGCATGGTCGTCTTGAAGCGAATTCTCCCGTACCTCGCCGAGGAGGTGGAGTTCCTCAAGATGTTCCTCGACGAGGCGCGCATCGCCGCGCAGCTGCACCACCCGAACATCGTCGAGGTCTTCGAGCTCGGCCGTCTCGACGGCTCGACCTTCATCTCGATGGAGTGGGTCGACGGCATCGACCTGCGCAAGGTGCTGCAGAAGGAGCAGGAGCGCGAGTCTCCAATTCCACCCGGCATCGGCGCGTGGGTGATCGCCCGCCTCTGCGAAGGCCTGCACCACGCGCATCAGCGGCCCGGCACCGACGGCAAGCCGCTCGGCATCATCCACCGTGACGTGAGCCCGCAGAACGTCATGGTCAGCTACCGCGGCGACGTGAAGCTCGTCGACTTCGGCATCGCCAAGGCCACCGCGTGGATGAGCCGCTCGAAGCCCGGCGTCATCAAGGGAAAGTTCCTCTACCTCGCGCCCGAGCAGCTCACGCAAGACCGGCTCGATCACCGCGCCGATCTCTTCGCGCTCGGCACGCTGCTCTACGAGCTCACCGTCGGGAAGAGCCCGTTCTACCGGAACACCACCGAGGCGGTGATCTACTCGATTCGCATGGAGGAGCCCGAGCCGCCGCACACGGTGGTGCCCGGCTACCCCATCTCGCTCTCGCGCATCATCATGCGCTGCCTCGAGAAGGACCGGGACAAGCGCTACCAGTCGGCCGACGAGATTCGCGCCGCGCTCGATGGCTTCATTCAGGTCGAGGCGCCCACCACGAAGGACGACGTCGGGCAGTACATGGCCGATCTCTTCGGCGACGACGACGAGCGCACCAGCGTCTACGTGCCGCCGAACGCGCAGACGCAGGCCCAGCCGACGATTCCCGCGCCGCCGCTGCCGAAGCGAAAGCTGCCGAAGTTCGGCGACGACGACGATCGCACCGTGTCGATCCCCGGCGCGGTCGGCCCACGAAAGGTCGTCGAGAAGCCAGGCCCGCCCGTTCCCCGGGAAGAGCCAGCCATCACCGAGCCGATCAAGCCGAAGGGGACGCGCGACGTCATCGCCACCGCGCCCTACGAGGCGCCCAGCGGCCACAGTGACCCGACGCTCGCCCCCGTGCCCGAGAAGGACTCGATGGAGTTCGGGCCCACGCGCCTCTCGCTCTCGGGGCCCACCGAGATGAAGACGGGCGACGTGGTGGCGTTCCTCGAACCGACCGGCGAGCACCCGCCCATCAACGATGTTCCGAGCGATCCGTCGGTCTCGACGGTCTCTCAACCTCCTCCCAAGCTCCTCGCGCCGCCACGAAGACCGCCGCCTCCGATTCCAGACGACGTGACTGGCCCGACGCGCGACCCTCGAGAGCGCGACGATCGCACCGCCGATCAGCTGCCGATTCAGCAGACCACTCGACAGCCTGCACGGCCAAGACGGCAGACCTCGACCCAGCAGAAGCGCGCGAAGGAGCCCTTCGACGTCGAAGATCACATCGCCACCGTCGACATGGCGAGCTTCGAAGACAGTCAGGTGACGCGGAACAAGCGCGTGGCCGTCGGCTTCATCGTCGCTTTGGGTGTGATCGCGATCGCGTTGCTCGCGTGGGCCTTCTGGCCGTCGTCCACGAAGCCGAGACCGACCCAGAAGCCGGTCGCCGAGAAGCCGAAGCCGGTGGAGCCGGTGTCTCCGCCACCTCCGTCGATCGTGAAGGTGACGTTCCGGGGCCAGGCGGGCACGAAGGTGACGGTCGCAGGCACGACGGTCGGGCTCGGTGCTGCGGTCGAGCTGCCTCCCGGGCCCGTGAGCGTTCGGTACGTGTGCCCCGCGAAGAAGAAGCAGAAGCCGCGCACGCTCGAGATTTCTCCAGACATTCCGGCGTCTCGAGACGGCGTGACCATCGACGTTCCCTGTCTCTGACGGCGCGTTTTTCCGTTTCGTGGCGCCAGCGTGTCTCTGTTCGGCCGCGCTCCATCCATGAGGTGAACGTGAAATACCTGCCCGTCGCGTGCGTGCTCGTCGCCGGTTGTCGGGAAGCGCCGGTCGGGCATCGCCTCGAAGCCGGGCCGCTGATGACGAAGCCCGCACTGTCGGCCTGCGTCTCCGGGGCCGATACGTTCTGCGGTGTCGAATCGAACGCGATCCTCGCGGACTCGCGCCATGGCTTCACCAGCTTCTATGCGAGTGGTTCAGTGCAGCCGCTCGACAAGCACCCCCCCACGCCGGTTCGGTACGACCGCTTCTGGTGGAGCGAGCTGGAGCCCTCTGCGGGCTCCGTTCAATTCGCGTTGATCGATTCCGCGATCGAGAGCGCGACGGCCGAGGGCCAGCGCTACGCCTTTCGCGTGATGCCCGAAGAGGGTGGAACACGCCGCGCTCCCGAGTGGCTCGAAGGTGGAAGCTGGGGAAACCGAAACGGTGGCCCGCGATCCTTCAGCCCCGACTACGACTCGCCGCAGTTCCTCGAGGCCGTGGAGCGCACGGTGGCCGCGCTGGGGGCGCGCTACGACGGTGACACCCGCATCGATCACGTCGACGTTGGCTTCGTCGGCGACGCCGGTGAGTGGGCCTATGCGACCGCAGGCACCGCGATGCCCTCGGCTGCCTCACGCACGCGAATCTTCCAGGCGTTCTCGAAGGCGTTCAAACGCACGCCGGTGTTGGCGCAGATCGGCGCGGTCGAAGACGAAGGAGCGCCGCTCAAAGAAGCGCTCGCGCTCGGCTTCGGCTGGAGAGCCGATTGTTGGGGCGATATTCGCCAGGGCTGGAACCACCACGACGACTTCTACGAGCAGCAGCTCGGGAAGGCGGGCGCCTTCGAAGCGTGGAAGAAGACTCCGGTCGCGGTCGAGACCTGCGGCGAGATGAGCGCGTGGGGCGTGCTCGGCTACGAGGTCACGCAGGTGCGCTGGCTGCTCAAGTGGGCGCTCGAGCACCACGTCTCGTTCATCAACAACAAGAGCCGGCCCGTGCCCGCGGCGTATCGGCCTGCCGTCGACGAGTACCTCGCGTTGTCGGGCACGCGGCCATACGTCCATCAAGTCGTGCGATCGGCGAATCGAATCGAGGTGGCGTTGCACAACCGCGGCAGCGCGCCTCCGTACGGCGCGTGGAAGCTTGCCGTGCGCGTTCGGGGGCAGGCCCCGATCATCGCTTCGACGTCACTCGCGCTCTTCATCGACCCGTTGACCATCGACCTCGCGCGACCCGCTGCTGGTTTGATTGAGATCACGGTTCTGAATGAAGACGGGCAGCCGGTACCTCTGGCGAACGAGGGCGTGCAGCCCGACGGCTGGCTCCCCCTCTTCGACTCGTGAAGAAGTTCGCAACGGCATCGTCGACGGTGGCACCCTTGTGGTCCCAACCCGGAGGCATGCCATGCGGACTCTCTTCGTCACCCTCGTCACGCTCACCTCGACCATCGCGCTCGCGCAGCAGGTCAAAGTTCAGACTGGAACAGGAGACGTGCAGGTCGACACAGGAAGCACTGGTGTGCAGGTCAACGCCGGAGGCACATCGGTGAAGACCGGGAAGGGGAAGGTGACGGTCAAGGCAGGACAGACGACGGTCCAGGCCGACGGCCAGACGGTGCGGGTCGAGACGAAGCCGGGAACGGTGACGGTGAATGGGCCAGCGCCAGCGCCCGCCGTCGTCGTTCAGCCGGCTGTGGTTCCAGCGGTGGTGGCTCCCGCGGTGGTGGCGGAGGCTGGAGACGACGACGAGGATCTGGTGCTTCAGGACGACGGCCGCACGCTCGAGCACACCTGCGGCGCTGACCAGCAGCTCATCGTCAATGGAGACTCGAACGTGCTGACGTTCCACGGGCCCTGCAAGGACCTGCATGTCAACGGCGCGCGCAACCGCATCACCATCGACTCGGTTCAGGCGATCACCGCGAACGGAGACGCCAACCAGATTCAGTGGGCGGCCGGCGCAAAGGGCAAGAACCCGAAGGTGTCGAGCAACGGGAACCGGAACAACGTCTCGAAGCTGCGCTGAGTTACTCGAGCTCCGGGGCTTCGAGCTTCGGAGCCGCCGGTGCCTTGGCGAGCAGGTCCTTCAGCAGGTCGGCGGGGTTCGGCTTCGAAGCGAGCTCGAACGCCTTCACGAAGAGCTGTGTGGCGAACGGCGAGGCGTCGGTCGTGTGGAAGACGTGCCGTGCCGTCGCGCGCGCCAGGCCCGCAGCCTCAGCGCGGTTGGAGGCGTCGAAGAGCTCGGCCATCGACCACACCCGGCGCCCGTAGAGCTGCCGAATCGCGGGCGTGAAGAACGCAGCCGCGAGCTCGGCCGCCTTCGCCTGTTGCTTCGCGGCGTCGTCCTTCACCTCGGCGGCGTGATCGGCCATCGCGGTGAGATCCTTCTCCGGCGGCATCCACTGCTTGATCTCGGGCTCGTCGTGCAGCTTCGCAGAGTCGGCGATCGCCTTCGCATCGCCAGCCTCGAGGGCGGGCACTTTCCAGTCGGGGTCCAGCGGCACCACGCCGAGGCGAGTGAGGCCGTCGGCCATCTCAGCGGGGATGTTGGTGCGGCTGCGATCGTTGAGCGTCATCGCGCGGCCGAGCTCTTCGATGATGCGCTCGAGCGGCACGTAGACGAGCGACATGTCGGTCTGGGCTCTGAGCTCCTTGATGCGCTTGCGGTAGGTGGCTCGGTTCGTCTGCGCACGATCGAACTGCGCGATGCCGAACTCGTCGCTGATGATCGCCTGGTAGATCTCGATGCCGCCGGCGTTGCGCAGCGGGCGGGCGAAGAAGAGCGCGCGATCACCCGTGCCCAGCACTGGAGACATGGTGCCCAGCATCGCGTCGTCGTCTTTCGAGGGCAGGGGCGAGACGTCGTCGGTGGCGGGCTTCACGTCGGCGACCGCGGCTCCACCCGACTTGAGCTGGTAGAGCGCCTTCTTCGCGAGCTTCGCGTGCGGCTTCGATTTCGACTGCACCAGCGCCTCGGGCAGCGCCGTCTGCTTCGCCTTCACCCAGGCTGCGAGCACCTCGGTCGCCTTCGCTTCGGGAAGGGCTTCGACCTGTGCCGCCGTCATCGAGAGGAAGTCGCTCATGACGACGAATCTACAAGGTCAGCGCCTTCGAACGAGGAAGAAGTCTCCGCGCTGGCCCGCGATGAAGAACTCGGAGTCGAGCCGCGCGCCGAACAGCTGCGACGGGTGAACGCCTCGCACGAGGAAGTGATCGTAGCTGCTCGCGTACTGTGACCACGGCCGTGGATCCCACTCGCTGGGGAAGGTCGGGGGTGGCTCGCCCCGGTACTTGAGCGGAGAGTGCGGCGTGAGCGCGAACGAGAAGTTGGTGAGGCCGCCACGCTCGCGGGCGATGACGGTCGACGCGTGCAGATACACGGGGTGCGTCATCACGCGAGAGCCGGGCGCGAAGACGAGGCCCATGACGCGCGGTTTCGCTGCAGCATCGGCGGCCAGCTCGGCGAGTGGCTTCGACTCGGCGTCGAACTCCTTGAAGCCCTTCCACAGCGGCCAGGCGGTGAGCGCCGCAAGCGCCACGCCGAGCCACACCGTGCGGTCGGTCCACTCCTTCTTGAGCGGCGGAACACACGCGACGATCAGGGCGGCCGCGAGGTGCGCGTAGCGCGTGTTCAGGTAGTACATGTACCCGCGGATATCGAAGGGCAGCGCGAAGTAGAGCAGCACGCCGAGGCCTGCGAGTCCGACGATGCGCCAACGCGCGACCAGGCCGTCTTTCTGATCACGACCCGTGGCGAGCGCGAGCACGACGCCGAGCACCGCGAGCGCAAAGGCGATCTTCACCGCGAGCTGATCACCGCCATCGGGCAGCATGTTGCCGAGCGTGGGGAGGAACTCGTCGCGGTTCTGATCGAACGTCTTCCAGGCGAGGTTCTCCTTCGACAGCATCGGGCCCCACGACTTCCACGGCTGCCCCGGAGCGATCTCCGCTGGCTCACCGACGCGAAGGCCGATCCACGCGATGAAGAGCAGCACTCCCGGCAGCACGCCGAGAATCGCGGGCACGCGCGACTGCCAGTGCTTCACACCTTCAGGGGCGGGAGTGGTCAGCAGCAGGAAGGGCAGGGCGACGCCCAGCCACGCGAAGACCTGCACGTGGAAGAGGAGCACTGAGACGAGCGCGGCTCCGAGCGCGATGGCCCAGTTCCGACGGCGCGGAGCGTCTTCGATGGTGCGCACGAAGAACGCGCAGGTGAGGAACGCGAGCGGCAGCGCCGTGCAGTAGTTCAAGAAGCCCCAGGCGAAGCTGTCTCCGTACGCGAAGGGAATCGAGAGAAGGGCAGGCCAGGTCGGCCGCTTGAGCGTCTTGAGCAGGAACGCGATCGAGAGCGGCAGACCGGCGACGTAGGCGGCGAGGAAGAGCCGGTTCGCGAGCTCGAGCGGCAGAAGCCAGTTCAGCCACGAGACCACGTAGTAGTAGCCAAGGTAGGGGGTCAGCTGAACGCGGCGCTCGAAGACGTCGGGGAAGAGCGTTGAGAGATCGTCGAGGCGGTGCAGCACCGAGATGAGGTGCAGGTGCTGCGGCAGGTCGACGAGCGGCAGGGCCTGGGTCGCGAACAGCGGCGCAACCCCGCAGAGTAAGGCCACAATCCAGGCCCAGTGGGTTGGCGTCAGGCGTGGCAGGGCGGGCGTCACGAAGGCGGCGGAACTTCTTTGCTTTGGCTGCACTTGGCAAGCACCTCGGGGGTGATGTAGGTGGCTCTCAGTCGGAGAAAGGACGCCTCATGCGCACGTCATCGTTCATCAAAGTTGCTGCCGTCTCGATGGGCTTTGCTTCATTCGCGTTCGCGTCGCCGATTGATCGCCCGCTGCTCGGCGAGCGCACCTCGGCCACCTGCAACTGCAAGAGCGCGGCGGACTGCACGTGCCCCCGCGGTCAGTGCAAGTGCAAGAACTGTGGGTCGCACGCCAAGCCGACGATGCTCGAGTCGTTGAAGGGCAGCTCCGAGAAGACCCGCCTGCCTGAGACGGCTCGTCACGATGCTCGTGGCGGCGTCTTCATCTGAAGCGAGTCGGTCACCCGAACCAGTTTTCGATCTGAAGCCGCTCGAACGGTTCGAAGTCGCGGGTGTTCCGCGTGACCAGCACCAGCTCGTTCGTCGCCGCAGTGGCCGCGACCTGTCCATCGATCACGGGAAGAATCCTGCCCTTTCGCTTCAGGTGACTGCGCGCTCGAGCGTGCCACTTCGCCTCTGCTGCGCCGTAGGCCACGATCGGGAACGAGGCCTCGATCGTGTCGAAGAGCCAGGATGAGATGACCTCTCGGCGACGCGATGGTCCCAGGTTCTCGAGGCCAAAGACAAGCTCGTGCCAGACCACCGCTGGAACCACGCAGCGGCTCCACTCTGCTTCGAGTCGCTGCAGGACCCGCAGGTTTGGGTCCGGCTTCAGCGGCTCAGAGAGAATGTTGGTGTCGAGCAGGTAGGTCGTCATCGGCGCTTCCGGCCCAGATCGCCCTGGCGCAGTCCCTCCAGCGCCTCAGCAGTTCCTGGCGGAATGGTGCCAACCTTTTTCCGGAACTTCGCGTACGCCTCGGCGAAGGTTGGTCGCGGCCTGGCGAGCGCTTGCTCCAGCAACACGATCGCCTGCTGATTGACGCTCCGTCGTTCTCGGTCTGCGAGCTCTCTCAGCTGTTCGAGGAGCTCAGGCGGAACCTGCTTGAGGGTGAGGGTCGTCATTCATGCCTCCAAAGTGAGTCCAAACTGGATTCATTCTGGAAGCGGTCGGCCCCACTTGTCGAGTTCGACCCCGCACGCGCAGGTCCACCCACCGAACATCATCTGTCGGAAGTTCTTCGGCACCCGCACGGCCGGCAACGGCGCCGCGCACTTCGGGCACGCCTTGGGGATCGTGAAGTTGATGCCCAGGTTCGTCTTGTCCTTCGTGCCCTTCACGAGGAGCAGAATGCCGACGATGCCCAGCACCGGCATCGCCAGAATCACCGCAAGTACCAGCAGCTCGCCCACTCCGATGCTCATCATGGAAGCTCCGCGCTCCAGACCATCACCGGCCCCGTGCGAATGCGCTCGAACTTGATGAACCCGGCGCCCTCGGCTGCGTGCTTGAGCTCGTCTTCACTGCGGGGAAACAGTCCCGCGCGGTGATGGAGCCGCTTCGCGGGCCCCGAGGAATCGTACGTGCTCGCCACGAACTTGCCGCGCGGCTTCATGGCTCTGCGCGCCTCGGTCAACAGCCCTCCGAGATCCTCCACGAAGTGCACCATGCCGCTGGCGAGCACGCCGCCCAGGCACGCGTTCAAGAAGGGCAGGGGAGGCGCTTCGGCCCGCACGAAATCAGCCGCCAGCTGCAGCTCACGAAACTGCGCCATCGCCTCTTCGATCATCGGCCGCGAGATATCGACGCCGATCACGCTCACGTTCGGCAGATCGCGCACGAGCTTCTTGAGGAACAACCCCGGCCCGCAGCCGAGATCGATCACCGGCCCGTTCGGAGTGCCCAGCATCGATCGCATCGCCACGTACTCACTGTCGCGATCGAGCTGCCCGCGCGTCAGCACGGCGTCGACGGCGGGCCGCACGTAGCGCTCCCACGAGCGCGCCACCCACGGCAGCTCCATGGCCTGCTGCAGGCCCTTCACCTTCTGCCGATCGGGAGCGAGATCGATGAGGCCTTCGTGCACCGCCCAGGTCGAGCGGCAGCCCAGACAGCGCACCGGCCCGAAGATGAGCGTGGGCTCGGAGATGTCGTCGTCAGGAACGAGACTGCCCGCGTTGCATGACGGGCAGCGGATGAGATCGAGGGTGCTTCGGCGCATCGAAGACTACGACTCGACCTTCGAGACCAGCACCGGCCAGCCGCGCGCCATGGCCTCGCGGAAGAGGGCCGAGACCGCCTTGCGGTAGTCGTTCACCTCGGCCGTGATCGGGTCGGCGATGTGCGACTCGCCAGCCGCGGTGGGGTCGAGATCGAGCGTGTTGCCGCAGCGCTCGCAGCGAATCGACACGGGCCGCATCAGCGAGAACGGAACGGCGTAGCGGGTGCCACACGTGCAGCGCCACACGCTCGCGCGGGCTCCGGCCTGCTGGCGGGCGAACGTGAGCAACTGATCGGCCGTGCGAAGCAACGCGGGCAGATCGTTGGGTGGCTTGAACACCGGCACCTGACCCTTCGCGCCCGCGGTCGCCTCTTCGATGCGTGAGACCAGCGTGCCCGTGCGGTACTCCACGCGCGCGAAGGCCTTCGAGAAGATGTCGGGCGAAGCGGCGGGGCTCTGCAGCGCCACGTAGGGCTCGGGCGGGACATCGCCCTTCTTCGCGTCGACCAGCGTCCACGCGGGCTTCGAGATGAATTGGTACATGGTCAGCTCCACTCCAGCATGCGCTTGAGCGGCGCATAGGCGGCCTCGCGCAGGGGCGGGGCGAGATCGAGGTTGGGCGTCTTGTCCTTCATGCAGCGGTAGAGCTTCTCCATCGTGTTGAGCCGCATGTGCGGGCACTCGTTGCACGCGCAGCCGTTGTCCGGAGGCGCAGGCACGAAGGTCTTGCCCGGGCTCTTCAGCTGCATCTGGTGAATGATGCCGGCCTCGGTCACCACGATGAACTTCTGCTTCGGGCTCGACTGCGAGTACTCGAGCAGCTGCTTCGTCGAGCCGATGTAGTCGGCGAGGGCGAGCACCGGCGCTTCACACTCGGGGTGCGCGATCACGTCGGCGTCGGGGTGCTCGACCTTGAGCTGCACGAGGCGCTTCTCACTGAAGATCTCGTGCACCATGCAGGCGCCCGGCCACAGCACCATGTCGCGGCCGGTCTGCTTCATCACGTAGCGGCCGAGGTGCTGGTCGGGCGCGAAGAGAATCTTCCGATCCTTCGGAATTCGGTCGACGATCTTCACCGCGTTCGAGCTGGTGACGATTACGTCCGAGAGCGCCTTCACCGCCGCCGACGAGTTCACGTAGGTGACGACGAAGTGATCGGGGTGCTTGTCCTTGAAGGCCTTGAACGGGCCGGGCGGACAGCGATCAGACAGCGAACAGCCCGCCGCGAGATCGGGCAGCAACACGAGCTTGCCCGGGTTCAGGATCTTCGCCGTCTCGGCCATGAAGTGAACGCCACAGAAGACGATCACATCGGCCTTCGTCTTCTCGGCCTGCTGCGCGAGCGCGAGCGAGTCACCCACGAAGTCGGCGACGTCCTGAATCTCCGACTCCTGGTAGTAGTGCGCGAGGATGACGGCGTTGAGGTCCTTCTTGAGCTGCTGAATCCCGGCCTCGAGGTCCATGAGCGCTTCGTAACCCAAGCCGTTGGTTCAGTCGCCCTCGTCCACAGTCAGTTGGTAGCTGTCCTGGAAGTTCGACTCGCGGTTCTTCACGTCGCGCACTTCGAACAGGTAGAGGCCGGGCTCGACCGAGAAGCGAATCGACTCGGGCTTGTCGCCCTTCGCGCTGTCGCTGGTCTGCACGAGCGTGAGCTTCCCGTCGTCTTCCACGCGGTGCAGGTAGAGCCCGACGTCGACCTTCAGCACGCCGATCAGCTGCGCGGCGATCGGCGTCTTCACCTGGCGATCGCGGAGATCGAGGGCGAAGTAGTCGAGGTCCTTCTTCGGGTAGATGGTCCCTCGCATGGCCTTGGCGAAAGACAGCGGCGTGCCCGCGTCGGGCGTGTTGTTCGGCTCGCGCTCCTCGGTGCCGTCATCGGGAACGACGGTGGTCGAGAGCCGGTAGGCCTGATCGGGGTTCTCGTCTTCCCGCACCCACTTGCCGTCGACCTTGCGCGCGACCCCTTCGACGCGGAACCAGCACACGCCGTCGCAGCGCACGTTGTTGAGCAGCTCGGGCTCTTTGGTTCCGCCCTCGTTCACCTTGAGGATCACCTCGTCGGGTTTGCCCTCGACCGGCCGCACGACCGACAGCTGCAAGTCGACCTTCTCGACCCCGCCAAGCTGCACGCGAACGATGCTCGGCCCGTCGGTGGTGAGCTTGAAGTGATCGGTGTCGCCGCGCGGGTTGATGAAGCCCTCGCGATAGCTGTTGGGCGGCAGGTCGGTCGCCTTGCCCAGCTCGTCGTTCGGCTCGTACTCGGCGGTGGCTCCGGCCTCTTCGGGGACGACGGTCAGCGTGTACGACCGCTCGGCGTTGAAGCCCTTCTTCGCGTCTTTCGCCGCCGACAGCGCAGCGCTGCGAACCGCCACGTACAGCACCCGATCGGACTGCCGCACGCCGACGTTGCGAAGCGAGAGCCCCGACGACTCGCGCGACTTCGCCTGGAAGAGCACGGCTTCCGCCTCGGTCAGCAGCTGCAGCTCGAACGACACGCCTTCGACGGCGCTCACGTCGACGCGGAGCGCGGTCTTCAGCTCGGGTTGAGCGCCCGCATCGACGACGGCAATCCCCGCGTCGACCTCGCCTCCATCGACCTCACCGGCATCTTCGGAAGCGACCGGCGCCTCTTCTTCGGCAGGAGTTGGCAGCTCGAAGCGGAAGAGATCGACGTCGCCCGGGTGCGCGATGAAGCCCGAGACGGCCTGACCGAGCTGCACCTGCGTCGCGTCGACCCGGCGATCGTTCGGCTCGAGCTCGAAGCCGGGCTGCCGCTCCCGGAACGTCGCGGTCACGGTGTACGCGCCGCCCACGCCCTTCTTCACCGTGAGCACCCGCACCAGCACCGTGCCCGAGACGTCGAGGTTCGGCAGGCGCTCCGCCGCACCCGGACCAGCCGCGTTGATCGAGGCGAGCACGGTCTTCGTCGCGTCGATCACCTCGACGGCCACGTCTCCACCCATCGGCGCCGTCACCTGCAGATCGACGGTGCGGGGCAGGGCGGCCTTGAGCGCGTACCAGTCTTCGTCGGGCTTCTGCGGGTCGGCGCCGAGCGTCGCTTCGACGACCGACGTGCGATCGATCACCAGCGCCTTCTCGGCCGATTCGTTCGGCTCGGCCTCGGTGAGCTGCTGTGGACCCGCGTCGACAGGCCCGGCATCGACCACTGTCGAGGTGTCGTCACACTTCGAGCACGCGACGACGCTCGCGAGCAGCACCGCCACCACCGACGATCGAACCTGAGTCATGCGCGGCCTCATGCCACAAAGCCCGAACAGCCCAAACGACGCCGGTGTTCCAGCGAGGTGGATCCTTTGGTGCGAAAACGAGAGAGTGCTCTTCATGCGACGCGCACTCCTCGTGCTCAGCCTGCTCTCGACGCCAGCCCTCGCCGGTGGAGTCGGGTTCGCGCAGGCGACTGGCTACTTCAAGAAAGACACGCGGCCGACGCTGTACCAGCCGCTCAATCTGCTCGACGCCCGTGACGGCACCGCCTGGTGCAGCACCACGTCAGATCCGCTCAACGAGCTGCTCACCTTCGGCTTTTCGTCTCCGACGAAGATCGACGAGGTGCGCATCACCACGGGCAACAACTTCAACGAGAGCACCTGGAGCGAGTTCGCGCGGGCCCACAAGCTGGTGTTCGCGGCCGGCAAGCAGACGCACCTGGTGACGCTCGAAGACAAACGCGGGCAACAGCTCATCGTCTTCGACAAGCCCTTCACCACCACGCGCCTCTCACTCGAGATTCGTGATCAGTTCCCCGCGGAAGACCCCGATCAGCCGGTCTGCATCACCGACATCGTGTTCGTCTCCGACGGCAAGGCGCTCAACGGGCAGTGGCTCACCACCAAGCTCAAGTACGACAAGAGCGTGCAGTCGCTGATGGGCACCTGGTTCGCAGGCTACGAGGGTGGGCCCGATCGCTTCCTCGCGCTGCACTACGACGGCACCTTCCGGTACTCGTTCGAGCCGTACGACACGGCGCGCGCCCAGCCGAAGTCGCTGGAAGGGAAGTGGGACGTGCAGGGCAGCAAGCTGCTCTTCGAGGTCGGTGGGAAGAAGTTCTCGCCGAAGTTCTCGAAAGACCCTGCGAAGAAGGGGCACGGCGACGTGCTGACCTTCGACGGAGAGGTGCCCGAAGATCTGAAGGGCCCGTTCCGCTCGACGCCGTGACTACTGGCCGCGAACGCGGATCACGTAGACCAGCCGCGCGACCTGCTTGAGCACGTTGGGCACACGCTTGAAGAGGTGAATCGAGGGCTGGCGCTTCTCCATCAACTGAATGGGGATCTCGCGAACCTCGAGGCCTTCACGCCAGGCGCGCACGACGAACTCCGAGGCGAACACGTCCATGTCGACGACGCACTTGTCGATCACGGGCAAGAGCTTCTCGCGACGAAACGCCTTGAGGCCGTGCGTGTCGGTGCCCTTGAAGCCCAGCGCCACCCGAAGCAGCCCGTTGTGTGCCCGCGTCGCGACCCGGCGAACGATGGGCCGGCGATCACTCGCGCCACGTGCGGCCTTCGAGCCGACGATGAGATCGGCCTCACGACGCTCGAGCCGTGGAACGGCCTGGTCGTAGAAGACGAGGTCGCAGAGATCGATCTCGTCACAGACGACGAGCGCGCCCCTGGCCTTGAGAATGCCCGCCTTCAGCGCCGAGCCGTAGTTGGGCGTCTCGCTGTGAAACCACTTCAGGCGAGGGTGCTCCTTCGTCATGCGCTCGAGGATCTCGGGCGTGCGATCGCGGGAGCCGTTCTCGGCAAAGATGATCTCGTAGTCCCAACCGCGCTCGCTGAGTCCTTTGGCGAGCTCGAGGCCCGCCGACTCGACGATGGCCTCTTCGTTGTAGACCGGAATGACGACGCTCAGGTGCGGGTCGGCGGCAGACATCGGCGCCGCGCATAGCACGCCCACTTCCCACTTCCAGCACGGCGAAACGTGGGGTCGCTCATGCGCCACCACTGGATGTCGCACACCGATACTGCAAGTTCCGCCAACGCAAGACGCGGGGTAACCTCGCGCGGCTTGGTGCAAAAGCGAGCGTCAGCGCCACAAGGAGCTCCATGAAGGTCGCGTGTCCGTCGTGCAACTCGAGCCTCACCATCGACGACAAGAAGATTCCGGCAGGCGGCGCACGCATCAAGTGCCCCACCTGTCAGAACGTGTTTCCGGTGAAGCCTGGCGCCAGCACCGGCGCCGTGCCGCTTCCGGGTGGAGCCGCAGCAGCTCCGACCGGCGCAGTGCCGCTCCCGGGTGGCGCGCGTCCTCCGTCGTCTTCTCCGAGCGGAGCGGTTCCACTGCCCGGCATCTCGGCCCCGAAAGCGGCTGCCACGAGCTGGGAAGACGAGCCCACGCGCGCCGTCCCTCTGGGCGCTCCCTTGCCGAGCGGCGCCGCTGGCCCTGCTGATTGGGAAACCGCGCCAACGCGCGCGATCGCTCCGGGCGCCGTTCCGTTGCCGGGCGCTGCGTCGGCGATTCCCGGCGCCAGTCGCGCGGCAGCTCCGCCTTCCAACGTTCCCGCACAGCGGCCCGCGACGAAGCCCGGCATCGCGGCCGTTCCACTTCCTGGCATCAGCGCTGCGAAGCCCGCGGCGACCTCGTGGAATGACGAGGCCACGCGCGTCGGAGATGCCCCCTCAGCGAACTCCGGAGTCGATCTCGAGTTCGGCGGTGGCCCGACTGCGGCGATGCCCTCGGTCCCGCTTCCGGGCTCCGCTCCTCGCGCGAGCGGTGGCTCGATTCCGCTGCCAGGCGCCGCCTCGCCTTCTGGCATTCGCAGCAGTGGTTCTGGCATTCGGAGCAGTGGCGGTTCGGTGCCACTGCCTGGCAGCTCGTCGCCTTCGGGACTTCGGAGTGGCAGTTCGGTGCCGCTTCCGGGCGCCAGCACGCCGTCAGGGCTTCGCAGCAGCGGCTCGCAGGCCGTGCCGCTGCCCGGGGCGGGTGGCTATTCGAGTGGCGACTCCCTCGAGGTCGACTTCGGCAGTGACTCGACCGCTGGCGGCGTTCCGCTTCCGGGCGCTTCTTTCGCGGCGACCCAGGCGGTCGCGGCCTTTCAGCCCAACGAGGAAGTGCCGTTCTCGGACGACTTCGGTGAAGCGCCTGCTCCCGTCGCGGCGAGCAGCTTCGCGTTCCCCGATCTTCCTGGAGACGAGCCCGGCCAGGAAGCCGACCTTCCGCAGCCGCTCGCAGCGCCTGGCAGCTTCGACTTCGGGGCTCCACCCGCTGAGGCTGCGCCGGGTGGCTTCGACTTCGATGCGCCTGCGCCCCCACCCGTTGCTGGAGGCGGAAGCTTCGACTTCGGGCCTCCTCCTGCCGACCCGGCTCCTGCACCCGGTGGGTTCGACTTCGACGCGGCGCCCCCTGCTGCACCCGCGCCTGTGAGCGGTGGCTTCGACTTCAACGCGCCGCCCGCTGCTTCAGCGCCTCCAGATGACCTCGCCTTCGACTTCAACGCCCCTGCGCCCGCGGCGTCTGCACCTGCGTCCGTCCCCTCCTTCGGAGAGGTCGACTTCGGCGGTGGTGCTCCATCGCCGAGCGGAGGCGGTGGCGATCTCGAGTTCGATCCCACTGCGGCCCCGAAGCGGCCCTCTGACGATCTCGAGGCCGATCTCGGCGCCCCGCTTCCTCCCTCGTCGTCGAAGCCGCAGGGCCCGACCGACGGGCTCGAGATGTTGTCGTTCATCGACGACACCGCGAAAGACGCCGGCGCTCCTTCGACGACCGCGGCCGTGCGCCGCTTTCACATCAAGCGTCGCAGCGGAAAGGTGTTCGGCCCCTTCGAAGAGCCCGTCATCGTCAAGATGCTCGAAGAGGCGCAGCTGCTCGGCAACGAAGAGGTCTCGCTCGACGCAGAGAACTGGCAGCCCATCGGCAGTGAGCCTGCGTTCCAGGCGGTGATCGCGCGGCTGATGGAAGCGCCCGGCCGCTCGTCGACGCAGATGGGCCTGCCGCAGGTCGAGGACAAGCCCAAGGGCCCCTCGATGGAGAAGCTCAAGCAGCTCTACGAGGGCCGCATGGCGGCGGTCGCCGTCATCGAGAGCAAGGCTCCCGTTCCGTTCATCAAGCGGGTTCCGTACATCATCGCGGGAGTGCTGGTGGTGGGCTTCCTCGGCACGGGCATCTTTGCCGGTGTCGCCACGCCGTACGGCTGGTTCTTCCTCAAGAAGATCTTCCCCGCCCGCGTGAAGCCCGACACCCGTGAGTTCACGTACCTCGCGCAGGCCCGCGCAGGCATGCTGAAGGACACCTTCAAGTCCTACAACGCAGCACGTGATCTCGCGAACCAGGCGCTCGCGGTGAAGGAATACCCCGAAGCCCGCGCGGTCTGGAGCCAGGCCGTCTACTCGCTCCACCGCCGTTATGGCGCGGCGGGTCCCGGCGAGGTGGCTCAGGCTGATGGCGAGCTCACGAACCTCGAGCTGCTGGGCGAGAAACACATCGAGGTGCTCAAGGCGCGAGCTGGCAGCGCCCTCGTTCAGCGCGACGCAGACTCCGCACAGGCGCTCGCGAGTGATGCGCTGGCGCGTGAAGGCAACCAGGACGACCTCGAGCTGTTGTTCCTTCGCGCCGAAGCCGATCTTCAGAAGAAGAACATCGGCAACGCAGTCACCGAGTACCAGTCGGTGCTGGCGAAGAACCCAAAGAGCGCGCGCGCCCTGCACGCCCTGGCGACCATCGAGCGCCAGAAGAACGAGTTCGACAAGGCCATCGAAAAGTACGAGGCCGCGCTCGCCGCAGATCCCGAGCATGTCTCGTCGGGCATCGAGCTGGCCGAGATCCTGCTCGTCGTGAAGAAGGACCGCGAGAAGGGCGAGGCGGTGCTCACCGCGCTCCTCACGAAGGAGAAGAAGGCTGAGATGGCTCCGGGTGAGCTCGGAAAGGCCCTGGCGCTGCAGGCCGAGACGCTCGTCGTCGATCAGAAGCTGCTCGAGGCGCTTCCTGTCTTCGAGGAGGCGCTCAAGTCAGATCCGAAGAACCCGTTCACTCAGGGCCGCATGGCGCGCGTGCTCTCGGTGCTGAACCAGCCTGAGAAGGCGCTGCCGCTCTTCCGCGACGCCGCCGCTGCCGCGCCCGACAGCCTCGACTACACCGAGGGCTACCTCTCGAGCCTCATCCTGCTGGGCAAGATGGATGAAGCGACGAAGGTGATGACGAGCGCAAACGCCCGCTTCCCCGGCAACGCCATGCTCTCGTACCTCTCAGGGCGCGTGGCCGATGCGCTCGACGACTCGAAGGCCGCGGAGGACGGCTACAAACGCGCGATCGCCGCCGACGGCACCATCACCGACGCCTACCTCTATCTGTCTCGCCTCTACGTTCGGTTCCGCCGCTTCTCCGACGCGCTGCCGGTGCTCGAGCAGGGCCTCGAGAAGGATCCGAAGAACGCGGCGCTGCACGTTGGCACCGGAGAGCTCGCCTACCACGAGCGTGATCTCGACCGCGCCGAGACCGAGTTCAAGCAGGCCAGCGAGCTGAACACCCACTCCAGCGAAGCCTTCGGAGGCCTCTCTCGCGTGGCCCTCGAGAAGGGCAAGCCCGATCTCGCGCTCGCCCACATCGAGAAGGCGTTGGGCATCAACCCGAGACTGCAGGGTGGTCGGCTGCAGAAGGGCATGGCGCTGTGGAAGCTGCAGCGCCTCGCCGAGTCGGTGCAGGAGCTCGAGAAAGCCCACGATGAAGAGCCCCGCAACACGCAGGTCGTGGTGACCCTCGGGGCCGTGGAGTTCGAGCAGGGGCAGTTGGCCAACGCGCTCAACCATCTCGCCAGCGCGCTCCAGGCCGAGCCCGGTCACCCTGACGGCAACTTCTACATGGCCCGCGTGAAGAACTCGTCGCGCGACCACAGCCAGGCCATCGACGCCATCAAGCGCGCGCTCGAGAGCGACCCGAAGAACCCACTCTACAAGTACTGGTACGGCCGCATTCTCGCCGACGCGAAGAAGAGCGACGAGGCGGTGGTCGAGCTGAAGGCCGCCATCGAGCTGAACCCCAAATACGCCGACGCGCTGGAAATGCTCGGGCGCATCTACGTCGAGCGGGGCCAGCTCAAGGACGCCATCGCCCAGTTCGACCAGGTGCTCCTCATCGACCCGGGTCGGAACACCGCGCGTGCGGCCACGGGAGACGCGTACATGAAGCTCGACGACTGGGACGGCGCCATCAAGGCGTACAGCGCGGCCATCGAGGCCGACCCCGAGAACCCGAACCTCGTCTACGCGTACTCGAAGCTGGGCGACGCCTACCGCGAGAAGGGGCCCAAGCAGTTCCCCAAGGCCGTCACCTGGTACCAGAAGGCGACCGCCATCGATCCGCAGAACGCCGAGGCGTTCAAGTCGCTGGGCTATCTGCTGAAGGACCTGAAGAAGAAAGACGCTGCCGTCGACGCGTGGGAGCAGTACCTGAAGGTCACCACCGACGACGAAACCAACAAGAAGGTCGTCGCCGACGACCTCTACGATCTCAAGAACGAAGGAAAATGACGTGCTGGATCTCAACCAGGTAGCCAAGAACTTCGACACCGTCGTCGCCCGTCTCTCAGCCCGCAGCGGAACGCTCGATCTCTCCCGCTTCAAGGAGCTCTTCGCGCAGCGCAAGGCGCTCTACGTCGAGCTCGAGGCCAACCAGGCCAAGAAGAACAAAGCCCAGGAGCTGATGAAGACCGACGCGTCGAAGCGCGCCGAGCTGGGCCCCGAGATGAAGGCCCTCGGTCAGGTCATCAAGGACATGGAGGTTCGGCTCAAGGCGATCGAAGACGAGCTCGGCCCGCTGATGATGAACACGCCGAACGTGCCGCACGAGTCGGTGCCGGTCGGCGCGTCGGAGCACGACAACAAGATCGATCGCATGTGGGGCGAGAAGCCGACGTTCACGTTCACGCCGAAGCAGCACTTCGAGCTCGGCGAGAAGCTGGGCATGCTCGACTTCGAGCGGGCGGCCAAAGTCTCAGGCAGCCGCTTCGCGTTCTCGAAGGGCGCGCTGGCGAGGCTCGAGCGCGCGCTCACCGCGTTCATGATCGATGAGCACTCGAAGAAGGGCTACCTCGAGATCCTGCCTCCCTATCTCGTGTCGCGGCAGTCGATGACGGGCACGGGCCAGCTGCCCAAGTTCGAGGCCGATGCCTTCAAGACCGCGGGAGAGAACGAGCTGTTCCTCATTCCCACGGCCGAAGTGCCGGTGACGAACTACCACGCCGACGAGATCCTCGAGACGATGCCGGTGAAGTACTGCGCGTTCTCGCCGTGCTTCCGCGCCGAGGCAGGCTCGGCAGGCCGCGACACGCGTGGCCTCATTCGCATGCACCAGTTCCACAAGGTCGAGCTGGTGATGTTCTCGAAGCCCGACGAGTCGATGGCCGCGCTCGAGCAGCTGACCCGCGACGCCGCGTCGATTCTCGAGAAGCTCGGCCTGCACCACCGCGTGATGCTGCTGTGCACCGCCGACATGGGCTTCGCCTCGACGAAGACCTACGACCTCGAGGTCTGGCTGCCGGGGCAGAACGCGTTCCGTGAGATCTCGAGCTGCAGCTGCTTCTCGGACTTCCAGGCGCGGCGCGCGAAGATCCGCTTCCGCCCCGCTCCGGGTGAGAAGCCCCAGCTCGTGCACACCCTCAATGGCTCGGGCCTCGCCGTCGGCCGAACGGTCGTGGCGATCCTCGAGAACTACCAGCGCGAAGACGGCACCGTGAAGCTCCCCGAGGTGCTCGTTCCGTACATGGGCGGCCTCACGGAGCTGAAACCGCTCTGAGGCCCACAAAAGCTCGTTGCGTCGCCAAACGCCTTGCGATAGCAGGGGCGCCCCTCGACGGGTGGTTCGTCAGGGGCGAAGGGTCGCCGGAGTCAGGACGCAGTACCGGCGAGGCGTTCGGTCAGCAGGAGCAGTGGCCGAGTGGCTGAAGGCAGCGGTCTTGAAAACCGCAGAAGCTGAAAGGCTTCCGAAGGTTCGAATCCTTCCTGCTCCGTGGGTGCAGTCGCAGGACGAAGTGGAAGTCAGGAGCGCAGTTCTTTGACAGCTTTCGTTGTGGAGAGATGGCCGAGAGGCTGAAGGCGCAGGTTTGCTAAACCTGTATACTCGTAAGGGTATCGAGGGTTCGAATCCCTCTCTCTCCGCACCAGGTCGCAAGTCGCAAAGCTCCCTTAGCTCAGCTGGATAGAGCGTTGGACTACGAATCCAAAGGCCGGAGGTTCGAATCCTCCAGGGAGCGCATCAGGCCTCGCAAGTGCGATGACGAGCGAACTCGACGAGCAGTTCATGCATCAGGCGCTGAAGCTGGCGCACGAAGCAGCCTCGCTCGGTGAAGTTCCCGTCGGGGCCGTCGCGGTGAAAGACGGGGTCGTGATCGGAACCGGGCTGAACCGCCGGGAAATCGACAGGGACCCGTTTTCCCACGCCGAGCTCGTCGCGATGAGGCGCGCAGCCGAGAACGTCGGCGCGTGGCGGTTGCTGGGCGTGACGGTGTACGTGACGCTGGAGCCGTGCGCGATGTGCGCCGGAGCGATGGTGCAGGCCAGGGTGGGGCGGCTGGTGTTTGGCGCGTCAGACCCCAAAGCAGGTGCCGTCGGCTCGTTGTACGACCTGGTTCGTGACAGCCGTCACAACCACCAGGTCGAGGTGTCGAGCGGAGTTCTTGGCAACGAGTGCAGTGTCGTGCTGAAGGACTTCTTCAAGTCGTTGCGGCAGGCGAAGAAGACAACTGAATAGGTACTTGGAGAGTTGGCCGAGTGGTCGAAGGCACCTGACTCGAAATCAGGCATACCGGTAACGGTATCTAAGGTTCGAATCCTTAACTCTCCGCATGTCCCACCGGCTTTGATTCGCCGGGCCTTGGAGAGGTGGCCGAGCGGTCGAAGGCGCACGCCTGGAAAGCGTGTAAATCTGAAAGGGTTTCGTGGGTTCGAATCCCACCCTCTCCGCTGGTAGAGTGTCGAACAACTTCTGGTCAGGGCAACGCGGGGCCGTGAACCCCGCCAGGTCCGGAAGGAAGCAACGGTAGCGTTACTTCGCGTGTGTCCTGGCCGTCCTCATCGCTGAACGAATGATGCAGCACCGAAGAGCCGCTCCCGAAACGGAGCGGCTCTTTGCGTCAGTTCTTCCCTCGCACGAAATAGAAGCCTTCACCGTCTTGATCGGCCAGTGAGAAGCCGGCCTGCTCGAAGACCTGCTTCGCGTGGGCGAAACGCTCGGGCTCGATCGGCGCCATGAGGATCACCCGGTTCAAGGCAGGCAGCTGCTGCGCGGCTTGAAAGCACTGCTCTTCCGGGAAGTCGCAGGTGCACCACCAGTGATCGGCGGTGGCGCCGCGCTCCTGTGGGCGGAACATGAGGTTGCTGCCGTTGAACCAGAACGAGCCACCTGAACCCCAGAGGCCTTCGTTCATCACGACCAGGCCGGTGCCTTCGCGGCTGGCGCGCGTCGTGAGTCGGAACAGCTCGGGCCGCTCGGGGAGAAAGCCGGTTCGCGCCCAGCCGGGAACGTTGCCCAGCGGCATCAACGCGGGAATCGCCGGAGCCAGCGTGAGCAGGGCCACGAGCACGACGAGCGGCTTTCCGAACGCTCCCTTCATCCAGAGCGCGGGCGGCTCGTTCAGCTTCCCGAACGCCGCGGCTGCGAGCTCGGCCATCGCAGGCGCTCCCGCGACACAGAGCAACACCAGCATCGGGTAGAGGAAGCGATCTTCTTTGTGCGGGGTCGCGCTGACCGAGATGAAATACACGATCGCCGGCACCACGAAGAGCCACACGCGGGCGCGGCTCCAGCGCCAGAGCACCAGACCGACGAGGCCCACGGGCGCGAAGAGCCGCGTGAAGTAGGTGTACCAGGGGCTCGTGCCGAAGCTCGCCGACTTGCCCTTGATGAGGTTGTAGTCGACGTACTCCTGGAACGAGTGCCACCAGCCGCCCCAGCGCGCGTTCGGCAGCGAGCCCCAGGTCTGCCAGTCGAGCACGCCGAGCGCGACCGCGATGACGGCTCCGCCTGCCGTGCAGAACGCCAGCGCACGCCACCGCTTCGTCGCCGCGAGGAAGACGAGCGTTGGGGCGATGAAGGCCGCCGAGCCGTACCGCGTCACCTGCGCGAAGCCGAGCAGCACGCCGCCGAGGAACGCCGTCTTCCAGCCCTCGTCCGACTCCTTCGCGTCGAGCCGCTCGAGGCCCCACACCAGGAACGCCGCGCTGAACGACTCACTCATCGCGCGACAGCCGAAGAAGATGACGAGCGGGTTGAGCGCAATGAAGAGCACCGCCCACGGCGCGAGGGCGGAGCCGATACGCCTGGCCGCCAACCTCCACACCGCAGCGAGCATCGCGACCTGCAACCCGAACTGAGGCAACGCCAGCACGAACCGGCGCGCCTGCACGTCGTGAATGCCGAACGTCTCGGCTCCGCGGAGCAGAAACGAGAAGACGCCCGGTACGAACCAGTTGCGAAGGCCGACCTGCCACTCCCACGCGAGCACGCCGTAGCCGAAGGCGCGGTTCATCGCGGGATCGAGCGACTGGAACACCTCGTCGGGGTGCAGCCGGCCCATGCGGAAGACGGTCTCGAAGAGGGGCAGCAGCGCGAGGGCGGCGAGCAGCTTCCACGGAGGGCTCGTCGGTGCGCCTGCCTCGGGTGCCGATGTCGCCTCTGCGCTCATGATCCCGTGGGCGCTTAGCACCAGCACAGCGCAATGCAGGCGTTCCTTGTTCGTCGCGGGTGGAAGCCATTTTGCACCCAGCGGCGTTGGCTCACGGTACGGTTGCCGCGAGGAATTTCTGACACCTCAAAGGACGCTTCGATGACGCCGTGTCAGCACTGTGGTTCGCCCCATCCGCCTGGCACGCCGAACTGCCCACGCACGGGTGACTCGATGACGCAGCCGGGGCCCATTGGTCAGCGGCTCGATCGGTATCAGGTCGAGAGCCTGCTCGGCGCTGGTGGGTTTGGCTCCGTGTTTCGAGCCAGGCACGTGCACACCGACTCGGTGGTGGCGCTCAAGGTGTTGAAGGCGCAGCTGGGCGCCGACCCGCAGATGGTGGAGCGGTTCCTTCGTGAGGCCCGCGCCGCTGCAGCCGTTGGCAGCGATCACATCGTGCGCGTGCTGGACGCAGGGCAGGGGCCCGACGGCACGCCGTTCCTCGCGCTCGAGCTGCTCGAAGGCGTCGACATGAAGGATCTGGCGGTGCAGCAGGCGCCGCTGCCTCCGATGCGCGTCGTGTTGCTGTGTCTGCAGGTGCTCGATGGGCTCGAGGCCGCGCACAAGAAGGGCATCGTTCACCGCGACATGAAGCCGGCGAACGCCTTCGTGGTGCGCAAGGTCGACGATCGCGGCACCGACAAGGACTTCGTCAAGCTGCTCGATTTCGGCATCTCGAAGATGCACAGCGAAGGCGGCAGCGGGCTGACGATGACTGGCGTCGCCATGGGCACGCCCTCGTACATGGCCCCAGAGCAGTTCTTCGACGCGCGCTCGGTCGATGCTCGCGCCGACGTCTATTCCGTCGCGGTGATGATGTACGAGCTGCTGTCGGGCCGGTTGCCGCTCGACGCTGACAGCTACGCCGGGCTGATCGTCAAGGTGCGCACCGAGCAGCCGCCGCATCTGAGCCAGGTGGCGGCGAACGTTCCGAAGCCGCTCGCTGACGCCGTCATGGTCGGGCTCGCGAAAGAGAAGGAGCAGCGCTGGGGCTCTGCCAAGGAGTTCGCAAACGCCCTGCGCGCGGCGATGGGTTTGCCGCTGCCCGGGAACACGCCGATTCCACCGCGGGCGACGATGGGTGCGCACAAGCCGCAGCCGCCGCTCGAGATCGACTCGATGGCCAACGGCAAGACAGCGATTCCGCAGCAGCGGGCGACGCCCATGCCGTCGCCGAGGCCCCCGACACAGCAACCCGTTCAGCCTGCGCGTGCTCAGCCGACGCCCGTGAATCCCACGCCTGTGAACCCGACGCCGGCGGCTCCAGTGCCGAGCGTTCCCGTTCCCGCGGTGCAAGTCACACCAGCTCAGCAGGGCTGGGTCGTTCCCGGATCGACAGGGCAGGTGCAGCAGACGCCGGTGGCCATGACGCCGCAGTACCAGGCGCCGCCTCCGCAGGCCCCGTCGAGCGGCTCGGGCGCCATCAAGTGGGTCGCCATCATCGGAGGCGGCCTCGTCGGCCTCTGCTGCATGTGCCTTGGCATCGGCTCCATGTCGGACTCGTTCCAGTCGAAGAAGGACGATCCACCAGCGGTCGAAGAGCCTGTCGTCGACGCGCAGAAGATCCTCGAGGACCTGAAGATCCCCGTGCCGCCGAAGGGCAACACGCCCGCAGCCAATGGCGAGCAGCTCGACCCCAACGGTCATGAGATCTACGACAGCTTGACGCTCGACCCGAAGAACGCACCGGACGAGGCGATCGCCGACGGCGAGCTGACCGATGAGGACTTCAACGATCTGCCCTCGAAGGAGGATCTGCTCACGGTCGCGAGCGAGGCCGGCTTCGACCCGAACGCGCCGAAGGTGAAGAAGGCGATCGCAGCGGTCGA
This sequence comes from Archangium gephyra, assembly GCA_943370055.1. Lineage (GTDB taxonomy): Bacteria > Myxococcota > Myxococcia > Myxococcales > Myxococcaceae > Xiheimicrobium > Xiheimicrobium gephyra_A. The sequence goes on from CALRPN020000043.1 coordinate 33,909, forward strand.
TCGCATTCGGCAGATTCAGAAGCTGCGCAAGGGCGGCAAGCTGAGCCCGCAGCAGAAGCGCGAGATCATCAAGCTCACGAAGGACATCACGGAAGTGCTGCCTCAGTAACGCGCAGTGAGACCGGCGATGAAGTCGTCGTCGCGCAGCCCGTGGCCCGTGGCCTGACGAACGAGATCCTCCGCGTCGAGCCGCCAGCCGTGCCGATGGATCTTCTCGCGCAGCCAGCCGAGCAGGCCGAGCAGGTGCCCGCGAGCCAGCTCATCGTCGAGTGAGGGCAGCTCGCGCTTCGCGGTGGCGAACAGCGTGGCGCCGTACAGGTTTCCGAGCGCGTACGTCGGGAAGTAGCCGAACTCGCCCCACGCCCAGTGAATGTCCTGGAGCACGCCTTCGACGGGCTGCTTCACCTCGAGCCCCAGCAGCGCCTTCGTCTTCTCGTTCCACGCGGCTTCGAGCTCGGCGACCGAGAGACTGCCGCGCACCAGCCCCAGCTCGAGCTCGTACCGCAGCGCGATGTGCAGGTTGTAGGTGACCTCGTCGGCCTCGACGCGCACGAAGCTGCGCTCCACCTTGTTCACCGAGGCGAGGAAGTCGTCGAGCGAGACGTCGGCGAGCTGCGAAGGGAAGCGCGCTTTCAGCTTCGGGAAGAAGAACGTCCAGAACGGGCGGCTGCGGCCCACCAGGTTCTCCCACAGGCGCGACTGTGACTCGTGCAGCCCCATCGACGGTGCCTGGGCGAGCGGGGTGCGGAAGTGCTCGGGCGAGAAGCCCTGCTCGTACAGGCCGTGTCCGCCCTCGTGCAGCGTGCCGAAGATCGCGGAGAACGGCTGGTCTTCGAAGAGGCGCGTCGTCAGGCGCACGTCGGTCGGCGCGAGGCCGTTGGAGAACGGGTGAATCGAGCGATCCTGCCGGCCCGCTTCGAGATCGAAGCCCATGGCTGGCAGCAGCTCCATGGTGAAGGCCCACTGCGCTTCGATGGGGAACCGTTTGCCGGCGAGCACGTCTCGTTTGGGGCCTCGCGCTTCGATGGTGGCGATGAGCGGCTCGAGCTTCTTCACCAGCGAGCTCAGCACCGGCGTCAGGCGCGCGACCCGCATGCCGGGCTCGTAGTTCTCGAGCAGCGCGTCGTAGCGTTCACCGTCGTGGCCGAGCGCATCGGCCTGCTCACGCCGCAGGTTCACCAGCACCTCGAGCTTCGGCTGGAAGACCTTGAACGAGCGCTGCGTGCGCGCTTCCCGCCAGGCGCCGAGCGCGTGCGCCTGCCCCTCGGCGATCGCCTTCACCAGTCGAGACGGCAGCCGAACCGCGCGGTCCCGTTCACGCTTCAGCACCCGCAGCATCGCGTGTTCATCGGGCGTGGCCGGTGCCTCACGATCGAGCCAGTCGCCGAGCCGCGGGTCGACGAGGCGCTCGTGGTACAGCCCCTGGAGCGTGCCGAGCTGGGCCGCGCGCACCGCTTCGGCCTTCTTCGGCATGTACGTCTCTTGATCCCACGTCGCGAGGTTGATGACTCCGGCGAGATCACGAAGCTCGAAGATGCGGTTCTTGAGCGCGTCGTTCATGATCGTCGAGCGTAACCTTGTGACGGGTGCCCCGACGTGCTTTTGCCGTCGGCCATGGCTCACCAGCAATACACGTTCATGACTCCGACCGACGAAGAGGCCTTCGTGCGGGTGCTCGCGCGCAACGTCTTCGAGGTCTACCCGCGCCGCGTGCCTCCAGACTGGAAGACCTTCAGGCTCTCACTCGAGACGATTCCGCAGCTGCCCGAGCGTGACGTGTACCTCGTCGCCAGCGATCTCGGCCCAGCGCACGTCGACGCGATCAAGCGCGGCCCCGACAAGGGCTTCTGGCGCATCGACGAGGTCCGCTCGCCCGTCCTCTTCTGGGAGCGCAGCGCCCGCAACGAAGACGACGAGCTGCTCTCGGGCCAGCTGTGGGCCGAGCTCGACGTCACGGAGCAGACCGGCCGGAAGAACGCCGCGCCCGCCGCCTTCCGCGCCCGCGTGCTCGAGATCGCGGGGTGGCTCACCAAGACCTTCCGCAAGGGCGACCCGAAGGGCTCGTGGATCGGGCCTGACGCCGCACGCGAGGTGAAGGAAGGCCGGCTCGTGCTGCGTGAAGACTACGAGCGCAACGGTCGCATCGTGGTGCCGCAGGGCATGCAGCGCCCGAAAGATCCAATCGGCCGCCAGTTCCGCCGGTAAGGGAACGCCGGGCCGACTTCGCGGGTTACAGTGGCCACCATGTCCTGGCTCGATACCCTCGAAGACATTCGCAAGAAGGACTTCAGCAAGGTGCCCGTCGCCCAGCGCGACAAGGCGGCGCGCGACGTCGTGAACATGGCCAGCTACGGCTGTGCCGTCGTCGCCGTCTCACCGATTCCCTTCTCCGATGCCGTGCTGAGCCTGCCCATGCAGACGGGCATGGTGATGACGGTGGGCCACGTCTACGGCCGCAAGGTGACTCAGGCCGACGCGAAGTCGCTCATCCTCGAGCTGGGCACGGTCGCAGGTGCCGGCATGCTGGCTCGGCAGGGCATCAAGGCGCTGCTCCCCGTCGTCGGAGCGCTGCTCACCGTGCCCGCCGCCTTCGCGATGAACTGGGCCATCGGTCGCGTCGCCATGGAGTACTTCAAGAACCCTGGCATGCCGAAGGAGCAGCTGCGCAAGGTCTTCGAGATGGCGCGCGACGAAGGCTCGAAGCTCTTCTCGATGGAGCGCTTCAACGCGTTTCGCAAGAGCAAGACCGCCGCGGTGAAGCCTGAGGACGTGGCGGAGCCCGAGAAGGCGCCAGCGAAGAAGACCGTCGGCAAGGCGAAGAAGCCGACCGCCAAGAAGCTGTCGAAGATCGAGAAGATCATCACGAAGGACTTCGACGCGAAGCTCGGCAAGCACCCCGAGGTTCGCAAAGCCGTGGCCGGCGTCATTCATCTCGACATCACGGGTGATGATGGCGGTCAGTGGACGGCCGATCTCACGCGCTCGAAGGACTTCATCTCGGAAGGGCTCGAGGGCGATCCGAAGCTGACGGTGCGGTGCTCGGCGTCGGACTTCGGCGATCTGCTCAAGGGCCGCAAGGACGCGCAGATGGCAGTGCTGGCTGGCGATCTCGAGCTCGAGCCGATGGATCTCGATCTCGTCGGGAAGCTGGCTCCCCTGTTCTCGTGACGCACGACCTTCACGGGGCTCCGCACAGTTGAACGAGCGGCCGCAGGTCTTGCGTGAGCGGTTCATCGCTCCCGAGGGAAGATCGTGGCTCGCGTGTTGCTGCGATTTCCCCACATGTCCCAGACCATCCTCGTGCAGGACTACATGACGTCGACTCCCCACAGCATCGGGGTGTCACTCTCGTTGTCTGACGCGGCGAACATGATGAAGGCGTACAAGATTCGCCACCTGCCGGTGCTCGACGGCAACCAGCTCGTCGGCATCGTGAGCGACCGCGACATTCAGATGGTGAACTCGATGGCTGGGGTGAAGGCCGACGACGTGCCGATCGAAGAGGCGATGTCGCAGTCGCCGTACACCGTCGCGTCCACCACGCCGCTCGAGGTCTGCGCGCGGCACATGGCCAAGCACAAGCTGGGCAGCGCCGTGGTGGTGAACGCCAACAACAAGGTCGTCGGGGTCTTCACCGTGACCGACGGCATGAACGCGCTCGCGGACCTGCTGGGCAAGGCTCCCGAGGACGCCATGCCGCTTCCGGACAAGAAGAAGCCGGCGCCTCGGAAGCGCACGTGACCGCGCGAGCCTGACGCACTAGACGACCGCGCCATGAGTTCGCCGGTCGTCGAGAAACGTCCCTGGAGTGGGTTTGCGCTGGTCACGGTCGCGTACATCGCGGGCCTCGTCGTCGCTGGAGCGGTGCTGAAGGTGTGCCCTGCCGACTGGCACCCGCTGTGGAAGATCCTCGCAGCTGACTCGGCGGCGACCGTCGCGGTGTTCCTGTTCTCGTTCGCGAACGACAACACCAGCTTCTACGACCCGTACTGGTCGCTCGCGCCTGCGATCATCGGGGCGTGGCTCGTGTTCGGCCCCGGAGAAGCGCGCCACCTCGACGCCCGTCAGCTCGTCACGTTGGGGCTCATCACGTTCTACGCGGTGCGGCTCACCTTCAACTGGGTGCGTGGCTGGCAGGGGCTCAAACACGAAGACTGGCGCTACGTCGACTTTCGCAAGAAGACCGGGAAGCTCTACTGGCTCACCAGCTTCTTCGGGCTGCACTACTTCCCGACGGTGATGGTGTGGCTGGGCTGCCTGCCGCTGTTCGCTGCGCTCGCCGAGCCCGGCCCTGCGTTCGGACTCATCGACGTGGTGGCCGCGGTGGTGACGTTCGCGGCGATCATCATCGAGACGGTGGCGGACGAGCAGCTGCGGAACTTCCGCCGCGCCAAGCGTGAAGACGGCGACATCTGCAACGTGGGCCTGTGGGCCTGGTCGCGTCACCCGAACTACTTCGGCGAGATCTCGTTCTGGGTCGGGCTCTGGCTGTTCGGCGTCGCGGCGGGCGCTCCGTGGTGGGCGGCGGCCGGGTGGATCTCGATGGTCGCGCTCTTCGCTGGCGCCAGCATTCCGATGGCCGAGAAGCGCAGCCTCACGCGCCGGCCGCACTACGCCGAGCACCAGAAGCGCGTGTCGATGCTGATTCCCCTGCCGCCGAAGAAGGACGCGTCGACGGCCGGGGTGCAGGCCTGACTACTTCGGAGCGTCGACGGTCTGCGTGACGCGGCCGGCGAGTGACTTTGCCAGCTCGAGCACCTCGACGGGCACCGCCAGAACGACGGTGTTCGACGGTGACGAGCCGAGGCCATCGAGCGACTGCAGCGTACGCAGCTGCATCGCGCCCGGGCTCGCCGCCATGGTGTGCGCCGCTGCCGCGAGGTTGAGCGCGGCTTCACGATCGCCTTCGGCCTTGGTGATGGTGGCGCGCTTCTCACGCTCGGCCGAGGCCTGCCGCGACATCATGCGCTTCAGATCTTCGGGCATGTTGATGTCGAGCAGCCGAATCGCCTCGACGTGAATGCCCCACGCGGTGCTTCGACTCTCGACCACGTGGGCGATCTGCGCCTGAATCTTGTCCCGCTCCGAGAGCAGCTCGTCGAGGCTCATCTGGCCGGCGACGTCGCGCAGCGAGGCCTGCGCGTACTGCATGATCGCGCTGCGGTAGTCCTGCACCGAGATGCACGCCTTCTCGGGGTCGCGCACCTCGAAGAAGAGCGCGCCGTCGATGGTGACCGGCACGTTGTCGCGGGTGATCACCTGCTGATGGGGAATCGACATCGTGAGCAGGCGCGTGTCGATGATGCGAACGTTGTCGAAGACAGGGAAGACGAAGATCACGCCCGGACCTTTGACCTCCTTGAACTTGCCGAGGCGGAGCAGCACCGCGCGCTCCCACTGGGCGGCGACGCGAATGACCTGACTCGCCCACGTCGCGAGCACGGCACCGAACATGAGCCCAATCACCATGCCCACGCTGGCGCCAGGCCCGCTCCCGATCAGCCCGCCGATCAACACGGCTGCGACGACCGAGAAGAACCAGGTACCCAGAAACACCGCCACGCGCAGACCCCGGTCGAGGGAGGGCTGGGTGGCGGCGATCGTCTGCCGCATCGCGAGCACTTCGCGTGCGGTTGCTGCAGCTTCGGTGGTGTTCATGAGGAGCTCCGGCTGCGGGGAGTCACCCACCTCAGCCGGTTCACTCCAACGCGTCACGCGAGATCGAACACGAGCACTTCGCCCCTGCTGACGCCTTCGAGCGTCACGAGCGCTTCGTTCGACAACGCCGCGCCGTCGCCTTCTTTCAGGGACTGGCCGTTGAGCTGCACCTCTCCGCGCGCGACGTGCACCCACGCATGCCGGCCGTTGGCGAGCTGAAGCTCACTGCGTTCACCCTTCGAGAACAGCCCGGCGAAGAGCCGCGTGTTCGAGTGAATGCGCACCGAGCCCTCGCTGCCGTCGGGAGACGCGACCAGCCGCAGCCGGCCCTGCTTCTCGCTGTCGCCGAACGTCTTCTGCTCGTAGCTCGGCGTGACGCCAGCCTGATCGGGCACGAGCCAGATCTGCAGGAAGTGAACGGGGTCGACCTTCGAGGCGTTGAACTCGGAGTGGTACACGCCGGTGCCGGCGCTCATGCGCTGCACGTCGCCCGGAGAGATCACGCTGCCCGTGCCCATCGAGTCTTTGTGCGCGAGGCCGCCCTCGAGCACGTACGAGATGATCTCCATGTCCCGATGCGGGTGCGTGCCGAAGCCCATGCCCGGCGTGACGCGGTCGTCGTTGATCACCCGCAGGCTGCGGAAGCCCATGTGTTCGGGGTCGTAGTAGTCGGCGAACGAGAAGGTGTGCTTCGTGTTCAACCACCCGTGGTTGGCGCCGCCGCGCGCGTCTGCTCTGCGAATCGTCATCATGGTCGTGTTCTCCTCGCGCCGTTCCGCAGAGGGCATGAGCCGGCACCCTGCCAGCCCAGCGGTCCCCAGAAGCACGGTGCGTCGTGTGGTGTCCATGCAGGGCTCCAGAGCAGCGCGCGTGCCACTCGTATCGACGCGGAAGGGTTGAGGCCCCTCTCGCGGAACGATTGACGGCTCTCAACTTGAACTTTGCTGGCTCTCAATATGAGATGCATGCATGCGAACGCAGCAGCTGACCCTCAGTGACGTTCTCGAGTTCGAGCCCACAGGCGGGCTGCTCACCTTCGCGGGAGAGCGCGTGGTGTTGATGGACGCGGTGGCGCTCGGCCTGCTCCGCCAGCAGCTCATCACCACCTTCGGCGCGGCGGGCGCGAGGGCGATTCTCACGCGCTTTGGGTACTCGCACGGCTGGCGTGTGGCCGAGGCGATGAAGACGGCCATTCCGTGGGACGAAGAGCGGGAGTGGCGCATCGCGGGGGGTCGACTGCACCGGTTGCTGGGCATGGTCACCTTCGAGCCGGTCTCCGAGAAGGAAGCGACCGTGCCCACGCCCTTCGCCGAAGCGGTGTGGCCCGACAGCTACGAGGCCGAGCAGCATCTGCTTCACCACGGCAAGTCCGACGAGTGCGTATGCTGGTCGCTCACCGCGTTCGCGTCGGGCTACCTCTCGTTCGTGAACGGCCGCACGATCTACTGCCTCGAGACCTCGTGCCGGGGAAAGGGTGACCCCGTCTGCCGCATGGTGGGCCGCTACAAGGAAGATTGGGATGAGGCCACGCGCCCGTTCTTCGCCTTCTACGAGAGCGACTGTCTGAACGAGGCGATGAAGTCGCTGCAGAGCTCGCTCAAGCGGGTCGACAAGCGGTTGCTCGAGCGGCGGCGTGAGCTCGAGCGCCTCGCCGATGACGAGTCGGGCCTGGTGACTCGTTCAGACGCGATGAAGCTGCTCGTCTCGCAGGCGAAGCGGGTGGCAGCGGTCGACGCGACGGTGCTGCTGAACGGTGAGAGCGGCTCGGGCAAGGAGCGCATCGCGCGGCTGATTCACGAATCCTCCCGGCGGCAGGGCGGGCCATTCGTCGCCATCAACTGCGCGGCCGTGCCGGAGTCGCTCATCGAGAGCGAGCTCTTCGGTCACGCGCGCGGCTCGTTCACGGGAGCGGTCTCTGATCGTGCGGGCCTCTTCGAATCGGCGCGCGGAGGCACGTTGCTCCTCGATGAGGTGGGCGAGCTGCCGCTCTCGATGCAGGCCAAGCTGCTCCGAGTGCTTCAGGAGCGTGAGGTGCGCAGGGTGGGGGAGAACAAGACGCGCTCCATCGACGTGCGGCTCGTGGCTGCGACCCATCGTGATCTGCAGGCCGAGGTGAAGGCCGGGCGCTTTCGTGAAGATCTGCTCTTCCGCCTGCGCGTCGTGGCGCTGAAGGTTCCGCCGTTGCGCGAGCGGCCAGAAGACATCGTGCCGCTCGCCCGCGTCGCGCTGATGGAGGCGACGAGCCGCTCCAGGCTGCCACCGAAGGAGCTCTCGCCGCAGGTGAGCCGCAAGCTGCTCGAGTACGCGTGGCCGGGAAACGTGCGTGAGCTCTTCAACGCCATGGAGCGCGCCGCGGTGCTGGCCGATCGCCGCACGTTGCAGCTCGACGATCTGCCCGAGGAGATTCTTCGGCCGGTGGTGACGACGCTGGCCGGTCAGGCCGGGCAGACCCTCGAGGAGGTGGAGCGCTCGGCCATTCTGGCCACCCTCGCGGCAGAGCGCGGCAACCGGGCCCGAACGGCTGAACGGCTCGGCATCGGCCAGGCGACGCTGTTTCGAAAGCTCAAGCAGTACCAGACCGCCGGTCACGACGTGGTTCCTGCCGCGTGAAGCCCTGGGAGCTCGAGCTGAGCCGGCTCAGCGTCGTCGCGACCTCGAACCGGGTGCTCACGGCGGTGCGTGGCCTCGCCGCCGATCCACACCCCGAGCCGTTCGCAGACTTCCTCGAGGTGTGGCTCGACCATGAGCAGCCCGTCGAGGTGCTCGAGACGCTGTCGCGCACGCTGGCGATGATGCTGCCGCTGGTGAACGCTCCCAACGACGATCAGGTGCTCTTCGTGCTCGCGTGTGTCGTGGGCACCCAGTCGCAGCACCCGGGACCGTTCGTCGTCACGGCGGAGACGACGCGCGTGTGTCGTCCAATCGCGTGGGCCTTCGCGAACATCGTCGCGGCGCTCCACCGGCCAACGGTTCGCGCGCAGTCTTCGGCGATCGATCTGCTCTCGTTCATGGACGTGGTGGGGCTGCGCGCCGAGGCAGCGCTTCAACTCGAAGCGGCGCTGGAGCAGATCGTTCCGCAGTGTCGTGAGGTCGCGGTGAACACGCTCGCGGGCCTGCGCGACTAGCGCTGCTTCTTCTTCGGCTTTGCTTCGTCGAGGAACGCGCTGGTGAAGGCGAAGGGCAACAGCTCACCCACCGTCGTCTTCAGCTCCTGCCCATCGAGCGTCTTCGAGCGCACCTCGACGTCGAGCGCCGCGAACTCGGCCAGCACCTGCCGGCACATGCCACAGGGAGGCACCGGCCGAACGTGATCGACGACGATCGCCACGCGCTTCGGTTTCTTGCCCTGCAGCGCCATCGCTCCGACCGCGTTCCGTTCGGCACAGACCGTCAGCCCATAGCTCGCGTTCTCGACGTTGCAGCCCGAGACGATGGAGCCGTCGACACACTCGATCGCGGCTCCGACGTGGAACTTCGAGTACGGCGCGTACGCGCGGCGGCGGGCCGATTCGGCCGCTTTCCACAGCTTCGTCCAGGAGCGCTCCGTCATGGGTCGTTCAGCATTCCACAGCTGGCGCCCCAGTCCCCTTTCCATCCCACGCGTGACGTTCTGTTGACGTCTGCGAGCAGGGGGCTTTCAGCGGCGATCGTCTGGTGTATGCGACGGCCAAACCGCGCAGTCCCAGGGGGATACCCATGACCACCAAGAAGACGACCAAGACCACCACCGCGAAGCGCCCGGCGACGAAGAGGAAGACCGAGACGGCCGCCGTCGAGCCCACGCCGATGATGACGGCTCCGAAGGCCGTGACGGCGAAGACGCCCGAGAACCTCTACGCGCTGAACCTCGGCACCGGCTTCACGCTGCTCACGCAGAAGCTTGAGGGCGGGCAGGTGACGGCGACCCGCATTCCGGCTGGAGCGACCCTCGAGGTCTCGTACTGGAAGGATCCGACGCACCCGCAGCACGCCGACGCCAAGCTGACCCGCATCACGATGCACGCGCGCCTCGACGGAGAGACGTTGCCTTCGCTCGTGGTCGCGTTGCGCTCAGAGAACGGTCCGCTGCTGCGCCTCGCGCCCGCGCTCAACCTGCCCGAGACCTCGAAGCTGCTCGAGTACTGGTTCGAGCTCGAGACCGACGCTGGCCACACGCTGTGGGACAGCAACTGGGGCAACAACCACTGGCTCGAGCTGACCAACCCGATGGCACAAGCCGAGACCAGCGCTGCCCAGTCGATGGGTGCGCAGGCCTGATTCGGTGATGGGAATGGGCTCGCCGGGTCGATGGGACTCGGCGAGTCGTCAGCGTGGGTGAAGCGTCAGGCGCCTGCGGCAGCCTTCTTCTTCGCCTTGCCCGAGAAGCCGCGGAAGAACTCCACGATTCCCTTCTCGGCGTCCTTCGCGTCGGCGGCGTCTTTGAAGCGATCTTCGAGGAAGACGCCTCCGCACGATTCGCACGTGTCGTAGGACATGGGGTTGGCCTTGTCGCCGCCGATGACCGGCAACAGGTCGACGAGGCAATCAGGGCACTGGCCACTCATCGCTTCGGGGTCGACTTTGCCGCCCAGAGCTTCGAGGCCGGGCAGATTGTTGTGAAGCAGCATGCGGTTGAGGTCGGAAACATCGACCCACAAGCCGCCACACTCGCCGCACTTGCGAAGCGTCAGATCGTCTTCCTTGAGGTCGACCATCTCGACGCCGCAGCCGGGGCAATCCATTGTGACGTTCAGCTCCTGTGAGGGTTGGAAGTGGCCATGCTACTGACGTGATCCAACGGGAAGCAACCGCCATTCACCCGGGCTCGGGCGATTACGTCGGCGCTTTCGTCACACATGTCAGGCGGTGTCCTTGACGCGCCGAATGTTGGCGCCGAGGCCTTTGAGCTTCTTCTCGAGTTTTTCGTAGCCACGATCGAGGTGGTACACGCGCCCAACCTTCGTCTTTCCCTCGGCGTGCAGGCCTGCGAGCACGAGCGAGGCCGAGGCGCGAAGATCGGTCGCCATCACCGGAGCTCCCGACAGGCGCGGCTTGCCGCGCACCACTGCCGTGTGGCCATCGACCGTGATGTCGGCGCCCATGCGGCGCAGCTCGGCCACGTGCATGAAGCGGTTCTCGAAGATGTTCTCGGTGATGACCGACGTTCCGCCCGAGGTCGCGAGCAGCGCCATCAGCTGCGCCTGCATGTCGGTGGGGAAGCCGGGGTGCTCCTGGGTCTTGATGTCGACGGGCTGCACGCGCGAAGGGCCCTTGCAGCGAATGCCTCCGTCTTCGGCCGTCACGGTGCAACCGGTGGCGCGCAGCTTCTGGAGCACCGCCTCGAGGTGTTCTGGCACCGCGTGACGCACGAGCACGTCTCCGCCCGTGATGGCCGCGGCGACCAGCAGCGTTCCCGCCTCGATGCGGTCGGCGATGATCGCGTGATCGACTGGCCGAAGCTCGTCGACGCCGTCGATGGTGATGACGTCGCTGCCCGCGCCCGAGATCTGCGCGCCCATCTTGTTCAGCACGCGCGCGAGCTCTTCGACCTCGGGCTCCTTCGCAGCGTTCTCGATGAGCGTGCGGCCCTTCGCGAGCACCGCCGCCATGAGGATGTTCTCGGTGCCGGTGACGGTGATGAGATCGAAGGTGACGACGCCGCCCTTGAGCCGCTTCGCGCGGGCCTCGACGTAGCCCTCGTTCAGCTCGATCTCGGCACCCAGCGCTTCGAGGCCCTTCAGGTGTTGATCGATCGGGCGCGCGCCGATGGCACAGCCGCCGGGCATCGAGACGCGGGCGCGGCCGTAGCGGGCGACGAGCGGGCCCAGCACCAGGACGGAGGCTCGCATCGTACGAACGAGATCGTACGGCGCCTCGGGGTTCACGTTCGTCGGCACCTTGATGGTGACGATGTCCTTCTTCTTGCCCTCGAGGCGCGTCGACTCGCAGCCCATGGTGTCGAGCACCTTGAACATGGTGTTGACGTCGACGAGGCCGGGCACGTTGCGAAAGGTGTGCTCTCCGGGAGCGAGCAGCGCCGAGGCGATGATGGGCAACGCGGCGTTCTTCGCGCCCGAGGCATACGTCTCGCCCTTCAGGGGGCCGTTGCCGGTGATGACGATGGCGTCCATGGCTTGTCTTTCAGCTCGCCTTCGCGCGACCGAAGACCATGCGGTCGAGCCTGGCGAGATCCTTCACGATGCGGGTGTCGACAGCTCCTGCGGCGTAGAGGAGCGCCTTCACTGCGGCTCCCTGGTCATCTGAGATCTCGAGTGCAAGCGTGCCGCCAGCCTTCAACCGCGGCATCGCAGCCACGACGAGCGGCCTGATGACCACGAGCCCGTCGACGCCGCCATCGAGGGCGAGCTTCGGCTCCTTCTGCACTTCTTTCTGCAGGCCCGGCAGCTCATCGAGGCGAACGTAGGGCGGGTTCGAGACGATCACGTCGAAGGTGGCGTCTTTGGGAACCGCGTCGAACAGGTTGCCCTCGAAGAAGGTGACGCGGCCGTCGACACCGAGCGCTTCGGCGTTCTGCTTCGCGACGGCGAGCGCGTCGGGGCTGAGGTCGGTGGCCCAGACGGAGGCGAGGGGCCGCTCGGCCGCGATGGAGATCGCAATGCAGCCCGAGCCGGTGCAGAGATCGAGCACCCGCGCCGGAGCGTCTTTCGGAATCGCCTGCAGCACCCCCTCGACGAGCAGCTCGGTCTCGGAGCGGGGGATGAGCACGCGCGCGTCGACCGAGAACCTGCGGCCGTAGAACTCCTTGAAGCCGACGAGGTACTGGGTCGGCTCGAAGCCGAGGCGGCGCTGAATGAGCGCACGGTACGTGGCGAGCTCTTCCTTCGTGAGCGGCCGGTCGAGATCCATGAACAGCTTCACGCGCGTGAGGTTCAGCACGTGGCCGAGCAGGATCTCGGCGGTGAGCCTCGGCGCGTCGATCTGCTGCTTCTCGAAGTGCCCCTTCGTCCAGTCGAGCACGCGGCGAATCGTCCAGCTGTCGGGAGCCTTCGCCTCGCTCACGGTTGCCCCTGGTTCTTGAGGGCCTCGGCCTGAAAGTGGGTGCGCAGGGCGGCGAAGACGTCGTCGAGATCGCCGCCCATGGCGCCGGGCAGGTTGTGGCGCGTGTAGCCGATGCGGTGATCGGTCATGCGGTCCTGCGGGAAGTTGTACGTGCGCACCTTCTCGGAGCGATCGCCGCTGCCGACGTGGCCTTTGCGAAGCGCGTCACGCTCGTTCTTCAGCTTCTCGAGCTCGAGCTCGTACAGCCGGGTGCGCAACATCTTGAGCGCCATCGCGCGGTTCTTGAGCTGCGACTTCTCCTGCTGGCACTTCACGACGATGCCCGTCGGCTTGTGAATGAGCCGCACCGCGGAGTCGGTCGTGTTGACGCTCTGGCCGCCAGCGCCCGTCGAGCGCATCACCTGCATGTCGATGTCGGCGTCCTTCACCTGCACGTCGGCCTCTTCGGCTTCCGGCATGACCGCGACGGTGATGGTGCTGGTGTGAATGCGGCCCTGCGTCTCGGTGGCGGGCACGCGCTGCACGCGGTGAACGCCAGACTCGTACTTCATCACCGAGTACACGTGCTCGCCGGCGAGGGTGAGCGTCGCGTCCTTCAGGCCGCCCTGGTTGCCGCTGCTCGAGTCGACGAGCTCGGCCTTCCACCCGCGGCGGGTCGCGAAGCGCAGGTACATCTGCAGCACCTCTTCGGCGAACAGCGCCGCCTCGTCGCCACCGGCCGCAGCGCGGATCTCGATGATGACGTCCTTCTCGTCGTTCGGATCCTTCGGCAGCAGCAGCAGCTTCAGCTCGTCTGCGAGGGCGACCGTCTTCGCCTCGAGGGCGGGCAGCTCCTCCTTCGCCATCGCCTTGAAGTCGGCGTCGCCGGAGGTCGCGAGCTCCTTCGTGCTGGTGAAGTCCGAAAGCACCCGCTTGTACGTGCGGTAGGTCTCGACGAGCTTCTCCAGGCCGGCGCGTTCACGCGTGAGCTTGAGCAGCTTCGCGGAGTCGGCCAGCACGGCGGGGCTGGAGAGTTCTGCGGTGAGGCGCTCGAAGTGGCGCTCCACCTCGTCGAGCTTGTCGATCACAACGAGGCGGCTCTTACACGGGTTTCAGAGAACCGTGAGGTCGTTCTTGGGAATCGGGCAGGTTTCTGAGAGAAGGGGCCCCAGTCTCTACACCCAAGGAGGGCACCCATGCCTGCCGTGAAGTCGAACCGCTCGAAGAAGAAGCTGAAGAACCGCGCGAAGGTGAAGAAGGCCGCGCTCAAGCGCCGCCGCGTGCGTGCCCGCAAGGCGAAGGGCAAGTACTGAGCTGTCGAAGTGCTGCAGTGACAGAGGCCTCGTGAGCCGTGCCCTGAAAGAGGGGCCCGCTCATGGGGCTTCGTCGTGTCCGAGTCGTTCGGCGCTCGCCAGGACCCGCCGCGCCAGCACCTGCGCCGCTGGAGCCGTGAGATGACCGTAGTCCCACGACGTGAGGAGCAGCGGGTTGTCCGAGAGCTTCACCAGACAGCTCCCGTCGGCCGAGCAGAAGTCCTCGAGGCCCGAGACGAAGTGGGCGCCCCGGCGGCGACTCAACGCTTCGAGCCTGACCTCCCGCTCTCGCTGCACCGCCAGATCGCTCACCACCAGCCGCTCAGGCAACGGGCCAGCGGCGGCTGAGACCCGCGTGAGCAGATACGGCAGACCAATTCCCCAGAGCGGTGGCTGGCCCACCACCAACACCTTCGTCTTCGGCAGGGCAGGCACCACCTTCGCCAGCGTCTGCTCGAGGCGATCGGGCTCGAAGGTCGGCGAGACCCACATCGCGTGCAGCACGAGCGTCTCTGGCTGCAGCCGAACGAGCTCTGCCAGCACCGCGTCATTGCTCTCTTCGCAGAAGCCGCCGCCTTCCGAGAGCAGAGGCTGACACGAGCCGCGCGTCAGCTGGCCCAGCCGGAAGTTCCAGTTCACGCGCTGCTGCCGCCTGAGCCCCGCCGACAGCTGGCCTGCGAAGGAGTCACCCCACACCACCACCAGCGGCGCGTTGGGTGGCCCCTGTTCGACACATCTCGAAGCGTCGAGCAGGTCGTGGTTGGTGAGCAGGCAGGTTCCCATTCGCGCTTCGCCCTGATGGGGCAGGCGCAGGAAGCGGTTCAGCGCTCCCCACTCGGGGTGACGCCACGCCCAGTCTTCTGGAGCGAGCGAGAGCTGCGCCCAGACGAGCACGGCGCTGAGGGCGACAGCTCCCGAGACGAGCGCCAATGACAGCCGAATGGAGCGACGCGCGCGCAGCGGCCGCTCCACGAAGCGGGTCGTGAGCCAGGCCAACAGCACCGAAATGCCCACACCTGCCGGTGCCGCGAGCGGGTGCTCGTTGGTCGTCAGCCGCAGCAACGTCAGCACGGGCCAGTGCCAGAGGTAGAGCGAGTAGCTCAAAAGCCCCAGCGCGATGAGCGGCCGGGTGGCGAGCAGTCGCGACGGCGCACTGGAGGGCCCGGAAGCCATCACCAGCACCGCGCCTGAGACGGGCAACACGGCCCACGCTCCGGGAAAGACCTGCCCTCGACCGAGCAGGGCGGCCGAGCCCACGACGAGCACCAACCCCGTCACGCCCACCACCGAAGCGCCACGCGAGAGGCTTCGAGTCAGCAGCACGCCAGCCAGCAGCTCCCACGCGCGGGTGAGCGGCAGGTAGTACGCCCACGTCGGCCACCGCGTCGTGAGCAGCACGCAGCCCAGCAGCGACAACACCATCGCGCCCACGCCGAGCCTGCGCCGGCTGGCTGGAAACCGACCCACCATCCAGACGGTGAGCGGCACCAGCAGATAGAACTGCTCCTCGACGCCCAGCGACCAGAGGTGCAGCAACGGCCGAAGCTCGGCGCCCGCGTCGAAGTACGACGACTGCAGGCCGGCGAGCAGGTTGCCCACCATCGCCAGACCACCTACCGCTGCATCGGCCAGCTGACTCAGCATCGACGGGGGCGCCCACAGCCCCGCGACCACCAGCGTCACCGTCACGCTCAGCAGCAGCGCCGGCGCGAGGCGGTTGATGCGACGAAGGTAGAAGTCGCGCGCGGTGAACGTGTTGGCGTCGAGCTGCCGCTGCACCATGCGGCTGACGACGAAGCCCGAGATGACGAAGAAGACATCGACGCCGACGAACCCGCCGGGCAGCAGGGTGGGCCAGGCGTGAAAGACGACGACCAGCAAGACCGCCACACCGCGAAGCCCATCGACGTCTGGCCGATGTCCCTCTGGCTGGCTCATCACGCGCTCAGCGCGGGCGCTTGAAGCAGAGATAGGTCGCGCCGCCACCGACCGAGTTGCCGTTCTGCACCACCGGCGGGCGGAACGAGACCGACACCAGCTCGAAGCCCTCGGCCCCGGCCTTCTCGAGATCGGCGTTCTTCGGCACACCGTCGACGTCGACGCACCAGTGCTCCCACCGCGTGAGGTTCGCCGAGTCTGCGCGCGCGCGGGGCACGTTGAACAGCGCCGTCGTCACGCAGCCGACGAGGAAGGCGAGGATGATCAGCGGAGGCGTCTTGTTCATGGCCTTGCTCATTGGGTTCGGGGAATCAGAGAGAAGAACCAGGCGTCGGTGGGCGAGTTGATCGGCCCCTCATCACCGCTGACGTGGATGGCGCCTGGTGCACCGGTCACGAGGTAGGAGCGCACGCTCGAGCTCGGCAGGGGCAGGGTGAAGAGCTCGAAGCCACCATCGGTGAAGCGCGTTCGATGGCCCAAGCCGCCGAACGCTCCGATGAAGACTCCGTCGGTCGTCACCTTCAGGGAATAGGCCCGCCCCAGAAGGCCTGAGTAGTCCGCCGTGCCGGCCACCCCTCCGTCGGCGTGAATCGTCGTCACGTAGCCCTGGTCGGACACGGCCCAGATCGTTCCGCCCGGCAGGCCGTCGAGGCCGATGATGCCCGAGGGGTCGAGCTGCTGAGAAATGCGCCCTGCGCCCAGCCGACCGACGTAGCCATCAGAGGTGGCCCAGTAGACGTCGCCATTGCTGGCCAGGTGCACGTCGTTGACGAACTCGTTGTCGGCCGACGTCGGAGCCTGAAGGAGTGTGGTCGCGCCAGTGCCGAGGTTCACCTCGCACAGGCTCTCGTCGTAGCCACCGACGATGACCCGGTTCCCCTGGCGCGCGATGGCGTTCGCCAGAAACGCGTTGCCCTGGCAGGTGCCCATCATCGCCACCCGTGCCACGCCACCATCGACGACGTGTAGCAGGCGGGCGGTGGTGAGGTTGCTCTCGGCGATGATGACGAAGTCGTTCGGGGTGCCCTCGCCCCCTTCGAAGGGAGGCGTCCCCACCGAGAAGGATCGTCCCAGGCCTTGCGAGACGACTGATGTTGGACCGTGCGTCACCCACAGCGAGCCGATCGGCGCGGAGAAGCGCGAGAAGATCGCCATCGCGTCGTCGAGCCCACCACCGACAATCGCGTCTGGGGCACGGTAGTCGGTTCGTTGGGTGAATCGGTGCACGCAGAACGGGACCCCAACGCATGAAGGAGCAGGATTTCCTCCAGCGGTTGCAGTGCCTCCAGCGGTTGCAGTGCCTCCAGCCGTCGCGATGCCTCCAGCCGTCGCGGTGCCTCCGGCCGTCGCGGTGCCTCCAGCCGTCGTGGTGCCTCCAGCCGTCGCAGTGCCTCCAGCCGTCGCGGTGCCTCCAGCCGTCGCGATGCCTCCAGCCGTCGCCGTGCCTCCCGCCGTCGCCGTGCCTCCCGCCGTCGCGGTGCCTCCGGCTGCTCCTCCGGCCGCGACGAAACCTCCTCCAGTGCCGGCGCCTCCGCCCACCCCAGCCGACGTCGGGGAGCACCTGGCGAAGGCGCAGGACTCCGTCACCGCACAGCTGATGCAGGCAGCGCCGCGCGCCCCGCAGGCGGACGACTCGAAGCCAGACCGGCATTCGCCGTTCGTGTCACAGCACCCATTGCAGGTGGTGGGGCTGCAGGCTGGCCGTGAGGACCCACAACCGGCAGCCGCCGTCAGCACGACGCAGAGCAGAGTGGTTCGCATCGTTCACTGCGTCCGGGGAATGAGCGTGATGAAGAAGGCCTGGTTCGCGGCTGAGAACGGGCCTTCGTCGCCAACCGCGTGAAGGGCGCCTGGGCCGCCGGCGAGTCCCCACACCCGGTGAGTCGGATCGACGGGCAGGCCGAAGAGCTCGAACCCTCCGTCCGTGTAGCGCGTCTTGTGGGCGATGCCGCCAAAGGTGCCGACGAAGATGCCGTCAGTGGTGACCCTGAGCGAGTACGCCCGCGAGGTGAGGGTGGCCACGGTGTCGAAGCCGCCGTCGATATTGCGCGTGGTGATGATGCCCTGATCGCCGATCGCCCACACGTTGTCGCCGTCGAGCCCGTCGATCGCGACCATGCCGCTGGGATCGATCTGGCTCGTGATGCGGCCCACGCCATACTTCCCGATGTAGCCGTCGGTCGTGGTCCAGAAAATCTCGTTGCCGGGGCTGATGTAGACGTCCGTCACCCGCGAGCTGCCCGGCCCCTCTGCCTGGAGCAGCGTGAACTGGTTCGTCGAGGTGTCGAACTCGCAGAGGCCGTCGTCGTCACCGCCCATGACGATCTTGTTGCCGACCCGATCGTACGCGTTGAGGGTCACCGACATGCCGGCGCAGGTGCCGCTGTACCGAACCTGCGGAATGCCTCCGTCGATCACCCGCTGCAGCCGCGCGGTGATCAGGTCGCTCTCGGTCACCACGAAGAGGTCACTGACGGTGTTCGTCTGGCCCATCACGTCCATCGGAGGTGCGCCGCCTGTGAACAGTCGGGTGGTGCCAGTCGAGGGTGTGCCGTCGGGCCCGTGTGACACCCAGATGGTGCCTCTCATGGTGCCGTAGCGGGAGAAGAGCGCTCCGCCGTTGTCGAGCGTCGTTCCGAAGACGGCGTCAGCTCCCTTGAAGTCGGTGCGCTGCGTCTGTCGATGCACGCAGAACGGTGCGCCGGTGCACATCACCCCAGCGTCGGGCATGCCGGCGTCGACGCCTGCATCGACTGCGCTCCCGCCCGCCGAAGCTCCGGCTGATCCTCCAGCGGCCGCGCCCCCTGCCGTCGAACCACCACCAGCCCCGCCCGCGCTCGTTCCACCAGCTGCATCACCGCCAGCCGTCGAACCGCCCGCCGTCGAACCACCAGCCAGCCCTCCGCCCGTGGTGAGCCCGCCTCCGGTTGGGTTCAGGCCTCCGCCAGTGCCGCCGCCGCAGTTGTTGCGCTGGCAGTACTGGTTGTACGCGCCGTCGAAGTCGAAGCAGGCCGCAACCGAGACGAGCACGATGCTGGCCAGAATCAGGCGTTTCATCGCGCCACCTCCATCACGTCGAAGCTGCCGAAGACCGAGACCGCTCCTCCTTGGGGAGTGAGCATGAAGCTCACCGGTGGCGCCGCCGCGGGCTCACCGTTCCCCATGAGGAACATCACCACCGCAGCGCCGATGCCTGCGACCGCGACGCCGGCCGAGATCCACCCCACGGTGGCCATCGTCTTCCCACTGTCGCGCGCCGTGATGGCCTGAGCAGGCGTGAGCATCGTGCCCTTCACGAGGCTGTTGTAGCTGCCCGAGGCGCTCACGAAGCCCACCGTCGCGAGACCAGCGCCGAGCAGACCGACGGCGCCAGGAATCCACGAGAGGGAGCGCAGCGGCGGCCCACTCTTCACCACGGCGGGCGGTGGCTGCATGGCCTTGCGGCGATCGTCTTCTTCCTTCTGCTGCTGGGCCACGGCCTCGGCGCGGCGCTTGTCTTCTTCGGCCTTGATGGCGTCGGCCTTCGCCTTCTCCTCCGCGAGCCGCTTCTCTTCGTCGGCCTTCTGCGCCGCGATGGTTGGCGCGAGCATCTTCTTCACCTGCTCGCGTGCCTTCTCGGCGAGCGCCGTGATCTTGGGAGCGACCGCCACCGGCAGCTTGAGCTCGGGGTCGAACGAGAACGCCGACTGAAACGCCTTCGTCGCCTTCTCGTCCTTGCCCATGTCGGCGAGCACGATGGCCTCGAGCACCGAGCACCGCGCCTCGTCGTCGGGCGTCTTCGCTTTGGCCTTCGCCTTCTGCACCTGGGCGAGGGCCTTCGCGTACTCGAGGTTCTCGTACAGCGCGATGGTGGCCTGCAGGTACTTGGTGACCTCGGGAGACTGCTGCGCAAAGGCGACAGCCGAGGTCGCCACGACGAGGGCGACGATGATTGAGCGGAGCATGCTCACTCCAGGTTGAAGTTGTGGGTGAAGGGGTTGGTCCCCGGCTTCACGGTGAAGCTCTTCTCGATGGTCTTGTTCGAGCCTGGCTCGATCACCTTGACGGTGTGCGTGCCGATGGTCGCGGGAATCTCTTTGCCCAGCGGCGTCTCGCCGAGGAACTTTCCGTCGAGGTACACACGGCCCACGGGCCGAATGCGGAAGTCGATGCGGCCCATCTTCGCCACCGGCGCGACGACCTTCGAGCCTGCGTCGATGACCTCGGCGACAGAAGGCAGTCCAGCGTCGAGCTCGGCCACCACGATCGTCGCGCCAGCGTCGACGATGGGCTCGGGCACACCCGCGTCCACCACCACTACGACGGGCGGCAACGGGGTGAGCACGGCAACCGGCGGGGGATCGACCTTCGGAGGAGGCGGGGGTGGTTTCAGGGCCAGGTACGCGCCCACGCCGATCGCGATGGCGCCCAGCCCGATGCCGGCGAAGAGCGGGGCCTTCGACTTCGCCGTGTGGGAACCCGTCTCGATCGGCTTGAGCGACGTGGCCGACAGGCCGGTGCTGGCCTCGGTTGGAACGGGCGGAGCGGTGCGCTCCTGCGAGGCCGATGAGGGGTGCGTGCGATCGAGCTGGAGCCCTCCAGGCGGCAGCACGTTCTGCAAGGTCACTTCGTGATCTTCGGGGAAGAGGTGCTCGACCAGCTTGCCGACGTCGGCGACCGAGACGACCTCACCGGTCGACGCGATGAACCGCTCGAGCTCCATCTGGAACTCGCGGCAGCTCTGGTAGCGCTTCGTCACGTCCTTCTCGAGGCACTTCGAGATGATCGAGTCGAGAACGGGCGGCAGATCGTTGCGCTTGTTGCTGGCGCGCACGAGCGGCTCGGTGCCCATGATCGCCTGAATGATGCTCACCTCGCTGGTGGCATCGAAGGGCATGGCCCCGCAGACGAGCTCGTAGAGCACGACGCCCAGCGCGAAGACGTCTGCGCGGCGATCGAGCGGCTCACGGGCGAGCTGCTCGGGCGGCATGTACGCGAGCTTGCCCTTGATGACGCCGCTCTTCGTCAGGTGCGGCTGGGTGCTGGCCTTGGCGATGCCGAAGTCGACGACCTTCACCGCGCCGTTGCGCGAGACGAGCACGTTGTCGGGCGAGATGTCGCGGTGCACCAGGTTCATCGGCTGCCCGGTCTGGTTCTTCAGATCGTGCGCGTAGCCAAGCCCCTCTGCGGCGAGCGCGATGATGCGGGCACACAGCGGCAGCGAGATCGGACCGACTGTCTCACGCGCCGCCTTGTTGAGCGCGCGCAGGTTCGGCCCGTCGATGAACTCCATCGCGATGTAGTAGGTGCCGTCGGTCTGACCGAAGTCGAAGATCTGCACCACGTTCGGGTGGTTCAGCTCGGCCGCGAGCCGGGCCTCCGACAGGAACATGTTGATGAAGTTCTGATCCTCTCCGAAGTGCGGGAGAATTCGCTTCACCACCAGCTTCTTCTGGAAGCCCATGGGGCCGTCGGAGCGCGCGAGGAAGACCTCGGCCATGCCTCCGGTCGCCAGCTTGCGGACGAGTGTGTACTTCCCGAGCGTCTGAGCCATCAGTGTTCGCGCACCATCGCCTACCCGGGCGGATCCCGGAATCGAAATGACACGCGACTGCGAGGCAGAGAGAAGGCGTCGACGATGGGCCCTCATTGAGGCTAGAGCGTCGCGCCGATGATCTCGGTCGTGCTGCTGGCAGTGGTCGGAGCGTCTCCCGGGCTGTTGCCCTCGGCGCAGGTGCGCAAGGACCAGGGCGTTCAGCGCTCCACGGTCGTGCGTGACGCGAAGGGTGAATACGAAGGCGCGCCCTGGGACTCGCAGCTGGGCGCCATCATCGCGCCCGATGGCGTGCTGGAGTGGGATCTCGGCCAGACCTACCCGATCGAGGCCGCGCTGATTCAAGGCGACAACAACGACGACTTCATTCTGTGGAGCTCGGTCGACGGGAACTTCTTTCAGCCGCTCTGGCGCGCGCCGCAAGACGCGCTGGCCGGGCTGCGCACGCGCACGACCACGTCACTCAAAGGGCAGGCGCGATACCTGCGGCTCACGGCCGAAGGCGGCGATCGCATGTACTCGGTGAGCGAGGTGATGGTCTTCACGAAGGCCTCCGAGCTGACCGCCGACGTGATGGAGCGCACGCCCGTTCCGCCGCCGCCTCCACGCCCTCCCGCGAGCACTGATGGCTCGATGATCGTGGTCGGACTTCTCGGCGCGTACACCGCGTACTGGTTCTGGAGCCGTCGTCAGGCCGCGATCGCGGCAGCGCTGGCGAAGGCGCAGGCCGAAGCGCCCAGGCCCGAAGTCGCCGAGCTGCCGAAAGAGCCGCCTCCCGCGTCGTGACCCGCTGGTTCAGCGGCCGGGGCAGGTTGGCAGGCCGTAGTTCGTTGGAATGCACGACGTGCCGCTGCAGTCGTACACGCCGTCAACCACGATCGGGCTGCAGCTCACCGTCCACTGGTCTGCGGGATCGGTGCAGGAGCCGTTGCCGAAGTCGTTGAAGCACGTCGCGTTGGACAGGCCCGTACCGAAGCCAGCGCCCAGATTGTAGTAGAAGACGGCGGTGCTGTACTGGAAGCAGGCGGCAGTGACGCACCACCCGCTCATGAAGCCGTACTCCGAGATCACCGTGGCCCCGCCGAGCGAGCACGCGACCGGTTGACCCGCGTTCGCGGCGCAGCACCCCGAGCCCGGCGTACACGTCACCGTCTGGCCGCAGTTGTTCGTTCGCACCGCGCCGCAGGTCTGACCCGAGCACACGGCGAAGTTGTTCGGCGTGCAGCAGCCCGAGCCCGCGGTACACGTGACCGGCCGCATGCAGTTGTTCATCACCGTCGTGCCGCAGATGGTGCTGGGCAGACAGGGGTTGGTGGGCGTGCAGCACGTGCTGTTCACCGCCGTGCACGTCACCTGCCCACCACACCCGTTGCTCACGCTCGTGCCGCAGAGCTGGCTGTTGCATGCCGCGGTGTTGGGCGTGCAGCAGCCACCATCGGCGACGCAGGTGATCTGCTGGGTGCAGTTGTTGTTGACGACCGCTCCGCAGAGCTGCCCCACACACGCCATGGTGTTGGGCTGGCAGCAGGTGCTGTTCATCGAGGTGCAGGTGATCTGCGTGCCGCAGTTGTTGGTGACGACGGAGCCGCACGTGGTTCCGTTGCAGGCCATGGTGTTGGGGGTGCAGCACCCGCCGTCACCCGCACAGGTGATCTGCTGGCCGCAGTTGTCGGTGACCATCGCGCCGCAGAGCTGGTTTCCGCAGGCGTTGGTCGGCGTGCAGCAGCCCGTCACCGAGTCACACGTCACCGTCTGCCCGCAGTTGTTGGTGGTGGTCGTGCCACAGACGCGTCCCGCGCAGGCGAGCGTGTTGTTCGGAGTGCAGCACCCCGCGTCGGCCTGGCAGGTGATCTGCTGGCTGCAGTTGTTGGTCGCGCTCGTGCCGCAGATGCGCCCGGAGCAGGCGGTGACGTTGTTGGGCGTGCAGCAGCCCGCATCGGCCTCGCAGGTGATGGACTGGAAGCAGTTGTTGGTGACGCCCGTGCCGCAGAGTTGACCGGTGCACGCCGTCACGTTGTTGGGTGAGCAGCACCCGCCGTCGGCCACGCACGAGAGCTGCTGGCCGCAGTTGTTGGTCGCCATCGCGCCGCAGAGCTGCCCCGTGCAGGCGGCGACGTTGTTCGGCGTGCAGCACCCTGCGTCGGCCGCGCAGGTGATCTGCTGGCTGCAGTTGTTGGTGACGGTGGCGCCGCAGATCTGCCCCGTGCACGCGGCGAGGTTGTTGGGCATGCAGCCCTCGCAGCCACCATCAGCGACGCACTGGCCGCCCGAGCCACACGCGAAGCCCACCTGTCGGTTCCCCGTGACACGGCATGACTGAACGCCCGCCGTGCACTGGGTTTCTCCAATCAGACACGGCCCACCTGGATCGCAAGGAACACCGGCAACGCAGTTCACGCACGCCCCAGCCGCGTTGCAGACACCGCCATCGCACGTGGTTCCCGGAGGCGCGGAGCCCGTGAGGTTGCAGCCCCGGACGCCACCCGTGCACGTCGTGGTGCCAGCGCGACAATCAGTGCCCAGGCACGGCTGACCACTCGTACACGCGACGCAGTTGCCGAGCGGGTCGCAGACTCCGCCATCACACGCGGTGCCTGGCAGCGCGGGTCCCGTCGCTTCACAGCTGAGCCCGCCATCGCAGCGGGTCGAGCCCGTGCGACACGCGAGCCCGGTGTTGCAGGTCGCACCGGCCTGACAGCCCTGCACGCACTGGCCCCGACGGCAGCTCTGACCCGAAGGGCAGGTGACGCCGACACACTGGGGATCGATGCAGGTGCCGTTCTGGCAAACCTCTCCCTCGGCGCACGTGACGGCACCGCACTGGCGCGGCTTGCACATGCCGAGTGAGCACGTCGTTCCAGCAGGGCAGGTGACGCCGACACACAGGCGATCGTTGCAGCGATCCGTCAGACAGATCTGATCGGCCGAACAATCGGTGCTCGCACAGTCGTTCGCGTAACAGGAGCCGCCGGCACAGCCCTGCGTCGACGTGCACGCTGCTGAGCAGGCTCCGCAGTTGGCGTTGTCCGTGAGCGGGTTGACGCAGCGATCGCCGCACACCAGCAGGCCGTCTCCGCAGACCAGCGGCGTGCCTGAATCGACGGGGCCGATCTTCACCCAGGGCTCGAAGCAGCCGGCGGCGAGACCGAGGACGACTCCGAGCGCGAGGGCTCGATGGTGATGGGTGAGCATGCGGTCTCCTCAGCGAGACTGGTCGATGATGCGGAACTGCACACGGCGGTTCTTGGCGCGGCCGGCGTCGGTCTTGTTGCTCGCGAGCGGTTTGGTGAGCCCGAAGCCCTGGGCCTGCACGCGGTTCGGCTCGACGCCGTGATCGATGAGGTACTTCGTCACCGAGAGCGCGCGATCTTCCGAGAGCACCTGGTTGCGCTCCGCTCCGCCCACGTCGTCGGTGTGCCCTTCGACGCGTACCTGCTTCAGGCGTCGGTTGCGCAGCAGCAGGTCGGTGACCTCGTCGAGGATGTAGAAGCTCTCGGGAAGAATCGTCGACTTCGCGAACTCGAAGTTGATCTGCTGGCTGATGAAGACCTCGGCTTCACCCAGCGAGGCGGTCTTCACGCGCGGAATCGGCCGCAGCACGAAGTCGGTCGAGAGCGTCTCGCCTTCCTTGATGCTGATGGTGCGGCCGCGCACGAGATAGCCGTCGGCCTCGGCCTCGATGCGGTACTCGCCGGGCTCGAGTTCGATCTCCACCGACGGGCTCGCGTCGTAGACACGCTCTTTGCCGCCGAGCTTCGGGAAACGAAGGGTGCCATTGACGGGCTTGTCTTCGAGATCGACGAGCCGGGCGCGGAGCATCGTCGTGGCAGGCCGGGTGACGGTGGGCAGCGACGCAACCTCGGGAGCAGGGCAGCCCTGGTGTTCGGCCACTCCCGGCGTCGTCGGGCACTTGTCTTCGGCATCGATCACGCCGTCGGCGTCGCCATCGCGCACCGTGCTGATCACCGGGAACTCGAAGGACAGGCCCAGCGAGACCAGCGTCGCGTCGGCAGAAGGAAACTCGGTGATCGGCGCCAGCCGCGCGAGCTGCTGAAACCCGACGCGTGGTCCGAGGAAGAGCCCCTTGCTCAACCTGAACAGCACGCCCGCTCCACCTTGAAGCCCGAGCAGCACCGGGCCCGAGATCGCGACGCCCGTCGTCACCTCTCCAAACGGAACGTACTGGCTGGTGTCGAGCGGAGCACGCAGCCGAAGGCCCACGCTCGCGCGAACTCCACTGCCCGGGCCGGCGAGAGGACTGGTCGCTGAGCGCGGGGTGATTCCGTAGCCAGCGAGCGCCACCACATCGAGGTACTTGAAGACGCCCCAGTACAAACCAGCCGCGAGATCGGGACCGGGCAGGTAGTACGTGCGCTGCGGCTCATTCACGACAGCCGCTGCAGCGCCGTCGATGCGAAGGGTCACGTCTGCGAAGGACGTCGGAGCCACCAACAGCAGGAACCAGATGAGTTTGTGCTTCATCAAGACCCCTGTTCTCGACGACGAGCGCGCACGAGTCTCCGCTCGGCACTCCACGGCGGCAAGCAGTGTCTGGATTGATCAGGTGTGCGGAAAAGAGGGTGCTTCGAGAACGGTGAACGCCGCGCCCTGAGGGTCATGGGAGTATGCGGTGCGCCGCGCATCAGCCCTCGTCGTGAAGAACCTCCGCGCGGCATCGACGTCGGTCGTGCGCAGCTCGAAGTGATGAAAGCCCATCGTCACTCCTGGGTGAACCAGGTGCACTGTCTCGAGACACAGCCACAGAAGGTGGGTTGATCGTGCTGCACGAAGAGGAGCAGCTCGGCGTTGCCACGCAAGAACCACGACTGGCACGTGTTCCCGCCGCCCTCGCAGTCACCGTCGTCACGGCAGGTGCCGGCGCTCCAACTCGGAATCGCGTTGCGCAGCCGCGTCGAGCGATAGAGTTCGTCCTTCGTCGAGTAGTGCGCTGTCGGAACGCAGCGTGGTCCGTCTTTGCAAGCGGGCCCGCCCACCTCGTGCACCGTGAGGCTCACGAAGAGCTCAGCGTCGGGCGCGTGTTTCGCTGCGGCCTCGAGCTGCGCCGCGATCGTCTCGAGGCTCGTCTGGCAGAGGTGAATCGAGAACCTCAGGCAGCCTCCGTCGGCGATGCCTGGACACTTGTCGATGCTGTACAGCGCCGAGCTGCCGGTGCTCAGTCCCTGAAGTGGGCTCGCGGCTCCGATCTGTTCCCACAGCGCCTTGCCTTCGGCCTCGGTGAACGGCCGGCCGACGCGGTGAAGCGTGAACGTGGTGTCGTTCTTCGCCGCGACCTCGAAGGCGCCGAGCTGTTTCGGCAGCGAGGACAGCAGCGTTCCGTTGCGGGCGCGGTCGAGACAGGCGGTGTCGACTGAGGGCTCGGCACTTCGTGGACTGGTCGCCGGAGCCACGGTCTGACAGCCGCTCAGGAAGATCAGAAAGGCCGTTCGGCGGAACATTCAGTCAGCGTAGTGCAGGCTCCTGTTCGACACGCTCGGGGTTCGACGCAAGAGTCCGGCCGCATGAACCGAGGCGCCACTGCCGCGATTGCCGGAATCGCTTTCAGCGGCGCGTCATTCTGGGCGCTGCGCTTGTTCTCGACGCTCCACTGGAGGGTCGTCTTCGGAAGCCACAGCGCACACATCTCGGTCCCCGAGCTGACGTCCGCGATGGACGAGCTGGGGAATTTGTCTCGTGTGTTGGCGCTGGTGGCGCTCGCGTTCGGAGTTCTGGCCGTCTCAGAAGGAAGGCCGCGCTGGCTCGTGTGGCTCAGCTTTCCGGTGACGCTCGCCTCGGCAGCGAGCGTCTTCTTCATCCAGTAGGACGTGTCAGAGGCCGGCCACTTTGCTCGCGGCGCTGACTTCCCAGACGAACTTCACCGTCTTCGTCGCGTTGGGAGCGAGCGCGATCTCCATGCGGGCGATGCCGTCTTTCGACACGGCGTTCGGCGCGGGGTCGCACTCCTTCTGGAGCACCTGCACCTCGACCTCTTTCACCTCGGACACGAACAGTCGCTCCTCCAGGTTGAGGCGCCTGGGCTCGCGGCTCGCGTTCGACACGTGCAGCGTCACGACTTTCTTCGTCGTCTTGCGCCCGGTGAGTCGCGCCTCGTCGACCTTCTCGTCCACCACGCGCGTGACCCGAACGCCGTCTTCACTGCCGAACGAGAGCTTCAGCGTCTCCTGCGGCGCGGTGAACGAGACCTGAGAACGCCCCACGAAGCCCGCGGAGCGGATCAGATCGACCGGCCCTGCGAGCAGCACTGAGCTTCCCGCGTTGGGAAACCGCGCGACCGTGAAGGCGAGGGGAGAGAACTCCGGCGGACAGACGAGCTCGAGCGTCGCCTTCGCCTCGAACCTGCCCAGCGGAACGCGGTGCGGCTGGCCGTCACTGGGAACGGTCGACCGACCGGGCGCCGTGATCAGCCGTGCTTCTCCGCCGTCGTCGAGCCCTGGTAGCTCGGGCACCGTCGTCGAGACCTCGCCCGCCGTTTGAATCACCTCTTCACGAACCGTCACGTCGACCACGCGCTTCTCGATCGACGTCTTCGGGCGCAGCGACAGCCAGTCGTCCACCAGCGTCGGCGGCGTCGTGCCCAGCGTCGGCCGCGCGGTCGAGAACTCGAGCTGCACGTCGTTCCACGCTTCTCCGGTGCGCTGCCACACCACCGCTTCGGACTCGAAGAGCACCTGCTCACCCGAGAGCGTCGCGCGATACGCCGGCCGCCACACTGCACAGGGCACGAGGTAGCTCACCCGCACCGCCACGTCGCCCTGGCCTTCGAGCGTGAGCGAGAGGAAGCACTCGAGATCCTCCACGCGCTCCTCGGCCAGCACCAGCGCCTGACGTGTCGCGTGCAGCTCGCGCTTCACCGACTCCACCGCGCTCTGGGCCGCGCGCACCGCTTCGTCGTTCTCTCGCTGCTGCGCCGACAACGCCTCGAGCTGCGTCTGCCACGCCGCCACGTCTGCTTCGCCGTAGCCGACGCGCTGACCCATGGACTGCAGCAGCGTCTGCCGCGCGACGTTCAGCGCCTCGCGCCGCGTCGTCAGCCGATAGACATCGGAGTCATGCGTGTACTGCGTGTCGATCAGCGTCTGCACGCGCTTGCGCAGATCGCTCGCGTCGGCCGGCAGCCCGCCTTTCTCCTTCTGCTTCCAGCGGCGAACGAGCCGCGCTTCGTGCACCGTCGCGCCCGTCGCTTCGACCGAGAGCGAGCGATCGACGGCCACCAGCGGAAACCCGGGCAGCTCCACTGTCGAGATGCCACCGGCCAGCGAGAGCGTTCCGCGGCGCTCCACCTGCGCGCGGTCTTCCATGACGATCACGTGATCGAGCTTCATGTTCAGTTCCTCCGGTTGCCGCCGACGAGCATCTTGTCGGCCGGAATGCGCACCAGAAATTGAGCCGTCAGCGTCGTGCGGCTCCCTGCTGGCACGGTCAGACGCCAGCGCCTGAGGCCTTCGGTCACCACGCCGTCGATGGGGCCGATGACGCGCTCCCAGGCGGGTTTGATCTCGGCCTCTTCGACCTTGATGTCCTTCTCCGAGAACACGGCCTGTGGCACTCGCTCGCGGACTTCGATCGCGGCGGGCGATGCGAGCCGGTTGTTCACCTCGAGTTCGACGTCGTGCTTGAGCACGGTGGAGCCACCGAGGAACCCGCCGGTCGTCTCGGCGAAGTTCGTCTTGCGCGCCACCTTGATGGCCTCTTCCACGCCGAGGCCGAGCCGCTCGGTGTTCGCCCCGGGAGGAATGGCCGGCATCGAGGTCGTCATGAGGAACTCGTCGCCAACCGAGACCTCGACGGGGCCCGCGAGGAGCGCCGTCATCGTGCCGTTCGCGATCGCGAGCGTACGGTAGACCTTCGGCTCCACGGCGGGCACGCACACATACTGGGGCGTGAGGCCCACGTGGCATTCCATCACCGGCACGGTGCTCCATTGGCCCGTCGAGGGGACCTCCACCGGCGCCACGCAGTCGTAGCGGAAATCGAAGGAGTCGAACGACGCCACCATCGTGCAGCGCGGAGGCAGGGCCAACGCGTGAACCGTCGAGGTGCGCTGCTGCCAGAGGCTCAAGACCGCGAGCAGCACGTCGACCTGCACCGTCACGCCCACCGCGAAGACGGCGTCGAACTCCGAGACCTGCGAGAGCTTTCCCCGCGCACCGGCGACGTCGGCGCCTGGCATGCGCAGGCGGTCGTAGTCGAGCAGGCCTTCGGCTGGGGTGAAGGTGGGAATGACGGGTGCGTACTGATTGCCCGTCGCAGACTCCTCGGACAGCTCGTCGGCGAAGCCGTCGTAGCCCCCGCCTTCATCTTCGTCTCGCGACATGACCGCGCTGGCGGCGACAGCGCCGACCGCTCCGACGGCTCCGACGGCAGCGCGCGCCATTCCACCCAGCACGCCACCGCCACCGCGCTTCGGCATCGCCTGCATCGCTGGCGCCATCATCGGCGCGGGCGACCTCGGCATCGCGCCCGGGGCCGGCTTGTTGGCGCTTCGGGTGCGGCTGGGCATCGGCGCGTCCACCTCGGGGGCCGCCTCAGCCGCAGGCTCCATCAGGTCCATGTCGAGCTTCTTCGCTTTGTCGTACCCGTGGTCGGCAGGCGCGGAACGACGCACGGGTGGCGGAGGCGGAGGCGCAGGTGGCGCGAATTGGGGTGGGGGCGGTGGAAGCGGCCGGCTCATCGCGTCGTAGCCCGCGAACAGCTCGTCGAGTCCAGGTGGTGGCGCGCGGAAGCCGGGCTTCGGCGCCTGCGGTTGCGTTCGACCGATTCGCAGCGACTTGAGCTCGGGCACGTCAGTGCGGCGCAGCAGCGTCGCGGTCGACAGCGAGAGCGCCACGCCCTTCCAGTCTTCACCCGTGTTCTGCGCCACCGACGCGCGCATGCGCAGCTTCCCGCCGACGAAGCCCTTCTCGAGCCGCAGCGTGTAGTTGGGCACCCAGCGCACGCCGGGCACCTGGTACTCGACCTCGAGCTCGATCGGCCCTTCGGCCGCTTGCGACATCGACAGCACGATCGCGCGCGTCACCTTCGCCTTCGAGTTGCGCTTCTCGGCAGACGCTTCGGCCAGCCGGCGCTCGCGCAGCTGCAGCTCGTCTCGCGCGTCTTTGAGCTGTTTCTCGACGGCGCGTTTGTCGACCAACAGCTGCTTCATGCGCTCATCGACGAACGCGGTCATCGCGAGCGTCGCCTCGACCGGAGCGGGGCGCGGTGCGTCTCCTTCTTTCGGCTCGAAGGGCAACGGCTTCAAGGTCTGCAGCTCACGAAGCTCGGCGTCGAAGCGGTTGAAGTTCAGCTCGAGGCGCGCGACCTCGACTCGCGCGGCGTCACGGGCTTTCACCTCAGCCGACTCGTCGACGGCATCGCCGAACTCGACGTCGAAGCCGGGGCGCACGTCGAGCACGCGGAGCCCGACTGGCCCCGTCAGCACCCGGCCACGCACCGACCCTGCGATGAGGCTCATCGGCAGCCCCACCACGCGAACTTCGGTACCGACGCGGTCCGCCTTCGACCGCCGCGTGCACACTGCGCCCTCGCGGTAGATGGTGACCGTCTGCAGCTCACTGGTGATGTTCATGGACCCCTCCACATCGACGCTCATGCTGCTTCAATGCGCCGACCCCGATGTTTGATGACAGCACTTCGAAAAACGTGCGGAAGGGCCGTGAATCAGCAGGCTTCCGTGCACTTGAGGCTGCGATCCTGCTGAACCGCGCACCGGCCTGACATGCACTCGGCGTCCTGCGTGCACACGGTTCCGAGCGATTTGCTGGGTGGGCGGCAGGTGAAGGTGTTCGTTGTGTCGCACCAGCCCGTCGCGCAGGGAATGCTCACGGTGGTGTCGGGGTCGAGGCGAACGGCGCACGGCTCGTTGAGCGCCGCAGGGCCGGTGCAGGTTCCCGTGTCTCCGCTGCCAGAGGGTTTGCAGTACGTGTCGACGCCAGTGCAGTCGTTGCGAGACGGTTTGCAGACCTGACCGCGCGTGGGAGCCGCTTTGCAGAGTTGCATCGTGAGATCGCACGACGCGCCGGCCTTGCACTGTTCTCCCACGAAGACGGCGTAGACCGAGCCGCGACAGGCGGTGTCGAGATCATCGGGTGAGCGGCACGTTCCAGCGCTGGGCGCCGACGCGGGGAAGCCGCTCCAGTTGATGTCGGAGCAGAGCAGGCCGGGTTCGCAGCTCCAGTGGAACTTGCACGGCTTGTCGAGGCCCTGAGGCCGAACGCAGGTGCCAGTCGCGCCATCGACGTAGGGAACGACGTCGCACGCGAGGCCCGGCTCGCACGTCGAGGGCACGGAGGGATCGAACTGGCACGAGTCGCCGAGCTTGCGGCGCGGGCGGCAGGTTCCACCGACGCAGATGAGATCGGTCTCGCACTCGGTGCTCACGTCGCAGGGGGTGTCGAGCGGCTTGAGCGGCGCACACTTGCCATCCATTCCGCAGACGAGGCCGGGGCCACAGCCGAACGCACACGCATCGCCCTGTTTCGGAGACGACGAGCACACGCCACGACAGACGCCGTTGGGCTTGATGCAGACGGTTCCGGCGACGCACTCCTGGGCGTTCACGCACGTCTCGCCCGCGGGCACGAAGCCGGTGAGCAGGCCCGTGCGGAACGTACAGTCGGCAAACGGGCGCGCGACCGAGCCGGGGTAGTCAGGCGGGAAGGTGGGCGGGCACGCGCTCGACGTCATGCGCTTCTCGCAGGCCGAGATCTTCGCCGGGTCGACCTTCACCAGCTCGCGATCGAACGACTGCTGGAGCGCGGCGTATTCGCCAAGACAGCGGGCCTGCTCGTTCTGCGTGCACGCCGAGTCGTCTTCGCGCTGAAAGGCGACATAGCAGCGCTTCTTCAGCGCGCATTTGGCCGCCGCCAGGCGATCGCACGCCTCGGTCGGACTCAGCGTCACGCCCGCGTCGATGGGGCCGGCGTCTGGCGTCATCATCATCGGCTGCGGGCAGCCGAGCAGGGCAGCGACAGCGAGCGCGAGGGCAGGGCGGAGCACGACCAGCAACCTACTGCCGGCCGTGCTCCGGCGGAACGCGCTTTTCCGTCCGTCAGGTCTCCAACGAGGTCTGCGGTGCAATCTGGCCGTGCGTTGTCGCGGTTGCTCCTCCCTGTCGATCGCGGCGGCTGATCCCCAGTCCGATCATGACAAAGGCAAGGAGCATGGGAATCACTGCGCCTCCGAAGACCGTGCTCCGCAGGTGAAGGGGCGCCATCGTCGTGAGCACCGTCCGTACCGCAGGGGTTTGATACTTCGGCTCGCGTTCAGCGAAGTCCTGCAGGGCCAGTCGTTCCTCCCGAGACTCGCCAACCGCTTCGACGACGAACGACGCGCCCACGAGACTGAGCAGCACGATACCGAACGCGAGCGCCCCCTGCTTCCGAACCAGGGTCACGAGCAGCATCACGAGACCCGTCAACGGAAGGACTGCCGAGGCAAGCAGGAGGGGCCACATGAAGGGACCTCCATCTTCGATCCACGACTTCAGCGACTCGTTCATGACGCCCTCCTCGACGACCGCTTGAACCCGTTGGCCAGCACGCCCAGCGCGAGCGCGGTCAGGGGAAGACCCCCCATCAATCCGAGATGCCGATCGGACTTCGCCTCTCCCTGCATCGGCTCGAGCATCCGCTCGCGCTCATCGGATGACGCGTGCGACAGGGCTTCGTACGAATGGAGCAGCGTGACCGACTCACCAGCCGCACCGATGAGGACAGCCGAAGAAGCCAGCCCCAGCACGATGCCCGCGACGACGACGGCGCGCGAGGCGTACCCGGACAGCAGGAGCGCGACCATCAGCACCGCGATCGCCCACCCAGCAGCGCTCGCGAGGAGCGCGAGGTGCCCGTAGACGCTCGCGAACTCGAGAAGCTCGCTGGGGTTCATCGCGCACCTCCCGAACGGTCGGCGAGTTTGTCCTGGGCTGTCTGACCAGTCGGGCCATGAGGCCGATGCTGGTGCGCAACGGTCTCGGCCCCCTCGATGGCGGCGTGCGGAAGGGCGTGAGCCGCCCCCTTCGCCACGAATTCCCCGACGAGAGGTTCGAGACCCTTCTCGAGATGGTGCGCTGGGGCGTGGAGAATCGCCGGCGCCGCTGCGCTGGCAACGAAGCCTCCAGTTGCGATCGCGCGATTCGTCTTCGCCGTTTCCACCGATCCTTCGGGCATCGTGCCGGCCGACTCTCCTGCTCTTGCAGCGTCCACGTTTCGCCAGGCCTGAGTCAGGGCCGGTGCGCCGATCGCCATCGAGGCTCCCGCGCTCACGGCGAGACCAAGGCTGAGTCCACCGGTGAAGTACGCAGTGGCGACGGAGGTCGCGATCTTCACGCCAGTCAGTTGCGAGCTCAGCGAGGATCCCTCGGCTTGCGCACCGCCAGCTGCACTTGCGAGCCAGCTGCCCTCGCGAGCGCCCATCGCCTTCAGGGCCGTGGTTCGAACGTCGTGCTCCGCCACCGCCATCAACGTCCGGTCGCCGCCTGAGGTTCGGTCGAGCTTCGTGGCTTCTGCCTCGATCATCTTCGCTCGAACGAGCAGGCGCTCGGCCATCTTCTTCGGGTCTCTCGAGTGCAGCGGTGTGGGCTCGTTGAGGCCGAAGAGGTCTTTGATGTGGCGCTCTTCCTGAATCGGCAGCTTCTCGAGCTGATCAGCGAACTTCGCGAGCGCTTTCGGATCGGTGGCCAGTTCTTTGAAGTGCTTCGCCGTCGTCTCCATCATCGAAACGGCAGTGCTCTTCATCTTCGTCGCGGTCTGGTAGCGCAGTGACTCGCCGATCTCGCTTGCGACCTTGTGGGTGATCTCATCGATCCCAGCGGGCTCCAACTTTGGCCACGTCTGTTTCACGTGTTCGCGAATGGCCTGCGTTGCATCGGCTCGACTCATCGTGCCGAGTGCCTTCAGCGCACCGTCGCTGTGAAGGGCGTCTTCGAGGCCGAACTTCTCCTTTGAGAACCGGAAGTCGCCTTCGGGGTGCTTTCGAGCGAGCTCACGGAGCGGAATGCCGAGCGCAGCCTTCAACTCCTTCCTGGCCTGCGATGTGACTGCGGCTTCTCGCTGAAGCTCGTTTGCCGATCTGACGAGCGTGTCGCCCTCCAGCAGAGGGGCAGGGGAATCGAGAGCCGAGGTTCGCTGGGAGAAGGCCTCGCGTGTGGTCGGCCACTCGTACGAGCCGGTTGTCGCGGGCGGGGGAGGAGGAGCACTGGTCTGCTCGACCTGCTCGAGGGCTCCGGTGTTGGTTGAACTCGTTTCGACTCGACCTGGACCTGCCATGGGTGGGCTCCTTGGGGTGAAGGGAGCCCGGCCGCAGAGCGCGGCTCATGCCATTGCCAGGTCTGCGATTTCGTTACGAGCAGGGAGGCCAGCCCACGGGATTTCTCCCGCGGCGGATCTCAGCCGCGCTTCTTCACGACGCCGGCTTTGTCGACGAAGTACGGCTCGGAGATGCGCTTTTCGACCTTCTCGCGGTGGCCCTGAACCTCGAAGCCCGTCTCGTGCAGCACCTCGACGCAGCGGGTCTGCACGCGCTTGGCGGTCTCTTCCTGAATGAGCACCTCGAGGATCGGCTCGCGGGCCTTCACGTCCTTCAGCGTTCCCAGCGTGCGGAGCGCTGTCATCTTCACGTCGTCGGACATGTCCTTGAGCAGCGCGATGGCCGCCTCGGTGATGCCCGGGCCCTGCTTGCCGTCGAGGAAGTGCAGCAGCACCTCTTTCTTCTCGGGGTCGCGCGTGTACTCGACGCCCAGGCGCTTGAGCTCTTCGATGACGATCTCGATGACCTGCTCTTCGTCGAGAATGCCCTCGAGGATCTTCACGGCCCAGCTCGAGGCGGCTTCGCTCTTCTTGAGGAAGTCCTTCACCGGCGGCACGGCCTGATCGCCCTGCGCGACGATGGCGTCGAAGACCATCTGCTTCTCGTCGGCGTCCGTCGTCTGGGGGTCGACCAGCATGGTGAAGCGCTGCATGAGCACCGGCACGACGTCGGGCGAGCGCGTCTGAATCAGCTCGTCGATGGCCTTCTGACGCGCCTGCGCCTCACCGTACTTCTCGGTGACCTTCTTCTTCAGCTTCTGCGCCTTCTCAGCCGGCGTACTGCTCTTGAAGATGTCGAACAGACCCATGGCGCG
Organism: Archangium gephyra; assembly: GCA_943370055.1. GTDB lineage: Bacteria > Myxococcota > Myxococcia > Myxococcales > Myxococcaceae > Xiheimicrobium > Xiheimicrobium gephyra_A. Next base: position 69,463 of record CALRPN020000043.1, read on the forward strand.
CGCGGCCTCTCACACCCGCGATCGAAAGAAAAGCCTCAGAGCTTCAGGTTGGACCGCACGGCGCCCAGGTAGTGGCTCTCGATCGCGTCGACCGCGTGCTTGAGCCCCGGTGCTTCGCCCTCGGGCAACTTCACCTGCACCACCAGATAGAGATCGCCTGCCTGCTCGCCCCGCAGCCCCGGAACGCCCTTGCCGCGCAGGCGGAGTTTGGTTCCCGACTGGGTGCCCGGCTTGATGGTGACGGTGCCGGAGCCTCCGAAGACGGGCACCTTGATCTCGGCGCCGTACATGGCCTCTTTGATCGTCACGGGGAGGTCGAGGAACAGATCGCGCTCCTCGCGGCGGACGAGCGGGTGCTCGGCCACCTCGAGATCGACGAAGAGATCTCCCGCGGGTCCACCGTGTTCGCCCGGCTCACCCTGGGCCGCGAGCCGAACCCGGGAGCCCGTCTCGACGCCCGCCGGAATGCGCACCTCGAGCCGTTTGCCGTTCACGTTGAGCGTGCGGGTCGCTCCCAGCACTGCGTCTTCGAGGGTGATCTGCATCGTCGCGACGAGATCGCCGCCCGCGCGTGGCCCTGTTCGACGTCCGCGCCGGCCTGCCTGCTGTTGGCCGAACATCTCTCCAAAGATGCTCTCGAAGTCGACGGGGCCGTTCTGGAAGTCGAAGTTGAAGCCGCCGGGCATGCCACCGCCGCCCTGAGCCTGCGCGCCTCCAAAGCTGCCGTTTCGGTAGGCGCGATACTGGGCGGCCTTCTTCTCGTCCCACCCCATCTTGGCCGCGTCGTCGCCGAACTCGTCGTACAGCTTGCGCTTGGCCGGCTCGGACAAGACCTCGAAGGCCTCGGTCACGTGCTTGAACTTCTCCTCGGAGGCTTTGTCTCCGGGGTTCACGTCGGGGTGGTACTGGCGCGCGAGCTTGCGGTACGCCTTCTTGATCTCGTCAGCCGACGCTTGCCGAGACACCCCGAGTCGCTGGTAGTAGTCCGTCACCAATGGCCTCACCCGCGAGCCACAGTAACCAGCCGCGATTCCGATGCCAGTGGCTCGTTCTGTTGCTGTTCTCGACAGTTGCCTTCGCGCAGCCTGCTTCGACCCAGGGCCGCATCGTCGATCGGGCGGTCGCCTCGGTCGACGGCAAGGTGATCACGCTCACGCAGCTCGAGTTCGAGACGCGGGTGCAGCTCATCAATCGGGGAGGAACGGAAGCCGCCTTCGCCTCCCTCGATGGAGACGATTTGACCCAGGGCCTGCAGCTGGCCATCGCGCAGCGCCTGGCGACCATCGAAGCCGACCGGTTCGACGCCTACCCACTCGAGCCAGGAGAGCTCGAGAAAGCCCTCGCCGACTTCACCGGACGCATTGGCGGAGAAGGACGACTGCAGCAGTTCCTCGATGCTCAGGAGGCCGACGTGGGTGACGTGGGGCTCGTGCTGCGGCGCGCGATTCGGGCGGGGAGGGCGTTGGAAGGGCGGCTCCGCCTGAAGGCCAACGTGACCGAGGCCGAGGCGAAGCGGGCGAAGGCCGATGTCGCCGCGTGGCGCTCGTTGCCCGTCGACACGGTTCGCCAGCTGCTCGCGAAGGAACGCTTCGACAAGCTCGTGCAGCAGGAGCTCACCCAGGCCCGCAAGACGAACGACGTGCGGTTGTTGATGGCGTTCGCTCCCGACGGAGGGGCGCTGTGAGGCAATTTGCCGTCGAGCTGCGCACCCGGCGCATGACGCTCGCCGATCTGCCCGGCGTGATGGAGATCGAGAAAGAGGCGTTCACCAACCCGTGGTCGCTCGAGATGGTGAAGAAGGAGCTGACCCAGGAGTGGTCGACGGTGCTCTTGCTCGAAGAGTCGACGCCCTGGGGCTGGGAGCTGCGGGCCTTCGCCATCTTCTGGATCGTCGCCGACGAGGTGCACGTGCTGAACGTCGCCACCCACGTCGCCAGCCGCCAGAAGGGCTACGGCCGGAAGATCATGGACGAGGTGATCGCCATCGGCCGGGGCCGCAAGTGCACCATCGCCACCCTGGAGGTACGCCGGGGCAACGTGCCGGCCATCACCCTCTACAGCCGCCTCGGGTTCCGCACGGTCGGCATGCGGCCGCGGTACTACGCCGACAATCAGGAAGACGCCGTCATCATGAACATGGACCTGTGATGGCGGTTTCTTCGCTGATCCACATTGAGTGCCTTGACACCCAGAACGGGGCCATGTAGTCGGGCCGCCCTTTCCTCTGAAGGAACCGAGTCTTCATGCCTACGATCAGTCAGCTCATCCGCAAGGGACGCGAGAAGCTCCGCTACAAGAGCAAGAGCCCCGCCCTCAAGCAGAGCCCGCAGAAGCGCGGCGTCTGCACGCGCGTGTACACCACGACCCCCAAGAAGCCGAACTCCGCCCTCCGCAAGGTCGCGCGTGTTCGCCTCACGAACGGTATCGAGGTCACCTCGTACATTCCGGGCGTCGGCCACAACCTTCAGGAGCACTCGGTGGTGCTCATCCGCGGCGGCCGTGTGAAGGACCTCCCGGGCGTTCGTGACCACATCATCCGCGGCACGCTCGACTCGGTTGGCGTGCAGGGGCGCAAGCAGAGCCGCTCCAAGTACGGCGCCAAGCGGCCCCAGTAATCAGGAGACTTTTCAATGCCACGTCGTCGCGTACCCAATAAGCGCAAAATCCTTCCGGACCCGAAGTTCCAGGACCGTCTGGTCGCCAAGTTCATCAACGACCTCATGCGGAAGGGCAAGAAGTCCACCGCTGAGCACATCGCGTACGGCGCCTTCGCCGTCGTCGAAGAGCGTGCGAAGGAAGAGCCTCTCAAGGTCTTCAAGCGCGCCCTCGACAACGTCAAGCCCGTGCTCGAGGTGAAGAGCCGCCGCGTCGGTGGCGCCACGTACCAGGTTCCCGTGGAAGTCCGTCAGGACCGCCGCGTGGCCCTCGCGATGCGCTGGATCATCGAGTACGGCTCCGATCGTGGCGAGAAGACCATGATGGAGAAGCTCGCTGGCGAGATCATGGACGCCGCCAACAACCGCGGCAACGCCGTGAAGAAGAAGGAAGACACCCACAAGATGGCTGAGGCCAACAAGGCCTTCTCGCACTATCGGTGGTGAGTCGGCTCCACCCGCGAGGGTGACTGACTGGCGGGGCTCTGGGAAACCGGGGCCCCGTTTTCGTTTGGGCGGTTCATGATGCGCCGATGTTCGCGCTCCTGGGACTGCTCATGACCGTCACGCCTGCAGATGCTGGAGTCGATGCCGTCTTCACCGCGCGTGCGCTCGCGACCGAGCTGGGGCGCGAGAAGTTCGACGCTGCGGTGTCGAGGTTCGGCCTTGAGATGGCCAACAACCTGACGGCGAAGGTGCTTGGCCAGCAGTGGCAGCAGCTCACGGGCGGCCTCGGCGCGTTCAAAGAGCTCGGGCCCGTGCGCGAAGAGCAGGACCCACGCGGAACGGTCGTCTTCGTCGAGTGTCGCTACGAGCGCTCGAGCCTGCACCTCAAGATCGTGCTCGATGAGCGCCTGCGCGTGATTGGCCTGAGACCGACCTCGGGCAAGACGAGCGCCGAGTTCGAGGCCGCCGCCCGCGAGGTGGTGAAGGGGCTGCAAACCAACGCGTGGGAGAAGGTCGTCTCGCGCTTCGCTCCCCCGATGGTGAAGGCGCTGCCGGCTGACGCGCTCGCTCGCACGTGGCAGGGCCTGGTGTCGAAGTCGGGCGCGCTCCAGCAGATCGAAGAAGTGCGGCAGGACAGTTCCCAGCCTCCGTACACGGCCGTCGATCTCACCTGCGCCTTCGAGAAGGAGCGCCTCACGGTGCGCATCGTGCTCGACGGCAACCTGCAGGTCGGTGGGCTGTTCTTCAAACCCGCGTGGAATCCGCCCGCCACTGCCGATCGCTCCCGTTTCGAGGAGCGGCCGCTCGAGGTTGGCGCTGCGCCGTTCAAGCTGCCAGGCATTCTCACGCTGCCGAAGGGGAAGGGACCGTTTCCCGCGGTGGTGCTGGTGCACGGCTCTGGTCCGAACGACGCCGACGAGACCCTCGGCCCGAACAAGCTCTTCCGTGATCTCGCCTGGAGCCTCGCGACGAAGGGCGTCGCGGTGCTCCGCTATTCGAAGCGCACGTTCGAGTACCGCGGGAAGCTGTCCAACGCCGACATCGCGACCGTGAAGGAAGAGACGATCGACGACGCGCTCTCGGCGGTGAACGCGCTCACGACCGTGAAGGAGATCGACCCGAAGCGAATCATCATCGTCGGCCACAGCCTGGGAGCCGGCCTCGCGCCACGCATTGCCGCAGCCGATTCACGGGTGCACGGCATCGTCATGCTCGCTGCTCCGGCTCGGAAGCTGTGGATGTTGATCGTCGAGCAGCGGAAGTACCTCGCCAGTCTCGGGCCGCCGAGCGAGGCCAGCGCAGCGTCCATTCGAACCGCGGAAGAGAACGCGAAGCGCCTCGAGGACGTGGGGTTCAAGGCGACCGAGATCGTCGACGGCATTCCGGGCGCGTACTGGCTCGACCTGCGCGCGAACGACGACGTCGCCATCGCTGCGAAGCTCACGGTGTCGATGCTCGTGCTGCAGGGCGAGCGCGACTACCAGGTGACGATGGTCGACTTCACGGCGTGGTCGAAGGCGCTCTCGAAACGGCCGAACGTGACGCTCAAGAGCTACGCCGCGCTCAATCACCAGTTCATGTCCGGGTCGGGGCAGTCCACTCCCGCCGAGTACGACCGCCCGAACCACGTCGCTGCCGAGGTGGTGGACGACGTCGCGAAGTGGGTGCTGAGCCACTAGTCGATGCCGAGTTCCTTCTCGATGTCTTCGCGGTCGACCAGCTTGAAGCCCTGAAGCCACCACTCACCGAGCACGCGGCGGAAGCTGATCTTGAGCAGCCGCACGTTGCCCTGCGAGTCCTCGAGGATGAAGTGGCGAATCGTCATCCACTCGCCCAGCGTCTGCTCCTTCACGCGGTAGAGGGTCGCGAGATCGTCTTTGCCGAGCCAGCGCGTGAGCTCGGCGGTGACGCGTTCGGCTTCACTTTCGAAGGTCGGAACGAGGCGGGGCTGCACGCGGAGCAGCTGCTCGGTCATGCACTTCGGCCGCGCCTTGAACTCGAGGATGCACGCCTGCAGGTCGGTCTCCCAGGCATCGGGGCTGAGCATGGGCTGCGCGATGACCGTTCCGCGGCGGGCCGAGACGTCGAGCTTCTTGGCCGGAGGGTCGGCGAACGAGGGCATCGCGAGCGTCACCGCCACGCATGCACCCACCCGCTGGAGCCACGAATTCGTCACATGGGCGAAACCCCTCGAACCCTTCAGGTGTGAAGGGAATCGACAGACACGGTGCGTCACCGGCGGGCGACCAGCAGCACGGCGCCAATCACCGAGGCCGCGCCCACCCACTGCAGGGCCGTCATCGTCTCTTGGAGGAAGATGAGGCCGCACAGCGCCGCGCTGATGGGCTCGAGGGTGCTGATGATGGAAGCGCGGCTGGCTCCGATGCGGGTCATTCCGAACAGCAGCAGCGGAATGGGAATGACGGTGCCGATCACCACGAGACCGGCGACCGAGGGCCAGGCGGCGAGTGCTCCTGAGAAGTCCAGACGTCCCTGAACGAGCGCCCCGATGCCGAAGCCGAGGGCGGCGATGCTCATCAAGATCGCGCTGCCGAAGGTGGGGGCGACGCCTGGCTGCACCTTCGCTCCGAGCAACACGTAGACCGTGTAGACGAGCGCGGTCGAAGCGCCGAGGACGACGCCGAGCAGATCGAGAGTGCCCGAGGGCGTTCCCACCACCAGCGCGATGCCGCCGGTCGCGAGTGCGAGGGCGATGATGCCCGCCCGGCCGGGAGGCTCCTTGAACGCGAGCCACGAGACGACCACGACCAACGAAGGGAAGAGGTAGAGCAGCAGGGCGGTGAGCGCGATCGGAATGCGCTGCGACGACTCGAAGTAGAGCCACGCTTCGGCGACGTAGAGCAGGCCCAGCGCCGAGAAGCCGGCGAGCTTGAGCAGCGGCAGCTTCTTCACTTCTCGGCGTGCGAGGGCAAGCGCCCACAACACCAGCGCGCCGCCGAGGAACCGCAGCATCAACATCTGCGAGACGGACAAGCCCACCGCAGCCAGCTGCCGGTTGAAGACCGAGAGCGTGCCGAACGAGATGCCCGAGATGGCGACCATCAGGCCGCCGATGAACCGTCCGCTGCGCTCCACGAGAGGTGGGTACCGTCGAGGGCCTCGTCTGTCACGTGGCGAAGTTCAGCCGTGACTTCGGCCACAGCTGGTGCGGCCCGCGCTCGTCGCCGGGCACCACGTCAAGCGTCGGCGAAGCAGTCACGAACTCTTGCGAGCACCGCGAGCTCAGCCAAGTCGGCGGTGCCGGTGGATCCTTTGGTTCGTCGAACGACGCATCGAGCAACGACGGCATGGGCGGCATCGGCGAGCTCGCGCTCGAGCTGAAACCGTCTCGCCACCGACCAGAATGCGAACAGCATCACCCCGAGCCCCATCAACAATGTGCACAGCGCTTCGGCGCGCGTTGGCTCCCGGCCCTGTTCGGCGCGTTCCATCAGGTTGCGAAGTTCGGCCAGCGTGCCTTCAGCAGCTCGAGCGCGTGCGGGTCGATACGTGACCAGGGGGCGCTCCCACTGTGGGCCCGGGGCAGGGTGATGAGTGCTCTGGCGGCCGCTTCAGTGAGCTCGCTGTTGCCGAAGCCGAAGGACTGCAACCCGTCGCCGTGGCCGCTCTCGACGAAGGCCTCGATCGTCTGTCCCTTCACCTCGTCGACCCGCAGATTCTCGAGCTTCGGCAGCGCGCCCCTCGTCGCGACGAGCAGGCCCTCTTCTTTGAACGGGTTCTCGCGACCGAGGAACAACGTCTTTGCGTTCGGCATGTGCTCGAGCAGCGCCCGCAGTCCGGTGTTGCCGATGCGGTTCGAGAAGAGCGACAGCGACTCGAGCCCGGCCAACCATGGCGCCGCCGACAAGGCTTTGGCGCCCTTCGAGCCCACGCTCGTCATCAGCAACTCCAGCTCCTTCAGTGCGCGACACAGGGGCCCACTCGCGAGACTCGTTGCCCCTGCCTCATCAACCGCATTGAGGCCGAAGTCCGCGCGCTCGAGTGGCCACGCTGCCGACGCCAGCGACGCGAAGCCGGCCGGAGACGCGCGAACCTGGGAGATCGACAGCTCACGGAGCGCAGGGAACTCGAGCCTGGACAGCGCCGTGAGGCCACCATCTCGCAGGGTGTTGGAGTTGAGCGAGAGCGACGCGAGCGTGCTCGAACTCTGAAGGACGACGCTCACGTCCGCTGCCGAGAGCCCAACACCGTTGAGCGCGAGTTCATCGAGCTGTGGCGCGTGACGGAGGAGAGTGGCCAGCGACTCCAGCCGCGGCGCCGATGACTCGAGCCCGAAGGCCCGAAGCCGCGGGAGTGCGTGCAGGACACTCCAGTCGACCCACGCCGATCGAAGCTCGAGCCGTTCGAGGTGAACGAACCGTTCGAGCTCCTTCGTGGCCGAGGCGCCGAGCGAGACGCCTTCGAGCCGGAGTGAGTGGAGCGGCAGGCTCGCGAGGGCTCGCAGTGCGGTGGGCTCGATCGCGTCGTCGCCTCCATACCGCAGGGTCAACGAACGCAACGCAGGCGTCTTCTCGGCCAGGATCTTCGCCAGCGAGAGCGTCAGCGGCGCCACCACCTCGAGCGTGTCGAGGGAAGAGAACGCGCCGGTGGCGAGGAGCGGCTCGGTCAGCTCTGGCCGTTCTCCACCAGCCGAGAGCTTTCGCAGGTGTTTCACGATCGGGTGACGGGGCAGCCAGTGGACCCACTGAGGGTCGGCCTCGGAATCGGAGGCGTTGAGTTCTCGAAGAGGTGCGCGCGTGTGAAGCCAATCGAGCACCGCGGGCGTTCGAAGCTGCACATGCGCAATCTCGGGCAGGCCGTTCTCGAAGCCGAGGCCTCGCAGGTCGCGGGCGATCGTTTCATCCTCGGGTTGCAGCAGTCGTCGCCACTCAGGACTGAGGCGGCCGAAGAGCTCGTCGCGGCGTTCGAGCTGGGCGGGCGTGGGGTGCTTCTTCAGCGCGAGCTGAAGATATTCGCCCCGAGGGTCACCAGCATCCAACAGCGCGTCGGCCAGGACGGAGCGAGCGTCGAGATCGTCGGGACGAGCGAGCACGGCGCTCCATGATTGCTCCAGAGACCCCGTGAATGGTGCGGGGGTGTAGGGCTGGTACCGCTCGCGAGGCCGACTGCTCGCAACCGCCCGTTTCGTCGCCATGTGGGTGAGCGTCGCATGGCGCGCTGCGCTTTTCGTGATCCACCACGCCGGCCGGTCGCATGTGCCACGTCATGCGGCCAGCGCTGAAACGACGGGTGAACTCTCGGCACGAGGCGAACGCGCTTCCACCCGTGGCGCGCGCCCAGTTGCAGTCGGCCGGTCGAACGCTCCTTGGCGCGAGAGACTTCGCCAGCCTGCTCGCCTGGAGCGATCGCGAAGGTATCGGCTGGTACCAGCTCGTCGTCGAAGACCGTCGCGGTGCTCCCACGTGGGACGTCTGGCTGCTCACGAGCGGCGACGACGGGGTGATCTTCACGCATGGCGCGACTGATCATCTGGGCCTGATCGTCTCCCAGTCGTACGTCGTCGACGTTCAGTCGGCTCGGAACGAGCTCGTCGAACGACTGCAGCAGGCAGTCGACCGGTTCGTACCGCCGGTCTTTCGCGGGTGGGTCAACGAGGAGTCGCACGCCACGGTGAAGGTGAAGGCGATCTCCCTTCCCTGGTCAGCGGAGGAGCCGTGAAGACCACGTTTCTGAAGTGCCTCACTTCGCGGCAGCAGCTCGCCGCGCTATCCGAGGTCGAGCGGCTCCAGCTGACCGCTGCGGGTGAGGCGGTGCTGAGGGCGACGACCCTCGAAGAGCTGGTGTCGTGGTGTGATGACGAGCTGCTGGGGTGGATCAAGGTGGGCTTCGATTCTCCCCGCGGCCAGCGAATCTTCGAGGCCTGGCTGCTGGCGAACGGCGACAACGGCGTGATCTTCGAGCCGGGCGCTCCGATGCATCTGGGCATCGGCGTCGCGCACTCCGTCGTGGCCGACATGAAGTTCGATCGGGTGGAGCTGGTCGCGACGATTCAGCAGGCGCTCGACGCCTTCGACGGGCCGACGCTGCAACTGTGGTCGCGTAGCTGAAGGCGGGGCGGGCTACGCTGGCGCGATGCGCGCACGTCTCTGGGTCCCGATGGTGTTCGTTCTCGGGTGCGGAGGCACGACCAACCCACCAGTCAGCAAGTGCGAGGGCGTTCGCTGCACGGGGACCGATGTCTGTGAGGTCGACACAGGCGTCTGTCGTCCGCGGTCGACGGATGCTGGGGTCGACGCAGGGCTGGCCGTCGATGCAGGTCGTGACTCGGGCGTCAGCGACGCGGGCGTGGACGCGGGCCTTGATGCTGGGGTTCGTGACGCGGGCGTGGACGCAGGCGTCGATGCTGGGGTAACTGTCGATGCCGGTCTCGACGCTGGCGCTCCCGAGTGCATCGACAACTTCGACTGCATCGGCGTGAGAAACCGCTGTGACACCGCGAGAGGCCGATGTGTCGAGTGCCTCGAAGACTCCCATTGCCCGAGCGCGATTCCGAAGTGCGACGTCGTGCGCAACACCTGCGTCGAGTGTCTCTCGAACGTCGATTGCTCGAATCCCCGGCCCACCTGTCGCGCGCGCGTCTGCGACGACTGCCTCACGCTCTCGGAGTGCGGGCCCGGCCGGCTGTGTGATCTGCGCTTCGGCGACTGCTCGACGCTGCCCGATTCGTGTGCGGCGCCGCAGACGCTCCTGATCGCCGATGCAGGTGGGTCGGCGTTCGTGACGGTCGACCTTTCCACCGCGCTCGATGACGTGAGCACCTCGTGCAGCACTGGGCCCGATCTCGTCTACGCACTGGACCTTCCGGCACCGCGAGACGTGACGATCACCGCGAGGCTCGTTGGATCAGGAACCGCGGCACCAGCCGTGTCCTTTCGCGCGGCTCCGTGTGGCGCGGGGAGTGAGCTCGCGTGCGACGCCGTTCGTGACGGTGGCTCAGCCGCTTCGCTCGCGTTGAGCAACGTGGCTGCGGGCTCGTACTTCGTGATCCTCGAGTCACCTGCGGGAAGTACGGGACGGGTCGAACTCGGCGTGACAGCCGTTCCTCAGCCGACGATGGCCGCGAACGACACCTGCGCCGGAGCAGAAGCGCTGCAGTTCTTCGGCACCCGGGCGGTCACGGTCGGCTCCACGGTGCTCGGCTCGAACGACGCCACCGGCCCGAGCTGCAGCCCGACCGCCGCCGCGATGGGGAATGATCTCGTCTACACCTACGACGTCGATGGCGGCTCGAACGTGTCGATCACCGTTCGCCCACTCGGAGGCTCCTCGCTGGTTCCTGTGGTCTCGGTGCGCGCAGCCTGCGCGAGCGCGATGAACGAGCTCGGTTGCTCGACGGCCATCGCCGCGGGAGAGACGCGCACGATCTCGCTCCCGAATCACCCTGCTGGCCAGTACGCCGTCATCGTCGACTCGGCGAACAGCACGACGGGCAGCTTCCAGCTCGAGGTGACGAAGACGCCGATCGTTCCCAACGACACCTGCGCTGCCGTGCAGGCGCTCACCTTCGCGGGCAGCGTCGCGACCGCCACAGGCGACACGACGTACGCGGCGAACGACAACGCTCTCGCCGATGCCACGCCGTCGTGCTCCGCGTCGGCCCGCGCCAGCGGTCAAGACGTCATGTTCTCGTACACGCTCACCCAGGCACGAGACGTCACGGTGAGTGTCACGCCGACCGGAATGTCGCCGTCGTTCTGGCCGGTGCTCTCGATTCGCAACGCGTGCTCCAATGCCGCGACCAACGCCGAGATCTCGTGTGTGAGCCCGAACGCGTCGATGCAGGCGCGCACGACGCTCGTGAACCAGCCGCCGGGGACCTACGTGGTCTGGGTCGACTCCGCGGCACAGACGAACGGTCCGTTTCAGCTCGAGGTCGTCACGGCTGCACCCACGCCACCTCCGACGAACGACAGCTGCGCGACGCCGCAGCCGCTCGTCTTCACCGGCAACGTCGCGACCGTGAGCAGTTCGACGCTTCAAGCCGCCAACGACAACTTCGCCTTCGACTTCTCTCCCACGTGTTCGTCGACGGCGCGGCAGAACGGCCGTGACGTCGTCTATTCGTTCACGCTCGCGGCGCCGCAGGACGTGACGATCGACCTGACGCCGTCGGCAGGCTCTCTCTTGCGCCCTGTCCTCTACGTGCGCCGCGGCTCGTGCAATTCGCAGCTGCTCGGTGATGAGCTCGTCTGTCTCGAGCAGATCGGCCCAGCGCACACCGTGCTGACGAACCTCGCGATCGGCACCTACTGGCTCTTCGTCGACGGAGCCGGAGGCAGCTCGGGCAACTTCACGCTCAACGTGACGAGGTCCACCGCCACGCAGAGCCCATCGAATGACGAGTGCACGGGGCTGCAGCCGCTCGCCTTCACGAGCGACGTGGCGACCGTCGTGGGCACGACCTTCGGCGCGAGCAACTCGAACACCAGCAGCGACAACGCTCCGGCCTGCGGCGCCGACTTCATTCCGCGCCGGTGGGGCCGCGATCTCGTCTACTCGTACACGCTCGCGTCGGCGAAGGACGTCGAGGTGCGCGTCACGAGCGGAAGCGGCAGCACGTACGCGCCCGTCACCTACGTGCGTGGGCCGGGGCAGTGCACGCTGGGCTTCGCGGGCAACGAGCTGGCCTGTGGCGCGTCGAACGGACCTGGCACCGCCATCGTGTACTTGCCGAACCAGGCGGCCGGCACGTACCCGCTCTTCGTCGACTCGAACTCCTACGAGACTGGCGTGTTCACGCTGCAGGTGCGCCAGTTGCCGCCGACGCTTCCGCCTGCGAACGACACCTGCACGGCCCCGCAGATGATCTCGGCCGGCGCGACCGGCGTGACGGGCAGCACCATCGGCGCGCGCAACGACTACTCCATCGGCTCGAACCCCCGGTACGCGGCGGCCTGCGGCAACTCGTTCATGGACGGGCGCGACGCGGTGTATTCGTTCACGGCGCCGTCGAGCGGAACGTTCACGGCGACGGTGACGCCGCAGGGCTCGTTCGATCCCGCGCTGCTCCAGCTTGGTGGGTGCTCAGCCGCTCAGTGCTTGCGCTCGGCTGACACAGCAGGGCCCGGGGCCGCTGAGGCGATCTCGTTCACCGCGTCGACCGGTCAGACCGTGTTCTTCGTGGTCGACAGCGCGACGGAAGGCGCTCCGTTCGGCTCGGGAGCGTTCACGATTCGGGTGCAGTGAGCCCGGCCTTGCCGCGGGTCGCGAGGTACTGCTCGCAGGCGTCGGCCCAGTCTGACGCCTCGGTCTTGTTCTTCTTGTAGAGGTTGACGAACGCTCTCAGACAACCGGCGTAGTTGGCCTGGTCGTCGATGAGCGCCTCGACGAACTGCTTCGCCTTTGCGGTCTTCAGCTTCAGCCGCGGGAACAGCATCATGATTCCGCTGCAGCGCCCCTCGAGCAGATCGCGACGGGTATCGAGCTCGAAGAAGTCGATCAGCACCTTCGCCCGCAGCGTGTCCTCCGCCGAGAGGCCCTTCCTGGGGAACACGAGCGGTCCGTTCCAGCCGAGCAGCGCTTCGGGATCGGTGCCGTTCGCTCCGACAGGCAGGACGAGGCACGGCTTCTCGACGGGATCGAGCTCAGCGTTGCGCTGCCCCTTCTTCCCGCGCTTCCCCAGAATGGGAAACCGGTCGCCCTTGAGCTCGCTGTTGCACGTCTTGCACGACACGCCGTAGTTCAAGTGATCGAACGCGAGCCACACGTAGCCAGTCGGCACGCCGGCCTCGAGCTCGTCGCCGTAGTCGATCTTCCGCCGCACCTTCACCTTCTCGGGTGGCCACACCGTCACGCGGTTCTTCGGGCGGAAGTGCTCGACGTCGTACTCGACCTTGCCCGAGGCGCCGTCGCGCTCGTCATCGGGCTTCGGCATCGGCTTCTCGCAGTACATGCACTTGAAGCCCTGCAGCTCCATGTACACGCCTTTGATCTCGGACCAGATGCCATCGCCCTCACCGACGTGCCCCGAGGTGTTGGCGGCCTTCGACTTCGTCTGCGCCTTCTTCAGCCAGCCCTTCGCTTCGGCTTCGATGCGCTTCTGCAGCTCGGTCTCGGCGACCGCGAAGCGAATCACTTGCGCACCTTCTTCTTCTTCGCGGGCTGGTCGATCGCGCGATCGCCGAGGCTCAGCATGCGCAGATACTGGCGGGCCTGATCGGCGTCTCCGCCACGTGCCTTGCGGGCCACCTCGTCGAGGCGCTCCACGAACGCCGGAGCCCGCGTGCTCTCGAGCCCGAAGTACGGACTGGTGAGGATCTGATCGCTCGACAGCCCGTGCACCTCGATGGGCGCGGGCTCGACGATCGTCTTGCCGCCTTCGTCACGCAGCACGAGCACGTTCTTCTGGTGCACCGAGCCGATCACCAGCGGGCTGTGCGTGGTGCAGATGAACTGCATGCGGGGCAGGGCGGCGGCGAGGCGCGGCAACACCTCTCGCTGCCACTGCGGGTGCATGTGCAGATCGATCTCGTCGACGAGCGCGATGCCGGCGGTCTCGTTCAGCTTGTGGCCCGAGGGAACGCCGCGCGTGACGTGAAACAGGAAGTCGGCGACCCAGCCGATGAAGGCGCGATAGCCATCGGAGAGCGCATCGAAGGGAACGCGCGAACCACCGACGTCGAAGAGCGAGTCATCGGTGCCGGGATCGTCGACGAGCTTCGCGCTGCCTACGATCTCGTTCAGCAGGCCGATGAGCTGTTTGCGTCGGCCCGGGTTCTGCCAGTTCGGCAACCAGGACGAGAGCGGCCGCAACACGACCGAGTCTTCGAACAGGCTCGCGACGCGGAGGAAGCGCGGGTGGCGTTCCTTCTCCTGTGCGAACGAGCCCGAGGAGCGGCTGCTCTCGACCCGTCGCGTGGCGCCGTAGCCGACGACGAAGAAGCCGGCCGAGCCCGATTCCCACAACGTCTCGCTCCACGATGGCGCCTCGTTCGTTGAGAGCCGATCGATCCACCCGCTGCGTGGCGGAAGCACCTCGACCGTCGACCGCCAGCGACCTTTCGCGCCTTTGTCCTCAGCGCTGAAGGTGAAGGTCGCGTCCATCACGCCCTTCGAGCTGCCGGCCTTGGTGCGACGCGCGATCGATCTCGCCACGAAGCCGGAAGACGACAGCACTGGCGCGATGGCGGTGAGCGCGATGCTTCGCAGCACCGTCGACTTGCCTGCGCCGTTCGTTCCCACCACGAGGGTGACGTTGGGAAGCCCCGGCCGTTTGTCTTTCGAGTCTGGCGCCTGAAACGAGAGCCCGGCCGACTCGAAGGTGCGAATGCCCGAGAGCTTGAGGTCGTGGACGTACATCAGCCCTTTCCCTCACGAAGCCATCGCTCGACGCCCTTCGCCACCGTCAGGAAGTTCGGCTGAATTCGCCCGACGAGGAACGACTCGATCGCAGGGCCGATGGTGCCCGCCAGCAGCCTCGGCACGCCGCGCACCTTCGCCGCGTCGACTTTCAGCTCGCCGCGAATCGTGAAGCGCATCGCGTTGTCGCCGACCGCAGTGAACGTGTTCGTGCCCTGAGCATCGAGCGCTTCTTTGAACGCGGGGACGATCGTCTTCCACTGGCAGGTGAAGTCCGTCTCGTTCCAGGTCGCGAGATCGTCCCACTCCATCAGGTCTTCGCTGACGACCTTGCGAACGACCGAGGGGATCTCACCGCCGCCCTTCCAGCGATTCACCAGCTTCACGACCGGCCCTTCGTCGGAGCGTGACGTGACGGTGATCGCGCGCACGTTCTCGAGGTACGGCACCAGCTTCGGCAGATCGTCGCGGTACGCCTTGAAGACCTGCTCGCGCGAGAACGGAATGTCGACGGACACATCGAGGCGCATGGTGGCTTTCGGTCAGGACTTCGAGGTGGGTACGTGGGCGCCCACGTCCATCGGCGTGAAGGTGAAGGTCGGCGCGAGGCCGGGCGCGAAAAGCGAAGCCGTCAGCTCGGACGAGTTGGCCATCGCAGGGAACGCGGGATCGACGTGTGACGGGCCTGCCACGAGCTTCTCGACGATCATCGACGAGTACTGATCGAGCGAGTCTTCGCGCGTGTTGCCGTTGAGCACGACCTCGAAGCCCATCTGCTCGGCGTAGCCACGCACGCCAGCGATTTGAGACTGCAGCGGCGCGTAGCTCTCGGGTGACACGCCGTTCTCGCTCACGACGAACGGGCCCTTCGGCGTCACCACGCACAGCGACATGTTTCCGCGCGTGTGGCCCGGCGTCGAGAGCATCGCGAGCCCGCGGCCCAGCTTCACGTCGCCGTCGAGCTGCACCACCCGCTCTTCGGCAATCTCGCAGCCGTGCGGCACGTACCAGACGGCGTTCATCGGGTGCAGGTCCTTCGCGGTGCGCCACTCCTCGCGCATCACCAGCAGCTTCGCGTTGGGAAAGTACGCGGCCGGTCCGAGCCACCGTCGCAGGTCCTGCACGTGCAGGTGGTCGAACGCGATGAAGTCGATGTCGGCTGGGGTGAGGCCTGCGGTGCGAATCGAGTCTTCGACGGTGCCGTGGTTGGTGGGAATGACTTTGCGCGAGAGGAACTCACCGAAGCGCGTGGCGAGATCGGCGAAGAACGTGGCTGAGCGGTTCGCCTCGATGTCGCTGGGGTTGAAGAGCAACGTCTTGCGCCGGCCGTCGTGCTCGAACTGAACGATCTGCATCCGGTTCGTCATCATCACGAACGGCGCGGGAGACGAGGCGCCGCTCGAGAACGCGTACGCGGTCGGGTAGGGGAAGGTGACGAGCTTGTGCGTCGTGCACGAGAGCACCGAGCCGTCGGCCACCAGTTGCTCGCGCGTCGCCTCGGCAGCCCGTCGCAACCTGCGCAGCCGCTCTGCCGGCAAGGGTTCCTTCCACGCCTCGCGAAGCCCACCCTCGAGCGCGTCGAACTTCACTCGTCCCCCTCGTCGTCCGAGCCGCGGCGCTTGCGCGGTTTCTCGTCATCGTCTTCGTCGCCGGTCTTCTTGCGCGCAGGGCCACGCTTCGCCGGCTTCTCTTCTTCCTCCTCCTCTTCGTCGTCCTTCTTCACCGAGTCCTCGTCTTCTTCTTCCGCTTCGGCCTGCGCCTTGGTGGGCGGTGTCCCGACCGCGATCGTGAAGCCCGGCAGAATCGCCCACGCGAAGCCGCCATTGAGCTGAATCTCTCCGGTCGACATCGCGCCGACGCGGGAGCTGATGTTCTGCGACAGCGCGGGGTTCACCGAGACCGCGATCTCGGGACGAATCGAGACCGTGCCGAGCGCGATCGAGAAGCCCACCGCCGTCATGATCTGATGCGTGGTGGTCTGAGTGATCTGATCCGTCCGGTCGGCGTTCGCGTTCGGCGCCGAGCTCGAGTTCGAGCGGTTGAAGACGAAGTCGTAGCCAACGCCCGCGTAGAAGCCCGAGCGATGGCTGATGAGCAGCTTGAGCCCTCCGAGGAAGGTGAAGCTCGTGGTGGCGCGCGGGTTCACCTCAGACTGCGCTCCGGTGGCCTGCGCGACGAAGTCAGAGGTTCCGACCGAGCCGTAGCCGAAGGCGATCGCGGGAAGGATCGCGAAGTGCGCCACGCGCGACTTGTTCACCGTCCACTTGAGGCCGGGCTGAATGCCGGCGGGTGACACGTGCACGTTGAGGGCGATGTGATGGTTGAAGCCCTTCTGCACGTTGGCCTCGAACGCAGGAATGTTGAACACCCGGTTCTGCGTCTGCGAGTTCGTCTGCTCGCCCGTCACGGGGTTCGTGTTGGTGACGATGGGGCCGGTCTGCGCGCCGTAGCCGACCCCCGAGAACACGCCGACCTCGGTGCCGCGGCCCACGGGCGCCGCCATCATGCCGAGCGTCATCGACCGCGGCACGACGCAGCCGACGAGCAGAAAGAAGGGGAGCACCAGGGAGATGCGCATGGGCGCGCATGCTACCGCTCACGAGCGGCCGCCCGTCACGGAAACCGGTGCTAGAAGACCGCCCCGCATGGCGCGCACACGTGACGGCGAAGAGCTGAATCCGGGCATCGCGACGGACGAGGTGCGGCTCGAGGCGTCGCTGCGCCCGCGTGGCTTCGGCGAGTACGTGGGCCAGACGCGCGTCGTCGAGAAGCTCAAGGTGTACGTGAAGGCCGCGAAGATGCGCGGCGAGTCGCTCGATCACTGTCTGTTCTCCGGGCCTCCCGGGCTCGGCAAGACGTCGCTCGCGCACATCATCGCGACCGAGCTCGGCGTCGGCATGCACGTCACCAGCGGCCCGGCGCTCGAGAAGAAGGGCGATCTCGCGGGCCTGCTCACCAACCTCGCGCCGCGCGACGTGCTCTTCATCGACGAGATCCACCGGCTCTCGGCGGCGGTCGAAGAGTACCTGTACCCGGCGATGGAGGACTTCCGGCTCGACGTGACCATCGACACCGGCCCGGCCGCGCGCGCGATGAAGATCGATCTGCCGCCGTTCACGCTCATCGGCGCGACGACGCGCACGGGCCTGCTCACGTCGCCGCTGCGCGATCGGTTCCAGATTCAGGAGCGCCTCGAGTACTACGACGCCGCGCAGCTCGAGCAGATCCTCACGCGCTCGGCCGGCATTCTCGAGATCGAGCTCGACCCCGAAGGCGCGCAAGAGGTGGCCAAGCGCTCCCGAGGCACGCCGCGCATCGCGAACCGGCTGCTGCGCCGCCTGCGTGACTTCGCCGAGGTCGAAGGTGATGGCACGATCACCCGTTCGCTCGCGCACACCGCGCTGGCCCGCCTCGACATCGATGCCTCAGGCCTCGACCGAATGGACCGGCAGATCCTCCAGACCATCATCGACAAGTTCGGTGGCGGCCCGGTCGGCGTGGAGACGATCGCCGCAGCCATCGGCGAAGAGCGCGACACCATCGAAGACGTCTACGAGCCCTATCTGCTGCAGGAGGGCTTCCTGCACCGCACCCCTCGCGGCCGCATGGCGACCGCCCGCGCCTACGAGTATTTCGGCAAGTTGGCGCCCCGCCGCGAAGCCCAGAACGACCTGTTCTAGGGCGCTTTTCGAGGCTGGTTTCTGTCCGACACGACAGCCCTGTCAGAGCGGCAAGCTCGCGAATTTGTGCCATTGCTGTCGCGACGTGGGTTTTTCACGGTGGTGCAAGCGTGCTCCACCGAGAGATTCCGCAGGTTTTTGCGAGACGAACCGCCAATTTGATGGCATAGGTGTTGAAAACACAACGCGCCGCAGCAAGAGGAGGCGCACACACGTCATGGCCGGTGACAGTTTCCAACAGCGCACACTTCAGCGGACAGCCTCGATTGAGGGCGTCGGGCTTCACTCCGGCCAACCCGTCACGCTGCGGCTCATTCCGGCGCCCGTCGACCACGGCCTGGTGTTCGTCCGCACCGATCTGGCTGACAAGCCCGTCATTCCCGTTCGTTCCGAATACGTCGTCGACACGTCGCTCGCGACCACCCTCGGAATCGGCAAGGCGCGCGTCGCCACCGTCGAGCACCTGCTGGCTGCGCTGAGCGGCCTGGGCATCGACAACCTGCGCATCGAGATCGACGGCCCTGAAGTGCCGATCGTCGACGGCAGCGCAGAGCCCTTCGCGCGCCTCATCAGCGAAGTCGGCATTCGCACGCAGGAAGAGTTCAAGCAGTTCATCGTCATCAAGCGCTCGGTCACGGTGGTCGACGGCGACAAGCACGCCACGTTCTCGCCCTCGCGCCGCTTCCGCATCGACTGCACCATCGACTTCAAGCACCCGCTCATCTCGGATCAGCAGTTCACGCTCGAGTTCAGCGATCACTCCTTCGTTCGTGAAGTCGCGCGAGCGCGTACGTTCGGCTTCCTGCGCGACGTCGATCGCCTGCGCCAGATGGGCCTCGCCCGCGGTGGCTCGCTCGACAACGCCGTGGTCGTCGACGACTTCTCGATTCTGAACCCCGAAGGTCTGCGTTTCCCCGACGAGTTCGTGCGCCACAAGCTGCTCGACGCGCTCGGAGACGTGGCCCTGCTCGGCAAGCCGGTGATCGGCGCCATGACGGCCTACAAGACGGGCCACGCGCTCAACCAGCGGCTCGTCGCGAAGGTGCTCAGCGATCCGTTGAACTACGAAGTCGTTCGCGCCCGCGGCCGCGATCTGTCGAACGCGCGCCTCGAGGTGAACGATCTCGCCGGAGTGCTCGCGCCACACGCGGCGTGAACGGTTTGCCAGTTCGACTTCGCCTTCGCGAGCCAACGTCGCCGCGGAAGGGTCGCTCGTGATGACGGTCCGCCGCTCCTCAGGCTCGCTTCCGGCTTCGTCTCACGGTGCCCTGCGATGAAACCTCCCCGAAGCAAGAGAGCCGAAGCGATCGTCGAGAAGCTGCGCGGAAGGTGCCTCGCGTTTCCCGATGCGGTCGAGCGCCTGTCTCACGGTGAGCCCAACTGGTTTGCCGGCAAGGGCAAGTGCTTCGCGTCGCTGGACGATCACCATCACGGCGCCGCCCACCTCTCGGCCTGGTTGCCGCAGCCTCCGGGCGTTCAGCAGGATCTGATCGAGCTCGACCCGTCGAGGTTCTTCAGGCCGCCGTACGTCGGCAGCGCGGGGTGGATCGGCGTGGTGCTCGACGAGAAACCCGACTGGGCGCTCGTCGATCGACTGCTCCGTGAAGGCTTCCTGCACGTCGCCGGAGTGAAGCTGCGTCAGCGACTCCTCGCCGGGTAGTGCCGGTCAGGCCGCTGTGCTCTCTTCCGCGGCGTGCGGCGTGTGTGGCTCCTCGTCATCGCCATGGGCTGTGGGTGCACCTGCCGCCCTCCCACGGTCACGCCCATCGAGCTCAAGCTGCGCGCGGAGCCCACCCAGCTCGATCTCGGCCGCCCGTGGACGCAGACCACCGTCACCGCACCGCTCACCATCATCAACGACTCGCGCGGCTCGGCGACCGTCGACGTGGTCCTGCAGGGCACGGTGTTCTCGGCGCCGATGACGCTGACGCTGGCGCCCGGAGACAACCCCATCGAGGTGAGCGCGACGTCTGATGAAGCCGGCGCGAAGGACGGCGTGGTTCGCCTCGTGCTCGAGGGCCAGACAGTGCTCGAGGTGCCGCTGACCGTCATCTTCCGGGATCCGCCCGACTGCGGTCAGGCCAGTGAGTGCTCGACGCTGCGCTTCGATCGGCGAACGAGCCAGTGCGTGTTCGAGCCGAGGACCAACGGCGTCTCGTGCGGGCTCAGCGATCGATGTCTCTTCGACGGCCGCTGTCTCAATGGCGAGTGCGTCGGCCAGCCCGTGGCGTGTGACGACGATGATCCCTGCACCGTCGACGTCTGCGAGACCGTGCGGGGCTGCGTCGCGTTGCCGCGCCTCTGCCCGAACCCGTCACCGTGCCTGACCGGCGTCTGCTCGCGCGATGGCGGCTGTGGTGCGGTGCCCGTCGTCGATGGCCAGCGTTGCGGCAACCTGAGCGCCACCTCGTGCACCTCGGTCGAGATCTGTGTGAACGGCGAGTGCGTCGAGCGAGATCCCCCCGACGGGTTTCTGTGCGCCGTCGCGAGCCCGTGTCGTGGCGAGGGCCGGTGTCAGGCCGACGTCTGCGCCGTGCCTCCCGCGCGGCCGCTGAACGCAAGTTGGGAATCGGGCGGGTTGCTCGAAGACGGTGGAGTCGGCGACCAATGGACCGACATCTTCGTGGGCGTCGACGGTGGGGTGGTGCTCTCGAGTTACTTCGGCACGTCGCCGATGGTTCAGGCTCCGACGGGTCGGCGGCTGCCCAGTGCGTCGCGCCGCTGTGTGGCGTGGAACGATCTCGTGGTGTGCGCAGACACCCCAGCGCAGGCCGTCACCGCGGTCAGCGCCACCACCGGTCTGCCGGCGTGGGTCTACTCGCGGGTCCTGGTCGATCTGCCGTCGCTCGCCTTGCCCGACTGGGAGACGTTTCTCGCGCGGCTGGTGGTGCTGGGGCCAACCCGCTTCGGAGTGCTCTACGAATCGCGTCGCATCGAGGCGATGCGAGAGACCAACTGCCGGCGCTTCTCGTTCGTGGTGCTCGACGATGCGGGCCAACGGGTGGTGGCGCGGCTCATCGACGACCCCATCTTCCTGACCTGCAATCACCCGCACTCGTACGGCGTCGCGTCGGATCCACAGGGGAACATCTTCTTCGCCTTCACGCCGAGCGCGAACGTCTCGCCAGCGCTCCCCGATCCCAACGCGGCGGGGACCGTGATCGTCAGCTACTCGCCCGCCGGCGTGCGCCGATGGCGGCACTTCGTCCCCAACATGCCGGGCGGTGAGATCGCCGTGGGCCGCGGCCTCATCACGGTCGAAGCCGGTCAATCGATCTACGACGCTGCGCGGGGCGTGGTGGTCGACACGTTCAGCCTTCCTTTTGGAGAAGGGCTCATCGCCGACGAGTGGGTGGTGGCCGGGCCCAAGGGAGGCGCGGTCGAGCTTCGCCAGCCGGGCACTGACGGAGGCACGGTTCGGTTCGGCTCCCAAGGCGGTGCCTCATCCCGAAGCGGGCTGCGTGGCGCGACGTGGAACGACGCTCCCATCGCGTTGCGGCTCTCGGAGGCAGGCGGAACTGCAGTGCTCGAGGCGTTTCCGCTCTCCCGCTTCCAGTCAGGCACGGTGCTGCCGCTGTGGAGCTGCGAGGTGCCCGACGGCGGCTCTCCCGTCTCGTTCGAGGTGAAGCCCAACGCGCTCGTGATCATGACCGACCCGCAGCCCGGAGCCGCCGGCCTCTGCGAGAACTGCGACCCTCCCTGGGCGTTGACGCACAGCCGGTTCCTCGAAGTTCCCGTGCCGCGCATCGAGCCACCGCGCATGCCCTGGCCCGGGCCCTGGGGCGGCGCAGGTCACGATCATCAGGAAGACTGAACGAGCAAGACGGGTGGTCAGGCTGGTTGCGAAGGGGGAGGGGGTGGCCTAAGCGCCGCTCCATGACCAACCCTCTGCGCAGTGCCTTCTTCGCAGTGTCGATCGCCTTCGCGCTCGCCGGCTGCAAAAACGAAAACGCTGGTGGCACCAAGGCCCCCGCCGCTGCGCAGGTGCAGCTCGTCACGGCCGAGAGCCCCGACACGGTGCTCGCCAAGCTCAACGGCAAGGACATCAAGCTCAAGGACGTCGACGACGTGGTCGGCAACAAGATCAAGGAGCTCGACAAGCAGAAGTTCGAGACGCGCAAGCAGGGCCTCGAGCAGCTGATCGTTCAGACGCTCGTGAAGGAAGCCGCCTCGAAGGAAGGCAAGACCGAGGAGCAGTTCCTCAAGGCGAACATCGACGAGAAGCTGCCGCCTCCGCCCGACGCCGAGATCGCCAAGGTCTTCGAAGAGAACAAGGCGCAGATGCCGCCCGGCTCGACGCTCGAGGCCATGCGCCCGCAGATCGTCGGCTTCCTGCAGCAGGAGCAGAAGCGTCAGGTCGCGATGAAGCTGTTCGGTGATCTGCGCGCCAAGGCCCAGGTGCAGGTGCTGCTGTCGGAGCCCCGCGTCACGGTCGAGGCCAAGGGCCCGGCGAAGGGCGCCAACGAGGCGAAGGTCACCATCGTCGAGTTCTCGGACTTCCAGTGCCCGTTCTGCAGCAAGGCCGAGCCGAGCGTCGACGAGGTCATGAAGAACTACTCCGACAAGGTGAAGGTGGTGTTCCGCCACTTCCCTCTCGACTTCCACGAGAAGGCCTTCAAGGCGGCCGAGGGTGCGGCGTGCGCCGAAGAGCAGGGCAAGTTCTGGGAGTTCCACAAGACCCTCTTCGCGAACCAGGGCGCCATCGACGTGAACGATCTCAAGACGCACGCGAAGACGCTCGGCCTCGACACGGCCAAGTTCAACGAGTGCCTCGACGGCGGCAAGATGAAGTCGAAGGTCGACGCTGACATGGCGGCTGGCCGCGCGGTGGGCGTCAACGGCACGCCGGCGTTCTTCATCAACGGCATCGCCATCTCGGGCGCGCAGCCGTTCGAGAAGTTCAAGGAGATCATCGACGCCGAGCTCGCGAAGTAATCGGGTTCGTCGATGCCGACGGCGAGAGACGCGATCGCGCTGGCTGCGGATCTTCCGCTCGCTGACGCGATCGCGCTGTACGACGAGGTCAAGGCGCACGTCGGCGTCGTGAAGGTCGGGCTGTCGCTCTTCGTCGAGCACGGCCCGATGGCAGTGAAGGCGTTCACGTCGAAGGGCGCGCGCGTCTTTCTCGATCTGAAGCTCCACGACATTCCCAACACGGTCGAGCTGGCGGCGAAGGCGGCCGGCTCCCTCGGGGTGGCGTACCTGACGGTTCATGCCGGTGGTGGCGAGCACATGGTGCGGGGCGCCGTGGAAGGCTCGAAGGCTGGAGCGGCGGCTGCTGGCGTCGCGCCTCCCGTGATTCTGGCGGTGACGGTGCTGACGTCGATGGATGATCCGACGCTCCAATCGGTGGGCGTCGAAGATCCCGCGTTGCTGCAGGTCGAGCGGCTCGCGGCCCTTGCTGCGAAAGCGGGAGCGGGTGGGCTCGTCTGTTCGGCCCGTGAGGTGAGCGAGGTGCGCCGCGTGGTCGGCCCGTCGCTCGTGTTGTGTACGCCGGGCATTCGGCCGAAGGGCGTGGCGAGCAACGATCAGGCGCGCGTCGAGACTCCGGCGAGCGCGATCGCGGCGGGTGCGACCTTGCTGGTCGTCGGCCGGCCCATCACGCAGGCGAAGGATCGCGCCGCTGCCGCGAAGGCCCTGCACGACGAGGTCGCTTCAGCGTTGTGATCTCGCTCGGCGACGAGCCACCTGGAGTTCCGCGCCATGACAGAAGCACCCGTCGAGAAGGCCTCCGTCGGATTGTCGGTTCTCGCAGGCATGGTCGCGCTCGGCGGAATGCCGGTCGGCTTCGTCTTCCTCCTCACGGCGACGCGCGGTGTCGAGGACCTCTCGGCGGTGTGGCTCGAAGGCGGCTGGGGCATGTACCCCATCCTGCTGCTCGCGATGGTGACGGCGCTGCTGTCGGCCGTGGGCGCCTTCCTCGCGCCTCGTGGTGTGCCGGTGGTCATGGCTGCGGCGCTTGCCGCGACCGTGACGGTGATGGGGGTCGGCGCGTTTTCGTACGGCAACGCTGCGGACGCCTCGTTCGATGCCATTCAGCACGCCTCGCCTGCCGACCGGCCGATCATCATGCGCGGCGCCCTCGGAGAGGTTGCGTCTCTCGTGCTGCTCGCGAGCGCGCTGATCGCCGGGTTGCTGCTGATGCAGGGGCTCGCGCTGATGGTGGGCGCGGCGGCTTCACGACAGCCGTCTTCGAAGCGCGCCCTCCTCATCGTGGGGATCGCCCTGGTGGCGCTTGGGGTCTGGCAGTTCTTCACGGCGGTGAATGCCGGCGCTGAACGCGACTTCTACGAGGCCCTCGCGCACGCCCTGCCAACCGATCGGTTGACCCTCGCGGCCGGTGGGTTCGAGCGGCTCGAGTGGAGCGCGAAGTCGGGTCTCTGGCCGCTGCTGGCGGCCCTCGTGACCGTCGTCGGAGGCGCCGTGACCCTTCGCGGCGACCGTCGCGCAGCAGCAGCCGTGGTCTTCGGAGTGATGGTTCCACTCTCCGGGCTCGGCGGTCTGCGAGCGCTGGCGCGGCCCTCGGCGAAGGTGCTCGAGCTCGCCACCTCGCCGGGCAAGGCGCCCGAGTTGATGCAGCTCGATGCCACACCCCTCGACGAGAAGGCCTATCGCCTCGTCACGCTGGGCAATGAGCTTCGCGGTGACGACGGTCAGCCTTTGACGCTCGAGCAGATGAAGATCTCCATGGCGCTTGGCACGGTGGCGCTGGGGATCGAGCCGAACGTGAAGGGGCCCGCCGTGCTCGAGTTCCTCGGCCGGCTGCAGAAGGCAGGCACGACGACGGTGTCGATCGTCGGGCAGAAGCGCAATGAGCCGCCGTCCTTTGTCCCTTCGGCGTGGCGCTTCCTGTTCACCGAGCATCGCGCCCTGGAGTTCGAGCTCGTCGCCGCGTCCGCGTGCGAGGAGTGCACCTTCGCGGTGGTGACGGAGCAGGGCCTCGTGGTCGACGGTGAGACGTGGCCGCTCGCGACGTCGAGCTTCGCGTTCGTGGGTGACGACCGGCACAAGGTCTACGTGAAGACCGAAGGGCTCACGCTCGAGCAGGTGCTGTCGGCCGGCCACACGGTCGCGGAGAGGTCGCTGCGTCCTGTGCTCGTGTTGCCAGAGTGAGTTGAACGCTTGTATGACCCTCACTCACTGAAGTCCTCCGGTCCAAGTCGCCGTAGTCGTCGCGATGCGGTCGGAGGGGGTGCAGGGGGAGACTTGAAAGTTGTGGGCAACTCGGCGCCGGGTGTGGAGACCGGTGTAGATGGTGCCCGACGGA
>CALRPN020000044.1:0-94367 GCA_943370055.1 Archangium gephyra
AGGCGTTGCCGGTGCTCGCGGCGGAGCGCATGGCGCGGCTCTCGATGGAGCAGACCCTGCTCGCCGCCGCGTCAGGCCAGACGGGGCGCGTCTCGCTCGGCACCTGGAGTGGGCTCATCGTTCAACGCCTGCTCTTCGAGCGCGGGCTCACCCGAAAACCGGCGTCGCTCTCGTCCTTCAGGTTCTGGTGGCCGCTCGTCACGAAGAAGCGAGCGTTGATGCCGCTCGTGCAGCAGCGGGGCATCTACTGTTTCTACACGCGCGAGCTCATCGGCGAATTGAAGACGCTCCTCGCAGAGAGGGAGACGGTGGAGCTCGCGGCCGGCGATGGAACGTTGAGCCGCTTCTTGTCGAACGTGGGCGTGAACATCACCGCGAGCGACGACCAGAGCTGGAGCCACGCCGTCACCTACCCTGCCGACGTGAAGAAGGCCGACGCCATCACCGTGCTCGAGCGCGACCAACCGCGCGCCGTCGTCTGCAGCTTTCCGCCACCGGGCAACGCGTTCGAGAAGCGCGTGTTCACCACGAAGTCCGTCGAGCGCTACGTCGTCATCACCAGCAAGCACCGCTTCGCCGCCGGCGACTGGAACGCGTACGAGCAACAGACGGCCTTCGAGTGGCACGTCGACGAAGCGCTCTCGAAGCTGGTGCTCCCGCCGGAGTTGGACCCGGCGGTGCTCGTCTTCACCCGCAAGAAGGTCGACTGACCGTCACAGCTTCTTGCAGGCGAGCAGCTGGATGTACGGCAGGCCCGCGGTGTCGCGGGTCGTGAAGTAGTCCTGGTTCGCCGTGTTGTCGGAGCCGATGGGGTAGTTGCCAGCGCCCACCGTGTCCATGCCGTTGTCCCACACCATCACCGACACCGCGCCGCCGTCGGACTGGAACGACTCCCACTGGAAGTTCGCGCCCGTTGGGCGAAGGCGCACCCACTGGTGGCCGTGGGCCCGGATCTCTCCGTCAGCCAGGGGCGGCGACCCGAATTGTCGCCCAGAGGCGCGAAAATCGTCGGCACCCACGATGACGCGACCGTTCGCCTGGCTGAACACTTGCCAGCCGGCAGGGCAGCCGGTGATGCAGCCTGTGGGAACGGTCGGGCACGCGAAGAACGCGACGGTGTTCGGCGGCACGCTGCCGGCGCGCACCCGGCCGTCGAGGTCGTTGAGGTAGTCGTTCAGGTCGGCCGCCTTCGCGGGGCTTCCTGCGACGAACCCGGCGGGCCAGGTCGCTGCCACCGCCGTACCTGCGACGAGCCCCGCCAGTACCGCCAGCACCGCGCGCCGCAGCCGTCGGGGGCGCTCCGCGCGCTCGAGCTGAGCGAGCCTCTCTTGCACCTGCGCCAACTGCTTCTCGAGCTCATTGTCGTTCATGG
The DNA here is from genome assembly GCA_943370055.1 of Archangium gephyra. Lineage (GTDB taxonomy): Bacteria > Myxococcota > Myxococcia > Myxococcales > Myxococcaceae > Xiheimicrobium > Xiheimicrobium gephyra_A. Next base: position 1,373 of record CALRPN020000044.1, read on the forward strand.
GTGTCATGCCTCTCGTGTCTGAATCTCGTGAACTCTTCATCAGCGGAGCACACCGAACATCTGCGAGCCCGCGTCCGTGTCCCAGAACAGGGTGGCGCGCTCGGAGCCGCCATCGGCTGGCGCCCAGAGGAAGTTGGGCGAGTCACCGAAGCAGCTGTAGCGCCCGAAGGCCCGGTCAGACCGCGTCTTCATGCCGCCGTCGCTCTGGTACATGTTGTCGAACTCTGGCCACGGGCACAGGTAGGTGCCGTAGGTCGGCAGCATCGGCGGCAGCACCGCCGTCTCGACCTCTTCGTTCACACAGCCGCCCTGGTAGCTCTGCACCAGGCCGTAGCCGCTCGCGAGCGGGCCGTAGGGGCGGTACTTCACCGCGGCGAAGCCGACGCGACGGGTGAGCCCGGGCGGCGCGATGCACTCGACGATGGGGCGACGCGTCTGAGCGCCCGAGCCCACCGTGATGGACCCGAGGCTGCGGCACTGGTTCATCACCAGGTCGCCCGAGGGCTGGAAGCGGGTCTCTGCGACCTCGAACGGGCTCACTGGAGCGCCCGAGACGACGTTGACGCACTTGAACTGGCTGTGGTGGTTCATGCCGCGCCACTGCCCATCGGCAGGCCGCGACGGAACCACCTCGCAGACGCCGTGATTGCGGAGCAGGTCGATGGCCGGGTCGAGCGGCGCGACGAGCATGCGATGTGGAGGCGGCACGAAGGTGCACGCGAGGCCGCCATCGACGGCGCAGCTCCACTTCGCGAAGTCGAAGCCAGGCTGTACCGGGTTGAACGCAGGGTCGCGGCGCCGCGAGCAGTTGCGCCAGTACGAGTCCGCGACGCGCTCGTCGTAGCGGCCGGGCGAACCCAGCGCCAGCCAGCCACCATCGGAGTACGGATACTGGAGCGGGAAATCGGCCGAAGACCCCGAACGGCAGCGCGGGTTCTCTTGAATGACGAGCGTGCCCAGCGAGCCACCGTCGGCGGGCGCCACATAGAACGAGGTGTAGAGCTCGACGAAGTAGGCGAACTCTTCGAGGCGGTCGCGGTCGGCCGCACGGGCCGGCATGATGGTGGGGAAGTTGGCCGGCACCTCGGCGATGTCGTCGAGGCCGTTGTTGTTGAAGTCGCCGGTCAGCGCGACACAGGCCTTGGTGAGGGAGTTGAGGGCGTTCGCCGCCAGCAGGTTTCCCGCGCCGACGCCCGCGTCGGCGAAGCGATAGGCCGGAGCGCGCGTCAGCTCGTTCGCGAGGCCGGGCACGTCGTTCTGCTCGGTCTCGAGCAGCCGCAGCGGAAGCGGTGCACAGCCGGGGTTGCTGGCGGCGGCCACGAGCCCCTCGACGTCGCACGAGCGCACGCGCAGGTCGATGCCTAGCTCATCGCGCAGCGCGACGGTGTCGACCTTGCGAATGCTGCATCGGGCGTTGGCGCGCAGCTGGGGGTCGAGCGCGCTGTCAGCGTCTTCCTTCACCCAGCCGTCGTTGTCTTCGTCGCAGCGCTTGGGGTCGCCGACGCCGCCGCTCGGGCGGAACCACCCCTGCAGCGTCGCGCAGATGCACTGGTTCGATGCAGTGGCGAACGGCCACACCTGCCCCGTCTCGCCCAAAGCGGTACAGGTGAGATTGCACGCGTCGCAGGTGCTGCCTTTGAGCGCCTGACCGCGGGGGCACGGCGACGGCAGGCACCGCGGCGAACCGTTGTTCGGGTCGCAGTACTCGGTGGCGTTGCACGTCGCCATTCCACAGGAGGCCAGCGGCTCGCACCGCATGTTCGTCGAGTTGAGCGCGTAGCCGGGAAGGCACGCGTCGCAGAAGGTGATGGGCGGGGAGCCCGAGGAGACGCACTCGCGGAACTCGAGCGCGCACATCGCCGCGACGCCGCCGTCGCTGGTGCAGGTTGGCTCGTCGGCGCAGTTGGCAGACAGACAGGCGACGCAGGTGCTGGTGCGGGTGTCCCACTTGAAGTTGGCCTCGCAGGTGTTCGGCACGCAGACGGCGTCGGCGCCTGCTGACTGGGTGCACAGCTGGTTGAGCTTGCAGGCTCCACTCATCACCAGAGACGCACACGTCACCGGCGCGCGGCACCGGCTCGTCGGCACGTCGCAGGTGAGGCCACCGCCACACGCGTTGCCAGCGCCGCAGGGGCAGCCAGCGACGTCGGGCATGCAGGTCTGACACACGCTCATGCCATCGCAGTACAGCGTGCTCTCACACTTCGGGTCGCTCGCACGGCAGGGACAGGACGAGGTGCCAGCCGTGCAGGTCGCCGGCGTGCAGGTGCCGTTGGTGCAGGTGAGGCCCTGACCGCACGTGTCACCCGCGCCGCACGCGCACCCCTGCGACTGCGCGGGGCAGGTCTCACAGCGGTCGCTCGCGCAGCGCAGCCCGGGGTTGCAGGTACCGTTCGAGCGGCAGACGCACGAGGCCTCGCCGCGCCGGCAGTCGACACAGACGTTGCCCAGGCACTCGCCCGTCTGACAGACGCCTGCCTGGCACGCGCAGCCCACCTGCCCTTCGCAGGAAGTGCCCGAGTCCATGTCCATCGTGGTGCCGCCGTCGGTGCCCGGCTCGACGGGCTTCGGGCAGCCGGCGAGCACGGCTGCAGCAGTGGCGATGGCGAGCACCTTCACGAAACGTGGGGTCGTCACAGGGGTGCTCCTCAAAACGCGGTGAAGTCAGAGTAGTAGAAGAGCAGCCGCACGTCCGTCAGCGTCTGCAGCTGCACATCGCGGTTCGCCGGCTCATCACGGGTATTCAGCACGAGTTCCCACATGGTGTTGACGAGCGGGCGGTCGCGGAAACGGTAATTCCGGTACACCTCGGGGTCGTAGAATTTCACACCATTCACCGAGGCGTTCACGACGCCGAGGCGGCTGTCGAAGAGATAGAAGTCGGTGTCGTTGCCGACGTTGCGCACCGAGCCGGTACCGCTCATGCGCAGGTAGGCGCGCGCCGTCGGGTCTCCGAGCAGCACTCCCTGCAGATCGATCTCGACGTGCCGCACCTTGTGGTTGCGCGTGAGCGGGGACAGCTGCGCCAGCTCGGTCGAGAAGGGAATGACGAGGTAGCCGTTCGCGTCGCGCAGGCTGACGTCGAGCAGGCGCTGAGTGAACAACTTGTTGCGGTCGTCCTCGGTGAGCGCGACCGGCGACGACCCGAGCAGCGGAATCTTGAGGATGTCTTCCTTCAGTGAGAGCGCCAACACGCGCACGTCGGGGTTGCCGTACTGCTCCTCGAAGTCGTTGAAGGCGTTGTCGAGCTCGAGCAGGTAGTTCTCGAGGTTGTACTGGCCTGCCGTCACCATGCGAATGACGAAGAGCTGCTCCTTCTTCGCGTAGCTCTGGCTCGTGTAGTACTCGAAGACGCGGGTGAGCCGGTACGCGGCGGTCATGGCTGCGTTGAACGAGACGTCGGCGTTGATGATGGCGTCGTTCTGGTAGATGCGCACGTTCGGGTCGTTCTGCGCTGCGGTGATGTCGATGGCGAGCTGCTCGGCCTCTTCCTGCTGGGCCTGAAGCCGCTGCGCGTTGTTTCGCAGCTTCTGCAGGTCGCCGCCGGCGATGGCGACGTCGTTCATGGCGCGCAGCCCCTCGAGCCGCGCCAGGAGCAGGCTGTTGTACAGCCTCTCGATGGTGGCGCCCGAGTCGGCGGCGATGGCCGAGCACTGGTTCATGCCCATGAAGGTGAACGTGTTGGCCTGAATCTCGGCGATGCGGTGGTTCTGGTCGGCGATGTCGAGCTCGACCTGCTGCTGGTACAGGGTGACGCCCGAGAGCGCGAGCTGGGTGGTGAGCGCTGCGGGCACTGCGATGGCAGCCGTCTCAGCAGTCGCTCCCGCGAGCAGGCCGAGGCCCTGGGTGAACGCGTTCACCGCCCCCGAGATGGCCGTCATCTGTGCGCGCTCCTGCTCGATCTCGAGCTGCAGGTTTGCCACGCGGTTCGCCGTTCTGTACTGGAAGTTCGCGAGGTCCATCGACAGGTTGCATTGAGTGGCCGCGCGCCGCCGCTCGATGTCGATTTCCTTGAGCGTGTTCGAGAACGCCACCGTCGTCCCCTGGAACTTCTGCTTCGCGTCTTCGAGCTGCACGTAGGCGTTGCGAATGGCGCCGTTGCCGGTGAAGCCGCACGGGTCGGCGAGGAGCGTCGTCTGGTCGCTGAGGCCCGCGTACTTCCTGATGGCGGGCCAGGCGCGCCCGTCGCCACCGATGAAGGTGCCGCAGAGGTCGGCGAGCTGGTTCTCGTAGGTGTTGCGAATCGTCGTGAGCTCGGACTGGAACTGCGCCGCGTCGACCTTGCCCTGCTTGCCGAAGGTGAGGGCCGTCTGTTCGCGGGTCTTGGCGAGGTCGAGGCGCTGCTTCGCCTGCGTCGACAGCACGTCGTAGGCCGTGAAGGCCGTGGTCGAGCCGGTGTCGACCGCCGGGAAGGGCACGTAGTCGGGCGAGTACCCGAAGTAGTTCACGTCGTTGGAGATCTGCGAATACACGTCGCGCATGTCGATGAGCGCGAGGCGGTAGTTGCGCTGGGTACGGCCGAGCGTCACCTGCAGCTGCGGCAGGCTGGAGGCGGCCGCGCGCGCGGTGATGTCGAGCATGAGGCGGTTGATGAGGGCGCTCTCGAGATAGGTCGCCACGTAGGCGCGCTCGATGACGCGCCGGGCGAGATCGGGCCGGTTGAAGCTCTGGTAGCGGCGCGCCACCTCGCCCCACGCGCGAGACTTCTGTGAGGCCGCGCGCACGAGCCGCTCGAGCCAGGTCGTCACGCTCGCGGGGGTGAGGAAGTTGGTCGCCTCACTGAGGGCCCCACGAGAGAGCCCCACCTGCAGGTCCGGACCAAACCGGTACATGCGGTCGAGCGCGAGCTGATAATACTGAACAGCCTGGTACAGATTGGCCATCTCGGCGCCCGCGATGCCGGAAAGGTCGAGGCCCGTCGGCTCGAAGAGCGACCCGCGGAAGTTGGCGCCGCCCGCAGCAGCGAGGTCGAAGCGCGACGAATAGGCCGAGGTCAGCGCCTCGTCTCCCAGCATGATGAGCAACTCGGCGTTGAGCCGCTCGAAGCCGTCGCGCCCACCAGCTTGCGAGAAGGACTCCTGCAGGAACGTGATGAGCGTCGTGCGTTCGGGGGACGTGAGGGCCCCGTAGGCCGTGGCGTCGCTGTACAGGTTGACCAGACAGTCCACGCGCTTCCTGGCCTCGTCGATCTGCACGGGGTCGTAGCAGTACGGCACGGCGTTCGAGCCGCGGCGGCACATGGCAGGCGCGAAGCCCACCGTCGAGCCGCTCGCCGCGCTGCGGAACCGCGTCTTGTAGCGGAAGGCGCTGTCGATGAGCACCGGCAGCGGCGTGAAGACGCGCTGAGACGGGCTCAGCTTCCGGTAGAAGTCCTTCTCGGCGCGCAGGTCGAGCCGGTTGCCGTCGCACACCGGCGCCCCGCTGGTGCACGTGTAGAGGAGCGGCTGGTCGTCGGCGCCACCCTCGACGACGACGATGCCGTTGGCCTTCCACGCGCGCAGCGTGTCGCCGCACGACGCGCGCACGCACAGGCCTGCCGTGCCACAGCGACCCGAGCGGCACTCCGAGTTGTCGGTGCAGCGCACGTTGGCCGGGTCGGTGACGTATTGGGTTTGACACGCCTCGGCGGCCATCGACACGACCGTGCGTGAGCAGACCGACGCGGCCGTGCACACGTTGAAGTAGTTCACCTTGCTGCCGGGCGGGCAGGCCACCTTCGTCGCGTTGGCCGAGCCGTTGTCCTGGGAGCCGCCGTTGAAGAGGCCGGTGTCTTCGCAGAAGGAGTGAATTCCCAGGTTGCCCGCGATGGGCGCGTAGCTGGCCGGGTTGGCGCTGCCGAGCAGCGCGCTCAGGCGCTGGCCCGGGGGCGTCGCTCCCGAGAGGCCGAGGTCGGCCAACAGCGTCGCGTCACACTGGGCACCGACGGCAGGCGGCGGGCTGCGATTCGTCGTCGCCTCGACCAGCCCGACGAAGTCGTTGTGCCCGAGGTTCGCGGGAGCCCGGCGCAGTCGCATGTACCCGTAGGCAGCGCCGCGGCCCGTGCCACCATCAGCGGGGACGAAGCTGTCGTAGCTCTCCTCGAAGATGAAGAAGAGCTCGTTCTGGTTGACGAGCACACCGTCGAGGAAGCGCAGCGTGCGGCGGCGCGCCGCTCCGTCTGGCACCGGGTTGCCACCGGCGAGGCTCTCGTTGCGCTGCGCGCCGCCTGGCACCGTCATCGGGTTGAAGGGCAGCTCGTTGTCGCGGCACTCGACGCGGCTCGCGCCACCGTCTCTGGTGCCCTCGGTGAAGCCCGGCACCAGCCAGGGCACCTCGACGGGCGTGTAGCCGGGCCGGCAGGTGCCGTCTGGAGACACGTACCGCCCACCAATGGTGCTCACGAACCGGTTGACGCCCGGCGCGACGCTGTTGAGGTCTTTCAAGAACAACAGACAGTCGCCGGTCGAGCCGCCGTCGCCGCTCATGAAGCACGAGCTGCTTCGCGTCGGGTCGTTCTGCAATTGCACCGCGACGCCGGGGTTGCCCGGGTAGTGCAGCGCCAGTGCCGACTCGATGCGCCCCTCGAACCGCGAGGGGTCGGTCGCGTTCACCTTCAGGTTCATCGCGATGGGCAGCTCGCTCACTCCGGTGGGAATGGGGCTCGCCACCGTGTTCTGCACGTACGGGCGAACGCCGGGTGGCTTCGAGTACGGGTAGCACGCCGCGCCGGGAGGCTGGAGCGCGCGGGTCGAGCACGCCTGGGCGACGTTGGCGAACTTCCACGACTCCTCACGCGTCGACGTCAGCACCGCGAGGAACTCGTCCCACCCGTCGAAGCCGTTGCCGCCGCGACGCAGCGCAGTCCACCGCTGGATGAGGGCGTTGGCCACGCCGGTCGCCGCGCTGCTCTGGCTCTTGTCCGGAGCGTTGATCCACGTCGAGAGGTTGAGGTCGCTGAACGTGCCAAAGTAATACATCGAGCCCGTCCACTGCCCGTCGGGGCGCTGCACGTACGAGAGGAACACCCGCGCGGTCGCATCGCGTGAAGAGACCTCGAGCTCACCTTCCCACTTCACGAAGCTCGCGCCGCCCGCGTTGCCCACCGTCACGAGCGGGCACGGCGCACCGCCAGCATCGGGCGCACTCACGAGGTCGGCGCACCCAGGGTTCACCGTCACCGTCAACGTCGGCCCCTGCGTCGAGGCGGCGCCGGGCGCCTGGAGGCTCAGCCATGGCAGCGGGCACTCGTTGCGCAGCGGGTCGCAGGCCCTGAAGGCCGTGCCGCCGTCGGAGGCTCGGGGCGCATCGACGCGCTCGATGACGCCGCTCGACGACGTCGCCGAGTGCCACAGCTTCCGCACCGTCAACTGCTCGGGCACCGCGCTCTTCGAGACGAGCATGAAGGTGGTCTGCGGCTTCACGTTCGACAGCTCGAGCGAGTCGAGGGGAAGCGAGAAACCGCCTGGCACGGGAGCCGGCAGGCTCATCGCGACGGAGCCGACCGGCGTGCAGAAGCCCTGCTGGCCGTCGTCCGAGGTGCACGCCGTGCCCGAGGGACAGCCCGTGCGCCCGACGGTGCACGAGGGCCGGCACGCGTGGCGGAAGCAGCCCAGCCCCGACGCACAGTCGGCGTTCGTGTCGCAGTTCGAGTAGCAGCCACCGGTGAGGCAGACCTGGTGCCCCGGGCACTGGAGGTCCTGCGCGCAGGTGCGTGGCGCTTCGCCGGGAGCTCCACACGTGCCGCGGTTGCAGACGAGGCCGTCGAGGCAGCCGTCGACGAGTCCATCGGGCCCACACGCCAGACGCCCGCCGTCAGCCGCGAGCGTGTCGGCGGAGCACGGCGTGTAGCAGCGGGGGTTCGCGGGAGGCAGCTGCGCGGCGCCGAGGCAGACGCCGGCGGTGCAGACGAGCCCGGCGCTGCAAGCGTCGTTGGCGTTGCACGAGCAGCCCGGGCTCCCGGCGACACAGAACACACACAGGCCGGTGCTGGAGTCACACCGATTGCCGCGAAGGCAGCGCCCGTTGTCGAGGCACTGGCCGCCCTCGTGCCCCTTCGAGTCGACACACACGCTTCCCTCGAGACAGAAGGAGCCCGTGGCGCAGCCGCCCGCGAGGCAGGTGCAGTTGCGCTCGCCGGGCAGGCAGGTGGTGCCGACGCAGAAGCCGGCGGTGCAGGTGCTGCCCGGGTCAGCGCACGTCGAGCCCGCGCGGCAGACACAGCCCGGGTCTCCGGCAGGGCAGGCCATGGCCGCGCACACCCCGCCCTGGCAGAGCAGCTGCTCGCCGCGCGTGTTCCTTCCGCAGCGGTTCGAGGCGCACTCACAGCCCTCGGTGCCGGGCGCGCAGGAGGCGACTGCGGCATCCATCGGCGCGGCCGTACCGCCACCCATGGGCTCGATGCCGGCATCCATGCTCATGCCGCCGCCGCACGCCGAGAGGAGCGCCATCGCGCTCGCCACCAACACATGCCCTGCTCGAAGATGTGACTTCATCGAACCTCCAGTGCTGCCCATGCTTTGTGGTGTCGCGCAGTGCTGTTCCATTGCGCGCGTTGCTAGCGAATCGTCACGGTTGCGCCCGGCAGACGGGCGCCCTTCGAGTCCACGCAGGTCGCCTTCGTCACGGAGACACCAGCGGTGGTGCCCTGCGCGAGGGAGAGCTGAACGCCTCCCGCAGGGAACGGAGCGTCACCTGGCGCCACGAAGGTCAGCGCCACGCGGGGCGCCTCGCGAAGGCTGGTGCCCACGACGCCGCTGGAGAATTGGCCCGCGGTGACGACGGTGCCCGCCGACTCGGTGAGGAGCACCTCACAGCCGCGCGCCGCGGGGTCGCTCACCACCACGCCGGCCAGCGTCGGCGCGGCACATTTGCCATCGGCTCCGCACGCGAGGCCATCGTTGCATTCGTTGCCAGCGCGGCAGGCGCAGGCAGCTTCTCCTGGCTTGCACTGCGGGGTGCAGGTGCAGCCGACGGCGAGCAACATCGCAAACAGAGCGGTGGGCAGCATTGAGCGCATGGCGTGGCGAGGCATGGTCAGATCGTCTTCCCGTACTAGTTGGTGGACCCGGTGTTCGAAGGCGGCGTGAACGGCGGGAGGACTGGTGAGACGCCGTATTCGTTCGGAGGGCCGGGCGGCGGCGGGGGCGCTGGTGGCGGGAGCTGGATGGCATCGTAGATGTTGTTCGCACCCCGCTCGCCAGTCGCACCGCTCTCGCCACTCGGGGCGACGACTGCGGATTCGACCCTGTTGTAGACAGGCTCTGGTGGAGCGCGGTGTGTTGGAGGCGCTGCGCGACCGTACTTCCAGCGGCCACGGTCGTCTTTGCCCAGGTCCGAGCTGCTTTCGGTCCTCGTGCTGAGCATGAACAACTGCTGATCCGTCGGTGTGGTTCCGGGGAACAGCTGCTTTTGCCGCGTCATGTGCTCCGCGTTTGCCGTCTTCGTCGCTTCGACGCGCCCCCTGAAACCCATCGCGCCGAAGTCCTGCGCAGAGTGACCTGGCTGCGGGAGCGGTGGTGTTTGCGCCACGGCAGCCGGAGGCGCCGCTGAAGCCCCAGCGGGGTGATTCGCCGAGTGGGCCGGTTTCGCAGGGGCACGTCGGCTTCCGCCTCGCATGGCACGCATCACAGCGGAGACCCTGGAACGAATGCCCGCCAACCCGGTGGGGTCCACCTTGTCGGCGAAGTCATTGCCCACGTACGCGTAGGCCGTCAGTGACTCCTCGTTCCGAGCTGCGCCTGGCGAGAGCTGCGCGAAGGCCGGGTCCACGCTGGCCCACCGGCCCGTCTTCGGGTCGAGGTCGCGGAACTGGAAGTGAATGAGGCCGGTCGACGAGTCCCGCTCCTGGCCGGTGAAGCCGTGCGAGTCGACGAAGCCGGTCGAGCTGCGCACCTCGCCCCACGAATAGAAGGACTGCTCGGCCACCAGCGCGCCGCGCCCATTCGTCGCGGCGACCACCGAGCCCTGATGGTCGGAGTGCAGCCACGTCAGGTCCTTCAACAACAACCGCCGCGCGGCCGACGCGAGCAGCGCCTGCACTCTGGAAGGCGCAGGGCCTCCACTGAGTGACACGCCGCCCGTCGCGGCGCTCTGAGCCACCCACGCGTCTGCGATGTCGATGGTACCGTCTCCCGTCGGCGTCGTGCCCGAGAGCGGCGCCAGGTCGCTGAGCAGTGTCGCCGCCACAGCGTCGCTCTCCAGTCGCGCCACACGATTCCCACCGAGTTGGGCGTAGACGACGGCGATGCCGTCACGCACCTCGAAGTCACCCGTCACCACCACGGTCGAGAGGCCTTCCTCACGCTCGAGCACGCGCAGCGGGCCGGCGCCGAAGACGAAGCGACCCGTCTCGGTGCCGTCTCGCGTCGCGCGGGTCAGCCGCCCCAGGTGGTCGAACTCGTAGCCAGCCGTGCCACGCGCCGTCATGAAGCCCGCGGCGTCGTGCTGGTAGTCGAGCGCGCCAGCCTTCTTCACCGCGTTCGGCTTCGAGGCGTCGTAGCTGTACGTGCCGACGTTCGCGAGCGAGGCGTCGCCCAGGCTCGACGACTGGCTCGTCACGTTGTCGATGGTGTCGTAGCCGAACGAGAGGGTCTCGGCGTCGCCCATCGCACGCTCCATCACGGCCGACGTCACGCGGTCCCACCCGTCGGAGGTGAAGCGAACGGCGTGTCGGGCCCGGTCCGCGCGCGTGGCGGCGTCGGTGATGGCGGTGAGGTTGCCCCCCCGCGTGCGAGCGAAGGACAGGTCGAAGATGGCCTGGCCGTCGGCTGTCGTCGCGGCCTGACGCGAGAGGCGCAGCCGCGCGTCGTACTCGAAGCGGTGGCCCACGTTGTTGAAGAAGGTCGCGGCAGAGAGCAGCCCGCGCGGGTTGTACTCGACGCTGCGCACGAGGCTCGGCATCGAGGCGACGCGGGAGGCGCCGTCGTACGCAGTTTCGACGGTGAGCCCGGCCGGGTAGACGATGGCCGTCTGCCGGTGCGCCTGGTCGAAGCGTGCACGCACCACCAGCGGTTTTCCGTCGACGGTGCGCTCGAAGAAGACGGGGTCTCCGCGCACGTCGAAGCCGAAGCGGTCACGCCCTGTACCACCCGGCATCGGCCATTCCGTCTCGACCACTCGTCCGCTTGCGTTCGTACAGTCGGTGCAACCGGCGATGGCGTCGTAGGCCCACCGCACCTTCGTGTCGGCCTCCTTCGCTTCGTCCCACTGGGTGACCGGCCGGCTCAGGGCGTCGTACTCGGTGCGCACCGAGACGTTTCGCGCGTCGACCCGGCGCAGCACATTCCCCGCCGCGTCGTACTCGAAGCGCGTGACTCCCGAGTTCGGGTTCGTCGCCTGCACGAGGCGGCCCGAGAGGTCGTACTGCTGCACCAGCGCGTTCCCGGCCGCATCCTTCACCGTCGCGAGCCGGCCGTTGACGTCGTACGCCAGTTGCGTGACCGCGCTGGGCTGCTGCCGCTCGATCCGCACGAGCCGCCCAAGCCCGTCGGACTCCTCGATGGTGGGCGTGTTGAACGACGAGCTCTGCATGTCGGTGTCGTCTTCGTCGAACGTGCGGGTGACGAGCGGCGCGTACTCGACGCGGCGGGTCGACAGGTCAGGTTCGGTGTCGACGAGCGGCCGCCCGAGCACGTCGTAGGTGCGACTGAGCACGGGCACGCCCGAGGGCGGCGCCATCTCGCAGCTGCCCGACATCGACAGGTACGGCTGGAACACCCGCGCAGCGGCGCCCTTCGAGTCGAACTCGGTGAACCCCGAGACCTGCCACGAACTGTCAGTGATGCGCTGGCGCGTCTGGAACACGCGGCCGCGTCCATCGAGGCACTGCGCCGACACGAGGTCCTGCCCGCTCGAGGCAGACGAGCGCTTCAGCGTGAGAATGCGCGAGGCCGGGTCGGCCAGCAGGTACTGAAGCTCGGTCGACGCCGTGGTGTCGGTGTCGCCGGGCTCGAGCATGCGGTCGAGGCGGCCGTGCTCGTCGTAGCGGTAGCGCGTCTGCTGCGGCGCCGTGAGGTTCATGCCGCCCTCGACGGCGTACCAGTTCGACGCCTGCGCCATCTGCTCGAAGGCGTAGTCCCAGCTGGTGTCACGGCGCAGCGAGCGCGTCGCCGTCAGCTTCACCTCGACCTGCGTCGGCTGCAGGCCGGCCGGCTCGTACGTGTACAGGCGGCGGTGCGACGCACCAGCGATGCTGCCGTGGGGCTCGAGCTGCTCGGCGACGTTGCCGTGCGCGTCGCGCCGCACCCGGAGCGTCTCGATGAAGTCCATCGCGCCCATGCCGGTGCGGCGCGCGACGCGGGTGACGGCTCCGAGCGTCAGCTGCCCGGCGGCGAGGCCCACGAACGCCGGCCCGTCGTAGAACGTCTGCGTCTCGACGTTCAGCATGCCGGCCTGTGAGCCGCTGCGCGACCGCGAGGCGCGCGACAACATCCACCGCCCTCCAGTGTCGGCCCCGGGCACGATGGAGGTCGTCTCGCTGTACGACTCGTCACCCAGGCACATGTCTCCGCACGCCTTGCCGAAGGTGCCCGACGCCATGCACGCCTGACAGCCACGCGGCATCTCGGGCGTGCCCAGGTTCACGACGCCCAGGTTGGTGGCACGCGTCACGTTGCCGTACCCGTCGTACTCCTGCTCGCTGCGCACGGTGATGGCGTCGGCGGGCGTGCGCTCGAGCAGCACCGTGGTGGTGGCGCGCTGACACGGCCACTTCACGGCGGCGGTGCCGGTCTCGGCGACGGGGCACAGCTGGTAGAGCACCCGCTCTTCGCGAAGCGGTACGCGCGTCGTGCCCGACAGGGCCGAGATGGTGCGCGTCTTCAACACGCCCGCGAGCGCTGGCTCGGTGCGACCGACGTCGAAGAGCTCGACGGTGAGGCCGGGCTCCTGCGCGTCGCGCATGACGTCGCTGACGAGCTCTCGCTCGACGCTTTCGTAGCCACGGAACTGCCGCTCGACACCGTCGTAGAAGCCGTCGTGGTACCGGTACACCATGCGCTCGTGCAGGCCGCCGCTCGCGGTGCCGGTGAGCGTGACGTACGAGTCGATGGTGGTGACGAGAATGGAGGCGTTGGGCACGCGGGTCGGCCAGGGCCGGCTCGCGGCGACGTCACGGGCCTGCTCCGAGATGGAGGTGCCAAAGCCGATGACCTGCACGCTGCCGAGGCCGTTCTCGATGCGGCTGATGAGGTTGGGCCGCACCGGAAACAGCTCGAGGTACTGCGCCGGCATGCCCGACACGAACCACACGATGTCGGCCGAGCCGTTGCCGTTCATGTCGGCGTAGGTGACGGTGGTGCCTGCGCCGCGCGTCGGAATCATGCCGCTCGCGAGGCTCGCGCTGCTGAGAATGAGCGGCGCCGCGAAGGAGTCACCGTTGCGGTTGAGCAGCAGGTGCACCTCGTTGGCTGCCACCATGACGACGTCAGCAAGCCCGTCGCCGTTGAGGTCTTCGAGCTCCGCCTGCGCGGTCTGCGTCGGGTTGAGGCCGCCCACCGTGATGGTGCGCCAGTTGGGTGCGGCAGGAGCCCATCGCCCGAAGCCAAGGTTCAGCTTGAAGTCGACAGCGAGCGTCGCGGTGCCCTTGCCGCGCAGACGCACGGGGTCCTGGAGTCCGTCGCCGTTCATGTCGGCGAGCTGCAGGTCTTCGTCGTCGAACACGGCGCCGATGACGTCGACGGCCACCGCGCGGAACCCGGCCGCCTCGTTGGCCAGCACCTCGGTCTGCGTGCCACCCGCCGGCGTTCGCAGCCAGTCGATGCGCTTGTCGTTGTCGTAGTCGAAGAAGCGCACGTACTTCGGGTCCTGCTGCGCGCCCTCGGCGACGTCGTCTTCGGGGTTGAACGCCGAGGGCAGGCCCTGCGGCGCCATCGCGCAGGCCGCCGAGTCGACCCAGTCACCGGAGCCGTTGTTGCACAGCACCGCCGGCACCTTCGCCTGCGTCACGTCGACGAAGCCGTCTCCGTTGACGTCGATGAGCTGCACCTTCGGGTCTCCCAGCACGAAGGGGCTGCCCATGGAGGTGCGCGCGCTCGTGACCGGCGCCGACTGGAAGCTGGCCCGCCCTTCCTGGTCGAGGCGGCCGAAGATGAACTGGTGACGGCCCTGCGCATCAGAGAGGACGATGTCGGGAATCGCGTCGCCGTTCATGTCCACCATCGAGGCGCGGCCGTTCGCGAAGTCGACGCCCGACACCGTGCCCATGGTGTGCACGAAGGGCTTGTCACACGTCGAGTCGCACAGGCCGCCGAGCGTCTTCGTGTAGCCGAACGAGAACTTCACGGGGTACGCGCTGCCGCTGCGGCCGAACCGCGTCACCGAGCGCAGCCGCGTCGAGAAGCCCGACATCGTGTCTGGCTCGTACTCGAGCGCGTAGCGGCGCACCTGCTCGGGTGTCGTGGTGCCCGAGTAGATGCCCAGCTCCTTGAGCCGCTTCGTCAGCTTCACCTCGACGCCGGGCTGCGCGTCGCTCAACACATCGCTGCGGTCTTCGTACGTGAAGCGCACCGAGTGCCGCGCGTTGGCGCCCTCGAAGAGGTAGTCGATGCGCTCGAGCAGCGGCATGCCGCTCGCGTCCTTCGTGTACGAGAGGCGCTGCTGGTGGCCGTACACGTCCTCGAGGAGCACGAGGTGCCAGCGGAACACGCGCGTGGCCGAGGCCGTCACCTGCGCGGTGGGTACCGCGACGCCCTGCTTGTCGGCGCCAAACCAGCCGATGCGTCCGTCGGGGTACTCGGCCTTCCATGAGCCACCTTCTCCGGCGCCCGCGGTCAACCACGTGTAGCGCACGAAGCCGCCCTCGAAGCGCGCACGGAAGATGGGGCCCTGCGCAGAGTTCGCCACCTGCACGAGCTCGGAGGCTCCGTCGACGACAAAGCGGTCGGTGAGGTCGTACTTCGGCAGCCCGCGCACCGTCATGCGCTCGATGGAGGGCTGGTCGAAGCCCCACCCCATGCCCACCACCGACGCGCCGCCCATCGACGAGTACGAGAGCGACACATCGGGCGTGAGGCCCGGAAAACCCGGCGGCACTTCGACGGGCACCCGATACTGAAAGCCACCATGGTTGCCTTCGACCGACGCGTTCTCACCGACTCCCGAGACCGAGCCCGGCGCCTGCGGCAGCGACACGCGCTCATCCGAGACGCCAGCGTTGGCCTGGGCGTGCGCGACGACAGGCAACAGACTCAGCAGCGCGACCACGGCGAGAAGACGACGTGACATGTGCAGAACTCCCCCTGCGACCGCGAATCAGCGTCCAGGCCTCCGGCAGACGCTCGGGCCGAGGCCACCTTCACTCAACGGGCGCGCCGATGAAATGCGGGTGAAGGCGTACGCTATTCGTTTAGGAGCGGCTGCCGAAGCGCGAACCTGCGCAGCGCCGCGAATGCAGCCTGGCTGGAATCACTCGTCGAGCAGCCGATGAGCGACGGCTGAGGTGGCTGCCTGGGTGCGGTTCTCGACGTCGAGCAGGCGGAGCAAGGTGCTGACATGCACACGCACGGTGGCCTCGGCGCAGCCGAGCGCGTCGGCGATCTCTTTGTTGCTGGCGCCCTTCACCAGCAGGCGCAGCACCTCGGTCTGGCGGGGCGTCAGCGCGACATCGACCGCCCCGCGGACGTCGAGCAGCGCGGCGGGGACGTGCGTGCCTCCATCGAGGATGTAGCGCAGCGCCGAAGACAGCTCGGCCGCGCTCGAGCGCTTGTGCAGGAAGCCGCGCGCGCCCTTCTTGATCAGCGCCGCGACGTCGAGAGTGGGTTCACTGCCGCTGACGACGACGATGGGCGTCGAGCCGGCCTTCGCGACGATGGCATCGAAGGCGGCGGGCCCACGCAGGCCGGGCAGCCCGAGGTCGAGCAGCACGAGATCGAACGGCGGGCCTGCGAGCGCCTCGAGGCCGACCTCGGCAGAACTCGCGGTCACCACGTGGGAGAGCGGCTCGAGCTTGCGCACGACTCCGCCAAGGGCTTCGGCGAACAGTTCGTGGTCGTCGACGATGAGCACGCGCACCGCAGCGACCATACCCCGAGGGCAGCGAGGCACGTTCTCCCTGATGGGGTCGAGCGCAGAGCCTCGTTCACCGAGCGAGGTCCTCTGGCGCGCCTGGGCCAGCCGCCCCGGCTCCGCGGTCGGTGTTCGAGCAAGCACCGCGGGAGAAGACGAAGCTGGAACGGCGTCAGCTGACGCGCTTCCACCGGCGGCGCACGAGGAGCAGGACGCCGAAGGCCAGCAGGCTGCTCGCGTCGGCGGAGCTGCAACCACAGCCACCACCGCGGAACGTGACCTCGGGCGTGAGCGGAATGACGCCGCCGTCTTCGATGCCGTTGTTGCCTCCACCGTCGAGCAACGAGCCGCCACCGTCGGGTGAGCCACCGCCGCCATCGACGCCGCCATCCATCACGACGACGCCGCCATCGCCCGAGCCACCGTCGGCGCCACCACCATCGGTCGCGAGCCGAACCGTGAAGCTGCTCGTCGTGTCGGGCCCGCGGTTCATCGCTGCGTCGGTCGCGTCGACCCGAACCTGGTGCATGCCTTCGCTGAGCGCCTGACCTGCCGGCACGGGAAGGTTCCAACCACCGTTCGAGTCGGCCGTCACGGTGCCGAGCAGCGTGCCGTCGACGAAGACTCGCACCGAGGCGCCGGGCTCAGCGCGGCCCGTGAGGTTCGGCGTCGTCGTCGCGATGGTGCTGCCTGCCGCAGGAGAGACGATGGTGGGCGCCGCGGGAGGCATGGTGTCGACCGTGAGCGTGACGGGCATCGAGGCCGGCCCCACGTTTCCGGCCGCGTCGGTCGCGGTCGCCGTGAAGACCCGGGCTCCGTCCATCAGAGCCATCGGCACCGTGAACGTGAACGTGCCCATCGCGTCGGCCGTGGCCGTTCCAACGACGACGCCATCGACCCGAATCGTGACGGTGCTACCCGCCTCGGCGGTGCCAGTGAGCGTCGGCGTGTTGTCGCTGGTGGCCGTACCGGTCGCGGGAGCGGTGATGACGGGAGCCATCGGCGCGGTGGTGTCGGTCGTGAAGCTCACCGGCATCGACGACGGGCTCGTGTTGCCAGCGGTGTCGCGTGAGGTGGCCGAGACCGTGTGCATGCCGTCGGCGAGCGCCGTCATCGGCGTGAACGAGAAGCGACCGAGCACGTCGGCGACGACCGTGCCTGCGACCATGCCGTCGATGGTGACCGTGACGGTGCTGCCGGGCTCTGCCGTTCCGCTGAAGACGGGCGTCGCGGTCGAGAGCAGGGCGTTCGAGGCCGGCACGTTGATGATGGGCGCGGCAGGTGCGGCCGTGTCGACGGTGAAGGCGTTCACGGGAGAGACGGCGCCGGTGTTGCCTGCGGTATCGGTCGCGCGTGCAGAGACCGTGTGGCTGCCGTCCGAGAGCGTGGCCGGCAACGTCAACGACCACGCGCCCATCGCGTCAGCCGTGGCGGTGCCCGCGATGCCCGAGTCGAGGATGACGGTGACGACGGCGTTCGGCTCCGAGGTGCCCGTCACGGTGACCATCGAGGTCGAGAGCGTCGCTCCGTTCGCGGGCGTGACGACGACGGGGGCAGCCGGCGCCACGGTGTCCACCGTCCACAAGAACGTGGCAGGCGTGGCATCGACCTCGGCCGGCGAGAAGCGCGCGCGCACCTCGAGGCGGTGCGGGCCATTCGAGAGCGTCGAGAACGTGGCTGGGTTCGCGCAGGTCGTGAACGCTCCGGAGTCGAGGCTGCACTCGTACGTCACCGGCGTCTTGTTCGACGAGAAGCTGAACTGCGCGGTGGCGTTCGGCGACGGCGTGCGCGGCCCGGTGAGAATGCTGGTGTCGAGCACCGTGGTGTCGATGGTGAAGACGACCTGCGTCGCAGCAGGCGACACGTTGCCAGCGGCGTCACGCGCGGTGGCGCTGACCGAGTGCTGACCCTGGCTCAGCGGCGCGGTGGTGAACGTCCAGTTGCCGCTCGCATCGGCGACGACGGTGCCGGCCGCCACGGAGTCGACGATGACGGTGACGATGGAGTTCGCCTCGGCGGTGCCACGCACGGTGGGCGAGGTGAGGCCGACGGTCGAGTTGGCAGCAGGCTCGGTCACGACGGGGGCAACGGGCGCGACCGTGTCGACGGTGAACGCGCGCGGCGCCGAGACCGAGGACGTGTTGCCGATGCTGTCAGCCGCCTGCGCGGTGACCTGGTGCGGACCATCGGAGAGCGCGGAGGGCGGATTGAACGAGAAGGAACCGGTCGACGACGCGACGGTGGTGCCGACGACGGTGCCGTCGATGCGAATCGTCACGATGCTGCCCGGGTCGGCCGAGCCCTGAATGAGCGGCCGGTTGTTCGACGACGCCGCGCCAGCAGTCGGCGAGGTGAGCGTGGGAACGGCGGGCGCGGTCGTGTCGACGGTGAAGGCGACGGCGGGACCTGCCGCAGACTGATTGCCAACCGCGTCGGTCGCGCGGGCCCTCACCGAGTGCGCACCCTCAGCGAGCGGAGACGGAGACAGCAGCGACCACGTACCGGTCGCGCTCGCGGTCACGGTACCGACGACGACGCCATCGACCTCGACGCGCACGGTGCTGTTGGGCTCCGCCGTGCCCGAATACGTGGGGCTCGAGCTCGAGAGCGTGCTGCCCGCGACCGGGCTGGTGACGAGCGGCGGCAGCGGCGCGGTGGTGTCGATGGAGAAGGTCACGGGCATCGACGGCACGCTCGTGTTGCCCGCAGCGTCACGGGCGGTCGCGCGAACCTGGTGCGAGCCATCGGAGAGGCCGGACGGCAGCGTGAAGCTCCACGTGCCGAGGCCGTTCACGGTGGCGGTTCCGACGGTGACGCCGTCGACGATGACGGTGATGACGTCTCCCGCGGTGCCCGTGCCGGTGATGGTGGGGCGCGAGGTGTCGAGCGTCGCTCCGGCGGAAGGTGCGGTGACGAACGGCGCAGCGGGCCCGGTCGTGTCCACCGTCCACGAGAAGGACGCAGGCGTCGGGTCGACTTCAGCGCCACGCACGGCGCGCACGCGCAGCAGGTGGGCACCATCGGCGAGCGACGAGAAGGTCGAGGGATTTCCACACGCGGTGAAGCCGGCGTTGTCGAGGTCGCACTCGTAGCTCGCGCCGCTCTTGTTCGAGGCGAAGACGAAGTTCGCGACGCCGGAGTTGCTGAGCGCGCTCGGGCCCGACGCAACGCTCGTGTCGAGCACCGTGAGGTCGACCGTGAAGTTCGTCACCACCGACTCGGGGCCGACGTTGCCGACGGTGTCGGTCGCGCGCGCGGTCACGGTGTGCGGGCCAGCCACCAGCGCCATCGGCACGGTGAAGTTCCACGCACCGGTGGCATCGGCCGTCGCGGTTCCCAGCGTCATGCCGTCGACGCGAATGGTGACCGTGCTCCCGGCCTCCGCGGTTCCCGAGATGGAGGGCGTCGCGCTGCCGACCGTGCCGCCATTCGCCGGCGTGATGATGATGGGCGAGTTGGGCGGCGTGGTGTCGACGACGAACTGATTGAAGGCCGACATCGGGCTCACGTTGCCCGCGGCATCACGCGCGGTCGCCGAGACGACGTGCGTTCCATCAGCGAGCGCGGGCGGCGTGAACGAGAAGGCGCCAGTCGGGCCAGCCGTCACGGTGGTCGCGCTCACGCCGTCGATGAAGATGGTGACGGTGCTGCCAGCCTCGGCGGTGCCGGTGATGACGGGCCGGTTCACGTTCGTGCGCGTGCCGTTCGCGGGCGTCGAGACGATGGGCGCGGCGGGCGCTCCCGTGTCGACGACCCACGTGACGCTGGCAGGCATCGGGTCGGTGAGGACGCCGACGATGGCGCGAACCCGGAACGTGTGGCTGCCGTTCGAGAGCACGCCCGTGGTGAACGGCGTCGTGCACGCGGTGAAGGCCGAGCCGTCGAGGCTGCACTCGAAGGTCGCGGTGGGGTTGCCCGGCGACTGGAAGATGAAGGTGCCGGTCGCGGTGTTGCTCGGGTTCGGCGGCCGCGAAGTGATGACGGTGGTGGGCGGGTTCACGCAGGTGAACGTCGTCGGGTTGCAGACGCGGCCGCCGGTGCAGTCACTCGTGGCGACGCACTCGCGGCAGACGGCCTGCTGACCCGAGGTGCGGTCGCAGACGCGCAGCGTGCCCGAGGTGCAGTTCGCGCTCGACGACGTGTTGGGAAGATTCGGCACCGTGCGGCCACCGGGCGGCTCGGCGGAGTCGAGCAGACAGTCGTTGTCGTCGTCGGTGTCCTGGAAGTCGTAGAGCCCGTCGCCGTCGGTGTCGGGCGCGATGCTGGTGCAGCTGGTGCCTTCGTTGCGGTTTTCGATGCCGTTGCCATCGGTGTCGAGCGCTTCGGCGGGGCGCAGCTGCACGGCCCAGTCGTTGAGGCCGTTCGCGCCGACCGTCTGCACCGAGACCGGCCGCGTCGAGGTGATGGAGTACTGCTGGTTCGCGGGCAGGTTCAGAAACCCGTCGGCGCCCAGCGTCACCGTCGTCGGAGCGCCGCCGCTCGAGTACGTCACCTGCGTGTTGGCCTCGAGGGCGAACACGGTCGCGCCCTGCGTCTGCGACGAGAGGAAGAACGAGCGGCCCTGGTCGCCGAAGTTCGAGGTCAGGTCGTCGCCCATGTCGGCGATGCCGTCTCCACCTTCCTGGTCGCCGGCCCAGACGGTGACGGGCGCCGACGCGACGAGCCGGTACTGCGCGGTGCCGAGGCTCGCGAAGCCGTTCGCGGCCGTGTTCAAGAAGGCCGAGTTCGCCGCGACGGTGATGTTCTGGTAGCCGGCCGTGTTCGCGAGCGCGACGCCGGTGACGGTCTGCAGGCTGAAGGTGATGGCGCTCGAGCTGGCGTTGAAGATGGCGAGCGAACCGCGCCGCCACGAGTAGGTCGAGAAGTAGAACTCGACGCCGCGGTCGTTGTTGCAGTCGTTCGCGCGGCCATCGGCATCACGCGCGACGGGCGGAATCTGCGTGTTGCCGTTGCCCGAGTTCGCCTGAATCGCGATCAGCGCCGCCGAGGTGACGGCCGCGGGAGCCGACGACTCCACCGCGTACGTCTGGTTCGGGACGACTGCGGGAATCTGCCAGCGCTGGCCGGTCGAGAGCGTGGGGCTCACCGCGACCTGATTTCCCGAGGCATCGAGCACGCGCACGACGGCCGGGTCTCGCGCATAGACGAACTGCTGGTTCGCGCCGTTCGCCATGGGCGTGAACACGAAGCGCGTGCCCCAGTACTTCCGTCCGTCTTCCTGCGGGTAGAAGAAGCTGCCCGAGTAGTTGCAGCAGTCGTAGCCGAGCACCGCGAGCACCGGCCGCGCGGTGACGATCTTGAACTCCCGCGTCGCGTTGAGGGACACGACGATGCGCGCGAGCCGCGAGATGGTGCCCTGCTGCACGAGGGTGTTCGCCGGCAGCGCGCGCACCTCGAACGTCGTCGACGCCGCGATTCCCACCAGCGTCACCTGGCCGTTGTTGTCGGGGTTGCGGCCGTAATAGGTCTCGGCGTTCGTGACGGCAGCGGCGAGCACGAGGCAGCAGGACAACGCGCGCGGGGCGAAGGCGAGGTTCACGAGAGGCTCCGATGGGAGGTGAAGCGGGGCTGCAGAACTGTGACGACGCTGGACGCGGAAGGCAAGCCAGTTTTGAAGTAATTACATGGGCTTACAAAGACCCAAGGTGCAGGAACGACACCAGCCGGACTTTGAGTGATTCTCCGGCTTTCGAGGTGGGGTGGGTATGCAGAACGCGACATTCGACGTCGATCGACCCGGGTCACTCTGCAGTGATTTCGCAGCGAGACCCTGCGTGAAGGTGCTCCGAGGTGGGCTCGTGCTGGTGCTGATCAGCGCGAGCGCGTGGGCGGGAGACCCGTGCGTGAAGGTGACGCAGAAGACGTTGGCCGACGGCGTCGAGCTGTGGGCCGACCTCTCGACGTGCACCGAAGTCACCATGAGCGTCACGGCCGACGAGACGAACGTGGTGAACGAGCTGCCGCCCATCATCGACTCGGCGGGACGAACGCACTTTCTCGCGGCGAAGTGGAAGCAGCTCGATCGCGACGCGGCGTGGAAGCTGAAGGACTGGAAGTACCGGTGGAAGCTCGGGCGGCGGCTGGTCGTGCCTCCCGCGACCGTGAGCTGGAAGCGGCCCTTCGCGGGCACGTTCAAACTCATTCAGGGGCCGCGCGGCACGTTCAGCCACTTCGACGGTTCGCAGGACGAAGAGGCGTATGACTGGGAGATGCCCGAGGGCACACCGGTGCTCGCGGCGCGTGATGGCGTGGTCGTCGGCGTGCGCAGTGATTGTTCGGTGGGCGCGGTCGACGAGGCGCTGAAGAACGAGAACAACTACGTCGTGCTCCGCCACGATGACGGGCTCTTCTCCGAGTACAACCACCTGCGGCAGGGCGGCGTGACGGTGAAGCTCGGAGACAAGGTGACCGCGGGTCAGCAGCTCGGCGAGTCGGGCAACACGGGCTACACGTCGAAGCCGCACCTGCACTTCTCGGCGTTCCACACCATCGACGGAACGTTGCGCCAGGAGGTGCCGGTCTCGTTCAACGGCGCGAAGCCGGCTCGGCGCGTGGGCCCGGACGAGAAGATTCGCAAGGCCGTTCAGGAAGCGAGCGACGGGTTCGAGGCCATCGACGCGAAGTGAAGTAAGGCAGCGCTCCCCCGTGCAGCCACTCGACATCGCCATCGTCGGAACCGGAACCGCTGGAAGCGCGAGCGCGCTGTTTCTCGCGAGGCAGGGCCACCGCGTCACCGTCTACGAGAAGGTGATGGATCCGCGGCCCGTCGGCGCCGGCATCATGTTGCAGCCGACGGGCATGGCGGTGCTCTCGGCGCTGGGACTCGTGAACGAAGTCGTCGCGCGTGGAGAGCCGCTTCGTCACCTCGTCGCAGAGACTCCGTCGGGCCGGCGCGTGCTCGACCTCGCGTACGCGGACCTCGCGGAAGACTTGTACGGCGTGGGCCTGCATCGCGGCGTGTTGTTCCAGTCGTTGTTCCGCGCGGTGCAGACGGAGCCTGGCGTCACGCTGAAGCTCGGCCACGACATCGAAGACCTCGCGCGTGACGAGCGTGGGCACTTCCTCGTCGAGCGTGAGACGAAACGAAAGTTCGGTCCGCACGAGCTCGTCATCGTCTGCAACGGCGCGCGCTCGAGCCTGCGAGACGACACCGCGCACCAGAAAATCGTCCGTCGCTATCCATGGGGAGCCTTGTGGGCCGTGGTGCCCGACGTCGAGCATCGCTTCACGGGGCGGTTGTTTCAGGTGGTGAAGGGCACGCGCATGTTGTCGGGCCTGCTGCCGACGGGGCTCGGGCCAGACGGCTCGGTTCCGCTCGTGAGTCTCTTCTTCAGTCTGCGCGCTGACCGGCTCGACGCGTTCAAGGCGAGTGACTTCGAGGCGTGGAAGGCGCAGCTGCTCCGCGACATGCCAGCGACGAAGCCGGTGCTCGAGCAGCTGCACACGCACGACGACTTGCTGTTCTCGGAGTACCACGACGTCGTGATGTGGCCGTGGAACGTGGGCCGCGTCGTGTACCTGGGAGACAGCGCGCACGCGATGAGCCCGCAGCTGGGCCAGGGCGCCAACCTCGCGCTCGTCGACGCCGCCACCCTCGCAGAGTGTCTGAGCAGCACAGACGGACTCGACGACGCGCTGTTTCGCTATTCCCGCACGCGGCGCGCGCACCTGGGCTGGTACCAGTTCGTCACGCGGTGGCTCACGCCGTTCTTTCAGTCAGACCTCACGCCGCTCGGGCTGGTGCGTGACTCGTTGTTCGGGCTCGCGTGCAAGCTGCCCATCGTGCGCAGTGAGATGGTGGCGATGATGTCTGGTTTGTCGCTGGGTCCGTTCCGTCGAATGCACCTGCACTCGAGGCCTCCGCGGCTCGGACCTTGAGCGTCACCCACGTCGGCGACGCGAGATGAAGAAGAGCCCTGCCATCAAGAGCTCGATCAGCGCCGGTCCACCGGGCCCAATCTGAAAACAACCGCCGGCTGCAGGCGGTGGGGGCGGTGGCGTGACTGGCGCTGGCTCAGGACACATCAAGGGCATGCACATGGGCACCTCGTCGCCCACGCACATGTTGACGTCAGCAGGACAAGACCCGCTCACGCCGTCACACGACTCCATTGGGTTGCACATCACGTTGCGAGAAGCGCGACAGACGATGCCGGCTTGCGTCACCTGGTCGGGTGGACAGTCTGGCGAGCTCCCGAAACAAATCTCCTGGGGATCACAGGCGCCGACCGAGCCGCGGCAGAGAACACCAGACAAGAACTTCCGCGGGCAGAAGGCAGCCGTGCCCATGCAGGTGTCTTCAGTGTCGCACGGCCCGTCGATGGTCGTGTTGCAGACGGTGCCAGCCGGCTTGAAGCGCGGCGGACACGTTGGGCTCGACCCATCACAAAGGTCGGGGTCGTCACACAAGCCGCTGGCGGGCGCACACTCGACGCCAGCGTCGCGCATCACGTCGGCGGGACACACTCCGGCGATACCGTTGCAGAGCTCGGGCGCGTCACACGGACCTGCACTGGCGCGGCAGACGAGGCCCGGAGGAACGAGCACATTGCGCGGGCACAGCGGTGACACGCCATCGCAGTGCTCAGTGAAGTCGCATGGCCCCACCGAGGCACGGCACACACGCCCCGCGACCACGAGGCCACAGGTGCCGTTCGCCAAACCCGTCTTCGCCATCGAGCAGCCCTGACATGCCGCAGCGCCCGCGCCACAGCTCGTGTCGCAGCAGAACCCATCGACGCAGTTGCCCGTCGCGCACTGGCTCGCGGTGGTGCAGACGAAGCCCGTGGTGAGCCCGACGAGACTGAACAGCGCGGCGCCACCTGCGTTGTCGGCTGGCGCGTCGAAGTTGGGCACACCGACGAGAATCACCTCGCCGTTGGCCGAGATGGCGACGCCGCTTCCGAAGGCCGCACCCACCACCGGAGGCGTGAGCGTGAGCGACGTGTCTGCGGCCCAGCCCGACGGCTCGAGGGTGTAGACGCGGGCGGCGCCGTTCTGAGCCGACGAGAGCGCAGCGCCGATGACGGCGCGGGTTCCATCGGCGCGCAAGGCGACGCCCGAGCCGAAGCCCGGCGTCGAGGCCACGTCTGGCGGGAAGAGCGCCGGCTGCTCGACCCACACGCCGCCGACCTGCGTGAAGGGCCGAACCGAGCCGAAGTTGACGCCTCCATCGAAGTCGTCGTTGCTGACGCCCACGAGCGCGACCAGGCCGTCGGAGCTCAACGCCAGCGCGTTGCCGAACTGATCGCCAGGCTGTGCGTCACTCGCGGCCAGCGTCGCGTCTTCGGCCCACGCCGTTCCGTTGCGAACGAAGGCGCGAACGGTGCCTGCGTTGACGCCCGCGTCGGTGTCGTCGGAGCGAACGGCCACCAGCAGCCGCGAGCCATCTCCATTCGTCGCGAGGGCGAAGCCCATCGTGTCTTCCGCCGCGGCAGCGGTCGCCGTCAACGTCGCCTCGAGGTTCCACCCGCTCGCGTTGCGCACGTAGACACGCACCGCCCCGGCGTTGGTCGGCCCTGCCGTGACCTCGTCTCCAATCGCCGAGACGAAGGCGCGCGTGCCATCGACGCTGAGCGCGACCGCGAGGCCCGAGAAGTCTCCAGCCACGAGGTCGGGGGCTGGCAACGTGCTCTCGAGCGCCCACGTCGCAGCGGTGCGCACGAACACCCGCGCTGCACCCACGTCGACGCCCGCCGTGCCGTCTTCGAACGGAGCACCCACCAGCAACCGCGACCCATCTCCGCTCAGGCTCAGGGCGACGCCGAACTGGGCTCCAGTCGTCGGCGTCGGAGCGCGCACGGTGGCCGTCTCGGTCCACGCGCCAG
This sequence comes from Archangium gephyra, assembly GCA_943370055.1. Classification (GTDB taxonomy): domain Bacteria; phylum Myxococcota; class Myxococcia; order Myxococcales; family Myxococcaceae; genus Xiheimicrobium; species Xiheimicrobium gephyra_A. The sequence continues at coordinate 27,181 of CALRPN020000044.1, forward strand.
CGACGCGACTGAAGATGCGCACCGAGCCTGCGAGCGTCGCCTGCGCTGGCGTGAACGCGTCACGTGGAACGCCCAGGGCCGCGAGCGTGCCATCGGCCGAGAGCGCGACGACGACACCGGCCTGCTGGCCGACGACTGGAGGCGTGACGGTCAGCACCGTGTCCTGCGTGGCGGTGAGCGGTGACGCGACCTTCGCGACGGGTGGCGGCTGCCACGCGGGCGTGTTCGATGGAGGACAGCCCGCCAGCAGGCTGGCGATGACGACGAAGCGGATTTTCACGAATGCCCCCAGAGAGGAGGCGTGAGTCGCACGTCTGTGGTTGGCCGCGCAAGTTGGGCCCGGGTACGAGCCGTTGGTGAGCGACGCGCGTCAGCGTACGCTTCCGCCGCTTGATTCGTCTGACGCGCTCCATCGCCCTTCCCCGCCTCGGCGCTTTGCGACAGTTCTTCGCGCTCAGGCAGCCAGGCTTTCGTGCGTACGTGATGCGGCTGCGAGGCATGCGCTACGAGGCCGTCGATCGTCCGCGCGCGAAGAAGGCGAACTTCCGCAACGACCTGACGATGGTGCTCGAGGGCCGGTGGGTCGACCGGCGGCACGGAGAGCACACGCTCGAGGCCGGTGAGGCGAGCTGCGGGCCGCTCGAAGAGCAGATCGACCGGTGGGAAGACGGCGTGCTGCTGCTCACGCTCGAGTGGGACAAGCCGATGGTCGCGCGGTGGGCGAAGCAGACGCTGTCGGCGCCAACGCTGTCGGCTGCTCGCGCGTTCGTCGACGCGGTGTCGAATGAGGAAGACCGGACGAAGGACGAGTCGACGCTCGGTGCGCTGGTCACGGCACTCAGGAGCGAAGGCTTCACGGTTCCCGTCGTCTCGCCGATGAAGGCGCCCGAGCAGGCGGTGCGCGCGGCGAAGATGCTGAACGTCGCGCTGACGAACCTCTCGAGCGCGCCGATGTGGGTCGACTACACGAGCGATCGCTCCGAGCGGCAGTGGCGCAGAGACCTGACGAAGGCGCGCGCGTGGATCGGCCTGCTCGGTGGCTCGTTCCGCACGACGTTGAACACGATTCGGCTGAGCTTCGCGGTGTCGTTGCTGAGCGCGCCGGGCGCGACCATGGCCGAGATCGCGAGCGCGCTGGGCTATCGCAACGAGCGCACGTTGATTCAGGCGCTCACTCGCGCGGGGTTGTCACCGAACACGCTTCGTCAGTGAGCGGCCGTCGCCTGCTGCCACTCGGCGTCGGTGACGAGCTTCTGCTTCCACGTCTCGTGACACGCGGTGCAGGTCTTCAGCGTCGCGTCGAGCGCGGCCAGCACCTTCGCTTTGTCTTTCTCTTTCGCAGCAGCGGCGATGCCGTCGGCCGTGGAGTGAAAGCCCAGCGCCTGCTCGGTGAACCCGGGAGCGCCTTTGCCCATGTGGTTGCACATCTGGCCCATCTGCGGTGACGAGCCGATGCGCAGCGCGGCTGCTTCGATGCGCGCGAAGTCGTCGGAGCCGAGCGCCGAGACGATCTCCTGCACGGCGGCGAGGTGCTCACGCATGTTCTGCTTCTGGTGGTTCGCCATCATCGGCAGCAGCGGCACCGGCTTGCGTGAGTCGATCGCGTCGAGCGCGTCGGAAGCAGAAGGCGTTGGAGTCGGAGCGGGCGCCGGCTTCTGACACCCGAGCATCAACACCATCAGCAGCAGCCAGCGCATGAACGTCACTCCTGTCACGACGAGAACACCGCCAGCTTCATGCCGGTCGGGGCGTTGTGAACGAAGAAGGCCACGCCGCCCTGCCCCTCTGCCACGATCCATCTCAATTGGGGGTTCACGTAGAAGGTGCCGAGCCGCGCGACGGCCTTCACCACGGAGTTCTTGTCGACGAGCGCGACGGTGCCTTTCGGCCACGGACCGAACGCGAACAGCAGCCCGTTCCGCAGCGGCACCAGGTTCGCGATCGACTCTCCGAGGTTTCGTGCAGCGACGAGGTGCGTCTGGGTGCCGTTGTTGTCGAAGAACGCAGCGCGTTTTCCCTGGTGGTAGCCGACCGTCACGCCATCAGCCGTCTTCACGACGTGGGTCACTTCCGCGCGATCGAGCTTCAGCGTTCGCCCATCGACGACGACGGACTTCGCGTTCCGGTCGTGGGCTTCTCGCTTCGGCGCGGCGGGGAACTTCGTCTTCGCAGGCCAGGGAACGGCTTCTCCGTCTGAGATTCGCCACGCGAGCTTCTCGGTCTCTGCGCGGGCGAGCACGTGATCTTCAGTCACAGCCAACTCCGTCAACACCACGGGAGGAATGATCACGCGCGGCGCCGCGAGTGTGGCGCTCGCCTTCTTGCCGAGCACGGCTTCGACCGCGCCCGGCATCAGCGCATCAGGCACCGTGGCGATCACGTCGTCGCGAGAACCTGGGCTCCACGTCCACCGGCCGCGCGTCTTCGCGAGCAACCCGAACGTCTCGTCCTCGAGCCGAACGATCCAATGCGTCGGAGCCACGCCCGTCGCGCCACGCCACAACGTCTCGACGATTCGCTGCGGCGGCGTGAGCTTGCGAGTTCGCAATGCCGTCACCGCATCGAGGCGCGCCAGCTCGGCACCGAGCATCGGAACCATCGATGGGCCGAGGAGGGTCGCCGCGAGCACCGCCGCGCGTCGGCTCGCGACACCGCACGATCCATGGTTGTGACACTGCATCGCTTCGACCGCGGCCTGCAGCGCGATGCCCATCGTCGGTGACGTGCCCGGCACGAGCACACCCCACTCGTTGCCGACGAACGCGTCCTTCCACAGCTCCTTCAGTTCCTGGACTTGCGGCTTCGTGAACTGACCAATCTCCCGAATCGGCGCCGCCAGCTCGACCAGGCGATTCCAGCGCGCGCGTTCATTCTTCGGCACCTGGTCTCGCACGAGGTCCGCGATGAACGCCGCGAGCTCGACGAACGTGGCGTTCACCAGCGTCGGCTTCGGAGCGACTGGTGCCTCGACTCCGAGTTCCTCCACCACCGCCTTCATCACGTGATGAAGCTCACTCACCGTTCAGCTCCTTCAGCAGCTTCGCGACGTCGATGGCCAGATCAGGAATCAGGACGATCAGGAGATCAGGGCCATCGTTTCTGACATCGACCCGCACACCGGGCGAGCCGCTGCGCACGAGCACGCTCCGGCGCCACAACCGCCAGCCGCCATCGATGGACATCGTCTCGAGATTCCGCAGCCAGGCATCGCGCGCTCCACCCGGCATCACCCGCCAGATGAGCGTCGTCGCCGTGCACCGTTCGATCCGTTCACCCGGCGCATCGGACAGCGCGATCAACTCCCACGACTTCCACGGCTCGCACGGCGCGACCGAGCGGGCACAACTGGCAAGCGTGAGAAGCAGGAGCCACCGACGCACCCGGCCAGTCAGCCACAACGGCGGCGGAAGGCCACGGGGAAGCTGGTAGACCGCGTCCCCATGCTGCGAGACGCCACCCCGAAGACGACCCGACTCTCTGAATACACTCCGCCCGCGTTCACCATCGAGCGCGTCGCCCTCACCTTCGACCTCGACGTCGACCACACCGAAGTGGAAGCCGAGCTCGTCATCGCGCGAAAGCCGGGCGCGTCGGGCGACATCATTCTCGACGGAGACCGTGACGCCGAAGGTTCGGGCCAGCTGCTCTCCATCGCCATCGACGGCAAGCCGGCTCCCGAGTCGGCATACGCGCTCGCCGAGAGCACGCTCACGCTCAAGTCGCCGCCGCAGAAGTTCACGCTCACCACGCGCCGCAAGCTGACGCCGTCGAAGAACAAGAGCCTCGAGGGCCTCTACGCCTCGGGCAGCGGGCTCTTCACGCAGTGCGAGGCCGAGGGCTTCCGCAAGATCACCTGGTACGCCGACCGCCCCGACGTGATGAGCATCTTCACGGTCACGCTGCGCGCCGACGCCGCGAAGTTCCCCGTGCTGCTCAGCAACGGCAACAAGGTGAGCGAGCGCGAAGAGACCATCGACGGAAAGCTCCGTCGCGTGGCCGTGTGGCACGACCCGCACAAGAAGCCCTGCTACCTGTTCGCGGTCGTCGCGGGGAATCTGACGGCGCGCTCCGATTCGTTCACGACGATGACGGGCAAGCAGGTCGCGTTGAACGTCTGGGTGCGGGCGCACGATCTCGACCAGACCGCGCACTGCATGGACAGCCTCAAGAAGTCGATGCGGTGGGACGAGACGCGCTTCGGGCGTGAGTACGACCTCGACGTGTTCAACCTCGTCGCCGTCTCGGACTTCAACATGGGAGCGATGGAGAACAAGGGCCTCAACGTCTTCAACACCAAGTTCGTGCTCGCGCGGCCCGACACGGCGACCGACGTCGACTTCGCGAACATCGAGGGCGTCGTCGGCCACGAGTACTTCCACAACTGGTCGGGCAACCGCGTCACCTGCCGCGACTGGTTCCAGCTCTCGCTCAAAGAGGGCTTCACGGTCTTCCGCGATCAGGAGTTCTCGTCTGACGTCGGCTCGCGCGCGGTGAAACGCATCGAAGAGGTGCAGCGCCTGCGCAGCCTGCAGTTCCCGGAAGATCTCGGACCGACCGCGCACCCCGTTCGTCCCGACAGCTACGTCGAGATCTCGAACTTCTACACGGTCACCATCTACGAGAAGGGCGCCGAGGTCGTGCGCATGTACCTGACGCTGCTCGGTGAGCAGCTCTTCCGCAAAGGCACCGACCTGTACTTCAGCCGTCACGACGGCCAGGCCGTGACGACGGACGATTTCTTGAAGTGCATGGCCGAGGTCAGCGGGCGCGACTTCACGCAGTTCTCGCGGTGGTACTCGCAGGCCGGGACGCCGAAGGTGACGTCGAAGGGCGCGTGGGACGCGGCGAAGGGCACGTGGACGCTGACGTTGACGCAGACCGTTCCGCCGACGCCGGGCCAGCCGACGAAGGAGCCGATGCTGATTCCCGTCGTCACCGCGCTGCTGGGGAAAGACGGCAAGCGCGTGCCGCTCGTGGTCGATGGCGTCGCGCGTGGCACCGAGTTCGTGCTCGAGCTGACGGAGAACGAGCAGCAGTTCGTGTTCTCGGGGTTGAAGGAGGCTCCGGTGCCGTCGCTGCTGCGCGGCTTCTCGGCGCCGATTCACCTCGAGACCGATGACGACGAGCGCGCCCTGCTCTTCCGCCTCGCGCACGATGACGATGCGTTCAATCGCGTCGAGGCCGGGCAGGAGCTGTTCCTGCGTCACCTGCTCGCGAACGTCGCGACGCTTCAGTCGGGCAAGGCGCCGTCTGCTCCTTCAACCCAGCTCGTCGATGCGGTGAAGACGGCGCTGTCGACCGCGCTGACTGGTGGCGATCCCGCGCTGCTCGCCCTGGCGCTCAGCGTTCCCGGGCTCGACGTGATTGGCGATCGTCTTCCCTGGGCTGACTACTCGAGCGCGTACCAGGCACGGGAGCACCTCGTGACGGCGCTGGCGACGGCGCTGAGTGGGCTGATTGGAGAAGTGGATTCGCACCTGTCGAAGACGCTCGACGGCGCGGCGTATCGGTTCGCTGCCGATGACGTCGGCCGTCGCAGCCTGCGCAACGTGATGGTCGCGTGGCGTTCGCGTCTGCCCGAGGGAGAGAAGCACGTGCTCGCGCATCACCAGCGCGCTGGCTCGATGACCGACACGCAGTCAGCGCTCGCGTTGCTCTCGAACACGACCGGTCCGGCGCGTGACGAAGCGTTCGCGAACTTCTACGCGAAGTGGAAGGGCGAGGCGCTCATGGTCGACAAGTGGTTCGCGCTGCAGGCGATGAGCACGCGGCCGACGACGCTCGACGACGTGGTGGCGCTCACGAAGCACGAGGCGTTCACGCTCGAGAACCCGAACCGCGCGCGCTCCATCATCGCTGCGTTCGCCATGAGCAACCCGCTGCGGTTCCACGAAGCGAGCGGCCGCGGCTACGTGTTCCTCGGCGACCTCGTGCGCACCATCGATGTCTTCAACCCGCAGATCGCCGCGCGCATGATGACGCCGCTGACGCGCTGGAGACGGCAGGACCCCGCCCGCCAGACGCTCATGAAGCAGCAGCTGCAGCGCATTCTCGACCGCGAGGGCTGCAGCAAAGACGTCTACGAGATCGCTACGAAGTCGCTGGCGTGACGCTCACGGGTCGCAGCTGGTGTTCGCGTACTCGCCCACGCCCGAGTCACGGAGCACCAGCGTCGTACCCGCGTTGCACAGCTTGGCGCCGTCGAAGTTGGCGGCCTTGAAGTCGGCTCCGTTTTTCGCGTCGTTGGTCGCGGGGTCCGCACCGCATAGCGCGTAGAGCTTGTCGGCCGCCTGAACCAACTGCGCCTCGGTGCCGACGAAGACGAGCCCCGGCAGGTCGTGCACGCGGAAGAACTGCAGGAACGTCGGGTCGATGATCAGGCCCTGATGCTTCAGGTAGTAGTGCTCGCCGACCGGCTGCGTCTGCTTCTTCATGCGGTCGGCGCGCACCTTCTTCTTCGAGCCCGAGAACAACCGGCCACCCGCGCTCTGGCTCTTGAGCATGCACGAGCCGGCTTTCGTGTCGGGAACCACGCCGCTCCCCGAGGTCTTCAGCGTCGACTTCTCGAGCGAGGGGAACCAGCTGAAGTCGGTGTTGGGTCCGCAGCCCTCCTTCTTCTCGTCCGCCTTCTTCTCGTCGTCCTTGTCGTCGTCGGCGGGCTCGTCTTCCTGCTTCGGCGTGAACCAGGCGAGGGTGTGCACGCTGGGTGGGCTGCCACCGTCGGCCGACTCGCCTTTGATCCGCACCCAGCACTCCCTGAAGATTCGATCGGGGTCTTCTTTGCCCTCTCGCTTGCGGGCCGGGCCGACGAACTCGAGGGTCGGGTGGTCTCGGAGCGCCTCCTTGCACGCCGCGTCCGCCGAGCCGAACTTGCCGGTAACGCTGTTGACCTCCCAGTGCTGTGCAAACACCAACGACGGAACGAGCGCGACGAAGAGCAGAGGTCTCATCGGGAACTTCCAGGACTGCGGGGGAAGCGGTGACTCTGCCCTGACTCCCCCCGGTTTGGCTCGCGCTTCGAACCGCGGGTTCACGCGGGAGGCGGCTCGTCGTTCACGTGCTGTAAGACGGGCGCGAACCGGTGGTACGCGAACGACAGCCCCAGCACGAACGCCATCGCGCTCACGCCCAGCAGCCCGACCCACGGAGCCGGCGCTGACAACGCGAGCCGCAACAGCACCGTCGCCACCGCCAGCCCCGAGTTGCGAAACACCACGTGGTAGCTCGCGCTGTAGCGAAGGGAGATCAGCACCACGAGCACGTCGGCGAAGATGAGCACCGTGTAGAAAGGCTCGAAGAACGGCGCGGCGTGCAGGCCCTCGGCGAACCCGGCGAGGCTGCGTATTGCGAGCCCGGCGAGCACCACCAACAGCAACAGCGCGATGGCCTTCTTCGCGACGATGAAGCTCGCGCGATCATGCGCGTCGTCGGACAGCGGCCGGTGCTTCTGGCCCGCGTAGTACACGCCGAGCCCGACGAAGATGAGCAGCGCCGCGCCCGCGTACGACACCATGGGCAGCACGGCCTCACGCGCCTGCTCCCAGCGAATCGGTTCGTCCAGACCTCCGAAGGGCTCGAACGAGTGTCGCAACAGAATCAGCGAGAAGATCTCGAACTGCTTGCCCGCCGCGTTGGCCACCGAGCGCGCCAGCGCGAAGACCAGCCCCGTCACCTCGTAGGCGAGCAGCAACGTGAACGCGAACTCGATGGCGTGGAAGTGGCTGCGAGGCAGCGCCGTCGCGAAGCGCTCACCGAGCAGCCCTCGCTGACCCAGCTCGATGAACAGCAGCGCGACGCCGAACGCTCCGACGAGCGCCATCGCAAGAAACCGACGATGCCGGGCGCTCTCGAACGCTGCGTGGAGCACATCATAGAGGCGGGTCAGGAGCCGCATGGCGGGCCCCGTGTGAGCCCACGTCTCCGTTCGAGGGTTCAGGCCTTGTCTGTTGGCTGTTGACTCGTTCGTCCGTCGAGGCGAACACGTCACTCCTCAGGAGGCATCACTTTGGGTTCGTTCAAGGAAGTCTCGTCGGAAGGTGAGTTTGGCGCGCAGGAGCACGGCGTCATCGAGCTGTGGAAGAAACAGAACACCTTCCAGCGCTCGGTCGACCAGCGCAAAGACGCACAGAACTTCATCTTCTACGACGGGCCTCCGTTCGCGACCGGTCTGCCGCACTACGGCCACCTCGTCGCGTCGACGCTGAAAGACATCGTGCCGCGCTACTGGACGATGCGCGGCTTCCGCGTCGAGCGCCGCTTCGGCTGGGACACGCACGGCCTGCCCATCGAGATGCAGGTCGAGAAGACCCTGAACCTGAACGGCCCGCACAGCATTCGCGAGTTCGGCGTCGCGAAGTTCAACGAAGCCTGCCGCGGCAGCGTGCTCACCTACGTCGAGGAGTGGCGCCGCACCGTCACGCGCGTCGGCCGCTGGGTCGACTTCGACAACGACTACAAGACCATGGACCTCTCGTTCATGGAGAGCGTGTGGTGGGTCTTCGCCGAGCTCTGGAAGAAGGGCCTCGTCTATCAAGGCCGCCGCGTCATGCCGTACTCGTGGCGCCTCTCGACGCCGCTGTCGAACTTCGAAGCCGGTCTCGACTACCGCGACGTCGACGACCCCGCGCTCACGGTGCGGCTGGTCCTCGACGAAGCCATCGGTGGAAAGAAGACGTCGCTGCTCATCTGGACGACGACGCCGTGGACGTTGCCGTCGAACCTCGCCGTCGCCGTGTCGAATGACATCGAGTACGTCGTGGTCGATCACGAAGACGGCCAGCGCTACGTGCTCGCGAAGGACCTGCTCACGCAGACGCTCGGCGAGAAGGCCACCGTCGTCTCGACGCTGAAGGGCTCGGAGCTCGTCGGCAAGACGTACACGCCGCTGTTCCCCTTCTTCGCGGACAAGAAGGCGAGGGGTGCGTTCCGCGTCATCAACTCAGCGCACGTGACGACGACCGACGGTACCGGCCTCGTGCACATGGCGCCCGCGTTCGGCGAAGACGACTTCACCGCGTGCCAGAAGAACGGCATCGACGTCGTCGACCCGGTGGACGCTGAAGGCAACTTCACGAACGAAGTGCCGCCGTACGCCGGCAAGAACGTGAAGGAGGCCGACAAGCAGATCATGGCGGACCTCAAGGCGCAGGGCTCCGTCTTCAAGCACACGCAGATTCGCCACCCGTACCCGTACTGTTATCGGTCGGGCACGCCGCTCATCTACAAGACGACGCCCAGCTGGTACGTGAAGGTCGAGCCGCTGCGCGAGCGCATGATGGCCGCGAACCGCTCCATTCACTGGGTGCCGGGCTTCGTCGGTGAAGCGCGCTTCGAGAACTGGCTGAAAGAGGCGCGCGACTGGTCCATCTCGCGCTCGCGTTTCTGGGGCACGCCGATTCCGTTGTGGGTCAGTGAAGACGGTACGGAGATGCAGTGCGTGTCGTCAGTGCAGGAGCTCGAGCAGCTCACCGGCACGAAGGTGACCGACCTGCACCCGCACAAGATCGACCACCTGACGTTCACGAAGAACGGCAAGGTGATGAAGCGCATCGGCGACGTGTTCGACTGCTGGTTCGAGTCGGGCTCGATGCCGTACGCGCAGGTGCACTACCCGTTCGAGAACAAGGAAGCGTTCGAGAAGGCGTTCCCCGCGCAGTTCATCGCCGAGGGCCTCGATCAGACGCGCGGCTGGTTCTACACGCTGCTCGTGTTGTCGACGGCGCTGTTCGACAAGGCACCGTTCAAGAACGTCATCGTGAACGGGCTCGTCCTCGCGGAGGACGGCTCGAAGATGTCGAAGAGCAAGCAGAACTACCCCGACCCGAACAAGGTCATCGAGCTGCACGGAGCGGATGCGCTGCGCGCGTATCTGATCAACTCGCCGCTCGTGCGGGCGGAGCCGCTGCGCTTCTCGGAAGCCGGCGTGAAAGAGGTCGTGCGCACGGTGCTGCTGCCGCTCCAGAACGCGTGGAGCTTCTTCACGACCTACGCGAACGTCGACGGCTGGAACCCGAAGACCGATTTGTCGAAGGCGCCGCCGCTCGAGAAGCGCCCCGAGCTCGACCGGTGGATCCTCTCGGTGCTGCAGTCGCTGGTGCGCGACATCAACACGCAGATGGAGGGCTACTACCTCGACAAGGTCGTGCCCCCGATGCTCGGGTTCATCGACGATCTGACGAACTGGTACATCCGCCGATCGCGCCGCCGCTTCTGGAAGAGCGATGACTCGACCGACAAGGCCTCGGCGTACGCGACGCTGTACGAGGTGCTCACGACGTTCTCGAAGGTCATCGCGCCGGTGTTGCCGTTCTTTGCGGAGCGGTTGCACCAGAACCTGGTCGTCGAGACCGGCATGGCCGCCGCGGGAGAAGACAGCGTGCACCTGTGCGCGTACCCGCAGCCCGATGAGAAGCGCATCGACCTGCACGTCGAGCAGGCGATGGCGTCCGTTCGCCAGACCGTCGGCCTCGGCCGCGCGCTGCGTGAAAAGCACAAGCTGAAGAACCGCCAGCCGCTCGCGACGCTCACCGTGGTGTCGACGAACGAAGCCGTGCGCAAGGCGCTCACTGCGCATGCCGAACTGCTCGAAGACGAGCTCAACGTGAAGCAGGTGGTCGCGCTCGCCGATGACGCTGCGCTCGCGACGCTCACCTTCAAGCCGAACCTGAAGACGCTCGGGAAGAAGCTGGGCAAGAAGCTGAAAGACGCCAGCGCCGAGATCGCCGCGTTCTCGCGCGAGCAGTGGGCGGTGCTCGAGTCGGGAGGCTCCGTCACCGTGCAGGGCGAGGCGATTCTGAAAGACGACGTGCTCGTCGCTCGGACGGCGAAGGGCGAAGTCGTCGTCGAGTCGTCGGGAGATCTCACCGTCGCCCTCGACACCAAGGTGACCGAGGTGCTGCGCCGCGAGGGCCTGATGCGTGAGCTCGTCTCGCGCGTTCAGAAGATGCGCAAGGACCTGGGGCTCGAGGTCGCAGACCGCATCACGCTCACGCTCGCGACGTCAGATGCCGAGCTCAAGACCTGCTTCGCCGAACATGAAGCGCGCATCAAAGAAGAGGTGCTCGCGGTGACGCTCGACGTGCCCGCGACCGGTGACGGAGAGACGGCCGATCTCGATGGACATGCCGTGACGGTGAAGGTCACGAAGGCCTGAACCTCTCGACTCGGGCCGCCACGTGTTTGTGCCATGGCGTGTCCACGAACGGGTCTCTGTCCTCCGACGCGGTCAGCTCATTCGGAGCCACGCCCGTCGCGTGGTCCCCGCCCTCGAGCGGGTAGCTGAGGCCGAGCCCGTTCGGCAGCGCCACATGCCCGCGCAGCATCGTGTCTGACACCTCCACCGGCACCACCGCCGAGCCCCGCTTCGTCGTCAGCCGCACCGTCTCACCCGCACCGACGCCGAGGTCCTTCGCGTCCTCCGGGTTGATGCGCAGCGCGCCGTCCGCGTCCTTCTTCCTCCACGTCGGGTCACGAATGATGGTGTTCGCCGTGAAGGAGCGTCGTTCTCCGGCCGACAAGACGAAGGGAAACGCCGCGTCGGCCACGTGGGCCACTTCACCCAGCAGCGCCCTCCACGTCTCGAGCAGATCCGGCAGCGCGAGCTGCAGTCTGCCATCGGGCGTCCCAATTCGAGCCATCACCTCTGGCCACTCGTCGACCGCGAACACCAGCCCCGACGGCGACGCGAGGATCGCCTCGAACAGCGCCTTCGCCACCACCAGCGGGTCGTCTCCACCGAAGCCCGCGCGCGCGAGTGACGGAGCGTCTTTCATGGCCAGTTGCAGCACCACACCGAGCAGCACCGCGCCCTCTTTCACCGCGTCGGGCAGCTTCATCGTTCGATACAGCAACACCGGAGCCTGCGCGCCCAGCCTCGGGTCTCCTATCACCGCCGCCGCAATCGCCTGGCCATACGCCTCGGGTCCCGCGTCCGCAGCTTCACGGAGCGGCTTCAGGTCGGCTTCCGTCACGGCGCCCAGCGCTTCGCAGAGCCGCGAGTGGATCTCGGCCTCCGGGAGCGGCCCGGGAATCGGCTCGAGCAGCCGCGGCCGCAGGTGAAACGTGTTCTTCGGGAAGTCGAAATTGAAGAACGTCGCCTCGGCCTTCTCGAACTGCGTGCTCGCCGGCAGGACGTAGTGCGCCAGCTTCGCCGTCTCACTCATCGCGACGTCGATGACCACCAGCGTGTCGAGCGCGCTCAGCGCCTCTCGCATGTGCTGCGAGTCTGCCACCGAGTGCGCAGGGTTCGACGCCTCGACCAGCATCGCCCGGTAGCGCTTCGGGTGATCGGTCAGGATCTCGTCCGCGATCACGTTGCACGGCACCAGGCCGCTCACGATGCGCGCGCCGACGACGGGGCTCGAGTACTTCGCGCCGCCCGTCGCGAACGGAATCATCGTGGTGGGAATCGCGTGCGTGCCCGGCCGCCCGATGCTGCCGGTGAGGAAGATGATGAGCCGATGCAGGTAGCTCACCAGCGTCGAGTGGTGGTTCATCTGCACGCCGAGATCTTCGAAGCTCGACAGCGCCTTCGCCGCTCCAATCGCCCTCGCCGCCTTCCGCAGCGCCGCTTCGTCGACACCCGAACGCGCCGCGCACTCCGTGACGGCGACGCCCTTCAGAAACGCCAGCACCTCGTCTGCGCCCGTGGTGTGGGCCGCGAGGAACGTGGTGTTGGTCAGCTGCTCCTGCACCAGCACGCCGAGCATTCCAGTCAGCAGCCATGCATCACCGCCGGGCCGGACCTGCAGGTGAATGTCCGCCAGCTCGGCCGTCTCGGTACGCCGGGGGTCGATCACGATCAACGTGCGCGCCGGATCGTTCGACAGCTCCTTCAACGTCACCCGCGCCCGGGGGATGGAGTGCGAATGCCACGGGTTCTTCCCGATGAAGAGCGCGACGTCGCAGTGCTCGAAGTCGGCGCGCGTCGCCGCCACGCCCATCATGCGAGCGCCGACCCAGAACTCTCCGGTCTTCTCTTGCGCCAACGCGCTCGAGCGCCACCGCGAGCCCAGCGCCCGTCGAGTCGCCGTTGCATACGCCCCGGGCAGGTGATTCCCCTGGCCGCCGCCGCCGTAATAGAAGATCGCGTCGCCGCCGAACGAGTCGCGCACCGTCGAGAGCCGCGCTGCGACCTCCCGAATCGCCGTGTCCCAGTCGATGGCTTCGAAAGAGCCGTCCAGCCGCCGCCGCAACGGCGTCGTGAGCCGATCTTGCCCGTGCTGGTAGTGATCGAGCCGGTGCGCCTTCTCGCACGCGTAGCCCTGTGACGACGGGTGCCGCTTGTCTCCGCGCAGCTTCACGAGGTGCCGGCCGTCAGCGCCTCCGAGCTCGACCTCGAGACCACAGTTGCACTCACAGAGGATACAGGCGGTCGGCTTCCACTCGGTCATGGACCGGCACCATACCCGTCACGCCCTGGTCGAGCCGGGTAGCTGCGTTTCGCGCTGCTCGCGGTGAGACTGGAAGTGCCCACGACTGGTGATGGAGAGCTGGCCGATCTCGATGGACATGCCGTGACGGTGTCTCGCCCACATCGACGCCTCGAGCGCATCCCGTGCCTCTGCCGCTCGTAATTCCTACGAGTGTCGGGAGGTCGGGCTCCTGCTACGACTGGAAAATTCCCCCGTACACGAGCAATCGCTCTTCGGTTTTCGTGAAGCCATCCAGGTCTTCGTGTCCTTCGTCGGACGGCATTGCGCGCCGATTCCGTCGCATTCCCGGCAAGTGACGCTCCGGGCTTCGAACAACATCCATCATCGCATTGGGAGTTTCGTCATGGTCGCACACAGATTTGTCGTCATCACAGCACTCGTCGTTCTGGGTTGCGGTGCACCTTCAACGACTGAGGACGCTGGGGGAATCGCGGGAGGCGCTGCGAGCGCTGGTGGCACGGCGAGCGCTGGCGGCTCCGCGACTGCTGGCGGCTCTGCAGGCGCCGACGCCGGAAGTGGCGACGCTGGAATCCTCATTGACGCTGGCGTCGCCGACGCTGGGTTCACACCGACGAACAACTTCTGGACGTTTGCTACCCCCTGGGAAACCCGCGTTCGCAACACGGCCGAAATCGCGCGCGTCTTCGTGCCGACCCAGTCCTTCGTCGTCGTGTACGCCGACAACAACGGCACGCGTGGTGCTCAGCGCTTCGCGACCCGCGTGAGCCAGTTGAGCCCCAACCGAATCCTGCTCGACCTCGACCCCAACTCGAACAACGGCCTGTACTGGGCGCCGAATCAAATATTGCACCTGGCCGTCTACGAAGACCTCGGCGTTCGCGGCACCTACGAGCCCGGAATCGACCCGCTGCTCATCGACAACATGGGCCAACCCATGACGACCATGCGAAACCTGCGCTTCATCAGCAGCACGACCGTCGAGAGTTCACAATATTACCATCGCAACTGCACGACCTCGCAGTACGAGCAGAACCGCACCAATCTCCCGTCGACTGTCGTTGCAATGAAGCTCTCACGGGCGGCTTGCCGATCTGCTGGTCCCCCGGCGACGCCTACACTGGCGGCCACGCGTGGGGCTCTGGCCCCCGGCCAGCGGACGTGAACAACCTGAGCCGGGAAGTCGGCGGAGGCTTCTACCATTCAGCGACTCGCGAGTTCGTCATTGCAATGAACTGGAACGACGCCACCTACACGCAATCGGCTGGCGCCATCTGGGCCATCAACGTCGACACCGGCGCGCGTCGCGTCGTGTCAGGCATCATCGACACGCCGAGCGGGTACCAGACGACCGGCAGCGGCTATGTGTCGAACGTCACGGTCGGAGGCGTGCTCCGGCACACCGCGCCCTTCCCCTATCTCTGGGACGTGCAGCCCGGCCCCGACGGCAACTGGTACACCTACGCGTCGGACACCCAGGACAACGTCGAGATCATCCGGGTGAACCCGACGACGGGCGCTCGCACGCTCATGTGGCACGTCGCCGTGACGGGCCAGAATCACATGATGGGGCAGTGCGGCACCTCACGGTCCGGCGCGCTCTCAGTTCAATACACCGACAAGTCCTTCGCGATGGACCCCGCGGGCAACTTCTACCTGTCGTTTCACGATCTCGGGGTCGGCGACGGCATCGTCCGTATTCCCAGCACTGGAGCGACCTGTACGCCCATCATGCGGCTCAACACACCAGCGGCGCAGCTCACGACCTACCCAGCCATCGGCGTCGGGGCGACGTTCCAGGCGCAGAACATTCGCGGCATGGGTTGGGTCAATGGCAACATTCTTTTCTATACTGTCATCGGGAAGAAGCTGATCTCGATGAACCCGGCGTCGGGCGATCGCGTGGTCGTCAGCAGCAGCGAGACGCCGCAGGTGGGCACGGGCGCTGCGGCCATCGGAGAGAACTGGTTCATCTGGGATCCCGTGACGTCCCTGCTGTGGACGAGCGGTGGCGCCGCCGACAACTTCATCGCCGTCGACCTGGCCACCGGGAATCGCCAGAACCTGCTGCAGCTCTCGAGCAGCAGCCCGCTCGTTCCGGGCGGGCACCCCGTGCTGCACGAGGTGCGTGGTCCGCTCAGCCCTGGAACCTGGTCACGTCAGCGCTTCATCTGGCACCCCGACAACCACGATCACGTGCTGATGATGGTCAACAGCGTTGGGCTGACCGTGTACGAGGTTCACACGAGCAACAGCTTCACGCTGTCGTTGTAGTGCGGTGACTCCACTCGGCGGGCAGCGCTGTGCGTCAGCGGTGCTCGCCCGTCCTGGGGCGAAGCGGCAACTGAATGACGCGGCACTCGTCGCCGCCTGTCACGGCCACGATGCGCTCGGTCTGGCGGGGCAACGCGATCACCTCGCCAGCGTCATCGGGCTCCGGCTCGATGGCCGCCGCGAGCGCTCGACGCGCCATGTCGGTGCTGAACCCGGCACGCATCAGCACCGCGAAGTCCTTCTGCTTGCGCTCGGGGTCGACTCCGAGGCGCTTCTTCTTCACCAACCTGAGGGCCGACTCGAACTCGATCTCGGGCGTGGAGAGTGCCGACTTCTTCGCCAGCGCAGGGTCGATGCCCTTCGCTCTGAGCGTCATCTCGATCACCCGGCTGCTCTTGCCCTGCCGTTGAAGCGACGCGGTCCTCGATTCGGCCATGCGCGCGTCGTCGAGGTAGCCGTCTTGCTCCATGCGCGCGACGACCTGGTCGATCATCACCCTCGCTTCGGTCAGCGGCACGTCGCCCTGAAGTCTGACCTTCCGCTCGAGCAACTGCACCAGCCCTTTGCGGCTCGCGGAGTGCTTTCGCAGGTAGTGCAGCGCCACGTTGCTCAGCGACTTCTCCGAGGGCTTTTTCACCCGACCCTTCTACTCCGGAAGGCTGACATCGGAGCGGTGGGCTGAACGCCCGGATTGCCACGAACACGGGGCGCGCGCTCATGGCTCGCGTCTTCTCACATCAGCTCACTCAGCGGCCCCTCGGCCGAGCGCGTGCCACCACCGAGCTTCTCGCCGCCGAACGCGTTGAGGTCTTCACCAGCGAGGTGCCCCAGGGTGTTCCACAGGTTCGAGACCTGCCGATGCCCCTGACCGAAGCGGTCGAGGCCCGGGTAGACGAGGGTGCGGCCCCCGGTGCGAAGGCCGAGCGCGCTCCCACCCATCAACACCACGGGGAACTCGTCGGCCGTCGCGTGGTGCGTCTCGCCGTTGTCTCCGATGTAGACCAGCACCGTGTGGTCGAGCAGCGTGCCACCGCCTTCGGGCACCGCGTCGAGGCGCCGCGCGAGGTTGATCATCACGTCCATCTGCTTCTTGCCCTGCTCGTAGATGTACGTGCGGGCGATCGCCGACGACTCCGAGGTGTGGTGCGTGTCGTGCCGTGGGTCGTGGCCCGCGTCGTAGAACGTGTCGAAGTTGAAGCCGGTGCCAATGCCCAGCACGGCGACGTTGGTGAGGCCTCCCTCGAGCGCGCTCGCGATGTGCCGCGCCTGCGCGTCGACCACTGGGTAGAAGTCCTCGGGGAAGCGCGCGCCCGGCCGCATCGGCAACGTCATCGTCGGCGTCAACCGCGCGTCGAGGCGCCGCCGACGCTCGATGTTCTCTTCGACGGCCTCGAGGTACTTCTCGAGCTTCACGCGCTCAGGGCTCGAACCAGGGAAGGCGGCGAGCGCCCGCTGCACGTCGGTGCGCGCGAAGTCGAGAATTCGCCCGGTGCGGTCGAACGCCGCGCGGCTGGCGACGGGGCTGAAGATGCGGTCGAACGCCTGCGCCGGGTCGAGCACCAACGGGGCGCTCACGCCGGGGCCAAGTGCGCAGGTGCCGTAGTCGAGCGCGACGCCGGGGAAGTACTGATACGAGATGTGGCCCACCCGATACGCGGCGTGTGCGGTGCCCGCGAGGCGCTGCAGCTTCGAGAGGTGCGCGTCGATGGTCTCTCCTGACGGCCGCACGCCTGCGGTCCGCGTGGAGCTCAACACCCCGTGGTACGCCGAGTGGCCTCCGCCGGTAATCCGCGAAGACAGGCCGAGCAGCACCGCCGTCTTCGGCGCGAGGGTGCCGAGGCTCTGCAGCGACGAGGCCTGCGCGAGGTCTCCTGTCGTCTCGAGCACGCTGGTGTGCCGGTAGCGCCGTGACCAGAAGCGGGCGGTGCCGATGGGCGCGGCGAGCGTCGCGTCGAGCGCCGTTCGCGTCGACGGGCTGAGCACCATCAGCGGCTCATAGCCGTTGCCCTCGACGAAGAAGACGAAGCGTGGAGTCGGTTGCCCCTGCCCCATCGCCAGACGCGAGAGGAAGGGCGAGAGCAGCGCGGCGCCCGCCGCGGTCTGCACCAACTGGAGGAACGACCGTCGCGGGAAGCTCATGGCGTGACTCCGACGTCGTGCCGATAGAGGAAGGTGTCGCTGGTGGTGAGGGTCTCGAGCATCTTGAAGAGCGAGCCGCCCGCGAACGACGCCTCCATGTCTGACAACGTGCACGCGTCGGCCGGTGTCTCGGGGCGGCCCATGAACGAGCGGAAGACGTTGCGCACGAAGCAGCGCCGGGCGTGCGGCGACGCGGCGAGCGCCTCGGTGAACTCGATGGGGCTGGCGTAGGTGCGGTTGAGCGCGGGGTCCGGCGCGTTGGTGATGGTGGTCGAGCCGTCTGGCGGCCTGCCGTGGTCGTCGACCCGGAGAAACCCGGCGTGGTTGTAGAGCTCGAACGGAGCGCCATAGGGGTTCATCTGCGCGTGACAGGTCAAGCACGCCGAGCCTGGCGCTTCGGTCGCGGTACGCACCCGGTCGCGCGCGCTCAACGTCGGCCCCTTCGCCTGCAGCATCGCGGGCACGCTCACCAGCTCGAGCCCGGGCACGTCGCTGCAGAGCAGATTCTCACGCACCCAGAGGCCCCGGTGCACGAGCGACGCGTCGTCTTCGAAGTTGCCGCCGTGCGCCGCGAGGAAGGCTGGGTGGGTCAGCACGCCCGAGCGTTCGTTCGCAGGCAGCGTCACCCAGCGGGCCGCGCGTGTGTCGGCGACGTCGGTGGCGAGGTTGAACACCCGGTTGCGCTCTGTGGTGCCGAAGGCCGCGCAGAAGCCGAGCGCCGTGTAGCAGGTGCCTACGCGAAAATCGCCGCAGTCCGCGGGCGTGGTGCACGGGCGCGTGTCGAGGCCGTCGACGTTCGTCATCACGCGGAACGTGCGCGTGGTGAGGAGCGCGCGAAAGACGTCACCGCCGCTCTGCTCGGCTTCGATGACGGCTCTGGCGACGGTGTCGTCGAGCAAGGTGACGAGGTGGGGCTGCACCGCGCCGAAGCCCGCGCTCTCGACTGTCGAGCGCGGCGTCACCCAGCGGCTGGTCGCGTTCGGCGTGTCCTTGAAGTGCGTCGACGCGGCGTCGACGTCGAGCCATTCACGGAAGAAGCGCGTCAGCCCGTCACTGAGCCAGAATTCCCCGCGCTGGCGCAGCTGCACTGCGTACTCGTCGGAGCGGTGGTACTCGGACATCAGGTTGAGCCGGTCGGGGTCGACGCCGCCACGGTAGCGCTGAAGGAGCCGGGCGATGGTCGGCTTCTGCCCGATGGAGCCATCGGTGATGGCGTCGCGCACCTCGGCGAGCCGCCCATCGGCGCGACGCCGCGACCAGTCGGGGTTCATCGCAGCGCCGGCGTCGCTCGGCGGGTCACCCCACAACGTCGACGACACCGGGTGCGCGCCGATGACGGAGCCGACGGCCAGGCCGAGCTCCTCGTCGCTGAGGCGGCGGCGCGTGCCACCATCGACGCCAAGCTCGCTTCGGAACAACGCGCCCGCCATCAGGCGCGCGGCCGAGGCGACCGTGCGCAGCGACTGACTGCGCACCGCGGGCGTGAAGGGAGTGCCGGCCTCGGCGGCGATCTCGGCGTCGAGCAGCTGCCGCACGCGCTGTCGTTCGTCGGCGGTCGGCGTGCGGAAGAGCGCGCCCTGGCGCAGCAACGCCTCGACCCAGACGTCCCGGTCGGCGCTCGAGGGCGTGGCCGTGGTGTAGAAACCGGCAGGCGTGCCGTCGAAGACCGTCCAGAAGCGGCCGCCGTTGCCAGCGCCCTGCGCGCGCGACACCCACGGCGTCGCGGCCGAGGGAAGCGTCGTCACCAGCAGCTCGAGCGAGGTGCCATCGAGCGAGAGGTCTTCGCTGAAGCTCGAGTACGGGTTGCGCGTCACCAGCGGGTTGCTCGTCACGGTCGCGGTGCTGAAGCGGCCGCCGACCGAGGTGCCCGAGGCGACGCTGAACTCTCGCGCGTTGATGCGGCGCAGCCGCGCGGGAGAGCTCCGCGGCGCGCTGGGCTGGGCACAGGTGAAGAGCGTCGCCTGGTCGTAGTGGTTGGGGTTGATGACAGGCTGCACCTGCGGAGGCGGCTCGACGCCACCGTCGCAGCTGAGCTCGGCGTTTGCGGCAATCCACCGCTCCACTGCGCCGGGGTTTTCATGCGCGCGGTTGGCGCCGACCGGCATCCACCACGAGCCCGCGTAGTCAGTTGGCTGCGGGCCCGAGAGGCGAAGGAACAGCTCACTCTGGCCCGGGTTCCCCGGCACGACGAGCAGGCGCCCGGCCCGGAAGGTCGAGGCCGCATTGATCAGCCGGGGAAACGCGGCCAGCCGAAGGTCGGGCGGGCTCATGCCGGAGTGGCAGCCCAGACAGCCCTCGGTCTGGAAGAACTGCGACGCGGCGACGGCGCTCATGCAGACGCCGCCCGGAGGGAGCTGTTGACCCGCGTCGGTCTGGTCGCCCCCGTCCAACGACGCGGGGCCCGGCATCATCTTCTCGAGAATGGCCTCGCAGCCGCTGAGCGCCACGCCCACTCCAACGAGGACCAGCGCCGGTCGGAGTGTCATCGGCGCAGCAGACCCAAGCGCATGCGAGGACGCAAGCCGCAGTGCTGATCGCGAAAGGACTCGCGCCAGGGCTCAGCGCTCGTGAAGGTTGTGAAGGGGGCCCTGCTGATGAAACGCTGACCGGATGACCGACCTGTTGCGGGGGACGTGGTTCGGGGCGCTGTTGCTGCTTGCCGGTTGTCTTCAGCTCGACCTGCCGACGGCCTCTGCGCGCGGCTCACTCAAGGGCATCGTCGACACGAGCGCAGCGCGGCCGATGGTCAGCGCCGCAGGGCTCGAGGTGAAGCTCATCGACGCAGCCGGCAGCGTGCGTACCCAGCCGACGGGCTCCGATGGCGCCTTCACGTTCGCCGACCTCGCGCCGGGTGTGTACGCGCTGGAGCTCAAGGTCGCCGGCTTCGCCCCAGACGTGCAGGTCGGCCTCAAGGTGACGGGCGGAGAGACGTTCGACTCCGGCACGCATGCGCTCGTCTGGCTCGCCGGCACCGTCGCCGAGGCGACCGTCACGGGTCGCGTCACCACCGCCGACAGCGCCGACCCCACCGGCGCGCAGGTGGGCTTCCTGCTCCAGCCGGCGAACACGCTCGTGCAGCTCGCCACCATCGGCAGCAGCGGCGAGTTCGTGACGAAGGTTCCACCCGGCGCCTACCGGCTGCGCGTCACGCACACGCTGTACGTCACCTCGATGAGCGCCGAGCTCTCCTTCGGCGAAGGGCAGACGACCGCCCTGCAGAACCCGCTCGTGCTCGATGTGAACCCGGCCACCGTCGCGGGCTTCGTCACGCGTGAACGCTCCGGTCTCGACGGCGGCTTCGACCCCGTGCCGGCAGCAGGGGCCCTCGTCACCGTCGACCCCGGCGGCATGACGACGACGGCCGGCGCCGATGGCCGCTTCTCGCTCGGCGGGCTCTCGGCAGGCTCGAAGTCGGTGCGGCTCTCGCTCGCCGACCATCACGACGACGCGAGCCAGCACACCGTGACGCTCACGCCCGGGCAGACGGCGACGGTGCCACCCGTGCTGCTGCGCCTCGACCGGGGAGACCTCGTCGGCACCGTCGAGCTCGCCGACCGCCAGCCCGCGCTCTCCATCAGCGTCTCGCTCTCGGGCACGAACTTCTCGACCAGCGTGGTGCCCGACACCGTCGAGCCGTGGAAGGGCGCGTTCCGCATCTCGGGCGTTCCTGTCGCGACGGGCTACGAAGTCATCGCGCTCAAGAGCGGCTACTCGCGCGCCGTGCGCGGCGGGCAGGCCATCACGAGAGATGGCGTCACCTCCGTCGGCGCCCTCACCCTCACTGCGCTGCGCGGCGACTTCGTCATCGACGACAACGACAACGACAACACCGCAGGCTTCACGCGCACCACGGCCGTCACCCTCGAGCTGCAGGGCTTCGCGTCGATGGGCGCCGCGCAGTTCCGGGCGAGTGAGACGCCCAGCTTCCCCGACGCCGGCTTTGCGCCCTTCGCCATGCCACGGCAGGCCTTCACGCTCAGGCCCGGCGAGGGCACGCACACCGTCTATGCGCAGTACGTCGACGCCTCGGGCACGCAGAGCCCCGTCTTCGTCGCGTCGGTCGTGCTCGACTCCGTCGCACCTGCGCAGCCACAGCTCGTGCTCGCCGATGGAGCGGCCTTCGTCTCGAACGGGGTGTCCGTCGGCGCTCGCTTCACCGCGAGTGAAGAGACGTCTCCGTCGGTCGACGCGGTCTCGGGCCTTCGTGAGACGCGCGTCGCCGAGAGCGCCACCGTCGACGCCTCGGGCCGGTTGCCCACCACACCCGCTCCGTACCGAAGAGACTTCACCCACCTGCGCACCTCGATGGGTGACGGCCCGTTCACGCTGTGCGCCCAGGCCTTCGACCACGCAGGCAATCGCACCGCGCCCGTCTGCGACGACCTCGTCATCGACACCGTGAGGCCCGTTGGCACGCTCACCGTTCGGCGCGGCGTGCGCGCGACGACCGACGGCTTCACCAACCTCGAGCGGGTCGTGCTCGATGGCACCGCCACTGCGGAGCCGAATGGTGGAGCCCTGCGCGTTCGTCTCGCCCACACCATCGCCGGTCTCGCCAACGCGACGGTGCAGCCGTTCGTCTCGCCCGCGACGCTCCAGTGGGACCTCGACGGGTCGGGGGCCGATGGGTCGCGCTCCGTCGTCTACCAACTCGAAGACTCCGCCGGGAACGTGAGCGCCATGCCGCTGACGGCCACCATCGTGCTCGACCGCACCTCACCCTCCGCCGCGCCGCTCACCACGGTGCCCGTCTCGCCGACGCGCAACGCCACCCTCACCGTCTCGGTCGCTGCCACCGATTCGCTCTCGGGTCTCTCGCCGACCACGGCCGTCACGCTGTCGGAGGATGCGCTCTTCCTCGGGCCGGGAACGCTCGCCCCTCAAGCGATGCCCGCAGGCGGCACGGTGCCCTTCACCTTGAGTCAGCCCGATGGCCCGAAGCTGTTGTTCGGCCGCTACCGCGACGCGGCCGGCAACGACACCACCGTCACGCTGCGCATCGACCTCGACTCCACGCCACCGTCCGCCTCGGTTCGTCTCGAGGGCACGCTGGGAGACGGCACCACGTCTGACACCATCACCTCGACACCCGACGTCACCGCCGTCATCACCGCGCTCGGAGCCACAGGCGTCTTCACCGGCAACGACATGCTCGCGACGTGTCCAACCAGTGGCTACGCGAACCTTCCCGCGAACGGGCGCCTCGCCGTCACGCTCTCGGGCACCACCTCACCCCGCGAGGTGCGCACGTGCTTCATCGACGCCGCCGGCAACACCCTGGGGCCGCTCGTCAATCGAATCGCGCTCGACACCGTCGCGCCGGCCAACTGCGTCGTCTCCATCGCCGGCACCCGCTTCGATGGAACGGCAGCGCCGATCGGGCAGAGCGCGCGCAGCACGGTGGCCGTGAGCACCACCACCTGCTCCGAGCCCCCGACGGAGTGGGTCGTCACCGAGGGCTCACCCACGTGCACCGCGGCCGGTCTCCCGTGGGTGCCCTACGCGGCTGGCGCGCCCTTCGCGCTGCTTGGTGGCGATGGCTCGCACACCGTTCGCATCTGCGTGCGTGACGCGGCGAGAAACCCTGCGGCCGCCTCCGAGCGCTCCGTCACCCTCGACTCGACGCCGCCCTCTGGCGTCAGCCTCGTGCTCGACACCGGCGCCGGCTTCGTGAACCTGAGCCAGTTCCAGGCCCGGGCGAACAGCTTCCGCGTCACGGCGACGGGCACGGCCACGGGAGCGACGGAGTGGTCGCTCTCGACGACGGGCACCTTCACCCTCTTCCAGGCCTTCCCCGCGACGAACTCGCAGAACTTCACCTTCACCGGCACGGGCACCCAGCGGCTCTCGGCGGTGTTCCGCGACGCGCTCGGCAACCCCTCGACGGTGGTGTTCGACGACATCACGCTCGACCTCGCGCCGCCCGCCGTGGGCGGCATCGTGCCCACGCTCGTCACCAGCGCGCCCGACCCGGCCTTCATCGCGAGCGACGCCATCGGCGTTCGATTGACGCCAGCGCCACCGGCCGACGCCACGAAGACGTGGGTGGTGCAGGTTCCTCCTTCCACCGCGTGCACCGACGCGTCCGTCTTCAACGGCGCCATCGCGCGCCCCGTCACCACCGATGTCGCCCTCGTCGCGGCGGGCGGTGATGGCGCCAAACGGCTCTGCTTCGCCTTCGCCGACGAAGCGCTCAACCAGTCGACGCCGCTCACCCTCGACTTCACCGTCGACACGTCTCCGCCCGGCGCGCCCGAGCTGTCGACGACGAGCACGCTCACCAACCTGCCCGACAACGCGCCCTTCACCGTCTCGCTCGTGCGCCCGGTCGTCGAGAGCAACTTCCTGCGGCTCGAGCGGCTGGGTGGGAAGCAGACGACGTGGCTGCCGCTCGCAGTGCCGCAGGCGACATTGAGCTTCGGCTTCAACCTCGTCAGCAGCGCGGCCGTCGAGAACACGTCGAACCAGCTGCAGCTGCGCGCCGTCGACCGCGCCGGCAACATCGGGCCGCTCTCGGCGCTGACGGTGACGACCGACATCAAGCCGCCCGAGCCTCCGACGACGGACACCCTGGGCGTGTCGAACTACACGCAGGCCGCGGCGGTGTTCTGGGCGCCCTCGGTCGCTACCGACGTGGCGCGCTACCGGGTGCTCTACGGTCCGTCGACCGGCCAGTACGACGGCACCAACGCGACCGAAGGCCAGTCGCCCATCGCGGTGCCCTCGTCGTCGACGCAGCTCGGGCTGCATGGCCTCGTCGATGGAACGCCGACCTACGTGCGGCTCCTCTCGGTCGACCTCGCGGGCAACGAAGGCCCGCTCTCGTCCGAGGTGGTGCTGCAACCGAACCGCACCTCGCCGACGCTGGTGGCACAGACGACGGTGGCCGCGGCGGCCGGTGGGCTGGGTCGCGTCGCCGTGCAGGAGGACCTCGCCTTCGTCGTGGGGCCATCGCAAGACTGCTCCTCGGGCACCCCTTCCCTCGTGCTGGCGGCGCTCGACATGAGCGGGCTGCGCTCGGCGACGCAGTCGGGCCGGCTCGAGCAGCCGCTCCCGTCGGCGGCCGTGCTGTGGACGACGACCATCGCCGCGACGCTGACGAACCAGGAGTGCCGTGAGCTCGCGTACGACCTCGTCGTCGATGGCCCGTGGGTCTTCGTCGCGGTCAACGCGTCGGTGCACCTCTTCAAGCTGACGAGTCGCACCACGGCGCCTGCGCTGTACACGACGGTGCCGCTCGGCTTCACGGTGCGCTCGCTCACGATGCAGGGCAGCGTCTTGTTCGCCAACGGCACCAACATCGCGGCCATCGACCTGGCGCCCCTGTACGACGAGAACGCCGCCACCAAACCCAGCGTGGGCGCCGTCGTCACCAACGGCCTCTCGGGCTTCGCCGTCACCTCGAGCTTCGTGGTGACGCGCAACCGCGGCATTCAGATACCGGGCAACGGAAACCACCCGACGCCGTACTTCGACCTGGCCGACGCGGTCGATGGAGATCCGACCGGCTGGGACAACGGCGACTTCCTCTCGGTCATCGGCTCCGGCCCCGTTCCGCCCATCGGCCAGACGACGCACCTGCCGGTGGTGAGCGGGAACTGGCTGTACACGTTCAGTGAGGGCCAGCTGGTGGTTCGTGACATGTCGAACCTGTGGACGACGGCGGCTGGGGCTGCGGGCCCGCCCGTGCAATCACTGCTCGTCGACCCCGGCCTCGCCACTGCGGGGCAACTGTCGATGCAGGGCCGCGACATCATCGGCCTCGCGCGCGACGGCACCAGCCTGTTCACGGTCGACGCAACCACGCTGACCGGAGGCCTGGTGCTCACGAGCCAGTATCAGCTGGGCACCCAGCACCCGCCGAAGTCGCTCGCCTCGTACGGCCCCTACGTCGTGATGACGACCGCGACGGGTCGCGCGCAGTTCTACGAGCTCGCCACGCCTCGCGCCCTGCGGGTGGTGACGAGTCGCAACACCGGTTCTGCGTTCGTGTCGGAGGGCGCGTTCCTCTTCGGCGCCAACGGCTCGGTGCTCGACCTGCAGGCCGGGCTCGCACCACAAGAACTCGTGACGCAGGTGGCGAACAACAACCCCCTTCCCTGCGCGCACGACGTGGCGAAGGTGGGCGAGTACCTCGTTCGGGTGCCAGTCGGTGAGGGCAGGCTCGACGTGCTCGACGTGTCGAACGCCACCGACCGGCTCGGGTCGACCACGGTCACCTATCTGCCCCTCACCAGCGGTTACACCGTGCCACTCTCGAACATGACGGGCGCACACGCCGTCGAGGTGTGGGGCAACTTCATCGTGGTGCTCGAGAGCCGGCCGGCGGGCTTCTTCCTCGAGGTGTTCAAGGCGACGGCGCTGCGCGACCTCTCGCCGTCGACGTCACTGCTGAGCACCCACTCACTCGGCTCGATTCAGTTGAGCGCGCAGACGCCAGCGCTGCCGTCGGGCCAGCTCGTGCTGAGCAACGGGCGAGCCTTCGCGACGCTGGCCGCCGACACGGGCGCTGCGCTGACGAACTCGGTCGTCGCGGTCGACTTCAGGAACCTCGTCGACGACGACGCGACGACGACGGGCATGGTGCTGCAGGGCACGCTGCCCATCACGGGCGCACACGGCGTCGCCATCTCGGGCAACCGCGCCTTCATCACCACGATTCCCTTCGGGTCGCCCACCCTCGTCGACGCCTTCGAGGTGTGGAACGTGGGGGCTGCGCTCGACGACTCGCAGGCCACGCTGCTCACGGAGACCGCGCCCGTCAGCCGGCTGCCGCTGCCCTCGCACCCGCAGAACCTGGTTGTCTACGGCGGCTACGCGTTCGTCATCAACGACCTGCTCGGCGCCAACTCGCGCACGTGGAGCATCGACATCGGGAACCCGGCGTCACCGCGCATCGCGAGCGTCGCCATCGCCTCTCCTTCGAGTGGGAGCTGCTCCGGCGCCAACTTCGGGGCCAATCAACGTGGCTCGGTGCAGGTCTCGGGGACGCGGCTGTACGTGGGCGGCAGCACGGCGACACACGTGCTCGAGTTGGAGTGACGCATGGACAGGCCGTGACGGTGAAAGTCACGAAGGCCCGAATCACCTCGCGCGCCCGATGATGCGCGCTCCGTCAAACACGAGGTGCGACGCCTCGTTCAACACGTTCGCGACTGGCCCCGGGCGTGAGCTCCCCATGAAATTCAATGGCGGCGTGCGACCTTGACCGGAGTGTGACGCGTGGCCGAGATGCCCAACGGCTCGAGGTCGAGCGTCTCGAGCTGCAGTGACCGGTCGACGAAGTGAAGCGTGGTGAAGCCGCAAGACAGGAGCCACCCGGCGTCTGTCTCGGATGTCAGTCATTCACGAGCGCAGCCACCCTGTCGTACGCCGCGAGCCGGAACGATGCGTCGAACGTCTCACCGTCGTCGCGAAAACAGAGGTCCGTCATCTTGAAGAAGTGCACCTTCATCGTCGACGTGTCCCTCAAGAACTCGGTGACGCGGGCCCGCGTGCCACGAAGGTGCACCTGGTACACCGTGCGCTGAGTCGCGCGCCGCGTCGCTTCATCGTCTCGCGCCTCGACACGCAGACCAGTCAACCGGTGACTCGACGCCAGCCCGAACAGGGTCGGGAGGATCTGGTCGACGTTGCAGATGCAGAGCATCGTGTCGGAGTCGATCCACTGCTGCTCGCGCTGGTCGAGCTCGCGGCGCAGGCGGCCAATCTCGAGGTCGAGCTGTCGGTTCACCTCCTCGACCGGTGGCGCAGGTGGCGGGCTCGCCTTCGAGAGCGGGCTGGAATGCGTGAAGGCCGCGATCGCGAGCAGGGCGGTGGAGCGCATGCCCGATGGGAGCCGCGAGCGCCGGCTTTCGGCCCACGGATCCTGAACTCGGGTGAACTCCAGGGCGCACTCACCTGACCAGGCCGCACGCCTGCGCCACGTCATCGCGGTACACGAGCCACGCCGCGAGCACCTGCTCCATCGAGGCGACGACGGCGTCGTGTTCGGTGTGCGGCACGTGGTCGAGCATCACGCGCCAGGCGGCCTTGCGATGGTCACCCTCGACGCCGCGATGCGCCTTCGTCAGCGCCAACGACGCGACCGGCAGACCGTAGTGCTTCACCAGCGGGTGCTCCTCGAGCGCGGGCTCGGGCCTCGCGGGAGCGCTCGCGTCGAACAACGACCGCTCGTGCGCAGTGCCCTCGATGAAGAGCGTCACCACCGCCGCCGCCACGCTCCACCCTCGATGCTGCGTCACCTCGTCGAGCAGCCCACGGTACAGGTGCGCGCCCGGCAACAACGTCACCCGCTCGAAGCGTGAGACGTCGAAGCCCAGGCCCTTCGGGTACTCGAGGAACAGCTCGGGGTGCGGCCTGCCCGCGTGAAGACCACCCGTCTCTTCTTCGTACAGGTTCTCGGCCAGCTCGCGCCGCACCGCGGGAATCGGGCACTGCACGTACGCGCGGCCCACCAGCACGGGGAAGTCCCGCACGTAGACCGCGTACTCCTGCTCCAGATGGAGCGGCAGCTTCGCCTTCGACACCGTGCCGTTGGTGAACGAGCTCCACGCCCAGTGCGTCTTGCGCTCCATCACCCCGAGCAGCGCCTCACGAAAGCCGTCACGCGTCATGGCGTGATTGTCCGGGGTCGCGTCAGCGCCGACAAGCCAGCGAGCGTCAGAACTCTGGCGCGCATCTGGGAGTGGAGACGTTTAGCCATTCGATCGATGGATCTTCCATTCGACCTCGACGCAGAAGTGGTGCGCCTCATCAAGGCGAAGGTGATCGAACTGCCGACGTACCCGGGGGTGGCGCTGCAGCTTCAGCGCGTCATCAGCTCCGAGAACTTCGGCATCGAGGAGCTCGTGCGGCTCGTCGAAGCCGACGCGGCGCTCGCCAGTCACGTCATTCGCGCCGCGAACTCGGCCTTCTTCCGCGCCACCACGCCCGTCACCACGCTGGCGCAGGCCATCTCACGCGTCGGCGCTTCCGAGCTCAGCAACATCGCGATCGCGGGCACGCTCGGCGTTCAGGCGTCGATGGAGGGCCCGCTCGCGGCCATGCGGCGTGACAGCTGGCGGCGCAGCCTCATCGGAGCGCTGCTCAGTCAGGAGCTCGCGAAGAGCCGGCGCCTCGATGCCGGAGAGGCCTTCCTGGCGGGGCTGCTGCACGACTTCGGCGAGACCATCGCCTACCGCACCTTCGAGGTGATTCTGACGCAGTTCCCCGAGTCGAAGCCGCAGAACGCCGCGCAGTGGGAGTGGCAGGCGCAGAAGTACCACGTCGAGCTGGGCATGGCGCTCGCGGCCGACTGGAAGCTGCCGGGGTTTCTCTGCGAGACGGTGATGCGGCACCACGACGACGACACCTCGTTCTGCGAGCACCCGAAGCTGGTCGAGCTCATCGCGCTCACCGATGAGATCAGCACCCGGATCTTCGACGCGCCGTCCCTCGAGGCCGCCCAGCTGCCCAACGTCATCGGCGTCAGCTCGGCCGAACGCGACGCCCTGTCTCGACTGGTGCCGCGGTTTCCGTCGCTCCTGCAGTCGCTGGACGTGCCGAGCACCTCGAAGCCGGTCGAGAGCCTCGTCGCCTCCGCCGCTCCTGCAGTGCCGGACGCCGCGCCTGCGCTCGACCTGCCCATCGCCATCGTGAAGAAGGACGCGAAGACGAACTACCGCGCGGTGCAGGTGACCGACTCGGTGCTGCGCGTGAAGGGCGTCACGCCGCAGACGGTCCGTCATCTCGTGAACATCGAGGCGGGCTCGCTGAAGTTCGCAGCGACCGTGTTGCTGTGCACCGCGGCCGACGATGGCTGCGTCATCGAGCTCAAGCCGTTCGCGATGGCGCCCGACGCGCAGGTCGAGTGGAAGCGCCTGGTGAAGACGCAGAAGCTCGCGGCCTGAAGCTCCGCGCGACGAACCGCGCGGAGCCCGGACTGCTCATTTCCTGCTGAGCGCTGCGTGCGCCGCCGCCAGCCGCGCGATGGGCACCCGGAACGGGCTGCAGCTGACGTAGGTGAGGCCGAGCTGGTGGCAGAAGTCGATGCTCTTCGGGTCACCGCCGTGCTCACCACAGATGCCCACCTCGAGGGTCGGGCGCACCTTGCGGCCCTTCTTCACCGCCATCTCCATGAGCCCGCCGACGCCGCGCTGGTCGATGGTGGCGAACGGGTTCTCGGGAAGAATGCGCTTCTCGAGGTACTCGAGCAGGAAGCCCGTCTCGGCGTCGTCGCGGCTGATGCCGAACGTCGTCTGGGTGAGGTCGTTGGTGCCGAACGAGAAGAACTCGGCGAGCGAGGCGATCTCATCGGCTGTCACGGCCGCGCGGGGGATCTCGATCATCGTGCCGAACTGGTACTTCACCTTCATCTTCAGCTCGGCCATCACCTGCTTCGCCTCTTCTTCGAGAATCTCGCGCTCGAAGGCGAGCTCGGCCCGCAGCGACGTCAGCGGGATCATGATCTTCGGGTACACCTTGATGCCTTCTTTCTGACAGGCACAGGCGGCCTCGAAGATGGCGCGCACCTGCATGCGCACGAGCGCGGGCAGATGAATGCCGAGCCGAACGCCGCGCAGCCCGAGCATCGGGTTCTGCTCCCGCATGCCCTCGACGGCCGACAACATGCGCTTCTGCTTCGACAGCCGGCTCTCGAGCCCGACCGCGTCGACCTGTTGCCCGGGGTAGAGCAGCCGTGTCTCGAGCTGCGTCACCTCCTGCAGCAGGTCGTCGTGGCTGGGCAGGAACTCGTGCAGCGGCGGGTCGATGAGCCGAATGGTGACAGGCTGGCCGTTCATCGCCTTGAAGAGGCCGGCGAAGTCACTGCGCTGCATCGGGAGCAACGCCGCGAGCGCTTCGGCCTGCTCGGCCGGAGTCGCCGCCAGAATCATCTTCTGAACGATCGGCAGACGCTCGGGCTCGAAGAACATGTGCTCGGTGCGGCACAGCCCGATGCCCTCGGCTCCGTAGCTGCGGGCCCGCTCGGCGTCGCGTGGGTAGTCGGCGTTCGCCCAGACACCGAGGCTGCGCGCGGCGTCCGCCCACTTCAGCAGCGTCATCAGGTACGGGTCGTCGAACTCGGGAACCATCGTCGGCACTTCTCCGGCGAACACTTCTCCCGTGGTGCCGTCGAGCGAGACGATGTCGCCTTCGACGAAGGTGCGGCCCTTCACCGTCATGCGCTTGTGCTCGGTGTCGACGTCGAGCGTGGTGATGCCGACGACGGCGGGTTTTCCGAACTGGCGCGCGACGAGCGCGGCGTGGCTGGTGCGACCACCGCGTGAGGTGAGAATGCCCTTCGCGGCCAGCATGCCGTGCACGTCGTCGGGCTTCGTCTCCTGCCGAACGAGAATGACGGACTTCTTCTCTTTGCGGCCCAGGCGCTCGGCGGTGTCGGGGTCGAACACGACGGCGCCCGTCGCCGCGCCGGGGGAGACGTTGAGCCCCTTCGCGAGCAGGTCGCCTTTGTCGACGGCCGCTTTGCGCGCTTTCACGTCGAACTGCGGGTGCAGGAAGAAGTCGACGTGGTCGGGCTTCACGCGAAGCACCGCTTCGTCCTTCGTGATGAGGCGCTCCTTCGCGAGCTCGACAGCGATGCGCACCGCGGCCTGCGCCGTTCGTTTCGCGTCGCGGGTCTGCAGAATCCACAGCTTCGCGTCTTCGACGGTGAACTCGACGTCTTGCGTGTCGCGGAAGTGCTTCTCGAGCCGCGCGCAGTGCTTCGCGAACTCGACGGCCACCTCGGGCATGTCTTCGGCGAGCGCGGTGATTCGCTTCGTCATGCGCGTGCCCGAGACGACGTCTTCGCCCTGCGCGTTGAGCAGGTAGTCGCCTTCGAGCTGCTTCTCACCGGTGGAGACGTTGCGCGTGGTGACGACGCCGGTGCCCGAGCGGCTGCCCGTGTTGCCGAACACCATCATCTGAATGTTCACCGCGGTGCCGAGGTCGTGCGCGATGCCGGCGGCGTTGCGGTAGTCGACCGCGCGTTTTCCGTTCCACGACCTGAAGACGGCCTCGATGGCGAGGCGCAGCTGGTCGAGTGGATCTTGAGGGAACTCATTGCCCGTCTTCTCCTTCACGATGCCGAGGAACACCCGAGTCACGGCCTCGAGCGTCGCGGCGTCGAGCTGCGAGTCGTTCTCGACGTTGGCCTCGGAGCGGCGCTTCTTCAGCTCGGCCTCGAAGGGCTCGTGCGCCAGGTCGAGCACGACGGTGCCGAACATCTGCACGAGGCGCCGGTACGAGTCCCACACGAAGCGGGCGCGCTCGGGCTGCGCCGCCAACGCCTGGGCGACCACGTCGTTGAGCCCGATGTTGAGCACCGTGTCCATCATGCCGGGCATCGAGAACTTCGCGCCTGAGCGGCACGAGACGAGGAGCGGCTGGCGTGGGTCACCCAGCGTGCGCCCGCTCTGCTCCTGCAGCGTGTGCAGTGCTTTGAGCACCTGCGGCCAGAGCTCTTTCGGGAAGCCGTCGTTCGCGAGGTAGGCGTTGCACGCCTTCGTCGAGATGATGAAGCCGGGAGGCACGGGCAACCCGAGCCGCGTCATCTCGCACAGGTTGGCGCCCTTTCCGCCAAGCAGGCCCTTCTGATCAGCGCGGCCCTCGCGGAAGAGGAAGACCCACTTCGTCGTCGCGGTCTTCTTCTTCGAGCCGGACTTCTTCAACGACACACGCTTCTCGCTGACCTTGAGCATGGGCATGTGCGTGGGCGTGTGCATCGTGTGGGCCACGGTCTCCCTGCGGCGCGTCATCGATGACTGCGCAAGGCTTGCGTGAGCTGATTGGCGGCCGAGCGGGTTTGCGCTCCACTCGCGCGTCATGAGCAAGAACGAGCGTGACGACGAGACGATCGAAAACCGCGTGTACCTGTTCGAATCGCTCGCGAAGGCCTTCGTCGAGAAGGCCGCCGACGACCTCACGGGCAAGAACCCGGAGCGTCGTTCACGCGCGCTCCGTGCGCTCGCCGACCTCGCCTACGTCAGCTGTGCAGTCGCCGACACGCAGCACCTCTCGCCGAAGGCCGTGCGCCGCAAGGTGCTCAACGCCATCGAACTGGAGTCACCCGTCATCGAAGGCCCTGACGACGACGCGGAGTGATCAGCGCCGCAGTCGTTTGATCAGATCGATGAGGCCCGCGTACCGCCCTTCGACGCCGACGTAGCGCTCGAGCACGTAGAACAGGAAGTAGTACGAGCGTGCCGACGCCCAGGCGAGCAGCAGCACGAGTGCGCCGCGAATCGACCGTTCGTCTTCGATGATCAGCAGCGCGCCCGACACCGCGACGATGAGAAAGAACAGCAGGCCCTTCGCGACGATCCACCGCTTGTCGGTGAGGTCCCCCGTCACCGCCGCTTGCCTTCCTGGAACGTCACCTCGAGCTCGACGCGTTTTCCGTCACGCACCACGACGCCCGTAACCGTCTCGCCCGGCTTCGCCTGCGTCAGCACGAACATCAGGTCTTCCACCGACCCGACCTCGTACTTTCCGAGCTTCACGATGACGTCGCCGCGCCGCATGCCCGCCTTCTCGGCACCGCCCCCCGGCCGCACGTCGTCCAGCAGCACGCCCTTCACGCCGGGCAGTCCACCGCCGTAGTTCGGCACGGTACCCAGCGACGCGTTGAAGCTGCGCGCGTCACCACGAACCGGCGCGGGGAACTTCGTGTACGTGAGCTTCACGTCTTTCGGTGTCGACGCGAGGGACGTCACGACCTCGGCCACCTTCGCCATGCCCGCGGCGTTGAGCTTCGCCGGAGCGTCGGAGGGCTTGTGGTAGTCGTTGTGCGCGCCGGTGAAGAAGTGCAGCACTGGCAGGCCCGCGGAATAGAAGCTGATGTGATCAGACGGGCCGTAGCCGTCACCGCTCGCCGCGCACTTGAGACGTGATTGTTCGCAGGCGCTCTCGACGAGCGCACGCCACTCGGGAGCCGACTCCGCGC
Organism: Archangium gephyra; assembly: GCA_943370055.1. GTDB lineage: Bacteria > Myxococcota > Myxococcia > Myxococcales > Myxococcaceae > Xiheimicrobium > Xiheimicrobium gephyra_A. The sequence continues at coordinate 60,910 of CALRPN020000044.1, forward strand.
CCAGCACCGAGAGCTCGTTGAGCCGCATGCGCCCCACCATGTCCATGTTCAGCATCGCCCACGCGCCGTCGAGCCACGCTGGCTTCGCGCTCACCAGCGCCGAGGAGCCGAGCACGCCAGCCTCTTCGGCCGAGAACGCGATGAAGATGACGTCGCGGGTGAGCGACTCCTTCTTCGCCGAGAGTGTGCGCGCGACCTCGAGCAGCGCTGCGACGCCCGACGCGTTGTCATCGGCGCCGAGGTGCGGCTCCACTTTGTCCGGCGCGAGCGAGTTGGAGCCACCGAGCCCGAGGTGATCGAGGTGCGCTCCGATGATGACGGCACCACCGCTCGACGACGGTGCCGCCAGCCGAGCCACCACGTTGAACGTCTGCGACTTCTCGATGACGAGCTCGACCACCAGCGACACCGCGATGGGCTGCTTCTTCTCGAGCGAACTCATGAACGCCGCGAGCACCGAGCGCTTCACCACGAGAATGGGAATGCCCGCGTCCTGCAGACTGTCGAGCCGCAACGAGGGCAGCGGCGCTTCCTGCACGGGCTCTGCTTTTCCATCCGTCTTCGCCAGCACTGGAGCGTCGACGACGATCACCGCCTTCGCGCCCTTCGACTTCGCGAGGAACACCTTCTTGCGCAGGTCTCCGGCTTTGCGCTGCGCCTCGGGCGTCGTCAGCTTCGGGTGCTCGGGCGCGAAGCGGCGAACCACCACCACCTTGTTCTTCACGTCGAGGCCCTTGAAGTCGTCGATGCCCAGCTCGGCGTCTTCGAGGCCGTAGCCCGCGAGCACGAGTGGACCCTCCACTTTCCCCTGCGCGCTCACGCCCAGCGGCGTGAAGTCGTCGTCGACCACCGGCTTGCCCGCGATGCGCAGCGACGTCTTCGCGCCACGCGTCACCTTCGTCGGCACTTCGAACACGTGACGGTACGTTCCATCGGGCGCAGCGCCGGTGAGGCCGAGTGTGGAGAACCGCTCCTGAACGAACGCGCCTGCGGCCTCGAGCCCCTTCGAGCCGAGCCCACGGCCTTGACGCTCGGGAGCCGACAGCCACGTCGCGTCGTCACGCACTCGCTCAGCCGCACCGGGCGTCGACTGCACGGTTCCTTCGAGCCACGACGCGAGGAAGAGGTTGGTGTCGTTCTTCCCCTCCTCCGTCATGCGATTCGACGAGAACGCGAGCCACTTTCCATCGGGCGAGAACATCGGGAAGCCGTCGAAGCCCTTCGTGTACGTGATGCGCTCGAGGTTGGTGCCATCGGCGTCGACGGCCCAGAGATCGAACTCCCGGCCTCTGGGATCGCCCGCGTTCGACGAGAAGATGAGGCGCTCGCGATTCGGGAACCAGAACGGCGCGAACGACGCCGCGTTCAAGTACGTCACCTGCCGAACGTCGGAGCCGTCGGCGTTGCCCACGTACAGCTCGAGCTTCGAGGGTCTCACGAGGCCCTTGGCGAGCAGCGCCTGGTAGTCCTCGAGCTCCTTGCCCGGCTTCGGCCGCGACGCGCGCCACACCAGCTTCGTGCAGTCTTTGTTGAAGAACGCGCCGCCGTCGTAGCCGGGCGTGAAGGTGAGCCGCTTCACGTTCTTTCCATCGGCGTCCATGCGGTACAGCTCGAGGTCGCCGTCACGCACACTGGTGAAGACGATGCTGCCGTCCTTCGCGCAGACGGTCGCTTCGGCGTCGTAGCCCTTCGTGTCGGTGAGCCGCGTGAGCGTCTCGTCTTTCACCGGCAGCGTCGCGGTGGAGGCCTTGAAGAGGTCGTAGCTGTCGTACAGCGCCCAGACGTAGCCGAGCGACATGTCGGGCTTCGGTGGGCACGCGGCGCCGCCGAGGTGCGTCGACGCGTAGATGACGGTGTTGTCGGGCATCCAATGCGCGCAGGTCGTCGCGCCGTTGCCGCTCGAGAGCTGCTTCACCTCGGGCGTTCCCATCGGCACCAGCCACGAGCCTGTGGAGCCGTGGTTCATCTGGAACGCGTTCATCACCTGAATGCGGTCGCAGCCGTCGTTCACGCCGCGCGCCTGCAACGAGAAGCCGGTGCCGTCGAAGCGCCAGTAGGCCTCGGCGTTCTCGCCTCCGAAGGTGAGCTGGCGCAGCTCGGTGAGGTGCTTCTCCTCGGGGAGCAGCACAGGCGGCTTCGGCGCGACGGGTTCAGGCTTCGGGGCTGGCGGCGTCACGCACGAGAGCGCGAGGAACAGCGGACTCCACTTGAAGAGCGTCGTCATGGCGACGCTGCGTACCAGAGTCAGGGAGGGTCGCGACGGAACAGGTAGCCACGCGCGCGCACGGTGACGAAGCGCCGCGGGTTGTCGGTCTCTTTCTCGAACAGGCGTCGCAGCCGCACGATGAAGTTGTCGACGGTGCGGTCGGTTGGGAACTCACCTTCGCCCCACGCGGCGTCGAGAATGTCGTTGCGCGAGAGCACCTGGCCCTCCTTCGAGAGGAAGAGCTGCATCACCTTGCGCTCCTTGTCGGTGAGCAGCGTCTCGCCTTCCGACGTGTGCGCGATGCCCGTCTCGACGTCGAGCCACCAGGGCGCGAGGTCGACCCGATTCGATGCGCCCGGCTCCTTGCCCGCGACCGACTTGCGCCGCATGAGTGCCCGCACGCGCGCGAGCAGCTCTTCGGTGTTGAACGGCTTCGTCACGTAGTCGTCGGCGCCGCAGTCGAGCCCGTGCACCTTCGCCGAGACGTCGTCACGCGCCGTCAACATCATGATGGGCAGCTCGAGGCCGGCCTTGCGTGCCATGCGGGCGAGCTCGAAGCCGTCGCCCCCGGGCAGCATCACGTCGAGAATCGCGAGCTGATACGCGCCCGACAGCAACGCGTCGCGCCCCTCGCTGAAGGTGCCCGCCCGCCGCACCTCGAGCCCCATGTGAGACAGGTTGAGCGCCACCATCTCGGCGAGCAACGCATCGTCTTCGACCAACAACGCTGGAACGCTCATGACCGCGCCTCCGGAACCCGCTCGAGCCACAGATGAAAGGCTGCCCCACGCCCCGGGCCTTCGCTCTCGGCGACCAGGTCTCCGCCCATCTGCCGCGCGAGCTGCCGTGAGAGGTGCAGGCCCAGCCCGCTGCCGTGCGTGACGCCTTCGCCAGAGCCCGCGCGCGAGAGCTCGAACAACCGCTCGGCGTCTTGCGGCGGAAACCCACGGCCTGCGTCTGCGACCGAGATGCGCACGCGGCTCCCATCCAACGCGCTCGACACCGTCGTCTTCGCGCCGCCGTACTTCCGCGCGTTGTCGAGCAGGTTCTCGAGCACCACGCGCACGGCGTCTCGGTCGGCGCGCACGAGACAGCTCTCGAGCTCACCCAGCTTCACTTCTTCTCCGACGTGCGCGGCGCGGCGGTGGTCGACGATGCTCAACACGAGGCTCATCGCGTCTTCCTGCCCGAGCGACTTCGGGTCGACCGCGCGGCTGCGCTGCAGCACCAGCATCGAATCGGTGAGGTGCTCGAGCGAGTCACAGGCCTCGAGCCCGTGCGCGAGCAGGCGCGGCTGCGAGTCGGCCGGAATACGGCCCGCCCTCATCGCCTCGAGCAGCGCACGAATGCCGGCGACCGGCGTCTTGAACTCGTGGCCCGTGAACTGGAGCAGCCGCGCCATCTGCTGATTGCGGCGTTGGCGCTCGCGCCCGACGAGCCAGAGACCCAGCACGAGCGCGGCCAGCATCGTCGCGAGCACTGCCGATTCACCGACGATCATGAGGCGCAGCCGGTTGGCCCGGGCGAGCGCCTGCTCCGGGTCGATGCCCGAGACCTTCGTCTGCAGCTCGTGGTTCTCGTCGATGAGCCGCCGGCTGAAGACGCCCCACCACGAGACGAGCACGCCGATGATGGTGAGCGCGCCAAGCAACAGGGCGAGGTCGAGCCACTGCACGGCACGGTTGGAGCGCTGACTCATGGTGCGACTGCCCTCTTCCCTCATCGCCACCCTGTTGGTCCACCTGCCAGAGCGAGCGGCACGACCTTCGCTCATGGCTCCTACCGGTCTGGGAAGCCCTTGAGATGTCTCGACAGGACCTTTCTGGATTGACTGGCAAACGCGCGTTGCCAGTCAGTTTTGACAAGCTGACGGGAGCCAGCACATGACAGCCATCGAGGTGACCATGACGAGCCGGAGCATCACCCGCGTGCTGAAGGTCCCGACGAAGGAGAGCGCCGAGGCGCCGAGGATTCGCGCCGTGCGAATCGAGCGCAAAGGCCAGCCGCCGCTCGTGCTGCCGCTCTACCCCGACGTCGAGTACGTCTTCGGGCGCAGCAGCGACTCGAGCGTGGTGCTGAACGACGACGCGGTCTCCCGGCAGCACGGCCGGCTCTGGTGCGACTCGAGCCTGCGCTGGGTGTTTCGCGATCTCTCGTCGAGCAACGGCACCGTCCGCAACCCGAAGGACCGCCCCGACGCGATGCTCGAGGTGAAGGGCCCGACGCCGGTGGTGTTGTCGGTGGGCGACGAGCTGTGGCTGGGCACGGAGCGCACGCGGCTGGTGCTGCTCGAGAACGCGCCGGCGGGTTCTGCGACAGAGAGCCGCTCGACGGCTCGTTCCGCTGCGGCGAAGGCGCTCGAAGCCAGAGTGCAGGAGCTCGCGCATCACACGCTGCCGGTGGTGCTGTTTGGTCCCTCGGGCACGGGCAAGACCTTCACCGCACGGCGCATTCACGAGCTGTCTGGCCGCGAAGGCCCGTTCATTCTCGTCAACTGCGGGCGGCTTCCGCGCGAGCACTCGGCGCTGCAGAGCGAGCTGCTCGGCCACGTGAAGGGCTCGTACACCGGAGCGCTCACCGACCGCGTGGGCAAGCTCTTCGCGGCCGACCACGGCACGCTGTTTCTCGACGAGGTGGAGTCGCTGCCGAGAGAAGCGCAGGACTTTCTCATCGACGTCCTCGAGGGTACGGGCGTGTTCGCGCCGCTCGGGGCCGCTCCCGATGCGAGACCACCGCCGCCACGTTTCCGCCTCATCTCGGCCTCGAAGACGCCGCTGCGTCAGACCGGCCTGCGTCGCGACCTCGTGGAGCGCTTGCTGGGCGACCCGCTCACGATGCCCTCGCTCGACGAACGAAGAGACGACCTTCCCTCGCTCGTGCAGCAGTTCCTCGCCGAGCTTCGCCAGGAGCGCACCGTCGACGCCGAGGTGACGCCCGAGGCGCTGGCGCTGCTGCAGACGCGCTCGTGGCCCGGCAACGTGCGGGAGCTTCGTCGCGTCATCGAGGTGACGGCCAACCGGCTCGCGGCGGCGCGACAGGCGCGTGGGCTCGACACCGAGCGGCTCGTCATCGGCGTCGACGCGTTGAACGAACACCTCGAGGCGCAGTCACAGGTGCTCGGCGAGGTGGAGCCTGGCCCGACCTCGGTGGTCCCCAAACTCGTCGTTCGCAAACGGCCGGCCGACCTCACGCCGCAGGAAGTTCAGGCCGCGGTCGACGCACACGGTGGGAACAAGACCCACGCCGCGAAGTCACTCGGCATCGCGCTCAACACGCTGAAGGCGAAGCTCAAGGAGTGACTCGCAGCGGGCGCGCCACCTAGAGTTCGGGCTCCTCTCGCAACGGAGCCTCGCATGAGCCATCACACGCACGGCGCGCACGACCACGTTCACGGCCCTGGTTGTGGGCACACCGGCATTCGGCATGGAGACCATGTCGACTACGCCCATGACGGTCACCTGCATCACTCGCATGAGGGGCACACCGACGAGTGCGTGCTGACCGTTGGAGCGGCGAACCCCGCGACGTGCACGCCCTCGCATGCCTGCGGTGCCCACGAAGCCGCGCACCAGCATCAGGCCGGCTGCGGTCACGAAGCCGTTCCGCACGGAGACCACGTCGACTACCTCGTCAACGGGCACCTGCATCACCCGCACGGGCCACACTGCGACGACCACGGCCCCGTTCAGACCGCGTGACCCATGTTCGACCTCGACACTTCGACACTCGCGAAGGCCTCGAAGCTCTTCGAAGCGCTCGACGCCGAAGGGCGCAAGGAGCTGCTCGCGCGCTCGGGGCGGCTGAAGTTCGCCGCAGGACACGTGCTGTGCCGGGAAGGCGAGACCGGTGACGTGCTGTACGTGCTTGCAAAGGGTGAAGCGAAGGTGACGCTCGACGACTTCGGCACTGAGAAGCACGTGGGCACGCTGACGGCGGGTCAGTTCTTCGGCGAGCAGGCGATGTTGTCGGGCGCGAAACGGCAGGCGACGGTGACGGCGGTGACGGACCTCGAGGTCGTCGCGTTTCCCCGGGCGGCGGTCGATGGGGTGCTCGCGAAGAACCCGTCAGCGCGGTCGGTGCTCGCGACGGTGGGCCTGCAGCGCTCGGAAGCGTCGATGCAGAAGATGATGGAGTAGCCGGAGCGAGCCGCCCACCTGGCCACGGCGAATGTGGCTCGCGGAGGCGGGAGTCGAACTGGGAGAAACCCGTGAGACGAAGCCGGAGCGAGCCGCCCACCTGGCCACGGCGAATGTGGCTCGCGGAGGCGGGAGTCGAACTGGAGAACCCGTGAGACGAAGCCGAAGCGAGCCTGATGAGCGTGGCTCCTTCAGTGACTGCCGACCCGTGCCACGGCGAATGTGGCTCGCGGAGGCGGGAGTCGAACTGGAGAATCAGTCGTTCGCTGCAACCGCGCTCAGCAATGCGCGCGCGGGCTCGGTCGCCACCGACGGCTTGAGCACGTCGTAGTAGTACTTGCGGAACTGCAGCGTCGCGCGGTCCGTGCGCACCGAGCGCTCTTCCGCCGGTGGCGGCACCTCGACGGGAAACGACGACTCGACGACTGCGCGGTCTTCCTCGGCGATGCGACGGTTGCTCCAGTTGAAGAACGGGTTCAGCAACGGCAGCGTCGCGAAGCTGCGCGAGCCGACGATGAGCATGCGCACGCGGTTCGGCTCGGCAGGAATGCAGAGCGAGTGCATGCGGAACGTCTGCTTGGGCACGGGAATCGTCAACACCATCATGTTCGGCCGGTAGAACTCGAGGAAGCCGGCGTCACGGCGCGAGTCGCCATCGATGACCGAGGTGAGCTTCGCGCCGAAGTCGGTGGGCTCCCAGCCGATCTCCATGCGCGAGTCGGGCTTCAGGTACGGCCGCACGAACCGCCCGATGGTGCGCTGGTGCAGAAAGGGCACGTGCGGAGAATCGAGCATGTTCTCCATCGCGCGAGACCAATGCGCGTTCCACTCGAGCTCGAGGTACGTGCGCGACAGGTCGGTTCGCGTCAGCGTCTCGGGCACCACCGGCTCGTGCGGAGCCTCCTTCACCGGCGCCGTGAACACCCACAGAATGCCGCCGAGCTCGCGCGTGGGCAGCGACATCGCGAACAGCCGGTCGCGCTTCGCGTCAGGGTTCAGCGGAACCGTCGTGCACGCGCCGCTCGGGTCGAACTCTGCCACGCGTGAAACGGGCACTCGAGGCAGCCGTCTTTCACCGTGCCGAGCGAGAGCGCCACACCGCGATGCGGGCACCGGTCGATGAGCGCTCCGGCGACGCCGTCACGGCCGCGAAAGAAGACGAGCTTCTCTCCAGCGAGCACCACGGGCAGCGGCTTGTTGGCCTTGAGCCGGCGCGCGAGCGTCACCGGCGTCCACACGTTCGCGAAACCTTCGAACATGGCCCTTCATTGTCGCCCCGCGGGCGTCAGCGCACCGAAATCAGCGCCAGCACTCGTCGTAGCCGATGTTCACCGTGCCACCCGTCGTCGGGCAGACATCGAGCTCGATGCTGCCCTGCGGGTACGTGGTGTCGGGCGGCGTGCTGCGGAAGGTGCTCGGCTGGCCATTCACCGTCACCCGCACCCGCCGCGTCTTGTCGATGGGCTGCTTGAGGCCGACGATGCAGCGCTGGTTCACGAGGCGGCCGGCCGTGGTGCGAAGAATGTTCACGTAGTCGGTGGTGCAGAGCGCGAGCGTGCCGTCCTGGCCGAAGCTGGTCGGCAACGTCGCCAACCGCCACCCACGCACCAGCCCCGGAAACAGGCAGCCGTCGAGGCCCACGATGCTGGTCACCGAAGTGCGCTGGTTCTCGGTCTTCAGCCCCTTCACGAAGCTCACGAAGTCAGCGAGCGGAAACGACGACTGGTCGTCTTCGTCACCGAGCGTGATGAGCGCGAAGTCGGCGTTGGGCCGCAGGAAGTTCTTGTTCGTCGAGCTGAGCAACGGCTCGGACAACGCGGCGCGGGCGGCGGCGAGGGCACGCTCCTGAGCGCTGCCTTCACTGCCAACGCTCACCAGTGACGAGAACGACGCTGCAGCGTCGGCGGTCTTGTCGGTGATGATGGGCCCGACGAAGCGGCCCTGCTTCTTGTCGTCATCCATGTCGGTGGTGACGGCCGCGATGCGGAAGTCGACCTGGTTCGACCTGAACGAGCCGAAGAACGACTCGAAGTTCGCCGCGAGCGCCGATTGGTCGTCTTCCATCGAGCACGAGTCGTCGACGACGAAGAGCACGTCGATGGGCTGCCGCTTGAAAGGCTCCAGCGGGTACGAGTCGGTGCCCGTGACGCGACACCCATCGGGCGCGATGTTCACGTTGGTCGACGACTCCACGATGTCGGGAACAGGAGGCGCCTCGAGCAGTTCGGTGCGCCCGCACGCGGAGATGGTGACGACGAGGAGCAGCGTTCGAAGGTTCATGGTCACGTCAGGTCCGGCCAGCGATCACCATTTCAACCACACACCGGCACGTCAACGCGACGGGTCCCAGTCGATTTCACGGGATCGTGTCTCGCATTACTCAGGTAGAGGCCGACCCATGTCGGATGCGGTGACGTTGCTCGAGGCAGTGCGCGCAGAAGCGAAGCCAGGCATCTGGTCGAACGGCGTGAAGCTCGCGCGGGCCGGGGCCGTGGTGCAGGAGTCGACCGACGGGAAAGAAGTCGTGCTGCGCGTGAAGGCGAACGGCCGCCCCGTACCGTGGACGGTGGTGCTCTACCCGAAGGACAGCGCGTGGGAGTGCAACTGCCCCGCCTCCATCGACCCGTGCGAGCACTCGGTCGCTGCGGCCATCACCCTGAAAGAAGCAGCCGAGTCCGGGGTCGCGCTGGCCTCAGTCGAGACCCGCTACGCGCGCGTCGTGTATCGCGTCGTGCGCGTCGAGAACGGCGTGCAGGTGCAGCGCGCCGTGGTGACGCCGGAAGGTGTGGAGACGCCGCTCGACTCCCTCGCCGCCGTGCTCGCGAACCCGGCGATGGCGAAGCAACTGCAGGTGGAGCAGCACGACCTGCAGGCCGACCGCCTGCTCGAAAAGAAGACCCGCCTCGCGATGCCACCGGAGCGGGTGGAGGCGCTGCTCGGCGTGCTGCAGCCGTGTCGAACCGTGCTGCTCGACGGCCGGCCCGTGGCGATTGCGCCCGAGCATCTGCTCCCGCGGGTGACGGTGCGTGACGAGAACGAGAACATCGTGGTGACGGTCGCGAGAGACGCGCGTGTCACTGAAGTGCTCTCGGCTGGCGTCGTCGTCGCGGGTGACACCTTGTTCCGGCTCGCCGAGACGTCGTTCACCGGGCCGTGGCTCGAGAAGCTGCCGGTGGTGCGCACGTTCCCGGCGTCGCAGGCTGGTGAAGTGAGCGCGCAGGTGGTGCCCGAGCTGGCGCGGCGGTTCCCCGTCGAGGTCAGCAGCTCCCGTTTGCCGCGCATCGACCAGAAGCTCGAGCCGCGCATCGTGCTCGAGGTGAATCAGCTCGAGCAGGGACTCTCGGTGTTGCCGACGCTCGTGTATGGCGCTCCACCGTCGGTCCGCATCGACAACGGGCGCATGGTCTACCTGCGCGGCGCGGTGCCGATTCGCGACGAGGCCCAGGAGCAGCGCCTCATTCATCACCTGCGCGACACGTTGAACCTGCTGCCCGGCCGGCGCACGACGGTGAATGGACCCGAGTCGGTGCGCTTCGCCGATTCGCTGCGCAAGTGGCGCGGCGGTTTGAGCGGAGACGCGGCCCGCAAGCTGAGTCCGGACATTCGCCTCATCCCGAAGCTGAAGCTCGACGACCGCTCGGCCGGTGGCGTGCCCAACGTCGCCTTCTCGTTCGAGTTCGAGCTGCAGGGCGGCACCAGCGACATGCCGAAGACGGTCGACGGCGCGGCCGTGCTGCGCGCATGGGAAGAGGGCTACGGCCTGGTGCCCATCGAAGGAGGTGGCTGGGCGCAGCTGCCGATGGAGCTGCTCGAGTCACAGGGCGCACGCATCGCGGCGCTGCTGGCGGCGAAGCAGGAGAACGGCTCGCTGGCGAATCACGCGCTCCCCGGCCTGGCGGAGCTGTGCGACTCACTCGACCAGCCAAAGCCGCTCGGGCTGGAGGCACTGCGTCCGCTGGCGGAAGGGTTCGAGTCGTTGCCAGAGCCGCGACTCCCGGCTGACATGACCGCGACGTTGCGGCCGTACCAGGTGCAGGGCGTGGCGTGGCTGCAGTTCCTCCAGCGCGCGGGCCTTGGTGGCGTGCTCGCCGACGACATGGGTCTCGGCAAGACGCTGCAGACGGTGTGCGTGCTGGGGAAGAAGTCGCTCGTGGTGTGCCCGACGAGCGTGCTGCCGAACTGGCTCTCCGAGCTGAAGCGCTTCCGTCCGTCGCTGACCGTCAACGCCTACCACGGGCCCAACCGCACGCTCGACGACGCCGACGTGACGGTGACGACGTACGCGATTCTGCGGCTCGACCTCGGCCAGCTCTCGGCGCGCGAGTGGAACGCCGTGGTGCTCGACGAAGCGCAGGCCATCAAGAACCCCGAGAGCCAGGCCGCGAGGGCGGCGTTCGCGTTGAAGTCTCCATTCCGTCTCGCGCTGTCAGGCACCCCCGTCGAGAACCGCCTCGACGAGCTCTGGAGCCTGATGCACTTCACGAATCAGGGCCTGCTGGGTGGCCGACGCGACTTCGACGAGAAGCTCGCCAAGCCCATCGCCGACGGCCGGCAAGACGCGATGATGGAGCTGCGCAAACGGCTCAAGCCCTTCGTGCTGCGGCGCCTGAAGAAAGACGTCGCGAAAGACCTGCCTCCGCGCACCGAGGTCGTGCGCACGGTGACGCTCGATGAACGCGAGCGCGCGACCTACGACGCCATCTACGCCGCCACGAAAGATGAAGTCGTGCGGCTGCTCGGTCAGGGCGGCAGCGTGCTGAAGGCGCTCGAGGCGTTGCTGCGGTTGCGTCAGGCCGCGTGTCACCCCGCGCTCATTCCGGGCCAGCACGCGAAGACGTCGTCGAAGGTGCAGTCGCTCGTCGATGCGCTGGTGACCGCGGTCGCCGATGGACACAAGGCGCTCGTGTTCTCGCAGTGGACCTCGCTGCTCGACCTCATCGAGCCCGAGCTCACCGCGGCAGGCATTCGGTTCTCACGCCTCGACGGCTCGACGCCGAACCGTGGCGACGTCGTGAACGAGTTCCAGAGCGAGAGCGGGCCTCCCGTGATGCTCATCTCGCTGAAGGCCGGCGGCACGGGCTTGACGCTCACCGCGGCTGATCACGTCTTCCTCGTCGACCCGTGGTGGAACCCGGCCGTCGAAGCGCAGGCCGCCGACCGCGCGCACCGCATCGGGCAGGACAAACCGGTGCTCGTCTACCGGCTCGTGTCTCAAGGCACGGTGGAAGAGCGAATCCTCACGCTGCAGGAGAAGAAGCGGGCGTTGTTCGAAGCGGCGCTCGGTGACGCGCAGGCGGCAGGCGCGCTCTCGAAGGACGACCTGCTCGAGCTGTTCTCGTGAGCTACTTCGGCTGCGAGAGCACCAGCCACAGGTCGCCGCCTTCGTGCTCGCCGCCCTGAAGGTAGAACGACTTCTCCTTCGCGAGCGAATACGTCGCGTCGGTCGGAGGCAGCTTCACGCGCAGCGTCGCCACGCCTTCCTTCAGGCCTTCGAGCGTGAGCAGCGCCGACTTGCCGTTGGGCAGCGCCACCGTCGCGCCCTTCGCGTCGAGCGAGAGCTTCTGGGACGAGCGCTTCTCGAGCGTGAGGTACTTCGTCTTCGCGCTGAGCGTCTGCTGCATCTTCACCAGCGAGGGGTCGACCTTGCCGGCCGTCGTCGAGGCGAACACCACATCGGCCTGCACCGCCACGGCACCGTCGGCGAACGCGAGCGGCGCGAACACGAGCACGGCGAAGAGCAGCTGGCGGCGGAGCAGAGTCGTCATGGCACTCACAGGTCCTGCTTCTTCAGCTCTTCGGTCGGAGGCGCGACATCTTCTTCATCGTTGCCGCCACCCTTCTTGCGGCCGCCGTCCTTCTTCTCGGGCGCGTCGACGACCCAGATGACGGCGTCGCCGCTCTCGGTCTCGTACACGACGGGCTTCACGGTGGCTTCGGTGTCGACCGAGACGGTCTGCACTTCGACGCGACCCGCGCCATAGCCCTCGGGCGCCTGGCCCACGAGCGACATGGTGAGCGGAATCGCGATGGCCACCGCCGCCGCAGCGCCCACCAGGCCGGCCACCATCGGGCCACGCTGGTAGAGGAACATCTCGCTGAAGGTCAGCTTGAGGCGCTCGAACAGCGGCAGCTTCTCGGGCGTCACCCGGCCCATCACGTCTTCGGTGAACTTCTTCCAGTCGACGTCATCGGCCTGCATGTCGAGGGCGTTGCGCATCAGCCCGTCGCCAGCGCGAAAGTCGGCGACCTGCGCCGCGCTCTCTTTGCTGTTCTGCAGGTGCTGCTCGACCAGCTGGCGCTCTTCGGGCGTCAACTCGCCGTCGACGTAGGGCGACAGCATCGGCAGGAACTTCTCTCGGGCGGGGTTCTTCATGGTGAGCACCTCGATGCCTGCTGACGGGAAGCGAACGGCCGATATTCTCTGGCGAATTTCCCCTCAGCCTTCACTGCCGACCCCGGCCTTGGCCTCGTCCAACTCCAGGTAACCACTCAAGATTTTCTGCATCTTGAGCCGCGCGTGGAAGAGCCGCGACATCACCGTACCCTTGGGAATGTCGAGGGTGCGGGCGAGATCTTCGTAGCTCATGCCCTCGACCTCGCGGAGCAGCAGGATCTGCCGGTGCGCCTCGGGGATCTGCCCGATGGCGGCGGTGATCTTGTCAGCGAGCTCTTTGCGAAGGGCGGCCTTCTGCGGGTTCGTCCCCAGCTTGGTGCCCAGCGAGCCGATGTTGGCCTCGCTGATGTCCATGCGCACCGACTCGTCGAACTCGACGTGTTCGTCACCGCGGGCCGAGCCTTTGCGGCGCAGCACGTCGATGCAGATGTTCACGGTGATGCGGTAGAGCCACGTGTAGAAGCTCGCGTCGCCCTTGAAGTGCTCGAGGTACTTGTAGACCTTGATGAAGGCTTCCTGCGCGACGTCGCGGGCCTCTTCCTTGTCCTTCACCATGCCGAGCGCGACGCCGTACACCTTGCGCTGGTAGCGCTCGACGAGCAGCTTGAAGGCGCGCTGGTCTCCCTGTCGTACGCGTTGAACGAGCGTGATGTCGTCGGTGGCCAAGGCGGGGCGGACCATAGCCTTTGGCTCGGACCGGGTGAACGACTCTCGCGAGGGGCCTCCTCGACGGAACGACGCCGAGGGGAAGCGGGGGTGCGCCAGGGTCATCGCCATGCGCGCTCTGACGCGAGGGCCCCGGGGACCTTCACCGACCTGATTTCAAGGGCACAGACAGGAGACCGCCGTCGCTTGCTTGTTCCGGGGCGTGAACGTCGAGGTCTGGAGGAAGTCGGTCAGGTTGTTGTTCGAGTCCCGGCAGCCGCGCGTGGTGTCGCGCCGGGCGACGAACGTGTTGCCATTCGAAATGGTGCCGAGGCCAGCAGTCTCGGAGCACGCGCTCGACGAGTTCGTCCCCCACGCCACGGAGTCGAGCACGAAGGAGTTCCCGCAGGTCGAGTTGGATCCAGACGAGAGCAACATGACGCCGCCACTGCTCGAGTTGAGCGAGGTGCCCTGGCGATAGGTGTCTTCCTGCGGCAGCCCGAAACCCCAACTCGTGCTGAGGCGCATCAGCAGAAACTGACCGGGGTTGAGGGGGCCCAGGGCCCCGAGCGATTCGTAGGAGGGAGCGCCCAGATCGAACAGAAGCAGCCCGTACTGAGAGAGGGAGAGACTGGCGCTCGACCGGTTGTGCAGCTCGACCCACTGCGCGTTGCTGCCGAAGGAGACGGCGCTGATGACGAGGGCTCCGCCGCGGCAGCCGCCACCGACGAACGAGATCCTGCTGCTCAATGACATCGGGGTATTTCGCGTGTCGCGAACGAAGGCCGAGAGTTCGTACTCCACGCCCGCGGTCAGCCCGCCGCTGAGCATGACGCGCTCACGAATCGGCTGAGGGAAGGCAATGCCGGTGAAAGGCATCGGCACGCCGGCGTCGTTGAGGTCCCTCAGCATGAAGAGGGGGCCAAGCGGCACTGTGGGCTCGATGTACCGGCTGAAGGTGACGAGCGCCGTGCCCGCATCAGGGAAGACCGAGACGAACTGGGGTGGGGGGCAGTTGGTGCCGGCGAGCGCGCCTGCGTCCCAGACGTAGACCTGAGGAATCGCGTTGAGCACGAGCGGGCTGGCGGTCGCCGTCACCGTGCACCCCGCGCGCAGGTCCTCGGTGTCGTTGAGCGTCACCGGCATACGCAGCGAGAGCGCCACACCGGCGTCTGGGAACGAGACGTCGCCATAGCCGCTGTCGGTGGACCAGCTCCCGGCGCCAGCCGTGACCGAGACCAGCGTGCTCTCATACTGAGAGCGAATGGAGCTTTGGGCGAGATCGACGCCAGCGAGGGGCCGGATCGGGACCGAGAGCGCCGTGTTGCCGTGCAGGACCCACGAATTGATGCCCGTCGCCTTGCGCTGATTCCCCAGCCGCGTGACCTGCGTGACCAGGAACGAGACCTGATCGCCGATGCGCGGTGAAGGCGACAGCGAGGTCAGGTCTCGCTCGACGAAGAGACCGACGGTGCCGGCTTGAACGAAGAACCCCTGTTGGTCGGCTGGGCCCGCTCCCGCCACGGCCGGCTTGAGCGCAGTGACCTGAACGCCCTGAACCGGGAGTGTCACCGTCATGGAGCCGTTGCTGCCACCGATGGCGGACAACACGGATAGGAGCTGTCCATCGCCGCCCGCAGTCGCTGTTCCGCCGGCACTTCCGCCGCCGCTCACCGTTCCGCCTCCGCCGGTCCCTGTTCCGCCGCCGGTCACCGTTCCGCCGCCGGTCACCGTTCCGCCTCCGGCCACCGTTCCGCCGCCGGTCACCGTTCCGCCTCCGGTCACCGTTCCACCGCCGGTCCCTGTTCCGCCGCCGGTCCCTGTTCCGCCACCGGTCACCGTTCCGCCGCCGGTCCCTGTTCCGCCGCCGGTCACCGTTCCACCGCCGGTCACCGTTCCACCGCCGGTCCCTGTTCCGCCACCGGTCACCGGTCCGCCGCCGGTTCCGCCTCCGCTGGCGGTTCCACCTGCGTCGCCACCCGACGAACCGCCACCAACGACGCCGCCCGCGTCACCACCACCGACGCCGCCCGCGTCACCACCACCGACACCGCCCGCGCCACCACCAACGCTTCCACCGGCAGCCGCGCCTCCGGCCGATGCCATGCCGCCACCAGAGACAGAGCCACCAGCAGTCCCGCCACCGCTCGCGACACCACCGCCGCGACCTCCAGCCGAACCACCCGCCGCGTTCCCGCCACCAGCCGAACACCCCGCAGGAAGCGCGGCGCCGGGCTCGACACACACGCCACACAGACACTGCGCCAGGTTCGGGCAGTTCTCGTCACGCGCGCACGGCACGCCGCCCAGCTCAGGAACACAGGCCGCCAGCGCCAACATCACCACCACGACTTGCCGAGACACTCGAATCACCCTGCCCCCAAAACTCACTGCTGCTCGTACGTCTGACGCAGGCGCAACTTCAGCTCCAGCCCCGCGGTGTCTCGAAGCACGAACGTCTGGTCCTCACCATCCCACTGCGGGCGGAGATCCCACGCCATGCCGTAGGCGAGCTCCTTCGGCCAGTTCGCCAGCGCAGGGCAGACGCCTTCACACTGCTGAAAGCTACCGATGTCGTCGCTGTCGAACACGCTCACGCTCACGTTCTGCAGCAGCGGCCACGCCATGGTGGCCATGAACGGAGACGACCATGACGTCTTGCTGCCGGTCTGCTCCGTGGTGCAGACGATCTGCTGACCAACCTGCGTGCTGAACGTGAAGCACACGAAGGGGTCGGGCGAGTCCGAAGGCGACATGTCCCAGTACCGGCCCTGGTTGGTCGCGGGCAGCGTGAGCGACTCGATGGACAGCTTCCAGATGGTGTCGGTGCGCGGGCCGGGAATGCACGACGGCGTGTGCGGCGGGCCGAGGTCGATGCAGGTGACGAAGCGAGAGGTGTCTCCGCGCTGGTTGCACTGGCCGTTGCTCGGGCACGACTGACGGCAGCGCCCGATGACGCCATCGGAGTTCTTCGGAAAGCACGTCAGCCCGCTCGCACACTGCGTCGAGTTCATGCAGCCGCGACCATCGGCGAGGTTGCGGCATTCAGTCGGGTCATCGGTCGTCGAGCAGTCGACGCACTTCGCGTTGCATGCAGAGAGCACCGCGGTCGCGAGCGCGAGCCACCACAGTCGGGAGAACATGACCTCGCACCCTACCCCGGCCTCGGGCGATTGACCGACCCACGCGCCAGACGCATCGACTTCACGAAGTGGGCGTGTAGGGTTCGCCACGCCCATGCGAGTCGCTGCTGCTTCGTTGTCGTTCGCGTTGCTCCTCGCCGGGTGTCCGAAGCCGACGCCGCAAGGGCCGCCGCAGAGGCCGTGCATCGTTCCCGGCGTGTCGCGTGAAGCGCGCTGTCTGTCTCTCGAGGTGCCCGAGAACCCCGACCTGCCCAACGGCCGCAAGCTGTCGATTCACGCGGCCATCGTTCCGGCCACCGGCATTCGCCCGTTGAAGGACCCCGTCTTCGTCTTCGCAGGCGGCCCGGGCCAGTCAGCCACCGAGGTCGCGGGCATGGTGATGCCGCTGTTCTCGGCGCTCGAAGCGCGGCGCGACATCGTCTTCATCGACCAGCGCGGCACGGGAGAATCGGCGCCGCTCGGGTGTCTCGACGACGTGAAGCGGCGCCCGTTGAAGGACTCTGCCGACGACGAGAAGAACGCCGCGCTGCTCGTGGAGTGCCGTGACGGCTTCACCGACGCCGGCATCGACCTCGCGCAGTACGCCACGTGGGTCGCCATGCGTGACTTCGACGCGATGCGCGCGGCGCTTGGCTATGAGACCGTCAACCTCTGGGGCGCCTCGTACGGCACGCGCGCGGCCATGGAGTACGCGCGGCAATTCCCTCAGCACGTGCGCAGCGTCGTCATCGATGGCGTGGCTCCGGCGATGAGGCCGTTGCCCGTCGCGCTCGCGTTCGACACCGACCTCGCCCTCGACCAGGTGCTCGCGCGCGTCGATGGTGGAGTGAAGTCGGCGCTCGAAGCGGTGCTCGCTCCCGATGCTGGCGTGATTCGGGTGAACGACCCGTACTTCGGCACGCCGACGGAGCTGACGCTCGAGCGCAAACGCCGCGTCGGCATGGTGCGCGGGCCGCTGTACGGGCCGATGCTCGCAGCGGCGCTCCCGGTTGCCATCGAGCGCGCGGCGGCGGGTGACTGGACGGCGCTGGTGGGCCTGGGCTCAGGACTCGGCGGCGGCAAGCTGTACGCCGGCATGCACTTCTCGGTGTTGTGCGCCGAAGACGTGCCACGCATCACCGACGCAGACCGCACGTCCGTCGCGTCGACGCGCGCCGGAACGACGTTCATCGAAGAGTACGAGCGCGCGTGCAAAGGCTGGCCGGTGCGGGAGGTGCCGAAGGCGTACTTCGACCCGCCGACGTTCACCGCGCCGACGTTGATTCTCTCGGGTGGAGCCGACCCCGCGACGCCGCCACGCCACGCCGCCGAGGTCGCGCGCACCTTGCCGAACGCGACGCACTTCATCGCGCCGCAGCTGGGGCACGGCGTCAGCTCCATCGGGTGCGCGCCGATGCTCGTGCACACGTTCATCACGAAGGCGTCTGCCAACGGCCTCGACGCCGGGTGTCTCGAGACGATCCCCGCGCCGACGTTCTTCGAGGCACCCACGCCATGATTCGCGTCGAGGGACTCACCAAGACCTTCATCACCGGCCGCGGCGCGCAGCGCACCGTCGTGCAGGCCGTGCGCGGCGTGTCCTTCACCGCTCCCGACGGCGCCATCACCGCGCTGCTCGGACCAAACGGCGCAGGCAAGACGACGACGCTGCGAATGATCAGCACGCTCGTGAAGCCCGACTCCGGAACGGCAAGCGTGGGCGAGGCCGATGTCGTGCGCGACGAGCAGCGCGTGCGGGCCGAGCTCGGCGTGCTCTCCGACGCGCGTGGGCTCTACACGCGCCTCACCGCGCGAGAGAACATTCGCTACTACGGCGAGCTGCGCGGGCTGGGTGGCGCCGAGCTGGAGTCACGCATCTCTTCCCTCGCGAACCTGCTCGAGTTCGAGCCGCTGCTCGAGCGCCGCACCGAGGGCTTCTCGACGGGAGAGAAGCTCAAGGTCTCGCTCGCGCGCGCGCTGGTGCACGACCCGAAACACGTGCTGCTCGACGAGCCGACGAACGGCCTCGACGTGGTGAGCGCGCGCGCACTGCGGCGCATGCTGTTGAAGCTCAAGGAGTCGGGGAAGTGCCTCGTGTTCTCCTCGCACGTCATGCAGGAGGTCGAGGCGCTGTGTGAGCGTGTCGTGGTGGTCGCGAAGGGCCAGACGATGCACGAGGGCACGGTCGCCGAGCTGAAGGCGCGCACCGGCAAGGACTCCCTCGAAGACGCCTTCGTCGAGCTCGCGTTCGGACAGGGAGTGTGACGTGCGGCAACTGCTGACGGTGCTGAAGAAGGAAGTGCTCGACGGCGTGCGCGACCGCCGCGTGTGGCTCGTGGTGCTGGTGACCGCGCTCGTGAGCGGGCCGATGACGTTGCTCCTCGTGTCGAAGTTCATGAGCGACCTCAAGTCGAAGGCCGAAGCGCGTGAGGTGCTCGTCGACAACGCGAAGGCGGCACCGAAGCTGGTCAACTTCCTCGAGCGGCAGGCACGCGTGGTGAAGGCGCCTCCATCGGGCGTGCGTGAGTCCATCGAGGCCGGCCGCTTCGACGACGCGGTGCTCGTCATCCCCGATGGCTTCGAAGACGACGTCGCGCACGGCAAGCTGGTGAACGTGACGGTGCTGCACGACACGAACCGCGCGCAGTCGGTGACCGCGGCGATGACGCTCGACCGGCTGGTGAACGGGTGGAGTCAGGAGGTCGGCATTCAGCGGCTCCTCGTGCGTGGCGTCGACCCGGCGCTGCTGCGCTCGGTGCGCACGACCGTCGTCACCATCGGCGCGAGTCGTGGTGGAGCGGCGCGGCTGCTCTTCATGGTGCCGCTCGTCGCACTCGTCTCGGCCGTCATCGGAGCCCTCGCCATCGCCATCGACGTCACCGCCGGAGAACGTGAGCGCGGGTCGCTCGAGCCGCTGCTCATGAACCCGGTCTCGCCTTGGGCGCTCGTGCTGGGCAAGTGGATGGCCGTGGTGCTCGCGTCGCTGGTGACGCTGACGGGCACGGTGGGCAGCTTCTCCATCGCGGGGCAGCTGGTGCGCGACGAGGGCTTGTCGGCCGCGTTCCAGTTCGGGCTCACCGAGGCGGGGTACACGCTCGCGCTGCTGGGGCCGTTCTGTCTGCTCGTCTCGTCCATCTTGATGCTCGCAGCGTTGTTCGCGCGTGGGCACAAGGAGGCGCAGGCGACGACGAGCTACATCGTGTCGCTGGTCTCCGTCGCGCCGAGCTTGTCGATGTTCCTCTCGCTGCAGGACTCGACGTGGCAGCTGCTCGTGCCGGCGATGGGGCAGAACATGCTGCTGTCGCGCGTGTTCCGCGGCAGTCCCGTGACTGCAGTCGACGTGCTGATTCCCGCGGCGGTGTGTGCGGTGCTCACGTCGATGGCGTTGTTCGCGCAGACGCGGTTGCTGCAGCGCGAGGCCATCGTCTTCGCGCGAGGTTGAACGAGCGGTTCCTCGTCCGGAAACCGGTCCTCCGCACAGCACCTGCGGTCAGCGTGACCTGCGCGGCTGTTCCTCGCTCATCACGCGAAGCCTCTCGTGCCGCTCGCCATCGCGCGAACGCAGGTGATGCATCAGTGGACAGCCGAGAGCCGCAGATCATCACCCGAGGCCGAGACACACGCGTCGAGGCGGGCGCGCAACAGCACCTGATCCTCGGTGACGTCCTGAGCATTGGCCTCTGCTCCGAGCACCATCGACGCTCGCGCTCGCTGTTCGGCGAGTGAGCCCACGCGCAACGGCACGAGCTCGACGCGTGGCGCTGCGAACGACTCCCAGCCGACGTCGACGCGCACGAAGGTGACCGAGCCCGGCGTCAGCCGCAGCCGCGAGAGGGGCGCGCTGAACCCCGTCGACGCGCGGGTGTCAGGCGGGAACATGTTCGCCGCCTGTCGAGGTGACGGCGCCGCGCACAGCTGATGCTCACCGGCCGGAAGTCGCGCGACGAACCACGTGCCGTTCTGCGCGCTCCCGAGCACCTCGAGCCGGTCGTCGATGATGAACGGAGCGATGGCGCTGCCGACCAGGTGCGCCGGCCGCACGAAGACGACCGTCGCCAGCTCTGGTGTCGCAGCGACCGGCACGACGTCTCTCGTCACGTGGGCACACGAGAACGAGACGATGGGCAACAACGGGAGCAGAGCGCGCATGCGCCCACTCACGGCCCAGCGACCGTTCGATTTCGGCGACTACTTCACGAGGTTCACGAGCTGGTTCACGTTCACCGGCAACGCGAGCCCGCCCGACTGCACCTGCGCGTTGAACGCGACCTGCGCATTGCCACCGCGCGCAATCACCACCGCCGCGCTCGCCGCCGAGAGGAAGTTCACCGTCAGCGGCAGCGTGACGCTCTTCACGCCCTTGCCTTCCATGTTGCCGAGGTCGCCCGTGCTGAGCGTTCCGATGTTCGCGCCCGCGAGCGACAGCCCGCCCGTGACGCCCGAGACCGGCAGCGCGTACGTGTTGCGGTTCGTCACCGCGAGGGGGAACTCGACCGTCGCTCCGGCGAACGTCACGTTGGTGATGCGCGGGTTGCCGAACGCGATGAGCGGCACTTTGGGCACCTCGAACTGGCCCTGCGTCGAGAGCGGCAGCCGAATGATACCGATGGGCGTGTTGACGCCGATGGCGCCCGAGGCGTTGTAGCTCGCGTACTCCTTGTTCAGGAACGTATCGACCACCGCCACGAGGTCCTGGAACTTGAGCGCCGCGGGGAAGTGCAGGTCAGACGCCGAGTTCGGCGCAATCTGCAGACCCTGCGGAGGCGCGCCCGCGATGACCTGCTTGTCCTCCACCGCCAGCGCGTACTCGATGCTCGCGAGCGAGATGCCGACCTGGTTCGGGTTGTTCAGCTCCCAGATGGTGTCGAGGTTCAGCCCGGCGAGCGAGATGTCCGTCAGGCCCAGGTTCTTGAACCGGAACGTCGGCTGCTGAAACGCCGTGCGCAGAAACTGCTGCAGGTACGCGCAGCCCGAGGTGACGAGAGTGAAGACGGCGAGGAGGGGCAGGAGTCGGCGGTTCATGGTGTGCGTTTCGGCCCGCGCGATGACGCGAGCGTGGCGCACACTATTCACCGCGCAGACTCGTGGTCACCACTTCTCGCCGACTCGAGTCACGGCAAGAAGCCGTCGACCGACAGGTACCGCTCGCCAGTGTCGTAGCAGAACGTGAGCACGCGGCTGCCCTTGGGCAGCTCGGGCAGCTTCTGCTTCACCGCGGTGAGCGACGCGCCCGACGACACGCCGATGAAGATGCCCTCTTCCTTCGCGGCCCGGCGCGCGAACTCGTACGCGTCGGTGTGCTCGACCTGAATCACGCCGTCGAGCAGCTCCTTCTTCAGGTTCTTCGGAATGAAGCCGGCGCCGATGCCCTGAATCGGGTGCGGGCTCGGAGCGCCGCCCGAGATGACCGGCGACTTCACCGGCTCGACCGCGAACACCTTCAGCTTCGGCCACTTCGGCTTGAGCACCTCGGCCAGCGCCGTGATGTGCCCGCCCGTGCCCACGCCCGTGATGATGGCGTCGAGCCCTTCGGGAAAGTCGGCGAGCACCTCCTGCGCCGTCGTGCGGCGGTGCACCTCGATGTTCGCCTCGTTCTCGAACTGCTGCGGCGTCCACGCGTTGGGGGTCGTCGCCGCCAGCTCGGCCGCGCGCGCGATGGCGCCCTTCATGCCCTTCTCTCGCGGCGTCAGGTCGAACGTCGCGCCGTACGCAGCCATCACCCGGCGGCGCTCAAGCGACATCGACTCGGGCATCACCAGCACCAGCTTGTACCCCTTCACGGCACACACCATCGCGAGGCCGATGCCCGTGTTGCCGCTCGTCGGCTCGATGATGACGGAGTCGGCCTTGAGAATGCCGCGCTTCTCGGCGTCTTCGATCATCGACAGCGCGATGCGGTCCTTGATGCTGGCGCCCGGGTTCGCCCGCTCGAGCTTCATCCACACCTCGTGGTCGCTGCCGAAGAGGCGGTTGATGCGCACGTGCGGCGTGCGGCCGATGGTGTCGAGAATGGAGTTCGCGCGCATGGGTCGTTCCTTGAGGTTCTGGTTTGGCGGAGGCCAAATCCGTTCGTCCGTTTTAACGGAGGCGACTGTAATCGTCGATGCCTTTGTTGGCGAGGGCGTCGGCGCGCTCGTTGCCTTCGTGGCCGGCGTGGCCCTTCACCCAGAGCCACTCGATGTCATGGCGGGCGGAGGCGGCGTCGAGCAGCTGCCAGAGGTCGGCGTTCTTCACGGGCTCCTTCGACTTCGTCTTCCACCCGTTCTTCTTCCACCCATGAATCCAGGTCTTGATGCCCTGCTGCACGTAGGTGGAGTCGGTGTGCACCCGCACCTTGCTCGGCCGCTTCAGGGCGTCGAGGGCGCGGATGACGGCCGTGAGCTCCATGCGGTTGTTGGTGGTGTCAGGTTCACCCCCGAACAACTCCTTCTCGTGAGCGCCCGAACGCAACAACGCACCCCATCCACCCGGTCCGGGGTTCCCGCGGCAGGCGCCGTCGGTGAAGATGTCGACGATTGCTGGCTCGCTCACGGCGGCGGGTCAAAGCGTGGAAGTAGACCGACCTCAACGACTCGTTTGGAGTGACCGTCATCCATGTGGCTGCTCGTCGAAGTCACCAGCGCAGGGCCTGTCGTTCGTGCCGTCGGCCCTGCTGCGCGGGAAGGCCTGAGGGTTCGTGGCGGTGTCGAAGGTGAGCTGCTCTCGGGGCTGCCGTCGCCCTCACCCGCGCTCGAGCAGGTGCGCGCGGCTGTGACGGGCTGCCTCGCCGACGGCCATCGCCGCACCGTCGACACGCCCGTCGGCCCAGTGGTGGTGGAGCGCATCGAAGGCGGCACCTCGACGTGGGTGGTGGTGCATGCGCTCATCGACGAGACGAGCATCGACCGCTTCTTCCAGCGCGCGCCGCTCGGCGCGTTCGTCTCGACGGTCAGCGGCATGCTGCGCTTCTGCAACGAGACCTACGCGGGCTATCTGGGCCGCACGCCGTCGTTGATCGTCGGCCGTCACAACCGCGACCTGTTCGGCGCGACGCTGGCTGAGCGCTTCGAGGTTCGGAACCGACAGGTGGCCAGCAGCGGCCAGACGACCGAGAGCGTCGAGACGTTCGACACGCCCACCGGCGCCCGCACCTTCTTCGTCAACCTGTTCCCCCTGCCGTCGACGTCGCCGAGCGCCGAGCCCGAGATCGCCGGCGTGCTGATGGACGTGACCGACCGCCTCGTCGCGCAGCACGCGCTCGCTCGTCAGGAGCGCACCATGAACACGGTGCTCGAGAAGGTGAACAACGGCGTGTGGGTCGTCGACGCCGATTGGAAGACGACCTACGTGAACCCGGCGATGGCCTCGATGCTGGGCCGCACCGCACAGCAACTGCTCGGCATGCGGCCCGACGAACTGGTCAAGCGCGCCGAGGTGGGCGACGTCGAGACGCGCATGCGAGACCGCGAGCGCGGAGACTCCATCAACGCGAGCGAGACGACGTTCCTCAAGCCCGATGGCACCGAGGTGTTCACCATGCACTCGGCGACGCCGCTGCTCGACGCCGACGGAAGGTTCGCGGGCTCGGTGGCCGTGGTGATGGACATCAGCGGCCAGAAGCGGCGCGAGCACGAGCTGAAGCGCGCCGAGGAGCGGCTCCACGAGGCCCAGAAGCTCGAGTCGCTGGGTGTGCTCGCTGGCGGCATCGCGCACGACTTCAACAACCTGCTCACCGGCATTCTGGGCAACACCACCAACCTGCGTGACGAGCTGCGGCGCGCGCCCGAGGCCGCCGAGAGCGTGGCGCTCATCGAGAAGGCGGCGACCCGCGCGGCCGAGCTGTGCCGCCAGATGCTCGCGTTCTCGGGCCGCGGGCACTTCGTGGTGAAGCCCATCGACCTCTCGGAGCACATCACCTCGTCCATCGAGCTGGCGCGCGCGTCGGTCGACAAGCGCCACACGCTGCGCCTCGAGCTCGCGCCGGGCCTTCCGCTCGTGAAGGCCGACACCGCGCAGCTCTCGCAGGTGCTGCTCTCGCTCATGCTCAACGCGACCGAGGCCATCGGCCCGAGGCCGGGGGTCATCACGCTCACCACCTCGCTCCTCGACGCTGACGTGGCCTACCTGCAGTCCACCTACCTCGCGCCCGACCTGCCCGCCGGCCGCTACGTCTGCCTCGACGTGAAGGACGACGGCGAAGGCATGACGAGCGAGGTGCAGGCGAAGCTGTTCGAGCCGTACTTCTCGACGCGGGCGACGGGGCGCGGGCTGGGGTTGCCGGCGACGCTCGGCGTGCTGCGTGGCCACCGTGGCGCCGTGAAGGTGACGAGCACACCGGGCCAGGGCACGACGGTGCGGGTGCTGCTGCCGGCCGTCGAGGCGCGCACGAGCTCGTCGACGGCGCTGCCGGCCCTGGAGCGGAGCTCGGGCACGGGAAGGGTCGTGCTGGTGGTCGACGACGAGCCGCTCGTTCGCTCCACGCTGCGACGCCTGCTCGTGCGCGATGGCTACGCCGTCGTCGAAGCGACCGATGGGCAGCACGCCCTCGAGCTGCTCGCGCAGATGAAGCGGCCCGACGTGGTGCTGCTCGACCTCTCGATGCCGAAGCTCGACGGCGCGGCCACCTTCCACGAGCTGCAGAAGCTCGACCCGACGCTGCCGGTGGTGCTGATGAGCGGCTACTCCGAGCAGGACGCGGTGCAGCACTTCCTCGGAGAGGACCTCGCCGGCTTCGTGCAGAAGCCGTTCTCGAACACCGAGGTGCTGCGCTGTCTGTCGCAGGCGCTCGCGAAGCGCGCGGTCACGAATCAACCCTGACGTGCTGGAGGCTGGCCGCGTCGAGACCAACACTCCGCCTCCTCGTCGAGGCCGTTCAGCGGGCCGGCATGCCACCAGCCGCGCGCCATCACGTCAGGAGCGCGACCCGACCGCTCGAGAAGCTCCTCATCGTTCCGACGACGAGCCAGCAGGCGCCAGCTGAAGCCAGGCACACCGACGCTGCTCCTGAGCGACAGCCGTGACGGGGCTGAGGCGTAGTGCTTCCAGCACCCACTGCGGCCGAGTCGAAGCACCCAGCGGCGGCGGCTTCGCGTTCCTCGTTCAGCGCGCGCGCATGGCCACCAGCCGCTCGATGCGCTCGGCCATCGGCGGGTGCGTCGAGAAGAGCGAGGCCAGCAGCCCGCCGCTCAGCGGGTTGACGATGTAGAGGTGCGCGGTCGCGGCGGCGTTCGGGAGCGGCAGCGCGCGGTTGCCCTGCTCCAACCGGGCCAGCGCGTTCGCGAGCGCCATCGGGTCGCCCGTGAGCTGTGCGGCTGTGGCGTCAGCGTCGTACTCGCGCGAACGGCTCACCGCGAGCTGCAGCAACGTGGCGGCGATGGGCGCCACCAGCACCGCGCCCAGGGTCGAGAGCACCGAGCCACCCTCGTCGCCGTCGTCGCTGCGGCCTCCCAGCAGACTGCCGCTCCAGAAGAAGGCCCACTGCGCGAGGTGCGTGATGACGCCGGCGAGCGTGGCCGCGACCGTCATGATGAGCGTGTCGCGGTTCTTCACGTGGGCGAGCTCGTGCGCGAGCACAGCGGTCAGCTCCCGCCGGTCGAGGTGCTCGAGCAGCCCCGTGGTGACCGCGATGGCGGCGTGCTCGGGAGAACGGCCGGTCGCGAACGCGTTCGGCGTCTCGCTCGCGACGACGTACAGCCTGGGCGCGGGAAGTTCGGCGCGCGCGGCGAGCTGGTTCACCAGCGCGTGCAGCCACGGCAGCTCGGAGCGCGGCAGCTCCTTCGCGCCGTTCATCGCCAGCGCGATGCGGTCGCTGAACCAGAACGACACGAAGTTCATCACCAGCACGAGGCCGCCGGCCATGACGAGCCCGTTCGCGCCGCCCAGGCGTTGGCCGAGCACGAGCACGAGCGCGCTGAGCGCCGCGAGGAGCAGGCCAGTCTTCACGAGATTGCCGGCCCGATGGAGCAGGGTGTTCGATGCGATGGCAGTCGCGTTCATGCCCTTACGGCTAAGGCTGGCCGCGCGGCCGGCAACCCACCGATTGGGCAGCCATCAGTTACAGCGCGAGTACTCCTTGCCGTCGGCCGTGATGATGGGCGCGCCGTTGGAGTTCTGGGTGATTTGCAGCGGCACCGGCACCAGCTGCGGCGTCTCGGGCGGGTCTGAGAGGTACAGCTGACCGCCCTTCACCGTCCACTGGCCCTGCGACCCGCTCGCGCCGACGGAGTGTGCGGTCGTGCCGGCGTACTGGTTGCTGCCGTAGATTTCGGACTCCTTGTTCGACGACCAGGTGCCGTTGGCCGAGAAGACGATGCGCTCCTGGTAGGTGTTGCCGCTCGCGTATTTCAGCCAGCACCACGCGCTCGACATGAGCAACTGGCTGAGCTGATCGTTCCCCGCGCCACCGCGCACGGGAGCCGCGCCTCGTGCTGCTGGTTGCGCCTGCGCAGCCCGGCCCTGCTGCTGCGCGAGGTACTGCTGCGCTTCAGCGAGCGCCTCGGCGTCGGCGTCGTCGCCCTGCTTGTTCATCGCCTTCGACAGCTTCCCGGCCTTCTCGACCTTCACGCCCTTCCCCGCGCGGGTGAGCTGCAGCGGCACGCCACCCATCGTCAGCGTCAGCGTGTCGCCGCTCACCTGGTACTGGGCCTTGTCGACACCGTCTTCGTCGTCCGCGATGACGAGCGTCTTCCCTTCGACGCTCCACTTCAGCTTCCCGTCTTCCATGGTGCCCGTGCCGTTGGCGGCGAGCGTCATGAAGGGTTGCCCGGCGAGCAGCCAGGTTCCCACGAGAGATGGGTCCGTCTTTCCAGCAGCGAGGGCGAAGAGGAGCAGGGCAGCGCGCATAGACCTTCATTGAAGCAAGAGAGAGCCGCGTCACGCCATGGTCAGTCTGACGAGGCGTGCGCTGGCGGGGTCCACCGCGGGTGCTTACCATCGAGACATGTCCACGCTCCCGTCGTGCCCGTCGACGCTCACCGACGCTGGAGGCGCGCCCCGCTACGGCACCTGGGAGGGCGGCCTCGAGGTCGTGCGCTTCGAAGACCTCAAGGGCGCGTACGCCCCCGGCCGGCTGGAGCGCCTCACCACGCACAAGAAGTGGCTCTACGCGTTCGTCGCCACCAAAGAGGTCGCCACCTTCTTCGCCGTCGTCGACGTGAACTACTCGTCGAACGCCTTCGCGATGGCCGTCGACCTCGGCACCAACCGCGTGCTCGCCGACGCGACGTTCATGGGCCCGCCGCGCCCGCTAGTGAAGGTGTCTGACCACCCCGGGCCCGGGCTCGACGTCGCCTTCCGTCACCCGCTCGCGCAGTTCTCGGCGAAGCGCCCCTTCGGTGACGAGCGCTTTCACGTCTCGACGCGCATCGGGCTGCCGGTGGGCGGGCGTTCACTCGAGGCCGACTGGAGCCTGCTCGCGGCTGGCGCGGCTCCGGCCCTCACCGTCATCGCGCCCGTCGACGGCGGCATCGTGAACGTCACCCAGAAGTGGGCGGGCCTGCTCGGCTTCGGAAGGCTCCGCGCGGGTGGCAAGTCGTTCAACCTCGACGGCGCGGTGGGCGGGCTCGACAGCACCTTCGGTTTGCTCGCGCGTCACACGGCCTGGCGCTGGGCCTTCGCCTGCGGCCGCCTCGATGACGGCACTCCCATCGGCATCAACCTCGTCGAGGGCTTCAACGAGTCGCGCGACGACGTGAACGAGAACGCCGTGTGGCTGGGCCGCGAGCTGATTCCCGTCGGGCGCGCGCGCTTCACCTGGAACAAGACCGACGTGCTCGACCGCTGGAGCGTGCACACCACCGACGGCGCCCTCGAGCTCGAGTTCAAGCCCATCGCCGTGCACCAGGAGCACCGCGACCTCAAGCTCGTCGTCAGCCGCTTCTCGCAACCCGTCGGCCGGTGGAGCGGCGTGCTGCGTCACGAGGGCCGCGAGTACAGACTCACCGACCTGCCCGGCGTCGCCGAAGACCAGGACGTGCGCTGGTAGCGCGACGGTTCGAGCGCGGCGGGCTACCTTCGGGGGTCCATGGCTCCGCTCGACCAGATGACGGAAGTACTGCAGGCAGACGTGGCGCGGTTTCCGCGCGCGAAGCTCTCGGTGGTGAAGGGCCCCGACAAAGGCGCCGAGGTCGCGCTCGAAGGGCAGACCGTCGTCGTCGGCAGTGACGAGTCGTGCCAGCTGCGCTTGATGGACCCGTCGGTCTCTCGCCGGCACATGGAGCTCTCGGGCGGCCCTGGCGGCTACCGCTTGCGCGACCTTCGCAGCACCAACGGCGTCTTCATCGAAGGCGTGCAGGTGCTCGACGCGCGGCTCACCGACAAGACGCGCTTCACCGTGGGCCGCAACGAGCTGCGCTTCGAGCCCGAGCGCTCCGAGGTGCAGTGGCCGTTGTCGGTGCACGAGAAGTTCGGCGACGTACTGGGCAAGAGCCTCGTCATGCGCCGCGTGTTCGCGTTGCTCGAGCGCGCCGCGACGACGGAGTCTCCCATCGTGCTCGAGGGTGAAGCGGGCACCGGGAAAGAAGTGCTCGCGCGCGCCATTCACGACCGCAGCTCACGTCGTGAAGGCCCGTTCATCGTCGTCGACCTCGGCGCGTCGAACGAGGCGTTGATGGAGTCGGACCTGTTCGGTCACGACGTCTCTTCGGCCAAGCCCACCGCGCGGCCCGGAGCCCTCGAAGAAGCCGACGGCGGCACGCTGTACCTCGACGAGGTGACCGACCTCTCGAACGCGCTGCAGGCGAGGCTGTTGCGGGCGCTCGAGACGAAGGAGTTCAAGCGGCCGGGCCAGGGCGGCATGGCGAAGGTCGACGTGCGCGTCATCGCCTCGACCCAGAAGGACCTCGACGCCGAGGTGAAGGCCGGCCGGTTCCGCGAAGACCTCAGCTTCCGCCTCTCTGTCTTCCGCGTGCGGGTGCCGCCCCTGCGTGAGCGCCCCGAAGACATTCCGCAGCTGGTGCGTCACTTCGAGTCGAAGGCGCGCAGTGGAACGCCGCTGTCGGACGAGACGGTCGAGATGCTCACGCGACACGACTGGCCGGGCAACGTGCGCGAGCTGCGCAGCGTGCTCGAGCGGCTCGCGGCGTTCCCCGACCTCGGCTCGAGCGCCATTGCCCGCGCGCTGGGCAAGAACCTCGACACGGCGGGCGACGAGAACAGCGGCGGGCGCCTGCGCAACGAGATGTCGCAGCAGCTGCTCTCGTTGCCGTACCACGAGGCGAAAGACCGCGTGCTCGAGAGCTTCGAGAAGACGTACCTGCTCGAGCACCTGAAAGCGGCCAACGGCGTGGTGACGCGGGCTGCCCAGCGCGCAGGCCTGCCGCGACAGTCCGTTCACCGAATGCTGCGCCGGCTCGGCATCACCACCAGCGACGAAGGCTGACGCTCAGTCCCAGCCGCCGTTCGACTGCACGCGAGGCTCGCGACCAGCGGCGTTGTGGGCGTTCGCGTCGGCGCCGCGGCGCTTCAGCTCACCCACGACGTCGAACCGTTCCGTCAGCAGCGCGAGGGCCTGCTTCAGCTCAGCGGCGCCTTTCACGACCAGCTGCAGCCACCTCGGCTCGACGAAAGGAACGTCGCCGCCATCACCCGGAGCGGGAAACGAGAGCCCGAACCAGCTCGCGACGTGCAGTGGCCGGTTGCCACAGGCGTCTTGCGCCTCGAGATCAGCGCCATGGGCGAGCAGCACGGCCACGCTGCCCTTGTCGATGGCGAGGTGAAGCGGCGTCAGGCCCGAGCTCGACTTCGCGGTGACCGACGCGTGAAGGTCGACGAGGGCGGCTGTCGCGGCTTCGCAGCTCGACCAGTGCAGCGCTGTCAGTCCCTGTCCATCGACGGCCTCGAGCTTCGCGCCACGGCGCACGAGCACCCTGATGAGCTCGGGCTGACAGAGCAGCGCGGCGTGATGCAGGGGCGGCGCGGCGAGCTCGTGCTTCACCTGGGCGAGCGTCTTCTTCGGGTCGTTCGCCAGCGTCTCTCCGAAACGCTTCACGCCCGCGAGCAGCGCCGCGTCGCCGCCCTTGCACATCGTCTCGTCGAACGGGAGCAGCCGCACGCCGAGCAGCTGCTGGTACTTCAGGTTGATGCCCAGCAGGTC
Source organism: Archangium gephyra (assembly GCA_943370055.1). Classification (GTDB taxonomy): domain Bacteria; phylum Myxococcota; class Myxococcia; order Myxococcales; family Myxococcaceae; genus Xiheimicrobium; species Xiheimicrobium gephyra_A. Next base: position 91,484 of record CALRPN020000044.1, read on the forward strand.
GCCGAGCGTGCGCTCAGCGCGCAGGGCCGGCAGGTCGAGCGTGAAGGGGCGCGCCGAGGTGACCTCGACTCCGCCATCGGCCGGGGCCACGGCGCGCTGGCACCCGGTCACCGCGAGCAGCAGCAACAGGAGCGGCCTCATCCTCCGAGGAGCTTCCACGCCAGCACGGCCGACACACCGATGAAGCCGACGAGCAACGGCCACACCCAGCCAGGCGTCGAGCTTCGAACGGGCTCGAGCGCGGCGACCGACAGCCGCTCGGGCTTGAGCGCAGCCCTCACCGTCTCGATGGTGGGCCGGTCTTCCGGCTTCTTCGACAGCATCGACGCGACGAGGTCGTCGACGGCCTGCGGCACGGTGGGCGCGAGTGAACGCACGCGATCGGGCTCGTCTTCGAGGTGCATCTTCACGATCTCGTGCGGCGCCTGCGGCAGGAAGATCCGTCGGCCCGTGAGCAGCTCGAAGAAGACGCAGCCCAGCGCGTAGACGTCGGTGGCCTTCGAGCAGGGGGCTCCGAGGAAGAGCTCTGGCGCTCCGTACGCGATGGTGCCGACGAAGTGACCGACGACCGTCTTGAGGTCCTGGGCACCGGGTTCGGCCGCGCGGTCTGGCCGGGCGATGCCGAAGTCGATGAGCTTGATGAGCCGCTCGCCGTCCGACTCCACCGTCACGAAGATGTTGTCGGGCTTGAGGTCGCGATGCACCACCCCCAGCGCGTGCGTCGCCTCGAGCCCCGCCGCCATCTGGCTCATCAGCGGCGCCGCGTCGTCGATCGGCAGCGCGCCGTTGCCCTTGATGGCCGTGTACAGGCTCTCGCCGACGAGGCGCTCCATGAGCAGCCACGGCCGCCCGTCGCTGAGGTGCCCGAAGCCGAAGACGCGCACGACGTTGCGGTGCACCAGCGCCGACAGCGTCTGCCCCTCCGTCAGCATGCGCCGCTTCGACACGGCGTCGCCCTTGAGCAGCTTCTTGAGCACCTTCACCACGGCCTGCGTGCCGAGCAGCGGGTGCTGCGCTTCGTAGACGACGCCCATGCCACCTTCGGCGAGCACCGCGGTCGTGATGTAGCCGTCGTACACCTGGCCGACGACGCTCGTGGTGGGCCCGGGCATCGTGGGTTCGACCGCGGCGACGCCCACGGGAATCGTCTGCACTTCGCGGAGCCTCGCACCCGACTCGGCTGCGCTCTTCGGCTGGTACGCGGGCTCGAGCGCCGTGCGGTCGACGCTGCGGGCGGCCTTCTCGGTCGGCATGCTGGGCGTCAGCAGCTCGACGGCGCGTCGTTCGAGGTCGGTGACGAAGTCGCTCGGGTCATCGAGCATGGCGTCGTCGACGAGGGTCTGGGAGGCGTGGCCAACCGGGTCGGTCGACCGCTCCACGGCGAGCAGGCCCACCTGGTGCCGGGGGCACACGTGTACCGTCATCGGGAATTGCTGGCGGCACACCGGACACTGGCCCGCCGGCGCCACTGGAACCGGACCGCGCTGCTCAGCCATCGCGCTTTCGGGTCAGCAGTTGTTTGGCGCGCTCCGAGATGCGCTGGAGCTTTCGGGTCACGGTCTTGCGCGACACCTTGAGCTTGGCGGCGACGTCTTGCCGCTCCTCTTCGCCCGCGAGCACCGACAGCGCGATGTCACGCGAGACCGTGCCGAGCTCTTCGAGCAGCTTGCGCGAGAAGTCGCGCGCTTCGTATTGCCCGGTGAGGCGCTCGGAGGGGCCCTGATCTCCCGGCCCTTCTCCATCACCCTCTGCGCGAGCGTCGAGCGAATCGGTGCGGCCACGCCCACGCATCATGGTGAGACAGTGGTTGGTCGCCGTCTGCAGCAACCACGCGAGCTGGGCCTGGGGGTTCTGCAGCCGGTGCTGGTTGGCTGCGAGCTTCATGAAGACGTCCTGGGTCGCGTCTTCGGCGAGGGCGGGATCCTTGAGCAACGTCTGACACCGCCGGAAGACGGCGCTGCGATGCTGCTCGTACGCGGCCTGAACCGACGCCGGAAACCCACCCATGCGGCCATTGTCGGCGGAGTCCGGCCGTACCGCCACCCCAGATCAGCGCACACCCCATTCCGTGGGCGAATCGCCTGTGACGGCACGATTCGCGCCACGGTGAAGGTGGTCGATCAGTCGTTGCCCTTGATGCACGCGACGGGGCGCAGGCGGCGGTTCACCTTCGCGAGGCCGGCGAGCTCGACCGCGCCCAGCACCTGCTCGAGGTCTTTGTAGCAGGGGCCTGATTCGTCGAGCGGCGTGTTGCGGGTGTTGAGCAGCACACCCAATCGCGCCATGCGCAGGTCGGTGTCCTTCTGCGAGAGCTCGCGCTTCGCCGCGTTGCGGGACAGGCGGCGGCCCGCGCCGTGGTTGACCGAGTAGAGCGATTCAGACGCGCCAGCCTCGGCGAAGAGAATGGCCGAGCCGGTCTCCATCGAGCCGGGAATCAGAATCGGGTGGCCGGTCGACTCCCATGCCGTGCCCTTCAGCGCAGGGTGCTTCGCCGGGAACGCGCGCGTCGCGCCCTTGCGGGCGATGAAGCGGCCCGACTCCTTCTGAATGAGGTTGTGCGAGATCTCGTAATAGACGCGCGCCTCGCCGCCGAAGACGTGCTCGAGCGCTTCGCACACGGCCTCGCCGATGATGATGCGGTTCGCGATGGCGAAGTTGGCCGCCATGTTGTGCAGGTTCCAATACGCCTTGCCCATGGCGGAGTCGGCGTCGAACCAGACGTGATCTTCGTGACGCCCACCGACGAGCCCCAGCGCCTCGGCGCCCGCGACGAAGAACTGCTTGGCGATGTTCCAGCCGAAGCCGCGGCTGCCCGTGTGCAGCATGACCCACACGCGCTGCTCGTCGTCGACCTGCATCTCGCAGAAGTGGTTGCCGCCGCCGA
>CALRPN020000045.1:0-92244 GCA_943370055.1 Archangium gephyra
CGATGCGGAAGGCGCCACCTCCATCACAGTGGGTGTCTCGAACGCCGCTGGGAGTGACTCGCAGACGCTCGTGCTGACGGTGCGCTCGGTGCCAGTCATCACCTCGGTGCTCGCGGTCGACGCCATCGTGGGAGACGCGTTCAGCTACACGCTCACCGCGAGCGGCACGGCGCCAGTCACGTTCTCGGCGACGAGTCTTCCTGCCTGGGCGTCGTTCAACGCAGGCGTGCTCTCGGGAACGCCAACAGTCGACGGTGTCGTCTCCATCTCGCTCGGCGCGAGCAATAGCGTCGGCTCAGACTCGAAGACGCTCGTCGTCACGGTTCGTGCCCGCCCCGTCGTCACGTCGTCACTCGTCGCCTCCGGCGTCGTCGGTCAACCGTTCTCGTACACGCTGGTGGCAAGCGGCACTGCGCCGCGTTCACTCTCGGCGAGCGGGCTTCCTTCGTGGGCGTCGTTCAACGCGGGCACGGGCGTCATCTCGGGAACGCCCGATGCGGAAGGCGCCACCTCCATCACAGTGGGTGTCTCGAACGCCGCTGGGAGTGACTCGCAGACGCTCGTGCTGACGGTGCGCTCGGTGCCAGTCATCACCTCGGTGCTCGCGGTCGACGCCATCGTCGGAGATGCGTTCAGCTACACGCTCACCTCGAGCGGCACGGCGCCAGTCACGCTCTCGGCGACGAGTCTTCCTGCCTGGGCGTCGTTCAACGCAGGCGTGCTCTCGGGAACGCCAACAGTCGACGGTGTCGTCTCCATCTCGCTGGGCGCGAGCAACAGCGTCGGCGCCGACTCGAAGACGCTCGTCGTCACGGTTCGCGCGCGCCCGGCCATCACCTCGGCAGCCACTGCAGCGGGCGTCGTCGCCCAGTCGTTCTCGTACACCTTGTCCGCGAGCGGTACGGCGCCAGTCACCCGCTCCGTCAGCGGACTCCCCGCGTGGGCGAGCTTCGACTCGGGCACCGGCGTCATCAGCGGAACGCCGACCGCCGACGGCACGTTCACCGTCACGCTCCACGCCTCGAACGCAGCAGGCGCGACCTCGAGCTCGCTCGTCATCACCGTTGGCTCCACGCCAGTCATCACCTCGTCACTCACGGCCGATGCCGTCGTCGGTCAGGTCTTCTCGTACGGCTTCACGGCGAACGGGACCTCGCCGTTGAGCCTCTCGCTCTCTGGGCTGCCTTCGTGGGCAAGCTTCCGCAACGGCATCATCTCGGGAGTGCCCGAAGGCGAGGGCGTGTTCAGCCTCACCCTCATCGCGAGCAACGGCTCCGGCGTCGACCAGCAGACGCTCGTCATCACCTCGCGAAGAGCGCCGCTCATCACCTCGCCGCTCACCCTCGCGGCCGTCGTCGGCCAGTCGCTGAAGTACCAGCTGGAGAGCAGCGGCACCGCCCCGCTCTCGTTCGCGGCGATCGATCTGCCCTCCTGGGCGTCGTTCGATGCGCAGACGGGCACGCTCACGGGCGTGCCGACGTCGGAGGGGGAGGTCTCCATCACGCTTCGTTCGTCGAACGTCGCGGGAGTCGACTCGCGCGTGCTCGTCATCGCAGTGCGCACGACGCCGGTCATCACCTCGGCGCTCTCGGCCTCTGCCGTCTCGGGCGACGCCTTCAGCTACACGCTCACGGCCTCTGGGACGCCAAGCATCACCCGCTCGGTGACGGGCCTGCCGACGTGGCTGCAGTTCGACACGGCCACGGGCGTGCTGAGCGGCACTCCGACTGAGGACGGTGTCTTCACCATCGGCCTCGTCGCGAGCAGCAGCGTCGGCTCCGACACGAAGTCACTGCAGCTCACCGTGCGCTCGCGGCCACGCATCACCTCGTCGCTCGCTGTCGACGCGGTCGTCGGAGACGCGTTCGCCTACGCACTGACCCTCACCGGAACCGAGTTCATGACCGTGCAGGCCGTCAGCCTGCCGGCGTGGCTCGACTTCGACCAGAACACGCGCACGCTCTCAGGCACGCCGCCAGCCGAGGGCATCACGAGCATCGTCTTTGGAGCCTCGAACCTGGCTGGCTCCGACGTGAAGACGCTCGTCATCACCACGCGTGCGCGCCCGGTCATCACCAACCTGCTCGAGGTGTTCGTGGTCGCAGGTTCTCCCTTCACGTTCGCCTTCAGTGCGGCGGGCACGGCTCCGCTGTCCTTCAGCGCGGGCATGCTGCCGGCGGGACTCACGCTGTCGGGTGACACCGTCTCTGGAGTTCCCACGGCCGCCGGTCGTTTCGCGGTGCTCGAGCGCGCCACCAACGCCGCGGGCTTCGATGAGCGCATTCTCGTCATCTCGGTGCGCGACGTGATTCCGGCTCCGACGATTGCGCTGCCGATGGAGGACGCGTTCCTCTCTTCGTCGCTCGTCACCATCTCGGGCGCTGCACCCCCGAGTGAAGCCGGCAACGTCGTGCGCGTGCGCGAGGGCAACCTCGTGCTGTGCGATGCGCTCATCCTGCAGGACGGCTCGTGGTCGTGTCCGGTCACCTTCAGCGAAGGCGCTCACACGCTCGATGCCATCGTCGTCGACGCGCGCGGCTTCGAAGGGCTGCTGCACGACGGTCAGCGCTTCGTCGTCGACACGACGGCGCCGGCAGGTCCAGCCTGGGCGGGGCCCGGTGCTGGCGCCATCGTCTCGAGCGCGACGCCTCGCCTGACGGGAACGGGCGAGCCCGCTGCACGCATCACCGTCACCTTCATGGAGCAGGTCGTCTGTGAGGCCGTCGTTCAGATGGATGGTTCGTGGGCGTGTACGCCGCAGTCGCCGCTTCCGCAGGGCGAAGTCCAGTTGGGTGTCGTGCAACGTGACGCGGCCGGCAATCAGAGCGTGCAGGTGCCTCGTACGTTCATCGTCGACTCGATGACGCCGGTGGCTCCGACCATCGAAGCGCCGATGGCCAACACGATTCTTCGTGAGCGCACGCCGACGCTTCGTGGAACTGCCGAGGCCGGCAGCACCGTCATCGTCTCGGTCGATGGCCACGTCGAGTGCAACACCACCGCCGACGCGCAGGGCCACTGGAGCTGTGTCTCGTCGACCCTCGCCGATGGCGCGCACGCGGTCTCGGTGCTCAGCAGTGACGCCGCAGGCAACGAGAGCGTTCGGGTGATGAACCGCTTCGTCGTCGACCTCACCAGGCCCGAAGCACCCATCATCGGCGGCCCATCGGGGCTCACCACGACCACCACGCCGGTCATCTCGGGTCGCGCTGAAGCGAACACCACCGTGCGCGTGCTGCTCGACGGCGCCGAGGTCTGCACCACGCCGGTCAGCGCTGAAGGCACCTGGAGCTGCCCCGCAGTCACCTCTCTGGCGAAGGGCCCGCACACGCTCGTCGTCACCGCGAAGGACGCGGGCGGCAACGAGAGCGACCCGACGACGGGGGCCTTCGACGTGCAGGACGCGACCGGCTCCATGGTGATGCCTGCCGCTTCGCCCGACACCGACAACCCGCAGCTGAGTGGCACCGCGACGCCGGGCGCGACCGTGAACGTCTACGTCGACGGCACGCGCGTCGGCAGCACGACCGCCGACGAGAACGGCAACTGGACGTACGACCTTCCGCGCCTCGAGGCCGGAGCGCACGGCGTCTCCATCGGCATCAAGGGCTCGGGTGAAGAAGAGAGCTATCGCTCGCCGACGCAGGTGCTGCAGGTCGACAAGGCGGCCATCGACTTCGGTGGTGGCCTCGGGTGCAGCTCGACGTCGCAGTCTCCGCTCGCGTTCCTCATGATGCTCGGCGTGCTGATGGTGCTGCGCCGGCGTCGCGCGGTGGCGGCGGTCGCCATCGTCTGCACGGCCGTCGTCGCGTCGGCGCAGGGCAGGGTGCAGTCCTTCGAGGTCGAGCAGCTCGAGCTGAACCCGGCCGCGCGTGGTGGCCTCGTCGTGGGCGGCGCCGACCTGCTGCAGGCGCGCGACTACCGGTTCTCGGCGTCGTTCGGCTACCAGAACGCTCCGCTGCAGTACTTCGAGAACGGCGTGCGCAAGGCGACGCTCATCGACCATCGCGTCACGGCGTGGCTCTCGGGCGCGTACGCCATCACCCCATGGCTCGAGGTCGGCGCGAACCTGCCGGTGGTGCTCTTCCAGTCGGGAGAGTCGGCGCGCACGCGGCTCGGTGAGACCATCATCGCGGGCGTTCCAGCGTCGGCGGCGATGGGCACGCCGTGGCTTCAGGCTCGCGCGGCGGTGATGCAGGAGCGCAACGGCTCTCCCTTCGACCTCGGCTTCACGGTGATGGCAGGCCTGCCGGTCGGTTCGGTCGAGAGCCTGACGAAGGACCCAACGGTCTCGGGTCAGCTGCTCGTCGGAGCGGGACGCACGTTCGGTCCTGTTCGCGTCGCGCTCGAAGCAGGAGCGCACCTGCGCCAGGCGGCCTCGCTCGTCAGCAGCAACCCGGAAGATGCCATCGGCAGTCGCGTGCTGATGGGCGCGGCCGTGTCGAGCGTTCGCGGGCCGCTGCGTGGAGAGCTCTCGGTGCGTGGGTTTGCGCCGCTGACCAATCAACCCTTCAGCGCAGAGGTGCTCGCGGGCGGGCGCTATGCGATTCGTGATTGGGAAGTGTTCGCCGTCGCGGGTCCAGGCTTCGGCAACGCGCCCGGGACTCCAGCGTTCCGTGCGCTCGTCGGAGTCTCGTTTGGTGGGCTCTCGAGCGTGAAGTGTGGCGGCCGCTCGCACGTCGCTGCCGAGTGCCCCGACCTCGACTGGGACGGAGATGGCGTGCCCAACGATGTCGACTGGTGTCCAGAGCTCGCGGTGACGGGCTCTCCCGATGGCTGTCCCGTTCCGCAGGTGGTGACGCTGCCGGCTCCTGTTGCGCCAGTCGCGCCTGTCGGTCCGCCCGATGCCGATGGTGACGGCGTCTTTGACGAAGATGACGCGTGCCCCGACGCTGCTGGTGAAGATGCCAACGGCTGTGCGCTGGTTCGTCCGGCAGAGGATGCCGCCGTGGAGCCTCCTGGGCCGACGAACGCCGCGCTGAAAGACGGGCGCATCGAGCTCAAGGGCACCGTCTACTTCGAGACCTCACGCGCCGAGCTGCAGCCGCGCTCGTTCCCGCTGCTCGACGAGGTCGCGAGCGTGATGAAGGCACACCCCGAGGTGAAGGTCGTGCGCATCGAAGGGCACACCGACGACCGTGGTGGAGCCGCCTTCAACCAGCCGCTCTCGGCTGCGCGTGCTCGCGCGGTGAAGGCGTACCTCGAGAAGGCGGGCATCGAACCGGCACGCCTCGAGGCGCAGGGGTTCGGGTTGTCGAAGCCCATCGCTCCGAACACGACGGCAGAAGGGCGCGAGCAGAACCGGCGCGTCGAGTTCATCGTCATCGAGTGAGTCGAGCTCACCGCGCTTCGACGAAAGCCCGGAGCGCGGCCAGGCCCTCGGTGTCGACGACGTCTTTCGCGAGCGGAGGCATGCCTCCCTGCGCGGAGGTGCGGCCGACGATGTCGAGCACGCCGCGCCACGATGGGTTGCCCGGCGCTCCGATGGTGGTGAGCGCGTTCGTCTGGCCCGGCGAGCCCAGCGTCGCGAGGCGCAGCTGAAAGTCGAAGCGCCGTTCGGGGTTCCAGCAACGCATCTCTCCTTCGGGCGGTCTCGTCTGGTTGTGACAGTGGCTGCAGTTCGCGTGCAGGTAGCCGAGCGCCGTCTGCGTCTTCGCGTCACCGGGCACCTGGTACGACGGTGGCGCCGTCGTGAGCCAACCCTCGTCGAACAGCTTCTGCGGCGACAGCGCGGTGCCCTCGAGCTGAACGCCCGAGAAGCCCAGCACGCGTGACGCCGTTCCGAGGTGGCAGCCCTGACACTGCGTCGCTGCGGGAATCGAGTGACGCGTTCCCAGCACGGCCTTCGCGCCCTCGGGCAACAGCTCGGCATCGGTCTGCGCTTCGTTCCACGCGTACGAGACGAAGAGCCACTCGTCTTCGGCGCGAAGCAGCAGTCGCGTCTCGAGGCGCTTGCCCTCGAGCGCGAACTCCTTCCACAGCTTCGTGCCGACGGGGAATTGCCACGCGTCGGGGTCTGAGGTGTCGATGCGCGTTCCGGGCGGCAGGCGAATCCACCGGCGCTTGTTCGCGCCGTCGCTCCACAGCGGAAATCGAGGCTCGTACGCGCGCGTCGCAGGGTCGTTGAGCCCGGTCTCGCTCAACAGCCGTGGCGCGAGCTCGAGGCGCGCCACAGGCAATGACGGGCATTCAGCGACGGGTCGACAGCCAGCCGCCACCATCGCTGCACACACGAAGAGAGGTCGCACCGGCGCTTGGTTGCCGTGTGCTTCGACGACGATCCACTCAGCTCTCGGCGTTCGCCGACGCCAGCCGTGACCCCTGCGCGCGCCACAACGCCCAGGTGCCCAGCGCGAGGCCACCGAAGAAGAGCACCACCGTCACGGGCTCGAGCAGCAGCCACGGCTCCCGCAGCGCGCCCCACTTGCCGAGCACCTCGAGCGGCGTCCACACCACCACCATCGCGCCGATGGCGTAGCGAATCGCCGGGCCCCAACCCGTGTGCTGGTGCAGCCGCCAGAGCGTGAAGATGGCTCCGGCGATGGAGAGCACCAGCACCGCCGTCGTGAACATTCCGTGCACGCCGAAGAGCTGCTCGTCGTAGGCCCACAACAACAGCAGGTAGAAGCCCCACACCGTCGTCGCGTACTGAAACGCCGTGCGCGGCCCGTAGTTGTCGATGCGGCCGTGCACGAGCCCGGCGCGCATCAGCGGCGCACGCTCCCTGAAGAAGAGGAACGCAGGGCACCGGGAGGACTCGAGGAAGAGCAGGTACGCCATGATCAACCCGAGCGCGCCCCACGAGTGCTTGAGCAGCACGTACTCGCCGAACACCGCCATCACCTGACCGTCGACGACCGCGAACGTCTTGCCGATGCCGAGCCCGCGCGCCGCCAGCGTGAGCCCGTACTCCACGCCGCCCGTCCACAGCAGGTTGCCCGCGAACACGCCGACGATGGTCTGCGCCGCGTCGCCCTTGAGGCGCGAGGTGAGCCACGCGAGCAGCAGCCCGAGCGCCGTGAGGCCCACCGTCGCCCAGCCGAGGAACGGCGTGACTGGCAGGGTCTTGAACTCGAGCTTCTCGCCCGCGTCGAGGCGATGGAGCGCGGTCGTGAGCGCTGCGCGGTTCGTCTCCGAGCGGCTGCGCGTGATGGCCGTCGAGAGCTCCTCGCGCAGCGCCACGTCACTGAAGAGCCGCGCGTCGAGGCCGCTCTGCAGGTCGGGCTTCGCGTACCGAAGCTCGAGCGCGTTCACTGCCACCATCAGCAGATGCCCCGACGCGAGCATGAGCAGCACGAAGAGACTGGAGAGCACCGTGCGTGACCACCGAACCATGATGGATCCTGTCTAGTTGCGAGTGACTTGCAAAGTCAAACAGGCAAATGAGGTCCTTCAGACGTAAGTCGCGGCCATGCTTCGACGCGCAGTTGTCTCGGTGATGCTTTCGACGGTCGCGGCAGCACAGAGCGTGCAGGACGGCAAAGACGTCTACGGCCCGTGCGCCGGGTGTCACGGCGCGAACGGCGAAGGAGGAAAGGGTGGCGAGTATCCGCGCATCGCCGGCCAGCCGCCCGACTTCACGCTCTTCTCGCTGAAGCAGTTCCAGGAGCGAAAGCGCAAGAACCTGCCGATGTTCCCGTACACCGAGCCGCGCGAGCTGTCGGAGCGCGACATGAAAGACGTCGCGGCGTACCTCGCGAGCATCTCGCTGCCGACGAAGGTGCCGGAGTTCAAAGACACCGACAGCGCGCTCGATCGGCTGTTGATGATGGAGCGCGTGCTCGTCGTGCCGCGCGTCGAAGGCGACGTGCGCAAAGGGAAGGTGACGTACCGGAAGGCCTGCGCGAAGTGCCACGGCACCACCGCGAAGGGCCGCGATGGAAAACGTGCTCCGCTGCTCGTCGGCCAGTACCCGGACTACCTGCGGCGTCAGTTCGACGCGTTCAAGAAGGGTGAGCGGGGCGCCGAAGCCGATGACCCGATGAAGGGCGTGCTCGACCCGCTCTCGGAGCAGGAGCTGACCGACGTGCTCGCGTGGCTCACCTCGATTCAGGAAGACGCGGACGAGCGCGAGCCCGAACAATCAGAGCCGTGAGCCGAACCCAGGTGTAAATCGCGGCGCATGCTCCTCACCCTCTCGTTGTGTTCCGTGCTGCTCGCCGCCAAAGAGCCCACCGGCGATGGTGCATTGCTCAGGCCCACCTTCGCCGGCGCCGAGTTCGCCGGGCAGGACGACCTCGGCTTCTCGCGGGTCGCGTTCCCCTCGGGCCCGCCCAACGCGAAGAAGGAGCCAACGTCGGTCGAGTCGGTCGAGGGCTACGCGACGCGCGTGCGCTACACGACGAGCGGCTCGAAGCGCTCCACGCTCGAGATGTCGAAGAACTACGCCGAGGCGCTCGAGGGCGCGGGGTTCAAGGTGCTCTTCTCGTGCGCAGCGGCCGAGAAGGCGTGTCCCGGCAGCACCGACCCGGCGTTCCCGGGACTCCCGCAGTCCGACGAGTACTACGTGCTCGCGCGTGGAAAAGACGCAGCAACGGGCGATCTCCTCACGGTGGCCGTGCGCGCTGCAGCGAAGCACTACAACCACGTCGTCATCGTTCGTCACAAGCCGATGGACACGGGGCTCGTGAAGGTCGACGCCGCGGCCATGGCGAAGGGACTGGCGGCTGACGGCCACCTCGCGCTGTACGGCATTCAGTTCGACACCGGCAAAGCGACGCTCAAGCCCGAGTCGACGCCCGTGCTCACCGAGGTCGCGGCGCTGCTCAAGCAGAAGCCCGAGCTGAAGCTGCACGTCGTCGGGCACACCGACAACGTGGGCAACTTCGACTCGAACCTCACGCTCTCGAAGGCGCGGGCCGCTGCCGTGGTCGACGCCCTGGTGAAGCAGTTCCAGGTCGACCCAAGCCGCCTGAAGCCGCATGGCGTCGCATCCATCTCGCCGGTCTCGACCAATCGAAACGACGACGGCCGTGCGCAGAACCGTCGTGTCGAGCTCGTCGAGATGTGACGATTGATCGAGTGACGACTGCCTCGACTCGAAGCGGCGGGTCTCGACGCCAAGGCCGGCTGTGACCGAGTTCTTGTCGACGCCGTGCCCTGGAGCGGCGCGCGTCGAGCTGTGAGGACTCCTTCGACTCGAAGCGGCGGGTGTCGCTCGTTCGCCTGAATCAACGCGGCGTCGAGCTGTGACGATTCCATCGACTCGAAGCGGCGGGTGTCGCTCGTTCGCCTCAATCAGCGCGGCGTCGAGCTGTAACGATTCCATCGACTCGAAGCGTGTCGATGCCGGGCGGCCTGAAGCGACGCGGCGTCGCGGTCTCGTCGAGCTGTGACGACTACTTCTCGGCCTGCGCCGTCACTGTGAAGCCGAACTCCGAGGTGGCGCTGCCCTGGCCCGGGCACGCGGACGTGAGGCGGCCGTTTCCTGAGCCCGACAGCATGTTCCCGGCGAGGGCGAACTCACCCGAGTTGATGACGACGTCGTAGGTGCAGCCGTCGTCGGGCGCCGTCGTCATCTTGCAGGTCGTGCCCGTCGCCATGGTCGCGGTCGTCGCCGTGGAGTTCGCCGACGAGAGCACGGGCAGACACGAAAACTCCTTCGTGCCGCCTGCCAGCTTGCCCTTGAAGCCGAACATCAAGGCCGCAGGTGTTCCCGCGCCGGGGCTGATGGTGAGCGTGCCTGCCGCGGTGGTGGGCATGCGGCCGTCGTTCAACGTCGCCGAGCCCGTCCACGTGCCGGTCCACACCGAGGCCTGACAGCCAGAGAGCGCAAGAGCCAGAAAGAGGAGCGTTCGCATGCGCGGCTTCGTACACCATGCAGCCGTTAGCATGTGTGGCCTGCCGAACCTGCGGTTGCGACGCGAGAAGCTGAAGCTCGTCGCGCGTCGAGTGTTCGACACTGAAGACGCCGTGCTGGAGTGGATGCGAGCGCCCAACCCGAACCTCGACGGCGCCACGCCCGAGTCACTGCTCGACACACTCGAGGGCTTCGAGCAGGCGATGGCGGAGCTCGAGTCGACGGCGCCCGAGCCCCGCTGAGACGTCACATGCCCTGCACGCCGGGCGCGGTCGACACGTCGTACGCGAAGCGCACCTGCGCCTGACTGTGCGGCTCGAGCTCGAGCGTCCACGTGAGGAAGCCGTTCTTGTCGACGTCGGGCTTCGGAGACGTGCGCTTGATGCCGAGCTCGATCTTCACCTGCTCGATTTCCGAGACGGGCATGCGCTCCTTCACCTCGACGGTGCGCTTCTCGTCGCCGACGTTCGAGAAGTAGAGCCAGACCGACTGCGACATCGTCTTCCACTTGTCGACGTGCGACTCGGCCTCCTTCTCACGCTCGGCGCGGGCCACGCGCAGGGCTTCGTCGGGGCCGAACGAGAGCTGGAACTCTTCGCCTGCGGCCACGAACAACACCTTCGTCCACCCGACGAAGCCGTTCTGGAGCAGCAGCTCGACCGGCCCAGCGAGCACCGGAAACCGTGACTCGTTCTTCTGCAGCGCCGTGAGGAAGACGCGCAGCTCGAGCTCGGGGAACGAGACGTGCTTCGTCTTCGGCGTCGCCACGAAGTCGAACAGCGGCACCACCGCAGGCCTTCCGTTCGAAGGAACCGTGCAGGGCCCCTTCGCCTCGAGGTTGCGAATCTCGCCGCCATCGTCCACGCCGGGCAGCTCCACCGTCGTCGGAGCCGGCGCGCCTCCACCACCACTCGCGCCCGCCTTGGCCTTCTGAACCACCACCTCGCGCGCAGCGACCACGACCTTGTCGTTCTTCTTCTGCGCGGTGAGCAGGTCGTCGTCGAGCAGCGGCGGTTCGATGCCGAGCGACGCACGGGCCGTCGAGAAGACGAGCTTCGCGTCGTTCCAGTCTTCACCGGTGTTCTGCCAGACGCAGGCGCGGCTCTCGAAGGTCAGCTTCCCATCAGCCAGCCGCGCCGAGTGCATCGGTCGCCAGAGCGCGTTGGGCACCGTGTACTCGAACGTCACCTCGACGGCCGTCTTCGCCGTCACCACCACGTCGGCTTCGAGCCATGAGGTGAAGCGCGTGTCGGGGCGGTCGAACATCTGTCGCTGCACCACGAGCATCGAGCGGTCGCGCGTCACGTCACGAAGCTGCTGCTCGAGTGAGAGCGCGCGCTCCCGCAGCGCCCGCACCTTCTCGTAGAGGCCCTCGAGGCTCTCTTTCCACTGCGGCGCCGACAGGCCCCACGACACGTCTTCGGGCAGCTCCGAGAAGCCACGCTCGAGAATCTCTTCGAGGCGAATGCGCCGCTGATGCGTCAGCGCCCGGTCTTCCGACAGCTGCTTCACCTTCTCGGTGAGCACGTCGACGTCTTTCTCGAGCGCCTTCGCCTGCTCGGGCTTCTCTTCGCTGGTGACGAGGATGGCGCGGCGCACGCGGGCGTCGACGACCTTCGCGCCCTTTGCCTGCGCGCGCAGCGACAGGTCCTGCAGTACCGGCGCCACGTCTTTCACCAGCAGCTTGTGCTGACCGGGCTCGAGCGTGACGGTGCCCGTGCGCTGCACCATCGCGCGGTCTTCGAGCAGCGTGACCTTCACCACCTTCGCGTCGAGCGAGACCGCGTCCTTCACGATGATGTCCTTCACGTCACACCTCCCGGCGGTTGCCGCCGACGATCTCGTTGTTCGCGTACAGCTTCACCCGGTAGTGCGCCTTGAGCGTCTGCGAGCCACCAGCCTTCACCGTCACCACCCAGCGGCGGCCGCCGTGCACGACGTGCGAGCGCTCCTCCTGCGTGTACGGCTCCCAGGCGGGCACGACTTTCCCTTCGTCGACGACGACCTCGGCCTCGGGCGCCGGCTGGGGAATGCGCTCACGCACCTCGAACGTCGCCTCACGGTCGAGGTTGTTGGCGACGTCGATGACGATGTCGTGCAGCAGCTCGGTCGTGGCCACCACCTTGTCGCCCGAGCGCGCCTCCGAGAACGTCGTGTTGCGCGCCACCTTCACGGCCTGCTCGACGCCAAGCGACAGCTTGAAGTCTCCACCCGGCGGCACCGAGGGCAGCGTCGTCGTCAGCACGTACTCTCCGGCGACGTAGACCTCGACGGGCCCGGGCAGCAGGGGAGACGGCAGCGGGTTCTTCACCATCGCCACGCGGTACACCTGCGGGTCTTCGCGCGGCACCACCACGTACCGAACGTCGCCGGTCGCGGTGCGCGTGTTGACGGGAACCGAGTGCCACGTGCCATCGGACGGCACGTCGACGGTCGCATCCGTCGGGTACACGTAGTCGTACCAGCCAGCCTCGGCGCGCACGTCGCTGGTGCCCTGCGGCGCAGACAGATTGTACAGCTCGTGACCCATGCGCTCGGCCGACTCGACGACGGACAGCACGTCGAAGGGCGCGCTCAGGTGCAGCGCCGAGAGGGAGTCGATGAAGGCTCGGCGGCGGTCGACGGGCGTGAGCTGTCCGCGCGTCCCCTCCGCGGGAGAGCTGAGCCGCAGCGAGGCGTAGAGCACCACGTCGAGCGCGGCGCCTGGGCCACCTTCCGACGAGAGCAGGTCGTCGAGGCTCGAGGCCATGTCGGCGCGTGACTCCTTCGCCATCAGCCGGCCCCCTCCACCAGCGCCCGGCCGCATGGCCGACATCGCGGACAGCGAGGGTGCCGAGGCCGGCATGGGTGGGGGCATCGCTTCACGTCGCGACGCCATCTTCTTCGCCGGAGCAGCGCGCTGGCGCTCGACGACGGCCTCCTCTTCGCGCTCCATGTCATCGGAGTCGGCCATCATCTCGGCCGGTGCCGGCGGCGCACCGAACGTCGCACCGGGACCACCGACCATCACGGCTGCAGGCATCGAAGGGAGCGGCGCGAGCTCGAGGGCGGGCGGGTGCCACGTGGGAATCACGGGCTGCGCAGCGCGCGCCTGAGAGAGGCCGCGGTCGAAGTCGTGGAACAACGACGCTGCGCCCTGCGGCGGAGGCCTGAAGCCCTTCTTCGACGGCGGCGGAGCCTGGGCGCGCCCAATCTTGATGGCCGACAGCTCGGGCAGCTCGGTCCACGACATGGGCGAAGCGGTCGACAGCTTCAGCTTCACGCCGCGCCAGTCTTCGCCCGAGCGCTGAGTCACCATCGCGCGCAGCTGCAGGTCGGCCGAGCGACAGTCACGCGTCATGCGGCACTGGTACGCAGGCGCCCAGCGCGCGCCGAGCACGAAGTACTCGAGCACCAGCGTGCCGGCCTTCGCCGTGGAGCCTGGCAGCACCTGCACCGTCACCGACTTCTTCAGCTCGTCGGGCCGAACGTTGGTGGCCGTCGAGGCGAGCGAGATGCGCCGGTTCAGCTGGCCTTGCGTCTCGAGCAGCTTCTTCTCGTCGAGGCGAAGGCTGCGAAGGGTCTCCACGCGCTTGAGCGAGGAGTCTTCCAGCAGGGCCTCGAGCGATGCACGCGCGAACATCGGCGACGGCGACGGCGGCTTGCCTTCTTCGGCAGACGGCCGCGGATTCACGGCGACGCTGCTCAGCTGGCCAAGCTCGTGCTCGAGCTGCGAGATGCGGTCGCGTGTGTGCTCGAGCTTCGCGTGGGTGGCTTCGAGCTCTTTCTGGTCGGGCGGCTTCTCGGGGGTTCCACGCGGCGGGGCGTAGAGGCCGATGCGCACGTTCGACAACACGACCGCGCCGCCGGTGCTCTCGACGCGCGCGCGAACGGTGTGGTCGAGCAACGAGAGCGGCAGGTCGGCGATGAGCAGCTCGGCTGGCACTCCGCTGGAGAAGTCGAGCGTGGCAGTGCGACGAACGGTCGCGCCGCGGTGAAACAACGTCACCGTTTCGACACGGGTGTCGATGGGCTTCATGAAGTTCCCCTCCTTCGAGTCGCGCGGAGCAAACCACGCCGGCCATCGCGACGTCTCAACCGAGTGAAGTGTTCCACCGGCAGATGCGAAGGGGCTTCGAACCGAGCATCACCTGCGACGATACAGATGAAGCAGCCTGGCGAGGTCTTCGATGCTGGCGGCCTTCGTCAGCGCGTCGAAGGGCAACAGCACGCCGGTGACGTCTTCAATCTCGAGCGCGAGCACAGCGAGGCCGAGCAGCCCGATGCCGAGGTCGACGTGGAGCCTGCTGTGAGGCGTGATGCCATCGAGCGGCCGTTCAGTGCGGCGCGAGACGAGGTGGCGAATGACCTGCAACTCGGGCGTCAGGTCGAAGGAGGTGTCTGAAGAAGCGGCGGCGTGCATCACGGCTCCAGCAAGGGTCGGCCGTGGGAGGAACTCACACCACCCCGAAGCCATTCCCGTGTCGTGCGTCAGCCCACGACGCCGTCGAAGTGCCCGTACCCGCCGGGGATGAAGTAGTCCTTTCCGCTCTCGAGCCCGAACGCGTGCAGCACCGTGGCAGCGATGTCCTGGCTCTTCGGTTCGCGCGTGACGGCGTCTCCCGTCTCCTCGATGAGCGGCACGGGCACACCCATCGGCGAGCCGTTCTGCGTCTCGTCGTACCCGCCCACCATCTGGTTCCCGATGATGGAGCCTCCCGACAGAATCGCGCACGTCGCCGGGTGATGGTCGCTGCCCGACTTCGGGAACGTTCGGCCGAAGTCGCTGAAGACGTACACGAGCGTCTCGTCGAGCAGCGTCTTGCCGGCCTCGGCGCCGGGCGTGAGCGACATTTCCAGCAGCAACCGGCCGATGCCCTCGAACGCGATGCGCAGGTGGTTGGTGTGAATCTGCGGGCCGTTGCTCGAGTGCGTGTCGAAGCTGAAGTTCGAGATGCTCGTCGCGCGCAGCGACACCGACGTGACCAGGTTCGACTTGAGCAACTTCAGCGCGAAGTCGTAGTTCGCCAGCGATGCGCCCGAGCCGCAGCTGTCGGCCGAGCCGATGCACGCCGTCCAGTTCGTCGGGTAGCGCATGTCGCGCGTCGCCAGGTGCTCGTAGCCGCGCACGCCGCTCAAGATGCTCAAGATGTCGCGCGCCACGGTGCGGCTCGCGCCTTTGTACGTGTCGTAGAGCGTCTCGAGCAGCGCGTCGGTGCCGGGGCTCGAGCTGCCTTTGCGCGAGCGCGTCGCCGCCAACGCGTACGCATCGGCGGTGGTGAGCGGCAACGTGCCCATGCCCGAGGAGCCGTCGAAGAAGACGTCGGGCTGCATGGTACGCGCGCGCAGGCCCTTCCACGAACCGTCGCGGCGGTCAGAGAGCGTGGGCTCCACCGACGCATCGTTCGTCACCACGGTCGGCGCCGCGATGCTGGGCAGGTTCAAGCTCGCAGGAGAGACGCCGCTGATGGTGACGTTCGGAATCGCGCGGTCGGGGAAACGCTTCGCCATCGCCGCTGCGACGACGGCCTGCACCGACGGTGCGCGAAAGTTCGCTCCCGCGACGCCACAGAGGCCCGCGACGATTCCAGAGAAGTGCGACGCCGTGCCCTGGTCTGCGCCCATCAACACGGCCGAGCGCGAGTAGAGCCGGTACGCCGGGTCAGCCCACGAGTAGCCGTAGGGCCGGTGCTGCTGCATGCCGCCCGAGTTCGCCACCGCGCCCGTCGCTGCACCCGGGTTGTTCCAGTCCCAGAAAATCGGACCGCGCCACTTTCGTCTCGGGCCGGGCTCGTTGAGGTCGACCGCAGTTCGGTCGAAGTGCTCGACCTGCGCCGGCGCGTAGCCCCACGGAATCAACCCGCCCGACGGCGCGGGAATGAACTTCGTGATGCCGGCGGCGGAGAGGGGACAGAAGAACGTCTCCCAGTGCAGCCCACCGTCGAGCCAGATGGCGAGCAGCTTCGTCGGCTTGCCCATCATCGTCTGCGCGCGGGCTTCACCGAGGCCGAAGCGCTCGAGCAACGCCACCTGGCCCACGCCCAACCCTGCCTCGAACAGCTTTCGTCGCGAGAGCTTCATGGTCAGTAGAAGATCCAGTCAGGGTGGCGAATGAACGACGAGCAGAGGCCGACCCATGCGGCCTCGGTGTCGGTCTTCAGCGGTGTCCACACGGTCGTGTAGAGCTCGTCGACGGCAGCGTCGGTGGGCTTCGTGCCGTGGAAGTGCAGGAACCAGCGGCGAATCGTCGCCTTCACGTTGGCTTCGTCGGTGGCGCGCGTGGTGCCCGAGGGGAACAGCGCGACGTTGCCCATCTTGTTGAGGCCGAGCCGGCACCAGCGCTGTGAGACCTGCGTGAGCGTGAGCACGAAGCTGGGGCCGACGGTGAGGTCGCTCTTGCGCTGGCCGAACGACGAGCCGCCGCCGAGCGCCTGGAACCGGTCTCGCGGAGCCTGCTGTCGCGGCGCCGGAATCGCGTCGTTGGGCTGCAGGGGATAGGCGTCGTCACCGCGCGACTCGGCCATCGAGATGCCGTACTCGCCCGCGGGAATGTAGAAGTCGCCGTGCACGAGGCCGAGCTGTTGGTACATCGCGCGTTGCACCTGCTCGGGCTTGAGCCGTGAGACGCGAGCGGCAGAGAAGTCGGGCTGCGCGTTCCTCGGCTGTGCGGTCAGTCCTCTCACCCACGCTTTCACGTCCTCGACCGGCAGCGTCGCGGTGCCGTCACGCACGAGGTCGGCGTAGCTCTTCGTGCCGATGGGCATCTGCTTGAACGCGCCTTTCCCCTGGCCCTCGAGCAGGCGGACGAACTCGCTCGCGTCGGGGTCTCCGGGGGTGATGAGCGCGGGGTTCGCGACGACGAGGTTCTGAAAGCTCGTCACCGACGACCAGTACGCCCGCACGCCCGTGAGGTGACAGCCCTCGCACGAGGGCGCGAGCGCTCGCATCATGCGCACGGTTTCATCGGAGGCCTCTCCACACGCGGCCTGCACTCGTCGAGTCGCGACGGGTGCGGACTCGTTCTCTCGCGCACACGAAGACGTCATCACCACCAGAAGAAGAAGGAGCGCGCGCATCAGAAGCCCCTCCCGAACAGCGGCGATTGGGTGAGCGTCTTCACGAACGGGCGCACCTTGCGCTCGCCGCCGATGAACTGGGCGGTGAGCCGGTCGAGGTAGCCCGTCTCTTTCGCGGGGTCGATGTCGCGGCCGAGCACGAGCTGGTGCAGGTGCCGCACGACGCAGCGGTCGTACGCGCCCGAGGCGAGAATCAGCTTGCCGAACCCGAGCGGGCCGTTCGTTCCATCGCTCGTCTGATTGAGCAGCGTCTGGTCGGGCGGCAGGAAGTCGATGAAGACGGTGAGCGGGTTCGCGTCGACCTGCGCCTGCGTCACCGGCGTCATGCGCGTCTCGGCCGCGTACCAGCGGTTCCAGTGCGAGAACGGCTCACCGCCGTACGGGTACACGCCGCGTCGCCACTGCGTCGGCCACGTCCAGGTGCCGATGTCGGGCAGCACGTAGAACGCGCCCCAGCCCTCGAACGACTGCCCCGTCTTCGCGAAGCGCTTGAAGTGAATCGCGGCCGGGTCGATGCGCTTGTGGCAGTGCTGACAGGGCCCTTCAGTCGCGGGGTCGCTCTTGTACGGGTTGAACGTCTGGCCCGAGGGCGGCGCGAGCACTTCACAGGCGAGCTGTTCGAGCAGGCGCGCGGCGCGAAGCCGTTCACGTGGCTGGCCCGCGAGGAAGCCGAAGCTCGTGAGCATGCCCGCGGCAGGCAGGCCCTTCATGCGGCCGACGTCGGTGCGTGGGTCGTAGTGGTAGCTGCGGTCGGCGATGAAGACGCGCGAGACGGTGGGCAGGTCGAACTCGCGCCAGCCGTTGGGGTCGCCGTCGGCGTGCAGCGGGTCGTGGAGCGCGGCGCCGAACTTCTGCGGGTTCCACCACGAGTCGTCGCGCAGCATCGTCTTGTCGCCGGCGAATGAACCCAGCATCACGTACGCCGAGACCGTCTTCGTGGTGCCGACGAGCGTGCTGCCGGTGATGAGCTGGTCGAGCGGCTTGTCGTGCCAGCCCAGGTGCGCGAACAGCCGCGCGGACTCCTCAGCGAGCTGGCGACGCTGGCCGTTCTCGTTCCAGCTGACGTAGTCCTCCCAGCCCGAGTACTGCTGGTAGTCGGCGTGGCAGTTCACCGCGTTGGGCCCGCAGCCGCAGGAGCCGTTGGGGCCGAGGTTGCAGTCTCCGTGCGGGCCCGCGTCGCGCGTGTTCGCCGCAGAGCCCACCAGCGTCACCATCGTGCCCGGCGCGAACCACGGCTCGAGCGTCGTCTCTTCCGGCACCCCACCATCACGAGTCACGTTGCTGCAGACACGCGGCTTGCCGTCGGCCGAGAAGCCGTCCCAGTCGTCGCGCGCGTAGGCCCACTTGCCGGCGTGTGGAGACGTGGAGGGACAGCGCTGCAGGCTGCGCTGCATCTGCGGGCCGTACTCCGGAGCGTCGGCCGTCGAGGGCGTGAGCGGCACCGAGAACCACTCGCGGCTGAACTCGAAGAGCGTCGTGTAGAACTCGGGCTTGCGCAGCGTGGCGTCGATGTACGTGTCGACGAAGGCTCGCTGCGCCGTCTCGTCTCCCGCCGCTTCGAGCGCCGCGTAGTCATCGTCAGTCGGTGGAGCGCCCGTGAGCGCCAGTGCGGCCCGTCGCAAGAGTCGCGTCGGTGGCAGTGCGTCGTTCTCCTGGCCCGCGTCGGCTTCAGGCGCGTCACAGAGAAACCCCGCGTCGAGCTCGCCACCAATTCCAGGGCCCGACGGACCGCCCTCGATTCGTCCCGAACACGCTGCGAGCAGCAGCACCCAGCAGAGTCGTCGCACCGGCGGATGCTCCTTGGTGTCTTGATTCCACGCAAGCTGTGGGTGGGCCTCTTGACGAACGCCACATTCGTCACCGCTTGGCGATGGGCGTAGCCTCGCTTCAATGACGTCCGTCGAACAGATTCTGCGGCACTCGGGTGAGCTGCAGCAGGCCCGCTCCATCGGCGACCTGATGCGCACGACGGGCACGGCGGTGATGGCGATGACGCGCTACCGGTCGGCGTGGATTGGGTGGTTCGACCCTGAGCTGCCCAATACCGTACGCGTCCTGGCCGCGACCGGCACCGTCGAGGCCATCTGGGAGACCTCGCCCACCTTTCCCCGCGGCGCTGACGCGATGCTCGAGGAGATCGCCGTCGGGGGCCACGTCATCGTCGTCGAAGAGGCCCGCACCGACCCCCGCACGAACAAGGCGATGGTCGAGCACTATGGCAACCGCACCATCGTCAACGTGCCCATCGTGCTCGGTGGCTCGGTGCGGGGAGCGCTCGGCACCGGCTCATACGGCGACGAAGGGGTGGTGGTTCCGACGCCCGAAGAGCTCGAGGCACTCGCCATCTTCGCCAGTCAGCTCGCGCCGGCGTTCGACCGGGTGCATGCCCTGGTGGCGCAGGCGAAGGCCGAAGAGGCGCAGCGGCAGCTCCATCGTCACCTCGAGAGCCTTCAGCGGGTCGAGCTGATGGGCGTGCTCGCGGCGGGCGTCGCGCACGACCTGAACAATCTGCTCGGCGTCGCCTTCTCGAGCCTCGCCATCATCGACGTGAGCAAGCTCGGCTCTGATGCCGAGGCGCTGGCCGACGTGAACAGCGCGCTCGAGCGCATGCGAGACATCGCTCGACAGCTGCTGCTCCTGGGGCGTGAGCGCTCGGGGCAACACCAGCGCCTCGACCTGAACGACAAGGTGGCCAGCACGCTCGCGCTCGTGCGCCCCTCCATTCCCCGCTCGGTCTCGGTCGTTCACGAACGCGATGGAGCGCCGATGGTGGAGGGCGACCCGGTGCAGCTCGAGCAGGCGGTGGCCAACCTCGTCATCAACGCGCGCGATGCAGTCGGCGCACACGGCCGCATCGAGCTGTCAGTCGACGAGCAGCTGCTCGACGAAGTGGCGGCGCTCGGCGTGTCGGGCCGGCCCGGACGATTCGTGCGCCTGCGCGTCTCTGACAGCGGTCCGGGCATTCCCCGCGAGCTGCAGCGTCGCGTGTTCGACCCGTTGTTCACCACGAAGCCGCTCGGCACCGGCCTCGGGCTCGCCGTCGTCTCGCGCGTGGTGCAGCAACACCACGGCTTCGTGTCGGTTCGAAGCGAGCCCGGCCACGGCGCGACGTTCGAGCTCTACTTGCCGTCACTCTGAACCGCGAGCCGATGGCAGGCGACCGTCAGCGCGGGAGGC
The DNA here is from genome assembly GCA_943370055.1 of Archangium gephyra. Taxonomy (GTDB): domain Bacteria; phylum Myxococcota; class Myxococcia; order Myxococcales; family Myxococcaceae; genus Xiheimicrobium; species Xiheimicrobium gephyra_A. The sequence continues at coordinate 20,032 of CALRPN020000045.1, forward strand.
ACACCCGAATCTCGGCCCCACAGGCTTCGCAGCAGGTGCCGATTGACGGACAGGGACAGGGGTTGATCGAGGCACGGCGGCAGGCGTGGGTCACTGCGCAGTCTGCGTCCGTCTGACACATGACGTAGCACCCGCGGGCGGGAAGCGGGTTCGACCCACAGCCAGGCTCGAGGTCGGTGCACGGCCGAACGGGAGGCAGGCAGAGCGAGACATCCACTCCACACGTCTCACACCTGCTGTTCGTGCACGGGTCGATCGACACCGACCGGCATTCGAGCCCGGGCGTGCATTCCCCGTCGTTCGCGCAGGCGAAGTAGCAGCCTGCATCCGGGAGCGTCGGGGTGCCGCAGCCAGGGACGAAAGGAGTGCAGCGCTGGGGTTCGGTCGGCAGACCAGGCGCGGCCGAGGGAGCCGCGTCGAAGGGTAGCGTTCGGCCGCAGCTCGCAAGGCCACAGAGCAACAGCAGGTGGTTTCTCACGCCCGGGCTGAGGGCTGTTCGATTGGCCACGAGGTCTCAGTAGCCGATGGAGCTCGAGCTCTTCGGCGAGAACGCGAACGCTCCGTAGTCGGCGCGCATCATCTTCACGCACGGCTTGCCGGCGACGTCCTTCGCGCCCGGAGCGAACGCGGTGGCGTCACCTTTGCCGACGGCGGGCGAGGACTCCGACAGCTCGTACGGCTCGGTGCCTCCCGTCGCGAAGCCGGCCGCGCCGTAGAGACAGTCGGTGCCGAGGCCCTTGCTCCACTCGGGCAGCAGCGACTTCGTGAGGGTGAGCGCGCCGGGAAACTTCGGCCAGTTGAAGATGACGCTCGCGGCCTTCGCGCGCTCCGAGACGATGCAGTGCGAGAGCGTGACGGTCGGCGCGCGCGTGGTGGTTCCGCTGATGGCGATGGCGCCGCCGTTGGCGTTGTCACCGAGCACCTTGTTGTCGGCGAAGGTGCAGGCGAACACGTCGACCTTCGCGCCCTCTTTCACGCGCAGCGCGCCGCCTTCGACGGCCGCGTTCTGAATGAGCGTCGAGTGCTCGAGCCGCAGCTCGCCCGCCTCGTCGACGAGAATCGCGCCGCCCTGCCGGCCGGTGTTCGCTTCGAAGCGGCAGCGCGAGACGAGCGCCGTGGCGTTGCCGATGAAGAGCGCTCCGCCGCCGTACGCCGGAGCCTTGTTGAAGCGCAGCACCGAGTCGGTCAGCTCGAGCCGGCCCTTCTCGAGCGCGATGCCGCCGCCCGGGTCGTTGCCTGCGCCGCCGACGATGGTGCAGCCCGAGATGCGCACGAGGCCGTCGGTGGTGATGCGCACGCAGGGGCCCGCGTGTTTCGCGTCGAGCACCACCTGCCCGCGCGCGAGCAGCGTGATGGGTTTGTCGATGAGCAGCGTGCCGGTGTAGCGGCCGCCGGGAATCTGAATGGTGTCGTTCGGCTTCGCGTCGCGCAGCGCCAGAGCAAGATCCATGGCGACGACTTAGTCCGATTCGCCGCAGCGCTCCCGTGCAGAAACGAAAACGGGGCGGAGCTGAATGCGCTCCACCCCGAAAGGAAACCGAGTGCAGGGCTGTCAGAAGCCGATGTTCACGCCCTGGTAGAGCTTGCCGAAGTCTTCGAGCTTCATCTTGAAGATGCCGTCGTCCTTGCCATCGCTGCCGTGCTCGACGCGGCCCCACGGGTTGCGCAGCTGAATGTACTTCTGGCCACCCTCTTCGACGGCGCCCAGCACCGTGTACATGTGCCACGCGTAGACGCCGGTGCCGTTGTAGTCGACGCCCGAGTCCTTGCCGTGGGTGGGAGCCGCCATCGGCTTGTGGCCGTCGGCGCCGCGCTTCACGCTCGTGTAGAGGGCGTCGAGGTTGCCCGTCGACGAGCTCCACGAGGTGCTCTTGCCGGTCAGCGCCGTCATCACCGCGCTCGCCTGGCCGCCGTTGCCAATGGCCTCGTAGCCGCCCTTCCACTGCGCGTAGGCCTTCTCGAGAATGCCGACCCACATCTCGTTGCCCGAGCGCGACTTGGCGTAGCGCTGGGTGTTGGCCGAGCTCTGCGCGAGGTCGCCGTCGACGGTCACCAACTTCTCGCGACCGTTCTCGAAGAAGCGAACCGTGTACGTGTTGTCGCCGTTGTCCTTGATGGCGTTCTTGATGATGTCGGGGTTCGCGTGCGCGAGCGCCGAGAGACCGGCCGCGAGGTAGCAGTCACCGATGCTGCCCTGCACGACGTCGTCGTAGCTGATGCTGTCGACGAAGAGCTTGCCGTCCTGCACCGGCTTCCACGTGGTGTCCGTGGTGTGCTTGGTGAGCACCGTCGGGTCGGCGAGGTCCTTCGGGGTCGGAGGAGGAGGCGGCGGCTGCGGCGTGGGCGGCGTGATGACGTTCGTCGTGCCGAGGAAGCGCTGCAGGTCCTTCTTGCCGCCGTTCGAGAACTTGTCGCCGTGCTGCTGGAGCAGCGCGGACAGCTCGGCCTTCACCTCGGGCGTGAGGTTGCGCCGCGCCTCGCTGATGAGCCCGTTGACTTCGCTGTTGCTGATCTTCGTGTCCTTGAGGACGCGGGCGATGGAGGGCGAGATGGCTGAGGGCATGGCGTGAGGTCCCGAGTGTGAGGGTGCAGAAGAGGCAACACTTCTACACCGTGAGCTGCGCAAGAGATGGATCAGCGACTGATGTACCGACATTGTCGCACACGCACCTTCAGGAGTTGCGTGGGGTTGGTGAGCATCTTTCGCGTGTTATTTCAGCATGTTGAACATTCGACAGATCGACGGAACCACTTCCTCGTTGAAGGAAGCATGGTCACCACGCTCCTCGCCCTGACGCTCGCCTGCAAGCCGATGATGCCTCCGCCGCAACACCTGATGACCGTCGCTCCAACGACGTCGCGGTGTGAAGGCGCCGACCTGGTGCTTCGCGACCACGACCACCGCGAAGTCTCGCGTCACCCGGGCTCGTGCCTCTCGTCGGTGTGTGAAGGCCCCGACCTCGTCTCGCGAGACGGCAACCGGGTGGAGTACCGCCGCCAGCGCTTCTCGGGCTCGTGCGTGACGTCGCGCTGTGAAGGCGCCGACTTCGTGCGTCGGGACGTCAACGGCACCGAGTACAGCCGGCAGTCCTTCTCGGGCCAGTGCGTCATCAGCCGATGTGAAGGCGGCGACCTGGTGCAGCGCGACGTGCGCGGGTTCGAGCTGAGCCGCCAGTCATTCCGCTGTGCGCCGGTGCGCCTCACCCAGCCGAGCGACGCGTGGCGGTACGGGCTGACGGCGAAGTAATCAATCGAGCGGCTTGGCGGCGACGGCGACGTGTTTGCCCGCGTCGAACCACGCAGCGGCTTCGGGTGAGATTCGCGCGAGGGCGGCACGGTCGTTCTTCCACAGCGTGAAGCTCTCGGCGAAGTGCTCGCCCGGCTTGGTGCGGCCGTAGGGCGTGGGGGAGCGGTTCATGGGGCAGATGGTGAGGAACTCGCGCTCCACCGGCCGGCCCTTCGCCTTGGCGTTGGCGGCGTCGATGGCGAGCAGCCTGCGCACCGCACCATCAGCCTTCTGGAAGTCGGCGTCGGTGCCTTTGCCCTCGGCCTTGAGCGCCTCCCACGCCTTGCGCAGCTCGAGGTTCGCGAGGCCCAGCTCGCGCATGCGCGCATCGGCGATGGCGTGCCCCAGCTCGTGCACGAGCGCGGTCAGCAGGAACGCCCTGGGCGCAGCGGGCTCGCCCACGAACTGCTCGCCATCGAGCGAGAAGGCCGTGTCGTAGACCTCGACGGAGTTCGTGGTGTCTCCACGTTGATAGAGCGCCAGGTGCTTCGCGCTGACGCGGGCGCGGCGAAAGATGAGGCCCTTCACGAGCGCGAGTTCGTCGGGCGAGAGCGTGGCGAGGGCCTGCTCCACGGCGGCGAGCGCGGCCTCGTTCCACGCGACGTCACCATCGATGAAGGCGCCGACCTTGAAGCGCTCCTGAAGCTTCGCGGCCGTCACGCTGCCCGGAGGCGCGGGCGCCCACGCCGGGCCCGAGACGAAGCTCACCACCTCGGGCGTGTCCCACCAGACGCTGACAGGGATGAACGTGTCGCCAGCCTGGGGAATGAGCAGGTCGAACTCGGCACCGCGCGCCTGCCGGCCCATGAGGGAGAGCAGCGCGACGCGCTCGGCCTTCGTCACGTCGGCGAGCGTGTCGGTCGAGGCGTCGTCGGCGGACCAGACCTGCTTCGCGCCTCGACGTTCGATGCTCTTCACGCCGTAGCCCTTCGCGCACGCCAGCACCTGCTTGAGCAACACATCGTCGGGCGTCGCGACGAGCTTCTTGAGTCCTTGAGGGCCGGTGCCCCAGGTGAGGTCGAGCGGTGCAGCGGCGAGGGTGGCGGTGAGCGCGAGGGTGAAGGTGAACATGGCGTCGAACCGTATCAGTGACGCAAGACAAGACGGTCGAACTGTGACGCACGGAATCGGAGCACGGTGGTAGGTCTCTCCCATGCTCCGCGTCGTCGCCGTCGTCCTGCTGTCCAGCACGCTCGCCCTGGCTGCTCCGAAGAAGAAGCCGAAGGCGCCGCCCCCGCCACCACCGCCGCCGCCGACCAGCCCGATGCCGAAGGTGCAGGAGAACCTGAGCGAGAAGGTGCTCGAGGTGTGGGCCGGCGCGACGAAGGTGCAGGCGTGGCGAGTGGCCTCGACTCAAGGCCTGCGCCCCGACCCCGCGAAGGCCATCGGCAGCGACTGGGTGCGTGAAGTGCCCGGCAAGGAGCTGAGCGCCACCGAGCTCGCGACCCTGCGCGGCGTGCTCTACGACGAGAAGACGTACCGCTTCGACCAGGACGTCTCGAAGTGCAACTTCATGCCGGACGTCTCGTTCCAGGCGCAGGCAGGCGTCGACACCATCGAGGGCGTCGTCAGCTTCAAGTGCAGCCAGGTGGTGTTCATGCTGGGCAAGCCGGGTGGGCGGTGGTTGCCCTCGGGCTCGTTCGACGTGAAGCCCGCGCGCGCGAAGCTGCTCGAGCTCGCCAAGGCGATGATGGACAAGGACGCGCCGACGCAGAACCTGAAGTGACCGGCCTCAGTTCGGGCACGTGCCGAGGTCGATCCGCGCCGTGTCTCCCGTTCTGGTGAAGACGTAGACGTCGGCGCCGACCGAGTGCAGCCGTCCGCCAGCCAACCCGATGGCCATGAGGTCGAGCGGGAGCGGGACGGGTTGCCAGCTGCCCGCGGGCGAGCTGCTCGAGGGGATCAGCACGAAGAGTCCGCGGGCGGTGAGCGCGAACTGCTGGTTGCATGCAGACAAGAAGTCCTCGACCGGGTCAGGAGTGCGTGGCGCGACGGTGACTCGACTTGGCAGTGAGAGCACCACGCCATCGCCGAACCCGACCCGCGTGCGCCCGTGACTCAGCCAGACCTCTGAGATGCCCGCGCTCTGAGGCAGTGCGACCGGGGTCGCGAGCCACGAGGTGTCGGTCACTGCAGTGACTCGCGCCAGGCCGAGCGCGCTGGTGACGTAGCCCTCCAGCATCACGCCGCCGTCGCCGGGTGAGAAAACGAGCGAGGTCACTGGCGCCGGGAAGGTGAGGCGACTCCTGAGCAGTGACGGAGGCCGAACGAGGGCTGGGGAGTCGTCGACCTCGGCCGAGAGCAGTTCATTCCCCGTCGCGACGACGCCGACGACCCTCCCATCAGGGGTGCGTGCGCGCCAGGCGAGTGGCCGAGCAGCCAGCGGACTTGTCGCAAGCGCGAGGACCTTGTTGGTCGCGCCGAGGATGACCTGAAGCTCGGTGCCCTGCACGACCCAACGCGGGTCATTGAGGCTCACGGCGGCTGGCGCGTTCAACGACGACGCGGTGAAGCCCAGGCTTCCGTCCCACACGCCCAGCATGCTGGCGCCGATGGCCGCGATGTCACCGCGCGTGCCGCTCCGCTGGAGCACCCCGATGGCCGCCTGGTCGAACATGGTTGGAACGACCGTGTCGACGCTCCTGCCCCACCAGATGGCTCCGTTTCTGCCTGAGAAGGCCACATTGCCTGGCGACTTGTCGGGCGACGAGGCGGGGTTTCCCTCGGTGAAGGCGCTGGAGAAGTTGACGATCTGGCGTGTCTGGCAGCTCGACGGAGTGGGGCCTGGGCCGAGCCTGAAGAAGGCAGAGCTGCCGCCATCGCGGGACCCGCACTGAACATCGAACGCCGTGAGGCCTCCGTCAGTGACGACGGTCCAGTCGACCAGCTCTCCTGCGGGGCAGGCGATGCAGGGGCCGAGCGCGAATGAGGTCGGGAGCGGGGCCGTGCATGCATCGTCGGGGATGCAGGTGACGATTCCGTTGCTGTTGATTTCCGGGATGAACGCCTGTTTGAAGTCGATCACGCCGAGCCGCGCCGCCCCACCGTCCCATGGACTGGCCTGAAACGCGCCGCGACGGTCTTGCAGGGCGATGAACCGCTCTGGTCGAAGCCCGGTTCTTCCGCACCGGGCATGACCCAGCATTTGATTCACCAGCGGCTGAAAAGCGGGAGCGTTGGTGAAGGCCTGGCGCGCCTCGTAGTCTTCGAGCCACAGTCCTTCAGAGTCGACGACCAACAGACACTCATAGCGTTCCACGTAGTAGCCGGCGAAGTCGATGATGCGGTTCCCGGGACGGTCGATGGGTGCTTCGAAGACACGGTTCGCCAGACGCTCGGGACCATCGAGCGCGACATAGCCGCCGGGGTTCGACGAGAAGCCGTAGACGTAGGGAAGCTCTCCAGTCGTTGCAGGCGGCCGCACCAACTCGCTCATTCCAATCGAAAAGCGCGAGACCGGGACGAAGGGCGCAATCGCTCCGTCGTCGGTCACGCGAAGCCTGTTCACGCCACCGTCAACCAGCAGCTCGAACGAAGTCAGTCCTCCGTCGACCATCACTGCGTAGACCATGGGTGTGTCGACGAGCTCACTCTCATCGAGGCGCGCGTTGTATCGGGCCCACAGCTGCCCGACGGGATGCGCACTGACGACGGCATCGAGCACGCGGGTCTCGACTCCGGAGTTCGTGACTGAGCGGATCGACAGCTGGCCTCCGCGAACCGTGCTCACCACCGTCACCTCGCGCGTTCGAACCGGAAGCCGGGGCGAGATGGCGAGATGCTCGACAGGCCGGACGTCCACAGGGCTGAACGGCAGGGCACCCGCGTCGAGTGGCGAGACTGGGAGCAGTCCGTCGAACAGCGGGTCGACACAGGTGCCTTCCACGTCGCAGCGCCAGCCGCCGAGGCAGTCGGCGTCGTTTTCGCACGCGAACCCGCGGGGACTTCGCGGGTCGTGACACTCGCGCTGCAGCCGATTCGAGGCGAGCCCACAGTCCCAGCTGGCGACACAGTCGGCGTCGTCGCGGCAGGCGAACTCGCGCGGCATGTTCGGGTCGTGGCACTCACCACCATTGCGCGTGTCGTTGAGCCCGCACTGCCAGCCGGCGAGACAGTCGGTGGGGCGTTCACACGAGAAGGCGCGAGGCATGTTGGGGTCGTGACACTCCCGAGCGGTGCGTGCGTCGTTGAGGCCGCAGCTCCAGCCGCCCAGACAATCGGCGTCGCGCTGACAGGCAAAGGCGCGCGGCTTCCCAGGGTCGTGACACTCGCCGCCGGTGCGCAGGTCATTGAGCCCGCACTGCCAGCCGCCGAGACAGTCGTCGTTCGACAGACACGCCCACGCCTCGGGCTTCCCGGGGTCGTGGCACTCGCGCCCGCCAGTCGCCGCGAGGCCGCACTGCCAGCCACCGACACAGTCGCTCGTCGCTTCACACGGCCAGGCCTTCGGCTTCATCGGGTCGTGGCAGCGGCGCAGGCGGGCGGTGTCGAGGCCGCACGTCCAGTTGCCGGAGCAGTCGGCGTTCGCGAGACAGCGGTGGTCCTGCGGCATCGCCGGGTCGTGGCACTCGCGAGAGACGCCGTCGGTGGCGATTCCGCACTGCCAGCCGCTCTCGCAGTCGGTCGCGTCGACGCACTTCCACCACACCGACGTCTCGCCGACCGCGTGGCAGTAGCCCTCGAGGCCGCAGCGGCTGGTTCCCGGGCATTGAGGGCTGCCGACCTCACGGTTGCCGGTCGGGTCGCAGGCGTAGCGGCCCTGCGGCACCTCGAGCGGTTTGCAGCCGGCGGCGGCGAGGAGAACGAGGAGCGCGCGCTTCATGGCATCACTCCGACGATGGCGGCGCCGGTGAGCGTGGGCACGAGCGAGACGCGTACGCCCGTCTGCGGCGCGTCGGGCGGCATGAAGAAGACGCCGAGGCCGATGAGGGCGGCTCCGGCGAGCAGGGCCGAGAGCGCGATGGTGCGCTGCAGGGCCGCCTCGTTGAAGCGCGCGCGGTAGGTCTCTGCGGGAGAGAGCACGCTGGGGTTCGTGTCGTCCGCCGAGAGCGCTCCGGTGGTGGCCGACTCGGCGTTGAGCGCGAGGAGCCCGAGCACACCCCCGCCGACGAACGAGAGGCCGCCGACCGAGATGAGCGTGATGGGCAGCGCGCGGGACGGAGGTGGCGGCAGCGGTGTTCCACACGCCTCGGCGACCGCGTAGGGAATGAGGGAGCGAAGGCCTTCGAAGTCGCGGGCGATCTTCGTCGAGCGCCCGAGCGTGCGCGCCTTCGCCGAGTCGATGACCTGCAGGTTGAGCTGGAAGATGCCCTCGAGCTTCGTGAGGGAGCCGCTCATGATGTACGGCGCTCCGAGCGCAGAGGCGACCTCGGTCATGCACGAGGTGGCGTCGTCACCGCAGCCGAGCAGCTGCTTCTGGCGTTCGACGCCGAGCAGCGTGGCGATTTCGCCGGCCGAGACGGGCTCGAAGTAGCCGCGCGCGGCGATCTCGGCGGTGACGGATTCTCCGATGGCTTCAGCGACCTTCGCGTCGACTTCGCCCGCGCTCGAGAGGCCTGTCACGGCGATGCGCGCCTTCGTGGGCGCGGCGGCGAGGGCGAGGCACAACACGACACTGGAGACCATGCGCTGTTCTACCCGCGCCGCATGGAGATGGGGACCGCCAGTCGTCAGTCAGAGTGCTCGTTCTGCTGGTCTCCCTCATGTCGTGCAGCCGTGAGTCGGAAGCTCCTCGCCGAGGCGAATCGTTCACCCAGCGACGCTGTCGGGAGAGGTGGAGTCGTGACGTGACGACGGAGTTCGTCGACTTGACGAGTCAGCAGAAGAACCTGACCTCGGCACGGGTGGGTTCCGTCTGGGCGCACCGGTCGTGTGTTAGAGGCTGGGCTTCACCTTGGAGCGTCCAGTGCGAATTCGACTCTCGTTGTCCGTGGTCGCCGGCTGCTGTGCGGTTCTGGTTTCAGGGTGCAACGGCGGTGGCGGCACCGGCGACGGTGGAGTCGGCGGTGGTGTCGGCGGCGGTGTCGCCGGTGGAGTCGCCGGCGGTGGAGTCGGCGGTGGAGTCGCCGGCGGTGGAGTCGCCGGCGGTGGAGTCGGCGGCGGTGTCGGCGGTGGAGTTGTCGGCGGTGGAGTCGGCGGCGGTGTCGCCGGTGGAGTCGCCGGTGGTGGAGTCGCCGGTGGTGGAGTCGCCGGTGGAGTCGCCGGTGGAGTTGGCGGCGGTGTCGCCGGTGGAGTCGCCGGCGGTGTCGCCGGCGGTGTCGGCGGTGGCACCGCGGCGAAAGCCTGGCAAACGGCCGCGCTCGTCGAAACAGCCGCGCAGGCGACCATTCAACCGCAGCTCGCGCTGGACCCTGCCGGCAATGCCCTCGCCGTGTGGTCGCAGCTCGACGCTGCGGCCTCGGACTTCGACATCTGGGCCAGTCGCTACAGCGTCAGCACCAACTCCTGGAGCGCCGCGGTGCGCATCGAGACCAACGTGGGCTTTGCAATGGCTCCCCAGATTGCCATCGGCGCCAACGGCGATGGCCTCGCCGTCTGGCAGCAGTCCGACGGCACGCGCGACAACATCTGGGCCAATCGCTACACGGCGGCCAGCAACTCCTGGGGCTCGGCGACGCTGCTCGAGACCGACAACACCGACCACGCCCGTGATCCTCAGGTTGTCATCGACGCCAACGGCAATGGCCTGGCGGTATGGAAGCAAAACGTCGGCACCCCTCGGGTCATTTGGGGCAACCGCTACACCGCCGCGACGGGCACCTGGGCCGCCACTGCAGCGCTCGTCGACGTCAGCACCAGGGTCGGGAGTGTCTCCACCCCCCATCTCGCCATTGCTGCCAACGGCAATGCGTTGGCGGTGTGGTCGATGGGCGGCGAGGCGTTGGCCAACCGCTACACCGTCGGCACTGGTTGGGGCACAGTCGAAGTCATCGGGAACGGCGACGGGGCGGAGATCGCCGGCGACGCGGCCACCGGCAACGCCGTGGCGGTGTTCACCTTGAGCGGCAACCTCTGGTCCAACCGCTACACCACCGCAACTGGCTGGGGCACGGCGACACAGGTTCGGTTCAACGGAGTCTCTGTCGGCATCTCCCAGGTCGCCCTGGACGCCACCGGCAATGCCCTGGCTGTGTGGGTGGAGGCGGGCCGCATCTGGTCCAATCGCTACACAGCCGGCTCGGGATGGGGGCCCTTCTCGGCGATCATCCAGACCGACATCAGCGGTGGCTCCACCGCCCTTGCGCAGAAGCCCAGGCTTGCCATGGATCCCAGCGGCAACGCGCTGGCGGTGTGGGTGCAGTCCGACGGCTCATCCGACGCGACGCTCGACATCTGGGCCAACCGGTACACCGCGGCCACCAACACCTGGGGGACCACGACCAGCCTCGGCCAGGTTCGGATCAACACGCCGGGCGCCGACGGTTTCAATGCCGGAGCACCCCAGATCGCGTTTGATGGGAACGGCAATGCCATGGCGGTGTGGACGCAGCCCGATGGCGCGAGCACCGCCGAGAGCATCTGGTTCAATCGCTACAGATGATCCATGTCGCGCTCGGTGCGACAGCGCGTCACCTCACTGTCGCTGGACTGAAGGCGGAGCGCATCGAATGAAGACCACGCCGAGCAGGAAGAAGCTGGCCGCGACGAAGCCTGCGCCGAAGAAGCCGGCCGCAGGCGCGGGCTATGACATCGGCGAGTTCCTGGAAGCCAACCCACGAACCAGTCGGCTCGGTGCCTTCGACGAGCAGGCACTCTCGGACCTCGTAGCGTCCAGAGCGCCGGCCGACGTCATCGCGTTCCTGCAGGGAGAAGGGCGCTCGACCTACCGTGACGGTTTCCTCTCGACGACGCTTCCCCGGGAGCACTTCGAAACCTTGTCGGCGTGGGGCCTCAAAGGCGAGCAGTGCTTCGCGTTCTTGAAGACCGCCCTGGGCGGGCTCTGCTTCGCGCACAAGGGGAAGGTCGCTCAGCTCGACCCGATCGGCGGCCTTCTCTACCGTGGCAGGTTCGAGTTCCCGATGTTCATGAACGTGCTGGCCACGATGGATGCGTTCGCGGAGTCCAGCTACCTCGACGTCTACGAAAGGCTGAAGAAGAAGCGCCCGCTCGCGCCCGACGAGTGTTTCGGGATGGTACCAGCGCTCCCTCGCGGCGGCAGCTTCGACACCTCACGCTTCGAGGTGGCGAAGATGAACGAACAACTCGGAGTGCTGGCGAAGCTGTACGGCGGCAAAGCGAAGAGCCCCTGACGGAACGGCGTCAGCGCACGTCCTCGACGCGGCCCACAGCGGAGCAGCTGCTTCTGGCGTGGCGATTTCGCCGGCCGAGATGGGCTCGAAGTGGTGAAGGAACGATGAAGAAGCCGTGAAGCAGAGAGCGGGCGCTCGAGGGTTGAGTGGGGAACCAACCCTCAGGAGTCCTCATGCGAGTCGTGCTCGTTCTGCTGGTCGCCCTCATGTCGTGCAGCCGTGAGTCGGAAGCGCCTTCGCCGAGGCGAATCGTTCACACGGCGACCCTGTCGGGTGAGGTGGAGTCGTTGAAGGAGGTCGAGCCGCAGGTGCGCGCGGTGGCGGAGACGCTGGGCGGGTTCGTGAGCGACTCGACGTCGACGAACGACGAACTCACGGTCACGGTGCGGGTGCCCGATGTGAAGCTGGCCGAGGCGATGGAACGGCTCGAGGCGCTGAGCACGCACGTGTCGTCGAAGCGCGTGTCAGGCGACGACGTGACGACGGAGTTCGTCGACCTGACGAGTCAGCAGAAGAACCTGACGGCGGCCCGGGAGCGGTTGGTGGAGTTGCTCGGTCGCGCGGCGAACGCGACCGAGGCTCTCGAGGTGAACCGGGCGCTGACCGAGGTGCAGGGGCAGCTGGAGCAGGTGCAGGGCAGGCTGTCGGTGATGGACTCGAAGCTGAAGCTGGCGACGGTGGTGGTGACGTTCGTGCCGCGCGCGTCGGCGGGTGCGTGGCGTCCGCTCGAGGTGGCGAGCAATTCTGTCGCGGCGCTGGGAGTGCTGCTGAAGGCCATCGCCAATCTTGCCATCGTGGTGTTGGTGTTCTCGCCGCTCTGGGCGCCGGTGGTGTTGTTGATTCGCCGGCGGTCGCGCGTCGCGTGAGAGGACTACTTTCGGTCGGCGAATGACTTCGGAGGTGACGCGGAGACCTCGAGAAACGCGCGCTGCAACGCTGGTGGGTATGGCGACACATCCACCCGCTCACGCCACCAGAGCGCGTCGAACATGTGCTCGGGCAGTTTCCCCGTGACGCACACTTCGCTCAGTCGCTCGGCGTGCATCGAGACGTGCTGGGCGGCGAGCTCGACGAGGCCGTGCTCGCGACTCCATTCGTTTTCCCAGCCCAGGGCGGACCGGCTGACACCGAGCGCATCGAACGCGACCAGAATGGCCTGGGCTTCTTCGTGCCGGCCCTTCGACTGCAGCCACTCAAACCAATACACCGGAAACCAGCGCAGAGACGGTCCGCGCCGTGCTCCCGAGACGCCCTCATAGGTCGTCGCCCGTCGCAGCCCGGGGTCCCACCAGGCCTCGCAGCTCGAGCCCACCAACACCTCGAGCACCTCACGCGACACCTTCACATCACGCAGCAGCCGCTCGACCACGCCGCTCTGAAAGGTCTCCACGCTCGTCGGGAGACCCGACTGCTCCCTGCTCGGAAGCTCCACGCGTTCGAGCGGTGTCTCGTCAGGCACCGGAATCGGACCCACCGCATACAATTCCGGAACCGCAATCAGTTGAAACAACCCCGGGTCGTCACTTCGATACACGACGAACTCGGGCGTGACCGCCACCGCGTCATGCAGCGTGCACCGAACGAGCTCCACCTCGCCCGCCATCGTCCACACGCTCACCAGGCTCGCGTGCTTCTCGTGATACGCGAGCACCACCCGGTCGCCCGTGGTCCACGCAAGCCCGTACACGGTGCAGCCAAAGTAGGGATTGTACGAGGGCAATTCGGCCTCGACATGAACAGCTCCGCGCCACGCGACCTTGATGGTCAACGACGCATCGACGAACCCGCCGTTGTCTTCACCGACGCGCCGCTCCTCGACCCAGGCCACGCGGCCGTCGTCACGAACGGCTCCGCCATGAACCTCGGTGAACCCGTCGGCCACGTACGGCCCGTCGAGTGCCAGCGCCCGCCCGATGGCGTCGAGGAGCGCCTTCACGTTCGTCGTCGTCGCCTGAGCAGCAGCGCCACCACGATCAGCGACGCTCCCGGCACCACCGCGCAGCTCGGCGCCGGCTCTACCGGCTTCGGCGTCATCGGCAGCTCGACCACGCCACCATCGACCGGCGCTTCCACGTCGGTCACCACACACGCCCCGCGCACACACGCCTGCCCTGCCGCGCACAAAGTGCCCTCGTCGATCATTCCGTCACAGTCGTCGTCGAGCAGGTTGCACCGCTCGGTCAACGGCCGCCCGGGCTGACACGACGCCACGTCACAGGTGATGCCCAATGCCTCACACCATCCGGTGCCACAACGCACCCTCACGTTCTCGTCGATGCGATTATTGCAATCGTCATCCTTCAGATTGCACACCTCCATCACGCCGGGGTGAATCTTCGCATCGCCATCGTCGCAATCCGTCTCATTTGATGCACGCCCCGACGCGGAACAGCCCGTCGCCATCGTGCCTCGTTTGTCTCCAAACCCGTCGCCATCGCGGTCCGGCCAGGTGGCGACGTTCGACAGCCCCTCGTCCACCATGCCGTCGCAGTCGTCGTCCTTCGCGTTGCAGCGCTCCATGCCGCCCGGCACCACGCGGTTGTCGAAGTCGTCACAGTCTCCATCGGTCGCCGAGAAGCCCTGAGGCACCGAACAGTCGAGCGTCGTGCCGTTCACCGAGCTGCCCACACCGTCGCCGTCGAAGTCCCGGATGTACCGCGTGCCCGCACAGCCGAAGACGAGCTGCTTCGCCGCTTCGCCCGTCGAGTCTCCACCCGAGCGCTGGTCCGAGTTCCCCAGCACCGTGAACGCCGTCAGCTCGGCCGCCCCTGCGCCCGAAGGCGCCGTCCACCGCACCTGGAACGCCGCCTGCCCGCCAGACGTCGTCTTCGGCGTGGACTGCACCACGTCGCCATTCAGCAACCGCGTGCTCTGGCCGCTCACCACGGCGAAGGTGCCGCGCGTCGCCGTCAGGTACAGGCCGGCATTGCCACCCGCTCCGCGCGCCGTCACCGTCACGGTCACCGTGTCGCCCGGCATGAAGGTCGTCGGGCTCACGTCGATGGAGGTCGTGTGGCTGGCACCTCCGTGACACCCCTGACAGCCGCCAGCTGCGATACCACCGCTGCGCGCCCACACGTCGAAGGCGACCAGCGTCAGCAAGAGGGTGAGGAGCGCGTGCTTCACGGGGGAACGCAGCAAAGCCACAGGGGTGCTTGCCTGACAACTGGGCACATCAGGAGACACCCGTCATCGGCACCCGATGATCCGGGCCATCTGGTCGGAGCATGATACGTTTCTCACAGGCATGAGCGCGCTCGAGTTCGCATTGCCGGGGGCCCCTGAAGCACCTGGGTTTGGCTTCCCGTCCCCACGGTTCACCATCGGCTCTGGCCCGAACGTCGCCATGCGTTTCGACGCGCGGCTGGTGCAGGCCGAACACGCTGAGGTTGCCCTCGACGCGAAGGGCGTTCCGTGGATTCGCGACCTCACCAATCAAGGGCTTCTGTGGGTGAACGGCACCCAGACGACCAAGTCGGCGCTCACGGTTGGCGCCATGGTTCGGCTCGGTCGCCTCGACCTCGAGGTACGCGAGGCGGGCAACAAAGAGCTCAACCTCGACTCCACGGCCAAACGCCCCACGCCGTTCGCGACCCCGCCCGTCGACTCCACCTTCAAGCGGCCCACGCCGTTCCAGGCGCCTCCCGCGGTCCGCGCCAGCTCGGTCGGACGGGTCAGCTCTCCCAAACTGGCCGCGCTCTCGAACACCACCGCGAAGCCGCCGTCCGAAGACCGAACGAAGCTCTCAGGAGCCTACGTTCCGGGCCAGGAGCCAGAGGCGGGTGCCGAAGAGACCGCGATGCGCACGGTGCTGCCCGAAGGCGCCGTCGTCGCTGACCGCTACCGCATCATCAAGAAGCTCGCGGCCGGCGGCATGGGTGAGGTCTACCAGGCCGAACACGTCGAGCTGCACAAGCAGTTCGCCGTGAAGGTGATGCTGCCCGCGCTCTCGTCCGACCAGGAGTTCGTCAACCGCTTCAAGCGCGAAGCCATCTCGGCCAGCCGCATCGGTCAGCAGAACATCATCGACATCTCGGACTTCGGTCAGACCGACGACGGCCGCTTCTACTTCGTCATGGAGTTCCTCGACGGCGTCACCATCGCCAGTCTGCTCCATCGCCAGGGCGCGTTGCCGGTGCAGCGCATGGTGAACATCGCGCTGCAGACCGCGCGCGCGCTCGCCGCCGCCCACGCGCAGGGCATCGTCCACCGCGACATGAAGCCCGAGAACGTGATGGTGCTGCAGCGGCCAGGGCAGCCCGACTTCGTGAAGGTGCTCGACTTCGGTGTCGCGAAGGTCAGCACCGGCCCCGGCCAGGGCGGGCAGACCCAGCTCGGCATGGTCGTCGGTACGCCGCAGTACATGTCGCCCGAGCAGGCCATGGGCGTCGCGGTCGATTCACGCACCGACACGTACGCGCTCGGCCTCATCCTCTACGAGATGCTCTCGGGCATGCCGACCTTCCACGGCGACACCGCCAGCATCCTGATGGTGAAGCAGGTGACCGAGCCTGCGCCGCCGTTCTCGCCCGAGCTCGCTGCCTCGGTGCCGGCTGCGCTGCACGACCTCATCTTCCAGATGCTCGAGAAGGACCCGAACAGCCGCCCGCCCAGCCTCGACAAGGTCGTCGAGTCGCTCGAGACGCTGCTCGCCCACCTCAAGGTTGGCGCGAAGCTGCCCAACGCCACCACCTCGGGCCGGTTCCCTTCGACCGCGACCCCGCACACCCTCAGTCCCGTGCGCGTTACCTCGGCGGGGCTCGCGATGCCCACCGGGCCCATGCCTGCGACGCAGACCGGCGCTTCTGACCCCGTCGAAGACACGTACTCGAAGCCGCCCACCTCGAAGCTGCCGATGGTCATCGCCGGCGTGCTGGGGCTCGTGATTCTGGCGGGCGGTGGCTACGTGCTCTTCAAGCCCGGCCCTGAGCCCGTGACGCCTGTCGTCGTCGACCCGCCCCCCGAGCCGAAGATCGAGAAGGTCGTCGAGCCGCCGCCGCCCACGAAGGTCGAACCGAAGATGGTGAAGCTCACCATCGAATCCAAGCCTGATGGTGCCGAGGTCTTCGAGAAGGAGATCTCTCTCGGAACGACGCCCATCGTCCTCAGCCGTGAGGCGCAGACCATCGTCGAGCTCAAGTTCGTCTTGAAGGGGCACTCGGAGCTGCAGCGCAAGGTGGCGATGCCGGTCGAAGACGGCAGCCGCGTGTTCGAACTCGAGAAGAAACGCACTGGCGGACCGGCGCCGGTGAAGACCGGGGGCGGGGACCTGAAAGACCCCTACGCGCCGACCGCCACCGAAGACTTGAAGGACCCGTACCAGTAATGAGCTGACGCCCCCAGGGGCGTTCGAGAGGAACTTTCAATGTTCGCACACGCGCTCTGTGTGGCGCTCGTCGTCTCAGCGCCTGCCAAAACCAAGACGGCACCACCGCCTGCGGTGGAGGACTCCACGCAAAAGGCGAAGGAGGCGTTTCAGACGGCCCAACGTCTGTACAAGGAAGCCCGGTATGCCGACGCCATCGTGAAGTTCGAAGAGGCATACGCGCTCAAGCCGAGCCCGGTGCTCTTCTTCAACATCGGCAAATGTCACGAGCAGCTCGGTGACGTTCCGAAGGCGCTGCGCTCCTACCGTGACTACCTGCGGCTCGCGCCCGACGCGAAGGACAAGGACACCGTCAGCGACGCCATCGCGAACCTCGAGCGGCGCCTCAAGGAGAAGGGCCTGCAGCAGCTCATGGTGTTCGCCGACCCGCCGACCGCCGTCATCGAGGTCGATGGCAAGGTGCTGGGCAACTCGCCTGCCTCCATCGAGCTCACGGCCGGCAATCACAAACTGTCGGTGAAGGCTGATGGCTACGAGACGACCGAGCGCGCCTTCGTCATGCAGACGGCTCGCGCCACCGAGATGACCATCAACCTGCGGCCGGCCGGAACGAAGTTGGATCCGCCGCCGCCTCCTCCGCTGGTCGATGTGCCGAAGAAAGACGAGCCGAAGAAGGACGAGCCCCCGAAGCTGACGCCGAAAGACACGGTCGTGGCCTCGAGTGGAAACGGTGTGGCGAAGACGGGCGAGCCCGCGAAGAAGGGCCGTCTGTGGACGTGGGTGGCTGGTGGCGTCGCCGTCGCGAGCGTGGGCGCAGGTGTTGGCATGGGTGTGGTGGCACAGAACACCGCGAAGACCGTTCCAGACGCGGCCATTGGTCAGGCGCGGGCGCAGGCGCAGTCGGCGCAGGGCCTCGCGCTTGGAGCCAACGTTGCCTACGGCGTGGCCGGCGCCGCAGCCATCACCGCAGTCGTGTTGTTCTTCGTCGAAGGCAAGTGAACGAACACGGGCGTCATCCAACGTCACGCACGAGGCAATCGATGGTCGACCGGTCTTTCCGATTCGTGGTGCTGAGCGCGGTCGTGACGGGTTGTTTCGTGGAAATCCCCGGCGGCGCTCCCTGTCGACCCGACGCGGGAGATTCCGACTGCCCGAGTGGGCAATTCTGCGCGAGCAACGGTCAGTGCCAGAACGGCCAGGCGGCAGGAGGTTCGGCGGCAGGTGGTTTGGCGACCGGTGGCTCGACGGCTGGTGGTTCGACGGCAGGCGGTTCGACGGCTGGTGGCTCGGCGACAGCTGGCGGTTCGGCGACAGCTGGCGGTTCGACGATGGCTGGCGGTTCGGCGATGGCTGGTGGCTCGGCGATGGCTGGTGGCTCGACTGCAGGCGGTGCGGCAGGCGGTTCGACGGACGCGGGCGTGGGCACTGGCGAGGCACGCACCGCTGCGGGCTGCTTCGACGGCATCGACAACGACACGGACACGCTGACGGACTGCGAGGACCCCGACTGCGAGGCGCGTACCTGCCGTCAGTCGCTGGGTGTGTGCGACCCTGTCGAGGTCTGCACGGCCAGCGCATGTCCCTCCGACGCGAAGGCCCCGCAGTCGCAGTCGTGTCGTCCCTCGACGGGGATGTGCGACCTCGAGGAGCGCTGTGACGGCTTGTCGGCCGCCTGCCCGACGGACGTGTTCCGCCAGGGCACCGAGTGTCGTGCTGCGGTGGGCGAGTGCGACGTGGCCGAGGTCTGCCCTGGGCAATCAGCTGCGTGTCCCGCAGACCAGTTTCAACCGCCCACCCGCTCTTGCCGAAGCGCCAGCGGAGCTTGCGACGTCGAGGACTTCTGCCCGGGTGATGCAGGCGTGTGCCCTGACCTCATCGCGCCGAACACCTCGACCTGCCGGAGTGCTGCAGGCAACTGCGACCGCGCCGAGCGCTGCGATGGCGTGACGAAGGCGTGCCCCACCGACCTCTTCATCGACGCAGGCACGCTGTGCCGCCCAGCTGACGGTGGCTGCGACGTCGCCGAGACCTGCACGGGCTCGAGTGACTCCTGCCCCAACGACGGCGTGCGCGGGCAAGGCGCAGTCTGTCGTGCTGCCATTGGTCCCTGCGACGTCGACGAGCTGTGCAACGGCATCACCACCACGTGTCCCACCGACCGCTTCGTCGATGGTGGCGTCGTCTGCAACCAGAGCCGCGGTGGCTGCGACCCCGCAGAGACGTGTTCGGGCGCGAGCGGCGCCTGCCCCCAGAACCAGTTCTCGCCAGCGAACACCGTCTGTCGTCCTGGCGGTGGCTGCGACGGGGCCGAGGTCTGTGACGGCGGAAGCCCAGCCTGTCCCGATGACGTGTCGACGTGCATGGGCAACCAGTTCTGTTCCGCGACGGGCAGCTGCACCTCGCGCCTGCCCACGGGCTCGATGTGCTCCATCAACGACCAGTGCGACAGCCGCTTCTGCTCCAACGGCGTCTGCTGCGTCGAGGCGTGCAACCGCGACTGTGAGGTCTGTCAGAGCGACGGCCTCGCCTGCATCGCCCGACCCACGAACCACCAGTGCCGTGGCGCGGCCAACTCCTGCGACGTCGAAGAGTTCTGCCCCGGCACCCGCGGCGATTGTCCCCCGAACGCGGTGCGGCCGGCGTCCACCCAGTGCCGTGCAGCAGGAGCGGCTGGCTGTGACGTGGCGGAGTTCTGCCCTGGCGATGGTGGCGTGTGCCCGACCGACGCGTTTCAGTCCTCTGGCTTCATCTGTCGGAGCGCCAGCGGTGGTTGTGACGTGCCCGAGGCGTGCACGGGGTCGACCGCCAGCTGTCCGCCAGACCGCTTCACCGATGGCGGCGTGCTGTGCAGGGGAACGGTCAACGACTGTGACCTCGCCGAGACCTGCTCGGGGGCGCAGGCTTCGTGTCCCGCAGACGCGGTGCGAGCTCAGGGCTCGATGTGCAGCGGCGCAACCTGCAGCGCAGGCTTCGCCACCCCACGCGTGTGCCAGTCGTCAAACCCGCCGCCGGTGTGCGTGGCGGGCACGACCGTCAGCTGCAACGGGTACACGTGCAACGGTGCTGCGTGCCGCACCAGCTGCAGCACGAACCTCGAGTGCCTGTCGACGCACTACTGCAACGGAACCTCGTGCGTGCCCAAGTTGGCCGACGGCGTGGCGTGCGTGATGTCGAGCCAGTGTGAGGGAGGCGTGTGCGCGGGGTTCTACGCCGATGGTGACGGCGACGGCTTCGGCATCGGAGCACCACAGAACCGCTGCAGCAGCGGCTCGCCACCGTCAGGGTACGCCTCGTCGGCTGGTGATTGTTGCGACCTGGACCCTGACGCGTACCCGGGCCAGACGCTGTACTCCAACAAGCTCACGAGTTGCCGTGACTACGACTACAACTGCAGCGGCACCGACGACCATCGATATCCCGCGTTCTCGTGTGTCACGTTCAACTGTCGCACGGGCTGGCTCACGGTTCCTGCCTGCGGTGCTTCAGGCACCTTGAAGACGTGTACCGGTCTGACCTGCTCCTTCTCGACTTCGACCTTGAATGCGCCCTGCCGCTAGCCAGAGCTCGACGCGTGATGGTCCAATAGCAACACAGGGAAATTCATGAACAAGTTCGGGTGGTCGGTCATTCTCGTCGTCACGGCGCTCTCTGGTTGTTTTGTCACCATTCCCGTCGGAGCGAAGTGCAACGACACGCCTGACTGTCCCGAAGGGCAGAACTGCATTGGCGGCGTCTGCGCCCTCGACGTCGGCTTCGCGGGAGGCCAGGGCGGCGGAACAACGACCGCTGGAGGGTCGACGGCGGGCGGTAGAGTCGGTGGCGGTTCGACGGCTGGAGGCTCGGCTGCGGGCGGTTCGACGGCCGGCGGTTCGACCGCTGGAGGCTCTACGGCGGGAGGCTCCACCGCTGGCGGGTCGACGGCAGGTGGTGACGCTGGTGGCTCCGCGGGTGGCGGCGATGCTGGCGGTTCCACAGGCGGTGGTGATGCTGGTGGGTCGGGCGGTGGCGCGACAGGTGGCGGAACCTCGACGGGTGGTGGCGGTGCGTCCGGCGGTGGCGGTGCGACTGGTGGTGGCTCGACCGGTGGTGGCGCAGCGACCGCTGGCGGAATGGGCGGCGGCTCTGCCGGTGGTGTGGCGACGCTTCCCGATGGAGGAACTCCTGAAGGTCCGGGGGCGACGTGCTCCGACGGGCTCGACAACGATGGCGACGGCGCGGCCGACTGCGTTGACTCCGACTGCAACGCCCAGCGCTGCAGACCCGTCGCGGGGGCGTGTGACCTCGCCGAGGTGTGCACTGGCGGCGTGTGCCCAGCCGACGAGAAGCAGCAGCCAAACACCGTCTGCCGCGCAGCGGTCACGGGCGGCTGTGACGTCGCCGAGGTCTGTGACGGAACGACCGATGACTGCCCGATGGATGGGTTTGCTTCGATGGGAACGACCTGTCGGCCCACAGCGGGTGGCTGCGACGTGGCCGAGACCTGCTCGGGCGTGAGCGCGACCTGCCCCTCTGATTCCTTCTTGCCGGCGAGCACCGTCTGTCGGGCCGCTGCCGGCACCTGTGACCGCGCTGAGAGCTGCACTGGCACTGGCGCCGCGTGCCCGGCGAACGGCTTCCGGCCGAACACCGACGTATGCCGCATCGCCTCGGGCGCCTGTGACGTCGAAGAGAAGTGCGATGGCTCGACTGACGTGTGCCCGCGCGACCTGGTGGCTTCGAACACCACCGTCTGTCGTGCATCCAATGGCCTCTGCGATTCTGCGGAGACCTGTGACGGCGTGGCCACCGCGTGCCCCACCGACCGCTTCGCTGGCTCAGGGACCGTGTGTCGTGCCGCCACGGGGTCGTGCGACCTCGAAGAGGTGTGCAGCGGCAACTCGGGCGCGTGTCCTGCCGACAGCGTCCGGGACGCCTTGTTCACCTGCCGCGCGGCGCTCAGCGTCTGCGACAACGCGGAGCGGTGTACTGGCTCGGGCGGCAGTTGTCCGGCCGACACCTTCGTCGCAGCGTCTGCCATGACCGAGTGCCGCGCCTCGACCGGCATGTGCGACCCGCGAGAGGTCTGCGCTGGCGGTGCGACGTGCCCGGCCGACGCGATGATGTGCGGAAGCACTCAGTACTGCGCTGGCGCTGCAGGGTGTCAGAACAAGAAGCCGCTCGGCGGAGGTTGCATGTCAGGCGCCGAGTGCAGCTCGAACTTCTGCGCCAACGGCGTGTGTTGCAACTCGGCGTGCAACGGAGCGTGTGAGACCTGTTCGGCGGCGGGCCAGTGCAACCTGCAGCCTTCGTCGTTCGTGTGCCGCGCCTCGGTCGGAGCGTGCGATCGCGAAGAGCGCTGCGCCGGAGCAGCAACGTGCCCGGCCGATTCGCTCGAGCCCGCCACGACGGTCTGCCGCGCCAGCGGAGGGGCTTGCGACCCCGCCGACAACTGCACCGGCACTTCGACGTCGTGCCCTGCCAACGTGCTCGCGGGCGGCAGCACGGTGTGTCGCCCGAGCGCAGGCGTGTGCGACCCTGCCGAGGCCTGCAATGGCACGTCGGCGACCTGCCCCACGGACGTTCTGTCGCCCAACACCACCGTGTGTCGCTCGAGCGCTGGCAGCTGCGACGTGGCCGAGAGTTGCCCGGGCAACGCGGCGACCTGTCCGAACGATGGCTTCCAGCCGATGAACACGGCGTGTGGCATTCCCTTCTGCACCAACGGCCAGTTGACGCCGCTCCCGCGCTGCACGGGCAGTGGTGCCAATGCCTGCATGAACTTCGGCACGGTGAGCTGCAATGGCTATCAATGTACGTCGACGAGCGACGCGTGCCGGACGACCTGCACGACTGACACCGACTGCATGCCTTCTCATTATTGCAATGGAACCAGCTGCCAGCCCAAGCTCGCCGATGGAGCGACGTGTACGACCAGTAATCAGTGTCTGAGCCCGAATGGCTGTCTGCTCGGGTATGTCGATTCGGATGCTGATAATTTCGGAAACAGCAATTTGTCTGCGCGGTTCTGCGGCGCATTGCCGACGGCCCCCGTGCGCTATGTCGCGACCGCGAACGATTGCTGTGACGGCAACTCGAACGTGAGACCGAATCAGACCTCGTTCTTCTCGACGCCAATCTCGACGCCAGGCTGCACGGCCGGCTTCAACTACGACTGCTCGCTCTTCTGCATTCTTGGCAGCGGCTGTACCGCCACCATTTCCCACGAGTACCCGCAGACCGGCTGCGTCAGCTCCTGCTCGACAGGGAGCTGCAATGGAACCGGGTGGGGCGGCACGTATCCTGGCTGTGGCAATCTGGGCACCAGGCGGACCTGCGGCACCGCTCTGCAGATCTGCAGCGGTGGGGGCCTCATCAGCGCCTGCAACAACACGCTCAACCTCATCAACCAGTCCGACCGTTGTCGCTGATCGTTCTGGCCCTCGGTTTTCGAGCAGTTCTCGACGAGCCACCTGACGACGAGCAGGATGCACGCCGTGGTCTCGGGAGCGCTCATCGCAGGCCTGTGGGGCGGGTTGCTCGCGCTCGAGCGGCGTGCCTTCCTTCAGGCGGCGTTGAGCCGGCCACTCCCCGCGGCAGTGGGCGTCGGCGCGCTGCTCGGTGACGCGACCGCCGGCCTCATGGTCGGCCTCGTCTTCGAGCTGCTCTATCTGGGCGGTGCCTCGCTCGGCGGTGCGCACGCCGACCACGAGATGTCTCCCGCCGTCGCCAGCGCAGCGCTCGCCGCGACGATGGGCGGCGCCACTGGCGACTCCACCGCCACCCACTGGGCGCTCTGTATTCTGCTCTGCGCTCCGCTCGGCATCACCGGCCGACTCGTCGAGACCCGCCTCGACGCCCGCGCCCGCCGCTACTTCGCCCGCCTCGTCGACGCCGCCGACCACGGCCACGTCGAGCGCGCCGTGCGCCAGAACCTGCGCGCCATGTGGCCGCACTTCGTCTTCTACGGACTGGTGACGGGCCTCGTCACGCTGCTGGGTTCACCGCTCGCGACGCTGCTCGAGAGCGCGCCGCCCTCGCTGCTCCGGGGCCTCGCCGGTGCCTACCCGCTGCTCGGTACCGTCGCCGCCGCCACGGCCGTCAACGCCAGCCAGGGGCAGGGAAGGCTCCGCGTCGCGGCCGTCGTCGCGCTGGTGGTGGCGCTCGTGCTGCTGGGCGCGCTGGGAGTCCGCACGTGGGCGTGACGCTCTCGACGCTGACGGTCTGGCGCTGCTTCTGGCGCAGTCTCTTCCTGCAGGCCGGCTTCTCGACCGAGGGCATGCAGTCGCTCGGCCTCGTCTACGCGCTCTCTCCAGCGCTCGTCGTGCTGTACCCCGACGCCGCGCGACGTCAGGCCGCCTTCAAGCGCCACCTCGCGCCCTTCAACACGCACCCGTACGTCGCCGCGGCCATCGTGGGTGGCATTCTCTTTCACGAGCTCAAGGTCGCGCGCGGTGAAGAGACGGCCGACTCGGTGGAGCGCTTCAAGTCGTCGCTCATGGGCCCGCTCGCCGCGCTCGGAGATGGCTTCTTCTGGCTCTCGCTGCGCCCCGCCGTCGGTGCCGTCTCGGTCGCGCTCGTGCCGTCGCTCGGGCTGTGGGCCGTCGCCTTCTACGTCGCCGCGTACAACGTGGTGCACCTCACCGTGCGCCGGCGCCTCTTTCTGCTCGGGCTCTCGCTGGGTGATGGGCTGATTGCGCGGGTGAAGGTGTGGCGGGTGCCGGTGTGGAGCGCTCGGCTGCGGGTGCTCGCGGCGGGCGTGGCAGGTGGCGTCGCGTCGTGGCTCGCGGTGACGTTCGGTGTGCACGCGAAGGGCTGGGTCGAGCCGCTGCTCGACGTCGGCTCGCTGCTCTTCGGCGTCGTGGCCGTCTTCCTGCTCTCGAAGAAGGTCAGTCCCTACGGGTTGCTCTACGTGGCCGCCGCCGTGGGCCTCGCGCTCTCGATGCTCGACGTGGTGTGACGTTCGCCGCCATACTCCGCGCCCCGTGAACGCCCGTGTGCTGCTCGTCGAAGACGACCGCAACCTTCGTGAGGCGCTCGCCGAGACGCTCGTCGACGAAGGCTACGCCGTGCGCACGGCCGCCACGCTCGCCGCCGCACGCGCAGAGTTGAAGACCGGGCCCGCAGACGTGCTGGTGCTCGACCTCATGCTGCCCGATGGAGACGGCTCGACGCTGTGCCGCGAGCTCAAGCGCGCTGGCGCTGCGACGCGGGTGTTGATGCTCACCGCGCGTACGCTCGAAGACGACGTGGTGAAGGGCTTCGACGTCGGCGCCGACGACTACGTGGGCAAGCCCTACCGCCTCAAGGAGCTGCTTGCTCGCATCGCCGCGCTCGCCCGCCGGGCGCCTGCGTCGACCAGCACCGCCCATCGCCTCGGCCCGTACTCCATCGACGAAGCGACCCGCGTCGTCACCGGCCCCGAAGGAGAGGTGGCGCTGACCCGCAAGGAGTTCGACCTGCTCGTCTGCCTGCTGGCCGCCGACGGCCGCGTCGTCTTCCGCGATGAGCTGCTCGATCGGGTGTGGGGCGAAGTGGTGGTCGACGTGCACACCGTCGACAACTTCGTCTCGTCGCTGAAGAAGAAGCTCAAAGGCGACGGCTTCGAGCTCAAGACCGTACGCGGCGTGGGCTTTCGCCTCGCGCGAGGTTGATTCGCGTCACCAGCGTCAAAACTCTGGCGCCCCGCGCTCGTGCGAACGCCGCGAGGCCCTCGTTAGGAATTGGATCATGAGCGTCACCTCACCACTGCTCGTGTTCTTTTCGCGGTCACCCCTCTGTGAAGGCCTCACCGAAGACGAGGTCTCGCGCCTGTACGGGCTCTTCGAAGAGAAGGAGGTTCCGGAAGGGACGACGCTGTACCGCGAAGGCGACGCGGCCGACTCGTTGTTCGTCGTGCTCGAAGGTCAGGTGCAGGTGAGCCGCGAGGGCAAGAGCGTGGCGGAGATCGGCCCCGGCGCCAGCATCGGCGAGATGGGGCTCTTCACCAACGCGCGCAAACGGTCGGCCACGGTGACGGCGAACAGTCCACTGACCGTGCTGCGCATCGGGCGGGACGAGTTCAAGCAGGCGCTCGACACCCGGCAGATGCCCGCAGTGATGGTCGCGAACCTCGCGCAGGAGGTCGTCACCCGGCTCTCGCGCTGAGCCTCGTCGTCAGCTTGGAGAACAGCCCGGCCAGCAGCATCGGCGGCACCGCGAAGACGACCGTGAAGAAGGTGAGCGCGTAGAGCAGCCCGAGGAACATCGCCGGTTTTCCACCCGCGATGGTGCCCGAGAGAACGCTCACGTGCTCCCGCGCGCCGAGCACTTCGAGGAGCAGCAGGAACGCAGACGTGACGACGGCTGAGCGAATCATCGGGTCACCTCGGTGAGACGAGTGGGCGTGGGAGCGCGGGCCCGGGCCCAGAGCGGCCCCTCGACGAGCGAGTAGAGCAGCACCGCGTCGGCGAGCTGGTTGCCTGCGGCGTAGCGAAGGCCGGTCGCGTCTTTCACGGGGAACGCAGCGAAGCCGAGGCTGCTGACCAGCCCATCGAGCCAGGCGTCGTCGTCGAAGGCGGCGGCTCCGACGAGCGCGAGCCCACTCGAGCCGGCGTTCGCCTCGACGAGCGGAATCGTCGGACCGGAGTCGACGTCGTCGACGTTGCGCAGCACCTTCGGCCACTCCGCTGCCCAGCCGAAGCCCAGCGCCAGGTGCCCCAGCTCGGCGCGCGCGGTGCGGTACTGCGCCTGCGCAAACTCGGCGTCGACCACCTGCAGCATGTGCGCGGCGAGCCACAACGTGGAGCCTTCGGGGCCATCGAGCGGCGCGCCACCGTGACGAAAGCTCGAGCGCAGCAGGCCGGTCTTCGGCTCCACGAGGTGTTGCTTCGCCGAGGCCAGCCACCGCGCGACGAGGTCGTCGTGGCTGCGGCCGTCGACCCGGTCCGAGAGGCGCAGCGAGGCCACCGCGATGGTGTTGCAGAACGTCCACCCTTCGTCGGGGTAGCTCTCGGCGAGCAGCAGCGGCGCGGACTCGAGCTGGCGCGTCACCTCGTTCACGCGAACGCGCAGCGGCTCGGCGAAGTCAGCGCGAGGCTCCACGAGCTGCCGCGCGGCCAGCATCAACGCGACCTCGCCATCGACGAACAAGCTGCGCTGCGCCTCGTCGTGGAAGGGTTCTCTGCGGCCGTAGGGCAAGAGAAAGAAGAGGTGCCCGTTCGTTTCGTCACGCAGCGTCTGGCTGATGAGCGCGTCGGCGACCTCGAGGTGTTCGGCGCGTCGAGCCGGTTGCGAGAGCGCGAGGTTGGTGAAGGCCAGCACCCCGAAGGTGCGGCTCATCAGGTCCCACTCGGGGTTCATGCGGCGAAGGAGCGCGCGCTCAGGCGTCGCGTCCGCGAGGGCGAGCGTGCGTTGGCGGGCGCCGAGCTGGTCTGCGAGCGCGGCGTGGTCGGGCGCGCGGAAGACGAAGCGAAGGCAGGGCAGCCACACCGCCACGGCAACGAGGAAGACGAGCGTCTGTTTCAGGAAGCGCATGCCTGAAGTGTCGCGACGAGCGGCGCGTTCGTGCGGCCGCATGGGACGAGCGGTCGAATCACGCGGGTCAACGGTCGGGCGAGGGTAGGGTAGCGCTTCATGCGAACCACACTCCTGGTCCTCCTGGTCGTCTGCGGTGCCTGCAGCCCGATGTCGACGATTGATGGCGGCGTCACAGGCGGAGGCACGGCCGTCGGCGGTGGAACGGTCTCGGGTGGTGGCAGCGCCCGCGCAGGAGGAACGGCAGCAGCGGGTGGCGCTGCCTCGGCCGGTGGAAGTGCAGCAGGTGGTAGCGCAGCAGCGGGTGGTTCTGCCGCAGCCGGTGGGAGTGCCGCGGGTGGAACGGCCACACCTCTGCCGGATGGCGGTGCGGGAACGGTGGTCGGCCCGACGTCGTTCAACGTCACGGCCGCGCGCTCGGTGGTTGGTGCGGGCGGGCAGCGCAACCTGTTCTTGTCGGTGCTCTACAACGCGAACCCCGTCACCTGCACGACGTCACCGACGCCGCCCTTCAGCGTGCTCACGATTCGGGTGACCAACACCGATGGCGGTGTGGTGACGCCCGGCGTGTGGCCCATCAACGGAACGACCACGAAGGTGACTCGCGACGACTTCCTCGGCACCGGTCAGGGCCCAGACGGCGGAGAAGCGCTCTCGGGGACCATCACCATCACCACACTCGAGACGGGCCGTTCGAGCGGCACGTACTCGGCGTCGATGCAGTTCTACAGCCTCACGTCCGGCACCATCACCGGCTCGTGGGACGCGCCCGTCTGCCCGTGAGCGTCACTCGAACGATGGCTACAGGCACTTGCCGTTGATGCACTGAAACGAGCAGCAGTTCGACGTCATCAGACACGGCGCGTTCGTCATGCCGCAGGTCATCGCGCCGCAGCGGCCGTTCGTGCAGCGGCCAGAGCAGCACTGGGTCTGACTGGTACAGATAGCGTTGGTCTGAAGGCACATGGTCGCGCCTCGGCAGGTGCCCATGAGACACGACAGACCGGTACAGCACTCGGCCTGCAGCGCGCACGGCTCGGTCATCATTCGGCACTGGGAGCGGCAGGTTCCCGTCGTCCCGCAGAACCCCGCGCAGCACTCGAAGTCCATCGTGCAGGTCGCGCCCGACGCCATGCACGCCTCGGGACGACAGAGCCCCGAGACGCAGGCGCCGGTGCAGCAGTCTTTCGTGCCGTTGCACGCGCCGCCGCCCTGCCGGCACGTCGAGGAGCGGCACACCCCGCCCGCGCACGTTCCGCCGGTGCAGCAGTCTCCACCCGAGACGCAGCCGCCGCCGGGCATCGAGCACGTGCTGCCGAACGCCTCGCACTGGCCGTTCACGCAGCTGCCCGAGCAGCACAGCGCCGGGTTCACGCAGGCCTCACCGCCCGCGGCGCAAGTGCAGGCGCCCTCACGACACAGCCCGCTGCAGCACTCGTTCGACGACTCACAGCCTTCGACGAGCGGACGGCACAGGGCCAGGCACAACCCGCCGCGGCACTCGCCTTTGCAGCAGTCGGTGTTCGACGAGCAGGTGGAGCCGAGCTCCACACACATTGGAGCTTTCATCGTCGTGCCGCAGCCCACGAGCAGAACGCCGAGCCACATCACGCGCGAAGACATGGCGGGCACCGTAGCCCGAGCGCCGCGGCCGACTCCATCGCTCTTGGTCGGAGCGGCCGCGAAGGGACCCGTTCGAGCTCCGAAGCCTCGAGTGAGCGCACTGGCGAAGGAAGGTGCAGACGTCTCGAGTCTTCATGACCGTGAGCAGGACCGGAGGCACGATCCGGGTCGAGATAGTTAGATAGACTATCTAACTATTCAGCTGGGAAGGCGTCCGCGGGTGAGGTCCTTCTGCCCGTACGCGGTGCGGCGCCAGTTCGTCGAGCCTCCATGCCGTTCCCCTCTGAGCCCACGGTCGCCAGTCTCGACCTGCTGAGGCCGTTCCTCGCAACCGCCTTCACCTGGGGCTTCGGAGCGCCATCACTCCACGTCCCCGCGCTCATCAGAGCCTCAGCTCGATTTTCACCTGACGAGCCGCTCGGGGGTCAGGCAGGCTGTGGTCCGTCTTGCTCGGCTGAAGCCTGGCCCCAGGAGCTCCTCTTGAATCGTCTCGTCATCACCGCGGTCTTCGCGCTCGGCGTGTTCGTCTCGTGCACCCCTCCCGTCACGGCCACTGCGTGCGGCCCCAGCAACTGTACGGGCTGTTGTGACTCCAGCGACGTGTGCCAGGCCGGTCTCGTCGAGGCCGCGTGCGGAAGAACTGGAGGCCTGTGCAGCGTGTGCTCGGGCGGGTTCATCTGCTCACTTGGAAACTGTCTGCCAGCTCGAAGCACCGGCGGAGGAGAGGCCGGAGGCACGGCAATGGGTGGTGGCTCTGTGACGGCTGGTGGAAGTGCGACGGCTGGCGGAACCGCAACGGCAGGTGGAAGCGCGACGGCCGGTGGAAACGCGACGGCCGGTGGAAACGCGACGGCCGGTGGAAGCGCGACGGCCGGTGGATCCGCAACGGCTGGTGGAAGCGCGACGGCTGGTGGAAGCGCGACGGCGGGTGGATCCGCAACGGCTGGTGGAAGCGCATCGGCTGGTGGAATCGCGACCGCTGGTGGATCCGCGATCGCCGGTGGATCCGCGACGGCTGGTGGAATCGCAACAGCTGGTGGATCCGCGACGGCTGGTGGAACCGCGACAGCTGGCGGAACCGCGACAGCTGGTGGAACCGCGACAGCTGGCGGAACCGCGACAGCTGGCGGGACCGCAACGGGCGGTGGAACCGCGACGGCTGGTGGAACCGCAACCGCTGGTGGCTCCGCGACGGCCGGTGGAAGCGCGACGGGTGGCGGCTCGGCTGGCATCTTCTGCCCAGGCTCGAGCACGGTGTGCACAGGTTGCTGCGTCGGCCCGTTGTGCCTTGCGCCAGCAAGTCAGAACAACGGCGCGTGCGGGCTCGGTGGTGCTGCCTGTGCTCCCTGCGCGGGCGCGGGCACTTGTGTGAACGGCCAGTGTGGAATGGTCGCGACCTGCACGTCTGGCTCGTGTCCCAGCGGCTGCTGTCAGGGCAACCTCTGCGTGCCCTTTGGTTCGCAGAACGCCACCCAGTGCGGCTCAGGCGGCCAGGCGTGCGGCGTGTGCCCGATGAACAACTCCTGCGTCGCGGGCGCGTGCAATTCGGGCCCCGCGTGTGACTTCTTCTCGTGCCCTGGCTGCTGCGCGAACGGCGCATGCCAGATGACGGGCAGTCAGACCCCGCTCTCGTGCGGTTCGAACGGCGCGACGTGCACCGCGTGTCCTCCTTCGGCGACGTGCTCGTCGGGCGTCTGCTCGGGCGGGTCGACCTGCGGCCCGACGACCTGCTCCGGGTGCTGCAGCAACGGCCAGTGCACGCAGGCGGCGTCGACCTCGGCCACGGCGTGCGGCCACTCGGGCAACGCCTGCAGCGCGTGCGGGCCCGGCCAGGTGTGCTCGACCGGAGTCTGCGTGCCCATGCCCAGTCCGAACTGCATCGTCATCGCGCCGGCCGACATCGACTTCGGCACGGTGCAGACGGGCTGCCGCTCGGCGCTCACCGCCGTCACCTTGAGAAACCTGTGCGGCTTCTCCGTCAGCATCTCGGCGCTCGGCGTCTCGGGCGCGGGCTTCACCACGGCAGGGCTCACCACCCCCGCCACCATTCCCGCCAACGGCTCGGCGAGCTTCAACGTCACGTTCGCGCCCACCGTCGTCGGCCGCGTCGACGGCATTCTCGTCGTCGGCGCCACGCACTCGTCGAGCACCTTCGCGTATCAGACACCGGTCACGGGCACGGGCAGCACCACCGGCCTCAATCAGGACCGGTTCACGATTCCCACGAAGACCGACGTCGTGCTCATCGTCGACAACTCGTGCTCGATGTTCGACAAACAGATGGCGCTCGGCAGCAGCGCGAACGCGTTCCTCGCCTACGCCTTCAGCGCCAACGTCGACTTCAACCTCGGCGTCACCACCACCGACATGGAGCCCGCGGGCCAGCGCGGCCAGTTCCAGGGCATGCCGCCGACGGTCGTGCTCAGGAGCACCACGCCCAACCTGCTCCAGACGTTCAACGCGCGCGTCAACGTCGGCACCAACGGCTCGCCCACCGAAGAGATGTTCACGCCCGCCGTCGCGTCACTGTCGACGGCGCTGCTGACCACCACCAACGCGAACTTCCTGCGCAACGACGCCGCGCTCTCGGTGCTGGCCTTCACCGACGCCGAGGAGCAGTCGACCGGCCCGACAGCCGACTTCGTGCGCCAGTTGCTGGCGGTGAAGGGGCAGCGCCGCCGCAACCAGTTCTCGTTCAGCTTCGTGGGGCCCACGCTGACGAACCCTCCGAGCGGCTGCACCTACGACGGCAACTCGCCAGACCCGCGCCAGCGCGAGATGATCGCCAGCACCGGCGGCGTGACCTCCGAAATCTGCAACGTGGCGAACACGCAGGCGTGGCGAACGGAAGCGACCCGTGTCGGGCAGGCCGTCTTCGGCGCGCGCGCGACGTGGTTCCTCACGGGGCGGCCAGCGTCGGGCACGGCCAGTGGCGTCACCGTCATGCTCAACGGCGTCGTGGTGCCTGAGCTCAACGCCTCGAGCCAGCGCAACTGGAGCTACGACGCGCTTCGCAACGCCGTCGTCTTCGAAGCGCGTTCGCTGCCGGCCCCGGGACAGAGCGTGGGCTTCGACTACTCGGTGTCGTGCATGCCCGCTGGCGGAGGAACCGATGGTGGCGTCGCACCTTCTTGTGGCCCGTTGACCTGTTCGGGCTGCTGCAACGCGAGCGGCGTCTGTCAGCCCGGCACGTCGAACGCGGCGTGTGGTGTGCTCGGCGCGGCGTGTGTGGTCTGCACCTTCGCCTGCACCACCGCGGGCTGCCTCTGACCATGTACCGCTGACGGAAAAGTCCGGTCGGGTGCGAACGTCCGCATGACGGAGCGTGGGCTCACCCGCGCGCCCTATGCTCTGCGGCCATGGCTTGCGTCGAACCACGCCAGTGGCTGGCGCTGACGGAGCGCCGACTCACTGCCGAAGAAGAGGCCGCCGTTCGCAGTCACGCCGCGACGTGCGAGGTGTGCCGGCCGCTGCTCGCCGTCGCAGAGCAGAAGCGCGTGTCTGCTGCCGATGCGCCCACGCGGGAGCTCTCGACGTCAGAGCTCGCGCTCGCGAAAGAAGGCGCGAAGGAACCGGCGCTCGAGCGTGGCACCACCGTCGGCCGTTTCGTCGTGCTCGACGTGGCGGGCGTCGGCGGCATGGGGGCCGTCTATTCGGCGTACGACCCGCAGCTCGAGCGCAAGGTGGCCATCAAGCTGCTGTCGGCTGCAGGCGGGCCCGACGCGACCGGGCCATCTCACGCGCGCATGTTGCGTGAAGCGCAGGCGATGGCGCGGCTCTCTCACCCGAACGTCGTCAACGTCTTCGAGGTCGGCGAGCACCACGGCAGCATCTTCATCGCCATGGAGTACGTGCCCGGCACCACGCTCAAGCAGTGGCTGCGGGAAGCGCCGCGCAGCTGGCGCGACATCGTCAGCATCTTCCAGCAGGCCGGCCGGGGGCTCGCGGCCGCGCACGCCGCGCACCTGGTGCATCGGGACTTCAAGCCCGCCAACGTGCTCATCGGCGCCGACGGCCGCGCCCGCGTGACGGACTTCGGGGTCGCGCGCGCCGATGGAACGTACGAGCCGGTCGGGCCCGCGCCGCGGACTGGAGAAGAGCCCTCGCACAGCTCGATGTCGGAGCCGCTCACGCAGCACGACGTCGTCATCGGCACCGTCGGCTACATGTCTCCCGAGCAGGCGCTCGCCACCACGCCCGACGCGCGCAGCGACCAGTTCAGCTTCTGCGTCTCGCTCTGGGAGGCGCTCTACGACGACAAGCCGTTTTCGGGAGAGACGCCCGTCGAGGTGACGCGCGCGCTCGTGCTGGGACAGCTGCCGGCGAAGCCAAAGGCCTCGGTGCCTTCGGTGATTCACGCAGCCCTCGTGCGCGGCCTCGCGCACAAGCCAGAAGACCGGTTCCCGTCGATGGAGGCGCTGCTCACGGCGCTCGACCAACGGCCCGTGGAGTGGGCGAAGGCAACGCCCTGGCTGGTCTTCGCTGCGGGCGCGTTGCTGCTCGTGGGGTGGCAGGCGGGCTCGCGTGGCCGGGTGCAGCGTGAGTGTGTCGCGTCGGCCGACGTGAAGACGGTGTGGAGCGACGACGCGAAGGTGAAGGTGCGGGCGGCGTTCGGCGCGGTGAAGAAGCCCTTCGCGAGCGCGGCGCTGGCCTCGGTGGAGCGCGCGCTCGACGCCGCGTCGCTTTCGCTGTCGCAGAAGACGTTGGAGGCGTGCGAGGCGGCGCAGCTTCGACACGAGGTGACGGACGAGACGTGGCGCCTGCAGTCAGCGTGTTTCGCGCGACGACGCGCCGAGCTGGCAGAGCTGGTCGCGAACCTCTCGACCGCCGAAGACACCACCGTCGAGCGCGCTGGCACCATCGCGTGGAGCCTCACGCCCGCGTCGGTGTGTACGAATACGTCCCGTCTGCGCGCCGACCCCCGGCTGTCGAGCTCGACGACCCAGCCGCGCGTGGCCGCGTTGCAGACGACGTTGCTCAAAGGGCGCTCGCTCGTCGACGCCGGCAAGGTGAAGGATGTCGGCGCCCTGCTCACCGCGGCCATCGCCGAAGCGAAGGACCTGCAGCTGAAGGCCCTCGAAGCCGAAGCCCATTCGCTCCAGGGGGCCCTCGAGCAGGCGCAGGGGAAGAACGTCGATGCGGCGGCGTCGTGGCAGCGCGCCTTCACGCTCGCCCTCGCTTCTGGCTTCGACGAGCTCGCCGGCCTCGCGTCGGTGCGGCTGGCGACCATCATCGGGTTTCAGCTGAACCGCCCGCAGGAGGGCCGTACGTGGGTCACCATCGCCGAGTCGACCATCGAGCGGCTGGGCGGCGACGACATTCTCACGCTCGAGCGCATGGGTGCCTCGGCGCGGTTGTACACGGCAGAGAGCCGGCCGCTCGAGGCCGTACCGGGTCACGAAGCCGCGCTCGCGTTCGCGGCGAAGAGCATCGGGTCCGACCACCCCCTCGCGTGGAAGCTCGAGTACGACCTGGGCTCGAGCCTCGTCGCCGCGAAGGACAACCTTCGCGCCGTGCAACACCTCGAGCGGGCGCTGGCGCTGCGTGAGCGTGAGGTGTCGGGCGACCACCCTGACTCGGCGATGATTCGCTCGAGCCTCGCCAACGCGTACTTCTTCGTCGGCCGTCAAAAGGAGTCTCGCGCGGCCTTCTCCCGTGCGCTCGCTGCGCGTGAAGCGCTGTTCGGACCCGAGAGCCCCAAGCTGGTCGTCACGCTGAACAACCTCGGCGACACGCTGCTGAAGGCAGGCCACGTCGACGAGGCGCTCGCCAACGTGGAGCGCGGCTCCGCCATCGCGCGCAAGGCCTTTCCGGCTGGGCACCCGTACATCGCCGCGACGGCGCTCACGCGCGCCGAGGCCTTCGTGGTGCTGGGCCGGTTGAAGGAGTCGAAGGGGGCGCTGGAGGAGTTGTTGGTGCAGACGCCTCCGTTGCCCGCGCCGTACCTCGCCGAAGCGCAGGCCGTGCAGGCGCAGATTGCGCTGCTCGAGCACGACCCGAAGCGCGCCCTCGAGTGCGCCGACAAGTCCATCACCGTCGCGCGCAGCATCGGGCCGAAGAGCACCGAGCTCATCGCGCCGCTGCTGGCGAAAGGAGACGCGCTGCTGTCGGCATCGAAGCCGGCCGAGGCCGAAGCCGCGTTCACCGAAGCCCTCGCCCTCGCGCAGGAGCTCAAGCCGTGGCAGGTCACCATCGCCGATGCGCAGCTGGGCCTGGGCCGCGCGCAACGAGCCTCGAAGCACGCGACCAACGACACGAAGCGATTGGTCGAGCAGGCCGCCGCCACGTACCGCGAGTGGGAAGGGTCGGAGCAGAAGGCGCAAGACACCGCGAAGCTGCTCGCCAGTTGGTGAACTCAGGTTTCTCAGCTCGACTCTCGCCTGCGCTCACCACATTCGCCTCGCCTGCGGGTGGGCGAGGTCAGGAAGTGGCCTCGGCTCATCAGGCTCGCTCCGGCTTCGTCTCGCGTGTGGGAAGCTGCGCACCCGTTCGTGAGCCGGTTTTCCGGCACCGGTGAGAGGACGTCAGTGCCCGCCCGCCTCCACAGCCAGGCCGTCGCACCGCCCGGGGCGGACAACGTCATCGTGCTCGACGAGCACCGGGCGGTCTCGGCCACGACCTGGGAGTCGTTTCGCCGTGGTGACCGCCTCGCGGCGGCCGAGGTGTGGCGACACGAAGCGCCCTGGGTGCGCGGCCTGTTGTTCCGCCTGCTCGGCCCTCGTTCGTCCGGCGACCTCGACGACCTCACGCAAGACGTCTTCCTCATTCTGCAGGGGCGGCTCGCCGACCTCGACCTCACCCAGCCGATGCGCGGCTTCCTCGTCGGCGTGGCGGTGAACGTCGCGCGACGAAAGCTGCGCAGCGCCTGGCGGTGGAGCGTGGTGCGGCGGGCGCTCCCGTTCTCGACGCCGAAGGCCGTGTTGCCCACGGACCCGAGCGCGCCGCGCGTCATCGCCGAGCTGCTGCAGGCGATGGAGCTGCTCGAGCCAGAGGAGCGCCTCGCCTTCAGCCTGCGCTACCTCGAGCAACAGACCCTCGACGAGGTGGCCGCGTCGCTCGACGTCTCACTCGCGACCGCCAAGCGACGACTGCGTTCCGCACGGCTGCAGCTCGTCGCCCGGGCAGCCCAGTTCCCCGCGCTCGCCGCGAAGCTCGATGGGAGTTCCGATGAAGACTGAGCTCGAACGACTCGGCCGCGAAGCGCGTGACGTGCTGGTCGCTCCGCCAGTCGACGGCGTGCCGAGTGCGTTCCTCGATCGCGCCGATGGCACCACGCGACGGCGCCGGGTGCGTGCGGCAGCTGCAGTGGTGGTGCTCGTGTCGGTGCTGCTTGGCATGTCGCTCCGTCAGCGCTCGACGACGCCGGTCGAGGTCGTCACCCCAGTCGCGGCGCCACCGACCGCCCGGCCACTCGTGCTCGCCGATGGAACGGTCATCGAGCCGGGGCCCGCGAGCGACGTGCGCATCGAGACGAACGGTGACTCCGCTTCCGTGCTCGTCGCGCAGGGCCACGTCGACGTGCGGGCTCCGAAGAACGCGGCCACGACGGTGAAGCTCGGCCGGTGGACGGTGCACGTGACGTCGTCGGCGCACTTCGCTGCAGACACGTCGACCGTCGAGGGAACGCTGCTGGTGCTCGAAGGCTCGGTCGAGCTGCGCGATGGCGAGGTGACGAAGGCGCTGAACGCCGGAGAGCGCTTCGACCTCTTCGCCGTCGAGGCGCCGAAACGAACGGCTCTGCCGCCGAGGCCCGAGCCCGTCGCCGCGGAGCCCGAGCCGGAGCCGAAACCCGCCGTCGTCAGCGTGAAGCCGCGCCCGCCTGCTCCTGTTCAGAGCGCGACGCCCGCCCTCGTCGTTCAGCCGGCGAAGTGGTCCGAATGGGTGGCCGAGGGAAAGGCGACCACCGTGCTCGAGGAGGCGCTGCCGAGGCTCGACGAGGTGCTCCGCGAGCAGAACGCGCCAGTGCTGCTCGCGCTCGCCGACGCCGCCCGGTTCCAGCATCGCGACGACGTGGCAGAGCAGACCTGCGAGACGATTCGTCGGCGCTTCCCGAAGACGACGCAGGCCGCGACGGCACGGTTCACCCAGGGCCGGCTCGCCGAGCAGCGTGGAGCGCTCACGCAGGCCCTCGCGCACTACGAGGCGTACGACGTCGAAGCGGCTGAAGGGGCGCTCGCAGCAGAGGCGCTGGCGCGACGCGTTCAGCTCGAGTCGACGCGTGGTGATGGTGTTCGGGCCTGCGCGCTGGCGAAGAGCTACGTCGCGCGGTTTCCCGCTGGCCCGCTCGCGGAGGCGTTTCGTCAGCGATGCATGCCGTGATTCTGGCGCTGCTCCTCCAGGCGGCCGCGGAAGAGCCGGTCATCGACCTCGTCTCGAGCTCCGAGCTGCGCGTGCTGACGCGCCTCGAGAACGAGCTTCGCGCCCTGGGCTATCGCGTCGTGCGTCGTCGGCCTGACGAGCCGCGAACGCCAGGGGCCCGGGGTGAGGTCGTGGCGTCTCAGGCCCAGCTCGTCGCGCGTGTGTCACTCGAGCAGCAGCCTCGCGTGGCGACCTTCGACGACCCGAACGACGACGCGGTGTGGGCGATTCGGGTGAGCGAGTGGCTGCGCAGCGATGCGTCGACGTTGAAAGGGCCGGCCATCGCAACGCCGGCGGTCGTGGTGCCTGTCGAGCGGACGCCATGGAAATGCGACGTGAGCGCTCGTGGGCTGGCGCGGTGGAGTCCATCGCTCGGGGTCGGTGGTGGTGCGTCGGTCAGCTTCACGGTGTGGCCGACACGGATGTTCGGGGTCGAAGTCACGGTGCCCGGCCTCACCTGGTTGCAGGTGTCGCGTGATGGGCTGAGCGCGTCGGTGCGTGAGCTGGCGATTGCCGTCAGAGGGCTGCTCCGCGTCACGCTGTCGGAGCGCTGGTCGGTGCCGCTCGGCGTGGGCGTTGGTGCTCGTCACGTGTTCGTCGAGGGCGTGAGTCCAGTGACGAGCGGCGTGGGGCAACTCGTGGCCGACGTGTCTGGCGTCGCCGCGCTTCGATGGAGCGTCTCGGAGTCGTTCTTCCTCGAGTGGCGCAATGAAGTCAGCGTGAGTCTGCCCGCGGTGGCGCTCGAGTTCGGTGGAGCGCGAGTCGGGCTCGTGGGTGCGCCGGGGCTGCAGACCGGGCTCGGCGGAGGAATTTCGTGGTGAACGTGAGCCGCCTTTTCGGGTGCGGTGAGAAGAGGACCATGCGCCTGCTCCGAGTGCTCGTGATGATGGTGGTTTCGTCGTGTGGTGCGGTGGTGGTTGATCCATTCGTCGATGGCGGAGCAGGTGGATCTGCCGGTGGATCCGCGAGTGCCGGTGGATCCGCGAGTGCCGGTGGCTCCGCGAGTGCCGGTGGAGCCGCGAGTGCCGGTGGATCCGCGAGTGCCGGTGGATCCGCGAGTGCCGGTGGATCCGCGAGCGCGGGTGGATCGGCGAGCGCAGGTGGATCCGCGAGCGCGGGTGGATCCGCGAGTGCAGGTGGCTCTGCGAGCGCAGGTGGATCGGCGACCGCAGGTGGAGCCGCGAGTGCAGGTGGCTCCGCGAGCGCCGGTGGATCCGCGACTGCCGGTGGATCCGCGACTGCCGGTGGATCCGCTGGCAACGCGCCGACCATCACGACCAACCCCGCCGCCATCATCGTGCGCGTCGGAGCCACCGCGAGCTTCACCGTCGCCGTCTCGGGTACCGCGCCCATCACGCTGCAATGGAAGAAGGGCTCGACCATCGTCTCGACCGCGATGCTCGGCACCGCCGGCTCCGAGCTCGTCGGCCAGAGCGCGATGTACACGACGCCCCCGACCATCGCTGGCGATGACGGCGCGTTGTTCTCGGTCGTCGCGTCGAACGGCACCAGCATGGCCACGTCGACGAGCGCGAAGCTCACGGTCGTCTCGCAGCGCCTCTTCGTGACCGACGGCGCGAGCCTGCTGCTGTGGAACAACCCGCACACGCTCTCGACCGCGCGGCCTGCAGACCTCTCTCTCTCGCTCCCCGGAGCCCGCGCCGTCGCGACCGCGGGCTCGCAGGTCTTCGTGCTCACGAACGCCGGTATCGCCGCCTGGTCCGACGCCCTCGGCCTCACGGCACTCACCGCTCCGTCGTTCACCATTCCGCTCTCGGCGTTGACGCCCGCTCCCGCGCAGCCGCTCACCCGCCTCACCACCGCACCCCTCGGCGACTCGATTGGCCTCTTCGTGTGGAGTCAGGAAGGCGCGTGGATGCTGCCCGGCGTGCTCTCGGCGACGACCACGACGCGCGCCACGTTCAAGCACATGTGGATGCAGCTCCCCTCCCTGCTCTACGTGCCGTCATCCGGTGGTGTCGATCGGCTCTTCATGGGGCAGATCAGCGGAGCAGGGTTGCTCGCGTGGAATGGCGCGAGCCTCGCGACCAGTCAGCCGATGCACGACTTCGCGGCGACCAGCGCGAACGTCTGGGCGCTCACGCTCTCGACCTCGCGCCTCATCGGTGGTGGCAGCTTTGGTTCAGTCACGCCGTCGGTCGGCATCGGCTT
Source organism: Archangium gephyra (assembly GCA_943370055.1). Classification (GTDB taxonomy): domain Bacteria; phylum Myxococcota; class Myxococcia; order Myxococcales; family Myxococcaceae; genus Xiheimicrobium; species Xiheimicrobium gephyra_A. The sequence goes on from CALRPN020000045.1 coordinate 59,537, forward strand.
GTGGAACACACCGACCGCCTTCTCTGCAGCGCGCGCCGCCGACGTCATGCTCGCGAGCACCGCCGGAACGTTCAGCTCGAACGACTTCATCGCCGACCTCTCGTGTGACGGAGCGCTCCTGGCGGCGGGCGTGCAGAACCTCTCGAACCAGCGGCTCCTCGTCTGGAGCAACGTCGACACCGCGACGGCCTCGACCGCGCCTTCCTTCTCGGGCGCGTTGCCTGCGTCGCCGAAGCGCGTCTTCACGCTCGCTGGCCGGCACTATGTGCTCACGCAGACCGACGTCGTGGTGCTCGCAAACCCGAACTCAGGCAACACGCTCAGCGCCATTGCCACGCTGAACGGCTCGACCTTCACGGACCTCGCGGTGGCGCGGTGATGACCGCGGCGCGAGCGACTATGCGCCCTGCCGTGGTGTGAGGTCAGCCCACCTTGTCCTCTCCCATCTCTGAAGGAAGGGGCGTTCTGGTTCGGCTGCGGTGGCATAGTGCGGCCCTCCCCGCAGCCCGCCGGAGTCACCCGTGAATCGTCGTATTGCCCTCGCGCTCATCGGAGCGTTGGTCGTCGTTGCCTGCTCGAACGAGCTGCTCGACGAGCGCAGCAGTCTTCATCAGGCGATTGGCCCGGCGTTCACACCCGAAGGAACGAGCAACGACACCGCGCCATCGGCCACCCCGCTGCAGCTGAACTCGAGCGGTGCGGCCATCGCGCGCGGCGACGTGTTTCTGGGTGGTGACGTCGACGTCTTCTCGTTCGCGGCCCCTGCCGGAGCCCAGCTCTACGCCGCAGTCGCCACCGGCGCGGCCTCGGGTTCGAACGATTCGGTGCTCGACCTGCTCGCGCCCGATGGCGTGACGGTTCTCGAAAGCGACGACAACGACGGCACCTTCTCGACGAGCGGGTCCAGCATCGCTGGCGCGCCCCTGGCCGTCGGCGGCACCTACTATCTCCGGGTTCGCCACCTCTCCTCGAGCGGCAACGGCTCCACGATTCGGCCCTACACCCTCTACGTGCAGGTGCGCTCGGGTACGCCTGAAGCCGAGATCGAGTTCGACGACGGTGGCGTGCAGTTCGTGAACACCGGTTGGATCCAGGGCGTGGCCGACGGTGGGCTCGACCCGGACCTCTTCATTCTCGGCCTCAACGCGGGTGATACGGCCTTCGTCAGCCTCGACCTCGCGCCCGCCCGCGACGGTGGCAGACCTGCCGGGTTGCTCCTCGGCGTGCCGGGCTCTCCGGCGCTCATCCTCGCCGACGACTCCAACACGGGCGCGACGACGCCCAACTCCGAGGCCGCGTTCGTCACGGTGCTCGATGGTGGCTTCTTTGCCGTCGGCGTGAATCCTCCCGCGGCGAGCGCGCTCGCGGTGCCGTACCGCCTCAGCTACTCCGTGTTCCCGAAGGGCGACGAGAGCCGCTGCACGACCTACGTGAGCCAGGACCCGGCTCAGGCCATCGGTGATGGTGGTGTCGGCATCACGACCTCGACCGTGATCGTCACGAACCCCGAGGAGATCGATCAACTCGAGGTGTTGCTCGACCTCGAGCACGCGAACATGCAGGACCTCGACGTGCAGTTGACCTCGCCCGAAGGAAACGTCGTCGGGTTGTTCTCTGACATCGGCAACGCCTCGTTCCCCAGAATGAACGTGCGGCTCGCTGATGACGGCGCGCTGCCCATCGGTGCGACGACCCTCGTGTCGGGCATGGTGTCGGCGCCCGAGCTCAACTACCGCCTCGAGTGGTTCCGTGGCCAGAGCGCGCAAGGCACGTGGACGCTCACGGTTCGCGACGACACGGCGGCTGCCGCGGGCGTGTTGCAGGGCTTCGGCGTTCGGGTCTGTCGGCCCGCGAGGACGAACCTCTGCCCGGCCGGGTCTGGCCAGCGCATCATCACCTCGACGGACTTCGAAGCCGATGAAGGCGGCTTCACGCATGGAGGCGTGGTCGACCAGTGGGCGAGAGGCTTGCCTGCTGTCGATGGTGGCGTGATTCAGGGCTGCGGCAGCGGCGTGAACTGCTTCAAGACGAACCTGCTGGGGAACTACTCGCCGAGCACCAACCAGACCCTGCAGTCGGCTGCGCTCGATACCTCGACGGTGTCGCCGACGAGTCAGCTCTGGGTGAGCTGGAAGCAGCGCTATCAGATCGAGTCGGCGAGCTTCGACCGACTGCTCGTTCGCGCCGTCTCGCTCGCCGACGCAGGAACGCTGCCAGACGGTGGCGCCATCCAGCCGCCGGCGGTCACGCTCTTCCAGTCGACTGGCTCCACGATGACCGACACGGTCGGCAGCCCGAGCGTCACCCTTCAGGAGTCCACCGGCTGGGGCATCGTGCGCGCGAACGCGACCGCACTGGTTGGAGCTCCGTCCACTGCGCTGACGTTCAATGTTCAGACCGACAGCTCGGTGAACCTGAACGGCGTCGCCATCGATGACGTCGTGGTCGCCGAGTGCACCTTCCGCTGCGGAGATGGAGCCATCTACGGCCCGTCGCTGGGTGGTACGGAGCAGTGCGACGACAGCAACACGAACGACAACGACGGTTGCTCGTCGACCTGCCAGCTCGAGTCGGTTGACGCCGGCGCTGGCGGTGGTGCTGCAGGTGGTGGCGCAGCAGGCGGTGGAACCGCGACGGCCGGTGGCGCAGCAGGCGGTGGAACCGCGACGGCCGGTGGCGCAGCAGCTGGCGGAACTGCGACGGCCGGTGGCGCAGCAGGCGGAACTGGGACGGCCGGTGGCGCAGCAGGTGGCGGAACTGCAACGGCCGGTGGCGCAGCAGGCGGTGGAACGGCGACGGCAGGTGGCGCAGCGGGTGGCGGAACTGCGACGGCTGGTGGCGCACCAGGCGGAGGAACTGCGACGGCAGGTGGCGCGGCAGGTGGTGGAACTGCGACGGCCGGTGGCGCAGCAGGCGGCGGAACTGCGACGGCCGGTGGCGAAGCAGGCGGTGGAACTGCGACGGCCGGTGGCGCAGCAGGTGGTGGAACTGCGACGGCCGGTGGCGCAGCAGCCGGTGGAACCGCGACGGCCGGTGGCGCAGCAGGCGGTGGAACGGCCACGGCCGGTGGCGCAGCAGCTGGTGGAAGCGCGAGGGCCGGTGGTGCGGCTGGTGGTGGAACGGCGACCGCCGGTGGTGCAGCTGGTGGTGGAACGGCGACGGCCGGTGGCGCAGCGGGCGGCGCCGGTGGTGGCATGACCGGCAGCGGCTGTGGCTGCAACACGAGCAACCCGACCGATGCACTGCCGTTCGCGCTGTTGCTGGGCCTGGTCGCCCTCCGCCGTCGTCGCACGGCCTGAGTTGACGAGGCTTCGGCCGCTCCGTGCTTGCTGCGGAGCGGCCCTGCCTTCATGGTGACGCCATGCGTATTCGTGACGCTGGCGTTCAACGCCTCGCGGCCGACTTCGAGTCGCGTCAGACTCCCATCAGCGACGCTGAGGTGCTCAAGCTGCTCTCGGAGCTGGCCGACGGCCCGAGTGACGCAGCTTCGTTGCTGAAGGACCTCTCACGGCCCGGCCTCTCGCGCGCCGACCAGCTCTCCCTGCTCCAAGCTGGCCTCGACGGCGATGAGCTCGCCGACGTGAAGACGCTGCTCGACGAGTCGACGATGCGGCTCTCGCCCGGAGCGCGAAACCTGCTCGAGGCAGCGGTGGGGCGGGCTCCGCTCGATGTGCACGCGCCCGGGCTGCAGCTCGACCAGACCGCTGGCCGCTTCGAAGGGCTCGCGATGCCGGGCGCCATCATCGAGGCCGTCAACCTCAGCACCGCAGCCACTGGCGTCGGCCGCATCACCGACGGTGTCGAGCTGGGGCGCGCCGACGACCGCGGGCGCTTCAGCGTCTTCATGGGCGACGCGCAGCAGGGCGACCAGGTTCGAGTGCGTGCACGCTCGGTCGATGGCCGCGCGAGCGAGTGGTTCACGGTCACCACCGACAGGGGCCAGGCCGACCTGCGCGCAGCGTTCGTCAATCTGCGCCGTGTGCTCGCGCGCACGAGCCCCGATGGCACCATCTCCATCCTCGGCGCCTCGAAGGACCTGCCGTTCACCGAGCCGTTCGCGACCGTGCGCTTCTCGAATCAACGCACCGGCGAGTTCATCGACGTGAAGATGGGCGAATTCTCCACGCTGGTGAACCCCGTCGTCCTGAAGGGCCAGCCCGGTGACGCCATCGGTGTCGCTGTCAGCGATGGTCAAGGCAACACCGACTTCTCCTTCGTTGCGGGCACGCTCACTGCTCCCGGCTTTCCGCCGCGTGGAGCCATCGATGACCCGGCCGCCGTCGCGCGCGATGGAGCGCCTTCGATGTTCACCGCGAGCGGAGACCTCTTCGTGAATGGCGTGTCGGTGCACGACCCGAAGCAGGGACAAATCGGCAACTGCTACGTGCCCGCGGCGCTCGCGGCCATCGCGCACGCCGACCCGAAGGCCATCGAAGCGCTCATTCGCCCGAACCCCGACGGCACCGTCACCGTGCGCTTCTTCGACACGCAGACCCTCACGCCGCACGAGGTCGTCGTCGATCGCGACCTGTATGGGTACTCGGGGCGCGCGAAGTACGGAGGCGCCACGCAGCGTGACGCGAACGGGAACGCCGAGACGTGGTTCTCGCTCGTCGAGAAGGCCTACGCGACGTGGCGCGGCAGCTACGACGTCGTCGCGCAGGGTGGCAGCGTCGGCCAGCTGCAGTCAGAGGTGCTGGGGCGGCCGAACGTCGAGCACTGGCTCAACACCGGCGTCGGCGCCGACAGCGTGTTCGCCACGATTCAGGCGGGCACCTCGCAGCAACGCGCGATGGCCGCGGGCACGTTCGGCACGCAGGAGGCTTCGCGGTACACGAACACCGGCCTCTACGCCAACCACGCGTACTCGGTGCTCGGCGCGAAGGAAGAGAACGGTCAGAAGCTCGTCACGCTCCGAAACCCGTGGGCCTCGGGTGAGCCGGGCCGTGATGGTGCCGACGACGGCGTGTTCGACCTGCCGCTGCAGGACTTCATGCGGCTCTTCCAGGTGCTGAACGTCACCTGAGCCGAACTTCACGTCAGCGGAAGCGAAACTGCCCGTCCTGCGTGACGTGAAACCCGAAGTTGAAACGAATGAAGCCCTGCTCGACGAGCGACGGTGGCGGGTTCGAGAACGGAGCCGCCTGCTCGAAGGCGCGCATCGCCTCGGCGTCGAGCAGGTCCATGCCGCTGCTCTGCGCGACGAAGAGGTCGGCGAGGCTGCCATCGGGCTTGAGCGTGACGGTCATCACGGTGACGCGCGCGACGACACCCGGGTCCACGTTGCGCTGACGCAGGCGCCCGTTCGGATCCCACTTCGAGCTGACGGCCTGCTTCACGCGGTTGAAGAACGCGGCGTACTTCCACTCGCGCGTGTTGAGGAACGTGCCGTCACCTTCGGGCACGTCGAGGGCGTCGTTCGGCGCACCGCCACCTTCGGTGAGCTCGGTGCCGCTGGCCTGGGTGCCTGACTCGGTGCCGGCAGGTTCGGTCGAGGTCTCGTCCTCTGCCGTTCCTCCGGTGCTCGACGGCAGCAGCAGACTCGGAGCGGAGCGTCTTCCCAGCAGGCTCTCCGTGAGGCTGACTGCGGAAGGAGGCGGAGCGCTCGAAGCTGCACCTTTCGCCGATGGCTGGGCCTCTGGGGTCTTCTGCGTCTGCGGCGTCGCGCGGCTCCAGGTACGCGTCTGCTCGCGTGCGCGCGTCTCCTTCATCACGCGGTTGTTCGTCGTCGCGAGGTACTTCGCGTCTTCGGCGATTCGTTGGTTGCCCGGCGCGACGTCGACGACCTGTCCTTCGGGGTGAAGCGGCGCAGGGCGCTCGGGAACTTGAAGACTGCGCGCGCTCCGGTTGGCGGCCCACTGACGAGCATCGAGGCGACGCAGCGCCACGGGTTGACGCGGCTTCGGCTTCGGCGGCCGCGGCTTCGACGTGAGTGACGAGAGCAGCAGCAACAGCGCAACGGCCACTGCGTGCGCGACGAGTGAGAGCGGCAGGGCAAGCCACGGCCAACGCTCAGCGCGAGACGGACGCGATGGAGTCAGCAAGGCCACGAAGGCGCCCTACCACTCACCCGCCGCGCTTCGCGTACTTCTCTGCCAACTGATGGGTGGTGAGGAAGAAGGTCTGCCGCTGCAGATCGGCCACCGACGACAGCGCGCGTTTGCCGAAGCGCCGCGCCTTCGCCACCAGCTTTCCACGGTCGCCCCGCGTCACCACGAAGTCGCTCGCCCGCTGCGCGAAGTAGATGCCCAGGTTCACGCCGCGGTACAGCTGCTCGGTGATGGCGCTCCACTGCGTCTGGTCGAAGAAGACGGCACGCAGCGCCTCTCCTTGCGGCGACTCGTAGTCCTGCGCGACGGCCTTCTTGCCGAAGCCGAACGCCTCGCGCGGCACACCACGCTCCTCGACGAGCCGGCGCGGAATCGGGCGGTCGTAGTCGCTCATCAACTGCCACGGCTTCATCTCGTCCGAGCGCGACACCATGTTGATGTTCGCCACGCTGCGCATGAACAGGTACGGCACCGACGCCTCGACGACGCCGTAACGAACGCGCGCCTCGATGAGCGCGTAGCCACTCTGCGCGCCGCGGCAGATCTGCCCCGACAGGCCCATCTCGCCGAGCTGCCGCTCCCACGCGCCATCACCCACGTGGCCCGCCCAGAAGATGGTCGGCACGTCGCGCGACTCGGCGTCGGTGAGCATCGAATGAAACACGAGCTCGGGAGAAATCTGCGCCGCGGCCCAGCACCACTGCTCCATCTCGAGCGGCAGCTTCGAGAGGTCGAGACCGAGGTAGCGGGGCGTCGCTCCGAGCGCGCGGGCAATCTCGCTCCCGTCGTCGTCGGCCACGTCGGCGTTCATCACGCCCTGCAGCAGCCGCGGAATGCGCGTGTTCGAGCGCTTCGCCGTCCAGCTCTCGATGCCGGGCATCAGCTTGGTCACCAGCGCCGTCACCGCCGCGGAGTCGTAGCCGCGCGAGGCCGACGTCACCGAGTGCATCGGCCGTTTGCGTGCGGGGTCCGTCGCGTTGGTGTGCAGCGTCTTCAGCAGGCTCGAGAACTGCTCGACGTAGTCCGCGAAGTCCTTGAACGAGCGCGGCACGTCGCGAAAGTGAAACGACGGCACGCCACCGGGCCCGATGCGCAGCGACTCGAAGATGAGCTGACTCATCGTCGGAATGCGCGGGTGCAGCACGTGGAACTGGCGCACGTAGTTGAAGACGCCGAGCGCCATGCTCTCGCCCCAGTCACGGTGGTCGAAGCGCAGGTCGATGCGCGCGCCGAGGCGGCCCAGCAACACCACGAGCGAGTTCGACGCGTACCAGGTCGCGCCGTCACGCGCGTAGACGCAACGGTCGACGGTGGTGCTCGCCGGCACGATGTGCACGCCGTCGTCGTCGAGGCGCAGCCCGCTGCCGAAGATGGCCTCGGCGCGATGGAAGTCACCGCTCGAGTACGAGCCCGTCCACATGCCGGCCGCGACCCACTTCGGAGTCTCGGAAGCGTCGACCTCGACGAAGGGCCCGACGTCGACTTCGGTGACCTGCTGCTCGACGTCGATGCGCGCGAACCACGCCAGCTTTGGCAGCTGCTCGTCTCGATGAACGGCCAGTCTCATGGCGCGTAAGAATAAACGCGCCGCTCGTCGATGGCTGGAAATCAAGGAAAACTACCGTCGCGCTGGAATCGCGGCGCAGGCGGGAATGAAGGGGTAGAGCGCAGCTCATGAATGAGCGGCAGGCGTGGGAGCTGGCTTCGTGGGACACGGTGGAGACGCGCGCCCGGCTGACGTCGAAAGAGGTGAGCGCTGCCGAGGTCGTCGACGCCGCCATCACCCGCGCAGAACGCGCCACCCGGCTCAACGCCATCGTGACGCCCACGTTCGAGCGCGCGCGAGGTGACGCCGCGAAACGAACGGGCCCGCTCGCGGGCGTGCCGATGTTCACGAAGGACCTCTCGCAGATTGCAGGCGTGCGCACGGCGTGGGGCACCGCCGCGTCGGGCAACTACATCTCGCCGAAGAACGACCCGTGCGTGACGACGTTCGAAGCGGTCGGCCTCGTGTCGCTGGGAAAGAGCGCGACGCCGGAGTTCGGGCTGACGGCGAGCACCGAGTCGGTCGTGTTCGGCCCGACGCTCAACCCGTGGGACGAGACGCGCATGACGGGCGGCTCCTCGGGTGGTTCGGCGGCGCTGGTGGCCGCGGGCGTCGTGCCCATGTCGCACGCGAGCGATGGTGGTGGCTCGATTCGAATTCCCGCGTCGTGCTGCGGCCTCGTCGGCCTCAAGCCCACGCGCGGCCGCCTCGACATGGAAGGCTCGACGTCGCTGCCGGTGAACATCGCGGTGCATGGAACGGTGACGCGCAGCGTGCGTGACACGGTCGCGTTCTGGAGAGCCGTCACCGCCGCGCGCCCGACGAAGCTGCCCGCCATCGACGTCGTGAACCCGGCGCCCGACCGCAAGCTGCGCATCACGTTGGTGACGGCGACGGTTCCGGGCGGAGCCGCCATCGACCCCGAGGTGCGCGCGACCGTCGAAGCCGTCGCGAAGCGGCTCGAAGGGTTCGGGCATCACGTCACGCCGGGCGTGGTGCCGTGGACGCAGGAAGACCTCGATGACTTCGTCGCGCTCTGGGGCTTCCTCGGGTTCTCGTACTCGCGCCTCGGCCGCCTCGTCGTGCACCGCGACTTCAAGTCAGACCTGCTCGAGCCATGGACGAAGTCGCTCGCGAGCCGCTTCTTGAACTCGAAGTGGGACTCGTTTCAGCGCATGCGCCGTCTGCGCGGCTTCTCGCAGAAGTGGGCCGAGGCGATGTCGTCTCGTGACGTGTTCCTCATGCCGACGCTCGCGGTGCCGCCGCCGCCCATCGGCCACCTGCGGCCCGACGTGCCCTTCGAGGAGAAGTTCGCGCGCCTCACGCTGACAGTGCCGTTCACGGGAATGATGAACGCGGCGGGCGCTCCGGCCATCTCGGTGCCGATGGGGCGCACGGCGTCGGGCCTGCCCATCGGCGTGCAGCTCGCGGGCGCGTGGGCCTCGGAGCGCATGCTGCTCGAGCTCGCCTCCCAGCTCGAAGCCGACGCGCCGTGGGTGCCGATGAAGCCGCTGTTCACGGCTTGACCTGCGTCGCGCCGCGCTCGTCGCGGTGATGTCCAAATTCTGTGCGCGGTGGGAGCGTCTGGCCGGAGGTCGCCATGAAGCTCGTCCCCGGCTTCGTCCTCGCTGTGGTCCTCTCGACGTCCGCGCACGCAGGTGGGTTGGGTGCGCGCCTCTCGTGGTCCGCCGTGCCCGCGCCTCCGAACGAGCGAGTCACCGTCCTGCTCGACCTTGGCGTCACTCCCTTCGAGGTTTCTTCGGCGACGCTCGGCTCGATGGTGGGCTGCGGCTCGTTGACCGTGACCGGTGCTCAAGGCTCCGTCACGAACGTCTCGCTGCTGTGCCTCGTCGCGGTCATCGACACGAGCGGGGGCGTGGTGCACCTGTCGTCAGAGACGGTCCTCGACCTGCCGCACGCGAGCTTTCCCCTCACGTTGAGCGTCGACACCTGGCCAACGGACTGGCGAGCGAGTGAAGGAAACAGGGACGTGGTCTCGCGCTTGAGTGCGACCGTTCCCGCGAGCGTGCTCGATGGCGGGGTGGTGCTCGCTCCGCGATACGAGGGGCCGATCTCATTCCGCATTCCCGTGAACCAGCCCACCCACCTGCAGCTCGTGACGCAGGCGCCGGGAGAAACGACCTTTGCGTTCTCGACGGCGAGTGACTCGGGCCTGCCTTTCCCCCGGCCAGCGGGAACGACTGGCTGTGTCGCTGGCTGCAGCACGCCGCCCCCGTCAGCGATGACGGTGAGCAGTGATGGCGTCATCGACTGGACGCCGCAGGTGCGTGGCGTGTTCCTCGGAGCTGTCACGCTCGGCACAGCTGACGGTGGCCTCTCGGTGCCGTTGCGGCTCGACTTCCGCTCGGTCGACGCAGGCGGCGCGACCCTGAGTCCCTGCGGTGGCGACTTCACGGTCTTCCCGGGCATTGCTGTCGAGTTCGTCGTCGACGCTTCGACGATGCCGTTGAATGGCACCGTCAGGGTGAACAGCTCGAAGCTCCCGCCGGGAGCGACGCTCACGCCGCTCGGCACTCCCGGTTCGACGCGGCAGTTCCGGTTCAGTTGGCCGAACCCGCCCACCATCGCGCCCCTTCAGGTGGGGCTCGAGGCCAGCGACCAGTCACCGGGCGTGACCTGCCTCTTCACCTTCAGGCCCGGCGTGGCGCAGACCGAGTTCATCAGCGGCGTCGTGCGTGACTTTGCGAGCAGCAGCCCCGACTTCAATCGCGGGAATGGCGACACCACTAATCGGCTCGTCGCGACCACGCTCAGCTCCCTCGACAAACCCATGTTTCAACCGTCGACGACACCGTTGACCGTGCAGAGCGCGACGACCTTCAACACGTGGTTCAACGGGCAGACGAACTCACAGGTGTATTCGATTGCCCTGACCAACGGCGGCTCTGCAGACCCGAGCACCTTCTGGTTCAACCGCAACCCGTTCTTCCCCATCGACAACGGGTTGTTGGGAAACGAGGGCGGGCCGCACAACAGGTTCTTCACGTTCGAGCTGCACACGTACGTTTTTGTCGCGCCCGGCATGGAGTTCGAGTTCACCTCGGCCGATGACCTATGGGTGTTCTTCAATGGAGTGCTCGCGGTCGACCTGGGAGGTGTTCACCCTGCAGCGACGCGCACCGTGAGGCTCGACTCCCTCGGGCTCAGCGGACCGGTGCCGATGGCGATGTTCTTTGCGCATCGCGGGAGTGGGCATGAACCGGTGCTCGCCATCACTCGGAGAATCGTCGCGTCCGATGGTGGTGTGGACGGTGGCGTGAACGATGGCGGAGTGGTCGACGCGGGGGCTGGTGGCGGAGGTGCGGGAGGTGGCTCGGCAGGTGGACCGGCAGCAGGTGGCTCCGCAGCAGGCGGCACAGCAGCAGGTGGCTCCGCAGCAGGTGGCTCCGCAGCAGGTGGCTCAGCAGCAGGTGGCTCAGCAGCAGGTGGATCCGCAGCAGGTGGGTCCGCAGCAGGCGGCTCAGCAGCAGGTGGCTCAACAGCAGGTGGCTCTGCCGCAGGTGGGTCCGCAGCAGGTGGGTCAGCAGCAGGTGGCTTAGCAGCAGGTGGTTCAGCAGCAGGTGGTTCAGCAGCAGGTGGCTCAGCAGCAGGTGGTTCAGCAGCAGGTGGTTCAGCAGCAGGTGGTTCAGCAGCAGGTGGGTCCGCAGCAGGCGGCGCAGCAGCAGGTGGCTCTGGCGCAGGTGGTTCAGCAGCAGGTGGTTCAGCAGCAGGTGGCTCTGCCGCAGCAGGTGGCTCTGCCGCAGGTGGCTCGGCAGTTGGCGGTGGCGCAGCTTCGGGCGGATCGGCTGGTGGAAGTCCGAGTGAACCGACTGGATGCGGGTGCGCCAGCTCCGACGGCGCGGCGTTCTTCTTCCTCGTCGCAGTTCTCGCGCGACGCCGCCGTGGTCACTCCCTCTGAGCCGCGCGACACGCCCGCGGTCACGCCAGCCCACGAGCATCTTCAGGCGCGGGCGCCGCCGAACGCCGCTGTCACCTTCGCGAGAGCCAGCGGACGCTTCAGGGCAAACGACGCGGCGCTCCGTTCTTCGCGAGAAGTCAGCGGACGTTTCAGCGCAGCCGAGCGCCGGCTCCGTCACTTCTTCGTGAGGAACCCGCGGGCCGCCTTCACGCCGTCATCCCAGCCGAGCGACGTCGCGAGCTGAGCCGTGCTGTTCGCCAGCGTCGGCAGGCGTGGGTCCGCCATCTTCGACAGCACCCGGCACAACGACACGAGCTGTCGCGCCTGGAAGAGAAAGTCCCCGCCAGCCTCGGCCGTGGTCGCCGCAGCGCCGAACCACTGCGTCGCTTCTTTGAACGCGTTCGTCTGCACACACAGCGTGCCCAGGTTCGCCATCACGCGGCACCCGTGCAGCGGCGCGTGCGAGGCCTTCCAGCGCTCGACCGCGGCTTGAAGGAACGGCTTCGCGCGTGGGAACTGCTGCTGCGTCATCAACACGCCGCCGATGCGTGACTCGAGCCGTGCGCGGAAGTCGAGCTCACCGTGCCATGGCGCGATGGGCAGAAACGCATCGGCCACCGCGAGCGCCTGTTGATACGAGTCGACGGCAGTGACGAGGTCGTTGGCGGCCTCCTGCACCTCACCCAGCTCGGCGAGGCACGCGGCAGCGGCTGGCGTTCCTTGCGACGTCGCGAGCGCTTCGTCGAGCGCGGCCTGTGCTTCGTCGTGACGCCCTTCGAAGCGCAGCACCCGCGCCGAGGCGAGCCGGTGCTCCACGCACGTCACTTGCGACGACTCGGCCAGCTCGTTCGCAGCGTCGAGCAGCTGCCGGGCGCGCGACTTGTCCTTCTGGAGCAGCGCGCAGATGGCCGCACGCGCGAACAGCTCCAGGCGCGCCGTCACCGCCTGACGCGACGATGCATACGCGTGCGCCGCCAGCGCTTCGGCCATTCCCTGCTGCGCGCGAGAGACCGTCGAGAGGTCACGCTCGGTCAACGCCCGCTCGGCGACTCCCTTCCAGGCCTGCCCTGCGCGTGAGGTGTCACCAGCGCGGCCCAGCTGCTCGGCCATGCGTGGCAGCAACGACGGCGTCTGCCGGCTCAGCTCGTTGAGGACGCCTGCGAGCCGCGTGGCCAGCGGGCGCTCACCCACCATCGGCGCCGACGCGAGCACCGCCTCGAAGCCCGGCGCAACCGAGACGCGGCCCTGACCTGCGCTTCGCAACAACCGCGACGTCACCGCGCGCGCCCACGCAGCCTGCGCCACCTGCGGCAGGGCCTTCGCAGCGCTCGCGCCATCGGCCGCGTCACCAAGCGCGTTCACCGTCTCGAGCAGCCGGCAGACCCGCGTGCCCACGGCCTTGAGCCTCGCGAGCGGAAGCTGCGCGCTGTCGAGCTGCGGCACCGTGCCCTCGAGCACCATCGCTTCACCACGCGGGCGCAACGCTCCCCGCTCGGCGGTGAGGAGCGCGAAGTCGACCAGCACGCCCGGCAGGCCACCCGAACGAGCCATCAGGGCCTCGCGCAGCTCCGTCGATGGCGGATTGCCCAGGAAGCCCGTCAGCAGCACGTCGACGTCGGCTGGCGTGAGGGAGGGCAGGGCGAGCTGCTGCGCCTTCACGAACGTGGGGGCCTGTTCGGGCGTGGTGAAGCCGACCACCAGCTCGCGCTTCTGGCGCGTCGCGGTCAGCTCGGTGAACGCCTCGACGCTCGCGTCGTCGGTCTGGTCGAGCGCATCGAAGACGAAGACGAGCGGGCGCTCCTTCGCGACGGTGGTGGCCAGCAGCCTCAACGCGTGCGCGGCCTGTCGCCCGGCCAGCGGTGCTGGCGCCGCACGCACCTGGCACAAGAGCATCACCGCTTCCCGCTGCGAGGGTTGCAGCCCAAGCCGGTCGAGCGCGGGCGCGAGGGCAGCGTGCCGCTGGCTGAACGGAACCTGCGCCAGCTGACACACCATCTCGATGAGCGACGACGCGGGCCCACCCTTGAGCCCGGACGAGAACATCACCGCGGCGCCGGCCTGCTGCGCGCGTACGGCGAACTCCTGCGCGACCTGCGTACGGCCCGCGCGGCGGGGACCCGTCACCACCACGGGCGCGACCTCTCCCTTCGCGAGCCCCGCGAGCCTCGCGTCGAGCGCCTGCGCCACCGCGTCGAAGCCCACCGTCACCATCGCCTTCGACGAGACGGGCTTGCGGCCGAGCACCTGCACCACCGCGTCGTCGACGGGCGCGAGCTCGAGCAGGTCGTTGAGCGAGTTCGCGAAGCCGCGCGCCAACACACACTGGCCCGCTGTCGTCGTCTTCACGAGCGCCTTCGCCGCGTCGATGGCCTCGCCTTCGATGGCGCCGTCGGTGTCCGAGCGCAGCCTGCTGCCCGAGAGCCCCAGCCGCAGCGACGGCGCATCGGCAGGCGCGCCATCGAGCCGAACCTCGAGCCGCTCGCGAATCTCCTGCGCCGCCAGCGCACAACGCGCCTGCGAGCCGAGCCCGAAGAAGACGAAGACGAAGGCGTCGGTGGTGACGTCGTCGAGGCACCCACCCCACTCGAGCGCGACGTCGGTGCACGAGGTGAGCAGCTGCCCGAAGGCCTTTGGGTCCTGCGCGCGCAGGGGCTCGATGCCCAGCACCCACGCGATGGGCAACGCCGCCGGCATCGACGCGCGCAGGCGTTCGCAGCGCTGCACACGGTCGGGGCTCAGCGGGAAGTTGAACTGCGCGAGCACTTCCCCCAGCCGCCCGAGCCGTCCATCAGTACCGTCGGTCGCCGCCTTCGCGTAGTCGGACGCTGCGAGTGAGGTGGGCTGCGCGAGCCGCCTCGCGCCAGGCTCGGCAGGAGGCTGCAGGAACGCGGTCTGCTGCTGTGGCGACGCGCTGGGTGGAGGAACGTACGCCGTCTGCACGCCAGAGACGCCGCGCTGGGTGGGCACGAAGGCCGGGGTGAGGCCCGACATTCCGGGTCGCGCTCCGACCCCGGGTGGAGGCAGCGGCGAGGGCGCTGGCTGCAGCGAGAGCGTCTGTCGTGGCGGCGCCGTGATGAGCGGCATCTTCTCGACACCCCAGGCGGGTTCGGGTGCTGCGGGCTCGACTGGAGCCTCCTGCTTCGCGCGCCCCTGCACCGCGCCGGTCAGCGCCTCGGCGAAGGCGTTCACCGTCTGAAAACGCGCGCGTGGGTCCTTCTCGAGCGCCTTCATCACCACGTCGTTCACCGCGGGCCACTCACCGAGCGCGGGGCGAAAGGCCGAGAGCGGGCGTGGGCGCTCCTGCAGGTGCATCATGATGAGCCGCGCGAGCGACTCGGCCTGGAAGGGTGGGCGGCCGGTGAGCAGCTCGAAGGCGACGCAGCCCAGCGAGTACATGTCGGTGCGCGCGTCGATGTCGCCGCCCTGGGCCTGCTCGGGCGCGAGGTACGAGGGCGTGCCGATGACGGCGCCGGTGGCCGTCAACTTCTCCTGGCCGGCCGCGGCGAGGCGCGCGATGCCGAAGTCGAGAATCTTGGCGATGGGGCGGCCATCACGCCGCTTGCCCAGCATGATGTTGGGCGGCTTGAGGTCGCGGTGAATGATGCCCAGCGCGTGCGCCTCGCTGAGCCCCTCGCACACTTGCGCGAGCAACGACGCCGCGTCTTTCACGTCGAGCGGGCCACGTGAGAGCACCTTGTCGAGCGTCTCGCCTTCGACGAACTCCATCGAGAGGAAGGGCTGGCCGTCGCTGAGGCGGCCGAAGTCGAACACGCGCACGATGTTCGGGCCTTCGAGCTGCGAGACGAGCTCGGCCTCACGTTGAAATCGCGCCCACGCGTCCTGGTTCGAGACCAGCTTGCGGTGCAGCACCTTCAACGCGACGGTGCGCTTCAGGTAGACGTGCGTGGCCCGGTACACCTCGCCCATGCCGCCTTCGCCGATGTGCGCCTCGACCTGAAAGCGCCCATCGATGACCTGCCCAGGCTTGAGGCGGGCTTCGGTGCTCTCGGAGAACTCTGCCGCGCTGGGGGTGATGCGCGGCCGGACGACGCCGGTGTCTCCGAGGTGGATCTGGGGGCGGGCCGGCAGCTCGCTGGTCGCGCCGAGCGGTACCGGCGTTCGCGCGGGCAGCTCGTTGGTGTCGCCGAGGGGAACCGGCGTGCGCGGCGGCAGCACCCCCGTCGAGTCGTTGGGCGCTGGGGTGATGGCGATGCGCGCGTGCTGACGCGAGGGCGCGATGTGCGTGTCACCGAGCGCGACTGGCGGTTCCTGCTCCTTCAGCGTCGCGACGTCTTCGGGTGATGCAGTGTCGGCGAGCGCTCCCTGAAGGCGCGCAGCGGCTCCCAGTACGGCGTCGGCGAAGGAGCGCAGCGTGGGCAGCGCCTCGGCCAGCACCGTGATGCGCACGCCCGGCTTTCCGGCCGCGTCGCTCTCGAGACCGATGACCTCAGCGGCCAGCTTCTGCCGTCGTTGCCCGACCGCCAGCTCGACCTGCACCGCCTCGCCGATGTCCGGGCTCGCGGGGGTCGGAACGAAGCACTCGCCGAGGTGAAGCGACTCCTCCCAGACGGCTCGAAACGCAGCGTCCGTCGAGAAGCGATGGAGGAAGACGTGACCCACCCGTCGCGCGAGTCTGCCACAGCGCGCTCGAAACACCCGTGCAGGGCAGTTCATGGGAGCAGGTGTCGTGTTGACGTCAACCCGTCAGGTCGGTCTGGCAGTCATCGATCGCTGCAGCGGGGAGGGCTACACACGCCGTCATGAAGAGCGTCGTTCCACTGTTGTTGCTGCTCTCGAGCTGTCACAGCGCGCCGGCCGAGGCAGGGCCGGCAACGCCTCAGCGTACGGCTCCCGCGCCCGCGATCGTCGAGCCCATCTACGAAGGTGGCCTCAAGGGCGAGTGGGAAGACCACGGCTGGGCCGAGCACGCGCCGAAGCTGGGCAGCGCCGAGCGGCTCATTCTGTCGAACTACGCAGGGTGGATTGTCACCCGCTACAAGCTGAAGGGCACGTTCGGCGGCGTGACGTTGCAGGTCCGGGCAGCGCTCGCGCCCCACGAGTTCCTCGAGCTGCGTGTCGACTCCGAGTCGGTCGACATCTTCCCACGCGTGAAGGTGACCGCAGCGCACGTGCGCGCGCTCGAAGGAGGGTGGTTCGAGGTCTTCGTCCCGATGCGGGAGCTCGACCCGACGCTCGCGCCGTTCACGCGCGTGGTGTTGCGTGCGCACAAGGCGCTCCCCGCGTCGGGCATCGTCGAGGTCGACCACCTCGGGCTCACCGCGGCCGATGCGGATCAGGTGCAGGCTGCGCAGGCGCTGCTCGAGACGCCAGGCTTTCCCGCGGCGCTGGCCGTCGACTGCAAGGCCGACGGGCGCGTCATCAGCCCGCTCATCTACGGCATCGCGTACAGCGCCTATCGCGAGAAGGACACGTCACATCAGTTCGACCTCGGCACGACGGCCCGCCGCTGGGGTGGCAACCCGACCAGCCGCTACAACTGGGAGCTGGGCAACGCGTGGAACACCGCGTCTGACTACTTCTTCATGAACACCCCGTACGGCCACGGCCGCGAGCGCGTCTGGCAGACGTTCCTCGAGGTGAATCGCGACCGCGGGCTCAAGTCGGCGCTCACGGTGCCGATGCTCGGCTGGGTGGCGAAGGACACGACCTCGGCCGCGTACCCGGTGGCGGACTACGGCGCGCAGGAGCAGCTCTGCCCCGAGAACCCCAAATACGGCAACGGCGTTGGCAAGAATGGCAAACCCATTCGCGCGGGAGCGCCCAGCCGCACCAGCATCGCCCTGCAGCCCTCGTTCATCGCGGCGTGGGTGGCAGAGATTCAGAAGGTCTCGGCGACGCGCGGCAGATTGGTGCACCAGTACATTCTCGATAACGAGCCCGCGCTGTGGAACGACACCCACCGTGACGTGCACCCGAACGCCGTCACCTACGACGAGCTGCTCGAGAAGACGATCGCCTACGGCACCGCGATTCGAAAGGCCGACCCCGACGCGCTCATCGCAGGCCCGGCCGAGTGGGGGTGGCCCGGGTTCTTCTATTCGGCCGCCGACGCGCAGGCTGGTTTCAACGTGAAGCCCGACCGCCGCGCGCACGACGACCAGCCGCTCATCGAGTGGTACCTGCAGAAGCTCAAGGCCCACGAAGCGAAGACGGGCGTGCGCGTGCTCGACGTGCTCGACCTGCACTACTACCCACAGGCGAAGGGCCTGGGCGTCGGCACCGAGGGCCAGACCGACCCCGACACGAACGCCCTGCGAATTCGCTCGGTGCGCTCGTTGTGGGACCCGCGCTACCTCGACGAGTCGTACGTGAAAGAACCGGTGCGCCTCATCCCGCGCATGCAGGAGTGGGTCGACAAGAATTACCCGGGCCTCAAGCTGTCCATTGGCGAGTATAATTTTGGCGCCGAGCGCCACATGTCGGGAGGTCTGGCGCTCGCCGAAGCGCTCGGACGGTTCGGTCAGAACGGGCTCTACTCCGCGTTCTATTGGACGTACCCGCCAGAGAACTCGCCGGCCTTCTGGGCCTTTCGCGCGTACAGGAATTACGACGGCAAGGGCGGCCGGTTTCAGGACGTCTCGTTGCCCACCGAAGCGCCGCGCGACCTCTCACTCTTCGCCGCGCGCTCGAACGATGGCCGCACCCTGAGCCTGCTGCTGCTCAATACTTCGACGACCGACACCTTCGAGGCCTCCATCAACCTGAAGGGCTGTGCCGCGCCGCTCGCCCAACGGGTCTTCACCTACGTCGGCGACCCCCGCGGGTTCATCGAGCGCGAGAGCCGCCTGGGCAAGTCCTACCGCGCGCCACCGTCGTCGATGACGGTGGTCGAGGTGCACCTGCCCGGCGGCGTGAAGTGATTGCTCAGAAGACGGCGCCGAGGCCGAGGCGCAGGCGGGGGCTCCACACGAAGCCTTCGCCGTAGTCCTGTACAGCGCCGCCGAAGCCGACCTGGAACACGAAGTTGCCGAGGGTGAAGTTGTACCCGATGGCCGCTCCGAAGCCGTAGCCGAAGCTGCGCCCCGGTGTATCGGAATTGGGAAGCAGGTACGCGCCGTTGATGGAAGGCCCAAACCACAAGCCGCGAGGTGCGGGCCTGATGAGGTGAATTCGCAGCCCAATCTCCGGAGCGATGGCGACGAGGTTGGCCATCACCGGTGGGTTGAAGACGCCGCGGAACGTGAGAATCGAGAGCCCGAACTCGAGCCCGACGAACTGGCCGAGCGCGCGCTCGTACTCCAGTGTGACGAGGCCGTTGAAGAGGTCTCCCGGGTTCACGATGAGCAGGTTGCGCGGGCCTTCCCACGACGAACCGGTCGAGGGTGGGGCTCCGCCCGAGTTCGAGCTGCTGCTCGAACTGCTGCTGCTCGAGCTCTGCGCGACGACGGGGAACGAGACGAGCGTGATGACGACGAAGACCGCGAGGGCCCTGGTGCGCATGACGGGTTCCTTTCGTTCACACGACTTCGGTGGTCTTGCGGTCGAAGTGCTCGGTGTCGGCTTCGGCGTCTGCGCGGGTGTGGTGAACCACGCCGTCGCGGTGATTGGGGGGCGAGTACAGCGTGTACAGCTTCATCGGCGTGGTGCCGGTGTTGATGAGGTTGTGACGCGTACCTGCGGGCACCACGATGGCGAAGCCGTCTTTCACCTCGTCACGCTGGCCCTCGAGCACCACCACGCCCGTGCCCTTCTCGATGCGGAAGAACTGGTCGAGCTGGTGCACCTCTTCACCGATGGCCTCTCCTGGCAGCAGCGACATCACCACCAGCTGGCTGAACTTCGCCGTGTAGAGCACCCGGCGGAAGTCGGGGTTCGCCAGCGCGCGGGCCTCGATGTCCTGCACGAAACCCTTCGCGGCGGTCGGCGGGTCGGGGTGTTTCAACGGGGTCTTCGGAAAATCGGCGGCGGGTTTCATCGAATGGCTCCCTTCGAGGTGCACATCGTTCGGATTGATGGAGTCACGACAAGGCCTTCACGGCCCTGGTGAGCCTGTTGCGCAGTCCGCTCAAGCCCACGCGGTCGAAGGCCAGCTCCGAGAGCGTGTCGCGATGAGCGAAGACGCGGTGGGCGATGGCGCCGAGCAAGAGCCCGCTGCCGAGCGTCACGCCGATGGTGGCGAAGGGGTGGTCCTTCACCAATCGTTGCACATCGTTTCTGACGAGTTTTCCCTGGTGTTGAACGACAGAGAGCGCTTCGGTGACGACTTCCACGGGTGATGATGTCTGATGGCGTTGCATGGGTTGCCTCACTTTCGAGGGCCTGCTCGTGCATCGGTTGTACCGGGAGCAATGTTCATGACCGCGCCGACTTCGACGTTCGACCTCACCGCCATTCGCGACGAGGGCTATCGCTTCACCATTCGTTTTGATGGCACCGAGGTGCCGCCGCTCGTGACCGACGAGCCACCACCGCTCGGGAAAGGGCAGGGCCCCAACCCGTCACGCCTGCTCGCGGCCGCGCTCGTGAACTGTCTGGCGGCGTCGCTGCTCTTCGCGCTCACGAAGAAGGGCGTCGCGGTGAAGGGCCTCGAGGCCACCGCCCACGTCGAGCTGGGCCGCAACGAGCAGAACCGGCTGCGCGTTCTCGGCGTGAAGGTGATGGTGACGCCGACGGTGGGGTCGGACGCGAGCGCCGCCGCCATCGACGACGCCATCGACACCTTCGAAGACTTCTGTGTCGTCACGCAGAGCGTGCGCAGCGGGTTGTCAGTCGACGTGCGGGTCGAGCCGAAGACGGCCTGAGCAGAACTCATCGCTCGTCTCAGTGGCGCCAGCAGGGCCTCGTCGACACACGAGCGTCACCCCCGCAGTTCTGCTACCTCCCCGCCCATGAATCCGATCTTCACTGGCCTGCTCGTCCTCATCGGCGTCGGCTTCTTCACGAAGACCATGCTGGGCCGGCTGCGCGCCATGGCCTCGCTCAAGGCCGAGCCCGGCAACCGCCTCGACCGCAAGGGTGACCGCCTCAAGGCCCTCGCCATCTTCGGCTTCGGTCAGAAGCGCATGGTCGACCCCGAGGAGTTCGTGCCCGGCTTCATGCACGTGCTCATCTTCAGCGCCTTCGTCGTGCTCGCGCTGCGCACCGTGATGCTCTTCGTCATGGGCTTCTCGTCGGGCGCGCTGTCGGTGCTCTCGAACCTGTCAGACCCGTTCTGGACCGACTACGCCGCGCTCAAGACGCCGTACGCCGCGTACCTGTTCTTGAAAGACCTCGTGGCCGCCGGCGCCGTGCTTGGCGTCAGCTACTTCTTCTTCCTGCGCGTCGCCGTGAAGCCCGACCGCCTCACCAAGTCGAACGAGGCGCTGCTCATTCTCGGCTTCATCGGCACGCTGATGATCAGCGAGTTCATCTTCGGCGCGTCGCACCTGCGTGAGCAGGGCATCGACTTCACCTCGTGGGAGCCCGTCACCAGCCTCGTCGGGAAGCTGCTCTCGCCCGTGTCGACCGAGACGCTGCACACCCTCGGCGTCATCAGCTTCTGGGTTCACTGCGCCATCATCATGACGTTCCTGAACTTCCTCCCGCACGGAAAGCACTTCCACGTGGTGGTCGGCCTCGGCAACGTGTTCCTCAAGAAGCTCGCGCCCGAGAACCTGCCGAACATCTCGTCGAGCGCGAAGCTGTCGTCGCCCAACCTCGAGAAAGAGGAGTTCGGCGCGAAGACGATTCTCGACCTCTCGTGGAAGCAGGGCCTCGACGTCAACACCTGCACCGAGTGCGGCCGCTGCCAGACGCACTGCCCCACGTACCTCACCGGCAAGCCGCTCACCCACAAGGGCGTCAACCAGTCCATCAAGCAGTTCCTCTGGAAGAACGAGAACGAGCTGCCGCAGTGGAAGGCCACGGCGAAGAAGACCGACGACGGCAAGGTGATGGCCACCGTCGATGGCAAAGAGGTCGAAGTGCCCTCGCTGGTCGGGCCGGTGCTCTCGGCCGAGACGGTGTGGGCCTGCACCTCGTGCGGCTGGTGCGAGCAGGCGTGCCCCGTCTTCATCGAGAACATTCCGCGCCTCATCGACATGCGCCGCTACAAGGTTCAGGTCGAAGCCGACTTCCCGCCCGAGCTGCAGCGCGTCTTCGAAGGCATGGAGCGCCAGGGCAACCCCTGGGGCATCGGCCAGGACAAACGCGCCGAGTGGGAGAGCGACATGCCGCTGCCCAAGTGGGGCGACGGCGGCACGTACGAGTACCTCTTCTACGTGGGCTGCGCGGGCTCGTATGACGACCGCATGAAGAAGGTGTCGAAGGCCGTCGCGAAGGTGCTCACCGAGGCAGGCGTGAAGTTCGCGACGCTGGGCCAGGAAGAGACCTGCACCGGTGACTCCGCCCGCCGCGGCGGCAACGAGTACCTCTACCAGACGCTCGCGAAGATGAACGTCGAGGCGTGGAACGGCAAAGGCATCAAGGCCATCGTCACGCAGTGCCCCCACTGCTTCAACACCATCAAGAACGAGTACCCCGAGTTCGGCGGCAACTACCGCGTCATCTCGCACACCGAGCTCATCAACGAGCTGCTCAAGGAGAAGCGCATCAAGCTCTCCCGCGTGATGAACGAGACGCTCACGTACCACGACCCCTGCTACCTCGGCCGGCACAACGGCGTGTTCGACGCTCCGCGCGAAGTCCTCAAGGCCATTCCCGGCCTGCAGGTCGTCGAGATGCAGCGCTCGGCCCGTGAGTCGTTCTGCTGCGGCGCTGGTGGCGCCCGCATGTGGATGGAGGAGCACACCGGTCAGCGCATCAATCACAACCGCGTGAACGAGATCGCCAACACGCTCGCGCACGCGAAGGACGCGTCGGTGCCGCTGCCGCTCGCCACCGACATGAAGAAGCCTGGTCAGGTCGGTCAGTTCACCGGCAAGGCCGAGGGCTCGGTCGCCGTCGCCTGCCCGTTCTGTCACACGATGGTGCGCGACGGCCTCAACGACACCGAGCGTGGTGAGACCATCAAGGTGCGCGACATCGCCGAGCTCGTCGCCGAGTCGATGGAGACGAAGACGCCTGCTGCGCCTGCTCCAGAAGCAGCACCCGTGCAGAGCTAATTCCTGTACGTGATGGTCAACCTGGGTTTCAGGCTGGCCATCACCCCGTGCCGCTGCGGTTGAATGAAGCTGACGTGCACGCCTGAAACGGTCGGCACCAGCCGCACGCCGAAGTTCGCTCCCGCCAGCCAGCGCTGCACCACTTCCGGGTCCAGCTCGCCCGTGATGGTCGTGCGCATCGAGGAGGGGAGGAAGCCCATCGTCGGCACGCGAAACGTCTTTCCCACCAGGACGTCCGAGCTCCCCGAGGCTCCCAATCCACTCCACGGCACCGAAGGTCCGTCGCGATACCGCCAGCCCGTCGCCGCCGTGCACCCTGCACACTGCACGTCGGCCTTCCACGGTTGGTCGAGGTAGCGGCCCTCGATGGCCAGCTGCGCGTTCTCGAAGTGCGTGGCCGTCATCGAGAGCGTGGCCGACACGACCGTCGCGCCGGCTGGCACCGTCAACTCCTCGAACCTCACGAGCCAGACTTCGTCGTACGGCCCTCCTGGAATCGCCAGGCCCATGCACCAGTCGTTGTCGCCGTCGCCGAACGTCATGCCGTTCGCGTTGTACTGACCTACTGCCCCCAGCCCGCCGTAGGTCGAGATGCCAATCGAGCGTGTACCGGAATAGCCGTTCGAGTCCTGCTGCCAGGTCAGCGTGACGGTCGCTCCCGCGGCTCCTGCATCGTGGGGCTCGGCCCCCGAATCGGCTCCGACCAGCTCCTCGACGAGCCCGTCACAGCCGGCCACCACGAGCGCGACGACCCAGCTCAGGACTCGCATGAGCACTGGAATGGGCCCAGGCTCCCGATTGGATCACCTCAATGGTCTCGCACGCTTGAACGACGTGCGTTCGGCGAAGCGGCGCAATGGGTGTAGAGTCGTCAGTCATGGCGTCCGAGAAGAAGAAGGTCGACGACACCACGTTGCCGCTGCTGACCCCCAAGCTGCCGCGCATCAAAGACCGCCGGGGCGGCTCCGATTCGCTCGTGAAGCTGATGCAGCGAATCCAGACTGGCCAGCCCGAGCGCCGCGGCTTTCGTGAGCGTCGGGCCACGCCGCGCGTCGCCGTGCAGCTCGACATCGAAGCGGAAGAGGGCGGCGAGACGGTGGTGATGCGCAGCCACGACCTGTCCACCTTCGGCGTCGGCGTGAAGTCGGGCCCCACGCTCGAGAAGGGCAGCCGCATCACCATTCGCCTCTTCCTGCCCGACGAGCCCACCACCCCCATCGAGCTCAAGGCCGAGGTGCTCGGTCCCTTTGGCGAGAACGGTGGCGTTCGCATGAAGTTCATCAACCCGCCCGTCGAGGCCGTTCGCCGCATTCATCGGCTGCTCACCTGAGGTGATTTCGGTAGGGTGCCCGGCGTCGTGAGTGACTTCGAACGTCGTCGCAGCGTGCGGGTGAACGTCTCCCTTCCCATCGAGGTGAGGGACGAGCGTGGGTTCTCGTTTCACTCGACCCGCGACATCTCGGCCACCGGCTGCTTCTTCGACCGCGCCATTCCCCACGCCGTCGGCGCGCGCGTCGCGTTGTCCTTCGGCCTGCCCGGAGACGGCCGCACCATTCGCTGCGAAGGCGAGGTGGTGAACGTGCCCGACAAGAAGGGCTACGGCATGGGCATTCGGTTTCTGAACATCTCGCCGGCCGATGCTCAGCGCATCGACGCGTTCGCCAGACAGCTGCTCGAGGGGGAAAATCGATGACGAAGCTGATGATGGTGGGGCTCGCGGCGTTGACGGCTTCTTCGTGCATCACCGATGACCGCGCCTCCCGTGCGCGCGGCGCGTCGGGCTGGTTCGAGAACGTGCCCGTGTACAAAGCGCCCGCGACCTCGCGCTGCGCGAAGTTCAAGAAGGGCGGCAGCGCCGGCGCCGCGTGTGACGAAGCGAAGTACCTCGGAGAGCTCTACGTTCGCCGGCTGTCCTCGGGTGACGAGGTGTGCCTCGAGGGTGGCTTCGGAGACAGACCGCTCGCCTCGTGCCTGGCCCGCGCGTCGGTCGCCGACACCGACACCAACCGCATTCTGCTCGAGGTGCGCAACGCGCAGCCGGGCTCGAAGTGGTTCAACAAAGAGGCGAACCAGTTCTGGTTCGAAGAGGGCGCCCTCGTCGACCTCTACCTGGCCGACCACGGCTATTGAGTCGACTCTCCGTTCGGTGAGCCGTGCATTGAGCACGCGCACCGCGGGGGCGATACTGCGGCCGTGGCCTTCTACGACTCGCTCTCACCCTCGAAGCTGAAGTCCCTCGCCAACGAGCGCCTGTCGGACCTCATCGACAAAGAAGCGGTTCGCGCGCGCACGTCACTCGAAGACCTGCAGCAGCGCTACCCGTCGGCGGGCCCGCGCGAGCTCTCACAGCGCTACATCGACTCGCGCAAACAGGCGGCCAGCGTGCTGGGTGGCGTCACCGGAGTCTTCGGCGCCGTCACCGTGCCCGTCGACCTCGTCGGCATGGTGTACCTGCAGCTCGCGCTGCTCGTGGAGATCGGCACCGTCTTCAAGGCCGACTTCAAGAACGAGCGGGGCAAGAAAGAGGTGCTCGACCTCTTCGGCTACGCGAACGGCATCGGGCCGATTCAGCGTGCGAGCCCCAAGGTGCTGGGCAGCCTGGCGGCGATGGTGCTGACGAAGACGGGCCTCAAGGCGCTCGGGCGCGCGATGCCCCTCGTGGCCGCGCCCATCTCGGCGTACCTCAACAACCAGCACGTGCAGCGCGTCGGAGACTCCGCCATTCGCCACTACGACGGCTGGGTGCACGCGCACGAGAAGTCGAAGAAGGCCTCGGGCTCGTGAGCAATCTCTTGAACCACCCGCTCCTCACCGAGCGTGAGTCACACGTTCGATTCACTCGAACGGAATCACCGCGTCGCGACGCACGAAGAAGGTGCGCATCCCTCCCTGGTGTTCCACCTTCCCAAGGAACTCCCACGGAGCGGTGAGCGTCGGCCCACCGCAGCCGATCTCGATGACGGCGTACTGCGCACGCGCCTGAACGTCCGGCCCGCCACCTGCCACGCGCGGCGAGGGGAACGGGAGCTTCTGGTAGTTGATGGGCACCGTGAGGTCGGCCAGCCGATAGAGGCCCGTTCCGTACGACGCTCCACAACCGTGGAACCACACGCCGTCACCCCGCTCGAAGGCGGGCGGCTCGGCGAGCTGTCCGTAGTGCCAGGCGCCTTTGGGCTCGTCGATGACGTGCTCCTTCGCGAACGCGCGGAAGCGCAGCTCTCCGGCCACGCTGTCGGGCGGGCCGTTCTCGTCCATCCACGACAGGTGCGAGACGCCCATCTCGACCAACCGCGCGTGCATCGCCTTCATCGAAGGAAAGCGCCCGTACGACAGGCCGTACTGCACACCGGGCTCGTCGCTGAGCGTCACGTGCTGCAGCCCCGTCATCGAGATTCGGTTGTGGTACAGAATTCGCGCCTTCTTCGGCAGCTCGCGGCCCACGCGCTCCCAGTCGTTGAAGGGCTCGAGGCGCGCCTGAGGGTTTCCGCTGCCGAGGCCCTGCGTGAACTGGTCGATGGTGTACGCGAAGGCCGAGCGCGCGCCGTTCATCGCGTGCGTGTTGAGAAACGGAACGCCCGCCGTCACCGAGAGCTGCAGCGCCACCACCAGCCCGACGCCCGCTCTCGCCGCCCAGCCCAGCCGCCACGCCCGCTCGAAGACGACGAAGGCCACGGCCGCCATCGCCGGCACCATGACGATGAGGTACCGCAGCTGATGCGACAGGTTGAACCAGAGCGCGATGCCGACGTGAATGACGAGCACCAGCGCCCACACGCGGCGCGCCCGGCCGATGAGCGGCAGCACGAACACGCTCGCGGTGAAGAGCGACCCGAAGATGGGCAGCCGCTTCGTGAAGCTCTCCCACGTGTACAGCTCGAGGTGGTAGTTCCACAGCGCGGTCAGCGTCGCGCGCACGCCCGCCACGAAGCTCTCGTGGTGCATCGCGCCGTTGTCTGCCGAGAAGCGCGCGGCCCACGCCAGACTGTCCTCGGTCCACGGCGTCGAGGGGAACAGCGCCCCCGCGAAGGGGTAGAGCGGGTTGTGGTACCAGAGCGCGTTTCGAAGCCAGAGCGGTGTCGTCACCAGCAAGCCGGTGCCGAGCGCCACCAGCGCGACCTTCAGCGGCGCGACGGAGCGCTCCCGGACGAGCCGCACCACGAAGCCGACGAAGACGAGCGCCACCACCGGAATGATGAAGAACGCAGCGGTGTACTTCGTGAGGGCAATCGCGCCGACGTGCATCGCGACGAGCGCCCAGCTTCGCGCATCGCCACGCTGCTGCGCCTGCACCCACGCGAGCAGCGCGGTCGGCACCCACCACGCCGCGACGTGGTCGGCTCCGCCCATCAACGCGGTGTCGTAGACGTAGAGCGAGGGGAAGAGCAGCACCGTCACCCAGGCCCAGCGCGAGACGACGCCGAGGCGTGGAGAGAGCGCGCGCACGAGCGGCGGCACCGCGAACAACGTTCCCAGCAGCGTCACCACTTCGAGCTGCTGGCAGAGCAGGGTGTGGTCGAGCAGCGAGACGCCCGGGCGAAGCTGGCCCCACGTGTAGAGCACCGACGCGAGGTGCGGCGCCGCGAGCATCATCAGCCCTTCTTCGCTTCGCTCGATGCCGCCGGCTGCCACGTACCGCTCGGCGATGCCCAGGTGGTACCAGCGCGCGTCGAAGTTGAGGTTCATCGGCGCGAGCGTTGGCAGGACCGCGACCGCCAGCGCGGCGAGCCCGAGCAGCAGGAAGGGCCACTCCCACCACGCGAGGGTCAACGTGAAGCGGCTCGCCTGCCACCAGCGCTGCAGCGCTTCGACGAGCGGCTCGAGGCCCACGAGGAAGAGCACCGCGGGGTACGTCCAGAACAGCCAGGGCTCGAAGAGGTGCAGGTGCCCGAGCACCGTGAGGCCGAGCATGAACGCGAAGCCGCCTGTCGCGAACGCGAGCGCGACGTGTCCATCACGGCGAGGGCCGGGAAACAGCAGCCCCTGCAGTCGCAGCCCCACGCTCAACGACGCTGCCGCGAAGACCAACGCGCCCACCCACGCCGAGAGCACGTGCGGTAACAGCCAGAGCTTCAGCGGGAAGACGTCGGTGAAGTACGGCCAGAGGGTGTTGGCGAGCGCGGCGAGGGCGGCCGCGACCAACAGCGACCGCAGCCGTTGCTTCACGGGTGAACCTCGACGCGCTCGAGGTGCAGCGCGCTCGTCGCGTCGACGCGAAGGCGAACGTAGCGCGCAGTCACTGGCTCGAACCGTGGCTCCCAGGTCGAGAACGCCGTCGTCTGTCTGGCCACTTCACGGAACGCGCTGCCGTCGTCACCGACCTCCACCACGAGCGGCACGGCGCGCGCCTGCAGCGAGTCCTGGCGGTTCACGATGGTGAGGCCCGAGACCGACTTCGCGCTGCCCAGGTCGTACCGAAGCCACGGGTTCGTTTCGCTGTTGGTGTGGAAGAAGATGTCGGTTCTTCCGCCGCCACACTCGTGGTGCGAGGGGCGACACGTGAAGGCGCTGCTCGAGGTCGTCCACTCGGCCGAGCGTGCAAGGTTTCTGGGAGCCGCCAGCCAGCCGAGGACCGAGGGCCCGAACGAGGCCGCCGCCGCGAGCGCCACGATGAGTCTGGTGATTCGCAGCACTGGGAGACGTCGCGCGAGGTCGTGGAGCCGCGCGGGTTCCTCCACCACTCCGAGCAGCTCGGTGTGCAGTGTTCGGAGCGCGTGGACCTCGGTCGATCTCCGCTCGACCGCAGCCGCAGCGTCGGTGACGAAGCGGGGAGCGCCGGCAGGCAACGTCGCGAGCACCGAGGCCGGCGAATAGCTCTCGGGAACGTCGGCGTACGCGGCGAGCGCGAGGGTCAAGCCTTCGAGGTGCAAGGTCGCGCGCGCGGTGTCGCGGCTGGCGGTGAACGACAGTTGCTCGGCGGCGTCGAACGTCTCACGCGAACGTCGAGCGAGCTGGGCTTGTCGCGGGCTCTGCTTCGACCGCGCGACGGCCGCAGCGTCTCGTTCGGCGTGGGCGAGGAACCAGGAGAGCACGAACGCTGTGTAGCGGACGCCGCGCGCTGCTCCAATCGAGACCGTCAGAGCTTCACGCTGGCGCGACGATGCCGAACAGACGCACGCCCCACACGGGGTTGCTGGTCGGCCAGTCGAACGCGTTCAGGGCCTCAAGCCCTGCCGGCCAGGGCGCTCCATCGAGGATGGCCTCGGTGCCCAGGTTCTGGTCGCCATTGTGCGCGATGAAGACTCGAAACGAGTGTGCGAGGGATGAAGCAGGCACCGCCTTGAACGCTTGCTTGAGTCGTTCGAGCACCGGAGCGAGATCGATCTCGACGCGCGAGTAGAGGACGAGCATCGGGCCGAGACAGACTCGTCGCGGGCCTCCAGCATCTGCCCAAGTTTCCCATTCGACCTGATCAGCGCACAGCGTTTCGTTGATCAGCCCCGCGACGATCGGGTGAATCGAGCCCGACTCGAACTTCTTCCCTGCGTCGTGAAGCGCCTCTGGCCAGGTGGCGCCCTGGCCGGCGAACGGCTCGGTCACCCTCGTGCCGACCACTCGTGAATCATCGAGCCAGAAGTCGACCTCAACCCGAAACGTCTGACTCGTGAGGACGGGATGCACCGTTGCCCCGAAGTCGAACGGCGGGTCCCAGCTGGTGTGTGCCGCAATCAGGGCGCGGAACAAGGTCGCTGGAGAGAGCAGTCGAACGTCGTTGAGCGGACGGAAGGGGCGGTCGAGTTCGATGCGCGTCGGCGGCCGGTCAGGGTGTTCGTTTGCCCAGTTCATCAGGGCGCTCCGCGACGCGATGGCTTCAGCTTCCGGGCGGATCATTCGCTGTGCCCGCTCCATGCACGCAACGTAGACCGGGTCACTCGTGAGCTGCTGCTCCGAGCTACTGCCAGTGGTGAACGTGAGGGGCGCTGGCCATCTCGAGCGGAGAAGGTGCGCCGCAAACGCATGCGGGAGCCAGGTCGCCAAGCGACTCGCGAGCGCCTCGTTGAGACCCACCTGCTCGAGACGCTCGACCAGCTCAGCATCAGTCGCGTTCTGCATGCCGACGAATGCGGCAACTCCCAGCTCGACGACCTCTTCGAGTCCGTTCACTCCCCTACCGTACTTCGAAGCTCAAACGACTCGGGGCCCCGTTCATCACGGAGCCCCGAAGGTCCTTCACGCTTTGCTTGCGTTCAGCGGAAGCCGACGTTGAACTCGACCCGCGAGTTGCGGCCGAAGCGGCGGTGCTGTTCACGACGCTCGCGGCGCTCGTAGCTGTACCGGTTGTCGTCGTAGCGGTTCTCGTACGCGACCCACACCCAGCTCTGCTGCGTCTCGTAGTGGCCAGCGGTCTGCGTGGTGACGTAGCGGCCGGGCTCGCAGAACTGGCGGCCGCGGTAGCCCATGCGGCACTGGCCGGCGACGTAGACCTGCTGCGTGGTGCCCGGCACGTACTGCTGCGTGGTGCGCATCTCCCAGCGCCCGTTGTTGTTCACGGGCTGCGGCTGGGGGCCACACGGTTGCTGAACGACCGCAGGCATCGGCTGGCCCTGAACGGCGACGGCGCCGTGGTACTGCTGGGCGAAGGCGGCGGGAGCGGCAAGCACGGCGAGGAGGGTGAAGATTCGAGCGTTCATGGCCCCTTCGACCGTGCCCGCGTCGCTCCTATTCACCCACCCCATTCACGCCCTCAACCACCTGTCAGGCGGCGGCTTTCTCGCACTCGGCAGCGCACTTCTGACAGCTCTCCATGCACGCCTTGCACTCGGCGTGGTGGTTCTGGTGCTTCTTGCAAGCCGCCTCACAGTCGCGACAGACCTTCGCGCAGACGGCAGCGAGCGCCTTGAGGTGCGCTGAGTTGAGCCGGGTGAGGTCGGCGACTGCGTGGCACATCGGCAGCATCGCGCGCACGGTTCCTGCGCACTCGGCCATCGACTTGTCGCCGGTCGAGAGTGTGCGCACGCAGTGGTCGAGGCACGCTTCACCGGCCTTGATGCAGTCGAGCGTGGCAGCCAGCAGCGCGTCGTTGATCACCCATGCCTGCTTCGTCTCGGCCTTCGCGTCCTTCGCAGGTGGGGGAGGCGTCGTGCCCTTCCCTTCCGCCAGGGCCGTCAGGCTCAGCACTGCTGCACCACCGGCTGCCATCGTCACCGCATCACGTCGCGTCATCGTCATGAAGGTCTCCGTCGTGGAAAGGAAGGGCTGCGCCCCGCGACATACGCCCGTGCGCAGGCCTCGTCTTCGAGAACTGTCAGGCCGCGGTCGCGCGCAGCAGCGAGCGGTTGCGCAGGTGCGCCGCCATCATCGCGCCGGCGCCAGCGAGGCTCAGCACCGTCTCGGCGAGGCTCTCGTCGAACGCAAACGCCGCCGTGGCGAGCAGTGCGATTCCCGAGAGCGCGAGGCCGATGACGGTGAAGTCGCGGTGCGAACGAAAGC
This sequence comes from Archangium gephyra, assembly GCA_943370055.1. GTDB lineage: Bacteria > Myxococcota > Myxococcia > Myxococcales > Myxococcaceae > Xiheimicrobium > Xiheimicrobium gephyra_A. Next base: position 90,542 of record CALRPN020000045.1, read on the forward strand.
CAGGCGCGAACGAGGTGACCGCGACCGCGAGCACCCCGATGAGCAGCACCGGGTGAAAGCCGCCCAGCACCGAAGCCGCCGCAGGAGCCACCGCCAACAGGCCGGGCGTCGACACGCAGTGCACCATGCACAGGCCCGACAACGCCGTCCCCACGAGGTCCGATGAGCGCGGCGCGGTGACGGGGGACGACTGCATGGCGGCCGAATACCCAGTCGTCTTCCTTTTCGCAAGTCAGTGGCAACTGCGACGCCGTCGGGAATGGCGTGGCAACATCACGTTCGTGGAGGAGCGCGACCTCATCGAGGCGATTCGTGAGGCGCCGGGCGATGATCAGCGCTGGGCGGTCTACGCTGATCAGCTCCTGTCTCGCGGAGAGGTTCGAGGGCAGCTCATCGCGCTGGCCCGCGCAGGAAAGCACCGCGCCGAGCGGCTCTTACGTGACAAGCGTCGCGCGCACTTGGGTGCAGAAGCGCTCTGGCACGCGCTCGACGCCGGCGCGCTCGACGTGACCTGGCGTGCCGGGCATCTGGAGCACGCCCGCCTCGCCCTCGAACAGGACGCTCAGCACGTGCTGGAGGCGCTGCTCGACTCGCCGCTCGCCGTCGCGCTGACCTCACTCGACCTTCGACTCCCAGATGACGAAGCCGTCGTGAGCCGTGCCTGCGACGTGCTCGCGCGCGTCCTGCCTCCGCTGCGGACCCTCGAGGTCTCGACCTCAGGCGTCGCCGCCAACTTCGCACCGCTGGTGACGCTCTCGAAGCTGCCCCGGCTCGTCCGTGCGCAGTTGGTGGGCGTGCACGTGCTCGATGCGCTCAGCCACGACCGGCTCGAGTCGCTCTCGTTGTGGTTCAACGATTGGCAGGGAGCGCCTGCCTGCGTGCTTGGAGACCTCGATGCACCACGGCTCGTCGAGCTCGTCCTTCGGACGCGGTTCGACTCCACGCCGCCACTCACACGGTGGGTTCGCGAGCGCTGTCGAACGCCTTTGCTGCACCGCCTCACCATCGAAGCGCCCATCACGTCCCAGCTCGTCGAGGCCATCGCCGACGCACCGTTCGCGGCTCAGCTCGAGCGGCTCGAGCTCCTGGTCATCGACGATGCCTCAGCGCACGCCCTCCTCAGCCGACGGGCCAGCCTGCCTCGGCTCGAGTCGGTGAAAGCACGTTTCTTCCGCACCTCTGCCTCCACCGAGGCCTCCGTTCGGGCGGCCTTCAGCCCGTGAAAGGAGGAAAGAAATCGGCTGTGGGAAGGTTGTTCGGGCTTCAGGGAATCTCGATGGTGTGGAGCTGACTCCGCAGATCGCGTGTGGGATCCGGTCCCCACCCCTCGGCTGCTTCAGTCTGTGCCAACTCGTAACCGATTGATTCGAAAGCCGGTTCTGACCGCTTTGGCATTGGATCGGCTTTTGAAGATGCGTCCTCCCGGACTCAACCCCAACCGGAGACGCAACCATGAAGAACCGATTCCTCCTCCTCGCCGCTGCAACGACGCTGCTGTCGGTGCCGGCGTTCGCGCAGCTTGGAAACTCGACCAACCCTGAGTGCCTCGACCCTTCGTGCGGTACCCCGAAGGAAGAGGGCGGCGGCTGTGGCTGTGGCTGCGGCTGCTCGGTGTGGGTGGCTTACACGGACGACGGCAAGACGCTGGCGTACACGGACGACGCTGACGGCGACGGCAAGGCCGACACGACGGACAACTGCCC
>CALRPN020000046.1:0-82884 GCA_943370055.1 Archangium gephyra
CGCACCGAGCAGCGTGGTGCGCACGCGATGCTGGAGCAGGCTGCGCAGCGCAATCACCCACAACATGGGGTCGAAGATCGTCATGGCGTCACTCGTCTGACTGCATCGCGCGCAGCGGTGAGACCCGCGTGGCGATGACGGCTGGGAAGAGGGTGGAGAGGAGCGTGACGACGAGGATGATGACGAGCGCGACGACGAGATTTCCGGTGTTCAACTCGGGAAGCAGCTTCGGGCCCGAGAAGAAGAAGTAGGCCACGTCGTTGGGTGCGGCGATGCCACGGGAGTGCAGCCAGCTCATCACCGCGCTTCCGAGCGCGATGCCGATGCCGCCGAACAGCACGCCCAGCACGACCGACTCGGTGAGCACCATCGTGAGAATGAGCGAACGCTGCGCGCCGATGGCCCGCATGGTGCCGATCATCTGCGTGCGCTGCAGCGTCGCCATCATCATCGCGTTGTTGATGATCACCATCGCGATGCCGAAGATGAAGAACACCGCGAGCAGCAACACGCCGCGGAAGAAGGTGATGATCTGCCCGAGAATGCCCGAGGCCTGCTGCCAGGAGATGGCCTTGATCTCGAGCTTCTGATCTTCCGAGGCCTTGTTGATCGCGTCGATCGTCTGCTGCAGCCGCTTCGGGTCCTTCACGGTCACCGCTGCGTTGAGCACGACGCCTCCGTTGATCTCGGCATCGCTGTAGACGCGCTTGACCAGGTCGTCTTCACGCAGCCGCCGGCCCACCCCGGTGAACGCCTTCTCTTCGTCGATGATGCCCGCAGTGGCCTCGGCGACGACGGTGTTGCCCTCGCCGAACAGGGCGTCTTCAGCGCTTTCCCGGGAGATCGTTCGCGCGCCCGTGTCCTTCTGCAGCTGGGCGAGCTCTTCCTTCTTGTCGGCCGTGAGGTAGCCGTAGAGATCGCGGAAGCTCATCAGGTCCATCAGGCTCGTGTTGCCGGCGAGCGGAGACTTCTCGAGGCCGGTGAACGCGAACGTGCCGTAGACCTTCACGTTGACTGCCTGAATGGCGCCACCGCGGCTGAAGGCCTTGATGGTGAGCGTGTCGCCGACGCGCACCTTGTAGAGCTCCACCATCGGCGCGAGCTCTTTGTAGAAGAACTGGTAGCGCTCCTCGAAGTTCTCGTCGGTGGTGTCGAAGAACGTCGAGAGCAGGGTGATCAGATCGCTCTCGGTGGACTTGAGCTGCCCCTGGAGCTTCTTCGTCGCCTCAGCCGTCTTCAGATCGTCGAACTGCAACACGATGTCGCGGGTCTGCGAGCGGTTCTCCTTCACGAAGCGCTTGAGCTCGTCGTCGTCCGCGATCAGCCGCCCGTTCGCCTTCGCGTCACGCAGCTTGTCGAGGCGGCGCGCGTTCTTCAGCTTCATCTGATCTTCGTAGAAGAGCTTCGCGATGAGGAAGCCACGCTGACCCTTCGGCACCGGCGCGCCGTCGATGATCTGCATGCGATCGAACGAGACCTGGAATCGATCGAGATCGGTGCCGAGGTAGCGCAGGAACATGAGCTGCGCGTCGGTCACCTGGGGCGCGATCTTGTTCTCGAGGAACTCGAGCGAGGCCCACGTGTCCTTCTCGAAGTCGTCCCAGAAGGCGTCCTGCGAGACCCGCTCGAGCGCGGCCACCACGTCGGCCTCGACCGCCTGATCGCGCAGAATGGCCTGAGACTTCTTCTGATCGGCCTCGAGCACGCGAATGATCTGCCGCACGTGGCGACGCGTTGATCCGATGCGGGCTTCGATCTCTTCCTTGCTCAACCCCTTGAGGCGGGGATCATCGAACTGCCCGTCACGCGCCTTGTAGAGGTTGCGCAGCTTCTCGAGCGTGATGTCGACGATGTTGCCCGCCGTGATGAGCGCGCCAGATGAACCCATCGGCACGACCTCCTTCACGTTGTCGACCTGCTCGAGCGCCTGCTTGATGCGGGGGAACTCGGTGACCGCGGAGAGCTCGGGGTCGCCGCCCATGCCGCCGTAGAGCGAGAGCTCGTCCTTCGACTTCGACGAGTAGATCTGAATGTGACCGGCGACCGAGCCGACGACGGAGCGCGCCATCGCCTCGTTGAGGCTGTCGAGCAGCCCGCCCACGACGACGAAGAGGAACGTGCCGGCGAGAATGAGCCCGCCGATGATGAGGTTGATCGGGCTGGCGAGCAGATTTCGCCACGCGATCTGAATCAGCATGCCGATCCGACTCATCAGGCCCTCGCTTCGTCGGCAGGCGCCTCACCCAGCGACAGCGCGTGGGCCACGGCGTCTTTCGCGCTCTCGCGGCCCAACACCTTGCCGTCGGCGAGCCGAATGACCGCGTTCGCGTGCTGCATCACCTTGTGGTCGTGCGTCGAGAAGATGAACGTCGTGCCCTTCTGCTGATTGAGCGACTTCATCAGGTCGATGATCTGGTTGCCCGTCGCCGAGTCGAGGTTCGCCGTCGGCTCGTCAGCCAGCACGAGGAGCGGATCGGTGACGAGCGCGCGCGCGACGGCGACACGCTGCCGCTGACCACCCGACAGCTCGCTGGGCCGGTGCTTCGCGTGCGTCTGCAGCCCGACCTGCTCGAGCAGCTGCATCACGCGGTCGCGCCGCTCCTTCGCGCCGAGCTTGCGCTGCAGCAGCAGGGGGAACTCGACGTTCTGGAAGACCGTGAGCACCGAGACCAGGTTGAACGATTGGAAGATGAAGCCGATGGTGTTGAGCCGCAGATCGGTCAGCTCGCGCTCGGTGAGCTTCGCCGTGTCCTTGCCCGCGACCTCGACGACGCCCCGGGTGGCCGTGTCGACGCAGCCGATGAGGTTGAGCAGCGTCGTCTTGCCCGAGCCCGAGGGGCCGGCGATCGAGAGGAACTCACCCTTGAGGACCTCGAGCGAGACTCCACGCAGCGCCTGCACCACGGTGGTGCCGAGCTGGTATTCCTTCACGACTTCGCGGATCGAGACGATGGCGTTCATGGGTGTTGGTTCCGTAGCGCAACTGTGGCTGGCGATGATGAAGAACTGCGAAGGCAGGGTGAAGGAAACGAAGGGCGCAACTCTTAGCCCCCACGCTTCTGAACGGCTCTGCGAAATTCGGCGGTGCCCGTGATCTCGCAGTCGCTGAGCTGGACGCCGTCGATGGTCTGATCGGTCAGCTGAACGTCCTTCAGGGTGACGTTCTTGAAACGGCACTCCGAGAAGACGACCTTGCCGAAGTTGCAGCCCTCGAAGCGCACCTTCTCGAAGCCCTTCTTCCGCCAGCCCTCGGCCCCGGAGAAGAGAACATCGTTGAAGGTGCTGTCGACGACGTCGACCTCGTCGAGCCGAATGATGCGCAGGAAGGTGGTGAGCCACCGCGAGCGGGTGAGGGTGAGGTCGCTCACGTGCGCGCCACTGACGTGGCCGTCGAGCAGCTCGCTGCCGTCGAGCGCCAGGTTCTGCAGGTGCACACCCGAGAGCGACACGTTCGAGAGGGTCGAGCTGGTGAGCGAGACCTTCTTCAAGGACGACGATCTCACCTGCACCTCGCGCAGCAGCGCTTCGTTCGACAGGTTCATCTGATCGAGGCTCGACGACGAGACCTGCAGGCGATCGATCTGACTGCGCTCGAGACGCAGGCCCTCGACCGAAGCGCTCATGAACTGAGAGCCGAGCAGCTTCGAGGCGTGCAGCGCTCCGTCGTCGAGCCGGGTGGAGCGCAGCACGTTGTTCCTGAACTCCGACTCCGTGAGCCCGAGGCGATCGATCGACGACATGCTGATCGTGTTGCCCTCGAACACGTGGTCGCGCCCGTCGATGAGCCGAATGCGCGACATGCTCAGCTCGTTCGCCTCCAGCTCCGAGGCGCGCACGCCCGTCGTCGAGCTCGTTCCGTCCATCGCCGAACGAACCGCCTCCATCACGTCGCCGAGAATGCTCGACGGCTTCGTGGCGGGTCGCTCCGGGGCCTTCATCTGCAGTGCCTCGATCAGCTGTGCCGCCTGGGCCTCGTCGATCGTTCCGGCCTTCGTCATCGACAGAATGCGCTCGAGCTCCGATTTCATCGTTTGCCTCGACGTGGGGTGGTGGGTTTGGCGGCTGCAGTTCCGCGAAGCTCATGAATGCGCTTCATCGCTTCGTCGAAGGTGATCTCCTGCCGTTGAAGTCGCTCGAGCACGGCGTCGACCGTCTCGGTCGGAGCGCCAGCAGCAACAGGCGAGTTCCGCGCGACCTTCTCTCGCAACGCTGAGAGCCGGGTGCGAATGGTCGGGTAGCTCAGTCCCAGCGGTGCCTCCATGTCGCGAACGCGCCCTTCGCTCAGCACGAAGATTCGCAAGAGGTGCAGGTCGTCTGCGTCCAGTGAGGCGAACTCGTTGAACTGAAATGGCCCCTCGACCCGAACCCCACAGCTCCCGCACTCGAGAACCGCCGGCCGAAGAGGCCCCCGACAGGATGGACACGCGATGCTCGCGTCGATTCGCGACATGTTGAAGAACTATCCATCAAGACTCAATTCGTCAAGTATCATTTTAACCTGTCAAACTACGCCTTGGTTCGAAGGGGCCCTCGTTTGAATTGCTGCACCACAGGCAATCCTCTAGCTTCCGCGGGTTTCGGGGAGGCGAACTGATGTCTCTGAACGAAGAAGCGATTGCCGAGAAGCTTGCCGAGCTGGAGCCCGCCTGGGCCGGTCGGCCGAACATCTTCACCAAAGAGATCGCCGCGAAGGACGTGAAGGCGATCACACCGCGCCTCGACGATTCGCTCGCGGCCATTCGTGGCGACGCCGCCGAAGCGCTCGGGCAGATCAAAGACACGAGCGCAGTGGCGAAGCTGAAGGCGATGCTCGCCGATGCCGATCCGGGCGTGCGTCGCTCAGCGGCGATCGCGCTCGCCGCGCTCGGAGACGAGGGGCTCGCGAAGGAGTTCGTGAAGAATCTGCTCGATGGCAGCGCCAAGGTCGTTGCGGGGGCTGCGACCGCGATTGGGCTCTCTGGGTACAAAGCGGCGGTTCCGTATCTCCTCAAGGCCTACCGCACCGAACACCCGCGCGTGGCAGCGGCCGTCGCGACTGCCCTCGGCCAGCTGAAGGATCGCCAGGCAGTTCCCTGGCTCGTGACGGCGATGAAGACGGGTTTGTCTCCGGTCGAGGCGGCGGCGGCGCTGGGAGAGTTGAATGACCCAGCCGCAACTCGTCCGTTGTGCGATGCGCTGAATCACGAACTCCCTTCGCTTCGCGCTGCCGCTGCTCGTTCACTGGGCCGCCTCGCGCAGGCCGGCAGCGTCGACTTCGTGCTGAAGGATCAGGCGCTCTCGTCGCTCCACAAGCTCACCAAAGATCCAGACGAGCGCGTTCGATTCTGCGCGGCGCTGGCGCTTGCCGGTTTCGGCGACCCCGTTGGACAGAACCACCTCAAACAGCTTCTCGCTTCCTGACCTTCACCGGAGATCCCATGGCCGCCCGCAAGAACCAAGAGCCGTCCCGTCCCCCGATGCCTCAGCCTGAGTACCCGGCCATTGCCACCTTCGTTGACAAGGCCGAGCAGGCCGACGTCGACGCTCTCTTTCAGTCCCTCAAAGAGGGCCTTTCGACCATGAAAGGCCCCAAGGCAGAACAGGCGAAGAAAGTCTCGAAGGCCATCGAGCGCACTGAGGAGCTGATGTCGCACCTGCTCCAAGTGCGCGAAAAGATTGCATCGGAGCGAAAGGGCAAGCGCTGAAGGGGTGGGGTTCGCAACTCACGATGCAGTTCGCCGAAAATGAGAGCACAGGGCGGCGCTGGCAGGTGCTGGCGGAAACAAGACCCTGACACTTCACGCAGCACTCTCGGAGGTTTTATGGCCGTCAATCGCATTGACTCGACCCCTGCTCGTCTCTCCACCAACTTCACCGTCAACAAGCAGTCGCAGGGCGTCGACTTCGGTCAGCGCATGCAGGCTGGTCTCAGCAACGCAACCGGCGCGCTGGCCTCGGGCGTTGGTCTGCTGGGCAACGCGGTTCCTGGCGCCGGCATCGTCTCGGCGGCCATCTCGTCGGTCTCCAGCCACATCGGCGGCGCTTCGTCCGGTTCCTACGCGGCCTCGGGCATGGTGAACGTGGGCGGCGGCACGGGCATCAACACCACGGTCGGTGGCAACAACGGCGGCCCGATGGTCGGTGGCGCCGGTCCCAGCGCGAACTTCGGCGCGGGCGTCTCCTCGAACGACGTCGGCATGGGCAACCAGGCCATCGCCGGCATGAGCGGCGAGATGAGCAGCATGCTCAAGCTCCAGTACCAGATGCAGCGTGAGAACATGACGTACACGTCGATCTCGAACGTCATGAAGGGCAAGCACGACACCGTGAAGAACACCATTCAGAACGCGCGCTAAGCGAAGGTTGCTTCAGTAGCGAACACCGAGGGCGACCGGAAACGGTCGCCCTTTGTGCTATTCACGGCCCTGGGTTCCACACTGAAAGGACAGCGCCCTCATGGCCGAGACGAAGTCAGACATCGCCGGCAGCATCCTCCCCGTTTCGAAGCAGCAGGCGATGCTCATGCTGGAGTCCATCTACCTGTGGATGGATCTCGGGAAGTTCGACCACGCTCGTGAGCTCGCCAGCGGCGTCGCCTCCCTCATGCCGAAGACCAAGCAGGCGCAGTTCGCCCTTGGCACCATCGAGTTCAACCAGCAGAAGTACGACAAGGCGCTGCAGGCGTTCCGCGCGGCGCAGCGTCTCGACCCCAAGAGCGGCCTTGCACGGGCGCACTGCGCCGAAGCGCTCATCTTCATGGGCAAGACCGGCGAGGCCCTCAAGGAGCTCCAGTCGGCGCGCGATCTCGAAGACGACGGTGGTGTGGCCGAGTTCGCCTATCGCCTGACGATCTTCGCCGGCATCAGCGATCTCGAGCGTGCGCTCAAAGAAGCAAACGACAAGAAGCGCAACGAGAAGTTCGACTACGCCATCAAGGCATTTCAGCTCGCCGCGAAGTTCGAGCCGAAGGCTGCCGAGCCTCGCCTGCGCATCGGAGAGGTGCACGTGCTCACCGGCAAGAACGCCGAAGCGAAGGCCGAGATCGACGCCGCGCTCAAGCTGTCGCCGAACGATGACGAGAAGGCCCTGGCCGACAAGCTGCTCGAGGTCGCCGGTGGAAAGGTGAAGGACGCGCCGAAGAAGCGCTAGTCTTCTTCGAATCGAGGAGCACATGTCCGTTCGCGGTGTCGGTCGAGGTGGAAAAGCAGGTGGTGCGGGCCGCGCTGGAGCTGCTGGCGGCGCGAGCGGACCTGCGAAAGCGGGCGGAGCCTTTGGCGCCAAGGTCGATCGGGCCGAGTCACTCGTGGGGCCCTCGGGCCTCGTCGGCTCCTCGAATGTCGGCGCGACCGCGGCCACCAACCCCGTCGTGGCGCAGGCCCTCGACATCGCCCGTCAGATGAAGGCCGGTCAGATCAAGAGCCGCGACGAAGCCACCAAGAAGCTCGTGCAGGACATTCTGCGCGACAAGGTTCACACGCAGTCCAAGCACCTCACCGAGAAGATCGTCGAGCAGCTCAAAGACGATCCCCGCCTGGCCCAGACTCTCGAGCGCCTGTGGAACAAGGCGGAGCAAGAGGAGTAATCGCCCTTTGCCTCTCGCGGAATCCAAGGCGCAGATCCTGGAAAAGTACGGCGCCTACGTGCGTTCGCTCGCTGCCCAGGTGCGCAAGCAGTTCAACTCCCAGTTCGAGATGGAGGAGCTCGTCGCGTGGGGCCAGGTCGGCCTGCTCGAAGCAGCCGAACGGTTCGACGCGCGCGTAGGCGCCAACTTCCTCACCTTCGCCCACTACCGCATCAAGGGCGCCATCTACGACGGCCTGCGGAAGATGGGCGTGCTCAAGGGTTCGAGCGCCGGTGGCGAGCGCGCGAACGCCTATCTGGGCAACCTCGCCGATCGTGAAGGCGGTGGCGGCGGCTTCGAAGACGAAGTGGAGCGGATCTCGAACGCCGTCACGGGCCTCGCGATGGTGTTCGGCACCAGCCTCGACGGCGCCGACGCGATGCAGATGTCCGATGACGCGCTGCCTCCTGACGAGCGCATTCAGCTCGAGCAGATGCGGCGGCGGGTGCGTGGGGCCATCGAGAAGCTGCCGGAAAAAGAGCGGAAATTGCTCCAGGGCTACTACTTCCAGAACAAGACCCTCGAAGAGGCCGGCGCCGAGATCGGCCAGTCGAAGAGCTGGGCCAGTCGCCTGCACGCCCGGGCGGTTGAACGGCTCAAGCAACTTCTCGAAGATGAAGACGATAACGAACCTGTAGACGACTTGAGGAGGCCTCAAAATGGCGGGTCCACTGGCAGGAATCTCAGCAGCCCAAATCGCCCAGCAGAAGCTGCCCGAGCAGGCCCAACAGGCCAACAAGGCGGGCCCAAGCAAGTTCGACCAGGCGATGAAGACGCAGGGGGTCGACAAGGCTCAGAACGCCCAGCAGGTTCAGGGTACCCAGCAGGTCCAGCACGCCGATAAGGCGCGCCAGATCGAAGCCGCGGGCAAGATCGAGAAGGGCGGCCTGAACAAGGTCTCCGACAAGCTCACGGCCAAGGGCATGGATCCCGTCGCCCAGAAGAACGAAGTCAACAAGGGCACCAGCCTCCTGAAGGGCCTCGTGGCCAACATGGAGAAGGGTCAGGCGTCGATCGACAAGCTCATCAACGGCGGCCTCAACGGCGCGAACTTCTCCAACACCGAGATGCTCTCGATGCAGGCCGGCATGTACAAGTACACGCAGGAGCTCGAGCTGACCGGCAAGGTCGTCGAGAAGGCCACCAGCGGTCTCAAGGACACCCTCAAGACCCAGGTCTGAGCGAGGCTGTTCGAGCAGGTGCGAAGGGCAGTCACCCAACAGGTGGCTGCCCTTTTTCATTCGGAGCCGTAGTAGGGTTCGCAGCCCGAATGCCCCGCAATCTCTTCCGAAGCGCTCTCGCCGCCGTCATTGTGGCGCTCTCTGGCTGCAGCATCGAGCTTCAGCACGATCTGACCGAAGACGACGCGAACGAGATCTACGTCGTGCTTCAGCACAACGGGATCAGCGCCTCGAAGCTCAAGGAAGAGGGCGGCAACGAGCCCCGCTACATCATCAGCGTGCCCAAGCAGGACGTGGCGGCCGCGGCGCAGTTGCTCAAGGATCATTCGCTCCCGCGCCCCAAGGCCGACGGCCTCGCGATCTTCAAACGCATGAAGGGCATGATCCCCACGCAGACCGAAGAGCGCGCGATGTTCATCGAGGCGCTCGCAGGTGAAATCTCGAACGCGCTCAACCGCTACCCGGGGGTGCTCGAGGCGCGCACGATCGTGATGATCCCCGAGAACAACGATCTCACGCAGCCCGACAAGCGCCCGCTCCCCACGGCCTCGGTCTTCATCAAATACACCGCGACCGAGGAGCACGTGCCTCCGTTCAAGGAGACCGACATTCAGGAGTTCGTCGCCAACTCGGTCACGGACATGAAGAAGGAGCACGTGAAGGTGCTCATGACCGAGGCGAAGTCGGTCACCACCATGGACGTCGACCCCGAGAAGCGCACGCAGTCGGTGCTCGGCCTGCGCATGGAGAAGACCAGCGCAGACACGTTCAAGGTGATGGTCGCCGTCAATGCGGTGCTCTTCCTCGCGCTCGCTGGCGTCGCCGCCTTCCTCGCGATTCGCAAGCCCAGCAGCAACGGGCGGCCCACGCGCGCCACCAAGACGCAGGAGAGCTGACCCTCGCGGTCGGCAGGTGACGAGTGGAACAGTTCTTCGCGTCACTCTCGAAGCGGCAGACGATGCTGCTGCTCACCTCGCTGGCCTTCGGCGGCTCCGACGCCATCGGCTCGTTCGAGCATCTGGCACCCGAAGAAGAAGAGCTGCTCAAGCACCGCGCGCAGAGCCTGCTTCAGATTCCGCGGGAAAAGCGCATTCCGCTCGTCATCCAGGAGATCAAACGGCTCGTCATGGCGCGGCGTCGTCAGCTCGCCAACGCCGATCCCAAACGGCTCGCGGCCCTGTTGTCGAAGGAGCGCGGTGCGATGGTCGAGGTCGTGCTCCGCGCGCTTCCGTCCGAGATCGCCGATGCCTGTCGCGCCGAGCTGGGGCCGCGGCCCACCATCAAGCTGGCCCGCGACGTTCGTCCCGACATTCTCTCCATCGTTCGGTGGAAGCTCGAAGAGGGGCTCAAGCAGGGCGCTCCGCAGGTCGGCACATTCCGCTTCACCGATCTGCTCATGATGCCGCAGCGTGAGGTGCTCTCCATCTGCGATCGCATGGGCGCCCGCGTGCTGGCGACTGCGGTGGCTGGGCTCGCCGACCCTGATCGAGAGGCGTTCCTCGTCAAGCTGCCCCCCGATCAGCGGGCGCTGGCCAGCAAGGCCGCAGAAGCCGGAAAAGCCCGACGCCTGACTGATGCCGACGCGAAGACGGTGCTCGAGATCCACGGTGCGCTCGAGCAGCCCTCGACTGGCCTGAGATCGGCTGGAGCTCAACGCGTCATCCGCGCAGCGGTTGCTCAGGGCGCGGAATTCTCGCAGCGACTCGTCGAGCGCCATCAAGGTGGCGAGCTGGGAAAGGTGCTCCAGCGTTGGTTGCGTGAAGAGAAGAACAAGCCTGTGAAGGGCGACGGCGGCCGGCTCGACATCGTCGAGCAGATGGAGCGCCTCGCGCAGCGTGGCGTGATCGATCGCCCACTGCGCCTGCCCCCGCCCATGCGGCCGCCACAGCTCGCGGGGGTTCAACCTCCGTCCCTCCAACAACCCGTCGTGGCTCCGCCTCCAGTTCGACGCAGCGGTGCGAGCCCCTCGGTCGCACTGCCGAAACAGGAGGCGCGTCCAGCCGAGAACCCGCCAGCCAGGCCGCGTCGTGAGATTCCTCCAGGCCCGCGGAGAGACCCGATCGCCGAGCGCAATGCTCGCCGTGCAGGCGTCGCCACCTCCCGACCTCCGCCGTCGTCGTCGTCCGTTCCAGCCAGCCGCAACTCGAATGATGCGTCAGCTTCGGGCCTGCGACGAATCATGCGCGATGGCAAGCCGCTGAGCCGCGATCCCAACGAGACCTCGGGCCCTCCCAAACAACCGGCCAAGCCCCTTCGTCGTGCCATGACCTCACCAGCCGTTCAGGAAGTGCCCAAACGACGCGAGCGGGCTCCAGATGGCAGCCCGATCGTCAAAGGCTCAGGTCGTGGACCCGGCGGACGATCGAGTTAGACTCGCGCGCTGAATGGAAGACGAACGTCGGCCGCCGTCCCGGGTGCTCGGGAAGGTCATCAAGAGCGACACCAGTGGTGAGCACGTTGCCGGTGTTCCGGAGAAGCCGATCTTGCCTCCTCCCCGTCGCGGCGGCGTCGTCAACGCCGAGGAATACGAAGCGATGACGACTGCCAAACAGATCATCGCCGAGGCGCAGAAGAAGGCCGAGGAGATCAAGGCCGAGGCGCTGCGCTTCAAGGAAGAGGTCTTTGCGAAGGCTCGTGAGGAAGCAAAGGCCGACGTGCAGGCACGCGCAGCAGAAGAGCTCGCGCGCGCGAAGATGCAGGCAGGCCAGATCGTCGCCGAAGCCGAGAAGGACGTGCTCGAACTCGCCTTGAAGATGTCGGCAAAGATCATCGGTCGCGACATCGAGCGTGATCCCGACGTGGTCATCGAGATCTGCGCGACAGCCATCGAGTCGGCGCGAGGCAGCAAGGCGATGGTGCTCAAGGTGCACCCTGAAGACGGCAAGGTGCTGCGAGAAAAGCGCCCACGCCTGATGGAGCTCATCGGGCGCGCGGTCGACATCGCGATTCGTGACGACGCCGAAGTGGAGCGGGGCGGCTGTGTGATTCAGACCGAGTACGGCGTGATCGACGGTCAGATCCGCACCCAGTTCGAGATGCTCAAGAACGTGCTCATGCCCGACGGTCAGAAGAAGGAGTCGAAGTAGCCATGGATCTGCGGCGGTACCACGAGCTGCTGAAGACCGCGCAGACCGTTCGCGTGCGCGGACGTGTCACCGAGCTCACCGGCCTCGTCATCAAGGCGGCCGTCCCGAACGTTCGCATCGGTGAGGTGTGCATCATCAAGCGTGGGAATGCGTCGGTGCGCGCAGAGGTCGTGGGCTTCCAGGGCGAGCAGGTCATGCTCATGCCGTTGGGCGAGCTCTCGGGCATCGGCCCCGACAGTCAGGTGATTCCGACCGGCCGGCCGTTGACGATTCGTGCCGGCGATGGGCTGCTTGGCCGCGTGCTGAGTGGGCTGGGTGAGCCGATCGATGGCAAGCCGCTCCCGACCGAAGGCATGCAGGACTGGGCGGTGGATCGTGACTGCCCTGATCCGTTCAAGCGCATGCGCATCACGCGCCCGCTGCCCCTTGGCGTGCGCTGCATCGATGGGTTGCTCACCGTCGGAGAAGGCCAGCGCATCGGGCTCTTCGCAGGCTCCGGCGTCGGTAAGTCGACGTTGATGGGTCAGATCGCGCGCAACACGGCGGCAGAACTCTCCGTCATCGCGCTGATCGGCGAGCGTGGTCGCGAAGTGCTCGAGTTCATCGAAGATGCGCTCGGCGAAGAGGGCATGAAGCGCTCCGTCGTCGTCTGCGCGACCTCCGACCAGCCGTCACTCGTGCGTCTGCGCGCCGGCTACGTCGCCACGTCGATCGCCGAGTACTTCCGGGAGCGCGGCGGCAACGTGCTCTTCATGCTCGACACCGTGACGCGTCTGGCGCGTGCCCAGCGTGAGATCGGCCTCGCCATCGGTGAGCCGCCGGCCCGCCAGGGCTACCCGCCGAGCGTCTTCTCGATGCTCCCGCGCATGCTCGAGCGCACCGGCAACAGCGACAAGGGCCGCTGCACCGCCATCTACACGTGCCTCGTCGCAGGCGGCGACATGGAAGAGCCGATCGCCGACGAAGTCCGCGGTATTCTCGACGGTCACTTCATTCTCAACCGCGCCATCGGTGAACGAAACCAATGGCCCGCGATGGACGTGCTCGCGTCTCTGTCTCGTGTGATGAGCCAGATCGCGACGCCCGAGCACAAGAAGGCCGCCGGTCTGCTGCGTCAGACGCTGTCGACCTACGAGAAGCAGCGCGACCTCATTCTCCTCGGCGCCTACCAGTACGGAACCGACCCGCGCACCGACTACGCGATCGACAAGTACGACCAGATCATCAACTTCTTGAAGCAGGACACCCACGACTCCACCCCGTTCGACGAGACGGTTCAGAGACTGGTCGACATGTTCACTGACGCCCCCACCACCTGAGCCGAAGGGGTGCTAGGCTTTTCGAAGCCTTATGCCCCCGTATCGACTCCAGGCCCTGCTCGACATTCGCATCAAGGCCGAGGACGCCGCCAAAGACGCGTTCTCTGCGGCCGTCAAAGCGCTCGACGTCGAGAAGAAGAAGCTCGTCACCATGACGCAGGAGCTCGACCAGCGAAAAGTCGAGCGCAAGGCCAAGGTTCAGGCGTTCCTCGAAGACGTCACCAAGAAGGGTGGCGGCATCGCCGGGTTCCAGCAGATGAACCGCTTCGAGCAGCGGCTCAAAGACGAAGAGGCGCAGCTCGCCCTCGAGATCGAACGCCAGAAAGAGTCCGTCACGCAGGCCGAGAAACTCGTCGAGCAGCGCCGCCAGGAAATGGCTGAGGCGACCGTCGAGAAGAAGGCGATCGAGAAGCACAAAGACACGTGGAAGAAGCAGGTGCGCTACGAGCTGCAGCAGAAGGAAGAGATGAACCAGGAAGAGATCGGCAACACGCTCCACCTGGCTCGCGTTCGCGCGGCGGAGAAGAAATCATCATGAGCCGAGTCGATGATGATCGTCAGGCAGCCCGTGCGGCAGAGCGCCAGATGGAGGCGCGCCGCAACGAAGAGCTCCAGAAGAACAAGAAGACCAACGAGCAGACGACGTTCAAGAAACTCGTCGGTCAGCAGCAGACCCAGGCCAACGTGCAGCAGAGGGCCTCGGCCGAGAAAGAAGCTGATCTCGGCAAGAGCGTGATCGCGTCGCTGCTCGAGGGCTCCGAGGCGAAGCAGGCCGACGAGACCAAGGGCAAGAAAGAGACGCAGAACGCGTTCACCTCGAAGCTCAAGACCCGCAACGCCGGCGACAACATCAGCCAGACGACGCGCCACGAAGGCGAGCATCAGCAGAAGGTCGGCGAAGGGAGCCAGCAGCTCGATCAGCAGGGCTCGAAGCTCGCCCAGACCGACAAGGGCAACAGCGCCCGTGCCCTCGACGAACGAAAGGCCGACGCGAAGATCGGCCGAGAAGCCCTGTCCGAAAAGAGTGACTCGTCTGAGTTGAACGCCGCTGGAGCCGCAGGTGCAGGTGGTGCACGCGGCGAGAAGGGCGATCTGAAGGCTGACGCCGACAAGGGCGGAGGCGGGCAGGGCGGGTCGGGCCAGAAGGATCAGAAAGAGCCGGCCATGCAGCCGGGCTTCCGCTTCAACCCTGCGCTCATGGCGCCGGTGCCCGTCGCGAAGCAGAAAGACGTCTCGGGCTCGGAGCGCCTGCGAAAGGTCGCCAACGAGCTCGCCCAGAAGATCGTCGAGCGCGTACGCGTCGGCACCAACGCGGCAGGCAAGGTCGAGTTCCAGATCGATCTTCGCAGCGACGTGCTCAAGGGCCTCTCGGTCAAGGTCTCGAGCCACAACGGCAAGATTCGCGCGACCTTCACCGGGTCCGACAAAGACGTGCTCAAGCTCATCGAGGAGCAGAAAGAGGCGCTCACCAACGCGCTCTCGTCTCGTGGCTTGTCGCTCGAAGACTTCAAGGTCGAGGCGCGCGCGTGAGTGACGAGGGTGGCGATCGCACGATGATGATCGACATCTCGAAGATCCGGCCGCCCAAGCCGGCTTCGGGAACGCAGAACAAGCGGCCACCGCCGCCGCCTGCACCTCCTTCTCGTCCTCCGCCCGCCCGCGAGTGGAAACCGTTCACCTTCGCCAACCTCGAGCGCGTCTCGAAGACCCACGGTCGGCTCGCTCGAAACCTCGAGTGGATGCTGCCGAACGTGCGCTCCACGGGTGAGGTGAGCGAGTCGGTCAAGAAGCGCCTCTCGGAGATGCTGGACGAGAAGATCTCGCTCCAGGCCGAGTACGTGCACTTCATTCACCCGTCCAAGCTGCGGCGGTACGTCGGTGATCCCACCTTCCTCGGCGTGCTGGCTCCGATTCCCAACAAGGCTCGGGGCCTGCTCGAAGTCGACATCGGCCTGGCGCATTGGGCAATCGACACGCTGCTGGGGGGCACGGGCGAAGCCGTTGGTCTGCGTCCGCTGACCGACATCGAAGAAGGTGTGATGACGTTCGTGGTGCTCGAGACGCTGAAGGCGCTCGCGCCCGCGCTCGACTCGTCATTGCCGAAGCTGCGCCTCGAGACGATCGCGCCGTCGTTCGATGCGGCCGCAGCGGTGATGCACGAAGAAGAGACGCTCGGTGTCGTGCAGCTCAAGGCCGTGTTCGGCGGTCACACCGGCTACGTGCGCCTCTTCATTCCCGAGAGTGTGCTCGCGGTCGCCGAGCCCGCAGCCGATGCGCTCGTTCGACGCCAGCGGCGTGCGGCCGATGCGGTCGACCACGCCTCTCGCCTGTCGAACGTGAAGGTGTGGCTGCGCGCCGAGATCGGTCAGGTCGAGATCTCCTCGGGCGATCTGGCTCAACTCAGAGAGCGAGACGTCGTGCTGGTCGATGGGCTCTCGGCGCGACCCGATCAAGGACAGGGCGGAACGGCGAAGTTGAAGCTCGGGCTCGCGCGCACGGGCTACATCGACACCGAGATCGCCATCGAGAACGATCGCTACACGGCCAAGGTGAACGGCTTCGTGATCGGTGCGCCCATGCCGCCTGGCGCTCCAATCGAGGGCGGCGAAGAGCAGGCGCCCGAAGATGAGGGCGATCAGAGCGACGAAGCGCGGATGGCGCTGGGCGAGAGCCCTGACGAGTCCACCAACCCGGGAGCGGAGAGGGCTGACATGGAAGAGGGCCAGGCTGAAGGCGCCGACCTGCTGAACGACGTGCCGCTGCAAATCGCAGTCGAGATTGGGCGCTTGCCCATCACCGCCGAAGAGGTCGTCAGCCTCAAGGTGGGTCACGTCTTCGACTTGAATCGCCAGGTCGGTGAGCCGCTCGATCTCTCGGTCAACGGCAAGATCGTCGCGCGCGGCGAGCTCGTCGAGATCGAAGGCAACCTCGGCATTCGTATCGTCTCGCTCGCGGGCTGACATGAAGCACTGGCTGCTGATCATGCTCGTGCTGCAGCCGGTCGCCGCGTTCGCCGACGACGCGGGTGCCCAGCAACCTGCTGCCGTTCAGCCCGTCGCCCGCCCCAACGCACCCGAGCCCGAGATTCCGATCTCGGAGCCGCCCGAACTCTTGAAGGACGGAGCGGAGTTCGATCTCGGCTGGTCGCTCGTTCGCACGATCGTGGTCCTGGGGGTCGTGGTCGCGCTCGCCTGGTTGACGCTCAACGTGGGGCTCCGAAAGCTCATGGGCATCGGGCCCGCAGCGGGCCGGCGTGGCATCATCTCGGTGCTCGAGCGCGTGCCGCTCGATCAGAAACGAACGCTCTATGTCGTCAAGGCGGGCGACGAGGTGTTGCTGCTCGGTGCCAGCGATCTCTCGGTGAACTTCCTGTCGAAGCTCGACGCGAAGGCCGTGGAAGAGGCCGCGAAGCCGGCCGGGCAGGTCACGCTCAGCCCATTCTTGCAGAAACTGTTGGGGAAGAAGGATGCTCCGCCTCCGCCCCCAGCCACTTGACTGACTGGACCTCTCGCATGACGCGACGCCTGTCTCACTGGATTCTCTTCGCCTCGGTGCTGCTCGCGCCCGCGCTGGCGTTTGCCGGCAAGAAGAACGGCGCCGTCGAAGATCTGAACGCGGCGACCGGCGGCGATGCCTCGTTCGCGAATCGTCCGCTAGTGCTGATGATCGCGCTCGGCGCGCTGGGCTTTGCGCCCTTCGTGCTGATGATGGTGACGAGCTTCGTGAAGATCTCGGTCGTGCTGTCGGTCGTGCGCTCGGCGCTCGGCACTCAGCAGATCCCGCCCACCCAGGTGATCACAGGCCTCGCGATCATCCTCACCGTCTACATCATGGCACCCGTCGGCCAGGAGATGTTCAAGGCCGCCGACAATGGGGAAGTGGCCGAAGGCCGCAGCCTGATGGACGCGAAGAACGTCGACACGCTCCTCAGCGCCGCCAATCGCAGCAAGGAACCGCTGCGGGCCTTCCTCAACAAGAAGGTCACCAAGAAAGATCGCCAGCTCTTCTACGGACTGGCGCTCAAGCTGCGCAAACCCGAAGACCGCGCGGCGATCACTGAGAACGACTTCCTCATTCTGGTGCCCGCGTTCGTCGTCTCCGAGCTGAAGGAGGCCTTTCAGATCGGCTTTTTGCTCTTCGTTCCGTTCCTCGTGATCGACATGGTGGTCGCGAACATCTTGCTCGCGCTCGGCATGCAGATGTTGTCACCCACGACGATCTCCATGCCGTTCAAGCTGCTCCTCTTCGTGCTCGTCGATGGCTGGTACATGATCGCGAAGGGTCTCGTCGTCGGCTACCTCTGAGGGTTCGATGCACCAACTCACCTACGTCACCCAGCAGGCACTGATCCTGGTGCTCGTCGCCTCGGGCCCACCGATCGTCATGAGCCTCATCATCGGCTTCGCGGTCTCGGTCTTTCAGGCCGCCACCCAGATTCAGGAGCAGACACTCTCGTTCGCGCCCAAGCTCGTGATCGTCTTCGGGGTGTTGGGCCTGGCCGGCCCGTGGATCGGCTCGCAGTTGCTGCGCTTCACGTTCAACATCTTCGATCGTTTCCCCGCGCTCATCTCGCACTGACGAAATGGATCTTCAGGGCGTCCTGGCCGAAGTCAGGAACCAACTCGGACTCCAGACCGACCTGACGCAGGTGATGCTGGCGTTCGCGCTGTTGATGGGGCGCATCCTGCCGGTGATCATGCTCACCCCGTTTCTCGGCGGTGAGAGTGTGCCTTCGGAGGTGAAGCTCGGCCTCGGCGTGCTGATGGGGCTGATCCTCTACCCGCTGCTCATCGCGCAGACGCAGGACATTCCCGTCTCGCCGCTCATCTTCATCGCGCTGATGCTGAAGGAGCTCTTCATCGGCCTCTCGTTGACGATGGTGGTGAACATCATCTTCGACGCCGCCAACGTCGCCGGAGGTCTCATCGACATCATGTCGGGCACCAACCAGGCGCAGTTGATGGTGCCGTCGATCGGGTCGCAGGTGTCGCTGTTCGCCAACCTGAACCTGCAGCTGACGACCGTGACGTTCCTCACGCTCGGGGGACACCACCTCGTCATCGGCGCGTTCGCCGAGAGCCTCGCCGTCATTCGGCTCGATCAGCTGCCACACTTCAGCTCGGGCTTCTGGCCGTTCTTCGACACGATCATCCGCATCGCGGGCGACATGCTGCGCATCGCGCTCGCGATCTCGTCTCCGGTGCTTCTCGCCACGTTCCTCACCGACCTGGCGCTGGGCATGATCAACCGCGTCGCGCCGCAGGTGCAGGTCTTCTTCGTCGCCATGCAGATCAAGCCGGCTGTGACGATCTTGATCATGTTCACGGCGATGCACCTGATCCTGAACCGTACCGTCGACGAGTTCGGCGTGATGTTCAGGTGGCTCAGGCTCACCATTCACCTGCTGTCATGACGAGGTCGCGCCATGTCAGAGGGTGGTGACAAGACCGAAGAACCGTCTCAAAAGAAGATCGACGACGCCCGCAAGCAGGGCAATGTGTGGAAGTCGAAGGACCTCTCGGGCGCGATGGCGTTCGCGGTGGCGATGGGCGTGGTGAAGGCGACGTGGAGCACGGTGGAGGAGCGCATCACCATGCTCTTCCAGTTCACGTTCGATCACATCGCGCACCCGCAGGCCCTCAACATGGCCATCGCGCACATGCTCGCCCTCGCGCTCGCGTCGCTGCTGCTCATGTGCATTCCCATCGCGTTCGCGGCAGCGATCACGGGAGGACTCCTCGAGTTTCTCCAGGTCGGGCCGCTGCTCGCGCTCGATTCGTTGATGCCCAAGCTCGAGAAGCTGAACCCGCTCGCTGGCATCAAGAACATGTTCAGCAAGAAGCAGATCGTCGAGCTCGTGAAGTCGATGTTCAAGCTCTCGGTCACTGGCTACGTCGTCTACGGCGTCGTGCACGACGCGATGGCCCTGGTGGTCGCGACGATTCAGGGCGACGCGGGCATGACGATGACCGTGCTGGGAGAGCTGGTGTCGCGAGTCGTCGTCAAGGTGACGATGCTGTTCCTCGGCTTCGCGATCTTCGACGTCTGGTGGCAACACAAGTCGTACATGAAGGACCAGATGATGTCGAAGGACGACCTGAAGAAGGAATACAAGGAGAGCGAAGGCGACCCGCACCACAAGGCGCATCGAAAGCAGATGCACCAGGAGATCATGGAAGGCGCCCAGATGGAGGCGGTGAAGGGCGCCGACGTGATCGTGACGAACCCTGATCACGTGGCGGTGGCGCTCAAGTACGACCGCGAGAAGGACGGCGCTCCGAGGGTGATCGCCAAGGGGCTCGACTTCAAGGCCGAGAACATCAAGGCGATCGCGCGCGATGCCGATGTTCCGATGCTGCGCAACGTGCCGCTCGCCCACGCCCTGCTGCGCACCGACGTCAATCAGGAGATCCCCGAAGAGCTCTACGACGCGGTCGCCGAGGTGCTGAACTTCGTCTACCAGCTCAAACACCCGGCTCCCGAAGCGGCGCGCGCTTAAACTTCGGAGCAGGTCAGTGGTAGCCTCGCTCCGTGGCTGACGACACCGAGATGGCAATCGCGATCAAGTACGACCGCGAGAAGGACGGCGCGCCGCGCGTGATCGCGAAGGGCATGCGGCTGAAGGCCGAGAAGATCAAAGAGCTGGCGAAACAGGCCGGCGTGCCTTTCATGAAGAACACCACCCTCGCCGCGGCGCTGTATCGCGTCGAGGTAGGCCAGGAGATCCCCGAAGAGCTCTATGACGCGGTTGCCGAGGTGTTGAACTTCGTGTTCGCGTTGCAGCAGGAGCAGGGGAAGAAGTGACCTCTCTTCGAGGAGTCTGAGTCATGGCGAAGGTTGGACAACAGCCCACGAAGGCGCCGCTGTGGCCGTGGGGTGGCCCACGGAACGTTCGCGACAAGCTCGTCGACAAGACGCAGGTCACCAGCAAAGCGAAGAAGAAGGGTGACCCGAAGAACCCGGCGCTCGCTTCGGCAGCGCTGCTCGACTTCATCGCCCCTGCGCATTCGGCGGAAGAGCTGCGCCTGCCGATGCCCCCGATGCCGATGGGGCATGGCGCCGACCTCGAGGGCTTCCTCGATCGTCCCTACGTCTCGACCGTCGCCGAGCGGATGAGCGAGTACCGCCAGGCCGAGATGGAGCGCGGAATGACTTCGCTCCGCGCAGCGCCTGAACGCGTTGAACGCCTGCGCTCCCTGCTGCAGCGAGAGGCTCAGATGCTCAACCTGGTGGGGATGGTGGGCGAGGCGATGAGTGAGGTCGAGCGCCGTCGTCGCGAAGAGCAGGCGGAAGAGAACTTCTGACATGGCCGACAACGACGCCCAGCTCGCCAGCCGGCTCCAGAAGTGGGCCGACGGCAAAGCCACCCTCAAAGAAGTGCGCGGCTACTCGAACGAGGAACTCTATTCGATCGCGCGCATGGGGTACTTCTTCTTCTACCAGGGCAAGCTCGAAGAAGCGCGAACCATCTTCCAGGGCTTGTACGCGGTGAATCCGCTCGACCCCTATTTTGCAAAGGCTCTTGGCGTTGTTGAGATGGCCGCTGGAAACGCGGCCGGAGCCCTTGCGGCCTATGACGTCTGTCTGAAACTTTCCCCTCAAGATTCAGCCGCTTACGTCGGTCGGGCCGAGGTCAAGGTCTCTCAGGGGCAGCGAAGCGGAGCGGTCGAAGATCTGCGTCGGGCGGCCCAGCACGTTGGGGCTGACGACCCCCTGAAAGACAAGATCGGCGCACTCTTACAGCGGCTTTCTCGAAAGTAAGAAGCACGACGCAACTCGAATTGGTGCGTCGAGATAATGTTCACATCAGCGCCGGGGAATACACCTCGGACCACTCAGGAGAACAACCATGGGCTTTCTCAGCGGCATCACGAAGTTCATCAAGCCGATCGCCAGCACCCTCATCAAGGCCGTTGCTCCCGCGGCTGTCGATGCCCTCAAGAGCATCGCCGGTAACACCATTCAGGACCTCTTCCAGAAGGGCGCCGGTGCGCTCTCGGGTCTGGTCGGCAACATTCCTCTCGTCGGCCCCGCGCTCTCGGGTCTCGCCCAGAAGTACATCCCGGGCCTCGGTGACATCGCGCAGAACTGGGTCAATGGTGGCCTCGACAAGCTCCTCAGCATGGTGACTGGCCAGCCCACGGAGCGTCCGGTTGTGGGCACCAACACCAGCGTCACCACCCCGCCGCTCGCTGACCCGAGCCGCACCACGTCGATCGTGAACAACACGCCGTCGCCGTCCTCGAACACGCAGGCTTCGACGGGTCTCCCCTCGAGCCCCTCGACGGGTGGCACGAGCTCCTCGGGTGGCCCGAGCTACAACGGCTCGTTCCCCTCCTACCCGACGCCTCCGAAGGACCCGAAGGACCTGGCGGCGCAGAACAAGTTCCAGGAAGACATGTTCGCCTTCCAGCAGGCGTCCCAGAACCTCAACATGTTCTGGCAGATGATGCAGAACACCCTGAAGTCGATGGGTGACACCGCGAACAACGCGGTCCGCAATCTCCGCTGATGACAGCGGCCTGAGCATCGCTACAATCGGCTGGGGACTTCCTTCGGAGGTCCCCAGCTTTTTTTCTTTCTCGAAGGTGGGGCTGAGGGGACGCAATGAGCAACGACAAGAAGGAACCGCCGAAGCCGATCGCACCGGGCATTCCCGTGACCGCGACGGGCCAGGTGATCTCTGGCGAAGTCACGAAGGACTACGAGAAGATCCTCTACACGCCAGAGCGTCAGGAGATGTTGAAGAAGGGCGAGCTGACGCTGAAGGACTACCACGCGATCAGCGGGCCCGAGATGCTCCAGATGGCGCTGATCGGCTTCCGGATGTACGAGAACGGCAAGTACAGCGAGGCAGAGACCATCTTCAACGGCCTTCTCGCCCTCGATCCCCGCGAGGCGTACTACTACACGGCCCTCGGGGCGGTGTACCTGGCTCAGGATCAGTTCGAGCGCGCCAAGCACAACTTCGACACGGCTCTGGTCTTCAACCCGAAAGAGCTCGCCGCCTACGTCAACCGCGGTGAAGTTCACCTTCGCATGGGTAACGTGATGGAGGCCGCCCAGGACTTCAAGAAGGCGGTCGACCTTGATCCCACCGGCAAGGATCCGCTCGTTCTTCGTGCTCGAGTCCTCGCCGCCGCTGCGCTCGAGATGATCGAGAACGCACAGGGTGAAGGTGGCGGTGACAAGAAGAAGCCCGACGCAAAGAAGGCTGAGCCGGCGAAGAAGGCCGAGCCCGCCAAGAAGCCGGCCCCTGCGAAGAAGAAGTGACGCGCAGTGAAGGCGTCTCGCAAGCCCACTCCGGTTCCCGTCGTCTACTTCCCCAAGAAGACGACGAGGACCGTGAGCCGCACGCAGACCATCCCCGAGATCTTTCTCGGTGATGAGCTGGGCGAAGAGTCGAAGACCGAGGAGCTCGACACCTCTGAGGTTCGTCGAGGCAAGAAACGAACGAAGAGTGGTTCGTACGCTCGCACGACGCTGAGCGACGAGACCCCTGCGCCCGAGGCACAGCAAGCGCACGCAGACATGGCGGCGCTTGGCCACGAGCTGTTTTCACGCGGAAAGATCGCCGAGGCCAAGGTGATCTTCGAAGGGCTCGCCGCCAACGCGGCTGATGCCTTCGTCTTCACCATGTTGGGGACGATTCACCTCGCCCAGAACGAGCTCGACAAGGCCCTTTCGCGGTTCGAGGAGGCGCTCAAGCTCGACCCCGAAGATCTCGCGGCGCTCGTCTACCGTGCCGAGATTCGCATTCAGAAGAAGCGCGTTCGGCAGGCCATCGACGATCTGCAAAAGGCCATCGGTCTGGGATCGTCGAGTGAGCCCTTCGTCGATCGCGCCCGGCGCCTGCTCCAGATGGCCAGACGGGCAGTCAAGCGCTGACCGGCGCTTCGCGTCGCAGGCCTTTGGGTTAGGCTCGCCGCCCGATGGACGCTTCTGCAAACAAGACAGGCTTCCTCAACAAGTACTCCGACATCGCGCTGGCCATCATCGTCATCGCCATCATCGGCATGATGATCGTGCCGCTGCCGACGATCGTGTTGGACGTGCTGCTGACCATCAACATCAGCCTGTCGGTCATCATCCTGCTGATGACCATCTACATTCCTGGTGCGTTGCACTTCAGCGTGTTCCCCACGCTGCTGCTGATCACCACGATGTACCGGCTCGCGCTGACGGTCTCGACGACCCGGCTCATTCTCTCGACGGGAGACGCGGGCGAGGTCGTGTACTCGTTCGGCAACTTCGTCGCGCGCGGCAACTTCGTCGTCGGCGGCATCATCTTCGTCATTCTCGTCATCGTGAACTTCATCGTGATCGCCAAGGGCTCGGAGCGCGTCTCGGAGGTCGCCGCGCGGTTCACCCTCGACGCCATGCCCGGCAAGCAGATGTCGATCGACGCCGACCTTCGCGCCGGCTCCATTGACATGGACGAAGGCAAGCGCAAGCGCCGCGACCTCGAGCGAGAGAGCCAGCTCTTCGGCGCCATGGACGGCGCCATGAAGTTCGTCAAAGGCGACGCGATCGCCGGCATCATCATCACCGTCGTCAACGTCGTGGGTGGCCTGGCGATCGGCGTGATGCAGAAGGGCCTGGCGGTCGGCGACGCGGCGAAGAAGTACTCGCTGCTCACCATCGGTGACGGTCTGGTCGGCATGATCCCCGCGATTCTGATCTCGACCGCGGCAGGCATCATCGTCACGCGCGTCGGTGGCGAAGAAGAGGGCGCTCACCTCGGCAAAGACGTCGGCGGTCAGCTCATCGCGTTCCCCCGAGCCATCGCCATCGCAGGCGGCATGCTCATCGCGCTCGGTCTCATCCCCGGTCTTCCCAAGCTTCCCTTCTTCGTCATGGGTGGGCTCGCCGGCTTCGGCGCCTACAAGCTGATGAACAAGGACAAGAAGAAGTCCGATGGTGGGGTTGCTGAAGGTGAGGGCGGCGAGAACGGCGAGAACGGCGAGACCCCCGCGGCTGCAGAACCCCAGCCCAAGGAGCCGATCAACCCCGACTCCGAGCTCTTCATCCCCGTGGTGACGCCCATCGTCCTCGAGGTCTCCGACGCGCTCGTGCCCTTCGTCGACTCGCGGCAAGACGGCGGCAAGTTCCTCTACGAGCTCATTCCCTTCATGCGCGACGGTCTGTTCGTCGAGCTCGGGGTTCGGTTCCCCGGCGTTCGTGCGCGTGGAAACCCCGGGCTGCCACCGGGCGCGTACCAGATTCAGATCAACGAGGTGCCCGTCGTCACGGGCCAGGCAACGCTCGGCCACATTCTGGTGAACGACACCGTCGATCGCCTGAAGCTGATGAACATCGAAGGCTTCGAGGCAGTGAACCCTGCCACGCGCCAGCCAGCGGCCTGGGTTCCCGAGCAGAACAAGGAGATGCTCGAAGCGGCGGGCCTCACGACGTGGGATGTGCCGGGCTACATCATTCTGCACCTCGCCAGCGTGCTCCGCCGCCAGGCGCGTGAGTTCCTCGGCGTGCAGGAAGTTCAGTCGATGCTCGATCAGCTCGAGAAGGCCTTCCCCGCGATCGTGAAGGAGGTCGTCCCGAAAGTCGTCAACGTGCTGAAGCTGACCGACGTGCTGGGGCGGCTCGTCGAGGAAGAGATCTCGATTCGCGACATGCGCGGCATTCTGCAGGCAATCGCCGAGCACGGTCAGACCGAGGCCGACAGCGTGATGCTCACCGAGCACGTTCGCTCGTCCCAGAAGCGCTACGTCTCACACAAGTACGCGCGCGGAACGAACACGCTCATCGTGTACCTGCTCGACCCGCAGATCGAAGACGCGATTCGCAGCTCGATCAAGCGCACGTCTGCAGGCACCCACCTGGCGCTCGAGCCCGACATCGCACAGGAGATCGTCCAGGCCGTGAAGAACGAGTGCGGCCACCTTCCGCCGACCGCCCAGCGTCCCGTGATCCTCACCTCGATGGACATTCGGCGCTACGTGCGAAAGCTGCTCGAGTACGAGTTCAACCCGCCGTTCTCGGTGGTGAGCTACCAGGAGCTGTCGCCCGAGCTCAACATTCAGCCTGTCGCGCGCATCAGCACTCGCTGAATCGCCACCGAACCTGCGACGCGCTCAGGCGACGAAGACGAGCACGACCAGCAGAATCGCGATCAACACGAACAGGCCAATCGCCCCGAGGGCGATGAGGGTCTGCTTGTTCGAGAAGTCGATCAGCTTGCCTGAGCCGACCTCTTCTTCGTCAGGCGGAGGGTCCTCCGTCGTGTTCGACGGGTTGTCCGGGTCGCCATCGGGCGCAGGCTGATCAGGGTCGCCCTCGACCGGAGCGTCAGGGTCGGGCTGGGGCTCCTCGGTGCCTCCATCGGCGACTGGTTCTGGCTCAGGCTCGGGCGCTGGGGGGTCGGGCGCGGGCTCGGGCTGCGGCTCTTCGGCAACGCTGACCGTGCCTTCGGTCTCTTGCGAGTCCGAGGGCAACACGACGGGCGTCTCTCGCACCTCGGAGGGGTCGAGGAAGAGCAGCTTGACGCCACCGATCTCGAGCTCGTCGCGATCCTTCAGCGTGACCTTCTTCGCGCGCTTCTTGTTGACCTTGATGCCGTTGCGGCTGCCGAGATCTTCGACGTGGGTGCCCGACCAGTCGCGTCGCACGCGGGCGTGGCGGCGCGAGACCAGATCGTCGTTGAGCACGATGTCGGCGCTGTCGTCGCGGCCGAAGGTGTACTCCTGCGCGTCGCCCATCTCGATGCGGTGGCCCTCGCGCGGGCCATTCATCACGCGGAAGTAGGGCTGCTCTCCACCGGTTCCCAGGCCCTTCATCACGTCTTTGACCAGGTTCCGGCTGACGAACATGGTGTTGCCGGCGTTCGACTCGGTCACGTCAGCGACGCGATCGAAGACGACGTCGAACTGGGCGATGGCGATGGTGTCGCCGTTGCGGAGCAGCTGTTTCTCGTTCTTCTTCAGCTTCGAGCCGTTGAGCAGGGTGCCGAAGCTCGAGCCGAGATCTTCGAGGAAGAAGAGGGTGCCGTCGCGGCTGATGCGGGCGTGGTTGCGGGAGACGGCGGTCTGCGCGAGCACGACGTCACAGCCGTCGTCACGGCCGAGCGTGATGGTGTCCTCGGTGAGGGTCACCACCTGCGGCTTCTCGGCGCCCCCGGCCTCGGCGCGCCGTTTGACGGTCAGGCGAACACCCATGGAGGTCAGTCACGCACGTACTGCTGACAGGTCGCGACCTGCGACTGGTACTCGGTCTCGTTGGCGAACTTGAGGAAGTTCTTGCACGCCGTCGAGGCCAGCTTCTCATCGCTCCTGTTCTTGAAGAGCTCGAACAGACCAAAGTGGCAGAGGACGAACTTCGGGTCGTACTTGAGGCAGCGTTTGTAGGCGCGCTCCTCGTCGTTCACGAGGCCCTCCTGACGGAACTTGAGGGCGGCCGAGTATTCACTCTCAGGGGTCTTCTGGCCGGCGGCGCGCTCCTTCACGTCGCTCAGCGCCTTGTCCTGCAGTTTGCACTTCTTCTCGGCGTTGATGATGTTGTTGCGGCAGAGAATGTTGTTCGCGTCGGCCTCGATGCACGAGCTGTAGGCGTCTTTCGCGTCACACGGCTTGCCAGACTCGACGAGCGTGTTGCCCAGCTGCAGCCAGGCCTCGACGAAGCCCGGGTCGAGCTGGGTGGCCTTGGTGAGCTCTTCTGCAGCGGTCTCGAGGTTGCCTTCCTCGATCGCGATCGCGCCCAGCTCTTTGTAGGGATCAGCGAGGCTCGCGTTCACCTCGATGATGGTGCGCAGCTCTTTCTTCGCCTTGTCGTCCTGCTTCAGGCCGCGGAAGGCCAGCGCGAGGTTGTAGCGGGCCTCGGTGTAGTCGGGGTTCACCTTGAGGGCGCGCTGGAAGTTGTCGTGCGCTTTGCCGAACTGCTGATCGCCCAGGTAGATGTACCCGAGGTTGTTGTACGCCTGCGCCTGATCCTGGTTGAGGCGCAGCGCCTTGATGAAGAGCTCCTTCGCCTGATCTTTCTGGCCGCGCTTGAGGGCGATGAGGCCCTTGTTCACCCAGAGATCGGCGTACTGAGGCGAGAACTGAATGCCGAGATCGCACTGGACCTCAGCGCGCATCAGATCGCCCTGTGAGAGGTACTCGGTGCAGATGTTGTTGGCCTCGAGCGCACGCGGGTGCGGAGGCGGGGTGGTCACGCACGCAGCCAACGCGATGGTGATCAGACCCATGAGGACACGACGCGTCATGGTGAGCCGGAGTGTAGAGAGTCCTTCCCTGTCCGGCAACGATGGATGACGGTCAAACGAGTCGAAATTCCGCAGGTTGCACCCGTCAAACCCGGTACGATGTGGCCCCGCATGCGGACCGCCCTCAAGCTCTCGCTGGCCCTCAGCCTCGCCTTCGCCTCACTCCACCCCACCACCGCGCACGCTGGCAGCTTCGCCAACCGAGGGCTCGGTCTGGGCGTCGGTTTCATGAAGCTGTTCACCGACGACGCGACGGTGCCCGACTTCAGCGTGCCGTTCTGGCTCGAGGGCTCGTACTACGCAGAGAGCGGCTTCGACGTGTACGTGCGAATTCCGCTGGCGCTGGCCTACTTGAAGGTGGGCGCTCCTCCGAACGGTGGCGCGGGCTTCGTCTTCGCGACCGGCGGCCAGTTTGGAATGCGCTACCTCTTCATGGAGGAGTCGTTGCGGCCGTTCGTCAGCGCGCACCTGTCAGCCATCGTCGTGCTCCAGCCCTCGGCGATGTCCATTGGGGTCGGGAGCACGCTGGTGGGGCCGGGCGTTGGGGCTGGTGTCGAGTACTTCGTCGCCGAGAGCGTCTCGCTTCAGGCTCGCGGGTTCTTCGACTGGTTCATCGGCATCAACTGCGGGCTGAGCAACTGCCAGCGGTTCAGTGTCGGCGGCAGCCTGACGGTGTCGACCTACTTCTGAGCGATGCTCGAGCTGTTCGGTGAAGCCGGCGCGCTCACGTTCTCTGTCGTCGAGACGCGACGTGCGCCGTCCGAAAGTCCAACTTCGTTGATCGTGATGCTGGCTGCGTCGTCGCCTGCTGGCCTCGTGGGACTCGGCTTCGAGCTCGCGATGCTCACCGGAGCGAGGGCAGTGCACCCCATTCGGATGACATCGATCGGCGCGCCAACCGAGACCTTGATCGTCGCGTGTGGCCGAAAGAGTGCTGGTGAGCCGATGCCGTGGTCGCTCGAGGGCTTCGCCACGTCTGAGTGGCGTGAGACCTCCCAGCGCACTCCGATTCACTTCAAGCCGCAGGATCTGACGTGGGAGCGCGCGCGCTTCTCACTCACGATGACCGTTGGAACGCTGCAGGAATCGGGGACGATGGAGCTGACCGCCGAACAGCAGTGCTGCCGCTTCGACTTCGACTCCAGGCGCTTCGCTGTGCTGCTCGAGCGCGCGCGTCGGGGCTGACTCACGCCACGGGACGAGGCGGCGGAGGTGCCCGCTTCTTCGTGGCGCGCGTCTTCTCGGTCTTTCGCGCAGCCAGCGAGGCCGTCACCAGCAGCACCAGCTTTTCGTCCGACAGGTGCGGCGGTTTGAAGAAGCCCAGGTCGTCCTGCAGGCGCGTGGAGAGCGTCGAGAAGAGGTGCAACCGAGCCTCCATGCCGAGCTCCTCGCGTCGCATGGCCGCGTTGAACAGCACCGTCTCTTCTTCGGCGGAGACCTTGGCGACGCGGGCGCGGAAGTCGGGGTCGCCGAGCAGCGCGGTGTCTCCGTCGGGGCGCGAGAGCGATGCCGGAATCTTCAGGCGGCGTTCGCGAATCACGATGGTGCCTGCGAGCAGATCGCCCAGCCGCTGCTGCGACTGCGTGAAGAGCGCCGAGAGGCCACCGACGAAATAGAACAGCGGCAGGCGATCGACAGGGCGGGCGAGGTTGCGAAGCAGCGCCTGCAGCCACGAGACGCGCACGCCGCTCTCCTGAATGACGCGCAGACCGAACATCTTCTTGCCCACCGTCTGACCGCTCCACAGCCCCTCGAGGAAGATCGCGTAACCCCAGTCGACGAGGAAATAGAGGATGAAGACGAGCGCAATGCCGATCGCGGGCGAGATCAGGTTCATCGCGAGACCGCCGAGCGCGAGACCGAGCCCCGCGCCGAGCAGGCCGATCGGTAACACCAGGCTTTCACCCTCGGCCTTCTTCTCGCCGAACTTGCGCACGAGCAGCAGCACGAGGCCGACGACCGCGATAGCGCCGCCCAGGTAGAGCGAGAACACCGGAAGCAGGATGACGGCGATCGAGAGGATGATCGTCACCACCGAGTCGACCAGCCAGGCGAGGAACCGGGTGAACATGCCGGCGAGCACGAAATCGAACTCGACGTATTCGGGCGTGAGCACCGAGTGCTGACCATCGAGGTGCAGGCGATCGGTGGGCGCGTCAGCCATGTTCGTCATGCAGTCTTTCGCACCCTGTGCACGCGCACCAGCGCAACTCAGCGGGCGGCGATGGGCACTCGCAGCGAGAGGTCGGCGGGAGTCGAGGCGATCGTGCCGATGCCCTGACCCAGCAGCTCGTCCACCATTCTGCTGTCGACTCCGGGGACCGCGCCGAGGGTGAAGGTCAGGCCCGCCGAATCCACGGTGACGGCCAACCGCGCCGCTTGCCCCTGCTCTCCCGACGAGAGCAGCAGCTCGACGAGCAGCTCGGTGAGTGGGCCTTCAGCGGCAGCGATGCGGGGAAGTTCGCCCGGCGGAGCGGTCGGCAGCACGCCCACGAGGCTCTTCACGAGCCGAAGGACGCGCCGTGGATCTCCGCTGGCCGTCTCGGTGTTCTCGGTGGTGAGCGCGCGAAGATCCTCCGAGAACTGAGAGAGCCTGCGCGTGCCATCGACGAGATCGGTGGCACAGTCGGCGAGCTCCTTCTGCAGCTCGGGCGTCGACGGCTCGGTGAGGGCACCCTTGAGGAACGAGGTGCTGCTCGTCATCCACGCGAGGGGGTTGTTGATCTCGTGAGCGACCGAGGCGCTGAGCCGCCGGAGTCTGCCTGCGAGTCGTGCCATACGTGCACGCTCGACTCGCGTTCGTCGCCGCTCGAGCCCGACGGCGAGGGCCGTCATCATCGCCAGCACGCCCATGATGCTGCCTGCCTCGATGCTGTTCTTGCGCGCGAGGTTGGCAGCCGTCGTGAGCGGCTCGATGGCGATGGCGCGGCCAGTCTCGACCCGCCAGAGCGAGACCGCGGTGATCGCCACGCCGACGACGGCCCAGCTTGCGGCCGCTTTCGAGCCTGACAGGTACTGCACCACGAGCGGGATTACGCAGAGGTAGATGAGCGCGCCCAGTGGCAGATCGGCGCGGAGGCTCGCGTTGTACGCGACGAGCGACGAGATCAGCGCTGCGAGGGCGTGACCGGCCGCGAAGTTGCCGAAGCGCTCCGCGAAGGAGGGCAGGGCGAGCATGCTCACTGCCCCAGTTCCCATCGCGATGGCGCTTGGCAGGTACCCGAGGTTGAGGGCGTGCGACGCCGCCAGGGTCGCACCGACGACGAAGCCGACACGACCGAAGGAGCGCAGGAAGTCGCGCTGCTCTGTGCGTTCGATGAGTGGCAGCGGCTGACTCACGGCGCGAACACTCTACGCTCCTCGCCGACCCCGGCGAAGCAAAGCCCGACGAGCGCGGTCATCGTCGCCGCGAAGCGCGGCTACCAGCGACCTGGCCTCGAGCGAACAACTGCAGCGGGTAGAAGTTGCTACGCTGCCGCCTTCATGGAGCTTCCCGAGTTCATCGATCTCCGACGGCCGAGGTGGGAAGCGCTGGAGCGACTGCTCGATCGAGCCGAGCGCACCGGCCTCAAGACGTTGTCGCTCGACGATGCCCGCGCGCTCGCCCGGCTCTATCGAGGTGCCTCGTCGGATCTGCTCTGGGTTCGTGCGCGCGCTGGAGCTGCCGACGTGAGCGGGTACCTCAACGATCTCGTCGGTCGTGCCTATGCCGTCACGTACCCGGGCCGTCGCGTTCGCCTGCGAGAGATCATCCGCTTCGTCACCCACGGCTTCCCCGAGTTGGTGATGGCCGAGTGGCGGTTGATCGTCGCGTCCACGCTCTTGTTCGTAGCGGGCGCCGGCTTCGGGTGGATTGGGATGATGTTCGACCCCGACGCGGCGCCGTACCTGGTGCCGTCGATGCACAAGTCGCTCGACCCGGACGAGCGCGTGAAGAAGGAGCAGAAGAACGAAGGGGCCGACGTGGGCGAGCAGGCCGCGTTCTCGGCGTTCCTCATGCGCAACAACATCGGCGTGGCCTTCTTCGCGTTCGCGCTGGGGCTGACCGCGGGTGTCGGCACGTCGATTCTGCTCTTCGGCAACGGTGTGCTGATCGGCTCGTTGGCGTGGGTCTACGCAGCGAAAGGCCACGCGTGGTGGTTCTGGGCATGGATTCTTCCGCACGGCATTCCCGAGATCACCGCGATCTGCCTGGCCGGCGCTGCGGGGTTGACGATCGCGAGAGGGCTGGTGGCTCCTCGTGGGCTCGCGCGGCGAGTCGCGTTGCGTCGCGAGGGCCTGACCGCTGTGAAGCTCGTGCTGGGCACGATCGTGCTCTTCATCCTCGCGGGGCTGATCGAAGGAACGATCTCGCAGATTCACCCGCCGCGTCTGCCGATCTGGTTCAAGATCGGCTTTGCGCTCGTGGTGGGCAGCGGCGTCTACGCGTACCTGCTCTCGGCGTTCATTCGTCGACGTCGCGAGGGGTGACCTCACTTCGCGACAGCCATGAGAATGATGTAGCCCATCCACCCGAAGCAGCCGAGGAAGCCGGTGACGATACCGCCGATGGCCATCTCCCGGCCCTTCTGACCGCCGCCCGAGGCGTTGATCTGCGAGAGCGCCATGAAGCCGGTGATGATGCTGGTGATGGAGCCGATCGCCGGGATGCAGAGGCAGCCGACGATGCCCGACACGAGCGACACGATCGCGAGCGTGTTGGTCTGACCACCTGGCGCCTGGGGAGCCGAGTAGCTGCCTGGCGCGTTGGGTTGCCACACGTTCGGAGGCGGCTGCACCACGACAGGCGCTGGCGGTTGCATGGGCTGAACCGGCTGCGGCGCCGACGGCGTTCCGAACTGCTGCACCGGTCTGCCACCGAAGCTCGGTTGCTGCGGCTGGGGAATCTGCTGAGGCAGTGGCGTGGCCTGGTTGCTCTCGAAGGGAATCTCGAAGCTCGCGGTGCAGGCGCGGCAGGTGACGCGGCTGCCCGGGGTGCCGTCATTCTCGGTGCCACAGTTGGGACAGAAGACCTTCATGGTGCTCCCAGTGCTGGCGGCGTCAGAGCGCGCCGCGTGACTTGATCTCGAGATACTTGTTCACGGCCGCGAGCGACAGCGCGTCGGCTTCGACATCGATGACGGTGACGCCATCTTGCCCCACCTTGCGCTTGGCGGCTTCCCGCTCGAGCAGCAGCTCGCTGGCGACGGCGTGCTGGTAGGCGATCTCGGTGTCGCCGGGCGTGGTGTGGAGCAGGCGATGCAGCGCGGCGTCCTTGATCGACAGACACACCGGCACGTGGCGCTTGGCGAGCCGCCGCATCGGGCCGACCATCGTCGCGGCCTGATCTTCATCGAGAAAGTCGGTGAACAAGCACAGCAGGCTGCGCCGCACGAGGCGAACGTTCAGCTCTTTGAAGAGGGCCAGATAGTCGACGTAGGTGAGGTTCGGGCGCGACGAGTACAGCGCGTCGACGATCTTCCGGTACTGCGCGCGGCCCGACGCTGGCGCGAGGAACGACTTCACGCCGTCGGCGAAGACGACGAGCCCGACCCGATCGCCATTTCGAATGGCGACGAACGCGAGGAAGAGCGCGGCGTTCACCGCGTGGTCGAGCTTCGAGAGGCCTTCGACCTGCGCGGCCATCGAGCGGCCGGCATCGACGCCGATGAAGACGGTCTGCGATCGCTCGGACTCCATCACGCGGGTGACGGGCTTTCCGCGGCGGGCGCTGGCCTTCCAGTCGACGTCACGAACCGAGTCTCCCTGGGCGTAGTCACGCAGGCGGGCGAACTCGGTGCCGCGGCCGTCACGACGCAGCTGGCGCAGGCCGAGGTTCACGAAGTCGAGCGCCGCATCCGAGAGCAGCAGGCGACTCGCACCGCGCATGTCGGGGAAGACGCTGACCTGGGTCTTCGCGGCGATGACACGATCGTGCCAGGCGAGGCCGAGCGGCCCACGCACGCGCAGGTTGAGATCGGCGAACTCGAAGCGGCCACGACTCCGTGGCGTGCAGACGTACGGCAGACGAACGCGGCTCTTGCCGGACAAGGTGAAGGCGAGCTGTTCCGGTGTGGCGGCGAAGACCTCGGGGCTGTCGTCTTTCAGCTGTAGCCGCAGCGTCGAGCCGCCCGGGTTGATGACGTCGAGGTGCACCTTGTTCTCGACCCCGACTTGAAAGCGGTGCGGCAGCTCACGCGAGACCTTCACCACAGCCCTGCGCGCGACGAGCCAGTCCATGCCCGTGAGCGCGAGCAGCGAGACATCGAGCAACAGCACGAGGGGCCAGATGCCCTCGATGAAGCCCGCCGCGATCGTGGGGATCGCGAGCAGGCAGACCGTCGCCCAGAGTCGTGCGGAAGGGACCAACGCGTTACCTCGGCACTTCGACGGAGTTGACGACCTCGCGCAGCACCTCGGCCGGCGTCGCGCCATCGAGCTCGGCATCGGGAGACAGCAGCAGACGGTGCTTGAGCACGGGGCCGGCGAGGTAGCGCACGTCGTCGGGCGTCACGAAGGAACGTCCCCTGAGCGCCGCGAGGGCCTTCGACGCCAGCAAGAGATGCACGCTGGCGCGGGGGCCGGCGCCGAGACGAATGCGTGATGACGAACGCGTCGCTCCGACCAGCTTGCGAACGTACGACAGCACCGGCGGCTCGATGCCGACCTGCTTCATCGACTCGCGCGTGGCCATGAGGTGCTCCTGCGTGATCGCCGCCTGCACGCCTGCGCGCTGGAGATCGCCCGAGTCGAAGCCCTTGTGCACCGACTGCAGAATCGCCTCCTCCTCCTGATCGCTCGGGTAGCCCACGTCGATCTTGAAGAGGAAGCGATCGAGCTGCGCTTCGGGCAGCGGGTACGTGCCTTCGGACTCGACGGGGTTCTGGGTCGCGAACACGGTGAAGATCGGCGACAGCGTGGTGTGGCGGCCTTCGAGCGAGATGCTGCGCTCCTGCATGGCCTCGAGCAGCGCCGACTGGGTCT
This sequence comes from Archangium gephyra, assembly GCA_943370055.1. Classification (GTDB taxonomy): domain Bacteria; phylum Myxococcota; class Myxococcia; order Myxococcales; family Myxococcaceae; genus Xiheimicrobium; species Xiheimicrobium gephyra_A. Next base: position 34,368 of record CALRPN020000046.1, read on the forward strand.
TCGCGGGAGCGCGGTTGATCTCGTCCGCCAACAACAGGTCGGTGAAGATCGGCCCCTTCACGAGCACGAACGACTGCGACTTCAGATCGAACACGCTCGTCCCGAGGATGTCGGCGGGCATGAGATCGGGCGTGAACTGAATGCGCTTGAACTCGGCTGACACGCTTCGGGCGAGCGCGCGGGCCATCAACGTCTTGGCGACGCCGGGCACGCCCTCGAGCAGCACGTGGCCACCGGTGATGAGGCCGCAGAGCATCAGCTCGAGCGCTTCGTCCTGACCGACGACGGCCTTGCGGACCTCGGCGAGCGCGGCTTCACGAACGTGGTGCGCGATGTTCACGGCGTGCGAGCCGGGCGTCGGTGCAGCAGGCGGGGGAGCGATGGGACCACCAGTCGGGGTCATGCGGTGCGGCCTTTCTTCGGTGAGGCGTCGAGCTTCAAACGGGCGAGGGCGGCGAGCCGGGCGACGGTCTCGACGCTGGCGTCACTGTCGGCGGCGTTCGCGGCGCGGGTGACGTCGAGGAGCGCGGTGGCGAGATCCTTGCGGCCACGCAGGTCGAGCGCGGCGGAGATCTCCGAAGGCTCGGCCCGCGCGGGCAGGCCAGCTTTGCGGGCGTACTCGGCAGAGAGCTCTTTGGCGATCGAGGCGGCGGCGTGCGCGAAGTGTTTGCCCTCTCGGTAGAGGCGGCTGGTCGCGAAGAGCGCGTCAGTGGCGCCGATGCGCACAGCGTCGGGCGGCGGCTTCGGACGACCGAACCGCTTGAGGGACGCAGCCCAGAGCATCACGCCCAGCAGCAACTGCGCAGCAGCGAACTGCAGGCCGTAGCGCGCCGCGAACTCGGCGATCGAACGATCGCCGGTGAAGCCATGGTGAAACTCGTCGAAGGCGATCGGCCCGTCGGCGAGGGCTTTGCCCATGGCCCGCCAGAAGAGCGCGTTGTCTGCGCGGGTGAGCGCCTGGTTCATCGCGAGCTCGGGCGCTCCGATGACGATGAGGCGGCCCTGCCCGTACGGCACGAGCCCGACGACGGTCTTCTCGGCGCCCTCGTCGACGAGCAACGCCACGGCGCCCGGCGGCAGATCGAGCCACACACGAACCCGCGCCTCGAGGCGCTCGACGCCGACGGTGAAGCGCGACGGCTGCGCGGGCACGAGCGTGGAGATTTCCTTCCGGTTCTCGGCGCGCTCCAGGTACACGTCGACCGCAGTGAGCAGGTCGTTCTCGTCCTTGTCCCACGGGGCGTAGATGACGGTGCCGCCGTTGCGAATGTGCTCGAGCAGCTTCTTCGACTCGTCGGACGTCACCGACGGGCTGCGGAACGCGTTCATGCCGCGGTCTCTGAACTCCTCGCGCTCTTCGTCGGTCAGCTCTTCGCCGTCGTCCCACGAGAAGCCGGCGTCGGCAGAGCCCGGGTTCTTGCTCTTCTTGTCAGTCTCGTCGCGGAAGGAGGTGCCGAGCAGCACGAGGGCGGTGCCGCGATCGATGACCTCGAAGTTCTGCTGCCAGCGCTCTGCGGGAAGACCGGCTTCGTTGAGCAACAGGTAGAGGGCGCGCGCTCCGGTCGGCTCGGAGCGGTACGTCGAGAGGCGATCGGCGAACGAGCCCCGCTTCGCGCCCGTCATCACGAACGAGCCGAAGGCGCCGAGCACCACGAGGCCCGAGATGAACAGCAGCGGGAATCGATCACGCATGGGTCGGTGCCTCGGCCGTCGTGAGCAGCGGCTGCACGATGGTGCGGAACGTCTGGTACGCGGCTTCGGTCACGTCGACGTTGCCGTACCAGGCGAAGTCGAAGCGGCGGGTCAGCTCGCGGAAGGCCGACTTCGACTGCCCCTGGCCCTTGAAGCCGAAGAGGTAGTCCCAGTTGGAGCGCGTCGGGTCGTAGTCGATGACGCCGGCGCGGTGCAGGTGCGAGAGCAGCGCGAGGTAGAGGTGACGAATCGCTTCGCGGAATTCGCCCTTCGCGGCGAGCTCGTCGGCGAGGCCCGCCCACGTCTCGGGACGCTTCGACAGCGCGCTCATGGGGTCGCTCGAGAGCGCCTCTTCACCGAACGACGACTGCTCACCTTCGGCCTCGACCTCCTGGTTCTTGTTGCGGAACTGGAGCAGCAGGAAGACGAGCAGCCCGACCAGCGCGACGACGATCACGATCATCACCACGTTGGCGCCCGCCATCTCGCCGCCGAACGAGGGCGCGCGAACGGTCTCTTTGCCATCACGCTCCAGCAGCCACTCGAAGAAGCGCTTGAGCATCTTCTGAACCCACTTCCAGAACTCGCTCGGGGGTTCGTCCTTCTCTTCCGGCTTCACCTCGTCGTCGGGCTTCTTCTTCTCGACGACCTGGAACTCGGGGCGCGAGAGGATCTGCTGCGCGTCATCGCGGGCCTGCTGCGCGGCAGTGGCGCTCTCGAGGGCGCGGGCGGCCTTGAGCTCCTTCAGCCCTTCACGCAGATCGTCTTCGGCCGCGTCGCAGTCCTGATCGTCGTAGGCGCGGCGCTCGACCCGGCTGACGAAGCGGGAGAGCGCGGAGTGATCTCGCTCCTGCACGCCTTCGAGGCTCTCGAGGTGCTCCTTCGAGACCCGTGACGACATCTCGCATTCGTCCATCAGCCGCTCGACGCGTTGACGGATTCCGCTGGGCTCGACCGAGGTCTGCGCGAAGCAGGGCAGGGCGAGCAGCAGCACGCTCAGCGCGGCGACGACGGGCGCCTTCGGCTTCTTGCGACGCGGCAGCTGTTCGACCTGCGCCACCAGATCGAGTCCCTCCTGGCGAACCCGGCCGTCGATGAGCAGCAGCACGCCCGCTGCCACGCGCACCGGCTCGAGCATCGTGAAGGCGACGACGAACAGGGTCGCGACCCAGACTCCGTTGTCGAGCGAGGTGAAGCGCGCCACGAAGTTGAGATCGAGCGCGAAGAGCTGCTGGCCGATCACCATGAGAAACGCCGTTCCCAGGTGCAGGTTCACGACGAAGACGAGCTGCACGACGTTGCAGAAGCGGAGGAATGGGGCCGTGTGGCGGGCGGCTCCAAGCAGCTTGGAGGAGGTGCCGTAGAGCCCGAGCGCGCTGCCTTCACCGCGCATGGCCGCTGCGAAGATCGCCTGGTGGGCGCCGACGAAGAAGAACCCGATGCCGAGCGTGAGCGTGGCCAGCAGTGTGTCGACGACGAGCTGAAGCGTGGCGGCGACGATGAGCCCGGGCGCTCGCTTCAACGCCGCGAAGAAGCTGCCACGGGCAGTCGGCTCGGTCTGCGAGAGAATCTGCTGCTCGAGGAAGTGGCTCGCCGCGCCCTGCATGAGGCTGCGGAAGACCCACGCCGCCGTGAGCCCAACCATCGGCCAGAACAATGGCTGGTGACGAGACACTGCTTCAGCGGCAGAGAAGAACGTGAAGATGAGTGCGGCAGAGGCCGGAAGCGTGAGCACCCAGATGCCCGACGAGCCCGCGGCTGCGCGCAGAGACGCGTCATAGAGCGCGAGGGTCGACCGGGGTCTGAGTTGAAGGGCGTCGACGGCCATCGGTCATCTCGCCAGCAGGGCCGCGAGCCCGTAGAGACCGCCGAAGACGACGACCACACACATCGCCGCGAGCAGCACGTTGCCGATCGACCAGTCGTTGCGGGCGATCAGCTGACGCGCCTTCGCCAGTCGTTTCCCGAGGCACGTCGCGCAGCGGTTGATGCCCTCGAACTGGGTCGTGCACTCGACGCAGATCACGTTGCGGCACTCGACGCAGATGCCGAGCCCGGCGCGATCAGGGTGGTAGTGACAGCGGCCAGATCCGAGGCTCATTCGACGCGCAGCAGCTTAGCCTCGCGCCCAGCTGAGTCGCTCGGAGTTTCGGTCAGGGAACGGCGGGACAGGGTTGTCGAGGCGGGCAGGCCAGTGGGACTTCCCGAAACTGGAGGACCTCGCGCTGCCATCGAACCCGAACGGGCTTGCCAACTGCGTTGGGCGGCAGAGGCCCGAAGAGCGGTTGGGTCGTGCAGGGCGGCGCGCCACTGCTCCAACAAGGACTCGGTGAGCACGCTGCGCAGCGAGTGAGGGCGACTGGCATCACGACGTCTTCGGCCTCGAACTCGACGAGGTGGAGAACGCCTTTGGTGTCTTTCGCGACCGCGACGTCCGACGCCGAACGTTGCGTCTGCAGCTCGGAGCGCCCCGCCACGATGAACCGTCGGCTTCCCTGGACTGTGAGCGTTCCCGGCACCAGGCCCTTGTCACGCTGTTGCTGACAGTCGGTCTGGTCGCTTTCGACCTCGATCAGCGCGAGGCCTGCGTCAGCGAGCGCGGCGGTTCTGCGACGCTCGTTCAGCAAGCCGTTCTCGGTCACGGCACGGCTGGCCTGCTCGCTGAAGCAGCTGCCCGCATCTGGCTGGCCGGGCGCTGCGGCGAGAACGGTGAGGACGAGCGTGATCATCAGAGCTCTTCGAGGAACTCGTCGTTGTACGTGTAGCGGGAGAGCCGCTTGATGAGCGCTTCCATCGCCTCGACGGGCTTCACCGAGAAGAGCATCTGCCGCAGCTTCTTCACCTTCTCGTACTCCTTGAAGGCGAACAGCTTCTCTTCCTTGCGCGTGCCCGACTGGGGAATGTTGATGGCCGGCCAGATGCGCTTCTCGGCCAGCAGGCGGTCGAGCACGATCTCGCTGTTACCGGTTCCCTTGAACTCTTCGAAGATCACCTCATCCATTCGGCTGCCGGTGTCGATGAGCGCGGTTCCGATGATGGTGAGCGTGCCGCCTTCTTCGGTCGCGCGTGCCGCACCGAACATGCGCTTGGGGCGCTCGAGGGCGCGGGAGTCGACGCCGCCTGACATCGTGCGGCCCGACGAGTCGACCTCTTTGTTGAACGCGCGGGCGAGGCGGGTGATCGAGTCGAGCAGCACCACCACGTCTTTGCCGTTCTCGACGAGCCGGCGTGCGCGCTCCATGGCGAGCTCGGCGACCTTGAGGTGGTTCGCGGGCGACTGATCGCTGCTCGAGGACAGCACCTCGGCCTTGATGTTGCGCCGCATGTCGGTGACTTCTTCGGGCCGCTCGTCGATGAGCAGCACCATCACGTGACACTCGGGGTGATTCTGCAGAATCGCCTGCGCGATCTTCTGCAGCATGATCGTCTTGCCGGTCTTGGGCGGCGCGGTGATCAACGCGCGCTGGCCCTTGCCGAGCGGAGCGATCAGATCGAGCACGCGGGTCAGCATCTCGTTGTGCTGGTGCTCGAGCTTGAGCCGCTCGACGGGATCGACCGAGGTCAGATCGTTGAAGTGCGGCGCGCGCGTGGCCTTGTCCATCGGCACGCCGTCGACGGTCTCGACGCTGACGATGGTGCCCTTGAGGCCCTTCATCTGCGCCTTCGCGGTCAGGTACTGGCCCGCGCGCAAGCGGAGCTTTTGCACGAGGTTCTTCGGAATCTCGGCGTCGTCGGGCCCGGGCAGGAGGCTGCGCTTGAGGGAACGCAGTGCGGCGTTCTGGCCCTTCACCTCGGTGTCGAGCACGCCTTCGACGATCTGCGTCGGCACCTGCACCGGCTGCCCCGACTGCTGGGCGACCCGCATCTGCGTCTGCTGCTGCTGGGTGGCCTGCTGCTGGGCGACGCGCTGCTTGTATTGCTCGAGCTCCTGCGCGGTCAGGAAGATGTTCACCACCTGGCCGTCGGGCTGAATCACCTTTCGGAAGGCCTGGCCGTCTTCGGTGAAGAAGACCGGGTTGCCCTTGCGACGACGGCGACGGCGGCGGCGCTTCCCTTGACCGGGTTGTCCAGGCTGGCCCGGCTGACCGGGTTGACCCGCCTGGCCACCAGCCTGCGGAGCGCCTTCGTCGCCACCATCATCGGGGCCGTCATCGCCTCCGTCATCGTCACCACCATCGTCACCACCGCCATCATTGGCAGGAGGCGGCGCGGGAGGCGTGGGATCCGTCGGGTCGTTCGGCAGCTCGTCGTGTTCGTCGCTCATGAGGCGTTTGCGCGCTCGGGCGAGTGCCGCCAGAGCGTGTCCTGCGTCGTGGTGGGGCAGGGTCAAGACCACCGGGTGGAGCACGTTGCCGTGAGGCCACCAATCGATGCGACCCTGAATCACTTCGGGACCGTTCGACTGACCGGGCCTATCGCGGTGACGCAGCAGGTGTAGCAGGACCCCGCGCGCGACGCACGTGCTTGTGTCAGCTGCGGTGACGGGCCTGGCGGAGCCCGAAGCGGGCTTGTTTCTGAGGGCGAGCGCTGAGGAAGCCGGGGACCTCGTGACGACCTCCACGCTGGTAATCGCGGAGCACGGTCTGACGCGCATCATGTCCACGTTCGTCGAGGAAGGTGACGAGCAGCTCTGCGAGCTTGAGCAGCGCGAGGCCCGCGGGCTTTCCTTCACGCTCGAACAGCCAGGTCGAAAAGCGCGAGAACGCCTCGAACGGAGTGCCCGCCGTCGACAGCAGCAGAGGAGTCGTCTCGAGGAAGTTTCCGCTGTTGGCGATCGAGTCCCACAGCTTCGCGAAGCGCTTGAGCGACTGCAGCTCGTCGAACGAGAGCGCGTTGGTCTGCAGCACCTCGTACGGAGGCCGCGAGGCGTAGACCATGCCGAACGCGCTCGTGTGTCTCGCGATGGGCGCGCCGCGCAGCCGCTTCAAGATGCCGAGCTGAATCTCCGACGGCTTGAGCGCGACGAGGCGATCGAAGCCTGCGGCGAACGTGGCGAGATCTTCTCCCGGCAGGCCTGCGATCAGATCGGCGTGCACGTGAACCTGTGCCTCGTGCAGGAAGCGCAGGTTGTCTTCGAGGCGTGCGAGATCCTGCTTGCGTGAGATGCGCTGTGAGACCGCGGGATCGAACGTCTGAATGCCGACCTCGAACTGCAGCGTGCCTTTCGGAAACCGGCTCACGAGCTCGCGCAGCTCGAGCGGGAACCGATCGGGCACCATCTCGAAGTGAAGGAACAAGTCCTCGCGCTTCTGGCCGAGGAAGAACTCGAGAATGCGGGTCGAGACGTCGAGCTTCAGGTTGAAGGTGCGGTCGACGAACTTGAAGTGCTTCGCGCCACGATCGAGCAGCCGCTGCATCGACGCGAGGAACGGCTCGAGGGGAAAGTTGCGCACCTTCTCGTCGAGCGCTGACAAGCAGAACTCGCACGAATACGGACAGCCGCGTGACGCTTCGACGTACAGCACACGGTGGCGCAGATCGTCGTCGGTGTATTCGTCGTAGGGCAGGGCGAGCGTGTCGATGGGGGGAGGTCGAGAAGGCACCACGCGATTCGTCGGCCGATCGCCCGCCAGCACCTGCTCGCAGATCGTCTTGAACGCGTGTTCGCCTTCTCCCTGCACGATCGCGTGGGCGAAGCGGGTCCACGGTTGATCGTCGAGCTCGTGGCTGACTTCGGGGCCGCCGAGCACGATGAAGGTCGACGGAGAGATCGTCGCCAGCAGCTCGACGAGCTCTGCGATCAGCGTGACGTTCCAGACGTAGACCCCGAAGCCGACGACGAGGGGCTTCTTCGAGAGAATCCGCTCCACAACGTCGGCCGGCCGCACCGAGAGATCGAACTCGAGCAGCTCCGATCGATCACGCAGCGCGCCCAGGTTCGCGCGAAGGCACCGCAGCCCGAAGGCCGTGTGCTGGTACCGCGCGTTCAGCGTGCAGAGGACGATGTCGCTCAACGAAGCTGAACGTCGTACTCGAGGCGGGCCTGAACCGCGGGCGGACCGAACAGCCAGCCGTACGGCCCGAGCTGCTTCACGAGCGGGTCGAGCGCGGCGGGAATGGGGGAGGGGGTGGGCAGCGGCTGCTCGAGCACGGACGGCGCCGCGACCCCGATGAGCGAGCCCAGCAACGAGCCCGACGACTGGACGATCACGAGCTGAAAGTCGTCGTCCTTCTCGTCGATGCCGCCCTTCACCTTCGCCGACTGCACCGCCTCCATGAGCCCGCCGAGGGAGTCGACGAGGCCCTTCGCCTTCGCGTCACGGCCGCTCCACACGCGCCCACGCGCCACGAGATCGACCTCTTCTTTCTTCATCTTCCGGCTCGCGGCGACCTCGGTGATGAAGGTGTCGTAGAAGTCGTCGATCCACTTCTGGGCGGCGAGGCGCTGATCCTCGGTCCACGGGTCGAAGAAGTCGGCGACGCCGGCGAGCTTGCTGCGGGTGATCGACTCCTGGGTGACGCCGTACTTGTTCGCGAGGTTCTTGATCGCGGGCTTTGCGTAGAAGACGCCGATGCTTCCAGTGAGCGTCGTCGGGTTCGCCCAGACCTCGTCCGCGCCCATGGCGACGTAGTAGCCGCCCGACGCGGCCGCATCGCCCATCGAGGCCACGACCGGCTTCTTCTTCTTCGCCTCGAGCACCGCGCGGTACATGAGATCGGAGGCGAGCCCATCGCCGCCACCGGAGTCGACGCGCAGCACGATCGCCTTCACGTCAGGGTCCTGCGCGGCTTCGCTGATCGCCTCGATGAAGCTCTCGGCACCAGAGATCGCCCCGCCGATCGGAGACGACTGATTTCGCCCGCCGTTGATGCTGCCAAGCACGGGCACCACGGCGATCTTCCGCTTGCTGCCCCAGCGCACGTCGCGGAAGTCGAAGGGGCGGTACGACTTGGTGGCCTTCACCTCAGGCAGCTCGGCCTTGAGTCGCTCGTCGAGCTGCTGCGGCGTCACGACGGCGTCGATCTGCTTGAGCTCGACGGCGCGGCGCGGCGGCTTGATGCCCTCGTCGAGGCCGGCCTTCCACGCTTCGACGCTCATGCCGCGGCGGCTGGTGACGCGCTCGCTGAGCAACGAGTCTGCCGTGTCGAGGAAGGCGTTGAGCGTCTCTCGCTGCTCGTCGCTCATGTCCTTTCGCGTGAACTGATCGGGGAACGACTTGTACGCACCGACGCGCGCGACATCGACGCCGATGCCGAGCTGTTCAGCGGCGCCGCCGTAGTACGTGATCGACGAGCGCACGCCGTCGACGATGTACATGGCCTCGCCAGCCGAGAAGATCGCGTCGCACGCCGAGGCCATCAGGTACTCGGCGTCTCCGACGCTCAAGATGTACGCGTAGACCTTCTTGCCCGCGGCGCGCAGCCGCTCGATGCCGGCGCGCACCTCATCGGCTCGCGCGAGGCCGACACCCGCGCCCTCGATCTTGATGAGCACGGCGGCCAGCTCGGGATCCCGCGAGGCGCGATCGAGGAAGCGCAGGAAACGCATGTACCGATCCTCCGCCGCCACGCCGAGCAACGAGCCGATGGTCGACCCGCCTTCCGAGCCGATGTCTCCGACGCTGATCACCGCGAGCTTCTTCGATGGAACGATCGAGCCGTACTTCCCTGCCGACACGCGCCCCATGAACTGGAAGTCGAGGTTGCCGCCCGCGGTGCCGAAGCCCTGCGTGTAGCCGACGTTCTCGAGGTCGATGCCGAGGCCTGCGTGGAAGGCGAGCGGCGTCTGCGGAACGAAGCCGTGGCTCACGCCCGCCGAGACGCGCAGCCCGCGCACGATGGTGGCCTTCGCCGTGTATTGAAGCCTGCTGCTCTCGACGAGGCGCTGCTCGGGGAAGTACCAATCGACGCCGAGGGTGACGACCTCTTCGAAGGGCCGCAGACCGACGCCCAGGCCCCACTCTCGAGGCAACGTCAGGCCACTTCCGTTCGTGGGCGCGTTCACGTTGCGCACCGTGGCGCCGAAGCTCAGCCAGCGCACCGGGCGCGATTGCAGGCCGAGGTCGAGCACGAACATGCCTTTCGTGTCTCCGTTGACGAGCCAGTTCAGCGAAGCGCCACCCGAGAATGCCTGCGGGCCGAACGAGCTGCCCAGCGACAGCTTCGTGAGGTTGCCCGCGCCGCTGATCGTGTTCACGCCGGCACCGAACGCGAAGACGTCGCCCATGCTCGCGGCGCCGAACACCGCGTTGCCGACGAGGGAGCGCGTCTGACTCCGCTCGTGCACGTAGATGAGGTTCCACGGGCCCACGCGGCCGAGGCCTGCCGGGTTGTAGGTGAGGGCGGTCGACTCGTCGGCGAACGCGAGCGAGTCGGGCAGCAGCGTCACGCCGCGCGAAGGATCGGAGTTCGCCAGGTTGATCGTCTGGGCGAAGGCGTCAGCTGCGAGCAACCCAGCGACGAGCAGGAGCCGTTTGGACATGCCGCCTCATAGCGGAATCCGGCCGACGTTCGCGACCTGCCTGCCATGGCGGTGACGTCGTGGATCAGGGCAGGCACACGCCGAAGAACCCGCCTGGTCCTGAGGTCACCACGCCTCCGTCGACTTCACGGCACGTGAGGCCCGCACGACAGGTCGCGGCGTTCGTGCAGTTCTGGGCGCAGGTGAGGCCGCCATCGAACGCAGCGCACGTCGCGTCGAAGAGATCGGGCCCGCCACACGACGCGCCCATCACCGGAGAAGGACACGGGAAGGTGCACGTTCCTCCTGCGAAGGTGGGATCGCACGTCGAACCGCGAGGACACGGAGCTGCTGCGGAGCACGCCAACCCGGCGTCGCTGAGCCTGCAGCCCGAGAGAGAGAAGAGGAGAAGAAGGAGCACGCGCATGACAGCCGCGCAGTGCATTCCTCAGGCCGTCACCAGTCTTCGGTGCCGTTCACGCCATCGAGCGGGTCGTTGCCCTTCTTCTTCTTGTCGCGCTGCTGGGTGCGGCCACCACGATCTTCGGCGTTCCACTCTTCGGTGCCGCCGCGGTTGTCGAGCGGGTCGGCCGAGCGAGTCACCTTGTCGCCGCCTCCGCCATCGCCGTTGTTGATGACCCAGTTCACCATGCGCTGCACTTCGCTCTTCATCTGGCCGAACTCGTCGCCCTGCATCGTGGCGCGCTTGATGGCGAGACGCTTGCCGGTCTTCAGCTCGAAGTAGCCGATGGTGACCTCGGTGCCGCCGCTCTCGAGCTCCTTCACGATGGTGACGATGCCGCGGTCGAGCCCGAGCGTCTTCGCGACGCTCGCCATGGTGCTGCCGCCCTTGTCCTTCACGGCTTCGGCCGAGAGCCGATCCATCAGCGCGTCGAAGGCCTTGAAGCCAGAGGAGGCGACGAGCTCGGGAGAGAACTCGGTCTCGTCGGGAGTCACCTCGATCATCGTTCCGACCTGCCGGAAGCCGGGCTTGTCGACGCGCACCATGGTCTTGCCGATGGGCAGGGTCTGGAGCGTCATGGGGGAGAAGCCCTGGAATTCGCCGTTGAGGTAGATGCGCGCGCCAGCAGGCTTGGTCTTCACCGAGACGTTGCCGCGCAGCTGCGCGTTGCGGCTGGTGGCGACCTGCGCCTTCAGCGAGAGGAAGTCCTGGGGGAACTTCTTGCGATCGATCTCATACGCGGGCGCCAGCGCGAGCAGGTTCAGCACCGCCAGCTTCGCCTCCTCGACGTCACCACGGGCCTGCAGCACCGCGCCGTACATCGCCCACGCTTCACACAGATTGCCGCAGTTCTTCATCGCAGCGACGGCCTTGTCGAACTCCTTCAGCGTCGCGCGCAGCTTGCGCTCGGCGGGCTCGTACTGGCGGTTGTCGAAGTCGATCTTCGACTCGGCGAACCCCGTCTGCGCCCGCTTGAGGCTCGCAGCAGCGTCTTCGTCCGGCAGCACGCCGAACAGATCGTCAGACGTCTTCACCGTGAAGCCCTGGTACTCGTTGAGGGCCTCGTCGACGAAGTTCTCGAGCTTGAGCGTCTGTGCCTCGGCGCCCTTATCGAGCGGAATGACGAGCGCAGCGATGCGCTTCTCCGAAGGCGGAGGAGCGGCGAACGCCAGGTTCGCGACGAGAGCGCACAGCAGGGCGGGGGACGCGCGCATGAGGAGCCTTGGACGTCGTTACAGCGGGAACAAGATGGGGTTGAAAGAAGGCGTCTGCGCTGCCGGCTGCTGCTGAGGTTGTGACGCGACGATTCCGACCGTCGTTGCCGTGGCTCCCACCACCACCACGCCGCCCACCGCTGCCCAGAACCACCACTTCGACAACACCGAGTCACCCGAGTCTGGTTCCTCGGTCACCGTCACCGCCTCGGTCTTGGCCACGGCCACTGGTGACGGATTGGCGAGGAAGGCCTTCACCTTGTCGACGACGGGTCCGAAGTTCCCGTCGGTTGGCAGCGAGACGTCCTTGAGGCGGCTCTTCGTTTCGACGTCCCACACCTCGAGGGCGCCATCTCCACCCGGAGCGACCTCGGTGACGATGAGGAAGCGCGACTTCATGGTCTCGGCCACCTGGCGCGCCTCGCGCGGAACGCCCTTGGCGAGGTTGGCCGGAACGAGGCCGTTCATCGACCGACGCGCTTCGGCGTACCCGGCTGCTTCAGTCAGCTCGAGCGTCACCTGACCACCCTCTTTGGTGACGTTGACGAAGGCTCCAGCGGGCTTGAACCCGGGACGCTTCACGGTGACGAGGTGACGACCAGCCGGAACGACGGGCGCCTCAGCCAGCGGCGTCGTGCCCAGGGTCGCACCGCGGAACAGCACCTCGGCGCCCAGCGGCTGCGAGGCGATCGTCAGCTGCGCCTTTGCGCCCTTGTTCAGCTCGAGCAGCGCCTTGTCGCTCAGCTTCTTCACGTCAGGCCCGAAGTACTTCGGGTCGAGCTCGATGGCGGGAAAGAGCACGAGCGCCTTCGACACGTTCTCGAGCGCCGCCTTCTGACCAGGCTTGCCGCCCGACTGCAGGGCAATGTTCGCGAGGTGCAGGTGAATGGTGGCGATCTCCCGGGCTTCAGCCAGCGCGGGGTTCTGGCTGTAGAACGCCATCGCTTCGGTGAACTTCGCGTTCGCGGCGTCGAAGTCGAGGTTGTCGACCGCGTCGGTGCCTTCCTTCAGCAGTGCCGCTCCCTTGTTCGCGGGCAGCTCGGCGGGGAAGAGCGACTCGAGATCGGTGAGGCCGACCGAACGCTCCTCGAGGGCTTTGCGCAGCTCGACCTCGACCTTGGCGGCGCTGGTCTCGCCAGTCTCTTTCGCGACGACGAAGAGCGCAGCGCGGTTGGGAAGTGACGAGGCAGGAGCCGCTGCACCACCCTTGGCGGGCGCGGCGAGCACGACGAGCAGAAGTGAGAGCACGGCGCGACACTAGCCGAGTGCAGTGGGAACGCACGTCCGACGAACGGACGATCGACCCTCGTCAAGCACGTCAAGAAAACGACACGGGCCTACACGCGCGTGCAGTCATTTTCTTGTGTCGCGATCGCCGATGGGTACAGTCCCGCCGACACAGTCCTGTAGCACGCGGAACACGCGGAATAAGGCACGGGAAAGACGATGGAAAAGGCTCCCATGGCTGAACAGATGAGCATCCTCGAGGTCGACGCTGATGGCGGCGGCGGTGGCAAAGGCGGCGGTCGCGGCAAGAAGGGCGCTGGTTCGGGCGGCGGTGGAAACGAGAAGCCCATTCAGCTCGCCGACGAAGCGCGACGCCGGTACCTCAACTACGCGCTGAGCGTCATCACCGCGCGCGCGCTGCCCGACGTGCGTGACGGCCTCAAGCCGGTGCAGCGCCGAATTCTGTACGGCATGTGGAACGAGAGCATCACGTTCGACTCCAAGCACAAGAAGTGCGCGAACGTCGTCGGTAGCGTGATGGGTAAGTTCCACCCGCACGGCGACACGGCGATCTACGACGCGCTCGTTCGCCTCGCGCAGGACTTCTCGCTGCGCTACCCGCTCATCGACGGCCACGGCAACTTCGGCTCGCTCGACGGCGACGCTCCGGCCGCCTTCCGTTACACCGAGGCGCGGCTCGCGCGCATCGCCGACGATCTGCTCTCGGAGATCTCGCGCAAGACGGTCGACTTCCGCCCCACGTACGACGGCAACGCGCAGGAGCCGATCGTGCTGCCGGCGAAGCTGCCGCAGCTGCTGATGAACGGCACCACGGGCATCGCCGTCGGCATGGCGACGAACATTCCGCCGCACAACGCGGGCGAGCTGATCGACGCGTGCGTCGAGCTCATCAAGGAAAAGAAGCTCGAGACGAAGGACCTGCTCAAGTGGGTCAAGGGCCCCGACTTCCCCATCGGCGGGCAGATCCTCAACAGCAAGAAGGAGCTGCGGGAGATCTACGAGACGGGCCAGGGCTCGGTTCGCCTGCGCGGCGAGTGGACGACCGAAGAGCGCCCGCGCGGCGGCATCAACATCATCGTCACGTCGATTCCGTACACGGTGAACAAGGGCACGCTCGTCGAGCGCATCGGCGAGATCATTCAAGAGCGCAAGCTGCCGCCGCTCGTCGACGTTCGCGACGAGTCGACCAAAGACGTGCGCATCGTGATGGAGCTGAAGAAGGACTCCGACGCCGAGCTGGTGATGGCGTACCTCTTCAAGCACACGGCGCTGGCGACCAACTTCAACGTCAACATGACGTGCCTGGTGCCGACCGAGAACCCCGAGGTCGGTACGCCGAAGCGGCTCGATCTCAAGTCGATCCTCCAGCACTTCCTCACGTTCCGGCTCGAGGTCGTGACCCGCCGCTTCCAGTTCGATCTCGAGCAGCTCAAGGCGCGCCTGCACCTGCTCGAGGGCTTCGAGAAGGTCTACGACGCCCTCGATGAGATGCTGAAGATCATCCGCAAGTCGGAAGGCAAAGCGGATGCGAAGGCGAAGCTGATCGCGCGCTTCAAGCTGTCCGAGGAGCAGGCCGAAGCGATCCTCGAGATGAAGCTGTACAAGCTGGCTCGCCTCGAGATCCTCGTCATCGAGAAGGAGGCCAAGGAGAAGCGCGCCGAGGCCAAGCGCATCGCCGACATCTTGAAGAGCGAGAAGCAGCTGTGGAACACCGTGCGTGACGAGCTGCTCGAGCTGCAGAAGATCTACGGCGACAAGCGGCGCACCAAGATCGGCGGCGCGGTCGAAGAGGTCGAGTACAACGAAGAGGCCTTCATCTCGGACGAAGACGCGCAGGTGGTGATCACGCGCGACGGCTGGGTGAAGCGTGTTCGTGAATTGAAGGATCCGACGCAGACCCGCATGCGTGAAGGCGACGAGGTGATGGCCGTGCTCGCCGGCTCGCTCAAGTCGAACGTCGTCTTCTTCTCGAACCTCGGCACCGCGTACTGCACGCGCTTCAACGACATTCCCGCGTCGACTGGCTACGGCGACCCGGTGCAGAAGCTGTTCAAGTTCGACGACGGTGAGCGCATCGTCGGCGCCGTCACCCTCGACAAGCGCCTGCCGCAGCCCGAGAAGTTGATCGCCGTCTCGAAGCGCGGCTTCGGTCTGCGTTTCGTGCTCGCTCCGCACGCCGAGGTCTCGACGCGCGCAGGCCGCCGCTACGCCAGGCCGCCCACCGGTGACGAGCTCATCGGTGTGATGCCGTGCGAAGAGAAGGATCTGCTCGCGGTCGTCACGAAGAAGACGTTCGCGCTCGTCTGCAAGGCGAACGAGGTGAACGAGCTCGCCGGCCCGGGCAAGGGTGTCACCGTCATCAAGGTGCAGCCCGACGACGAGGTGGCCGCGTTCCTCTGCACCGCCCGCAAGGACGAGAGCATCGCGCTCGAGACCGGCAAGGGCCGCACGCTGACGCTGTCGCCCGGCAAGTACGAGGTCACCAGCCGCGCAGGGAAGGGCCGTGAGATGTCGAAGAAAGACTCTGTGAAGACGGTCGTGCGCTCGCCGCTGATCGTCGTGCTCCCCGAGACCGACAAGAAGGAGAAGTGATCGATGGCTGCCAACCGCAAGTACGACGCTGACGAAATCGAAGTTCTCGAAGGGTTGCAGCCGGTCCGCACGCGGCCCGGCATGTACATCGGCGGCACCGGCCTCGACGGCTACCACCACCTGCTCTGGGAGATCGTCGACAACTCGGTCGACGAGGTGATGAACGGCCACGCGAGCCGCGTCGAGGTGACGATTCACAAGGGCGGGCAGAGCGCGACGGTGACCGACGACGGGCGCGGCATTCCCGTCTCGATCATGCCCAAGTACAAGAAGCCCGCGGTCGAGGTGATTCTCACCACGCTGCACTCGGGCGGAAAGTTCAAGGCGGGCAACTACGAGCACTCCGGCGGTCTGCACGGCGTCGGCAGCTCGGTGGTGAACGCGCTCTCGAGCGAGTTCGAGGTGAAGATCAAGCGCGAGGGCAAGCTGCACGAGCAGACCTACGTGCGCGGCGTGCCGAAGACGAAGCTGAAGACGGGCGCCAACGTGCGCGGCACCGGCACGACGATCACCTTCACGCCCGACGCCGAGATCTTCGGGCCCAAGCTCAAGTTCGACGCCGAGACGATTCGTGAGCGCCTCGAGGCCAAGAGCTACCTGCACAAGGGCATGGAGGTCGTCTTCATCGACGAGACCCAGTCGCCGAAGGTCGAGGCCACCTACAAACACGACGGCGGCATCGCCGAGTACATCGAGAAGCTCGTCAACGAGCGGCAGAAGGCCATGGTGCCCGCGGGCACGCAGCCCTTCTACAAGGCGCACGACAACGGCATTCGGCTCGAGCTCGCGATGGTGTGGACGGAGTCGACCGACGAGTTCGTGAAGAGCTACGTCAACGGCATTCCGACGAAGAGCGGCGGCACCCACGAGAACGGCCTGAAGTCGGGCGTCGTGAAGGCCGTGCGCAACTACATCGAGACGCACGATCTGACGCCCAAGGGCGTGACGCTCACGGCTGAAGACATTCGTGAGGGCATGCTGTGCATCATTTCGGCGTACGTCGTCGAGCCGCAGTTCCAGGGCCAGACGAAGGAGCGCCTCAACAACCCCGAGGTGCAGGGCCAGGTCGACAACGTCGTGCGGCCGGCCGTCGAGAAGTGGCTCAACGACAACAAGACGATCGCCGAGGCGATCATCGCGCGCATCATTCTGGCGGCGCGGGCGCGTGAAGCCTCACGTGCGGCGAGCCTCGCCGTGTCCCGCAAGGGCCCGGTCAATCGCACGAGCCTTCCCGGCAAGCTGTCTGACTGCGCGTCGGCTGATCCGGCCGAGAGTGAGCTGTTCATCGTCGAGGGTGACTCCGCAGGCGGCACCGCGAAGCAGGGGCGCGATCGCAAGACGCAGGCGATTCTTCCGCTGCGCGGCAAGGTGCTCAATGCCGAGCAGGCCTCGGGCGAGAAGGTGTCGTCGAACAAGGAGCTTCAGGACATCGCCAGCGCGCTCGGCTGCGGCCTGGGCAACGCGATCGATCTCTCGCGGCTGCGCTACGGGAAGATCTTCCTGCTGATGGACGCCGACGCCGACGGTCAGCACATCTCGACGCTGCTGCTCACGTTCTTCTACCGGCACATGCGCCCGCTCATCAAAGGCGGCCACGTGTACATCGCCCAGCCGCCGCTCTACCGCGTCGACATCGGCAAGGAGACGTACTGGGCGCTCGACGAAGAGCACCGCGATCGCATCATCAAAGAGAAGGCGAAGGGCAACGCAAAGCCCAACATCATGCGGTTCAAGGGCCTCGGCGAGATGACCGCCGACGAACTGAAGGAGACGACGCTCGACACCAAGAAGCGCATCGCGCTGAAGGTGGCGGTCGATGACGAGCTCGAGACGGACAAGACGATCAACGAGCTGATGGGTCGCGATGTCTCGGCGCGGTTCAACTTCATCATGGAGCGCGCAGGCGACGTCGACGAGATCGACGTCTGACCGGCTGACGCGGTACGAAGTCAGGCGTGTCGGGTCTCGCGCTGACGCTCATCTCGGCTCCCTCGGGGGTCTCCGTCGAGTTTCCCGGCGGGGGCCGCTCGTATGCGTGCAACGGCGGCCGCTTCAGCATCGGCATCGACCGAACGTGCGAGATCGTCGTGCGGGTCGAGCAGTGGGCCTGGGCGGGCTTCTGCGCTGACGGGTGGGGCGGCCGGAAGAACTGCGGCTTCACCGTCGAAGACGGCACGTGGACGCTCACGCACTTCGGGCACGCAGGCACGATTCTGGTGAACGGCGATCCCATGCGGGGCGCTGGCTCACTCGAGCTGGTGCTGGGGGATCGCATCGCGTTGTCGGCCTCCCTCGTGTTTCAGGTCGTCGAGCAGGCGAGCCCACAGACCGAGACCGAGCCACCCGAGCTGCTCGACGCCGTCGCCGAAGCCCCGTGGGACGAAGCGCGCTGGCACGTGCTGGGAGACTGGCTGATCGAGCACGAGGCGCCGCACGCGTTGATGGCCGCCTACGAGCTGAAGCTGCAGCACGGCACCAACGACCCCGATCTCATCGGTGACTACGCGGCGATTCGGCGGCAGCGGCACCGGCTCGGCGATCTGCGCAACGATCACCTCGTCTGGAAGTGCGGCTACGTCGTCTCATGCAGCATCTGGCTGGGGCCGCGCGACGCGTCCGAGAGCATCAGGTTGGCGCGCGCGTTCTCGGGGCCTCAGTTCGCGGCCACGTCGCGGCTGACGCTGCAGTGCAACGGCACCGAGTCGGCGTCGCGGCTCGAAGGGGTGCTCGCGGTGTTGCCGAAGACGCTTCGGGTGGTGGGCCTCGAGTTCAGCGCGGCGGTGCCCTCGGCCTCGCTGATGGCGCTCAAGAACCGGCCGCCGAAAGCCCACACGATTCGCCTGCACCTGGCTGATCCGCTTGGGCCGCTCGGCCCTCTCGTCGACGTCCTCGTCGCCAGTGGCTGGCAGACCATCGACTTCGAGGGCACACGGCTGACCGATCGCACCGACGAGCTGCGGGAGCTTCTGCGCAAGTACCCTTCGACCCACTTCGTGCTCGGCGGCACGTGGCTCGGCGGGCAGACCGTGCGTTCGCTCCAGCTCGACAACGCGCGCTGGGCCTCGCTCGAGCACGACGCGCTGCTCATCGATCTCGAGACCGGCGCGGTGCTGCCCCTGTCACGCAGTCGCAAGGACTTCTCGTGGGGCCTGCCGCTTCGTCCGCTTGGCAGTGGCTGGGCCGGTATCGGCCGGCACAACGACGGCGCGCTCACGTCTGGAGATCGGATCGTCGGTAGTGGCCGCACGTTCGTGTTCCTCACGGGCGCGTCGCTGCACGACGAGTACCTGGCGTGGCTGCGAAGCTGGGCACCTCCCGAGCCTTGACGTCGCGGGCCGCGCTCACGAAGGTGCGCGCCCATGGACTCCCTGACCCTCTACGTCGACACCCACTGGATCTCGCCCTACGCCCTCTCGGCCTTCGTCGCGCTCGAAGAGAAGGGCTTGCCGTACACGGTGAAAGAGGTGTCGCTGCCGAAGAAGGAACACCAGACGTCGACGTACCAGGCGCACACGGGCCGCATTCCGGCGCTCCAGCACGGTGACTTCTGGCTCGCCGAGTCGCAGGCGATCGCCGAGTACCTGGCCGAGACGTTCCCGTTCCCCAAATACCCGCGCCTGTTCCCCGAAGATCTGAAGGAGCGCGCCATCTGCCGCGAGGTGATGTCCTGGGTGCGCAGCGATCTGATGCCGATTCGCGAGGAGCGGTCGACGTACACCGTCTGGTACGAGCACACGACGAAGCCCCTCTCGCTCGCGGGCCAGAAGGCCGTGACGCGGTTGCTGGCGGCCTGCGACCGGCTCATTCGAGACGACCGCACCACGCTGTTCCCTCAGTGGTGCCTGGCCGACGCCGATCTCGCGATGATGCTGCAGCGGCTGAATGCGAACGGCGATCTGCTGCCGAAGAAGGTGAAGGCGTACGTCGAGGCGAACTGGCAGCGGCCCTCGATTCGCAAGTGGAACGAGCGCACGCGCCCAGCCTTCGTCGCGTACTGAGCGGGCTGCGTCCGGTGGTGACGACCGGACCACTGAGCGGCGGTTGCGCAGCGGCGGTGGCTCAGGTGTTCTGCCGTCATGCGTTCTGCCCTCGTCGCGCTCGTTCTGGTCAGCACTGTTGCTCTTGCGGACTGGCCGATGGCGCGGCGGGACAATCGACGCACTGCCGTGACGAGCGAGCCGGCCGACCTGCGAACGCCAGCGGTGACGTGGCGGCGGTATCTCGGTGGCGAGCTCGGCGGTGAGCAACAGGTCGCGATCGATCTCGAGGGTGACGGTTCCTCCGAGGTGGTGCTGATTGCGGGCGGCAAGCTGGTGGCGAAGCGGCCTGATGACACGGTGGTGTGGGAGACAGCTCCGCTGGCGGTCTCGACCATCGTTCATGTGGCCGACCTGAACGGCGACGGCGCGAAGGAACTGGTCGTCACGGGCGAGAACGCGTTTCTCGGCATCTTCGACGTTCGCACCGGCGCGCTGCGGTGGCGCATGGCGGCCGGGACCTTCGGCACCGTCGTCGGAGCCGTTCGCCTCGCGGATCTCGATGGTGACGGGCTCGACGATCTGTACGCGGCCGACAACGCCTGCGGCAGCGTGAACGGAAGGCCGCGCGCGATCGCGTGGCACTTCGCGAACGGCTTTGGCCCTGAGATCGACGATGGCAGCCGACGCTTGTGGGAGCTGCCTGCGAATCGCGAGTACTACTGCGGCGCCGCCGACGTGGTGGGCGATCTCGACGGAGACGGCCAGCCCGAAGTGCTCACCTTCGCGATTCGCCGGGTCTACGCCTACGACGGCCGAACCGGGACTGCGCTCGCTTCTGGCGCGACCGATCCCGGTTACGACATCGGCTTCTCGATTCCCTACGGCGTGATGCGCACCGAACTCGCGCCACTGAGTGGAGGCCGAAAGGCCGTCGTCGCCGCGACGAACAACTCGTACGACGCCTCGATCAACTCCCGTGCGCTGTTCGTGATGACGTTCGATCGGTCCAGAGCCGCTGCCGACCGGCTCAAGCTCGAGTGGAAGCGCGCCGTGATCGATCTCGCGACCGATCGGCATTCGTTTTCGCTGCGGCTGAGCAGCGATCTCGATGGTGACGGAACCCCCGAGGTGATCTCGACCTTCATCGAAGGCGGGCGCACCAGCTCTTACGTGTTCGACGTGCTGACCGGCATGGTGAAGTCGCGTGTGGATGATGAGCAGCTCGTGGCGGTGCTCCAGTTGTCCGCTACCGAACGGCCGACCCTCGTGACGAGCAGCTCGAGCGGCATTCGTGGGTATCGGTTCACGACCCTCGCCGCCGCGTTCCCGACACCAGTCTTCGCGCTGCCGATGGGGCAGGTGCTGACGATGATGGATCGTCGTGTGCGTCGCTCCGTGAACACCGGTATCGAGTGGGCGACGTTGCCGCTCGGAACTTCGCGCGGCCTCGTGCTGTTTCGGAATCAGACGCTCGAGCTCTGGTCTCTCGGCGCGATGCCGGCGGTGGTGCACTCGCTCCCGATTCCTGCGGGCGTCGGGCTTCGCGGCGTCTCGGCGCATCGCAACATCTCGGGAGCTGCAGAAGGACTGCTCTTCGCGCGCTCCGATGGCTACCTCGTGGCCATCAACCCCGAGCTGCAGCCGATCAACTTCTCCGATGGAGAGCTGCCCCAGCCGGGCATTCGCACGGGCGGCGCGTATTCCGGTCCGCGCGGGCTCGGACACGTTCCGATCACCGCGCGCTTCGACGCCGGAGCCGACGAGATCATCGTTCGTGACTCGGTGGGCCGCCTCAAGCGCCTCGACGCGCGAATGGCGAGCCTCGTCTCCGAGCCGACCGAGGTGTGGAGCTGGCCGGGCGCGACGTTTCCCGTGGCGCTCGATCTCGACGGCAACGGCACTCGCGAACTCGTCGTCGCGCTCGAAGGTGACGTGCTGGTCGGCCGTTCTCCCGACCTGGTCGATCAGTTCCGTGTGCCCGGCCAGCCGAACTGGGCCGCCGCATCTGATCCCGTGCCGATGTTCAGCGACGCGGGTGTTCGGTTTGCGCTCACGCAATTCAACTCGAGCACCGGTGACGGGCGCGCGGTGACGGTCGGCTCCAGTGGGCTCTCGTGGTCGAGCACGCCGATGATCACCGCGGGAAGCGGGCAGGGCTATGTCTCGATCGACGACCTCGACGGAGATGGCGCTGACGACGTGATCGCGAGCCTGCGTGGATCGCTGTGGTTGCACGGAGGAACCGACGGCCGGCTCTACGGCTCCACCATCGCAACGCACGCGATCATGCCAGTGGTGGTGCGCGGCAAGGCCGGACCGATCACGACGGTGGGCGCGGCGAGCTACCACGCGCTCGAAGGGGTGGCGTTGACCACGCCTCCCGCGATGTCGACGCCCGCGACCTGGAGCGTGACGTTGCCGCAGCGCTTCTACTCAGCCTTTGCCGCGACGCTCTCGTGCCCGAGCGGACTGGTGATCGCGAACGCGGGCTTTCAGTCACCCGAGCTGGTGTTGATCGACGCGCAGACGGGCGTCGAGCGCGCCCACGTCGTGCTCGCGCGTGGTCAGAAGTTCTCGAGTGAAGCCGAGGTCGCTGATGCGGGCGTGCTGCCAGGCTCACTTGGCAACGCGACGGCGATGCAGACGCTCTGGCCGGGGCAGTCGGCGATCGTCATCGGCAGCACCGACGGCTTCCTCTACGCCATCGACGCCTGTGCGGCGGGAGCGCCGGTTTTGTGGACCCTGAACCTGCGTGCGCCGGTCGGAGAGACGGTGACTGGCGATCTCGACGGCGATGGAAAGCAGGAGCTGCTCGTCACCGCCGCTGATGGCTTCCTCTACGGCATCGGGCCGCAGCGTTTCCCGCCGCCACGTGAAGTGCGCGAGATCGATCGCCGCCGTCCCGACGCGGGAGACATCGACGAGTCGACGATGCCTGGTCTGCTGACGGCCGAGTGGGACACGGTGCCGAACGCGACGGGCTACGAGTGGGCGCTGCTCACGGCCGGTGGAACACCGCTCACGAGACACCCGACGGTCCCCGGGAATCCCTTCATTCCGGTGGGCGCTGACGTCACGCGCGTCGACTACTCGAGCATGTTGCGACCGGGCGCCCGCTACGTCTTCGCCGTGCGCGCGCGTGGAGCCTCGGGGGCCTCGTCAGAAGTGCTCAGCGACGGCGTTCGGTATCAGCCGATCGACGAGCCCGATGCGGGAGTGATCGTGGCCGACGCAGGCACCGACGCTGGGGTCTCCTCTGCCGATGCCGGAACAACGAGCGGTCCTGGCTCCATTCGTGGTGGTTCAGGCTGTGGCTGCACGGCGGTCGATTCGTTCGCTGGCGTGCTCGCGCTCCTCCTGATTCTTCAGCGCCGCAGACTGGCGTGGGGCACTTCATTGTAGATCTGGCTCGTGAACTCCGACCCTATGGACCGATTCGGGCGCTGCGGCGAGAAGCTCGACCCGGAGCTGCGTGCCGAGGTGTTGGCGCTCGGCGAGGCCGCAGTCCCCGGCCTGCTTCGCTTCCTGAACGACGACTCATTTCAGCTGTTGGACAGCCCGGGGGAGGGTTGGCCTCCGATTCACGCGGTCGAATTGCTCGTCGACCTCAAGGCGACCGAGGCAGTCGAGCCGATGCTTCGAGTGCTGTGCGAGACGAAGTCGGATCACATCATTCACGACCGGCTCGTGCAGCGACTCGCTGAGCTGGGGGCTCCCGTCGTCGAGCCCGCACTCGCCATTCTCGAACGAGGCGTCTCCGAAGAAGTGCATCACGCCGTCTGCTGCGTTCTCGCAGGCGTTGGCGTGCGCGACCCACGCATCTACGCCCAGCTCTGCGTGCTCTTCGATGAAGACGAGGTCTTCGGAGCCGACTGCCTGAGCGACTACGGAGACCCTGCGGCCCTGCCGATGATCGAGGGCGCCATCGAAGACTTCGAGCCCGAGTTCGACAGTCCGTATGGGCTCGTGTCCCTCAACGAGCTCGTCGACTCATACACGCGGCTTGGAGGCGTGCTGACCGAAGAGCTCCGCGAGCAGGTTGCCCGCCTCGAGGAGGAGTTCCTCGCCTACCGCAAGGCGCTCGTCACACCGGAGAAGGCCGTGAAAGTCGGTCGCAACGACCCGTGTCCCTGCGGCTCGGGGAGGAAGTACAAGCGGTGTTGCCTCACGTAGGCAGTCACCGCTCGAGTCACGGTTCAAAGGCCCCGCAGCGCACCCGTGCAGAACGCGGGATCGCCCCAGCTCGTGTGCTGGCCACCGAACGCGTTCAGGATCGAGACGAGCAGGTTGTTGTGCTGCTGGGCTCCGAACCGCACGAACCGGCCCATCTGCCAACCACCAGCGCCACCGGCGATCAGGTGCGGCATGTCGTCGTGGGAGTGCACGTTGCCGCGCGACACGTCGCTGCCCTGGAACACGAGCGTGTTGTCGAGCAGCGTCGTGCCGTTCGGGTCGCTGATGTTCTTGAGCCCCTCGAGAATGTACGCGAACTGCTGCATCTGCCATCGATCACGATCGATCAGCTTCAGGCGGCCCATGTCGCCGTCGCCGTAGTGCGTGATGTTGTGAATCGACGAGTTGATGCCGAGGAACGACATGCCGCGGTGGTTCTTCGCGTCGCTCCACATGATGGTGGCCACGCGGGTGAGATCGCACTGGAACGCGAGCAGCAGCAGATCGAGCTGCAGCTTCGCGACCTCGGGCATCTTGGCTTCCTGCAGCGGGTCGATCGCACCGGGCGCCATCGGCGTGGGGCAGGCTCCGGGAGGGAGCGCCGTCACGCGCGTCTCGAGCTCACGCACCTTGGTGAAGTGCGCGTCGAGGCGGGCCTGATCGACCGCGCCCATGCGGCGCTTCACGACCGCGATCTGATCGAGCACCGCGTCGAGCACCGACTTCCGGCGCTTCTGCACCTCGTCGAGCATCGGTCCGCCAGTGGTGCCCGAGAAGAGGTTGCGGAAGGTGACGGCGGGATCGTTCTGCGGGAGCAGCGGCTGCGCGTCGCCGCCGTAGCTCATGACGCCCGAGACATCGCGCTCCTGCGCGTTGACGCCGAGCTGCAGGCTGGGCACCGACGTCTGGCCGATCATCGCGACCAGCTCTTGATCGATCGACTTGCCCTTGGCCCAACCGGCCGAACTGCCGTCGTTGCCGATGAACGTGCCGCTGTTCAGCTTCGCGCCCGTGAGCAACGCGCCGAGGCCGCGCTGGTGCATCTCGCCCGTGCCCTGAATGGCCACGTTCATGTCGATGCCCTGCACGAACAGACACTTGTCTTTGTACGGCACGAGCGGCTGGTGAATCGACCCGAGCGTGAACGTCTGCTCGTTGGCGCCCGCGGTGGGAAACCACTGGGGCGTGAACACGCCGTTCGGCACGTACGAGCCGATGAAGCGCTTGGGCACGGTGCCGCCATCGGCGCGCGCGACGTCGGGGAGCAGGGGCAGTGCGACGAGAATGCCGCCAGCGCCCTTGAGAACGGTTCGTCGGTTGAGGCGCTTCATCGCGCAACCCCCGCCGGACGCGTGCGGAACGTGTCACTCATGATGATGGCCACCAGCAAGTCGTCGAACCGGCCCTGCGACGTCATGAACTTGTCCTGCACCTGCTTGAGGCTGCACGCGTCACCAGCCATCAGGCCGCGGCCCATGCCGAAGCGCATCCACTCCGCAGCCACGCAGTCGTGCACCTGGCGCGACTCCGCCAGCTTGCGAGAGAGCTCGATGATTCCGTTGAACGGCCCGGAGAGCGCGTCGTCGGTCTTCGAGAAGACCTGCCCGGTGGCGTCGATGGGGCGGCTGTTCTCGGTGGTGCGGTAGGCGCCGACCGCGTCGTAGTTCTCGAAGCCAAAGCCGACGGGATCGATGAGCGTGTGACAGCCCGAGCAGTTCGGATCGACGGAGTGCTGCTTGAACCGCTCACGCGTGGTGAGCCCGGTGTTGGGCGCAGGCGCGACGGGGTTGAAGCCGGCGGGCGGTGGCGGAGGCGGCTGACACATCACCTTGTCGAGCACGAAGATGCCGCGGCGAATCGGCGAGGACTGATCGGGCGAGGCGAGGCGGGCGAGCAGGCCGGGCTGGGTGAGCAGGCCGAGCCGCTGGGTCGGAGGCATCGTCACGGCGGTGAAGTCGGCGTTGAGCCCGCTGCGGTTCGCGTACGACTCCATGAGGTTGTTCACGTACAGGCGATCGCTCGTCAGCAGCGCCTTGAGCGTGCCCTCGTTGGTCATGATGTCGCGGAGGAAGAGGTCGAGCGAACGTTCCCACGCGGCGGCGAGCTGCGGCGTGAAGTTCGGGTAGTTCGCGGGATCCTTGCTGAGGCGTGGAATGTCTTCGGTGCGCAGCCAGAGCGAGAGGAAGCGCATGCGGCCGCGCATCGCCTTCGGGTCCATGACCATGCGGCGGGCCTGCGCCTCGAGCACGGCGGGGTCAGCAAGCGTTCCGGCCTCCGCTGCATCGAGCAGCGCATCATCGGGAGCCGAGGCCCACAGCAGGTACGAGAGGCGCGACGCCAGCTCAGGCCCGAGCAGCGGCGTGCGCATGTCCCACTTGCTGGGAGGCGCGGCGCCTTCTTCGAACCGATACAAGAACTGGGGCGACTGGAGCATCACCTGCAACGTCCACTCGACGGCGGTGTCGAAGGTCGCGCCGGCCGAGCCCTGCACCTGGTTGAAGAACACCTTGAACGAGGCGCGCTCCTCGACGGTGAGCGTGCGGCGGAAGAGCCGGCGGCCGGTGGTGGTGATGAACGCGTCGGCGCACGTGGAGTCGGTCGTCTGACACGGCACCACGCGGCTGCGGCGGGTGGCCATCGCGGCTGCGGCGATCGTCTCGGCCGACTCGAGGTACCGGGTGACGTTCTCGTCGTTGACGATCAGCGACTTCGCGTCGTTGTCGAAGCCGTGAACGATGGGCTCGCGGGGGAAGTCCTTCGAGGGGTTGGTCTCGTCACCGAGCAGATCGGCGATCGTGTAGTCGTACTCGGCGCGCGTCAGCAGGCGCATCGGCACGCGATCGG
Organism: Archangium gephyra; assembly: GCA_943370055.1. Classification (GTDB taxonomy): domain Bacteria; phylum Myxococcota; class Myxococcia; order Myxococcales; family Myxococcaceae; genus Xiheimicrobium; species Xiheimicrobium gephyra_A. Next base: position 60,975 of record CALRPN020000046.1, read on the forward strand.
CGACGCCGTCGCACTCCGCCATCGGGGGTGGAATCTCTTCCACGGGCGGTGGGTCGACCGGCTTGGGACAGCCACACAACACGGCCAGCACGAGCACCGCTCCACCACGTCGATACAGGGGCATCGGCATCACCAGCGTGCGTTGAAAGAGGGCCGGCCCGGCCACAACGCAGGCGAGGTGAACCTTGGTCAAAGACGGAGCACCGCACAAGTCCCCGGTTCGACTCACGTTGATGGCTCTCAGGTCAGTGATTCCAACGCTTGCGCGTCACCCTGAGGTGGGCCAGAAGGCCCGCCCACACCAACGGGGTGTAGCGCAGTTTGGTAGCGCGTCTGCCTTGGGCGCAGAAGGTCGTCGGTTCGAATCCGGCCACCCCGACTCGAAGTCCTGTTCAAGAAGTACGCGCCCGTAGCTCAGCTGGATAGAGCACCGGCCTTCTAAGCCGGGGGTCGTGGGTTCGAGTCCCGCCGGGCGTGCTTCTCAATCACTTCAGCAGCGTCACCCGGCCATCGCGCAGCACGGCGAAGCGTTTGCCGTCGGCGTAGCTCCAGGTCTCCTGCTTCACGTTGCCGTCGAGCTCGAACTTCTTCCGCTCGGGGTAGCCCCACGCCATCTCGAGCGCATCAGCCGGCATGTCGACGATGGCCTTCTTCTCTCCGATGGCCGTGCGGACGGCTTCGCTGAAGCCCTCGAGCATCGGTTTGGGATCTTCTTTCGACAGGTAGCGATCGACCTCGGTCTTCACTTCGTTCTCGTCCTTGAGGCCGGGGCGCAGCACGAGGACGAACGGCGGGCTCTGCTTCGCGCCGGCCACGTCCAGGTACACCCAGGCCAGGGTGCGGGGCGTGTAGAGCACACGCTCGCTCATCGCGTAGGCGGTGGGGAACTCGACCTTGAGAATGCGAACGGGCGTGCCGGGAGCGAAGACGCGCTCCGAGGGGCCGGGGCTCACCGCAGAGCCGTCGGGGTTGTTGAGCAGACGAAGCTGTTCGGGGCTGACGGGCGAGAGCAGCTTCTTGGTCGAGTCACCGAAGAACGGCGTGCCGTAGAAGGCGATGCGCAGGAAGCGCTCCTCGCCTGTGTACGAGCGCTGGAGCGCCGACGCCTGATCGGGCGGGACGAAGACCTGCGACGTTGCGCACGCGCTGAGCAGCACCAACGCGCCGGGAAGCAGTCTCACGTGGCGCTCGAGGCAGGAGGCGTCGACCCACCGCTGCCCGACGAACCACCCGACGAGCCACTGCCGGTCGAGCTGCCTGACGTTCCTGCCGCAGGTGCCGCAGCGGTGGTCGAGGTCGAGGACGTCGAAGCTGAAGAGGAGGACGAGGAGGAGCTGGAGGAGGACGAACCACCGCCGTCCTTCTTCGAGGACGAATAGAGATCGGAGTACCAGCCGCCGCCCTTGAGCTGGAAGCTGCTGCGGCTCATCAGGCGCTCGAAGCTGTTGTCAGCGCCGCACGATGGGCACTTCACCGGAGCAGGGTCTGAGATCTTCTGCATGACCTCGAGATCGTGACCGCACTTCTGACATCGGTATTCGTAGATCGGCATGGCGGGAGTTACCTCGTGTAGCGGCGCGTGAGACCCAGACGGTCGACCGCGCGGTTCAACAAGTCGGGCACCAGGGCGTGTTTCTTCGCGGTGAGCATGACGAGCTCGTGCACGGTGGTCGCGGCTTCGGCGGAGTCGTCGAGCAGCTTCGTGACGTCGCGGGTGAGGGCATCGGTGAAGCGCTTCTCCATCTGCAGATCGGCCAGGTAGCGCTGGCGGCCGAGCAGCGTGAGCCGGAGCGACAGGTTGGCCGGGTCGAGCGCCTCACGAACGAAGCGCTCCTTGATCTGCGCGGCTTCACGTTTGAGGCGCAGGTCCTGAACGAGGCCGTCGATCTCGCCCACCTTGATGCCGAGCTCTTTCGCGGCGATCGGCGCAGAGCCACGCGCCTCGGTCAGCGCGGTGAGGATCCGCTCCCGCTCCTTCTTCTCGATCACGCCGAGCAGCTGGTGGCGGGTGAGGGCGCCCTCGACATCCGCGACGGTCAGCGGAGCCCCTGCGCGGCCGGAGTAGCCCGTCTCGAGGGTCTGGAAGACGTGGAAGCGCGTCGCCGACTGCTCCACGATCGCCGTGAGGGCGTCTCGTGACTCGACCTTCAGCAACGCCTCGTAGGTGCTGCGTGACGAGTCGAGGCGCGTGTACCGGCCACGGGGGGCGGGCAGGTTTCGCTTCGGCAGAAACGCGGTGCCGGGGAGCGGCTGCTGGGGACGCGGACGTGCCTGCTGTTGCTGGCCGGGCACCCGCTTCTTGGGCGCGATGCGCTCGGCGACGGTGAGGCGAACCTTCCGCTCCCGGGGCTCCTTCGCCGGGCGTTTCGGAGCAGAGGGGCGTGGCGCTGGAGCCGCCTGCACAGGAAGCGCCGCCTCTTCGACCTCGTCCTCCTCAGCCGCGACGCGCGCCATCTCGTAGTAGCCCGAGCTTTGCCGCTCGGCTGCGGTGCTGGCCGCAGTGCCCTTCACGAGATCGACGACGGCGAACGGCCCGAGCGGAATCGCCTTCGGCTCGGCGTCGGTGATGCTGCGAACCCGCGAGTCCTGCTCGTCGGTCAGCAGCGCGAGCGCTTCGCGGACGATCGCGGGAGAGGCGGGAGCCTTGGCCCGTCGACAAAAATCAGCCACCGCCACGGCGATTGGCGTCGGTACATCGTCCGGGTGCCGCTTTCGTTTCCAGCCACTCATGCCTGCCCTTTGGTTCGCGGGTGGCTATAAGCCTCCACCACAGGGTGTCAATGAACGCTCAACCGCTCACACCACCGACCGCCGAAGAACCCAACGTCGCCGGCATGAAGGTTCGGCCCATTCTGCCGCTGATTCTCTATGCGCTGCTGGTGGGTTCTGCCCTGCTGGCCTTCTGGGCCCAGCGCACGTCGAACGCGCCCGAGCCGGTCAGTCAGGTGGCTCCGTGGGCGTTCCTCGCCTTCGCCATCGGCTTCGCGGCCTACCGACTGTCGCTCGTCGCGGCGAAGCGGTACTCGGCGTTCAAGGCGTTCTCGCAGATCGGCGTGGCCGCGATGTTCTTCATGCTGTTGCTGCTGCCGCACGTGGTGGCGCCGATCGAGGTGCTGACCCCATCGAGCTTGCTGACCGACCGCGACACGCGGGTTCGTGCGCTGGCTGCTGAGGTGATCGGCCACCGGCAGCTCACCGCAGATGCGCCGAAGCTGGTCGAGCTGCTGAACGATTCCTCCGAAGTGGTGAGGAGTTCGGCGCACGACGCGCTGGTCCGCTTGAACGGCGGCACCGATCTCGGCACCGACACGGCGAAGTGGAAGGAACGCTTCCCATGACGATGCCCGATCGCGCCGGGCGGCAGGCGATCATCGAGCGCTTCATGAAGGAGAAGGGGCTCAAGTCGACGCGCCAGCGTCACCTGATCCTCGAGACGTTCTTCCAGCTCGATGGCCACTTCTCGGTGGAGCAGCTGTGGGCGCGCGTTCGTGAGCACGATCGGCGCGTCTCGGTCGCGACCGTGTATCGAACGATGAAGCTGCTCGGTGAGAGCGGCCTGGCGCACGCGCAAAACTTCGGAGATGGCCAGACGCGGTACGAGCCGGCGGTTGGTCGTGAGCACCACGATCACCTCATCTGCACGCGCTGCGGGACGATCATCGAGTTCGAGAACGATCGCATCGAGCAGCTGCAGGATCTCGTCGCGAAGAAGCACGGGTTTCGCGTGAACTCCCACAAGATGGAGCTCTACGGCCTGTGCCGGAACTGTCAGAAAGCGGTCGACGCGGGGCAGGTGTGAAGCGCTGGGCGTTGCTGGTGCTGCTCTCGGGCTGCGCGCACACGGGCACGGGGCTTCCGCATCGGGACGTCTTCGTCGGAACGCTCCCGCAAGACGTGGTCGGCACCGTCTGGTTCGATCGCGCGGCGCTCAACGGCAACGTGGTGCTGGTCACCTTCATCGCGACCTGGTGCTTCCCGTGCCTGACGGACCTCGCCACCCTCGACAAGCTCGAGCGCGACTTCGGCTCGAAGGGCTTCAAGCAGGTGCTGGTGGGAATGGATCTCGACGGGCGGCGAATGCTCGAGCCGTTCGCCGACGAGTACAAACTCCGGTACCCGCTGCTGGTTGGAGACGATCGCCTGCGCAGTGGTCAGACGCCGTTCGGGCCGATTCGAGAGCTGCCGGCGCGGGTGTTGTTCGATCGAACGGGCCAGGTGATCGCGGCGTACAGCGGAATCGTCGCGCCCTCCGAGCTCGAGCGCAAAGTGCGCGAAGCGGTCGAAGCGAAGTGAGCCCGGGGCGCCAGGCGTCATCGGTCGCGGCGAGGGAGCGCATGAACCCAGCGAGTGAGGCGGCCAGGCTTCATCGGCCGCGGCGAGGGAGCGCATGAACCCGGGAGACGTCGTCTGGCTGGCGGTCGACGCGCCGGACATCTCGCATCCTCACGTGGTGATCGCCGTGAACGAGTCGACGGCGCTCGTGGCGCTGGTCACTTCGAACCTGCACCGGGCCAAGGCTCCGGGGAACGTATTGCTGGAAGCGGGTGAGGGCGGGCTGCCGAAGCAGAGCGTGATCGTCGCGCACGCGATCACCGTTCCGCTCGCGCAGTTGGGCGTTCGGCTCGGCACGCTCTCCGCCGAACGATTGGTCGAGCTGAAGACCGGTCTTCGCTTCGTCGAGTCGTTGCGGCGCTGAAAACACGACGACCCGGCCGCCGCGAGGGAGACCGGGTCGAGGTGACGACGCTCGGCTGAGAATCAGGCCGTCGGCGTGGTGGCCGGCGCGGGCGTCTCGGTCGAGGGCGTCACGGGACCAGTCGCGGTCGCGGCATCGGCAGCGGGAGCGTCGAGGTTGGTCGCCTCGGCCGCCTCGAGCTTCGCCATCGCCTCTTCAGACGCCTTGTCTTCGGCGTTGTGCTTCTCGCGCATGGTCTGGTCGCTGGCCGCGAGCTCTTCAGCCGACAGGGTGACCTTCTCGGCCTTGGTGCCGGTCTTCTTCTCGAGGTCCGAGATGGCGCGCTTGAGCAGATCGCTCTCGAGCAGCGTGCGGTTCAGGCGAATCTCGACGGCGCGGAACTTGTCGCGCGCGAGCTTGCCTTCCTCGTACACACGGCGGGCTTCACGCTTCTCGCGCTCGATGCGGGCCTTCACGTTGCGCAGCTCGGCGGCGAGCTCGATGGCCTTCTTCTTGTCCTGGCTCGACTGCTGCTCGAGGCGGTTCATCTTCTCCTTCTCGGCCTCGGACAGCTCGCGGATCACGCGCTGCACGGGCGGAGGCGGCTCACGCTTCTCTTCGACCTTCGGCTCGGTGGATGCGGCGGCGTCGGCGGCGGGCTTGGCCTGCTCGGCGCGCTTCTTTCCACGCAGGTCGTTCTCGTTCCTGAGGCGCTGCACTTCGGCGAGGGCGTTCGAGAGCTCCTGGCGGGTCGACTCGAGCTGAATCGAGGCCTGGCGCTCGACTTCGGCGCGGGCCTTCACGAGATCGTCTCCGGCCTTCTCGGTCTCACGCTGGTCGAAGAGCTTCTTCTTGGTGGCCTTCAGCTCGTCCTTCAGCTCGGTCTGCGCCTTCTTGACCTCGTCGAGCTCCTTCTTCTTCTTGTCGAGCTCGCTCTCGAGCTTGCTGGCGCGGGCGGCACCGTCGTCGTCACGGCGATCGTTGCGGGGCGCTGCTTCATTCGAGCTCGACTTCGCAGGAGCCGCCTTCGCTCCGAAGAAGCCCATGTTGAAGGCCAGGCTGGCGACCAGCGCGATGGCCAGCAGGACGGTGATGACGATCAATGACATTCGTTTTCCTCGACGGGTACTGGGTGGGACCGCGGGTGGGCCATTAGCTGTCCACATGGCTCGCCTGCAAGTCCCGCGGTCAGTCTTCCCCGAGCGAGGCGGCGTGCAGCAGGACCTTCTCTCCTCCGCGCACGGTGAACGTGCAGGTGCGGCCCGCGGCCGTGACGCCTGCGAGCAGATCGCCGCGCTCACCCACGCCGCAGAGGCGGAAGTGCGTCGCGCTCTCCATCAGGTTGTGTTGCACCTCGTCCATCAGGTGGCCCAGAGATCGCGTGTCGGCCTTCGGCTCGAAGCGGGTCTCCCGGCCGGTGGCATCATCGATGGCCAGCACCGTGCCCGGTGGCAGGTCTTTCGCGCGCGTGACGATGTCGTCGATGGCCTCGAGGTCGGCGTCGGTCGGGTCGATGCGCAGGGGACTCACCAGCTGATCGATGAGGATCGGCTCCGCGTCGCCCACCAGCAACATCGCGAACGCGGTCTGCCGATCGCCGAGATCCACCAGCAGGCCCTGCTTCCCATCGTGCGAACCCGTGCGGAGCAGCGCCCACGTGCGGGGCAGGCGCTCCTTCAGGTGCCCAACCGTCTGGGTGCGCGGGCTCTCGGCATCGGGGAGCGCAATGACGTGCTCCGGGTGAACGCGATCGGTCCCGAACATCAACAGCAGCGGCACCATCGTCGGTGGATCTCCGGTGAGCAGCTCGCGGCCGACGGTTCGGCACAGCTCGAGTTGATGACGCTCATCACCAGTCAGTGGACGCGATCGTTCGACCCAGCGGGGCATGACGCAGCGTGGATCTCCGATCGCCTCCGCACAAGCACGACGTCGGGTGTATCTTCCGCGCCGTGCCACGACTTGGAAGCCTGCTGTTGGAAGAGAAACTGATCACCCAGGCGCAGCTCGAGGAGGGGCTCGAGACGCAGGTCGTCTACGGCGGCCGCCTCGGCACCAACCTCGTCGAGCTCGGCTTCGTGAAGGAGCCCGACCTCGCGCGCGTGTTGGGTCGCCAGCACAACATTCCCTTCGCGTCCGGAGAGATGGTGCCTGACCCGGCCGCGCTCGCGGTGACCGAGCTCGCCTTCTTCGACGACAAAGACGTGATCCCCATGCGGGTCGACGCCACCAAGCTGACGCTGGCGATCATGCACCCCAAGCAGCAGCTCGAGGCCATCGACGCCCTCGGCTTCAAGTCGGGCAAACGCGTGGTGCAGGTGGTGATCCCCGAGTTCCGCATGACGCAGTTACTGCGGAAGTACGCGAAGGCGTTTCGGCCGATGCGGCCGATCGACATGAACACCCTGCGGCCGACGAAGGCCCAGAACGCGGGCGATCCGAAGCTGGCAGCGGTCGACGATCTCATCAACGAAGGCGACTTCGCGTCGCTCTATGCGCAGGCCGCGGCGGTCGAAGAAGAGGTGCTCGAAGGCTCGGTGATCGAGGACGAGGCGCCGGTGATCGGCGGAGAGATCATCGAGGTCCCGACGGATCAGCTCCCCGCGCTCGTGAAGCCGCCGCCTCCGCTCGTGGTGCCGAAGCCCGAACTGCCTGCCGTCACCTTCCCAGAGGCGCAGAAGCTGCTGCAGGCCAGCCAGGATCGCGAAGACATCGCGCGCACGGTGCTGCGGTTCGCGAAGGGCAAGTTCAAGCGGGCGTTGCTGCTCTCGGTTCGTGGCGATCTCGTCACGGGGTGGCAAGGCATCGGCAAGGGCGTCACTCAGCAGGGCGTGCAGCGCATCGGCCTGTCCTTGAAGGAGGCCAACTCGGTGAAGATGGTGCGCGACCTGCGCAGCCACTTCATCGGGCCGATGAAGCGCACGCCCGGCATGGAGGTCTTCTACAAGATGCTGGGCGGGGGCTACCCGACGACGGCCGTGATGATGCCGCTCCTCGTCCGCGGCAAGCCGGTGCACATCCTCTACGTCGACAACGGGCCCGATCAGATGACCCCGCCCGACATCGGAGAGCTGCTGATCGTGAGCCAGGGCGTGTCTCGCAGCTACGACACCCTCATCAAGGCCCGTCAAGCAGCACGAGCAGGTTGATCGAATTCGTGACACAGAGGACTTCACAGGCCCGCCGGGCCCAGTGGAGCTGACGTTCTACGCAGATCGCGCCGTGAGAACAGGCGCAGGAAAGAGACCGGAAACGATGAGTACCTGGGGCAGCGGGCTGTGGGACAACGATGCGACGGTCGACGTGGTTGGCACGTTGGTGAAGATCTCTCCCGCGAAGGAGACGATGCCGTTGCTCGCCTCGTGGGGGCTGCGGCTGTGGTTCGGCCAGGCTGACGCGAAGGCGTTCGCCAAGGGCATCGAGCGCAAGTCGGCCGAGCTGATCCGCCTGCCCAAGCCGCTCTTCCAGGAGCTCGTGGGCCTGGCCCAGCGCCCCACCGAGTACGCGCGCCGCAACACCCGTCCCGCCGAGCACACCGCGATCCTCGGGTCGTCGTGTGACGGCTACTTCGTGGCCCCGCTGTTCGAGCTGCCGGACGTGAAGGCCGTCGTCGAGAACCGCGCTGAAGAGCTCTCGCTCGTGCTCGACAAGTTCTTCGGTGGCACGCCCAAGCCTGAGGCGCTCTACAAGAACAAGCTCGCGCCCCTGGGCGTGCTGCTGACGTTCACCCGCATCGGCATCTACGTGGCTCCGGCGCGCGCAGACGCGTGGCTGGCGGGCTTCGAGCGCATGGTCGAGGCGGCCAAGTCGGAGGGCGAGTTCTGGAAGGACTTCTCGGGCCGCGTCCGCCCGTTGTTCACGCTCATCAAGGCCAAGCGGTAGTCAGCTGAACGTCACGGCGCCGTCGGGAGCGAATGGACTTTCCATCGTTCCCGCGGGTCGCGACGCAGCATGCGGGCACGGTCACGCGCGGGCCGTTGCTCGCGACCGAGAAGGTGCACGGCGCTCAGCTCGTCCTCGAGGCGGGCAGGGCGGTGCGGTTTGGAAAGCGCAAGGCATGGCTGGCCGACGGTGAGCCGTTCTTCGGCTGGCAGCTCTTGCGCGCGGCGCTCACCGAGTCGGCGCTGACCATTCGCGCGGCGCTCGGTGAAGACGCGATTCTCTACGGAGAGCTCTTCGGTGGCGCCTACCCGCACCCCGACGTGGCTCCGATTCCCGGCCTGCAGGCGGTTCAGACAGGTGTCTGGTACTCGCCGAACCTGCACTGGGCGCTCTTCGACGTTCGGGTGGGCGACTCCTTCCTCGCACACGACGTGGTCGATCGGCTCGCGGCCGACGCCGGCGTGATGCGCGTTCCGTTCATCGCAAAAGGCACAGTCGCCGAGCTCGAGTTGCTGCCCATGCGCGCGCCGACTCGGATCCCCGCTGCGCTCGGACTGCCGCCACTGCCCGACAACGTCGCAGAGGGGCTCGTCATCAAGCCACTGGCCGCGCGCGCCGTGAGCGACCCGGCGCCCCAGAAGCGGAAGATCGTCGAGTTCAGCGAGGGCCGCTTCGACGAATCGGCGGCCTTTCACGACGTTGGCGCGCTCGGGCTCGAGGCGCTCTGGGGTCACGCGCAGCGTTGTCTCACGCCTGGCCGGCTCGCCAGCGCGCGCTCGAAGGTTGGCACCGAGGCCGCCGCGATTCGGGAAGAGATCGTGTTCGACGTTCTGCTGGATCTCGCCCTCGCGTTTCCGCACAGCTTCGCCCGGCTGGGATCCGATGAAGACGCATTGAAGGCCCGGCTCACGGCGTCAGCCGACGCAGCAGCTCGGTGCGGTAGGCCGTGAGCCGCTCCCGCTCGGCGGTGCGCTCGGGGCCGTCGACGAACACGTACTCGAGCAGCGACCCGATGAACGCCACGAGTCCGACACCCGCGGCGACGAGCACCGGTGTGCCGAGGGCGACCGCGAGCTTGTCGCTGGGCCCGATGCTGCCGCCGCTCGAGATCAGCAGGCCGACCGCGAGCCCGGGGATCATGCCCACCGCGAGGAAGACGCCGCCCCGTTCTCCTGCCTTCGAGAACACCTGGGCGGGTGGAACCGGCTGGACCTTCAGCAGGCCCGCATCGACCCGCGTGAGCTCGGCCTGAATCGTCTCGGGTTCGGCGCGGGCCAGCTCTGCAGCCGAGAGCGGCGCGCCCAGCAGCGCTCCGATGATCAGCGTCGCGATCATTCCAGCTCGACGTTGAAGTTCACCCGCTGCCCTTCGAACAGCGTGAACGTCTCGGTCCACTGCGCCTGGCCGACCTTCACGAGAATGCGGTGGAAGCCCTCGTAGATCTGCAGCTCGCCGGGCAGGGGAGCGACGCCCTGCTTCTTGCCATCGATGAAGATCGTCGCGCCCGCCGGAGCCGTCACAGCGACCGTGCCCTTCGCGAAGGTGTACGTCTGCGTGATGGCCGATTCGCCCTGGACGGTGATCGAGCGGCCGGCGTTGATCAGCAGGTCCTTGTTCTCGAGCTTGAGCTTGTGCGCGCCCAACGGGAGCGGGCCGGTCCACGGGGTCTTTCCGACGACCGTTCCATCGATCGACAGCTCGACGTTCGGGTTGGCGTCGATGCTGACCTGGAGCTCGGTGGGCAAGGCAGGGCCGGCGTCGACGGGCGGGGGTGGAGCAACGACTCCCGCGTCGACGGGCTCGACGCCTGCGTCTTCGCCTGCATCGGCTACCACCACGGGAGCGGGTGTTGCCGCATCGACCTCGACGGTGCGAACCGGCGTCGGATCGGCGTCGACGATTGGATCCTGACGAACGGGCTCGAACGGTGCGTTCGCGCGCGACCACGCAAAATAGCCGCTGGCGGCCACGACGATCACGAGCAGGAAGATCACCCACGGCGCTGACGAGCTGTCCTTCTTGGGATCGTCGTCGTCATCAGGCTCGACCGGGCGTGGTGGAGCGACAGGCGGTGGCTTCGCGGGCGGAGGTGGCTTCGGCTTCGCAGGCTGCGCCGCGTACGCGCCGGAGGGCGGGGGAGGCGGGGGCGGAATCGCGCGCACCGGCTCGGAGATCGGGTCGATCGGCTCGTAGCCGCCCGAGGCGTGAACGACCGGCTGCGGGCCCGAGACCGGCACCTGCACGATGGGGATCTGCTTCGTGTCTCGCTTTGCCCACTGCTTGCGCGCGAACTCGGCGATGCCGGCATCGATGGTGCGCTTGCGCTCGGCGCGAATCTCACCGTTCCCGGGGAAGAGCGAGTCGAGGTACTTCGAGAGCTCCTCGACGGTCGCGATCTCGGAGCCGACGGCCTGCTCGATCGCCTCGCGCATGGAAAGCGGCGTCGGGTAGCGCTGCGACGCCTTCTTCTGACAGGCCTTCTCGATGATCGGCCAGAGCGGGTCGGGAATGGCTCCGGGCGTCGCCGGCGGGAGCGGATACGCGAGCACTGCTTGATCGAACCCCTCGCCCTGATCAGCCCACGGAACCAGCCCGGTGAGCAGTTCGTAGAACGACAGGCCCAGCAGGTAGACGTCGCTGGGGATGGTGATCGCGTCGCGCCCGCCGATGATCTGCTCGGGCGATGAGTGAACGCGGCGGCCCTTCACGCGCTGCCCACCGATCTCACGCGGCGCGAAGGCGAGGGCGCCGTAGCCGGTCACCTTCGTGATGCCCGCGAACGAGATGAGCAGCGTCTCGGGGCGAACGTCGCCGTGCACGAGCGCGGAGCCGTCGTCATTTCCTGCGAGGTGCGCGTAATGAACGCCGGTGCACGCGTCGATGATGATGCGCGTCGCGATGCGCGCGGGGACGGTCTTCGACAGGTTCAGCACGCGGCGCAGCGACTCACCGTCGGCGAACTCCACGACGCGGGCGTGCTTCTTCTCGAGGTCGGCGAACCCGAACACGGTGACGATGTTGGGGTGATCGAGCTGCGCGGCGTGCTCCGTCTCGCGGCGGATCTTCGCGAGCAGGGTGGCGTCCTTCTCTGCCTCGTCGGGCACGAAGACGACGACGCACGGATCTGCCCGACCGTCGTCGAAGACGGCGAGACCCAGCTGCGCGCGAGAGCCTTCCCCCGCATGCAGTGGCCCAAGTACCTGGTACCGGACAGGCCGCATGGAACCGACCGTAGGCGGTGACGGTGCGAGGTCAACATTTCCCATCCGGGCGGAATCGAAGCTGGGCCAGAGTCGGGCCATGCCGACGCGGAGCTTCGTGATCGAAGAGGCGGGCAAGAAGCGCTTCTGGGACGTCTCGTGGGAAGGCGGCGAGGTGGAGATCTCGTCGGGCGCGTGGGGCACGAGCGGCCGGGCGCGCAACCAGAGCTTCTCGTCAGTCGCCGAACGTGACGCCTTCATCGAGGCTGAGGTGCGCAAGGTCGTGAAGAAGGGCTTCGTCGAGAGCGATGCGGTCGCTCCCGTCGCCGACGAGCCGAACTCGAGCCTCGGGAAGAAGGTCGCCGCGTGGCGGAAGCGGTTCGAAGCGCTCGCGGCTCCGGCGTGGGCGCCGATCTTCGGTGACGGGCCTGAGGTGCACGGTCGCGTTCGTGGCCCGATGACGTTGCTGCCGCACGAGCCGTGGCCCGCGTGTCCCTCGTGCAAGCGACCGCTCAACGCGGTGCTCGAGCTCGATCGGTCACGGCTGCCAGACAAGGCGTTGCGCGCGAAGGAACTCGTTCAGCTCTTCACCTGTGAAGCGTGGACGAGTGAGGAGGCGACGAGCGCTTCCTGCATCTTCGACGGGTGGCTCGCGCGAACACACGCTCCGGCTGGAGTGTTGCGTGATGGGCCGGCCGGTCGAGGTCAGCGCACCTGCATCATCGGGTGGACTCGCTTCGAGGAACTTCCTCCCGAACTCGACCAGGCCCTCGAGGAGCGGCTCGAGCACGAAGCGTGTGAGGTGATCGAGGTGTTGCTGCAGGGCGCGGAGGATGACGGCGTCTCGACCTATCGCTCGTGGGCGAAGGCCTCGGGAAACGCCGCGCGCAACGTGCACAAGCTCGGTGGCTTTCCGACGTTCGTGCAGGAGTGCTCGCTGACGTTCACGCGCCAGCTCTTTCAAGTGGAGTGCAACCAGCCCTTCGACGTGAACCTGGGTGACGTTGGCGCGGGGCATCTGCTGCTCCGCCCGAGTGGTGACGTGCACTTCTTCTGGGCGAGTCACTGAAATGAAAAGGCACTTCAAAAGAAGCCGGTCCTGACTCCACTCAGGAGAATGAAAGGCGAAACCTTCATGCAAACCCTCAAGATCCGGATTCAGGCCGTCATCGCGTTGTTCCTCGCGGCGGCCTTCTACGTGGCAGCGCTGGCGTCAGCCGCCGGCCTCATCTGGGCTGGCTACGGCGTCGGAACCATGATCACCCACATTCGTGGCCGAGGGATCATCATGATCGTGGTGGGCGCGCTCGCGCTCATCGGTGCGGGCATCGTGGTGGTCTGGTCGATTCTGCCGCGCTGGCAGCGCTTCATCGCGCCGGGCCCCGAGCTCGATCGTCAGAAACAACCGCGGCTGTTCAAGGAGATCGATCGCATCGCGGCGATGACGGGAGAGGCGGCTCCGAGTCATGTGTACCTCGTGCCTGACGTGAACGCGTTCGTGTCCGAGCGCGGCGGCATCATGGGGTTCTTCTCGACGCGCGTGATGGGGCTGGGCCTTCCCCTGCTGAGCAACCTCACCGTCGCGCAGCTGCGGAGCGTGCTCGCTCACGAGTACGGCCACTTCGCGGGTGGTGACGTGAAGCTGCTGCCGTGGATCAACAAGGCCCGCGGCGCCATGATCCGCACGCTGCAGAACCTCTCTGAGGTCGGCGAGTCGGCGAACAACAACGAGCTCGCGATCGCGACCATCATCTTCGGCATCGTCCGTGCGCCGTTCGGGCTCTTCGCGAGGCTGTACCTGCGCTTCACCCAGGCCTTGAGCCGCGCCCAGGAGATCGCCGCAGACACGCTCGCGGTCTCGCTGTGTGGCACGACCGCCCACGTCGAAGCGCTCACGCTGGTCGAACGCTCGGGCCTGGCCTTCGGAGCGTTCCTCTCACAGGAACTCGAGCCGCTGCTCGCGAAGGGCCGGGTCCCGCCTATCGCGATGGGCTTTCAGCAGTTCCTCTCGGCGAGCAACGTGAAGAAGGTGCTCGACGCCGAGCGGGAGCCGCGAGTGACCGATCCCTACGACTCCCACCCCGCGCTCGAGGAGCGACTGCGCCACGCCCGCGAGCTGTCGGTGAAGGTCGACCGCCGGCCCAACGACGAGGACAACGCGCTGAGCCTGCTCGAGAACCTGCCCGCGTGTGAACTCGAGCTCGCGCGCTTCACCACCGAGCGCGACTCCTTGCAGCCCGTGAGCTGGGACGAGTCAGGAGAGCACCTCGTGCAGTCGTGGCGTGACGGCTTCGACCTGATCGGCCGTGCGTTCGAGGGCCTCACCGTCGAGCAGTTGCCGCGCAACCCTGCCGAGATCCGCAAGCTGCTGGCCGCGAAGGAGTTCGACGTGCAGGGCGCGACCGATCAGGACGTCCTTCAGTTCGCGGGACGGGTGACCTTCCTCGGACTCTCACTGCTCCTCGTCGACTCGGGGTTCCGCGTCATCAACCAGCCGGGAACACCGACCGCGTTCTCGCGTGAAGGGGTGGTGATTCCGCTGGTGGACTGGCTCGAGCGCTTTCACGGCCCCGAGGGTTCGACCGACGCGTGGGTCGCCCAATGGATTGAGGTCGGGTTGGCCGATCGGCCGTTCCCTCCTGTGCAGAATCAGAAGGGCAGCGTCAGGTAGTAGCCGCGCTGTCCGCGCACGACGAGCAGAAGCACGCTGCGTGTCGCCCGCGCCTGGATCACCGCCTCGCGGTACTCGTTCGCGTTGAGCACCGCGCGGTTGTTCACCTTGCGAATGACGTCACCCGCCCGCAGCCCGACCTGTGCCGAGACGGAGCCCGGCCTCACCGCGCCGATCACCATGCCCACGTTCGCCATCGGCTTGAGCCGCACGCCAAGGCGATCCCACACGGTGGAGTCGACCAGCTCGGCGGGGAACTCGACCGGCGTGATGCTCGTCTCGACCACGCCGCCGCCACGGAAGAGCTGCAGGCGAATCGGCGACTTCGCGGTGAAGCCCCGCACCCGGCTCTGAAAGTCGTCGGCGTCTTCGACCTGCGTGGTGCCGACCTGCGTGACGATGTCTCCGCGCTGCAGCGCCGCCTTCTCGGCCGGGCTGCCCACTTCGACGTTGGTGACGACAGCGCCGAACGTGCGATCCCACCCGAGCTGACGGCCCAGCTCTGGCGTGAGCGCCTGCACGTCGATGCCCACCCACGCAGGCCGCACTTTCCCGAACTGCGTGAGCTCGGTGACGATGCGGCGCACCTTGTCGGCGGGGATCGCGAAGCCGATGTTCTGCGCGCTCGCGATGATCGCGCTGTTGATGCCGATGATCTCGCCGTCGATGTTCAGCAGCGGCCCGCCCGAGTTGCCCGGGTTGATCGACGCGTCGGTCTGAATGAAGTCGTTGAACGTGCGGCCCTCGTTGCGAATCGTGCGGCCCAGCGCGGAGACGACACCGACCGTCACTGTCTTCTTCAGGCCGAGCGGGCTGCCGATGGCGATCGTCGTCTCACCGATCATGAGATCCGACGACGTGCCCAGCTTCGCGGTGGGGAAGGGGCCTTTCCCGACGATCTTCAAGACCGCGAGATCAGCGTCGGCGTCTGCTCCAATCACCTCCGCGTCGAGCTGCCGGCCATCGGCGAGCACCACGTGCACCTCCGAGGCGCCGCGGATCACGTGATCGTTGGTGATGACGATGCCCGAGGCGTCGATGATGACTCCCGAGCCGAGGCCTTCGACGGCGCGCCGCTCTTCGCTGGGGCCGTAGAACATGTCGTCGAAGAGCGAGCGGGAGCGGAAGCTGCGTTCGACCACCTGCACCGTGCCGACGTAGACGACCGCGGGAGAGACCTGCTCCACCACCTGCACCACCGGGCTTCGGCGGCTGGCGAGATCACCTGAGACGAGGGACAGGGTGGCGACGAGCGCGTGGATCATGGGCTGGAAATACGCAGTCGGCGCAACTGCGCAAGGGTCTCCGACATTCCCGCGCAGGTGCTACAACCAGCGGCCATGTCCCGATTGCTGACGCTGGGTGTGGCGCTGTTCGCTGGGGTGGCTCTCGCGCAGGACGATAGTGACGCGAAGAAGGTCGCCGAGACCTATCTGAACGCGTTGACCGGCACGGGTGACGAGGCGGGCAAGGATCTGCTGCTGGGCGGCGTGACGATGAACGCGCAGCTCTTCAGCCTCGACAACTGGGAGTTCAAGTCGAAGGACCCGGTGAAGAAGGAAGAGGCCGATCTCGTGCACGCGGTGCAGTCGATGAACGATCTCGACAAGGCCGGCCGCTCGGCGCTGACGAAGCTCATGGGCATGGATCAGGTCGGAGACGATCTGAAGATGACCGAGGTCTCGCAGGCTGACGCGACGAAGCTGCTCGGCCCCACGCGTGAGAAGGCCGCCGCGTTCACCAAGGCGCACCCGGTGCTCTCGTACGTGATGCGTGTCGGTAAAGAGGTGTACTGGCACCCGAAGAACCCGATGCGCGCGGTGGTGGCGAAGGCGACGGGCTCGGGGAAGTACACGATCGAGGTGCACCGCTGGGTCGTGCTGAGCAAGGAAGGCGCCGCGAAGACGCCCCGTGAGTGGCCGATTCGCGTGGTGCGCTTCCGCGCGGGCAAGGTCGACACCGGGTGGAAGATCCTCCCGGCTTCGGACTGGAACGCCGAATAGTTCACAGCGCTGTCCTGACGTAGGCGCGGCGCGTCGACACGAAGCCTGGCTGGAGCGCGATGTGCGCCAGGCTCTTCAAGTCGTAGATGATGATCAGGCCGACTCCCGATTCGGATACGTAGGCCCGCGAGGCCGTCATTCCCTTTCGGTGCACACGAGGGAAGCTCCCCGGTGCCCACCAGCCGTGGAAGCACTCGGTCCACACCGTGCCCACGACGTCATCGGCTTTCGCGTCGTGCAGGTAGCCACCTTCGCTCACGACACGGGTTCGTCGCGATGCAGCGAGCACGACTCCGCGACAGACCGCCGCCTGCTTGATCGAGATGCCGAAGAGCTGAAATGGCTGCCCCGGTACGAACCCGTTCATCAGCGGGCCAAGCTGAGCGAGCTCCTCGGGCAGCAGCGGCACCATGCGCGTCCACACGCGCAGCCATGAGACCAACCACAGCGCCACCAGCGTCACGGGCCGACTTCGGAAGGTGGTGATCAGCAACCAGTGCTCCGAGAGCCCCTCCGACCCAGAGCAGGGTTTCCATCGTTGGCACTCTAACGGAGGGCCCAACGTGCCCGCGTCACCAGTTCTTCGTGGCGACCGGTTGCGCCCACGAGAAACCGATCATCAGCAACGCCGAGACGCCGCCAGCGATCGGCTTCATTCAGGCCGGCTCAAGGCGATGAGGAACGTGACGTAGGCCGCGACGAGCAGCCCTCCTTCGAGGCGCGTGATGAGCCGGGGGCGGCCCATGGAGATGGCTCCGAACAGCGTCAGCACGACCAGCGCGACGAGATCGAACTGCACCGACGCGAACGGAGCCTGCACGGGAGAGATGAGGGCCGCGGCACCCAGACACAGCAGCGCGTTGAAGATGTTCGAGCCCACCACGTTGCCCACGGCGATGTCGGAGTGCCCACGGAACGCAGCGATGAGACTGGTCGCCAGCTCGGGCAGTGACGTGCCCACCGCGACGATGGTGAGCCCGATGATCCGCTCCGAGATGCCGAACGCCGTCGCGAGGCCCACCGCGCCATCGACGAAGAGGCTGCCGCCCACGACGAGAAACGCGAGCCCCACGACCGCCGTGAGGCCCATGCGTACGCGGCTCCCGGGAGCGGGTGCTCCGGCGAGGTCGGCGGCGGTCTGCATCTCGTCCACGCCCGCCATCGTCCGCTTCATGGAGCGTCGCGCAGACGTCACCATCCACCCGCTGTACGCGACTGCGGCGAGCACGAGCCCGCCGCCTTCGACCCGGCTCACCACGCCGTCGAACAGCACGAAGGGAATCGCGAGCGTCGAGAGGACCAACACCGGCACCTCGCGCCGGCTCAGCGCTGCGTCGACCCTCGCCGGCTTGAGCAAGGTGGTGAGCCCGAGGATCAGCCCCAGGTTGGCGATGTTGCTGCCGACGACGTTGCCGAGCGCGATGGCACCCGAGCCGGCGAGGCTCGCCTTCACGCCCACCACGATCTCTGGCGCCGACGTTCCGTACGCCACGACCGTCAGCCCGATCAGCAGCTGTGGCAGGCCCAGCGCGCGCGCGAGGCCCGACGCGCCGCCGACCAGCCACTCCGCTCCGAAGTAGAGAAGGACTCCGCCTCCCAACAGCATCATCAGGTTCATTGGTTCCTCCAGTTCACTTCGAGGTCGAGCTCTCGGCTTCGTCTGCCGTGGCAGCGCCGGTGACGACCGACGCCACTGGCAGCAGCGCCCGACCGAGAATCAGCGCCAGCACCGACGCCACGCCGCTCGCGACCAGAATGCCGAGCTTCGCGGGCCCCAGCAGGAGCGGATCGACGAAGGCCAGCTGCGCGATGAAGAGCGACATGGTGAAGCCGACCCCGGCCACGGCTCCGAGCACGACGAGGTGACGCTTCGAGAGGCCCGCAGGCAACGCGGCGAACCCGAGCCGAAGCATGAGCGCGCTCGCCAGCAACACGCCGATGGGCTTGCCCACGACGAGCCCGACGGAAGCTCCGGCCAGAACCCTCCACGACGACTCGTCGAACGACACGCCCGTCAGCACCACGCCCGCGTTGGCGAGTGCGAAGAGCGGCATGATTCCGAAAGCGACCCACGGGTGCAGCAGCTCGATGAGGCTCTCGGCTGGAGACATCGCCTCGCGACGCGCCACTGCCACGTGCCGCAGCGTCTGGGCGAGGTCGTGCTGCGAGAGCGCTTCGGGTTGCGATCGTTCGAGCTGATCGAGCTCCTTGCGCATGTCGTCGAGGAAGCCCGTCGGCCCGAGCCACGCCTGCACTGGCGTGATGAGCCCGATGATGACGCCCGCGATCGTCGGGTGAACGCCCGCCATCGCCACACCCGCCCAGATCACGACGCCTGGAACGACGTAGGCCGCCTTCGCGCGAACGCCGAGCCGCTGCATGACGAAGATGACCGCGAGGCCTGCCGCGGCGATCGCCAGGCCGACCCACGAGATGCCGTCGGAATAGAAGAGGGCGATCACGACGATCGCGCCGAGGTCGTCGATGACGGCGAGCGCGAGCAGCAGCACCCGCAGCGCCGGAGGAACACGGGAGCCCAGCAGCGTGAGAATGCCCACGGCGAACGCGATGTCCGTCGCCATCGGGACGCCCCAGCCCGAGCGGGTGGCCGATGCTCCAGCGAAGGCGAGGTAGACGAGCGCGGGTACGATCATTCCGCCGAGCGCGGCCGCGAGCGGGAGCGCCGCCCGCCGCAGCTCAGACAGCTCTCCGTGGTGGATCTCCCGACGAATCTCGAGGCCGACGACGAAGAAGAAGATCACCATCAGCCCGTCGTTGACGATCCACTCCACGCTGCGCTCGAGCGCGAAGGCGCCGACCCGCAGCCCCACCGGCGCGTGCCACAGGTGCAGGTACGACTCGGCCCACGGGGAGTTCGCCCACCCGAGCGCGAGCGCGGCGGTCACGAGCAACAGAATGCCGCTCGCCGCTTCGATTCGCAGGAAGCGCTCGAGTGGACGCGTCGCAAGACGAGCCGCGCGCATCAGCGGCGCCCAGGCTTCGGGTGGAACAGACGAGGTCGACATGCGGCTCCCTGCCGGAATCCCGGCAGGTGGCGGCCCGACCACCCATGACCCTGCGGCTACGAGCCGCACCCAGATGCTGCTGTGGGTCCTTCAATACAGGAAGTCGATCAACGACCGGGTTTTTTCGGCATTTCACTGCTCGATGCAGATCAGCCGCGGGTTGCCGGCGTTGCAGGCGGTGAGCAGGTTGTTCGACCACGTCATGTCGGTGGTCGACGAGAGCCCCGTGAGGCCGTTCACGGTCGAGGTCGCGCTCGTCCAGTTGTTACAGGTGCTGGCCGCTGCGGCGCCGTTCTGGATCGTGCCCGTCCACACCGGCCCAGTCACCTGGAGCCCCTGCCACGTGTAGAAGATCGAGACGTCGAGGGAACCGTCGACGAGATCGGCGAAGTTGTCGGCGATCTTGTTCCGGTTGAAGCGCACGTACGGCAGGTTGTGCTGCACCATTCGCTGCGCGGCGCTCTGCCCGCCAGTGCCCGAGGTCGAGAGCCAGGCCTTGAAGGTTCCCGAGTAGGCAGCGCTCGTCGCCTCGGACTGACAGAGCGCGTCGGCTCCTGCGAGACCGCCCAGGTTGCCGTCGGTCTGGGTGGTCGTGATGAAGATGGTCTTCGTGTCAGTGCAGCTGCCGTTGTTGCAGATCGCCCTGTTCGGCTCGTTGCACTGAGAGCCCATGGTGCAGGTCGTGGGGCAGCTGGCTGACAACCCCGGGCAGCGCCAGGCGTTGGCTGCGCCACAGAAGGACGTCGCCGTGAGGAAGTTGTTGTTGGGGCACGCAGCGGCGGTTCCAGAGCAGTTCTCAGCGATGTCACACGGCCCGGCGGTCGGGCGGCAGACGGCACCAGGTCCGACGAACTGGTCGGTGGGGCACGCGCTCGAGGCGCCGTTGCAGACCTCGGTTTGGTCGCAGATGCCAGCCGAGGCCCGACACACGGTGCCAGCGGTTTCGAGCCCATCGGCTGGGCAGGCGCCTGTCGTGCCCGTGCAGGTCTCGGCGCGATCACAGGGCGCCGTCGAGGCGCGGCAGACGGTCGAGTTCGAGGCGAAGCCGTTGGTTGGGCAGGCCGCGCTCGAGCCTGTGCACGACTCGGCCTGATCGCAGATGCCGGTCGAGGGGCGGCACTGCGTCGACGCGCTGAGGAACGTGTCGCTCGGGCAGACACCGCTGGTGCCGTTGCAGGTTTCGCTCTGATCGCAAGCGCCCGCGGTCGCTCGACACACGGTGCCCGCCGTCAGAAGCGTGTCGGAGGGACAGGCTGCGGCGGTGCCGGAGCAGAGCTCTGCGACGTCGCAGGTTCCCACTGCCGCGCGGCAGACGGTGCTGGCAGGTTGCAGGACGTCTGCCGGGCAGGCCGTGCCGCCGTTGCACGACTCAGCGACGTCACAGGTGCCGTTCGCCGCGCGGCAAACGACACCGTTGGCGACGCGTCCGTCGTTGCCGCACTGGGCCGAGGTTCCGTTGCAGGTCTCGGCGAGATCGCAGATGCCGGCCGAAGCACGACAGACCGTGCCTGCTGTCGCCAGGGCGTTGGTGGGGCACTGCGCTGAGGCGCCGCTGCATTGTTCGGCGAGATCACAGGCTCCGGTCGATGCACGGCAGACGACCGTCGACGTGGCGAAGCTGTCGGTTGGGCAGGCGGCCGAGTTCCCCGTGCAGGTCTCGGCGAGGTCGCAGGCTCCGGCCGAGGCGCGGCAGGTGATGGTCGCTGGTTGGTACGCGTCGGGAGGGCAGGCTCCGGCGCTGCAGAAGTCGGGCGCGTCGCAGGGGCCGGCCGGCGACCGGCAGATCGTCGAGTTCGGCAATGGAGCGCACGCGCCAAGCCCGTTGCAGACGCCCGTGTTGCATGAGGTGACTGCTCCGTCGCACTCGTTGTCCGGGTCGGTTGCGCTGCTGACCGGTGCACACGTTCCGTTCGCCTGGCCGGTCTTCGTCGCGACGCAGGCGGCGCAGGTGCCAGTGCAGGCAGTGTTGCAGCAGACGCCGTCGACGCATGAGCCGCTCTGACATTGGGTGGCCGAGGAGCAGGAGGCGCCGTTCGCGAGTGCAGCGGATCCGCCTGCGGAACCACCGGCGGACGCGGAACCACCGGCCGACGCAGAACCACCCGCCGAGGCAG
The DNA here is from genome assembly GCA_943370055.1 of Archangium gephyra. Taxonomy (GTDB): domain Bacteria; phylum Myxococcota; class Myxococcia; order Myxococcales; family Myxococcaceae; genus Xiheimicrobium; species Xiheimicrobium gephyra_A. The sequence goes on from CALRPN020000046.1 coordinate 82,546, forward strand.
AACCACCCGCGGATGCGGAACCACCGGCCGACGCAGAACCACCGGCCGACGCAGAACCACCGGCCGACGCAGAACCACCGGCCGACGCAGAACCACCGGCCGAGGCAGAACCACCGGCCGAGGCAGAACCACCGGCCGAGGCAGAACCACCGGCAGACGCAGAACCACCGGCCGAAGCAGAACCGCCAGCCGAGGCAGTACCGCCAGCCGACGCAGAACCACCGGCCGACGCAGAACCGCCAGCCGACGCAGAACCACCGGCCGACGCAGAACCGCCGGCCGAGGCGGAACCACCGGCCGAGGCGGAACCACCGGCCGAGGCAGAACCACCGGCTGAAG
>CALRPN020000047.1:0-82833 GCA_943370055.1 Archangium gephyra
CTTCTTGATGATCGTCTTCTCGGGCGGCAGCGCGACGGTCAGCTTCACGGCCGGGCCACCGAAGATGTCGCCGTCGACCATGCCGTCGGTCGGCGTGAGGATGAACGAGGCCACGATCGCGAAGAAGACCATCAGGCAGATGGCGGTGATCTTGAAGAAGCGCACGTCGAGGTCCGAGCCGTCGCTCTTCACCAACTCGGTCGCGAACGGTGGCTCGATGGTGACGTCCAGTCCACCCAGCGACTTCGAGACCCGCTCTCCGACGCCGGCGGCCAGCAGCACCTCGTCACCAGCCAACACCCGCGTGCCTTCGGCGGTCGCCTCGACGCGAAGATCGTTCAGCTCCCAGCGTGCGCCTGGCGTCAGGTGACGAACATCAAGCAGCGTCGAGCCCCACGCGATCGAGACCTTCGCTGGCAGGGCATCAGAAGACGGACGGGGGCTGGCCTCGGGCATGGGCGGACACTCCTTCGACGTGGGGTTGAACGCGCAACGGCCGGCCGCCGCTGCAGTGACGGTTCTGACACCGGCTCGAAAAGTGGGTTCCGCAGCGCGTTGGAGGCGCACAACCTTCGGCAAACGATGGTTTTCACGTGCGATTGGCGCGAGGTGTCCACCCATTGACGCGATTGGTGTGAAGCCACGGCGAACATCCGGGCACTGGTGAACGACTTCCTCATGCACTCCGACTCTTCCGACGAGCTGCGATTTCCGAAGAGACGCCGAACCTTCAACGAGGCCCGCATCGCGAGGGTGCTCCCCGTTCAAGACGAGCGCGGGACCTTCAGCGGCGAGCACGTCGTCAGCGCCATCATCGGCAGCAGGGAGGTCGACGTTCGCTACGTCGAGGGCAGCGGCGAGTTCCAGTTGATCGAAGACGACGATGTTCGTGAGCTGTCGCGGACGGACCTGAAGGATCTCGCCTCGGCCCTGCGCCGCTACCAGCAGACCGTGCCGTGGGACGACGGCGAAGCGGGCCTCGTGCTGGTCGGGCTCAACGACGCCATCTTCCCCACCCGCCTCGAGACGTTCACGCTGCGCTCGGTGAGCGATCTCGGCCGCGTGATTCTCGTCGCCGGAAAGACGGACGCGGAGTCGGTCGACGTGGTGCTCGATGCGGTGACCGGAGAGCTCTCGCTCATCGTCTCGCACGCCGGCCGCGGGTCGAAGAAGCGCGCGCTCAGCACCCAGGAAGCGCACGATCTGTTGTCGGCGCTGCGCCCGCTGGTCGAAGGCCGTGGAGCGACACGCAAAACGATGCTGCTCGCCGTCGTCCTCGAAGCAGCGCGCCGTCGCGCGTCCCACTGACTTCAGGAGGCTTCATGTCGAGCGACTGCTTCTACGTCCGCGTTGGGCGGGTCGAAGGAACGACCGCTGTCTTTCACTGTCTCACCGGCTTCGCGGGCGGCTACGACGACTGCTGCACCGGCCGATCGTTCGCGCTGTACCTGCTCATCGACGCGAAGGGCCGTGCGAGCGACTCACGCCACCTGCCCAGAGACACACCAGCTGACGAGGCGACGAGGCAGAAGGCCATCGCCGAGGCCGTGGAGTCAGCGAACACGCCGCTCCTCGACGAGTTTCCAGACCCACAGCCGTGGGAGGGAGCGTGGCACGCGAAGGTCGCGCCTCAGGTCGTCGCGAAGACGAAGCTGCTCGCCCGCTTCAACGAGGTGGGTGACGACGCGTTGAGCGCACGGCGGCTCGAGATCGAGCCCCTCGAGGCTCAGGGAGGGTGGGCGTTCATGAAGGCTGCGTGGGAACGCCTGCACCACTTCGATCTCGAGGTGCAGGTGACCGACGCGAAGTACCTGGCCCACCTTCGCTCAGGCCTCGAGTTCGGGACGACCGCGTTCGAAGCCTGGTCCGAGCCCTGAACGGCTTCCGGCGTCGAGGCCGTCCCACGCATCACTCCGCCGAAAGCAGTGGTGGCTGTGCTTGCGGATCGGCCCATCCCGCACCTCGGCCACGGGCGAGCGCACAGCCGACAACACCGCCCAGTCGCTGCTCATCGAGCTCGCCTCGCCGACCTTCGAGCAGTCGGCGCATGTCGACTTCGCTCACGAGCCTCGATGACACTCTCGCGGAACGCACCGCATCGGAGAGGTCAGAACCGTTCGATCTGAAAGTCGTCGTCCGTCGCTGGTTTCGGTGCAGCGGGCGCCGGCGCAGGTGCCGGAGCCGCAGGACGAACCGCCTGCTGCGGAGCTGCCGGCGTCGTCACCGGTGCGCCACCCACGGGCTGCAGGTTCGCGCGTGAGGCTCCAGTCGGCGCAGCACCTGGCGCAGCTGCGGCCGGCGCCTTGGCGTTCATCTGCTGCACGTAGGCCATCGAGCCGGGCACCGCGCGATCTTCGCCCTGCTTCTGATCGAAGCCATCCCACTTGGAGTCGGCCGTCGAGCTGACGCCCTGGTAGCGCAGCGCGAAGTCGTCGGGGTTCGACGCCTGCCGCAACGCCTCCTGGTAGGTGATCAGGCCCTGCCGCACGAGCTGCATGAGCGACTGATCGAACGTCTGCATGCCGTAGGCGACGTTGCCCTGAGCGATGGCGTCGGCGATCTCCTTCGTGCGGTCCTTGTCCTCGATGAGCTCCTTGATGCGAGCGGTCGTCTTCATGATCTCGACGGCGGCAACACGGCCCTTGCCATCGGCGCGAGGGACGAGGCGCTGCGAGACGACCGCGCGCAGCACGCTGCCGAGCTGAATGCGCACCTGCTTCTGCTGGTGCGGCGGGAACGCCGAGATGATGCGGTTGATCGTCTCGGTCGCGTCGAGCGTGTGCAGCGTCGACATCACGAGGTGGCCCGTCTCGGCCGCCAGCAGCGCAGTCTCGATGGTCTCCATGTCTCGCATTTCGCCGACGAGAATCACGTCGGGGTCCTGCCGCAGCGCGCTCTTGAGGGCCTGGTGGAACGAGAGCGTGTCCACCCCAATCTCCCGCTGATTCACGATCGAGCGCTTGTCGCGAATGAGGAATTCGATCGGGTCTTCGACGGTGATGATGTGGTTCGTCTCGGTCGAGTTGATGTGATCGATCATCGCGGCGAGCGTGGTCGACTTGCCCGAGCCGGTGGTGCCGGTGACGAGAATGAGGCCGCGCTCATCGAGCGAGATCTTCTCGAGCACGGGCGGAAGCGTGAGCTCCTTGATCGACTGAATCTTGAAGGGAATGACTCGAAGCACCGCGCCGATGGTGCCGCGCTGCTGGAAGACGTTGACGCGGAAGCGGCCGAGGCCGGGCACGCCGTACGCGAGGTCGACCTCGTTCGAGGTCTTGAACTTCTCTTTCTGGAACTCGTTCATGATGCCGAAGGCCATGCGCGCCACCTCTTCGGGAGGGAGTCGCTTGCCGTCTTTGAGGGGCACCAACGAGCCATCGACACGGAACATCGGGGGAAGGCCGGCCTTCAGGTGAATGTCCGACGCTCCACCGCGAAGGGCGATCTGCAGAATCTCGTTGAGTTCCATGTGCTCGCGAAGCCTAACACTGGACTCACGTCAGCCGCTTCCACGAATCCAGCAGCAGCGGACGTGTGAAAAAACGAAAACGTCGCGAGCCTCCGTGTGTGACGGAGACCCACGACGTTTCGACAGGCAGGAGCCTGAGACAGCGCTCAGCGCTTGCTGAACTGGAAGCGCTTGCGGGCGCCGGGCTGACCCGACTTCTTACGCTCGACCGCGCGAGCATCGCGGGTGAGGAAGCCGGCCTTCTTCAGCGGGCTGCGGTGATCGGGGTTCATGCGCGTGAGGGCGCGCGAGAGACCGTGACGAATCGCACCGGCCTGGCCCGAGAGGCCACCACCGCGCACGTTCACCGTCATGTCGATCTTGCCGAGCTGCTCCAGCACCTGGAGGGGCTGGTTGATGACCATGATGGACGTCTCACGGCCAAAGTACTCGTTCATCGGACGGCCATTGATGATGACCGAACCCGTGCCAGCCTTCACCCAAACGCGGGCAGTGGCTTCCTTGCGGCGGCCGGTAGCGTAGAAACCGTCAGTGCCTGACTTCGCCATGGTGTTCTCTTCCGTTCCCTAAAGTGAAATTGGTTCAGGCCTTGACCGCGCGAGCGGCAGGCTTCTGGGCCACGTGCGGGTGCTTGTCGCCCGCGTAGACCTTGAGCTTGGTCATCATCTGCCGGCCGAGCGCGTTGCGCGGCAGCATGCGCGAGACCGCGTTCACGATGATGTCCTCGGGGTGACGCTTCTGCAGCGTCTGGTAGTCGGTCGTCTTGAGGGCGCCGGGGAAACCAGCGCGCGGCTGACGGTGGTAGAGCTTCTGGCTGGGCTTGTTGCCCGAGATCTTCACCTTCTCGGCGTTGATGACGACCACGTGATCGCCCGTGTCGATCGACGGCGTGTACATCGCCTTGTGCTTGCCCTTGAGCAGGGTCGCGATCTGGGTGGCAACGCGGCCAAGAATCTTCCCGTCGACGTCGACGAGGTGCCACGCGCGCTGGATGTCCTTCGCCTTCGCGCTGTACGTCCTCTGGTGCGGCATGTTGAACCTTGCTGGTGTGGCCCCACGCGGATCACGCGCAAGGCTGGAAAGGGCGGCTCTGCTACCTGTGCCGACAGGGGGTGTCAAGACCCGTTCCGAGGATCTGGCGTTCGCGGTGCAGGAGCGGGCGCAGCACCCTTCAGCCGTTCTCGCAGCGACGCGAAGAAGTTCTGCTCCTTGTCGGTCGGAGGGCCTTCGGGCACCGCCTCCAGATCGATGATTTCACACAGATCTTCGGGAATGTCCTGAAGGAACCGGCTCGGCGTTCGGGGCACATCGCGCCCTCGCTTGATGCGTACCGTGGCGCGGGTCATCACGAGGCGTTCCCGCGCGCGGGTCATGCCGACGTAGCAGAGGCGGCGCTCCTCTTCGGGGTTGGGCAGCTCGCCCTGCATGCCCGAATGCGGGAGCAGGTCTTCTTCGAGCCCCATCAGGAACACCAGCCGCCACTCGAGCCCCTTGGCGCCGTGCAGCGTCATCAACGTCACGCGACCCATCTGGTGCTGGGCCTCGTCTTCGTCGTCCTTCGTGTCGAGCGCGAGCCGGTTCAGGTACGTGAGCAGGCTGGCCTTGGGGCCTTCGCGTTTCTCGTAGGCCTCGAGGGAGTCGATGACCTGCGCGACGGCCTTGGCTTTGCGATCAGCCGACGCCGCCGACGGAGCGTGCTGTCTCGCGGCCCCCACGAAGTCGATCTCGGCGAGCAGTTCGCGGGTGACGTGCGCGAGGTTTCCTTTGTTGAAGGCGCGGCGATAGCGCTCCACCAGCCCGATGAACTCAGCCACCTTCTCGGGAGCGCCCTGCGGAACCTCGGGAATCTCGGAGGCCTGCTCGAGCGCCTTCCACAAGGGCACCTCGTTCTTCACGGCCCAGGCGGTGATGCGCTCCATGGTGACGTCGCCGATGCCTCGCGCGGGCACGTTGACGATGCGGAGCAGTGACGACTCGTCCTTCGGGTTCGCGATGAGCTTGAAGTACGCGATGACGTCTCGCACCTCGCGGCGATCGAAGAACTCGGTGCCGCCGATCACCTCGTAGCGAATGTCCTTCTCGCGCAGTGATTCCTCGACGGGGCGCGCCTGACCGTTGGTTCGGTACAGCACGGCGATCTCGTCAGCGGGAAAGCCGGCGGCGATGGCGTCTTTGATCTCGCGCCCCACGTAACGCGCTTCTTCTTCTTCGCTCGGCGCCGAGACGAGCTTGAGCTTCGGCCCGCCCTTCAGATCCGTCCACATGCGCTTGGGGCGCCGCAGCGGGTTCTTCTCGATGACCGCGTTGGCGCCATCGAGGATCACGCCGGTGGAGCGGTAGTTCTGCTCGAGCCGCACCTCTTTGCCGCCCGGGAAGAAGCGCTCGTACTCGAGAATGTTGCGCACCTCGGCGCCACGCCACGAGTAGATGCACTGATCGTCGTCGCCGACGGCGCAGACGTTGCCGTGCGCTTCACCGAGGTGTTTGAGCACGTCGAGCTGGGCACGGTTCGTGTCCTGGAACTCGTCGACCATGATGTAGCGAAAGCGCTTCTGGTAATCGCGCTTCACCTCGGGGAACTCGGTGAAGATGCGCGACGGAAACACGATGAGATCGTCGAAGTCGACGGCGCCCTGGGCCTTCAGCGCGAGCTGGTAGAGCGGGAAGACGAGGTGCGCCACCAGGTCGAGATCGTCGCCCTGCCCTTCGGGTTTCGGTTGCGGCTCGATGCCCGAGTTCTTGGCGCGGCTGATCAGCGTGAGCACCTTGCGCGGGTCGAAGACCTTGTCGTCGACGTTGCGATCCCGCATCGCCCGACGCACGAGCGCGATCTGATCGCCCGTGTCGACGATGGCGAACTTCTTCGGCCAGCCGAGCTTCGGCAGATGTGCTTTCAGCACTTCGGCGCCGAACGCGTGAAAGGTCGACAGCGTCACGCCGAGTGCGCGCTGGCCGGCCATGTGAACCACGCGCTCCTTCATCTCGGCGGCGGCTTTGTTCGTGAACGTCACCGCGAGAATCGCGCGCGCCGGCACCTTGTTGTCGAGCAGGTGACAGATGCGATGGGTGATGACGCGCGTCTTCCCCGAGCCGGCGCCGGCGAGCACGAGCAACGGCCCCTCGGTCGTGAGCACAGCCTCTCGCTGCGGGGGGTTGAGATGCGACAGATCCACGGCGGGCGGCTTGTAACGCAGCCGGTTGCGCGATGGGCGGGCAAACCGGGCGGGCCTTTGCCATGCTGGCGGCGGGCATGCCGTCGATACGGGTCAACGAGTTCTCGTACGAGTACGCGTGGTGGGGGTCGGGCGAGGAGAAAGCGCCAATCCTCCTCCTTCACGAGGCCGTGGGTCACGCCAAGGGCTGGGGAGACTTTCCACGCAGGCTCGCCGAAGCGACCGATCGCCGCGTCTACGCATACTCGCGGTTGGGCTGGGGAGAATCGGAGGCCCTCTCGACCCCGCTCAGCGCCGGCTATCTCGAGCACGAGGCACTCGACGTGCTGCCGCTGCTCCGCTCCGCACTGCGGCTCGAGAAGGTGATTCTGCTGGGCTTCCAGGAAGGCGGCAGCATCGCCCTCATTCACGCTGGCGCGGCCTCGATGCCGGTCGAAGGCGTGGTGGCGCTCTCTCCCCTGCTCTTCGTCGACGATGCGCTGCGGCTCGAAGTGCGCAAGCTCTACAAGCGCGGCCTGCCCGATTCGCTCAACTCCACCACGAGCGATCCCGATCGCACCTTCGAGCAGTGGGCGACCTTGTGGAGCGGCCCCGCCTTTCAGAAGTGGCAGATGGACGACTTCGCTCGCGGCGTGACGTGCCCGGCGCTTGGCCTGCGCGGCGAGAACGACTCCTTCACGGCGAGCGCCCACCTCGAGCGGTTGGCTGGGCTGGTGAAGCACCTCGAGCTGGTGACGTTGTCGGGCTGCCGGCACGCGCCGCACATCGAGAAGCCGGCCGCGGTCGTGACGGCCGTGTCGGCGTTCGTGCGCGCGCTGGAATGACATCGGTGTCGCTGATCGCCGGAGTGCCGACACTCCACGCGAGAGGACTCAACCGGTTCGCGGCCGCGCCTTGCACGGCACGTCGATTGCCAGTCGGCGGGCCATGCGAACGGTCTTGATTCTCGGAGTGATGGTTCTCTCGGCCTGTGGAACGCACGTCGGCGCGTGGTGCCTGTCGTCGGCCGACTGCGCGAAGCCGATGGTCTGCATGCTCGACACGAACGACAACGACAACCAGTCGTGTCAGTACCCGTGCGGCGACGGCTACGGGAGCTGCCCCGCCGACCGATTCTGCACGTGCCCCGACTCTCCACTCGGCAAGCGCTGCATTCCCATCGGCGACAGCAGCCGCGGACCCACACCCACCGACGGCAGCACCTGGACGGGCTACTGCATCGGCGCTGGCGGATGATTCTTCGTCAGGGCCGCGAGGTGAGGAATACTCCGCGCGTGGCCCGCGACACGAAGAAGACCCCAGAGCCCGACGATGCTCGCCAGCTGATCGCCTCACTCGATCGCCGGCACTTCCTCGAAGAGCTGAACCGCCTCACGCAGTCGTTCACGGCCGACCCCGGCAACCCCGGCAGCTACGCCTGCAAGGAGTGCGTGCGCTGCGCGAACTGCATGTTCTGCGAGGGCTGCGAGGCCTGCTACGCGTCGACCCACTGCATTCGTTGCGAGCTCTGTAACAACTGCACCCACTGCGTCGACTCGAAGTCGCTGCACGGCTGCGCGTACTGCGTGCAGAGCGAGAACTGCACCTCGAGCGCGTACGTCGTCTTCAGCCGCAACCTGTCCGACTGCACCTACTGCTTCGGTTGCGTGGGGCTGTCGAAGAAGGACTTCCACATCTTGAACGTGGGCTTCCCGCGGCAGGTGTACTTCGAGCTGACGGCGCGCCTGAAAAAAGAGCTCGGCCTCAAGGGCTGACGAGCTCCGCACGCACCGCCTTCGCGAGCACGGTTCCGACCGCGGCCGGCAACAGCACGTTTGCGCCGAGCAGGCCCACGCCAGCGAGCGTCGGAGTGAACGCACGTGACAGCAGCAGTGTCGCCAGCGCCCAGGCGCCGTTGAAGCCCGCCAGGGTCCACACGGCAGCACGAGGCACCCGGTTCAGCCGGCTCACCACCAGGCCCGCCACGGCGTACGGGAGCAACACGACCGCAGCGCCACGAATGAATGCGGCTGGGAGCCCGGTCAGGTCGGCTTCGAGGGGAGCGGCAAGGAGACCGACGGTCGAGATGACGAGGCTCAGGCGAGCGTCCCAGCGGAGAACGGTTCGCGGAAGGGGAGCGAGGGTGTGCATCTCGTGAGCTGAGAGCGGCGCGAGGAAAGGCACCATTCCGTCGGACGTCATGGCCAACCGAAACCACAGGCCGCACACGACCGCTCCGCCGGTCTCGGCAGCGCGCGCAATCCCGCCACCAAGCACGTCCTGCTGGAACCATGCTTTCAGTGAGCAGCGCCTGGCGAAGTCGGTCGCTCCGCAAACCACCAAGCCTCGCGTTACAGCACGCGCAGGAACCAGGCCTTCAGGTACTCGGTCTCGGGCAGACCCGGCAGCACGGGGTGATCGATGCCTGCGCCGCGACGTTCGAGCACCTGCACCGTTCGCTTCGCGTCGGCCGCCGCCTCGAGCACGACCTCGTCGAACGCGTCGCGCTGCAGCTTGCCCGAGCACGAACACGTCACCAGCAGGCCCTCGGGCGCGAGCAGCTTGAACGCCCGCACGTTGAGCTCGTGGTACGCGCGCTTCGCGGTCTCCATGCCCTCCTTGCGTTTGGCGAGCCCGGGTGGATCGATGACCACCGTGTCGAACTGCTCGCCGCGATCGGCGAAGGTTCGCAGCACGTCGAAGGCGTTCGCGGTCTGCACCTCGACGTGCGTGTGCCCGTTGCGCGTCATGTTCGCGCGTGCGCGGTTGGCCGCATCGGGGTCCTGCTCGACCGAAATGACCGAGCTGCAGCTGCGCGCGAGCGCGAGCGCGAACCCACCGTGATAGCTGAACGTGTCGAGCGCCCTGCCCTTCGCGAGCTCTCCCGCGCGCAGGTGGTTGTCGAGCTGATCGAGGAAGGAGCCGGTCTTCGAGTCGGCGAGCAGGTCGATCTCGAGCTCCGATTCGCCCTCGTGGTAGCGCACCAGCGTTGGGCCGCCGCCGCTGAGCACCTTCGTCTCACGTGAGAGCCCTTCGAAGTCGCGGCCCGAAGCATCGTCGCGGCAGACGATCAGCGAGGCGCCCGTCACTTCGCGCAGCAGCTCGGCCCAGCGCGTCTTCCGCACGTCAGCGCCTTCGCTCAGCGTCTGGACTGTCAGCGCAGGTCCATACCGATCGACGATCAGCCCCGGCACGAGATCGGCTTCGGAGTGGACGAGGCGGTACGCGTCCCGACGTTTCAGGCTGCTGCGGCGCCCCAGCGCGAGTTCGAAGCGTCGCTTCCAGAAGGCGTCATCGACCTTCTCTTCTGCCGCGAGCTTTCGTGAGACGAACCGCAACGCGAGCGGAGACTTCGTCGCCACGAACGCCTGCCCGAGCGCGTTCTTCTGCCCATCGACGACGTCGACCAGCGCGCCCGGCGGAAGGTCGTTGGGGAGCGACTCGAGCTCCTGCCGCCACACCCACGGGTAGCCCTGGCGCACCGACTTCGCGGCCTTGAGGCTGACCTGAACGACCGCCGTCTTCATTCGAGCCCTCGCGCTGCCAGTTCGCCGTCGTCTTCGCCGCGCAGGTGACCGATCTCGTGCAGCAACGTGACGCGCATCTGTTGAATCAGCTCTTCACGGGTCTTCACCGCGCGGCCCAGGTTCTTCCGGTACAGCGCGACCGAGCGGCACGGGTCGCCATCGGAGGCGATGCACTGCTCCTGCAGCGGCGGCCCGCGGAAGAGGCCCAGAATCGTCGGCGAGAGCGGCGGTTCACCCGTCGTGAGATCGGCCAGCTGCGGAATGTCCTCCGCCTTGATGGGCACGTTGGCGAGATCGCGCTTCACCTCGGGCTCGAGCGCGTCGATGAGCTTCTGCAGCTCAGCCTCGAACTCGGGCATCGTGAGAATCACCGGCGCCCAGAACTGCTCGGGCGAGAACTTCTGCGCCTTCGCGAAGTGTTTGTCGGCCTCGAGCTGCTTGCCCTCGCGCTCGAGCAGCAACGCGAGGTGGTAGTGCGCGTGCGCCGAACGCGTCTTGTCGGTGACGAGCTTCTGGAAGGCAGCCTTCGCGTCGTCGAACTCGCAGCGCTCGAACAACGCCACCGCGCGCTCGAACGCGGCTTCGGGATCGTCCTTCACGCGTGAGAGCACGAAGTCGGCGCGTTCGATCGCGTCGGCGTTGCGGCCGACGTCGTTCAGGGCCATGGCAGCGATGCGCGCGAACTCGAGCGCCATGTCGCGATCGACGAGCGCTCCCTCGGTCTCGACCGAAGCCAGGGCGAAGCCTCGCTCTGCGTAGATGACCCCGAGCTCGTCGACCTCACGAGAGGACGGCATCACGACTGCGTACAGATGCGCCGCGCCCAGCAAGCCCTCGAGCGATTGGGGATCGAGCGCGAGCGCGCGTGCGTAGGCGAGCTTGGCTTCGTCCAGGCGATCCAGCGCGATCAACGCCCGGCCGCGTTCAGCGTGCGCGAGCGGCTCATCGGGCATCAGCGCCGAGGCCTGCGCGGCACACGAAAGGGCGGGCTCCCACTTGTCGTCGTCGGCGAACTTCTGCGCCGCCGCGAGCGGGTCCTGGCCCTTCGCGTCGCAGACGGCCAATGGATGAACGTCGTGCAGCTCCGAGGTCGGCTCGTTCGCGCGAACGGGTTTGGCAGGCAGCTTCGGAGCAGTCGCGGCGGCGCAGACACACGCGCCCGCATCGACAGGTTCGGTCGCGACCGGTGTCGAGGTGCGAGGGCAGGCGGCCAGAAAAAGCGCCGCGAGAACGAGCGGTGCAGCGCGGCTCAGGCCGACTTCTTCTCTTTCTCGAAGAAGATCTGCGGCCCTTCCTTCTTCATCACGACGCCTTCGGTGATGCGGCATTCCTTCACGCCCTCGCGGAAGGGGATGTCGTACATGATGTCGAGCATCGCGTCTTCCATGATGGCGCGAAGCCCACGTGCTCCCGAGTGCCGACGGAGCGCCTCTTTGGCGATCGCGCGCAGCGCCTCTTTCGTGAACTGGAGCTTCACCTTCTCCATCTCGAAGAGCTTCTGGTACTGCTTGGTGAGCGCGTTCTTCGGCTCGGTGAGAATGGTGACGAGATCGTCTTCTTTGAGATCGTTCAGCGTCGCCAGCACGGGCAGACGGCCGATGAACTCGGGAATCATGCCGAACTTCATCAGATCGTCGGGCTCGACCAGGCGGAGCAGCTCGCCGACGCTGCGCTCTTCCTTCGACTCGATCGACGCGCCGAAGCCGATGCCCTTCTCGCCGGTGCGACGGCGAATCACCTGCTCGATGCCGTGGAAGGCGCCACCGCAGATGAAGAGGATGTTCGAGGTGTCGACCTGAATGTACTCCTGCTGGTTGTACTTCTTGCCGCCGCGGGGCGTGACGTTGGCGCGGGTGCCTTCGATGATCTTCAGCAGCGCCTGCTGCACGCCTTCACCACCGACGTCGCGCGTGGCCGAGGGCGTGTCGCCGTTCTTGCGGGCGATCTTGTCGATCTCGTCGACGTACACGATGCCGCGCGCCGCCTTCTCGACGTCGTAGTCGGCGTTGTGCAGCAGGTTCTGAATGATGTTCTCGACGTCTTCACCGACGTAGCCGGCCTCGGTGAGGCTCGTGGCGTCGGCGATGGTGAACGGCACGTTGAGGAAGCGCGCGAGCGACTGGGCGAGCAGCGTCTTGCCCGAGCCCGTGGGCCCGATCAGCAGAATGTTCGACTTCGAGAGCTCGACATCCTCCGGGCCGGGCAGCTTCATGCCGGGCCGCGGACGCTGCGCCGGCTTGCGCTGATAGATGCGCTTGTAGTGGTTGTAGACGGCCACCGCGAGCACGCGCTTGGCGAAGTCCTGACCCACGACGTAGTCGTCGAGGAAGGTCTTGATCTCCATCGGCGTCGGCAGGCTGACCTGCGGGCGCGCTTCTTCCTTCTCGTTCTCTTCCGCGATGATGTCGTTGCAGAGCTTGATGCACTCGTCGCAGATGTAGACGGTGGGGCCCGCGATCAGCTTACGGACCTCGCGCTGCGACTTGCCGCAGAACGAACAGGACAGGTTGACGTGGTGCTCACCCTTCTTCAAACCGTCCTCCAGACGCTGCGACCCTGAGACATCGACTGTAACCGCAGGTGCCGCACGAAGAAAACTCTAGCAACGCCCCATTTGCGGGGCACCACCACCGACCGGGTGGGCACGTCAGATTCGTGACGCGTTCAGGCTTCGGCCTTCTGCGTGACGACCTCTTCGAGATCCTGCGCGAGCGCATCGGCCCGTTCGACCAGCGCGCGGGGGATCTTCTTGTTCGCCCGAAGCTCGGCGGCCAGCCGCTTGGTCTGCTGCCACAGGCGCTTCACGTTCGCGGCGTCAGAGGGGCCTTCGCCTTCGGGAGCAGGAAACCGCTCGACGAGATCGCGCCGCAGCTCGCTGGTCGGCTTCTCCTGGTTCCAGATGGAGTCGCGAATCGACTTGTACTCCTGGGCCGAGAGCTGGCCGCGATCTTCGGCCTGCGCGAGCACCTCGACCACCTCGAACGCCGGAGCCGACTCCGCGATGTCGGGCGACTCGAGCCGCTCGGGCTCGTACTTGTTCATCACCGAGTAGCCCTTGGTGAGCTTGTCGGCGGTGCCTTTGCGAATGCGCAGCTCGGCGAGGCAGTACGCCTCGAACGTCGGGTAGCCCCAGTCCTGGAAGGTGCCCTCGTTGCGCACTTTCGTGAGCAGCTTGCCCAGCTCGACCCACGACGACTTGAAGCGCTTCGCGGCGAGCACCACCGCCTGGCGGAACGAGCCGGGAGGAACGGACATCGCCTTACGCTCCAGCTCTTGTTCGACGTTCGCCATGCCCCGCCTGTGAACCAGACAGCGGCGCGGCTTTCAACCCTTCTTGCCGATGTTGAACGCGAAGCCGACCGAAGCGCTGGTGCCCTGGGCCTTGAACGGCCACTTCTGCAGCTCCTTCATGAGGCACTCGGGCAGGGGGCCCGACTTGAAGTCCGGGTTGTCGACCCACACCTTCGAGACCTTGCCCGACTCGTTCACCGTGAACTGAATCGGAATCTGCGTCGGCGGCATGCCGGGCTTCGCCACTTCCTTGATGCAGGGAATCAGCGTCGGCTTGAACTTGGCGATGACGGAGTTGATCGCGTCTTGATCGACCTCTCCCATCGCGAGCCCGTCGGTGTCGGCGGTGCCCATCTTCGGCTTGGGCGTTCCGGGGTTCGGGTTGGGATTCGGGTTCGGGTTGGGGTTCGGGCGCGCGACCGGGTTCTTGCGGCCGCTGGGGTTGTAGTCGACGAGCTCGTCATCAGAGCTGCGTTGCGCGCGGGTGACCGTCGGAGCGTCGATGGTGATGTCGCCCCAGACCAGCTCGTCGGCCGACGAGGTCGAGCCGTGCACCGCGAGGTAGCTGCCGAGAAACGCGACGCCGACACCGACGACGACGAGCACGCCACTGACGATGCCGACGATGGTGAGCAAGCGCTTCGAACGCTCCTTCGCGTGCGCTTCGGCGTGCGCATCGACGCGCTGCTTCGCCTCGGACTTGGCGAGGTGCACCTTGAGCTCGGGGACGTCACGGAGCTTGCGGAAGATGCCCGAGCCCATCAGCTGGACCTCGGTCAGACCATTCACCTCACCGGTGAACAGCTTGTCGACCAGCGCCTTCGTGGGTACGGGACCGAGAATCAGGTCGCCCTGACGGAAGAGCCACTGGTCTGACATGTCCCGCACTCCCTCCAGACTCGTCGCGCTGTGGTGTTGGTATCACGGCGCCGCGTTCAGAGGCTATCAGGCTCAAGCCCAGGGGCCGACGGTTCAACAGACCTTGCGTGAAGCGATGCGGGCGGCAGGGCTCGAACGCAATCCGGTGGCCACGGGCCGAACCGACGCCGGCGTGCACGCGCGCATGCAGGTGTTGTCGTTCAAGCTGCTGGGAGAAGGCGCGATCGACGAGGTGCCGGCGCGCATCAACGCCCACCTGCCGACCACGGTGGGTATCGCGCTGGCGCGTGCGGCGCCGCCACACTTCAACGCACACTGGAAAGCGAGCGCGAAGGAGTACCGCTACCGGCTGCAGTTGAAAGACGACGCGCGCTGGAGCCGCGACGCGTGGAGCGTGCGCTTCGACGTCGCGGCGTTGAGAGAGACACTCGCACTCGCGGTGGGCACGCACGACTTCTTCGCGTTCCACGACAAGTCGAGCGTGGTGCGGCCGCGAACGGTGTTGAGCCTCGAGGTCGTCGAGGCTCCATCAGGCCTGGTCGACGTGCGGCTGCGCGGCGACGGCTTCGGCCGGTACATGGTGCGCTACCTCATCGGCGGCGCGGTCGCGGTGGCGAGCGGAGGCTGGTCGAAGGACGCGTTCGCCGAGGCGATTGCGCGCGGAGCAACGGCATTTCGACCTGAAGTGCTCGAGCGGGCTCCGGCGGCAGGGCTCGTGTTGTGGAACGTCGAGTACCCGCCTGCCGATGATCCCTTCACCGGCGAAGAGCGACTGGCGAGCGCTGGTGTTCCGCGCGAGCCGCCCTTCTGTGCTGCGTGATCAGGCGTGGCCTGATCAGTCCATCAACTTCTCTTCGTACTTCTCGAGCAGATCGCTGATCGCCTCGCGCAGGTACTCGCTCTGGCGAATTCGCGTCTCCTTCGAGAGATCCTTCAGCGCGTCGAGGCGATCACGGTTGAGGCGGAACACGACGGAGGTGAGACGGGCGTTGTCATCCATGTGCGGTACGTCCTCCCTTACAGGTGCACACATGGTCGCACACGATTCTCAATCGTCAAAAAAACAGCCCGAATGATCAGCTGATCATTCCAGAAGGTACGAGCGGAACTGCAGGCCGATCATCACTTCGAAGCCGATGCGCGCCCCTGCGGGACCGACGCCGAACTGAACGCCAGCGCACGCGAACACACCGATGACGTTGAGCAGCTCGTACTGCACGCCGAACGCGACGCGTGGGCCGATGGTGACGATGGGCAGCGCGTGCACGTTGAGATCGAGATCGAAGAACGTCTTGAAGCGCTCGCCGTAGAACGAGCGCACGCCCGCGAGAAACGAGAGGCCGATGGTGGAGCCGAGCAGCGAGATGCGGCCTGCGCCTTTGAGATGCCAGCGCGTCGAGAGCGGGAACGTCGCGCCCAGCTCGGGGAAGAGTCGAACGCCCGAGTCAGCCTGGCGAACACCGATCGAGGTGCGGCCCTCGAGCCCGAAGCCCGTGAGCAGACTGATCGAGCCCTGATGATCCCAGCGCTCCTGTGCGAACGCGGTCGACGCCAGCCCGAGAATGAGCGCCACGACCCAGCCACGCATGCGCCGGGCATCGCACGAACCGAAGGAGTCGACGAGCGCGAAGAGCACACGCCTCAGTGCCCCTGCCCCGCCCCGCGATTCGGGCTCAGTCGACGAACGGTCGCACCGAAGGAGAAGCAGCTCCGTCCAGAGCAAGCCGAGTGGTGTCGCCTACCGACGACGGCGGAAGAAAACGAGCGCGGCGAGCGCCAACAACCCCGGAGCGGCAGTGCATCCACCCTGCTGCTGAGGAGCGATGGGCGTGATGACCTCGACGGTCGTGTCGCTGGTGGTCTTCGCGCCGAACGTCGCGGGGCGGTAACGGCCTTCACCGACGTTTCCGGTCGCGTCCTTCACGAGCACCCGCACCCCACCCTGCGCTTCGATGGCCGACAAGGAGATGTCGCGCGCGGCTCCGAAGGGACCCGGCACGGCCTCGCCAACGGCGTACGCGTACTGGAGCTGATCCGCTGGAGTGAGCACGTCACGAGCCTTCACGATCACGAGATCGCTCTCGCGATCGACGCTGAGCTTCACCTCGGGCGCGTCCCAGTCGATGAAGAACGGGACCTGCACCGGCTCCGAGATGCCGTGCGGATCTTCTTCGACGCGCGAGCGGACCGAGATCGTGTGCTGGCCTTGAATGAGGAAGCGCGGGTGCGAGACCCGGAGCACCCCGTTCTGCGAGGGAAGGAACTCGCTCCACAGACCGTCGTCGATCTTCACCGAGAACGTCGCAGTTCCGTCCTTCGACAACGACTGCACGTCGAGCAGCGCGGCAGGCCAGGTCAGCTTCTTGCCGACGAGCCGCATCTCGCCCGCAGCTGGAACTTCGCTGGCACGCAGAGTGGCGATCGTCTTCGGCGCGGTGACGGCACACGCGGCCATCGGCGGCAGCAGCTCAGCGAAGAGGCCGAGGTGGTTGTAGGTCTCGGTGCCCGCGATCTGGCTGACGCCCTTCACGCCCGTGACGCGCAGCTTGAAGTTGCCGAGTGAGGGCAGGGAGAACGCGCTGAGGCCTCCAGCGACGGCCGGCTCAGCGAGCCCGATGACGGCGGGGATCAGGTCTTCGAGCACCTTGGGATCTTCGGCGAGCATCTCGCTGTTCGCGGTGCGCACGTTGGTGATCAACATCTTCAGATCACCGATCGCTGGCGTGACCTTGTCGCAACCTTCGAAGATCAACGAGAGCGGCAGCGAGATGTCGGCGGTGAGGGTGAAGAGCCGCGCGTAGCGGTCATCGATCATCGCGTAGAAGTCGATCGAGAGATCGACCAGCGCGAGCGTGATGAGCGGCTTGACGGGGCGCTTGGTGACGGGGTCGACGGTGCCCTCTCCCACGACGATCGTGGGGGCACGGCCGGGCCGCAGGGCCACCATCATCGGAGCATCTTTGCCGTCGCGAGTGGCGAGCTTGCCGAGCGAAGGCAGGAACGTCTTGAACAGGCCCGTGTTGATGAGGCCGACGTTGTTGGTGTCGAGCTGCAGACAGAGCGCGCCGGCCTGGTGCGCCTCGTGGAAGGTGAGGTTGAGGAACGGCGAAGAGAGGCCGATGGCCGCGTGGTAGACGCGGGTCGTGCCACCGTCGGGCAGCATGCGACTGGGTGCTTCCATGTCGAAGTTCGGAGCCGCCACCGCGACGATCGGCGGCGCGGCGTTCGGAGCGACGCAGGGCGCGACGTTCACGGCCTTCACGCCGACGCGGGTTCCGAACGAGAGGCCCTGATCGACCGTCACGCTCGAGCCAGCGGCGAACGAGAGATCCATCTGGGCGTTGGGAGGAGCTCCGAAAGCGCCGAGCGTCGCGCCGAGGTTCACGCGACCTTCGACGCCGAGGAAGCGCGGCACGCACTTGGTGTTGTCCGCGGCGTCCTTGCAGACGTTGGCCTGGCAGACCGACGTGGCGTTCCCCACGGTTGGGCACGGTGGCATGCCCATGCCTCCGCACGACTGACACGACTGGTCAGCGAGAATGGAGCGGATCTGGTTCTGCAGCAGCGGAGAGACGAGGCGGAGCAGCGGCTCTTTGAGCGCTCCCAGCGCAGCGGTGTATGGCGCGCAGCAGGTGTTTCGGTCGTTTCCACCGGGAAAGCTGATGTCGCCGGGTTGGAGACATTCGGGCGCCGGCGGAGCGCCACTCGCCCCACACACGTCGGTCCCGGAGATGTCGGTGATGGAGAAGGCCAACAACTTGTCCCACTTCTGATCGATCGAGAACTTCACCGTCGCCTTGATTCGGTTGTCGTCAGGAGACTGGCCGGCGGGCGCCGCGGTCGCGAAACGAACGGCGCACTTGATTCGCGAGAGGAACAGACAGAGCGCGAAGTTCGAGCTTCGGCTGGCGATGAGCAGGTTCGAGGTATCGACCGACAGTTGAACCTGCGCCTCGAGTGAGTCGGGTGATCGGGGAATGAGAGAGAAGCCCGTCACCTCGATCTGCACGTTCGCCGGCGCGTCGGCCTTCGGCCCGGTGGTGTTGCACTCGCCGTCCTGGCGGCCACACGACTCGCTGGTGCAGTTCGCGCCGCCCTGATCGCCCACCATGATGTCGCCGAGCACGGGAATGTTCTGCGGCGTGCAGGGCAGTGGCACCGTCAACGTTCGACCCGGCGCGAACATCTCGGCGAGCACCTGCCAGTTCGAGTTCAGGTAGTTGATGCCCTGACCCGACAGGCGAATGTTGACCGCGTTGTCGTTCTTCGGGCCCGTGTAGCGGCCAGTCGGAATCGGCTGCAGCGCCGCGCACCCGCCCATGCCGCCCATCGACGAGCAGCCCATGGCAGTGACAACCCCAACCACCAGCCACACGAGGCGGGTGGTCAGCGCACCGTTCGATGCACGCATGTGAGAACGACCTCCGGAAAACGGCCTGAGAAGAGCGCCGACTGTAGCAGGGCTGCGAAACGACTCGTGCTTCACCGCGTCGTTCGCGGAGCAACACGACGCGTCATTTCCATTCCAGCGCGACGCTTTCAGCTCAAGACAGGCAGCGACACGCCACCGCTCTTCGAGAGCGAATCGTTCATGCGGCCGGTGCGGAAGGGCTCGAGATCGATGGCGACGAAGGTGAAGCCACACGCCTTGAGGGCGGTGTCGACCTGCTGCCGGAGGCTGGGCTCCATCAGGCGAGGCAGCTCGTCGGCGCTGACCTCGAGACGCGCGACCTCCTGGTGGTAGCGCACGCGGAAGACCTTGAAGCCGAGCTCTCGCAGCGCGCGCTCGGCCCCGCCGACCTGCTTGAGCCGCTCGACCGTGACCTGCGTTCCGTACGGCAGTCGCGAGGCGAGACACGCGAGCTGCGGCTTGTCCCACGTGGGGAGACCCAGACGGTGCGACCAGGCGCGAATCTCGTTCTTCGTCAGCCCGACATCGGCGAGCGGCGAGACGACGCGGTGTTCGCGCGCGGCCTGATGACCTGGCCGGTGATCCTTCTTGTCGTCGGCGTTGAAGCCATCGAGCACGACCGAGAGCTGGTGCTCGGCGCGCGTCTTCTCGGTGAGCGTGTAGAGCTCAGTCTTGCAGAAGTAGCAGCGGTTCGACGGGTTCGCGGCGTAGCGAGGATCATCGAGCTCCTTCGAGTCGATGGTGAGGTGGCGTGCGCCGAGCTGCTTCGCGAGCGTGCGCGCCTCTTCGGCTTCATCGGGAGAGACCGAGGCCGACAGCGCCGTCATCGCGAGCGCGCGATCGCCGAGCTGCTCCTTCGCGATCTGCAGCACGAAGGTGGAGTCGACGCCTCCGGAGAACGCGATCAACGCCGAGCCGTAGCCGCGAATGCGTTCGCGCAGCTGAACGAGCTTTTCGGCGGAGCCTTCACAGAGCCTGACGATCTCGTCGTCCGACAGGAAGGGCTTCGACTGAGAAGAGACCGCCGCACTCGCGTTCGCCATGCGGCGGCTCAATACCGTCACGGGCCCGGGCCGACAACCCGGGCAACCGTGCAGGCGTTACTTCTTCTTCTTGGCCTTCGGCTTCGGGCCCGGCTTGCCGGCCTTGGGCTTCGGACCAGGCTTGCCAGCCTTGACCTTCTTGCCCTTGGGGTTCGCCTTCATCTTCGTGCCGGTGATGATCTTCAGCTCCTCGGCATTCATGTACGTGAGGTCGAGGAGCGCCTGGAAGATGCGCAGCCCACCGGCCTCGACGGACTCGAGGTTCGACTGAATCTTCACCTCGACGTTGTTGTCGGGCGGCGGCTCGTACGGCGCCGTGATGCCGACGAAGTCGGGGATCTCGCCGCTCATGGCCTTCTTGTACTTGCCGGTCGAGTCGCGCTTGATGAGGTCTTCGGTCGGACAGTCGACGTAGACCTCGACGTACCGCTGAATGAGGCGGCGGTTCTCGTCGCGAATGCCCTTGTAGGGGCTGGTGCAGGCGACCAGCGTGCACACGCCGTTACGCGTGAGCATGTCGGCAACCACACCGAGCCGGCGCGAGATCAGAATGCGCTCGTCCTTGTTGGCGCCTTCGACATCGCCCCAGAGCGACTCGCCCACCTCGTCCTCGTCCAACACCTCAACCTTGCGGCCGACCTGCCGCAACCGCGCGGCGATGTACTCGGCGAGCGTCGTCTTGCCCGCACCCAGCATTCCAGTCAGCCACACCGTGAAGCCCTGCTGCTCCTGCTGCGCCATGCGTGTCACACTCCTGTGGAGGTGGAGAGGTGCGCTAAAAAAGCGCGTCGACTTAGTGCACGCCCGCACATGAGCGCAATGTAAAAGTGTCAATTGGCGCTACAGGCATGGAGTGATGGGCTCCCACGCCCCATCCCCGAACGCCCAACACCGCGCAGTCACGGTCTTGCCGTCACGCACTTCGAGGACCGCAAGACGAAGCTCTGGAAGCAGCGGTCGGCCATCGATCGTGAAGGTCTCGAGGTCCCACGCAGAGAGCTGGGCGGGGGCGTCGACGTGGGAGTGAACGAGCCAGACGGGCTGGTTTGCGCGCTCGAGCTTCATCCACGCGAGTGGAGCGATGGAGAACGAGGTGCGCGCCGTTCGAGGGTGCGAGGGATCTGTGTCGGCGGTGTTCTCGAGGGCGATGAAGCTCCACCCCGTTTCGCTTCGCATGTACGCGCAGACGCCTTCGTTCGGCCACGCGGCTTCGCAGTGGCGGCGGGCCTGCGCGAGGTCCGGGGTCATTCGCGCAGCCAGCGCCCGTCGACGGAGCTGATCTTCACGATCGAGGTCTCGAGCCCGAGCACGAACCGCTGGACGACGAGCGCTGCGAGCGCGCCGAGGGTGACGGAGTCGCTGCCACCCTTCCCTTCAGCTTCGATTGGCCACGCCATGCCGGAGGGAACTCCGACGAGCCCGCCGTTCGAAACACCGACCCGGAAGAGCGTGGCGTCGATGGCGGCGGCCTCGCTGATCGATCCCAGCCACCCCTTCGGTCGCGTCACGGCAACAGCATCGGGAGCGAACGACTCGAGCGCACTGCCGTGCAGAAACCCGCCATGGAGCTGGCGATCGTGCAGCGGTGTCCCCGAGGCAGCGAGATAGGCGGCGGCCACATCGAGCACGTCGGAGGCCGTGTCGAGCGTCACAGGCGCGTCGAGCAACTTCTGCTGCCCGCGCCCGCCCACCTCGCGGAGCAGGATCTGTCGGCTGTACCGGAGGATCTGATCTTCGCGCAGCGCCATCGCCTCACCCGTGACGGACTTCGAGGACGAGCTTCGAGGTGCCATCGGCGAGCGCGTCGAGCGACTTCACGACATGGCCGTCTTCGGCGGCGTTGCGCGGCAGGTTCCGCAGCGGCTCGTCGCCCTTGAGCAGCACCTCGAGCGTGTCTCCGGTGTCGAGCGACTCGAGCTTCAGCTTCACGCGCACCCACGTCATGGGGCAGACCTGCGTGGTGATGTCGATGACGGCGTGGGGCATGAGGGATCGTCCGCGTCGAGCAATACCGGTTTCGCGCCGTCACCGCACGCAGCGCAGTCGGAGCGCCGCCGCACCTTCACCGTACGAAAGGACAGCTCGAGCCCGTCGACGACGTGCAGCAGCGCGAGCCCCGGCGCAGGGTTCTTCGTGAGCGCAAGTGAGGCCTGCAGCCCGCCCATGACGCCAGCCATCGCGCCGAGCACACCCGCCTGAGCGCACGTGGGCACGTCGGTGGGTGGGGTCTCGAAGAGACACCGCAGACAGGGGCCGCCCGGCTCGAGGCGCATCGCGAGGCCTTCGAAGCGCAACACGCCGGCGTAGATCGCAGGCCGCTTCGTGAGCACCGCGGCGTCAGAGAGCAGGAACTTGGTGCCGACGCCATCGGTCGCATCGACGACGAGCTCGTGATCGAGGAACAGCTGCTCGACGTTCGCGGCGGTGACGAACTCGCGACGCGTGGTGACGGTGAGCGACGGAAACTGCGCGCGCAGCTTGCGAGCGGCGGACTCGACCTTCGGCGTCCCCACGTCAGCCGGGTGATGCCATGGCTGGCGGTGCAGGTTGGTGACGTCGACGACATCGGCGTCGACGAGGGTGAGCCGTTCGACACCGGCGCGGGCGAGCGACAACGAGACGGGACACCCGAGGCCGCCAACTCCGACGATGGCGACCGAGGATGGGCGCACCGGCGTGTTGTGACGGCTTTCGCATCGGTGGGCAACCTGTCCGCGCTAGGCTCCGCGCCGTGGCGGCCAACGACGATCGACGCGCGCGGGTGAAACAAGTGCTCGAGAAGCGCGGGCTCTCACAGCAGGCCTCGGCCGGAGACGCCTCGCTCTCGTGGCTGCGTGATCGGTTCATCGCCCGGGCGCGCGCCCTCTTCTACGCGCGCATGACGTTCCTCACCCTCGGCCTGCTGATCCTCGCGGTGCCGGTGTGGCGCGTGTACTTCGGCTTCACGCCGCTCGCGTTCGGCATGTACTTCTTCATGCTGCTCTACAGCGTGGCGAACTACCTGACGCTCGCCCACCCGAAATACGGCGGCCCGTTCACCTACGTGACGCTGCTGATCGACCTCGTGGTGATGGTGATCGTGGTCGCCAAGCCGATGACGGGCGGTGGTCTCGCGAACCCGCTGCTCGCCTCACAGCTGCTCTTCACCACGCTCTTCGCCCTGCTCTTCCCCAAGCCGCTCGCGATTCTGCCGCCGTTGCTGGCGCTGCCGATCGTCACCCGCATCGATCAGCTGCTGAACCGCACGCCGACGGCGATCGAGATCCTCACGCTGCTCTGGTACCTCGCGCTCAACTTCATCATCATCTACGTGCTCGTGTACCTGAACCAGCGCGAGACCGCGGCGCACACCGAGGTGATCGAGCTGCAGCAGGATCTGAAGGATCTCGCCGTCGTCGAAGAGCGCAACCGGCTCGCCCGCGAGATTCACGACGGCCTGGGCGCCAGCCTGTCGTCGCTGATCATCCAGTCCGAGTACCTCACCTCGCTCGCGAAGGACGAGGTGCTGCTGAAGGAGATCGGCGAGATCAAGGCCTCGGCCGAGGAGTCGATCGAAGAGCTGCGCCGCAGCCTGCGCATGATGCGAGAGGACTTCGACCTCGGGCACGGCGTCGAGGACTACGTGAAGACGTTCGGCGAGCGCACGCAGCTGCCGGTGAAGTTCGAGAAGAGCGGCGAGTACATCGGCAAGATGTCTCCCGAGTCGTCGCTGGCGATGTTCCGCGTACTGCAGGAACTGCTCACCAACGCGCTCAAGCACGCCAAAGCAAAGCAGGTCGACGTGCGGCTCTCGTTCCTGCCCGAGCGGGTGCAGCTCTCGGTGAAGGACGACGGCGAGGGCTTCGACCCAGAGACGAAACGGCCCGGCCACTACGGGCTCATCAACCTGCAGGAGCGCGCCAACAAGGTGGGCGCTTCCGTGAACGTCGACGCGAAGCCGGGCGCGGGCGTGCACGTCACCTTCAGTGTCCCGCTCACGGAGTAACCCATGGAAACCCCCGTCGCGCCGTCGCCCCGCATTCGCGTCTACGTCGTCGAGGATCAGTCGAAGATTCTCAAGAACCAGCTGAAGCTGCTCGAGGCCAGCAGCGATCTCGAGATCATCGGCACCGCGCTCTCCGGAGAGACGGCGCTCGACGACATTCGAAGGCTCAAGCCCGACGTGGTGCTGCTCGATCTCGGCCTGCCCCGCATGAGCGGCATCGACGTGACGCGCGTGGTGAAGGCCGAGGTGCCGAAGGTCGAGATCCTCATCTTCACGATCTTCGACGAGGAGGACAAAGTGCTCGAGGCCGTGCAAGCGGGCGCGTCGGGCTACCTGCTCAAGGGCACTCCGGCCGACAAGATGGTCGAGGCGATCAAGGAGGTCGCGCAGGGCGGCACGGTGATTCAGCCCTCACTCGCGCGACGCCTGCTCAAACACTTCCGTGTGCCCGAGGTGCCAGGCGCCGAGGCTCCAGCCGCGCCCACCGCTCCTGCAGCAGCGCCGCTGCCACCCGAACCCGAAGGCAAGAAGCTGTCAGCGCGCGAGACCGAGATTCTGCAGCTGATCGCGAAGGGCGTGTCGAACAACGAGGCCGCGACGATGCTGACGTTGTCGAAGGCGACCATTCGGACACACCTCGAGCACATCTACCGCAAGCTCGAGGTCACCAACCGCGTCGAGGCCGTCACCGAAGGCCTGCGCAAGGGCATCATTCAGATGTGAATCAGGCGACGGCGACCTCTCGGGGCGCCAGCTGGCGTCGCACGGCCTGCAGGTTCACCATCGGGAACATCTCGCCGAGCTTCTCGACCGTCGTGCGCAGCTCGGCCTTTCGCGCGTCACGGGAGAGCGCCTCTTCTTCCATCGCGCAGACGAGCGCGAGC
Organism: Archangium gephyra; assembly: GCA_943370055.1. Taxonomy (GTDB): domain Bacteria; phylum Myxococcota; class Myxococcia; order Myxococcales; family Myxococcaceae; genus Xiheimicrobium; species Xiheimicrobium gephyra_A. The sequence goes on from CALRPN020000047.1 coordinate 24,642, forward strand.
GCGGTGGGAACGTTGGCGGTGGCGGCGGCGGCAGGCGGGGTGTGGTGTAGCGTCACGGCCTCGACCAGCGCGGTCGGCAGATTCCACAAGCTGAGCAGCGCGCCGCCGATCTCTGCGTGCGATGAACCGAGGCGCTCGCGCTCCACGTCTTCCTGGAGCCGGCCGATCATCTCTTTCTGTATCGCGGCCATGTCGATGGGAAGCCGGGTGGCGATGAGCAGCTGCCCGATGTCTGCGAGGACTCCCGCGGCGAACGCGGTCTCGGCCATCGGCGTGCGGCCCAGCAGCTCCCGCATCGCGCAGGCCCGCGCAAGCGCGTCCATCTGCAGGCCCTTCGCGGTGGCGCCCGACGCCATGCCTTCGAAGACCTCGACCGTGAGCACGATGTTCTTGAGCGGCTGAATGCCGAGGTACTTCACGGTCTCACGCACGCTCGACACGCGGCGCGGCAGCCCGAAGTACGCCGAGTTGATGATCTTGAGGACGTTGGCCGTGATGGCGGGATCGCGCTCGACGACGCTCGCGACTTCGTCGAGCGACACGTCGGGGTTCGCGGTCAGCTCGGTCAGCCGGCCGTATGTCGCAGGCAGGGCAGGCAAGGACCCCAGCTTGGCGAGCACCAGCTTCACGCGCTCACTGCGCACGGTGGCGAGCACCAGCGAGGCGCGCTCGACGAGATCGAACATCTGTCCGGGAATGAGCGGCTTCTTGAGCACCTGATGCGCCACGCGACCGAGCCGCTGGCCCTGCTCTGGTTTCACCTCGGCGCCGCACAGCACCGCCCGCACGACGGTGGGCCACTTCTCACGCACGAGATCGAGAAACGCCTCGAGCTCGAGCCCCGTCACCTTCGAGTCCGAGATGAGGGCCTCGACCGGGTGGAGCGTCAGCGCCGCGAGCGCTTCGGTGGTCGTCTCGACGAAGTGAGTCGCCCAGGCGTTCTGAAAGACGCGGAGGGAGCGACGCATGCCTTCCAACACTTGCGGGTCTCCGCTGATGACGACGACGTGGCGCACGAAGGACACGAGAGCAGCCGGTGTGCCATCGAAACCGTTGAGGATTCGTGGAGAGCAGGCGGGTCGGCGACCACCTCGGGGGTGTCATTGACCCGGGCCGTTACGGCTGCTGTGCCCCACGACGACGAAGCTCTGCGTCGAGGACGCGCACCTCGGCCTTGAGGCGAACGAAGTTCGAGAACATGCCGTCGGGCTGCTTGCCAGGCCGCTTCTTCAGCTGATCGCGCAGGCTCTCCATGGTGCCGCCGATCTCCTTCAGGCGACGCGTCAGCTCGGAGTCATCACTCACTGCGATCAGCAGCAGCTCGTCGACCTCGAGCTTGCCTTCGAGCTCTCGCTCGAGCGCCTTGAACGACAGCTTGCGTGGCTTCTCGAAGCCCAGCACGCGCTGCACGGTGGCGATCACCTTGTGGGCTTCTTCTTCGAAGGCAGCGAGCTCTTTCGCGGCGCGCAGGCGGGCGAAGTCGGTCACGAGCGCGGGAAACAGCGGGTCCATGCCCGGGCGCGCCGGCGGCTTGAGGATCATGCCGAGCCAGGCATCGAGCCCATCACCGCCGGCCTGCTCCAGCGCCTGTCGCAGCGTCGGCATCCAGGCGCGCCGAAGCTCTTCGAAGGCGACCCGCACGTGGTTGGCGTTGCTGAGCACCACGCGCACCGAGGCCTCGAGATCGGTCAGCACCTCGTCCTTCGTCATCACCGCGCGCGGGGTGAAGACGCGCTCGCGCCACTTGCCTTGAGAGACCTCGGGGGCGGCTTCACCCGAGCCGATCTTCTTCGGCCCAGAGGGGAACTCCGAGAGCTCGGGCTGGGAAGCGGACTTCGGCTTGAGGCCGACGTACGAGTCGGTGGGCGGTGCATCGATGGGCCGGCCCGCGGCTGGGAGCGAAGGCATCGACGCGCCCGTCGTCTTCTTCGGCGTCATGCCCGGAGGCACACGCAGGGTCTCGTCGCCCGGCTTCTTGCCGTCACTCACAGCGGGCTCCAGCAGGCGGACGAGGCGAACACGAAGCCGCAGTCTGCCTCTGCCGGCAGGGCTTCGCCAATGAAGCACTCACCCGGCGGCTCTCCTGGCTCTCATGCGGAAGAACTTCTGCAGCGCGAGCGCGTAGTCGGCGCCGGCCGAGAGCTCGACGGCATCGAGCGAGAGGCGCTTGAACAAGGTGTCACGCTTCTGCCGGCGCTCCTCCATGAAGCGCTTGAACTTGCCGCGCACGCGCGGGTCGCTGGTGTCGACGAGAAAGCGCGCGCCCGTCTCGGGATCTTCGAGATCGACCAGGCCGAGGTTGGGAAACTGCTGCTCGAGCGGGTCGACGATCACGCACGGCACGAGATCGTGTTTGCGCGCGACGATGCGCAGCGGCTTCTCGTAGTGCTCGGTGAGGAAGTCCGAGACGAGGAAGGTGACCGTCTTCCGCTTGGCGATGTGCGAGAGGTACGTGAGGGCCGTCGAGAGATCAGTGCCCTTGCCGACGGGCTTGAACGACAAGATGTCGCTGATCATGCGCAGCACGTGGCTGCGGCCCTTGCGCGGCGGCACGACCTTCTCGACGCGATCGGAGAAGAGGATCAGCCCGACGCGATCGTTGTTGGCGATGGCCGAGAAGGCGATCTGCGCGGCGACCTCTGCCGAGATCTCGGCCTTGCTGCGCACCTGAGAGCCAAACAGCTCGGACGCCGAGACGTCGACGAGCAGCATGACCGTGAGCTCACGCTCTTCGGTGAAGACCTTCACGTACGCGTCGTTCATGCGCGCGGTGACGTTCCAGTCGATGGTGCGCACCTCGTCGCCGGGCTGGTACTGGCGCACCTCGGAGAAGGCCATGCCCCGGCCCTTGAAGACCGAGTGGTACTGGCCGCCGAGCACGCTCGTCACCGCCTTGCGGGTCGAGATCTCGAGCTTGCGAATGCGCTTGATGAGCTCCTTGGGGAGCATGCGCGCCTTTCGTCAGGGCACTTCGACGCGCTCGAAGACGCGCTGAATGATGCGCTCGGGGGTGAGCTCTTCGGCTTCGGCTTCGTAGGTCAGAGACACGCGGTGACGGAGCACGTCGAGCCCGATGGCCTTCACGTCTTCGGGCGTGACGAAGCCACGGTGACGCAGGAACGCGTGCGCCCGGGCCGCCTGGGTGAGCGCGATGGTGGCGCGCGGTGAAGCGCCGTACTGAATGAAGTCTTCGATGTCCTTCAGGCCGTACTTCGCGGGCTCGCGCGTCGCGAAGACGATGTTGAGGATGTAGTCCTTCACCTTTTCGTCGACGTAGATCTGGTGCAGCACCGCGCGGGCTTTGGCGATGTGCTCGGGCGTGACGACCTTCGTTGGCTTCGGAGCCGAGTCACCCGCCATGCGGTTGAGGATTTCCTTCTCCTCTTCGCGCGTGGGGTAGCCGACCTTCACTTTGAGCATGAAGCGATCGACCTGCGCTTCAGGCAGCGGGTACGTGCCCTCCTGCTCGACCGGGTTCTGCGTGGCGAGCACGATGAACGGCGACGGCAGCGGGAACGTGTTGTTGCCGATGGTGACCTGCCGCTCCTGCATGGCCTCGAGCAGAGCCGACTGCACCTTCGCGGGAGCGCGGTTGATTTCGTCCGCCAGAATCACGTTCGCGAAGATGGGGCCCTTGCGCACCGCGAAGCTCGCCGTCTGCTGGTTGTAGATGACGGTACCGACGAGGTCGGCCGGCAGCAGATCGGGCGTGAACTGAATGCGCATGAACGCGGCCGAGATCGAATCGGCGAAGGTGCGCACGGTGAGCGTCTTGGCGAGGCCGGGCACGCCCTCGAGCAGCACGTGGCCGTTGCAGAGCAGGCCGATGAGCACGCGCTCGAGCATGGCCTTCTGGCCGACGATGACCCGGCCGGTCTCGATGAACAGGGGCTCGATGAACGCGCTCTCGCGCTGCACCTGTTCGGTGATCGCCTTGATGTCGGTGTTCATGGGCGGTGCTTCAGCGCAGCTGATCGATCTTCGTGCGCGCGTCGCTCTGCAGCTCGGGCCGAACGTCGGCGGCGGCCGAGGCGACATAGCGCTGGTAGTACGTGCGGGCGTCGTCGACGCGGTTCATGCCGCGGTACGCCTCGGCGAGGCCGTAGAGCGGGGCCGAGAGGTTCGGGTCGAGCTTGAGCGCGTACTGGTAGTCGATGGCGGCCTCGGCGAAGCGGCGCAGGCCGATGAGCGTGCTGCCGCGGGCGATGTAGCCAACCGACAGCGCGGGCTCGAGCTTGAGGCACTCGTTGAGCGAGGCGAGCGCGTCACCGAAGCGGCGCTGGTTGATGAGCTGCACGGCCTGCTCGTAGTACTGGCGGGCCTGCGCGCGCGTGGAGTCGGCGATGGGACCAGTGCCGGGCTGCTTGCCGGCTTCCTGAGGCGACCCACCACCAGCGGTGCCGAGCTTCTGCTGGGCGCGCGCGATGTTGTCCTGGGCGCTCTTCTTCACGTTCGGGTCCTGCGAGAGCGTGGCGACCTGGTTCCACTTGTCGATGGCCTGCGTGTAGTAGCCGAGCACCGCGTAGCTGTTGCCGAGCTTGAAGAGGCCTTCGACGTTGTTCGGGTCGGCGTTCACCGCGTCCTGGTACGAGAACGAGGCCTCGCGGTACTTCTTCTCGGCCATGAACTTGTCGCCTTCGGCCATCTTGCGCGCCGAGAGCGAAGGGAGCGGATCAGCAGCAGGCGGAGGCGTCGTCGTGGTGGTCGTCGTGACGGGATCAGGCTGCTTCGCGGGCGTGGTCGTCGTCGTCGTCGCGACGGGATCGGGCTGCTTCGCGGGAGCTGCAGCGGCCTTCAGCTGGGTGATCGAGTCCTTCGCGCGGTCGACGTACTTCTGCTCGGTCGGGCGGGTCTCTTTCTTGATGTACGTCTCGTAGGCCGCGATCGCCTTCTCGGGCTGGTTCGACTGCTTGTACGACTCCGCGAGGCCGTAGAAGCCGTCGGGGTCGGTCGGGTCGATGGCCGTGTACTTCTCGTAGGCCTTGGCCGCGGTCGCGAAGTCCTGCGTCTTGCGCGAGGCGAAGCCGAGGTTGAACCACGCGAGCTTGAAGCCGGCGTCGGCCTCGGTCGCGGCCTTGAATTGGGCGATCGCTTCGTCGCGCTTGTTCAGCTTGAAGAGCGCGCTGCCCATGCCGTTGAGCGCGGCCGCGTAGCCGGGCGTCGCCTTGAGGGCGTCCTGGTACGCGTTCACCGCCGCGTCATAGTTGCCACCCTCGAGCGCCTTCTCACCACGCTCGAACGCCGCCTTCGCCGTGGGCGAGGGCACAGCAGGACCGGCGAGCACGAGGCCCGACATCAGCACTGCGAGAGAGATCATCGACTTCCGGAAGAGCTTCACCATGTTTCCAACGCCTCCAGGGGCCACCGACGGGCGATGAGCTAGCAAAGTTCAACGCCAGGTGCGACGAGAGCTTCCCGATTGTTTAGGGCATGGCGCTGCCCCGCTTGGGATGCCGCCGACACACCGAACCGATCAAACTGAAACGGGCCCTCCCATTCGACCGGGAGAGCCCGCTGAATTCAGCGCTGCGACGACGCTCAGCTCAGCTTGAGGCCCTTGAGCTTGTCGGCCAGCGTTCCAAAGCCGGCCTTGCCGCCGCCCGCGGGCTTCTGCGTCGCCTTCCACGCCTCGAGGTCAGCGCGCTCTTCGCTACGCTGGGCCGCGGTGATCGACAGCTTCACCTTCTGGCCTTCCATCTCGATGATCTCGGCCTTGAGCTCCTTGCCCATGGGGAAGGTGCGCTTGAGATCGGTGCCACGCTCGGTGCCGGTCTCGCTCGCCGGGATGAGGCCGTTGCCGCCCTCGAACTCGATGAACACGCCGAACGACTCGATGCGAACGACCTTGCCGATGACGACGAGGCCGCGGCGCAGCTTGACGGTGGGCTTCCTGGGAGCAGCGTCGGTCTCGACGTGCTGGGTCGGCGCTGCAGCAGCGGCCGACGACGAGACGCCCTCACCCACTGGAACGCCGTCCTTCACGAGGCGCAGACCCATGCGCTTCTCTTCGGGATCGACCTTCTCGATCTTCACTTCGATCTCGTCGCCCACGCGCACGGCGTCACGCGGGTGCGAGATGCGGCGCTCGGACAGCGCGGAGATGTGAATGAGGCCGTCGACGCCCGGCACGAGCTCGACGAAGGCGCCGAACTGCGTGAGGCGGGCGACCTTGCCCTTCACGACCATGCCTTCCTTCAGCGTCTCGATGGCCTTCTTGAAGGGGTCGTCGAGCAGCTTGCGGAGCGACAGCGTGAGGCGCTCCTTGCGCTTGGACTTGTCGGGAGAGTTCGGCTCCGCGGCCTCCATGCGGATGATCTCGACCTCGAGCTCGTCGCTGACCTTCACGACCTCGCTGGGGTGACCGATGCGCGTGTGCGAGAGCTCGCTCACGGGGATCAGGCCCTCGAGACCGCCGAGGTCGACGAACGCGCCGAAGTTCTGCACCGAGACGACGCGGCCCTTGACGACCTTGCCGACCTCGAGCGTCTTGCGCAGCTCGGCACCCTTCGCCTTGAGCTCTTCTTCGAGCAGGGCGCGGCGCGAGAGCACGACGTTGCGCTCCTTCACCTCGGTGACGCGGAAGGTGAAGCGCTGGCCGACGAACTCGTCGAGCTTGCCGGGGCGAACGTCAGCCTGCGACGACGGGCAGAACGCGCGAACGTCGCCCACCGCGACCTCGAGGCCGCCCTTGTTGACGGCGATGACGAGGCCATCGACCGGCATGCCGCTGAGCTTGGCTTCCGCGAGCATCGACAACGACGCGGCGTCCTTCGACAGACGGCGCGAGAGCAGAATGCCCTTGGCACCAGTCTCGACGACGTGCGCTTCGATCTCGTCGCCGACACCCGAGCGCAGAATGCCCTCGTCGTCCTTGAGCTCGTCGAGCTCGATCATCGCCTCGAGCTTGCCGATGGTGACGAAGGCCGTCTCGGCGCCGAGCTGGAAGATCTTGCCGCGCACCTTCTCACCGACGCGGGGCATCTTGCGGGTGGGCAGGCCGCCGTCCTTCACCTGCTTCTCGAACATCTCGCCGAAGGACTCGTGCTCGTGCACCTCGTCGGCGACCGACGGGCCGGTGGGCACCACGACCTTCACGGCGGGAGCGGCAGCAGCCTCGCCGTTGCCAGCAGGGGCAGGAGCATCGGCCTTGCGGGTCTCGACGGCGCCACCGGCGCGCTTCACGACGACCATGGGGCCGCCCTTGCGCTCGCCGCGCTTCTCGTCACGCGAACCATCGGCCTTGTCGCGGCCGCCAGCGGGGATGCCCAACATCACGTCACCGAACGTCGCTGCCGGCTTCTTCTGATCGCTCACACTGCCCTCTTGGATGAAAGACCGGGGGGCCTTACCCAACCCCCATGCCCGGGGCAAGGGAGGCGGTCGTTCAATAGGAGGCCCGCAGCTCGACCTGAACTGACGTTTGGCGCACTGCGCAGACCACCACGTCGATGATGGCAGGCTTCGCCGAGCACCGAACGAGGCTCGTAGCGTGCAGCACGTTGTTCCCCGCCGTCACGCACCGGACCCAGCTCGCGTCGTCGAACAGGGCGCTTTCGAGCGCGGGGAATTGACGCAGCGCCACGTCACGGTCGGCAGTCACCGGGCCCGCCGCGTAGCCAGCGCCGCCAGGGCTCCATCCGGGAGCAGGCTCGATGGTGGCCGAAATCGTCAGTCCTTCTCGTTGCCAACCACCTGCTGGGGGCGCGGCGCGAAAGGCGGTCACCTTCGAACCGGCCGGCAGGCCGCACAACCGAAGCACCTCCTCCTGGTCGGTTCTCGATCTGGTGCAGCCGGAGATGACGAGGAGGAGGAGCAGCGCGCGCATGGGGCCAGCGTGCCTGATCCACGGCGGGCCGATGACGCTGATGGCACGAACGGTCGCCACCCGAGCTCAGCGGTCGACGAGCTTCCCGAGCCGAACGCGCACCCGCTTGCCCGACTCGACCTCTTCGCGGAACTCGGGCTCGGGCGCTTCTCCCGGAGCGGTCGCCTGAAACACCTCGACCCGCACCGGCGATGCGTCGGGCGTGACCGTCTCGAACTCGAAGTGCATGCCGGGGCTGACCTCGTAGGGGTGCTTCACCTCGAGCAGCAGCGCGACCGACAGGCCGGCGCGAGACACCCGCTCGTCCTTGTGCAGGTTGAGCTTCGTCTCCTTGATGGTGAGCGGCACGGGGTACGAGCTGAAGAAGAGCTTCAACGGCCGCGTGATGAACGACGCCAGCTTCTTCTCGAGCGCCTGCCGTTCTTCCTTTGCCAGCACGCCATCGTGGTTGGTGTCAGCGCCGGCACGGAGCAGCTCACAGCGTTCTCCGCCGTCGACGTCGAGCACCAGCAGCCCGGTCAGCGACGTCTTCTCGACCGTGAAGGCCGAGCGTGCGTGAAAGCCCTCGGGGTGCGCCCAGGCCAGGCCGCCGAACAGCAGCGCGCTGGCCAGGGCGAGCCGACTCACTCGGGGTCCGAGTGGAAGGCGTGGAACAACGTACGCAGGTCGGGGAGCGTGCGCGGCTGGAAGGGCTCCGAGTTGCTGAGCGGAATGACCTTCTTGAGCGCGGTGAGCGGCTGGCCCGTGGGGCGCTTGCGAATGGCCCAGATCGGGTTCGTGAAGGCGTAGGGCTTCACGATCTGCGCCTGCTGGGGCTCGTACTTGCCGTAGGTGGAGCCGAAGCCGAAGGAGCCTCCGATGACGCCCACCGCATCGCTGATCTGCAGCGAGGGAATCTCGTAGGGCGAGAACACCGGCCACATGGACTTCTCGCCGAAGACCTCGACGACGAAGAACGACTCGTCCGGCACGCCCGTGAAGAGCTGGGTGTGCTCGAGGCGCAGCAGCTCAGTGGAGGCAGGCACGTCGATGGTGGCGGCGATCTCGGGGCGTTTGCCCTGATCCTTCCCGCCGCGGCGCACGACGACCTTCGTCACGTCGATCCACGGAGCGGCCTCGACCTTGATGCGCATGCGGAAGACGCCGTTCGCGTTCACGACGGTTGAGCCGGGGCCCTGCTCGTCGATGGTGGCCGAGACGATGGGGCCGTTCGTCACGAAGCCGCGGCCTTCGCGCAGCGCGTCCATCGCCTTGTCGACGTCGAGCGCGACCATCGAGCCGTTCGCCGACTCTCCGACCTCGAGGTACGTGCGCGGCAGACCGGCTTCAGCGCCCGCCGAGTGCGAGTCGGAGTTGCCCGTCGCGACCACCTTCTTGCCCTTGCCCAGCAGCGTGAACCAGTCGTCCTGCGCGCCGGGAAACGCGGGCTGCAGCACGATCTGCTCGACGCCGCCGTCCATGTACTTGATGGGCTTCTCGATCACCTCTCCGAGCGCGGGCAGACAGTTGACGGTGAGGTTCCCGTCCGCAGGGCACGCTGGCAGGTTCGGCTCGGGCCCGTCGACGAGGCGGCGCTTCACGCCGAACATGTTGTCGATGCGCTTGCCGTTGAAGACCTCCATCACGTCGAAGTCGGAGCTGAAGTTCTCGGCAGCGTAGGGAGACAGGCCGCCGTCTGGCTGCGGCGTGCGATCGAGCCGAATGAGCGACGACGGCGCAGGCAGCGGCACGCCCGTGTAGGTGCCGACGTCGAACGCGTTGAAGTACCCGAGGATCGTGTCGCGCGGGTGGTTCACCTGAATGATCGTCTTCTGCTGATCCTTCCCGAGGGCGCGCAGCTGGGCGAACAGGTCTCCGGGCTTTCGGTAGAACCAGCGGAAGCTGCCGTGCTGAATCGGGCCCGGCTGAATGTCGACGGGGAAGGCGTTGAAGTGACCCATCTCGAGCGAGGTGAGCTCGAGGCCGACGATGCTCTTGAGCCACTCGTCGAGGCCAAGCGACTCGATGGTCGGCTGGTAGTCGGCCACCATGTTGTGATCGGTCGACGCCATGAGATCGACGCCCTCGACGGCGAAGCTGACGACGCGTGGCTCGAGCTCCATGTCGCTGTCGACGCTGCGCACCGAGTGCACGTGGAAGTCGGCGCTGATGTAACCCGGCGTCGGCAGGACGTGCGTGAGCGAGAGGCCCACCATGGCGGTCTTTCCGGCGACGACCTCGATCTCCTTCTTCTCGAGCGAGTACTCCATGCCGCGCGAGGCCCAGACCGTGTACTTGCCTGGGCGAATCTCGGTGCCGATGGTGCCGTCTCCGGCGAACAGCACCTTCTCGAGGTAGCGGCGGCTGTCGGGGTTCGAGGGGTCGTCGGTGACGAAGTCGCTGCGGCGATATCGCTCGCCGACCTTCAAGTCGTAGAGGAAGCGCCGAGGCAGCGCGCCGGAGTCGTTCTCGTACACGCCCTCGACCGAGATCTTCGCGGGCAGCGGGCGACCCTTCTCGTCACGCACGACGACGCGCAGATCGCCTGGCTGCTCCATCGTCAGATCGACCCGCGCCTGGCCGTTCTCGGCGATGTCGACGAACTCGCTCTTCGCGACGTTGCGCACCTTGTCGACGCCGTACGCGCGGTACTTTCCGGGCGGCAGCGGCGCCGTGTACGCGCCGTTCTTCAGGGTCGTCGCCTGGCTGATGTACTCGCCGGCCTCGTTCTGGAGCACCACCGAGATGTCCTCCATCGGCAGGTTGGTGCGGCCCTCGCGCACGAAGCCCGAGATGGTTCCGACCGGCGTCTTGTCGCGGAGAATCGTCTCAGATCCGTTCGGGTTCGCGCGCACATCGCGAATCTCGTAGGCGACCTTCTGCACGCTGGCGACGTCACCCGAGCCGACAGCGAGATAGCCGACGTACTGGAACGTGCCCTTCGGGTTGAGCATCTCGGGCGAGCGCGCCCAGAAGCTTCCGAGGAACGACGAGCTCGCGATGGGAATCAGCAATGAGTCGTTCTTCGCCGTCGGGTAGAGCTCGGGCTTGCCGGCCATGTAGCTGTTCGAGGTGCGGGCAGGCACCAACGCGTACGAGACGCCGTCACCCGCCGTGCTCCACATCGAGCTCACTTCACCGGGCAGCGCGTCGAGGGCGGCGTTGCGTTTGTAGACCGTGTCTTCGAGGTGGAAGCGCATGTCGAAGCCGGCCTGGCCGGGCACGAAGAGGCGCTGGCCTTCACCGAGCAGCGTCACGAAACCGAAGGGAATCGAGAGCGGGAAGGTGACCGGCGTCGCGTTCGGGTTCGTCACGGTGGTGACGATCTTCACGTACTGCTTGCCGGGCTCGAGCTGGTACTCGACGGTGTAGCTGAGCGGATCCTTCGGGTAGGCGACGTCGGTGATGGCGTTCACGACGCTGATGAACGAGCCCGACTTGCCCGAGACGACGATCTTCGCCGAGCCGTCTTCGTTGCTGACCGCTTCGACCTTCGCGGGCTCGATGGCGGTGAGGAAGAACGCGGGGAACATCTCGGTGAAGTAGTCGTTGCCGACGGGGCCCTTCACCGCGCTCGACTCCGTGCCGCGCACGAGATCGATGTCGATGAGCGAACCACCGAAGGCGCCGAAGCCGCGCGAGGTGCCGACGTCCTGCACGATGGCGTGCACGATGCCGTTGGAGATCTTGTAATCGCCGACGTCGGCGAGGGCGCGCTTGCCTCCGATGAGATCGGCGCGGCTCTCGATCTTGAAGGCGCGGGCCGGCTGCGAGGTGCGCGTGCAGCTCGTGATCAACACGAGCCCGACGAGTCCGAGTCGCTTCATGGCATCACCAGATCGCGTGGAGCATCAGGTCCACGCTGTCGTTCGGGTAGGAGACCAGGCGCTCTTCGTCACGGTGCGTGTACTGGGCGAACACGCGGAACGGCAGCTTGAAGGGCCGCCAGCCGACCATCACGGCGAGCTCGTTGACGGTGTCGTCAGCCTGGGCCTTCGAGGGCTCGTAGAACGCGAAGCGGGCCGCGCCTTCGAGGCCGGTGTCTTCGTGGAAGTACCTCAGCTGGCCGAGCGCGCCCATCGAGCTGTCGGGCTGCAGCCCAGAGAAGCTGTACGTCGAGCTGCGGCCGAGGAAGCCACCGAGCAGCTGAAAGCCCCACTTGTGCGCCTCGAGATCGACGCCGTAGTCGAAGGTGTTCGTCGAGAGACGGTTCGGGCGAACGCCGCTGGTGAGCACGTTGAAGCCCGCGTTCACGCCGAGCGTCACCGTCTCGGCGTAGTCGACCTCGACGCGGCCAACGGGGTTCACCATGTTGTTGTCGTTGAAGAGCTGGTTCTGGCCGTTGCCGTTGAAGACGCCGACCGCGTACTTGAAGCCGATGGTGTCGTTGCCGAGGCGCTTCGACGAGGCCTGCACGCCGAGCTGACGATCGGGCGCGAGGTGGGTGCGAGGGCCGTAGGCGTCGGGTGGGTTGAAGCCACTGGCGAGCACCGAGCGGCTGACGAAGGGAATCGCGCCGTCCGACATCAGCATCTCGGCCCAGTACGGCGGGCGGAACTGGCCGGCCTTCACCAGGAAGCCCTTGCAGATCTCGTATTCGACGAAGGCGTCACGCAGATCGACGATGCGGCGGCCCGTGAGCGGATCGTTCGGGTCGACCAGCGGCGCGGCGAACTCGACCGACGCGTAGACCGTGAGCTTGTTGATGGGGCGGAAGTCGAAGTTCAGTCGGAAGTCGGCGAGGCGGAAGCCGCCGTTGCCACCGACCAATTGCTCCTCGCGGAAGGGGAAGGCGTAGAAGACGCCGACACGCGCGAAGCCGCCCACCTTGAGGCGCTGCCACCACGGAACGTCCGTCTCGAGCTTGAGCCCGCCGACGGTGTTGGGCTTCTTCTCTTCAGGAGCGGCCGGCGGGTTGGTGAGCGTCGCGTTGGGCTCAGCGACGACTCCTGCATCGACGGCTGCTGGCGCTGGAGTGGCGGCTGGCTCGGCGGCTGGTTGCGCGAGCGCGATGGCGGCGACGGCGAAGAGCGGATTCACAGGTTCCTCCAGGGTGATGCAGGTGATTCAGCGAGAAAGTTGCGACGGAAAGAGGGCGTCGAGCACACGGCCCTGCGCGGCGGCAGGAGGCGGCACTCCCAGCAGGCGCGCGAAGGAGGGCGCGATGTCGATGACTTCGGCTGCGTTGGCGGTGCCTTTGGGAACGCCTGCCCCGAGGAACACGAGCGGCACGGCGCGATCGTACAGGTAGTGCGAGGCGTGGCCGGTGACGTCACCGCGGCTGTAGGTCCAGTAGGGCTTCGCGACGACCACGAAGTCGGGGCTTCGGCCAGGCGCGTAACCGCGGCGCCAGAGTTCCTCCATCGAGCCCGGAGCAGCCTTTGCGATTCGCTCTGCCGTCAGCAGATCGAGCACCCCAGGCTGCTTGATGGCCACGGCGCGCAATGACTCGGCGATGCCGTTGAGCTTCTCGCGGCCCGCCGCGGTCGCGGTGATGCCGGGGGTCTTGTTGCTCTCGAACCAGTCTCCAGGGCCCAGCTTCGCGTCGGCTTCCTGCTCGAGCTTCTCCCGCAAGGCCTTGAGCTCGATTCGGCCTGCGTCGATGCGACGCTCGACGAGCTTGTCGGGCACGGGCGCGACGCCGTGATCAGAGGACATGACGGCGACCCAGGCACCCTTCCCCACCAGCTGATCGAGCCCGTCGAAGAGCCGCGCGAGCTCATGATCGACGGCCAGGAACTCGTTGACGCCTTCGACAGACTCCGCACCGAAGGTGTGGCCGATGCGATCGTGCCCCGAGAAGCTGATCGTCAGCAGATCGGGCGCGTCGTCTGCGCCGAGCTTGAGCTCTTTGACGGCGCCCAGCGCGAGATCGACCTCCCACGCGTCGATCATGGGCTGCAGCATGGGTTGCTCGGCGTCCGGCTCGCTGTCGCCCTGACGGCCACGAGAAGGCCCTGGGTTCGCGCCCGTGATCCCTCCGCCAGGAAGTCCCCAGGTGAACAGCTTCTTGAGCAGCCCGGCGGCGATCGCGTCGTTCACGGGGCCGACGAAGGCTGGAAGCTTCTGCGCGTAGAACGTGCTGGTGATGAACATCGGGCGCTCGGCGTCGAACCACACCACCGCGTCTGCAGGCCGGCCGACCGAGAGGATCGCCGAGCGATCTTTTCCGCTGATCGCCACCACTTTTCCGCGCGCGTCTCTCACCTTGATCGAGTCGGCGAGCGTCGGAGCCCGCAGCGACGTGGGCGCCGTGCCGTCCTGCTTCGCGGGCGGGCGACCCACCACGACGTAGCTCTTGTCTTCGGTCGACAGCGTATTCTTGCCGGTCGACCAGTCGTTCCACTCGTTCGAGACGATGCCGTGCACCGAGGCGTACGCGCCGGTCGTCAGCGTGGCGTGACCTGACGAGGTGATCGTCGGGGCGGCGTCGTAGCGGGCCTCACGGAAGCGCAGGCCCTGATCGACCATTCGGCGAAAGCCGCCCCTGGTGAGCGGCAGGCGCTGGTCGAAGGCATCGACGGACAGTTGATCGACGACCACGAGCACGCCGAGGCGGGCGCGCTCCTCGCCCAGCGTGGCGAAGGAGACCATCACTGAGAGGAAGAAAACGAGGCGCGACACGCGGGCGCTTCTACATGGGCCGAACGTGGGAGGAGTCACATTTCCGTTTCGTCGGAACGCATCGAGGGATTGGCGACGAGCAAGGCATCGTCTACGCACCGAACCCTTCAAGGGGGCTGTTCTGGTGATTCGAGCTCTGGTGACCAGCGTTGCGCTGGCGGTGTCAGCATGTGCTCCGGCGATTCCTCCGTGCGGGCCGACGACGTGTGAAGGCGGCTGCTGCGACTCGCGAGGGCTGTGCGTCGCCGGGCGAACGAAGCGCATCTGCGGGCTGGGAGGGAACGCCTGTCTCGCGTGCGAAGGTGCCGATCTCTGCTTCGAAGGAGCGTGCGTCGCTCCGGCTGTCGACGGAGGCCTCGATGCAGGGGTCGACGCGGGCGCAGAGCCCGACGCTGGCCGACGACGAACCGTGCTGGTGCGCCGCACCGATGAGACGTGGACGCCCGATGGTGGCCTCACCTCGATCGACGCCGACCTCAACTCGACTGGGCCGAAGCAGCTGCTCTTCGAAGACGAGGCTGGTGAGTACGTCACCGTCGAGGCCGTTTCGCAGGTCGGCCCCGTGCTGCGCTTCGAAGACATTCCTGAAGGGCCCTATGTGATCATGCGCGGGGCCGAGTACGTCGCCTCCGACTCCGATTCGGTCGAGCTTGGCTTTCGGCTCGTCGGCCGAAGAAACCCGCCGGTCGGGGCTGCGACCCTCAACGTCACCCTCAGCGATGCGACGCCTGCGTTCCGGTCGTTCGATCAAGTGCTGGCCCACAGCTTCCAGGCTGGGTTTCTGGCCGAGTCGTTCCGCACGGTCTCGACCGACGGCGGCTCGCTCACCTCGACGACCAGCCTCGCGACGCAGCTCCAACCCTTCGCCCTTCGAAGTGACTCCGACGAGCTCACGGTGGTCCTCCGGCGCAGCTTCAATGATGGCGGCGTGACCTGGAGCAGCACCGTGCTCGCGGCGACGATCACCGCACCCGATCTCGGGGTTGCACAGACCGCGAACATCTCGGTCGCCCTCACACCAGTCGCTCAGCAGCGGTGGCCGCTCGAGTTCCGAACCTCGGCCTTCGAGCAGTTCACCCGTGATGTGCACCCGGCTGCGACGACGAACTTCAGCCAGGCGGTCGTCTACGCCGTTCCCACCGCTCCGATGCTGAGCAGCGGCGGCGAGTTCGAGGGCCGCTCGGTCGCGTTTGCGCAGCTCAACAACGGCTCGGGACGACCCGACGTTCGCCAGGACATCACCGTCGGCAACCCCTTGCCCGGTGCGACGCTGTACGCCGAGGGCCGGCTGTTCGTGCAGGTCCCGCTGACGCTCTCGGGGCGGACGTTCACGAAGGGCCTCGAAGCGGCCAATACCGTGGTCACCGACGGAGGCGCGCTGGACGTGACGCTCAGCCCGCCGCGCTTTCTTCGCATCAACGGCGAACCGGGTGACGTGAACCGCACCGGCGTGTCGGTGAACCCGGTGCTCGAGTGGTCTCCGCCCGCGCTCGGCACGCCTACCATCTATGTCGTGCTCATCTCGAAGTTGACGCCACAGGGCACGACGTTGAGCGATTCGCCCCTGCTCCGCCTGCGCACGCCGTTCACCCGCCTCAAGATCCCCGGGCAGGCGCTCGAAGCAGGCACGCCCTACGTTGCGCAGGTGGTCGCGATCTCGAACTCCGGGTTCGACAACCACCGCTTCCCTTTTCAGTTCGCCCGCGCAGCGTCCCGCGCGTCATCCCTGACCGGCATCTTCATTCCCTGAGCGCCCATGAACTTCCTCTTCGCGATCGCGGTGGGTGTGACGGCTGCCGGCCCGGCTGACCTCGATGTCTTCTTCTCGTCGGACGTCGTGCGCACGGTCGTTCAGCGCGACGATGTCTACACCGCGCATGTCGAGCCACGGCTGGGTGTTCCCACCGTGGTGTGGGCGCTGCAACTCGGCCCTGATGCGCCCGCCTGGACTCGCGTGGAGCTCACCGCTGAAGAGGCGGCGCGACGGCACCTGCTCGGCGTCTCGAACCTGTTCCGGCTCAGTGGTGAAGCCGTCGCGCGCCTCGATCACCGGCACACGCTCGATCTCGGCCATGGCGCGATCGTGGTGACCTTCGGGCGGTCGTTCGACGCAGTGCCGCTCTTCCGCGACGAGCTGCACGTGGTGATGACGCAGGCGCGCGAGCTGGTCGCCGTCACCGGCAACGTGAACCCGGCGACTCCAAAGGATCGTGCCTTTCGACTCACCGGACCAACGGCGGTCGCGAGCGTTGCGCACGAGCTGGGCCTGTCGATTGGAGCCACCTCGCTCGAGAAAGAGCGCGACGGTTGGCAGCGCGTCACCGATGCCCCGGTGAAGGCGCGTGCGCGGCGGGTCTGGTACGGCCTGCCCGACAGCCTCGAGCCTGCGTGGCACGTCGAGCTCGACACCGGTGATGAGGCGTTCTTCGAAGTGGTGAGCGCGTGGGACGGCCGGTTGCTCTCTCGAAAGAACCTCTCGGCCGACGCGACCTTCCGCGTGTACGCCGAGACCGCGTCGCCGTTCGCTCCGTCCGACTCGCCCCACGGCACCGGCTACACGCCCCACCCCACCGGCGTGCGCCAGCCTGCGATCGAAGGTGACTGGGTGAGTTCGTCGCTGGTGACGCTCGACTCGGCGCCGGGTGCACGAATGGACCCGTGGTTGCCGACGAGCGCGACGACGCTGCGGGGGAACAACGCCTTCGCCTTCGTCGATCTCTTCGCGCCCTTCGGCGTGAACAGCGACGCCGGCCTGCCCGACGGAGGCACCCGCCCGCAGGATCAGCTCACGCCGCTGAGCGCGCCCGGGGCCTTCGACTTCTCGTACGATCCCGACGCTGGGCCCACCCCTGGAGCGCAGGCCAACGCCGCCAACACGCACCTCTTCTACACTGCGAACTGGCTGCACGACTGGCTGCTGGCAGCGGGCTTCGACGAGGCGGCGGGCAACGGCCAGCAGGACAACCTGGGCCGCGGAGGCAAGGGCAACGACCCAATGCAGCTCGCCACGTTCAGCTACGCGCGCCCGAACAATGCGTCGATGGCGACGTTGGCTGACGGAGAGGCCTCGCGCATGCAGATGGGCAACTTCGCCGCCTTCGACGTTCGCTACCTCGATCTCTCGGTGCTCGACGCTGGGCGGCAGTCGATCGTCGCCACTGGCCCCGGAACGGGCGTGCTGACGGCGCCGATCGCGGTGATGCAGTCTGACGCAGGAGCCAACGGCTGTGACGAGCTGTTCGACCCTTCGGCGCTCGAGGGGCGCATCGCCGTCGCGTACGTCCAGGGCTGCGGCGTGCGGGACTCGTACGCGCGTGCCGTCGACGCGGGCGCTGCGGCGCTGATCGTCGTCTCGGCCAACAACGGCTTCCCCACCCTCTTCATCCCCGATGCGTCGATCACGCTCCCCCTGGTTGGCGTCAGCGGCGCGCAGGGCCCGTTCGTGGCTGCGCTCGACGGCGGGCTCGTCTTCTCACCGACCCTCTTCTCGTACTCGATGCCGGCTCGCCCCAGCGCGCTCGACACCCACGTCGTGACCCACGAGTTCGGGCACTTCCTGTCGAACAGGCTCATCAGCGACACGGCTGGCCTGCAATTGCAGATCTCCCGCTCGATGGGCGAGGGCTGGAGCGACTTCCTGGCGCTGCTGCAGACCGTTCGCGCCAGCGACGCACGGGTCGCTTCGAACGCCAACTGGTCGGGCGTGTTCGGCGTTGGCGGGTACGTGGTGGGCGGGCCTGATTCCCTCGGCCGGGCGCTCGAGCATCACTGGTCGGGCATTCGCCGCTACCCGTACACGGTCGACACCGAGAAGAACGGGCTCTCGTTCAGGCACATTCGTGATGGCGCGGCGCTGCCGCCGGGAATCGTCGGGGTCAGTCAGGCGAACTCCGAGGTGCACGCGGCTGGCGAGGTGTGGTGCACGATGCTGTGGGAAGGCTTCGTCGGCCACCTGCGCGCGACCCCCGACTTCGAGCGCGCGCGAACGCAGGTGCTCGAGACGTTGATCGCCGCGCTGAAGGCGACGCCCGCGAACCCGGACTTCCTCGAGGCGCGTGACGCGATGCTCGCCGTCGCCTTCGCCGCCGACCCCGCGTTCTTCCGCACCCTGTACGCCGGCTTCGCGAAGCGTGGCGCCGGCCCTCGCGCTGAAGCGCCCTCGAAGCTCGCGACCAACAACGCGCCGGTCATCGAAGACACCTCGATGGGCGACGCGGTGAAGATCACCGCAGCCGGCGTCGACGACTCGGTCGTGTGGTGCGATCGCGACGGGCGACTCGACCTCGGAGAGTCGGGGCTGTTGCAGCTCACCGCCCGCAACGTCGGCTTCGCTGCCAGCTCGGCCCCGCAGACGCTGAAGGTCCGCGCGCTGTCGCAGGGTGTGGTGGTCGAGGGTGATGGGCTGGTGACGTTCGCGCCAGCGGCGCCGTTCTCGATCGTGCGCGCGTCGACGCCCGTACGGCTCGAGTCCGCCACCGACGTGCGCATCCTCGAGTTCCGGGTCGAGACCGTGGGCCAGACCCCAGCCACCACCAGCCTCGTCTCGGTCCTCGCCAACGCCGACTTCGTGCCTTCCGCGACCGAGGACTTCGAAGGCCAATTCGCGCTCGACCGCGGCACCGGCTGGCGGCGGGGAGACGACCTCGAGGCGAACAACTACCTCCTCGAGGAGAAGTGGAACATCTCTCCGCAGACGCCCACACAGACGGTGATGAACGGGCCCAACGCGACGGCGCGTGGGCGCTCCTGGCTGACGACGCCAGCCCTGACCGCGGGAGCGCAGCCGCTGATCCTGCGCTTCAAGCACCGGTACCAGTTCGAGAACACGAACATGATTCAGTGGGACGGCGCGTATCTCGAGGTCTCCGAGGACGGGCAGCAGACCTGGACGCAGGTGATGACCGCGTACCCCGGGGCCATCTCGACGACGACGTCGACTGGCGCGGCCAGCACGAACCCGTCTGCGGGCCTGCCTGCGTGGACGGGGCGGAGCGCGGGCTACCCTGCCTTCCTCAACCAGACGGTGAACTTCGGCACCCGCTACGCGAACAAGACGATTCACCTGCGCTTCGTGATCGCGACTGACGCGAACGGTGGCGGCGCGGGGTGGGAGCTGGACGACGTCGAGCTCGTCGGCGGCTCCACGACGCCATTCACCCAGCGCGTCGTGGATCGTCAGCAGTGTGTGAACCGGCCGCCGAACCTCGAGGCTGGCCCGCCGCGTGACATCGCCGAGAAGCAGCAGGTGATGTTGACCGCGAGCGTGATGGACCCCGATGGAGATCCCGTCACGCTGACGTGGGCTCAGGTCGGTGGCCCGTCGGTCTCGCTCAGCGGCGAGGCGTTCACGGCGCCCGACGTCACGCAAGACACGGCGCTCGAGTTCGAGGTGACGGCAAAAGACGCTGCGCTGGAGTCGAAGGATCGGCTCGTGCTCACGGTGAAGGCCGTCAACACCCCGCCGCAGGTGATGGCGTCGGGACCGAACCTGGTGCGCTCGGGCCAGACGTTCGTGCTCACGGGCACGGGCATCGACGTCGATGGAGACGCGCTCGAGACGATCTTCGTGCAGACGCGCGGCCCGCTCGCGAAAGACCTCGGCGGCGGGAAGTTCCAGGCGCCTCCGGTGAAGGAGCCCGATCGCATGTACTTCGACGTGATCGTCTCCGATGGGCAGGCGCGCGCGATCTTCCCGCTCGAGGTGGGGCTCGAGCCGTCGGTGTGTGGCTGCACGGCGTCACCGCTCAACGTGTTCGGCTTCGCCCTCGCGGCGTTGCTGCTCCGTCGCCGGAAGCGTTAGCGACCGACGAGAAACCACGTCACCGTCGGCCCGACGCCGCGCAGCTCGATCTCACCGCGCGGCTCGAAGCGGAAGCGGCCTTCGAGGGAGCGCTTCGTCGCGTCGGTGATGTGCACCTTGCCGGGAACACCGTGGCTCTCGAGGCGGCTCGAGGTGTTCACCGTGTCACCCCAGAGATCGTACGCGAACTTCCGCGTGCCGATGACGCCGGCGACGACTGGCCCCGCGTGCATGCCGACGCGCACCGAGAGCTCGTGACCCAGCTCGAGCTCGATGCGCTTCACAGCGTCGATCATGTCCAGCGCCATCTCGGCAGCGCGTGCGCGGTGATCGGGCAACGGCTCGGGCACGCCGGCGACCACCATGTACGCGTCACCGATGGTCTTGATCTTCTCGAGGCCGTGCCGCTCCGAGAGCCCGTCGAAGGCGGTGAAGATGCGGCGCAGCACTTCGACGACGCGTTCGGGCTCCAGCGCCGCGGCCCAGCGGGTGAAGCCAGCGAGATCGGCAAAGAGCACCGTCACGTCGTCGAAACGATCGGCGATCGTCTGGCCCAGCTTGAGGCGCGTGGCGACGGCGGCTGGCAGCACGTTCAGCAACAGCGCTTCGCTCTGGGCGTTCGCGTCTTGCAGCTCCTTCGTGCGCTCGACGATGCGCTGCTCGAGGTGCTGGTTCAGCTCGGCGAGCTCACGCTGAACTCTCAGCCGCTCCGAGATGTCTCGGAGCACGAGCGTGGTGAGCGGCTTGCGACGCGACAGGACCCGCGACGAGGCGATCTCGGCGGGAAAGCGGAGACCATCACCACGAACGCCGTCGAGTACCACCAGCCCCGCTGGAAGGACCGCGTCGAACTGCCAGTCGGGCAGCAGCGTGGTGATGGGCGTGAGCAGCACGTGCTCGGGCTCCCTCGCGAACACCTCTCTGGCGGCGCGGTTGAACGAGACGATGCGGCCCTTGGAGTCGAAGGTGACGATCGCGTCTTGCGCGGCCTCGATGATGCCGGCGGTGTGGCGCTGGGCGTCACGCAGCTGCTCGTCCATGACGGTGCGGCCGACGCGTGAGGCGGTGATGGCTGCGATGGCGACGAAGAGGCGCTCGTGCTCTTCGGTGAAGAAGTCCCGGCGCGAGTGCTCGGAGTCGATCACGCCGATGACGCGCTCGCGAAAGAAGAGCGGCACGGCGAGCTCGGAGAGACGAGCCTGGTCGTCGGTGATGTAGCGGGGGTCGAGGCGAACGTCGGAGATGCGCTCGGCGACGCCCGTCTGCGCGACGGTGCCGACGATGCCCTTGCCCAGCGCGATCGTGATCGGGGAGAGGATCTCGCGGCCGCGCGGGTTCTTCGGACCGAACGCGGCGCGCTGCACGAGGTGACCGGCGGCTTCGTCGACGAGGTAGATGACGCAGTCTTCGAGGCCGAGCTGCGCGACCGTGCCATTGGCGACGTCCCAGAGCACGTCGTCGATGTCGCCAGACTCACCGAGCGTGGCGGCGAGCGAGGTGATGACGTCGAGCGAGAAGGCCCGGGCCTCGAGGGCCGCGAGGCGTTCACGCAGCGAGTCGGGGTCGTCGTGCATCGGGCGCAGGCGTAGCCCGTTGGCGCTCCCGCGTCAGCCGTGCACGCCACACCTCGTGAACTCAGCGGTCGCTTCTGGTCTCATGACCATCGATGCGAGCGACCCTTCTGTGGGCGGTGCTGACTCTCGGCTGTGCGCACAGCCGTCCGGAACCCACTACGCCGTCGTGCAGTTCGCCCGAACGCGCCGGACTCCCGCGCATTCCGGGGGCCGTCTCACAGCCGGGGAAGCTCGCCGTCGAGAAAACAGACGCTGGGTCAACGTGAGCGCAGATGGCGTTTCGCTCGCGGCCGTCGCCGTTCGCGTTGCGGCTGTCCTCCAGCGCGACCTCACGGTGAGCGCCGAGGTTGCGGAAGTTCCTGTAACCGTTCGAGTCGTTGGGGCGTCAGATGAGCAGGCGATCGCGTCGCTCTCGTCACGGATCGTGGAAGCGATCACTTTTCGAGAGGCTGAGCCGAAACGCACTTCATTCGTCCGTCGTGATCCTGCGCGTTGGAGCACCCCTCGTGAGCTCAACACCCGACTTCTGGTCGTTCGACCCGAGCTCGCGCCCTCATTGGCCCTGGCGACCTGTGCCGTCGCGTCGCCAGGCGCGTACCGAGCTTCGGCGCTGGAGAAGCAGCTGATGATCAACGCGCTCCCCGAGGAGTACGACGCTCTGAACCGACTGGTGGACTTCGTGGCTGAACATGCGGGCGAGACAACGGCGGAGTTCGACTGCCAGAGCCCACCACGCCTTCCGCCAGAGTCTCTGCCAACGACGTCGCAGGGCGCACTTGCCGTTCTGAAGACGACCGAAGGAGTCACCGTTCGCGCCGAGCGTGTGCCACTCCACCGTTTGGTGATGGAGACGGCATCGGCGCTGGACGTCGGAGTCCGCGTCGACCCGCACGTCGCGGACGTCTCCATCACCCTGGCCCTCGAGCACGCGAGCAGGGACACCTTCGCAGAGGCGCTGGTCACGCTAGGGCTGAAGGTCGACCATGCCGACGACCTGGTTGTGGGACCTGCCGAGCGTCGGAATGCAACCGAGCATCGGCTGGTCGGCGCAGTCGTCATGGATTCATCGGCGATGGCTCGGGCGCAGGCGAAGTCGATGTGCCTGCCCGAGAGCGGAATGGACGCGGCGGCAGCGGTGGGAAACGTGTTGCTCTTCCGAGGCAGGCGCTCGGTCGTGTCGCGAGGGTTCGGGGCGCGGGTGGTGCTGATCACGGGAGACCGATAGGTGCGCTGGTTGCTTCGAAGGGCGCCCTGGTGCTCGACTTCGATGTCAGACCGGTTTGGTAGAGCCAGCCTCATGAAACCAATCAACCTCACGACAGAGATTCTGAAGGGCATCCGCGACGAGGGTCGCAAGACCAACGAGCGCATCGAGCAGACCAACCAGCGCATCGATGAGACGAACTCGAGGCTGGAGTCGCTCTCGGCCCACGTCGACCAGATGAAGGACGAGCTCTCGCGCCGAATCGTCGAATCCGAGATCCGCACTTCGACCGCGATCACTGACCTCGCCGGTAACGTGCGTGAGCTGGTCTCGATTCTGAAGCAGACCAACGACCTCCGGCCGCGCGTCGAGCAGTGCGAGGACGACATCAAGGCCATCAAGCGCCAGCTCGCCTGAGCTCAAGCCGAGCAGACCGCGACCATCTGTTCGAGTTCGGCAAGCAACGCCATGCCGGTCGGGTCTGACAGCTCAGACAGCTCGAGCCGCTCGAACTCACGGCGGCACTCCGCTCGTTCGTCGAGCCACTGCTGACGCCGCGCAGAGAGGGACTTTGTCTTCACGATGACCTTCGCCTGGGCTTCGGTGAACGGCGACAGCGAGCCCGTGTCGATCGTCGAGAACGTGCTGTGGCTGCGAAAGGCATCGGAGCCGACGTTCTTCAACGCCCACTCGGCTTCGGTGTTCGAGAGCGAGAGATCGACGATTCGAAACACCGCCGCTTCCTGGTCGGCCGCGCGGAGAAGTCCGTCGAGCACATGCAGCCGCTCCTCAGCGGCGTGAAGCGATGGAGCCACTCGTTCTCGAAGTGCGGCGCGACATGACTCCAGCCACGCCTGGATCAGCCCGCCGACCCACATCGGCGCGTGCCGGCCATCGAGATCGATCGTGTGCGCGACCTCCACCACGCGGCCGAGCGCACCTGTTCGGGAGAGACCTCGAAGGAAGGCATTGAGGAAGGCCTGATGTTCCAGCGTGACGACCAGCCGTTCTCCGTCGTTGTTGAACGACTTCACGCCCTCTGCGGCCTGGCAGAGTGACTCCAGATACTCCGCCTGACCGCTGAGCGGTGGAGCCAGCAGACTGACCGCGAGCGTCTTTCCACCGCTACTCACCTTCAGGTCCGCCTCGAACGAGACCGTGCCGGAGCCGAAGACGTACACCGACGACGACAGCTGTCCGCGCGGTACGCCGAACTGGGGCTCACGAAGCACGGTGCCGAACGCGCTGCCGATGAGCGAACCGTGCCGCAACATCAGCCTCGCAGCTTCGACCACGCGCTCGAGCCGATACACCGGGAAGCGCAAGGGCTGACAGCACCCGTTGACGAGCAGGTTCGGGAAGAACGGCATGCAGCGGCCGGCGCGCGTCAGCTTGAGGAGCCGCTCCTCGCCGGTGCGGCCAAAGACGGACTCGACGACGGGAATCGGGCGAGGAAGCAGCAGTTCATCGACGGCGTTCGTGAGAGTTGCTCGCGAGAAGGCCGACTCTGCAACAGCGGCTTCGTCCAGCACGACCTTCAGCCGGCGCAGCTCCGTGGGAATCTCTCGCAGCGCCTTGACGATCGCGCGCTGCTCCGAAGTGAAACCATCGATCGGCGAAGGGACCCACGGCTGAGAGAGACGCAGCGGAGGGAGAAATCGGGGCAGCGGCGTCGGAGCCAGACGGAACTCAGCTCGGACGACATCTGCCTGCGCGTGCGCGCTGATCTCCTCCAGCACACACGCCAGCAACCGGGCGCCCTTCGCGTCGACCTCTCTCGAACGTGCGGGATCTCTCAACCAGCGGCGTACTCGTTTGCGCGCCTTGCGACCCTTCGAGCGGTCGAACAGTTCGTCGATCACGCTCGCCAGCCTCTCGTAGGACACGCTGCCGGGCTCAGGTGTTGTCACCTCGGCTGATTCGACTTCGCCGGGCTCGTCAGTCTCCTCGTCCCGCTCGGGGTGATCGTCTTCGAAGAGGGGCAATGGCGACCAGGCGCCCACGCGTGGCTGAACGCTCTCCGGCAGCAGACCCGCAGCACGGATCTGCGCTGCGAGCGACGCCTCCCTCGCCTCCAGCTCTGCTCGAAACTGCTGGGTGAGTTCGTCGACGGGCTCATTCCGCAGCCCTTCGAGCCGTTCGATCACCCGCCGCCATTCATCGAGCAGCTGTTGATCACTGGACATGAAGCTTCGCCATCAGACTCGCGCGTGAGGACAACAACGTACGCCGCGGTGCTGTCGCGTACTTCCCGACGATGCGATCGAGCTGCGAGCAAACCTCTGCGTACAGGAGATCGGGAGAACGAATTCGGGCTTCGAGTTCCCTGATTCGGCTCGTCAAGGAATCGCGTTCGGCCTCAGACCGATTCGAAGCGCTCCGGGTCTTGGTGGTGCGGAGCGCGCGACGCGCGTTGGCCTCTGAGAGCGGAGCCACCCCGCCCGTCGCGACGCCCTTGAACGCCGGGTGAGCGCGAAATTCGTCCGTCCCGAGCCGGGTCAGGCCCCACAGCGCCTCGGTCTGATCGAGCGAGGCATCGAGCACGCGATCGATCACCCGCTGCAGCTCGGGTGTGACCGACCACTCCGAGAGCTGGTCGAGCTGCGCTCGTAGCACCTTCTCTTCCGCCACAAGCCGGTAGGCGATCACCATCTTCGTCCGGTTGAAGAACGACATCAGCAGGTGGACGAGCGAGGCCGTGTCCGGCGCCCCAGTGTCAGATCGCACGGTGAACGACACCGGGTACGACGTCGTCAGCAGGCCGCGCTCCTCGAGAAACCGAAGAACGGCGCGCGCGAACGCCGCGTGTTCGACCTCATAGCGAACGATGCCAGGCGCAGTCTCGGTGAAGCTCTCAACGCCGATGAGCCCCTGCTCAACACCCGACTGGATTACTTCGAGAACCCCTGCGGCCGAAATGCTGGGAGGAAATCGCTCGAGCCGGATCACCCGAAGGCTCTCGAACGTGATCTGAGTGCCGAAAGAGAGCGAGCCCTGACCATTCTCGTAGAGGTGGGCCGGCTGTCCGCAAACGAGCCCCTCCCTGAACTCGGGACCGGGCACCCGCATCAGGGAGTGCGCCTGCGAAGGCCACTTCGCGATCCGCATCGCGGCTTCGACGATCTCAGCGAGGTGATGCGTTGGAAACGCCAGCGGCTCCGCGCACCCGTTGACGAGCAGATTGGGAAAGAAGCCTCCGTGAATCTCGACGCCACCATCGGGGAGACGATCGATCATCTCCATCGCGAGGGCGGTCAGCCGGTGCCGCGACGGTTCTTCGGTCACGAGCAGCGGGTACGGCCGTGGGCGCAACAACTCCGCGAGGGCGCGCTCGTGTTCCTCCGTTGCTCCCGCGCGTTCGAGGAGTTCCTCGCGAGTCACGTAATTCGGAAAGTGCTCCGCGAGCAGCTGGACCAGCCGCCGTTGTGGAGCCGTCAGCCCATCACGCGCACCGGGCAAGAACGGCGCTGGAATTGGCGGCATCACCCGGGGCTTCCACGGCACGAAGGGGAGCTGCCGGAGTTGGTGCCGCGCACGAACCGTCAGAGCATCGGAGTCCAGCTCGAAATCGTCCATCGCCGCGGCGACCAACTCCGCGCTTCGAGCGCTGAGCCGATTCGCGTCGAGTTCCTTCAGCAGCCGAGCCGCGGCGCGACGTCGAATCGAGTACTCGTAGAGCGAAGTCACGCGCTTCACGATCGTGTCGTGGGCGTAGTTCGTGTTCTTCCAATCGGAGAACACGCCTCCGACAGCAGGTGACCGAACCACGCCCAAAGGTTCCGTGCTCTCGGAGTTCGCATCCGCCGAGTGCCCCGGGGGCGCAGGCAGCGTCTCATGCATCGGCAGGGGAGCCCACACGCCCGAACGCTGCTCCGTTCTCTCGGGAATCAGCCCGGCCGCACGCACCCGCTGCGCCAACGCCTCTTCCTGCGCCCGCAGCTCATCCCGCCGTTGCTTCGCGAGCTCATCGAGCGCCCCGCCCGGGAACTGCTCGAGCGCCTCACGCACCTCGTACCAGGCCCGGAGCAGCTGTTCGTTCGACTCGGCGCTCACGCTCGCGATCAGACCCGGCAGAACGCGAAGGCGCAAGCCACTGGTAGGCTCCACTCCGATGCGTCTTCTGCTCGTTCTGATCTTCATCACGGCAGCGTGCGGGTCTCCTCCATCGCCTTCCGACGCGGGGCCGCCTGGTCCGGTCATGGAAGAGGTCGTGCTCCCTTTCACCGAACTGCCCCCGGAGCGCATCGCCGTCACCTGTCGCGAGATCGTCGGCGGGTCATTCACCTCGGTCGATCCCGCCGAGCCTCAACACTGGAGAGCCGACGGCGACGGCGTGATCCTCTCCAGCACTGACGAAGGCCGCAGCTGGACCCGCGCTCCGGTGCAGACGTTCTTCAAGAGCGGTAACCTCTTCGTCGGTCCGGTGATCCTCGCGCAGGCGAACCTCGATCCGCTCGTCGCAGACGCGGGCTTGAAGGTGAGCCTCGATCGCGGCGCCACGTGGCGAACGCCCGAGTTCCACGTCGTCGACGATCCAAAGCTGCCGCCGGCCACTGCCGTCGCGACGTTCGGCACGACGAAGGTGGCCTGGAGTCCGTCGGGACTGATCCGCGTCTCGCTCGACGACGGCGCCACCTGGCGCAGCGAGCCCAACGCCTACGCCACGAAGGGCGGTGAGGATCTGCGCGCAGCCCTCGACGAGCGCGAGTGGTTCGTCGACTCGAAGGAGCAACGCACCTATCGCTCCCGCAACGCCGGCCGCACCTGGGAGCGCGTGACCTGGCAGCGAACCCGCCAGCTCGAGCTGCTCGGTTCTCGCGGCGTGATCATGAGCGGAGGCCGCATCTCTCAGGACGACGGCGACACCTGGACGACGCGCACCGGGCTCTCCGATCTCTTCGCGGTCGGTCCAGCCGAAGGCGAGCTGTGGGCCGTCACCAGCGTCACCGGCATCGAGAAGCCGCGCCTCATGCGCTCGAAGGACTGGGGCGCCTCGTTCGCGCCAGTGACGATCTCCTACGGCGCAGCGGGTGAAGGCGTCGGCACCGAGCCTGGCGTCTCGCGCGTCTTCGGCCTGCCCGACGGCCGCCGCGTCTTCGTTCCCCGCATCGAGACCGTGCCGCTCAACCCCTTCAGCTGGATGGTGTGTGTCGAGACCGCTGAGAGCGGCGCCATCGAACAGGCGACACCTTCGAAGAGCGACTCCCCGGGCACCGCCTCGCTCTGGGCCCTCGGCAACTTCGGCTTCGCGCTCGACACGTTGCAGCAGGCCGTGCCGCTCCGGGAGCCGGGCCGGGCCTTTGGCATCACCTCACGAACGTTCCCCGACACCCACGCGATCACCGGCGGCACTCGTCTGCCGAATGGAGACGTTGCGCTGTTGCTCCAGCCGCGCCCCGTCATCGACTTCAACGCCGGTCCGCCGATGAAGGTGCAGGTGCTCGACGGAACCACGCTCATGCCCAGCCGACAGGTGCTCTTCGACGATCTGCAACGCAACACCGTCGGCCGAGAGACGAAGTACCTCGAGTCAGCGTGGCTGCAGGCACTCCCCGACGGCGGGCTGCGCACCGACACGAGCGAAGGCGACTACCCGATCGGCACCGATCCCGCCGTGTGGGTGCCGTGGCCTTCGAAGGCGCGCTGGGGCATTGGCGGGCGAGGCGCACAGGTCGTGACGTACGAGCAGATCGGCGCGACCCGCTTCCTGCGGCTCTCGAGCGACTCGAGCGAGGTCTCGGCCTTCTGCACCGAGGCCGGGGGCGCGACCGATCGCTGCGTGAGCTACGCGGGCAACGTCACCGACTGGGCGCACCGCAACGGCCGCGTCTACGTGCTCGACGCGTGGAAGGGCGAGGTCCTCGAGGCCGTGTACGCGAGCCGAGACAACGTCTTCCGCACCGTGCTCCGCGGGCTCGCGAAACCGACCAGCCTCTTCGCGCCCATCGACGACGACCCCGGCCTCTACGTCGTCGACACGC
Source organism: Archangium gephyra (assembly GCA_943370055.1). Taxonomy (GTDB): domain Bacteria; phylum Myxococcota; class Myxococcia; order Myxococcales; family Myxococcaceae; genus Xiheimicrobium; species Xiheimicrobium gephyra_A. The sequence goes on from CALRPN020000047.1 coordinate 53,629, forward strand.
ACCTCTATCGCTTCGTCCCTGGCCCGACTGCCGCGAGGCGCCCATGAGAACCGCGTTGCTGCTCGGCGTGCTGGCGTCGGGGTGCGGGCTCTTTCAACAGAAGAGCGACACCACGGGAGATCCCTGCGTCGACGATCCCACCAATGTCATCATCGTCACGCCGACCACGGCGAAGATGAAGCCTGGCGATCGCCTCACGTTCACCTTCGAGATTCGCAGCAAGAAGGGCAGCGCCACGGCCGAGGCGTCGATCGCGAGCGGCACGCTGGAGCCTGCTGGCTCGAACGCCGTCGCCCTCACCGCCCCTCCCGTGCCGGGCAACTACGAGCTCGTTGTCTCGCGCATCGGCTGCCCGATGGATCGCAACAGCGCCGCCATCACGGTCGAGCCGATCGTCTCGCTCGGCAAGGCGCCGGGCCAGCAGCCCGTTCCGTCTGGCGTGGCGTGGTCACCCGACGGCACCACCGTCGCCGTCTCGGGCCGCGGTGGCGTCTGGTTGTTCCGCGCCGATGGCACCTTCGTCGACTCCGAGAAGCTGCCGCACCAGGGGAAGACGACGGTCTCGTTCTCTCCCGATGGCAAGTACCTCGCGGTGGGCGGCGACGTCAGCGAACGCACGTGGGTGCTCGAACGCGAGAACCTCACGCCGTGGACGAAGCTCGGCGTGGCGAGCGGCAGCGCCGGCCACCTCTTCTCGAGGGACGGTACCGAGCTGTACCTGCACGAAGGCGATGCGCTCCGCGCGTTCTCGATGACGACGGGAGCGATGCGCCACGTCGCGCCGCTCTCCCAGCCGACGGTCCCCACCGACGCGATCCCCCGGCTGCAGCATGGGCCGCTCGGCAGTGTGCTCGCGACGGTGCCGGGAGAGCTGCGCGAACTCTCGACGGGCCGGCGCATGGCGCAGTGGCCTGGTGGCGCTGCGGCGATCTCTCCCACCGCGCACTGGGTGCTGGCCGCTTCGGGCCTGCAGCTGCCATTCATCGCGCAGCCGCTCTTCACCACCGGAACCACAACCGGACCGGGCGGTGCCGTTTTCGCTTCCGCGCTCACGACAGACGGCGCGCTGTTGGCCACTGGGCACTCGGGTGGTGTCAACGTCTTCCGCGACGATCGAGGGCAACTCACCGGCGTGGGCGGAGCGACGTTCATCAACGCTCCCGGCCCGGTGCTCGACGTCGCGTGGAGCCCCGATGGCTCGAAGCTGGCCGTCGCTGCTTCCACACGGCTGATCGTGCTCACCCGGCAACAGCTCGGACTCTGATCACTTCGGAGCGTCGAGGTGCGCAGCCTCACGCAACCAGCGCGCTGCCTCGGTGCGGCTCGCGCCCTGGAGATCGACCAGCTCGTTCGCGTGGCGCATGGCCTTCACGTCGATGGCACCCACCAGCGGTTGAAGCGCCTCTCGCAGGCCGGGGTGGGTGTCCGCGCGCGGGCCCAGCAGCAGCACCGCGTCGTATGGCGGCAGTGCGTGCAGGGGATCCTCGAGCACCACGAGATCGAACGCCGCGATCCTGCCGTCACTCGAGAACGCGGTGATCACGTCGACCTCGCCGCTCTGCACGGCCTTGTACATGAAGCTCGAGTCGAAGCTCACCTGCTCCGCGGGCTTCAATTGGTACAGCTGGCTGAGCCGCTTCCACTCGGGTCGGCTGAAGAACTCGTAGTCGGAGCCCAGCTTCAGGCCCGCCATCATCGGCGCGAGCTGTGAGATCGTCTTCACGCCGAGCGCTTCGGCCCGATCGCGACGCATGGCCAGGGCGTAGGCGTTCTCGAACCCCAGCCGGCCGACGCAGGTGACCTGATGCTTCTCGGCCAGCCAGCGCGTCACCTCGGCGAGCACGGTGTCGGCGTCTGCGACGTCGGTGCGCCCCAGATGATTGGCCCAGATGGTGCCCGTGTAGTCGACGTAGGCGTCGAGCTCTCCGCTGACGAGCGCGTCGAACACGATGGTGGAGCCGAGGCTGCCGAACCCTGCTCGTGGGCAAGCCCGCGCGCTCGGCTGAGGTGGCGAGCACCTCGGCCAGCACGTACTGCTCCGTGAAGGTCTTCGCGCCAATGCGAACAGGCGATGGCCCGCGGCTCGCGAGAAACGGCCACGCGCCCAACAGCAGCACCGCCACCGAGATCGCCGTCGCGACCCAGGCGCGCGCCCGGCTGCGCTTCTCGACCGCCGCCTCGAACAGGCCCACCGTCGCGTCGAGGAAGAGCGCCAGCCCCGCTGCCGCCACGCACCCCACCACCACCGCGGCCCAGTTTCGCGTCTGCAGCCCCGAGAAGATGAAGTTGCCGAGGCTCGGCTGGCCCACCGGCGTCGACAGCGTCGCTACACCCACCGTCCACACCACCGAGGTCCGAAGCCCCGCGAGGATCACGGGCGCCGCCAGCGGAACCTGCACCCGCACGAGCGTCTGCCTCGACGTCATGCCCAGCCCGCGCGCCGCCTCGAGCAGCGTGGGGTCGATCGATCGCAAGCCGGTGACGGTGTTCCGCAGCAGCGGGAGCATGCTGTACAGAATCAGCGCCGCCGCCGCCGGCCAGAACCCGAAGGCCGAGAGCGATGGGAAGACGTGCCGACGCAGCAGATCGAACCCCGGCACCATCAAGGCCAGCAACGCCAGCCCGGGAATCGCCTGCACCACGCCTGCGCCGGTGAGCACGACCCAGCGAAAGACGCGGAAGCGCACCGCCAGCAGAGATAGGGGCACACTGAGCGCGACGCCCACCGCCAGCGCAACCAGACTGAGTCCCAGGTGCTGACTCAGGCGCGAAGGCAGCAAGGCGAGCTGCTCCTCGAGCTGACTGGTCACGGAGCGACGCCCTCGAGCAGATGGGCCAGGGCCTGCGCCTGACGGCGAGGCGTGCCGAGCAGACGCTCGACCTGCGGGTGTGACGGCCCACGGAGCAGCTCGGTCGCCGAGCCCAGCCCGACCACCTCACCTTCGTGCATCACCGCGATGCGATCGGCGAGCAACAGCGCCTCGGTCATGTCGTGCGTCACCATGACGGTGGTGACGCCGAGCTGTGAGTGCAACCTGCGGTACTCGAGCTGAAGCGTGTCGCGCGTGAGTGGATCGACCGCGCCGAAGGGCTCGTCCAGCAGCATCACCTTCGGCCGCGCCGCCAACGCGCGCGCGACACCCACCCGTTGAGCCTGACCGCCCGAGAGCGTGGCAGGCAGTCGATCGCGCACCGTCGCTGGCGGCAGCCCGACCAGCTCGAGCAGCTCCTCGACGCGACGATCGATCTCCGCGCGCGACCATCCCAGCAGTCCAGGGACCACCGCGACGTTCTGCGCCACCGTCAGGTGCGGGAACAACCCGACGCCTTGAATCGCGTAGCCGATGCCCCGACGCAGCGTGTCCGGATCGAGGCTGGCCACGTCGACGCCGCCGAGCAGCACACGACCCGAGGTGGGCTCGACCAGCCGGTTGATCAGCTTGAGGCAGGTCGTCTTTCCGCAGCCCGACTCGCCGAGCAGCACCAGCAGCTCACCCTGCTTCACCTCGAGGTCCACCCGCACCGCAGGCCGCGTCGCGCCAGGCCACGTCCTCGTCACCTGCTCGAGGCGAATCACCGTCGACGCCGGTACTTTCTCGGCTGACTCTTCCGCCCCATCGGCCGCTGGTCCTGCTTCTCCTTCCCATCACCCAGCAGCGTCTTCACGGGCGGCTTCACGCCGAGGTCCATCTCGCGCAGCACGATGAGGCGATCGCGCTCGGCGGCTGCCTTCTCGAACTCCATCTCGTCCGCGTACGCCATCATGCGCTTCTCGGTCTCGGCGATGAGCGAGCGGATCTCGTCCTTCGTGAACAACACCGCGCCACCATCGGCCGCCATCGGCAGCTCGAGCGAATCAGCCGAGTAGATGTACTGGCTGAGATCGGTGATCGCCTTCTTCACCGCGGTCGGCGTGATGTGGTGTTCCTCGTTGTACGCGGCCTGCACCTCGCGCCGCCGGTTGGTCTCGTCGATGGCCTTCTTCATCGAGGCCGTCATCGAGTCCGAATACATGATGCAGCGGCCGTTCAGGTTTCGCGCCGCGCGCCCCATCGTCTGAATGAGCGACACGTGGCTGCGCAGGTAGCCTTCCTTGTCCGCGTCGAGGATCGCGACGAGCGACGTCTCGGGAATGTCGAGGCCCTCGCGCAGCAGGTTGATGCCGACGAGCACGTCGTACTCGCCCTTGCGCAGGTCTCGGATGATCGCCGTGCGCTCGATGGCGTCGATGTCTGCGTGCAGATAGCGAACGCGAACGCCAACCTCCGCGTAGTACTCGGTCAGATCCTCGGCCATGCGCTTGGTGAGCGTCGTCACCAGCACGCGCTCGCCCTTCTTCGCGCGAATGCGAATCTCCTCGAGCAGATCGTCGACCTGGTTGCCCGCAGGCCGCACCTCGATGATCGGATCGAGCAGCCCGGTCGGGCGAATCACCTGCTCCACCAGCACGCCGCGGGCCTTGTTGATCTCCCACTCCGACGGCGTCGCCGAGACGTAGATCGCGTTCTTCAGGAACCCCTCGAACTCGCCGAACTTCAGCGGCCGATTGTCCATCGCGCTCGGTAGCCGAAACCCGAAGTCGACCAGCGTCTCCTTGCGCGAACGATCGCCACGGTACATCGCGCCGATCTGCGGAATCGTCTGGTGCGACTCGTCGATGATGAGCAGCAGATCCTTCGGGAAGTAGTCGATGAGGCACGGCGGCGCTTCACCCGGAGCCCGCCCCGACAAGTGCCGCGAGTAGTTCTCGATGCCGTTCGAGAACCCGAGCTGCTCCATCATCTCGAGATCGAACATCGTGCGCTGCTCGAGCCGCTGCGCTTCGACGAGCTTGTTCTGCTGCTTCAGCTCGGTGAGTCGCTCCCGCAGCTCTTCCCGAATCGCCGAGATCGCCTTGTGCCGCTGATCCGTGTCGGTGACGTAGTGGCTGCCAGGGAAGATCGTCATCTTCGGGATCGTCCCGAGGGACTGGCCGCGCAGCGGGTCGAACTCCGTCATCTTGTCGACGGTGTCGCCGAAGAACTCGACCCGAACCGCGCGCGAGTCTTCGTAGATGGGGAAGATCTCGATGGTGTCGCCGCGCACACGGAAGGTGCCGCGGTGGAAGTCCATGTCGTTGCGCTCGTACTGACACTCCACGAGGCGCTTCATGAGCGTGTCGCGGCCGATGTCCTTGCCGGTCTCGAGCTCGATGGCCATGCCGAGGTACACGCGCGCGACGCCGAGGCCGTAGATGCACGACACCGACGCGACGATCAGCACGTCGTCTCTCGTCATCAGCGAGTGCGTGGCCGAGTGGCGCAGGCGCTCGATCTCCTCGTTGATGCTCGAATCCTTCTCGATGTACGTGTCCGACGACGGCACGTACGCCTCGGGCTGGTAGTAGTCGTAGTAGCTGACGAAGTACTCGACCGCGTTCTCGGGGAAGAGCTGCTTGAACTCGCCGTAGAGCTGCGCCGCCAGCGTCTTGTTGTGCGCGATGATCAACGTCGGCCGTTTGATGTTCGCCACCACGTTGGCCATCGTGAACGTCTTGCCCGAGCCGGTGACGCCCAGGAGCACCTGGTGCTGGTCTCCGCGGAGCACGCCTTCGGTCAGCTCCTGAATCGCGCGCGGTTGATCGCCGCGGGGGACGTACTCACTCACCAGCTTGAAGTCGGCCATGGCGAGAGACGTTCTACCCGCGCCGCTGACGCACGGGTGTCAGGATCCGGTCGCGCGCTGTGGCACACTGTCTCTTCCGGGAGGTCGTGATGCTGAAGTGGGGGCTGCTGTTCATGATGACGAGCGTGGGCTGCGGCACACCTCCGCCTCCACCACCGTCTTCGTGCACGGCCTCGACCTGCGCTGGCTGCTGTGACTCGCGCGGCGTCTGTCAGGACGGCACCTCGCTCACCACGTGCGGCCGCTTCGGGCTGGTCTGCGCCACTTGCCTCGGCGGGCAGGCGTGCGTGGCCGGGCTGTGTCAGGGCACCGCGACAGCAGGCGGGTCGGCCGGGGGTGGATTCGTGAGCTCGGGTGGCTCCGCAGCAGGTGGAACCGCGGGTGGGAGCGTCGCCGGCGGAACCTCTGGTGGCGTCGCAGGCGGATCGGCGGGCGGCGCTGCAGCGGGTGGATCGACTGCAGGCGGTTCGTCAGCTGGCGGATCGACAGGAGGTGGCATCACAGCAGGAGGCACCGCAGCCGCCGGAGGAACAGCCACCACGCGCTCGACCCAGTTCCGCACGACACCGCTGCGATTCTCGGTTCCCGCGACGGCCTACAACGCGTTGTCGTTCACCACGCCCGGAGCGCTCACGCCACGCTCGTGGACGACCCTGGATCTCACAGGCGATGGCCGCGTCGATCTCGTCCTCACCTCCGATCCCGCCACTGGCGCTGTCTTCAACACCAACGGCACCCGCCATTGGAACGTTCACGCAGGCACCGCCACCGGCTTCAGCGCGATGGCCACCCCGTTCTCAGTGCCGACCACCGCGTCGATCGCGCAGGGCTACAACACGACCACCAGCGCGACCGGCACCTTCTTCTGGAACACGCTGGAGCTGAACGCCGACGGGCGGCCTGACCTCGTTCACACGATGAACGCCCTGGTCGGTGGACCCGCAGTGTCTGTCCTCGGAGCGAGCACCGATGGGTGGCTCGTCTTTCGTGCGAACGCCTTGGGGTTCGACGCGACCACCACGACGTTCAACGTGCCGCGGGTGACGAACCTGAGCGGAGGGATCGATCGAACCACGAACGACACCGCAGGCCGTCGATGGGCGCTCGCGCGGCTGAACGCCGACACCATTCCCGATCTCGTCATCACGGCAGACCCGATGACCGACGCCGTATGGACCTCGGCGCTGATTCCGCAGTGGATCGTGTGTCTGGGCACGACCTCGGGCTTCGGCGCTTTCTCGAGCTGTCAGCGCCTGCAGGTGCCCGACAACGGCGTCGCTGGAGGCTTCAAGAGCACGGCCTCGACCGTTCCCGCGACGCGCCGCGTGTGGCTGCTCGCAGATCTCGACGGCGATGGAAGAGACGATCTCATTCAGACGGCGAACCCGCTCGCGATCACGCCGACCACCTTCCTCAACGGCACCACGGCCGTCTGGCGGGTCTGGTTCAATCAGCTCGGCCCCACCGCGCTCTTCTCGACGACGTCAACGCAGTGGGTGGTGCCAGCCTCCACCTTCGCGACTCCGTTCAGCGCGACCGCGCCGAACTTCTGGCAGCTGATGGATCTCGACGGAGACGTGGTGAAGGAGCTCGTGCAGACGGCTGATCCCCTCACGGGGCGGCCGTTCACCACGCCAGGCAACCCGGCCTCCTGGCGCGTGTACTTCGCGACCGGTCGAACGGGCTTCTCTGCGACCGCGACGTCCTGGACGATTCCCGTCGGTCCGATGCCCGAGGGCTTCCGCTCGATCTCCGGCGCCAGCTGGTCGGTGCTCGATGTGACCGGTGATGGACTGCCCGACCTCGTCCAGTTCCAGGATCCCGCGACCGGAGTCGCCTTCACCGATCCGTCCGGCGCGTTCTGGCGGGTCTATGCCGGCTTCTGAAACAGCCACGCGCTGATCGCGAGCACCCAGCCGATCAGCGTCGTGATCGCGAGCCACCTCGCTCCCTGAAACACCGGAGCATCAGCCTCGCTCACCGGCCCACCACGAGCGGCCCTTCTCCACGCGACGACCGAGAGGACCGGAAGCGCCAGTCCGATGACGGCGATCAGCAACGCGGTTCGAGCAGCGGCAGACGTCTCGAGCCGGGCTTCGGGCCTCGACGCACAGGTGACACACCAGCCTTCACGAACGGCATCGCGGCAGGCGACACACACGAAGCGACCGCAGCGGGAGCACGAGCCAGCAGCCTCGACCTCTGCATGAACCGAGCACTGCGCGGTCATGCAGCGAGCACCGCCCTCGCCTCTTCTGCGCGGCTGGCGGGCACCATCACCTCGATCGGCAGGTGTGGACCGAAGAACTGAAACGCTGCGCGGTAGTGGCGGGTGCGACCGAAGCCCTCGATGCCCTTGCTCGACAGGCGATGCAGCACGGCGTCGACCTCTGGCACGCGCGCGAGTTCGTACACCATGACAAGCGCTCCATGCTTCCTGCGAAACCGCACCTCATCGAGCCCATCGAGCGCGACCAGCGCGATCATCAGCACGGCGCCGACGAGCGACCCGGCCGCCGGAAGCGTGAACTGCATCGCCAGCGTGAAGGCGACGTTCAACACGAGCGCATCGCGCAAGGCTGCGGGCATCGCGGCACGCGCGGCGAGCACCACGCTCACCTCGTCCACCTCGGGGTTCCAGCGTTTCCACAACGACGCCACCGCCCGCGGCCGGAAGAACACCAGCGACCAGAAGACGGTGAAGGCCACGGCGAAGGCGCTCCACAGCGTGACGTAGATCACCTGCGAGCTCTGGAGCGCCTGCCGGAGCGGGTTCAGCGCAGGAACGAAGTTCGCCAGCGTCATCGGAAGGGACAACAGCGCAGCGGCAGAAGCCGTCATTCCCAGGCCCGACACGGGAGGCGCAGCGCGAACCGGAAGCGAGGGCTGAGCCGGGAGCCGACGTGTGAGCCAGACGATCGAATACGCAGCGGCAGCGAGGAGCGCGATCGCCAGCAGGAGCGCGCCAGGACTGGCTTCATCGATCTGGACCATTCGCCACGACCGTCGAGCCGACTCGAAGCCATCGATCGACGCGAGCACCGCGACCGAGAAGCCGTTCAACACGCCAAACCTGTTGGCGACGATGGCGAGGCTCCAGCAGAGCAGGGTCGCGGCCATCATCAACGCGGGGATCTCGAGCTCGCCCGCCGCGCGCGCCATCATTCCGCACTGCAGCGCCGCGACGACGACGGCCACGCTCCACGCAGCGATCACGAGCGGACGACGAGGCCCTGCTCCGCTCACGCGACGCCAGCGCAACGGCGGCACGACCAGCGCAATGACCTCGATGAGGAAATAGCCCGACAGCAGCGGACCGAAGCCCAGACCGAGCCATGAGAGCTTCGGAAACACCTCGGTCGGGTCGAACAACGACACCGAGCGCGTCGACTCGAGGTTCGTGAGCGACAGACCGATCAGCGCCGCCAGCACGGCCACCGTGACGGCGATTCGCTGCGCCAACGTCAGCTTCGCCATCTCAACGACCACTCCCCCGGGCACTGTCGCTCTTCAATGCCTCGAGCGCCTTCTGCCGCGGCACCTCGAACTCGTCTCCACGTGTCCACGTGGGCATGTTCGGCGCGTCGGCGAGCTTGAGCGTCAGCTGGTGAATCAGCTTCACGTCTTCGACCGCGCCCGAGAGGTCCCACGTCGAGAGCACCTCGTCGGAGGGCTGGTGGTAGTGCGTGAGCTCCCACTTCTCGCGCTGCTCACGGCCCCACGACTCGGGGCGATCGATGAACGCATGGCCCGACGAGAAGTACGCAGCGGGCACGCCGACCTTCGCGAAGTTGAACTGATCGCTGCGGTAGAAGAAGCCGCGATCGCTCAGCGCGTCAGGCTTCACCACCCGGCCCTGCGCCTTCGCGAGCTGCACCAGCGCCGTGTCGATGCTCGTCTTGCCGTAGCCGATGACCGAGACGTCCTTCGTGCGGCCCCAGATGTTGAGGCCATCGATGTTGATGTTCGCCGCCATGCGGCCGTACGGCACCGGTGGATGCTCGACGAGGTACTGCGAGCCCAGCAGCCCCTGCTCTTCGGCGGCCACGGCAGCGAACAACACGCTGCGCTTCGGAGCCTTGCCCTGCGCCGTCAGCGCCCTCGCCACCGCCAGCATCGCGGCCACGCCCGACGCGTTGTCGACGGCACCGTTGTAGACGGCGTCTTCACCCGGCTTCGCGTCTTCCTTGAGGCCGAGGTGATCGTGATGCGCGGTGAGAATGACCCACTCGTCGGCGAGCTTCGGATCGCTTCCACGCAGCAGGCCCAGCACGTTCGCGGTCGACTTCTTCACCACGGTGTTCGTGAACGAGGTGCTCGCGAGGGTTCCCAGCGGCACGGGCACGAAGTCACGCGACTGCGCGGCGGTGCGGAGGGCGTCGAGATCCTTCCCCGCGAGCTGCACGAGCTTCCGGCTCGCCTCTTCCGTGAGCCAGCCCTCGACCTGAAGCAGCGGCGCTCCGGTCGGCGGCAGATCGAACTGCTCACCGGTCCACGAGGTCTGCACGACCTGCCACGGGTACCCGGCCGATGGCGTGGTGTGAATGATGAGACAGCCGACCGCGCCCTGCTTCGCCGCTTGCTCGTACTTGTAGTCCCACCGGCCGTACCAGAGCCGCGTCTTGCCAGCGAAGAGCGACGCGTCGTCTTCGGGGTCGTTGTTGAGGACGAGCACGACCTTGCCCTTCACGTCGACGTTCTTGAAGTCGTTCCACCCGTACTCCGGCGCGACGATGCCGTAGCCGACGAACACCACCTCGGCCTTGTCGAACTTCGACGTCGCGTTCTGGTGACCGCTCACGGCGATCAGGTCGGTGTGGAACCGGGCTTCGAGCTTCGTCTGGCCTTTCGTGAAGACGATCGATTGCGGGTGCCCGGTGACGCCGACGAGATCGAGCGGCTGCAGCATGGAGCCGTTGGTTCCCGCAGGCTCGAGCCCCATCGCCTCGAACTGCGCCGCGATGTACTGCTGCGCGAGCTGGTCGCCGCGAGTCGCCGGACCTCTCCCCTCGAGCGCGTCGGAGGCGAGGAAGCGCACGTGCCCGGTGAGGGCGTTCGCGTTGATGAAGGGGCTGGGGCCTGACTTGTCGGCCGAGAGCAGCAACGAGAGGAGCACCGTCGACGTCATGCGCCGCGTGTAGCGGGTCGCGGGCCGAAAATCAGCCCCACTGCTTCGGGTCGACCGCCAGCAACCGCAGCTCGGCGACGAAGCGTTGTCCCTCCGCGTCTTCGAGCCAGCACTCGTGCGGCGCCGGCAGCATCTCGCTCACCACCAGCGTCGGCGCCTCGCGGGCCTGTTTGCACAGCAACTCGACGAGCGGAGGGCTGGTGAGATCGACGTAGATCGGCTTCGTCTCGAGCGGCGACTTCACGAAGATCCATCGCGGCCAGCCGAGCGAACGGGCCGTGCGCGCGACCTCGAGAAACCGCGCCTGAGCCTCGTCCTTCGCCCACGCGTCGAGGGTGGAACGATCGACCCGCCACGCCTCGCGCGCGATCACCACGTCATCGAGCCAGATGCGCGGGCGGTGCGTCGTCCACGCGACGACGTGGAACTCGTTCGCGGCACGCAGCTTGATGCGTCGCTCCATCACCGCGCCGATCGGCATCCGAAAGCCCTTGCCGACGACCTCCAGACCACGCCTCCCGAGACGAACCGAGAGCTCGGCCGCGCGACGAACGCGGCGTTCAGGAAGTGGAGAGCTGAAGCGGAAGCCGAGGTCGACGTGCCAGCGTTCGTCATCAGCGGCGAGCCGGGTGTCGTGCGTGCTGCGTGAGAAGTCCTCCCACGGAATCGGCGTGACGAGCGGGCCGGACAGATCCTCGCGGTACAGCGCCTCGAGTTCTTCGCGATGCGGCGTGAGCGACAACACCGAGAGGGTGGAGAACGGGGTGAGGCCGGTGTGCAGCTCACCGAGCACGGGAATGAAGTCGTCTCCGCGCTTCGCCAGCATGATGTCGGGCGCGTGGTGACGGGCCCCAGGCCAACCGGGGCCGCACTTCTCGACCTGCTTACGAACAGCGTCGCTCAGCACTGACGACGACCAACGAACCTCGCGCGCAGCTGCATCGATCGGCCCCATCGACTTCGCGACGAGCGCCTGGAGCGACTGCCGCGCTTTCAGGACCGCCGGCGGTGGCTCAGCCTCGAAGTGCTTGGCGGTCGACAGCCAGAAGTCCACGAGCGGAACCGACTTCGTCTTCGCGCGGTTGAACTCGCGCAGCATCGACTGATTCAGGCTCGCGGCGATCTGCGACGTGTACAGCCGAGCCAGCTCGAGCATGACCGTGACCGGAGCGTCGAGCTTTCGCCTGAGCTCCTCACCCAGCGCCACCGTCGTGTCGCGCCTGGTCTCTTCATAGAGAATCGAGCGACCCGCATAGGTGCGGCCTTCGTGACGCTTCGCTTCGGTGAGGGCGTGCGAGGTGAAGACGGCTTCGACTGTTCCGATCGCGGCGGCGAGCTGAGGAGCGCTGCCGATCGCATCACGCGCCGACTCGAGCTCATTTAGCGCTGTCGTCAGGCGCGAACGAAGGCCAGCCGAGAGCTTCTTGGTCGCGCGCCGAACGGCGGCTTCAGGGTGATGCGCGATGGGCACGGGAATGGCGACGTCGACGAGTCCAGCTGCAATGAGTTCGCGCACCACGACGAGCGTTTCGTCGAGAGGGACCTTCAACGTGCGCGCGAGCTGCCTGGGCGTGCGAGGGAGGGATGCACCGATCCTCCGCGCCAGCGTGCGAGCAGGCAGCAACCCGACCCGCGCATGCCCCGTGAGCCGAAGGGGAACCTCTTCGAGCAGCTCACCTGCGATGGCGTCGACGACCGCGGCGATCGCCCACGGCTCGAAGAAGACCTTCCGCGCGGCCAGCAACGTCGCTCCCGGCCGTTGAACGATGGCTGGAGCGCCGCTCCACCTCGCCCAGCCCAGCGGCCCGAAGAACCCGATGGTGTCGCACTTCGTCGCGTACCGCTGAAGGTACGAGACCAGCATCGACTCCTTCTTGCGCAGCTTCGCGTCGTCGCGATCCGCAGGCGCACGAACGAGCGAGTCGAGCCCGAACTCCACCGCGCTCCGGTTCTGCCAGGTGACCGCCTCGCGGAGCCTGGGCTCCGACGCCAACGCACGCACGGTGGACCGAAGCGCAGGTCGAGCGTCCGCCCAGGCTTGAACGAACGCAGCCGGCTGCACGGTTCCCTCGAGCACGCCCACCGCCGAATCCCAGAGGGAGGGCACCGAGAGCGACTCCATCATCCCGACGGGAAACCCTGCGCCGCGGACGAGCGCCAGTGGCCACAACGACCACCCGCGGCTCAGGGGAATTCGCCCGGTCATGCGCACCTCAGATCGAATTCGCGCGCCACCCGTTCATGGCCGCACCCACCAAACCCGGAGAACCCATGCGCTTCCGCCTGCTGTCGTGCCTGCTGAGCCTCACCTTCGCCCTGCCCTCCTTCGCCCAGTACTCCGAGACGGCCGGCATGAACTCGGCGCCAGCCGCACGTGTGATGGAGCAGGTTCGCAACGACAAGACGGGCAAGGTCGAGACCAGAGAGCGCTTCGTGCCCGTGGTGCGCGACTCGTACGGAAACTCCGGCGGCAACCAGCACGATCTCGCCGTCGACGGCGCGTTCGATCGCCAGACCGTCGCGGTCGTTCAGCTCTACGACTTCCCCTTCGACGCCGCTCGCGACGCGCTCAAAGAGAAGGGCTTCTCGGTCTTCCGTTGGAGCAATGCCGTGCCGCCCGCGAAGGAGTTCGAGAAGCAGCTCAGCAAGGCCTGCCAGCTGTGGATCATCTCGAGTGACACCCGCCGGCTGAGCGACGAGCACATCGCGGTCATCAAGCGATTCTTCGACTCGGGCAAGGGCGTCTACATCTGGGGCGACAACCAGCCGTACTACGCCGACGCCAACGCAGTCGGACAGGCGCTGATGGGCGTCACCATGCAGGGCGATCTCATGGGCGATCAGGTCGTCGGGCTCGAGAAGTCGAACGGCCAGCAGCACATCGGCGTTCGCCGCAGCCACCTGCTCTCGACGGGCCTCGAGTTCCTCTACGAGGGCATCACCATCGCGACGGTGCAGAAGAATGAAGTGCTCGAGCCGCTGCTCTACGGGTCGGCGGGCAACCTCGTCTCGGGCTTCTACGATCGCAACGGCAAGCGGGCGATCTTCGACGGCGGCTTCACGCGCCTCTACAACAAGTGGGATACGGCCGGCACCGCGCGCTACGTGAAGAACTCCGCGGCGTGGTTGGTGAACGCCGAGCGCTTCGGTGACGCCGTCGTCAGCAAGAGCGTGAAGCTCACGGTGCCCGACAAGAAGCAGTGAGCTCACGTCGCGCACACCATCGTCATGCCCATGCCCTCGGGCGGCGGCGAGAGGATGAGGCCTGGAGCGTCTGGTGCGTAACGCGCCAGCGCTCCCGAGTAGCGGCCGTGCACGATGAAGGGCGTGAACTCGACGCGCACGGGAATCCACTCCACGCGTCCGTCGATGAGCACGGGCAGCTCGGTGCGCGGCAACGGTTGATACTGCTGCACGACGTACTCGCGGTTCGCCGAGCGCTCGACCGCTGCGGCCCAGGTCGCTTCATCGGACGCGACGCCGATCACCGTGTCCTTCCCGACGAACGAGCGCTTGATGACGAGCTGCTGCTGGTTCTCGAGCATCCACTGCTTCGCGTCCGGGCCGACGAAGAGCGTTTCGGGCGCGACGACGAACGAGCCGTCGGAGCACTCGACCGGGAACGCACCGACCGCGTTCGCCCACGGCATCACCCCTTTGTCCATCGCGATGCCGATGAGCGGCTTGACGATCGGTGCGCCAGCGACCTCGACGCCCGCGAGCAGCTTCGCGGGACCGTCGAGCGGTGACGGGTCGTCGATGAACGAGCAGCTGATGGTGGTGACGACGAAGCAATCGACCGGCATCGTCGCGCCCTTCACCCTCGCCCTGCCCTTCGCGTCGATGAACACCGCGTCTTCGTGAACGATGGAGACGTGCAGGCCTCGCGCAAGCAGCCGCTTCACCGCCTGCTCCACCTGGTGCCGAACGCGAGGGCTGTCGTCGACGACGAAGGGCCACTCCTCGTGGTGCGCGACGAGCGCGACGTGCGCGGGCCGGTGGTAATCGATGGCCGCCTCGATCGCCGCGAGCCAGCCCATGAAGGGACGATCGAGGCTGCTCCGCCCGAAGCCCGCGCTCTGCATGGCCGGGTGGTGCGTGAAGAGATCGAAGAGGCACTCGGTGTAGCCGATGCTCACGACGACGCCGTTGCCGTAGTTGAGCTCGCCGACGACGTAGCGATCCTTCAGCAGCATGCCGTCGGGCCGGAACCAGGTGAGCGTGTGCGGGCTCTCGAGGCCACCGCGCAGCCTTCGAATCAGCTTCTCGCCGATGGGCACGTGGCGGTGGAGCGCCTTCGGGTCCTTCGCGTCACGACGGAGCGCGGCGACGATGCGCTCCATGCCTTCGTGAAACCCGGCGGCGACGGCGTCGAGGCGCGCGCGCGGAATGAACAGCGGCCGAAGGGGAATGCCGATGCCGTGCAGCGTGTCGACGCCCTGCTTCTTCCACCGGCGCTCGAAGGCGCGAACGTCGTCGGCGATGCGCGAGCCATGACGCTTGAGGTGCCTGCGGAAGTGAGCGACGGCGTCACGATCTTCGGGAAGGTCGGGCGCGCGCTCAGGGCGACGGGAACGAGACGGCTTCTTCACGGGCGCCAGCGAAGCACAGTCACTTCACCGTGTAGACGGGAACGAGGCCCCCGCCCTGGTGCACGTTGACGACCGGCTTCTCGTGCACACGCGCGAAGAGTCCGCCGAAACGATCGCCGTGCATCCACCCGCTGTAGACGACGTGGTGACGGCGCAGCTCGAGCGAGTCACCGCTGGGAACCGGCAGCAGCTGCGTCTCGGCGCGCAGAAACGTCTGCAGCAGAAACGTGCGGCCCGACGCTCGCGCCGCAGCGATCGCCTCGGCCCACGTCGCGTTCGAGACGGCGGGCCCGATGGTGACGTCGAAGCCGCCAAACCCGTCAGAGGGCTTGAGCACCCAGCGTTCACGATCGGGCAGCTCAGCCTCCAGCGGCCGCGTCTCGGGCACCGCGCGCGTCTTCAGGCGACGAAGCAGCACCTTGTGATCAGCCACGATGGAGCCTGCCGGGTTGACCACCCGTACTGCGTCACTGGCCCACGCCGCCATGAAGGGCGCGCTCGCCACAGCCCGCTCCGGAGCGAGCAGATCCTCGAGGCTGTCTCTGACGACCGTGTCGACGCTCCGCCCACCGAGCCACAGGCGCCCCTCACGAAACTCGAGCTCGGCCGGATCAGCCATGACCGCCTCGACGCCCTCGGCGCGAAACACCTTCACCAGCCGCGCGACGTCCCACTCGAGGAACGCGTGCTGGTGGATCATGAACACCACCAGTCCGGCCCGAGAAGGCTCGGGGGCCACGAAGCGACGCATCGAGGAGGCCACCGACGTTCGCTCCACGCCCTCGAGCCCGAGCCGCGTGAAGGCCCCGGCTGACGCCTCCTCGACGCCCATCCCGGAGGGGTCGCCGGCCTGACACTCGATCAAGCAGAGCTCACCGTCGTCCTTCACGATGAAGTCGTAGCGGGTGCTGCCGAGCGCGCGTCGTTCACGGGCCTCGTTCACCACGCGAGACCTGAGCTCGGCGGGGATCGAGATCGCCTCGAGCTGCTCTTCCGCCCACGACGACAACACCTCGTGCATGCCCTGATGCCACTCGCTCACAGCGGCCTCGATACGGCCATGCGACGCCCGGTCGATCACCATCGGGCACAACACGGGGTGGAGCGCGGCGGCGCCCTCGGCGGCGAGACCTTCGCGAAAGCTGGCCAGCGACGCCGACGGAGCCGCCATCACCCGCGCGATGAACGCTTCACGCCACGCCGCTGGAGTCATCGGTCACGCCGTCCTGGCGAGGGCTGCACGCGACTCCGCCAGACACTTCGCGAAGCCGTCGATCTGCTCGTTGGTGTGGTTCACGCCGAGGCACACCCGCAGCTGCGCCTTGCCTCGCGGCACGACTGGAAAGAACGCGGTGCTGACGAGGTAGCCCTGCTCGAGCAACCGCGCCCCGAGCGATCGACACACGCCTTCGTCACCGATCACCACGCGCCGAATCGGGCTGAAGTCCCTCGCGTCGGTGCCGACCTGTTCGTCGAACCGCGCGACGCGGGCGCGCAGCTCTTTCTGTAGCCGCTCCACCGTCCCATCCGTGTGCAGCTTCACCGCTTCGAGCGCAGCGCCCACCACCGAGAAGTCGAGCGGCGCCGAGAAGCCGTACGTCATGCCGAAGCGACGCACGCGATCGGCCTGCCACTTCGTCGGCAGCAACACCCCGCCACCGTTGCAGCCAAAGCCCTTGCCGAGCGAGTAGGTGATGATCACCGTCTCGGGCAGGTCGCCGTCCCACGCGCCACGCACCGAGCCTTCACCCTGCCGGCCGAAGATCGACGTGCCGTGCGCATCGTCCAGGTACAGCACGATGCCCCACTTCTCACTGAGCTCGACCAGCTCGGGCAGCGGACACAGGCCACCCATCGAGTAGACGCCGTCGGCCAGGTAGACGACCGTCTCGCCCGCGGCGTCGGCAGCCTTCGCTTCGTCTTCGAGCGCCTGCAGATCGTTGTGGCCGATCGTCGTCACCGAGTTCGCTTCCGCCGCGATGACGGGACGAAGGAACTGCATCGACGCGTGCGACTGCTTGTCGAAGACGAAGCGCGTGCGCGGCCGCACGGAGCTCGGCAACAGGCCTCCGCTCGCCAACGTGGGCAGCACCGACATGTGCGCGGCCGTCACCGAAGGAAACGTGATGGCGTGGCCGCGGAACAGCTCACTCAGCTGCGCCTCGAGCTGAACGTTGGGCTCGATGGTGAGTCGTGAGCGGGCGCAGCAGAAGTGCACGCCGAACTCGTCGACCGCCCGCTTCGCGCCTTCGATCAGCAGCGGGTGCGTGTCGAGGCCGAGGTAGCTGCAGTTGATGAACTCCACTGCGTCGTGACCGTCGGGCAGCGTCACCACCCGGCCATCACGCGCCCTGAAGTGCGTGTGCATGAGGCCAAGCTCGGCCGCTTCGGCGATTCCCGCTTCCGCTTCACCGATCACGAACTTCGTGTTTCGCGCCATCTCGTTCAGCACCACACCCAATGCTCCCCGCCTGCGCAAGGGAGGGCTCGAAAGGATCGTCTTGACCAGCTGGTCAGTCAGCCACTAATCCGTTGACCAGATGGTCAGCCGAACCCGTCAACCACGCGAAACCGCTCCATCTCAGGCGCTCGAGCGCATTCTCGAGGCGGCGCTCGAGGAGTTCGCGACGCGTGGCTACGAAGCGGCCTCGACCAACCTGATCGCGAGCAAGGCGGGCGTGGCGAAGGGCCTCGTCTTTCACCACTTCGGCTCGAAGGAGGGCCTGCTCGAAGCCCTCTTCGACCGCGAGCTCGAGCGAGTCGACGCGATCGTCTTTGCGCCGAGCGAGGGGGCGACCGAGCTCTTCGAGCGCCTGCATCAGCTCACCATGCGCAAGCTCGAGCTGGCCGCGCAGCATCACCTCACCGCTGAGTTCATGAACGTGGCGCTGACAGAAGCGCCGCCATCGCTCAAGCCGAGGCTGCTCGCGCGTCAGGCCCAGCTGCTCAAGACCGCCTGGCCGAGGGTGCTGGAAGGGCTCGACGGCACGAAGCTGCGACCGGGCCTCACGGTGGGAGACGCGGTCGAGACGGTGAGCCTGCTGTCAGAGGGCCTCGAGAAGCAGCTCATCGCGCTGTTGAAGTCGCGAACGCTGTCGATGGCTGAGCTGTCGACCCGGGCCTGGCGCCACTTCGAGCGCCTGCGAGACGGCTTGTACCGTTAGAACGGCGCGTCTTCGTCGCTCGGAGGCGGAATGTGCGAGTCGTCCGGGCCGTCGCCACCGAACCCAC
Organism: Archangium gephyra; assembly: GCA_943370055.1. Classification (GTDB taxonomy): domain Bacteria; phylum Myxococcota; class Myxococcia; order Myxococcales; family Myxococcaceae; genus Xiheimicrobium; species Xiheimicrobium gephyra_A. The sequence continues at coordinate 72,244 of CALRPN020000047.1, forward strand.
CACCGCCTCCGCCACCGCCACCACCCTGTCGCGACATCTCGCCTTCGATGGCGGCGAGGAGCACGCGCTCCTTGTCGTGCCACCGCGCCTTGCCCGGGTCGCTGAGCGTTCGGCGGCAGCCGTTCGCGTAGAACTCGAGATCCTGCATCGAGGCTCCGGAGATCGGCAGGCCCTTGGAGCGGCCGTACGGCGGGAACACCATGCCCGAGGCATCACCACCACCGGCGGCACGGGGAGCGCTCGAGGCCGCAGCCCGTCGCACGGGAGCGCCACCGACGTCAGCGCTGCCACCAATACGCAGATCGCCCAGGCTCAACGAGAAGCCCTCGCCCGTTCGTGTCGCGGTGCCCACGCGCACCTGCTCCACCGAACCATCTGCTCGCGTCACTGCCACCGTCACAGGAAAGGTCTCGCTCATGGGTGCGGCCTTCACCACGCCCACGCCTCGGCTGTCCAGCGACTCACACGTCTTGAAGCTCGGTGCGCCCGCAGACCGGACAGCGCGGCTTCATCTTCGTGACGCTGCCCTGCCAGCCACAGGCGCACCTCACTCGTCGAGTCTCTCCCACGTACGAGGGCGCGCTCGGCGTCAGGAGCCGTTTGAGCACGACCAGCACCACGATCACCGCGATCGCGAAGCCCACCGACTTCCATCCGCCTACCTTCGCCAACAGTGTATTCAGCTCGTCCATGCTGGCGATTCTCGACCTGCGTCGACCGAAGCGCGAGACTTCTCCTCCGTGGTCCCCAACTCCGTTCTGCTCATCGATGATGAGCCCATCGTTCTCGATGTCCTCCGAATCGCGCTCGAGAAGAAAGCCTTCGCCGTCGTCACGGCCCATCGGGTGAGCGAGGCCATCAAGGCGCTCGATACCCAACGGTTTGGAGCCCTGCTCGTCGACAAGAACCTGCCCGACGGGAGCGGCCTCGACGTGATCCGCGCCGCCCGCAGCCGTCAGCCCTTCTGCGCCTGCATGATGATGACGGGCTACCCGAACGTGACGTCGATTCTCGAGGCGCTGCGGCTGGGCGCCGTCGACTACCTCGAGAAGCCGTTCCCGCAGATGAGCCTCGTCCAGGAGAAGATCCGCGCGGCCATCGAGAGCCAGCGCATTCTGCAGGAGCGCGAGTCACTCATCTTCAAGCTGCAGGAGCTGCAGAAGGCCGGCAACGGCGTCTTCGAGCGCGACACCGAGGTCGCCATGCTGCAACAGGCGCTCGAGCTCGCGCAGGAAGAGAAGCAGTACCTCGCCTCGAAACATCAGGTCGAGCTGAGCGAGGCGCAGGAGCGGCTCACCAGCATCAAGAACCGGCACCTGCAGGCGATTCAGGCCATGCGGGCCACCTCGGCCTCACTCGCGAACCTGCTCGAAGGGCACAAGCTGCCGCCCGAGGCCGACCGTGAAGTCCGCGAGGCCCGACGCCTGCTCTCCTCGACGATCGACGAGGGCAACCACACGCCCACTCCCGGAGCCCTGCCGCGCGTCGTGTAGGCGCAGAACCCACGCCCGCTTTCGCGGGAAGGTCGGGGGGATGCGCGGCGTTGAACCCTTGAGTACATTTTCACCACACCCATGAAGGTACGCATCAGCCAGCCCCGCGGAGACTGTCTCGTCGTCGAGCGTGGCCGCGCATGGACTCGCTTCGCAGCGGCAGCCTTCGGCGTGCTGGTGCTCTCGACGTCGCTCGCGGTGGTCGATCTCGCCACGGGGCCCGGCTTGTTGTTGCTGGTGCTGTCGGGTGCGCTCATCTCGGTGTTCGCGCTCCTGATGGTTCGGGCCGCGCGCATCGCAACCTGGACGATCGTTCGCACCCAGGGCCGGCTGCTGGTCGACGGAGAGCCGCTCGAGATGGCTCGCGTCGAGCTTCGGGTCGAGCAGATGCCCGTGACGCGCGTTCCGACTGGCTACACGCTGTCGCTGTGGATGATGACGACTGCCGGGCCGATCGACATTCCCCTCGGCTCGTACCGCACCCTCATCGAGGCTTCTTCGTTCTCAGGCACCGTCGAGGACTTCGTGCAGCGCGCGAACGTGAAGCAACCCGGGCACACCGGAGCCTGATCACCTCACGAAGACGAGCACCCGCGTCGCGGCGATGTGATCGACCAGCGTGCGACGTGCGCTGCCCATGAGCCGTGCGATGGAGCCCACGAGGCTGAAGCCGGCCGTGATGGTCAGCGCGGCCAACAGGACCGACTGCGCGACCCCGGACCACGCGTTGTAGAGCGCCGCCAGCGCGAGGCCTGCGAACGGAACCCACAGGTACTGGAGCACGCTGCGCACGATCACGGCTCCGGGCGAGACCTCGTCGCCATTCGGTCGCGCGAGCACGAGGCGCATCATCCACAGGCCGGGCGTGGCTCGAACGGCGATGGCCCCGGCCGACAGCCAGAGGAGCAGCATCGCGAACGACACGAAGACGCGCGGGACCAGCCCGATGCCGAGCGCGGCCGAGCTCATCAGCGCGATCACGAAGACCGACACGTCGATCGCCCAGGCCATCACGCGTGGAAGCGCGCCTGCATCGATGACCGGTCTCGGACCAGCCGCCTCCAGCGCCGCGAGGAGCTCGTCGTAGCTCTGAAACCGCGCTTCCTTCTTCCGGGCCAGGCAGCGATCGATCACCCGCGCGAAGGACGCCGGCACTGGACCACGACGGGGCTCGAGCGGCGGAGGCGGCGGACCGTGGTGAAACGACTGCAGCTCCATCAACGTCGACGCACGGGTCGGGGGCGCGCCCGAGAGGAGCTCCAAGAACGTGGCCCCCAGCGCATAGATGTCACTGCGCTCATCGAGCGCCTCACCGGCGGCCTGCTCGGGAGACATGTACGGCGGGCTGCCCATGACAGCTCCGACCTGCGTGAGCGACGGGAGCGCCGGGTTGTACGCAAGAACGTTCGGCAGCGTGACGGCCTCACGCGACATCACCGGAGCTGCGAGCCCGAAGTCGGCCAGGTGCGCCTCACCGAATCGGTCGAGCAGCACGTTGTCGGGCTTGATGTCGCGGTGGATCATGCCGAGCCGAGAGGCCTCTTTGAGGCCCTGAGCGAGCGCGAGGAAATGCCGGTGCGCCGACTTCCAATCGAGCGGGCCTGAGTCGCGCAGCTGGCCGGCGAGGGAGCCACCTTCGACGAGCTCCATCACCATGAAGAGCGTCTCGCCCTCCTGCCCGACGTAGAAGACCTGCACGACGTTCGGGTGAACGATCTGCGCCTGCGCGCGGGCCTCACGAACGAAGCGCGCGACGAACGACTGCTCGTGCGAATACTCGGGGCGAATCACCTTCACTGCGACCGGCCGCTGCAGCGACTGATCGAAGCCCAGGTACACGCGGCCCATGCCGCCCTCGGCGATGCCCTTGTCGAGCCGGAAGTGGTGCAGCGTTCGGCCTGAGTGCGATGCCGGCGGAGAGCCATCCATGGTTCGACCCGCTTACGACGAAGGCCCTGCGTTGGATTTGCCGGGCATGCTGGAGACCGCCGAGTACACTGGCGCACATGGCGAAAGATGAAGCGGTGCGGGATCTGGTGAACCGTCTCGAGCTGCCGTTCAACGCGCTGGGCGTCGACCCCTACGGGATCTCGAAGAAGCACCTGGCGACGGGCTTCTCGATCCTCGGGTGGATGTACCGGAAGTACTTCCGCGTGCACGCGGTGGGCGTCGAGAACGTGCCGAAGCGTGGGCGGGCGATGCTCGTGGGCAACCACTCCGGCGGCTACGCGCTCGACGGCGCGATGGTGATCGCCTCGATGATGCTCGAGATGGAGCCGCCCCGCCTCGCCCAGGGCATGGCCGAGAAGTTCATCAACCAATTGCCCATCGGCAGCCTCTGGTCGAGCCGCACCGGGCAGTTCACCGGCCTTCCCGAGCACGCCGAGCGCCTGCTGCTCGATGATCGTCTGCTCATGGTCTTCCCCGAGGGCGCGAAGGGCACCGCGAAGCTCTACAAAGAGCGCTACTCGCTGGTCGACTTCGGCACTGGCTTCGTTCGCCTCGCGCTCAAGACGAAGACGCCGATCGTGCCGCTGGGCTTCGTGGGTGGCGGTGACGCCGTGCCGACCGTGATGAACAGCTACGCGTTGGGCAAGTTGATGGGTGTTCCCTACGTGCCGGTGACGCCGTACGGGCTCGCGCTGCCGCTGCCGGTGCCGTGCGAGGTGCACTACGGCGCGCCCATGGTGTTCGAGGGCTCGGGTGACGAAGACGACGTGGTGATCAAGGGCTACGTCGAGCAGGTGAAGACCCGCATCGGCGAGCTGATGGACGCGGCGCGCACGAACAGACGGGCTCGGCTCAAGGGCGGAGGTTCGCGATGAAGATCCTCATCGCAGGCATCTCTGGAGCCCTGGCCCGCCAGGTCGCGATGCTGCTGAAGAGCCGCGGGCACGAGGTGATGGGGCTCGATCGCCGCCCGTGGAGAGACGCTCCCGAGGGCATTCAGGTCTTCGAGACCGACCTGCGCAAGCGCGCGGCGGAGGACGTGTTCCGCACGAAGAAGCCCGAGTGCGTGATTCACATGGCGACGGTGAACGCGCTCACGGCGGGTGGTGACGAGCGCGCCCGCATCAACGTGGGTGGCACGCGCGCCCTCTTCGAGCACAGCGTCGCGCACGGCGTGAAGCACGTCGTCTTCGTGGGCCGGCACACGTACTACGGCGCGAGCGCCGACTCTCCGCTGTACCACACGGAAGATGAGCCACCCCACGGCATCGGGAGCTTCCCGGAGCTCGCGGATCTCGTCGCCGCCGATCTCTTCGCTGCGAACGCGTTGTGGCGTGAGCCGAAGCTGTGCACGTCGATTCTGCGCCTCGTCTACACGCTCGGGCCGTCGCAGCAGGGCACGCTGGCGTCGTTCCTCAAGGGCAAGCGGGTGCCGCTGGTGATGGGGTACGACCCGCTCTTCCAGTTCATCTTCGAGTCCGACGCGGCGCGCGCGATCACGCTGGCGGCGGAGCAGCGGGTGAAGGGCATCTACAACGTGTCAGGGCCGAACCCCGTGCCGCTGCGAATGATCGCGGAGCAGACGGGACGAACGGTCGTGCCGGTGCCCGAGCCGCTCCTTCGCGCGCTCCTCGGTCGAGCCGGCTTCCCCAAACTTCCGCCCGGTGCGCTCGAGCACATCAAGTACCCGATCGTCGTCGACGGCCGCGCCTTCAAGAAGGCGACTGGCTTCTCGCATGAGGTCGACGAGGTCGAGGCGCTGCAGCGCTACCGGTTGCTGACCGGCCGCTGAAGTCAGACGGCTTGAACGTTGTCGGCCGGCGGAGGCTGCTGGCTGGCGCCGATCACGTGCAGCACCTGCGTCAGCGTGCCGATGTGCTTGAGCATGCGCGCGAACAGGCCCTGCTTGTTCACGTCGATCACCCCGCCGAACGCGTCTTCGATGAGCAACGGCAGCTTCGTCTGGCCGCCAGCCTTCTCGGCCAGCGTCAGGCGCAGCGCGAGGTAGAGCAGATCGAGGTCCTTCGCCGGCAGCTCTCCCGCCGCGATCGATCGACCCGGAGCGTGCACCGTCGCGCGCCCATCAACGTCGAGATCGACCCCGTGGTACCGCTTGTCCGAGAGCGCCGTCAGGTACTGCACGCAGCGATCACGAACCACGCCCCACAACGTCGGCAGGTCGGAGCTGAAGATCTCACACGCCAACGCCATCGGCGCAGGGCACGGGTCATCGAAGGTCTCGGCGGGGCCGGTCGACACGGCCGAGAACTCCTCACCTGACGTGGGGTTCTTGCCGGCCAGCGATTCCTTCATGCGGGAGATCTCACGCTCGATCTCACGCACCTCGCGCGCGTAGCCACCGCTCATGCCCAGCAGCTGCTGGTTGAGCGACTCGTGCTCGGCCTTGAGCGCTGCCGCCTTCTCGGCCAGCCCATGCGTCTCGGGATCCGACTCGAAGTCGGCGAACTCGAGCTCGAGCTCAGCCACCGCCGGCTGCAGCTCGGCGCGCTTCGACATGATGGTGAAGAACTCGTCGGGCAGGTTCGCTTCGACCTTGTCGAGCGCGGTCTGCACGATGCTCGCGGCGAGCCCGAACTCGTCTTCGATCTTCTTCCGCCGCACCTCGAAGACCTCGCGCTTGGCGACTTCGCGGCTGGCGTGCTGCAGCTCCTCGATGAAGCGCAGCGCGAGCAAGCCACCGAACGTGAACGCGGGGATCGCGAGCAGCGACAGGAACCGGCCCATGCCGTCGAGGAAGCCGCCCGACACCAGCAGCACCAACCCCACCACCATCGCCGCGATGAAGCGCATGTCCTTCCACAGGGGGGCGATTCGTGGGACTTCGTCCGAGATGCCCGCGTCCTGGCGCTCGCGATCGAGCTTGGCGAACGCCTCCTCGCGGCGTTTCTTCTCGTCACCGGAACGACGAACGCGCTCCACGATGTCGTCGGGCAAACCCAGCGATTGCGCCGTAGGCGCCTTGAACAACTCGGCCCGCGCGGCCTCGAGCTTGCCCTTCAGCTCTTCGTAGGCGTGCAGTCGCTGCTCCGCCTTGAAGACGTCGGCCTGCACGCCATCCATCCGGAACTGAATCTCAGAGACGTGCTTCGCGGTCGCGAGCTCCTTCTCGAGCGCCGACAACTTCTCGACCGACGGGCCCGTCTCGGTGGAGCCCAGCTCGTTCGCGTACTGATCGAACGCCGACTGAACCCGCGCCTGGCTCGACGAGCTCTTCGGCGGCTGGCCCTTCAACGGCATCGTCTGCGTCTTCGCGCTCGACTTCGGGCGCCGCGACGGCAGCTGGCCGACGGTGAGCGTGAAGAGCTGCTCGAAGGTGGGCCGAGCAGGAAACCCGGCAGAGCGCAGCGCCTGACCCATCTCGGCCGCGTCTTGCGTCAGCACCTCGAACTGGTTCGTCTGCCGGTTGAGCTTGTGGAGCGTGCCCTGCCCGCCCAGATCGCGCACGAGCCGCCACACGTTCTGATCGACCGACTGCACCGAGAGCCCGGAGCGACCCAGCTTCGCGCCCGGCGCCAGGAACGCACCATCGCCACCACGCCCGTCTGGAAAGACGAGCGCGAGGGTCAGGCCGGCGAGCGGCGCAGGAATCTCGGTTGGACTCTTGAGAACGGTGTAGCCGGCCTTGAAGGCCACGCGTGCCGACGGGCTGAACCCGCGCACGCCCTGCACCGCCAGCTCCAGAATGAGCATCGACTCCCTCGCGAGAGTTCGATGTTACGCCTTGGCGGCGGGAGCGTCGTTCTCTTCCTGCACGTCGAGACGCGCAGCCTTGCCGCGGAGGGCACGGAGGTAGAAGAGGCGGTTGCGACGAACGCTGCCGCGCGTGAGCACGTCGATCGTCTCGTAGCGGGGCGAGTGGAGCGGGAAGATGCGCTCGACGCCGACGCCGAACGACATCTTGCGCACCGTGAACGTCGCGTCGACCGAACCCTTGGTCTTGCGAATCACGACGCCTTCGAACGCCTGCACGCGCTCCTTCTCGCCTTCCTTCACCTTCCAGTTCACGCGCACGGTGTCGCCGGTGCGGAACTCAGGAACGTTCTTGCGGAGGTAGAGGGAATCGACGAACTGAATGGCAGCGGCTCGCATGGGAATGCCTCAATCGGTGAAGACAAAGAAACGGAAGGACGGCGCACCTACCAGACGCCTTTTCGACCCGCAAGGCCTGGTCTTGACCTTCTCCCCTTCCACGCCATAAGGGCCCCTCGCCTTCAGCGACGGACGACACTTCGGGGCCTGCCAGAGGGGCAGGATGCCGGGTTCGCACGGGACTGCTGGGGGAAAACAGATCAGCCCCGGCTGATCATGACCAGAAGAGAGCTTTCCATGTCGTTCGAGACCCGTCCGCTGAACGCGAAGATCCGTACCGGTGCCGGCAAGGGCTTTGCCCGCCGCACGCGCGCCGAAGGCCTCGTGCCCGGCGTCGTCTATGGCCCCCGCCTCGAGAAGCCGCTGAACATCGCCGTCAACGCCAAGGAGACGAAGGCGGCGATTCAGACGCCCAAGAAGATGAACACGGTGCTCGGCCTCAACGTCGAGGGCAAGCAGATCACGGTGCTCCTCAAGGAGTTCCAGCTCGACCCCGTCTCGAAGGAGCTGCTGCACGTCGACTTCATCGACGTTCGCGAGAACGAGCAGGTCAAGGTGAAGATCCCCGTCATCCTCATCGGCAAGGCCGAAGGCGTGCTGAACGGCGGCATTCTCTCGCAGATTCGCCGTGAGATCGAAGTGTGGTCGCTGCCTGGCGCGATCCCCGAGAAGATCGAGGCCGACGTGACGCCGCTGAAGATCGCCGGCTCGCTGCACATCAACGAGGTCAAGCTTCCTGCGGGCGTGACCGTGAAGACGTCGACGAACTTCACGATCGCCGTCGTCACCGCGCCGGAAATCGAGAAGGTGGTCGAGGTCGCGGCGGCGGCGCCTGGCGCGGCTGTCGGGGCAGACGGCAAGGCGGCTCCGGCTGCGGCTGGCGATGCGAAGGCCGGCGACGCGAAGGCGGCCGACGGCAAGGCGGCTCCGGCTGCTGCGGCCGCCAAGGCCCCTGCCAAGAAGTAATCGCCACTCGTTTCGTGGTGACCATGGCGCCGCTCCGGTTCACATCGGAGCGGCGTCGTGTTTTTGAAAGGCACCGATGAAGATCATCTGCGGGCTCGGCAACCCGGGCCGACAGTACGAAGGCAACCGGCACAACATCGGCTTCATGGTGCTCGATGCCCTGGCCGCGAAGTGGAAGGCCGACTTCTCCTCGACCAAGTGGGAGTCACGCCTCGCCCAGGCGCGCTTCGCCGGCGAGACGGTGCTGCTGCTCGAGCCCCAGACCTTCATGAACCTGTCGGGCACCTCGCTGGGTCAGGCCGCGCGCTTCTACAAGGTGCCCGCCGCCGACGTGCTGGTGGTGCACGACGAGCTCGACCTGCCCTTCGCGAAGCTGCAGCTGAAGAGTGGCGGAGGAACTGGTGGCCACAACGGCCTCAACTCCATTCGCGAGTCGTGGGGAGAGGACTCGTACGGCCGCCTGCGCTTCGGCATCGACAAGCCGCAGGGGCCGGGTGCGAAAGATCGCGTCGTCGGTCACGTGCTCGGCGACTTCTCGAAAGACGAGCGCGAGAAGCTGCCTGAGCTGATCGGCCGCGCGATGGAGGGCTGCGAGATCTGGACGCGCGAGGGGATGCAGGGCGCGATGAACAAGTTCAACCGCAAGTGAGATTCCGTGTTGGTCAGCAAGCAGTTTCTTCATGCGGTGACCTCGAGTCGCGGCACGAAGGGCTTTCGGTTCTTCGCGACGCTGTAGATGGCGTGCAGCAGTTTCCGCATTGCGGCGATGAGGGCGAGCTTCGCCGGCTTCCCGGCGAGGATGAGGCGGTCGTAGAAGGACTTGAGCCAGGGGTTGCGCCTCACAGCGGTGAGCGTGGGCATGTACAACGCCGTCCTCAGCGAGGCGTTGCCGTAGCTGGAAAGCGCGCCGCGCTCGTTGAGGCGTTTGCCAGATTGCTTCAGCGCCGGCACGACGCCGACGTAGGAGGCGAGGGCGCGCTCGTCGCGGAAGTCTGCCGGGTTTCCGAGAACCGCGATGAGGCGCGCGGCGGTACCGGAGCCAATGCCATCGATGGTGGTGAGCAGCTTGCCGACTTCGTGGCTGTCGAGCTTCGAAGCGATGTCCCGGTCGAGTTCGCGGATGCGTTGCCGGAAGACGTCGATGTCCTGGCAGAAGTACTTCACCTGCACCCGGTAGGCGTTGCTGTGGTGTGCACCTACCGACGAGGTCGCAGCCTGGATGAGCTGGTTGGCCAGCTCGAGGCCGACGAAGTGGCGACCGTCGTACTTGAGGTTGGACAACGCGCGTGGGCGAAGGCCGACGAAGGCTTCTGCCGTCGGGTATTCCTTGAGAATCGACGTAGCGAGCTCGCTGTCGAGCGAGCGCACGTAGCGAGTGAATTCAGGGAAGCCGAGGTCCACGACGCGATGCAGCTCTCGCACCCGGTCGCCGAGGTCCTGCACCAGTCGGTCTCGCAGGCGCACCAGCTCACGCAGTTCCTCAGTTGCCGACTCGGCGAGCTTCGTCACGGCAGGTCGCTTCTGGGCTGCGAAGCGAGCGATGCCGAGCGCGTCGATGGCGTCCGTCTTCGTCCGCTGCATGTCTTCGGCAGCGAAGCGGTTGGTGCGCAGAGGGTTCACCAGTGCGACCTTGAAGCCCTTGGCTGTCAGTGCGGCGAAGAGGTTCTTCCAGTAGTGGCCTGTGGCCTCCATGGCCACGAGGGCCGTGTCGCCAACCGGCCCGAGCAGCTCGAAGAGCTTCGTGTAGCCGGCGCTGTCCTCCGTGAAGCTGGTGGACTTCTCCAGCACCGCGCTGGCTTCATCTACGACGGCGACGAAGTGCTTCTCGGAGGCGATGTCGATTCCTGCAAACCGCATGGCGTTCTTCTCCCTCGACGGAGGAAACAGGGAGCCTCGGAGCCGGTGCTGTTGCCCACGCTTGTCCATGCGGGGACTCAGGCCTCTGCCTGGCCCCAGAATTCCGTCCGGGCCTGCAACACCGGTCGAGGGCGCCAATCTCACTTCCGGGGAACCACCCCCGAGCGTCACGCGGCGACCCTCTCCCGATCTCCGTCGGGCACCATCTACACCG
>CALRPN020000048.1:0-82009 GCA_943370055.1 Archangium gephyra
GCACGAGCACCCCGAGGAGATGGCCGCCATCATCGCGGCGGCTCCCACCATGTTCCGAATCGATTTCATGACGTCGTTCCGTTCTCGAGCGGGTGGAACGTCACGAACCGGCGTTCGGGGTCTTCAGGTACGGGAACACCGAGTCGAACTGGGTCGCGTTCTGAATCACCGCGTCGTGGAACGGAATCGCTCCAGCCGGTGCGTCGTTGCCGCTCATGAGGATGCCCTCGACGACGCGCAGCGCGATGTCGACGACGTCGTCACCAGGGCGGCGGCCGTTGGGGAAGCCCGTGGGGTCGCAGCCAGGAGCGCCGGGGTTCAGCGCAGGACCTGACGTCGCCGAGCGGCCCGTGAAGCAGCCGAGCGCGCCGAGGTTGTTCTGCATCGCCGCAGGGCGCGGAGCGAACGGACCGGTCGAGGCGGTGTTGAGGCGCAGCATCTCGCTCAGCACGGTGCCCGCGTTCGGCAGCTGGTTCACGTTCAGGGGAAGCGTCGTGTCGGCCACGCCGGTGAGGAACGCAGCGACGAGGTCGCCACGGTCGTTCTTCGGAGCGCGCACGCCGAACAGCACCTGCAACAGAATCGGCAGCGTCGGGCGCAGCACGTACGGCGCGAAGTTCGCGGCGTCATCCTTGGGCTCCGACGAGTTGAACTTGTCCTTGTCGGGCACGCCGATGACGACCTCGTTCACCAGCGGGCTGCCGAGGCGCGACACCTGCGTCCACGCGCCACCTTCACGCGCAGGCACCGTGTAGTTCGCGGTCGGGTTGATGACGCGGGCCTGGCGAACGCTCGCCGTGGTCCACCCACCGATGACGCCGTTGCCGCCAGCGTTGGCCTGCAGACACGTCGCCGGCACTTCGAGCGCGAGCGTGGTGACGTTCTTGTTGGCGATGGTGTTCGCCACCAGCGCGCGGCAGGGCACCGCAGGGAACGTGAAGCCCGGCAGCGTCGAGCAGTCGGTGCGCTCGTCGGTGATGAGCTCAGCCGGAGCGTTGACGAGGTCGAAGATGGTGCCGAGGTTCACCGCGAAGCCCTCGGCGCGCTGGCCGACGAAGAGCTTGCCCGGCGTGGCGCAGCCCGGAATCGTGATGTCGTAGATGTGGGCGCGCGCGTAGTTCGCGTACGAGTTTCCGGGGAAGGTCTTCGAGCCGATGTTGTCGAGCGGCTTGGCGAAGGTGGCCGACCCACCGTTCACGTTGGTGATGGGCGTGCTCGTGCCGGTGCGACGATTTCCGCGCACGACGTTCACCGTGTACGTCTCGCGCTGGCCCTGGAAGCCCGTGGGCGCGAGCGTGAAGCCACCATCAGCGAGGCCGATGGCGCCGGCGTTGATGAGCGGAATCGCGACGGGTGCTCCGCCGTCGGGCAGCGCACCAAACCCACCGTCAGGCAGCGTCGACAGCGCCACGCCCGTGCCGTTCAGCAGCGTGTTCTGGAAGCGGAACTGAAACGTCAGGTCTTCCTGACCATCACCCGTGTTGTCGAAGTGGATCTCGTAGAGCGCTTCGGGATCCATCGAGAAGTAGTTCGGACCACCGTACGCGTCCTGCAGCGGCTGGTAGTTCGCGATGACGGTCACGTTGCTGCTGCGACCCGTCTCGTAGCTGTTGAACAGGTAGAAGTCGGTGCCGTCGACTTTCGGGTTTCGTGTAATGAATGGCGCTTCGCGGTGACTCGACGCGTACGCAGGTGAAACGAACAAAGCAGACACAGCCAACGCTGCCAGCAACCGCTGCATGAAAGGCCTCCCGGTGTTCACGAACTCACGCGCTCCGTTGCCCGCGCCCTTCTGGATTGCAGTTTTTGCGCTCGGGCTCGCTGGCGGCTGCCAGTGCAAGCAGCCGGTGGCCGAGCAGAAGCCCGTCTCCTTCGTGAATGAGCAGCGAAACCGAGATCTTGCGGCGCTTCGGCCACCCATCGGCGGCATTCCGGAACAGCTTCAGGCCGAGGCCGACTCGCGGTTGAAAGATGCCGAGACCGTCACCATCGAGCAGGTCGTCGAGGCGTCGAAGGTGCCGTTCGAGTCACGGGAGCAGGTCCTGGGAAGAACGGTGCTCGCGCTCTATTGCGGCATGGCGACGTCTCCCGATGGATTCACCATGACGGTGTGCGAGTACCCCACGCTCGAGCAGGCGGCCCGCGGAGCCGCGCAGGTCGAGGCCGTACGCGGCAAGGTGTCGGGCTGGCAGTCGAAGGCAAAGAAGAAGTCGGTGCTCGAGCTGGTGGTGCGCTCCGACGCGAAGAAAGAGAGCGTCGACGCGGTGCTGGCGGCGTTCGACCGCCTCTGAACCCCGGCAATCCGACGCAGGGCGACTCCCGAAAAGCCGGCGTGAACCGAACGACGCTGCTGGCGCTGGTGGGAACGCTGACCGTGACGGGCGTGCTGTTGCTGCTCCCGAAGCCCTCGGTGGGAGCGCCGTTCACGCCGAAGTCACCCGATGACGTCGTCGAGCAGGTGACGACGAAACGAATCGCGCGCGAGCACCTCGACGCGCCACAGGCCGCAGAGGCCGCGAAGTCGCTCATCGCCGAGTCACGCAAACGTGGTGGAGACCCGCGGCTGCTCGGTCAGGCCCAGGCCGTGCTCGCGCCGTGGTGGAACGAGCCGGCGCCGATTCCTGCAGTGCGGCTCATGCGCGCGACCATCAAGCAGAGCCTGCACGACTTCGACGGCGCGCTGGTCGACCTCGACGTGCTCGCGGCAGACCCACTCGACGTGCAGGCACAGCTCACGCGCGCGACGGTGCTGACGGTGCTCGCGCGCTACGACGAGGTGGAGCCGCAGTGCATGAAGCTGCGTGGCCAGGTGGAAGACGCCGTGGCGGCTGCGTGTCTCGCGCCGCTGCTCTCGATTCGCGGCAAGGCCGACGCGGCGGTGACGCTGCTGAAGGCCGCGCTCGAGCGAACGCCGAAAGACTCGCCGCTCCGTGGATGGTTGCTCTCGATTCTCGGCGAGACGCTCGTGTGGTCGGGGAAGACAGACGAGGCCGTCACGGTGCTGCAGAGCGCGCTGAAGGCCGATGACTCCGACACGTACTCGCGGTTGTTGCTCGCGTCGGTCTTCACCGAGTCGGCGAAGCCGGCCCAGGCCGTGGCGTTGTTCGAAGGGCGGGTCGAGCTGAACGACGCCGAGCTGCTCGAGTATGCGCTCGCGGCGAAGGCGGCGGAGTCGAAGCGCGCTCCCGAGCTGCTCGAGCGATTGGCCGCGAACGTCGAAGCGAGCCGTCGTCGTGGAGACACCGTGCATCGTCGAGAAGAGTCGCGTTACGCGCTGCGCATCGAAGGTGACGCACCGAAGGCGCTGCAGCTCGCGGTCGCGAACTTCGCCGTACAGAAGGAGCCTGCCGACGTGCGCGTGCTGCTCGAAGCGTCGCTCGCGAACAAGGACCGTGCAGCGGCGACCCCGGCGCTGGAGTGGATGAAGAAGACCGGCTTTTCGGATCCGCACTTCCGTACGCTCGCTGCCGCCGCGGAGTCGATGCCGTGAGACGAAGCCGGAGCAAGCCTGATGAGCGGTGGCTGCTGAATGACGGCCAAACCTGCGTGAAGCGTGCGTTGCTGCTCACGTTAATCAGCACCAGCGCACTCGCGCACAAGGGCTCCGACGCCTACTGGACGCTCTCTGCGAACGGCGCGCAGCTCGGAGGCACGCTCGATGTCTCCGTGCGCGACCTCGACTCCGCGATGGGCCTCGACTCCAACGGCGACGGCAGCATCACCTGGGGCGAAGTGACGGAGCACGAGGGAGCCGTCGGCGCGTCAGTCGGAAACAGCGTGGAGCTCGCGCAAGACGGCAAGCCGTGCCCAGTGACGCTGAAAGCGCTCTCGCTCATTCGTCACTCCGACGGTGTCTACGTTCGCTGGCCCATGCAGGCGTCGTGTCCTGCCGACGTCACGCGCGTCGACGCCACCTACCGATTGCTCTTCGATGTCGATGCGCAACACCGCGGCCTGCTGCGCGCCGGAGCCGGTGAATGGGTCGCGTTCTCGGCCACGCAGACGACACACACGCTCGACCTCACGCCGCCGCCGCTCTCACGCCAGACGTTCACGGCGTTCACCGAAGGGCTGCATCACATCTCCATCGGCTGGGACCATCTGTGCTTCATCTTCGCGTTGCTGCTGCCGTCGGTGCTGCGCCGTGACGCGAAGCAGTGGGTCGCGAAAGAGACGCTGCGCGGAACGCTCGTCGAGGTGACGCAGGTGGTGACGGCGTTCACGGTCGCGCACTCCATCACGCTGGGTCTGTCGGCTTTCGGCGTGCTCGCGCCGAACCCCTCGTACGTCGAGGTGGCCATCGCGGTGTCCGTCGTGCTCGCGGCGCTGAACACGGTGTTCCCCGTGGTGACCGAGGGCAGGTGGACGCTCGCGTTCGGGCTCGGGCTGCTGCACGGCTTCGGCTTCGTGTCGGCGCTCGCAGACCTGGGCGCGTCGGGCGGGCAACTCTGGGCGTCCGTGCTCGGCTTCAACCTCGGGGTCGAGGCAGGCCAGCTCGCCATCGTCGCGTGCTTCGTGCCGCTGGCGTTCCTCGTGCGCACGACGCGTTGGTATCCACGCGCGCTCGTGCCTGTCGGTGGGCTCGCCCTCGTGGTGCTCGCCTCGTGGTGGACGGTGGAGCGCGTCGCCTCGCTCTGAGCCCGGAACCTTCGAACGACGTGGGGTCGACCGTCGTGGCCGCGAACACGAGCAATCGCGACCAGCTCGTCGACGTCACCGCCCCCGCAGAAGCGCATGACGCACGAGCACGAACACGTCTCCATTCGGAGCCACCGCCACGCCGGCCGGCCGGTCCGTCAGTCGCCCCACCGTGCGCACCTGCCCTGACGGCGTCAGCACGCGAATCGCGTTGTTCTCGGTGTCGGCGATGTAGAGGTCACCATTTGGAGCTCGGTTCATCGAGAGCGGCTGGTTGAAGCGTGCGCTCGACGCCGCGCCATCGACGAAGCCCTTCGTGAGCGCGCCCGCGAGCGTCTGCAGCCCCGACGCCGAGAGCGTTCTCACCGCGTTGCCATCGAGCACCGCGAGCGTTCCCGGTGACACCTGAACGGGGCTGTGAAGCGTGCCAAAATCTCCCGTGCCTGCGTCGGCATCGGTGTCGACCCAGCCACCGTCGTCGACCGTCTGCGGCAGCGGCCCATCACGCAGCGCGCGCGACCCCCGAATCGTCCCGCCCACGGACCAGTCGGGCCCGAGCGTCGAGAGCAGCGTGCTCTTCATCAGCCAGCCACCTCCGCCCGGCTCGAGCCACACCTCGCCATCGAAGAACGAGCCCGTCGGCGTGGGCGACGAAAGACCGACACCATCGAAGAAGCGCACCGAGTTGCTGTACTTCACGAGGAAGCCTCCGTCGGCCGGTTGCAGCATCGTGAGGCTCATCGGCGCCGCGCCACCGTCGATGGTGCTCACACCCGTCGACGGAGACCACGTGCGAACGAGGTCATCTCCGCCCGAGAACACGACGACGCCATCGGCGCGAACGAACAACGAGTCGACGCGATGGAGCGAGAAGCCGAACCCTGCCGTCACACGAAGCCTCGCGGCGGGCGAGAGGCCATCGACGGTTCCCGGCAGCTCCGCGAGCCCAGCGACGCTCACCCCACCCGAGGCGGTGAGTCGCTGCAGCTCGACGCCACGCGAGAAGGAGTAGCCCTCTCCATCGCGCCCGACCCAGGAGAAGAAGACGGGCGAGCCGGTGAACGTGCTGACGTTCTGCGCGCTCAGGTTGCACGCGACGTCGGAGCCGAACGCCCGAACGCCGCCGTCGACCTCGACCGAGAGCAGACAGCCAGCGTCGCGATTGCGGCTCGTGAGCAGCTCGCCGGCCGACCCTGCGCTCGCGACTTCATAGAGGTCGCCTCCCACCGGAGCGCGTTGAACCGCCACCTCACCCTGCGGCGTCGCTTCGAGCTGCGTCAGGCCCGCATCGAGCGCACGGAAGAAGAGCAGGTTGCCCCGGGTCGACTCGGCGAGCGGTCCAACGCCGTCGAGCGCGCGCGAACCACCGTCGGGGAACAACTCTGTCAGCGGCACGAACGGCCCTGCGACGAACGCGCGCCCATCACGCAGCACCTCGAGCCACCGGGGATTCAGGAACTGCGTGCGACAGAACGGCGTCGAGAGCACGCCCGTTGGCGTCACCTTGCGAAGACACGAGCCGTCGAGCACCCACGCGTTGCCCCACGCATCGGTGGTGGCTGCGAGCGGCTGCTGTACGTGCCCGACACCGACACCATCGACCGGCGTGTTCCCACCGACGGAGCGGATGATGGTGGTGGCGACGCCGCCCGGCGTCACGCGGCGCACCTCTCCGCCACCGAAGACCCAGGTGTTGCCCCAGCGGTCGGTCGCGGCCTCGCGCACCTGGAAGAAGCGCGCCTCGGCGTTGCGAGCGTCGACCCGGCCGGGCCCCGCAGCGACACCGGCGACGGTCTCGAAGCACAGCTCTCCCTGCGGCCGAACGCGCGTCACGCACGCGCCGTTGATGCACACGCGCGCCTGATTCCTCGCGCAGTCATCGGGGCCGCAGCGCACGCCGTCTTCCACCGCGCGCTTCTGACAGCCGCCCGTCGTGTCGCAGGACGCGGCCTGACACGGGTCGTCGGGCGGCGCGCACTCGAGCGGCACGTGCACGCAGCCAGACCCCTCGGCGCAGGCGTCTTGCGTGCAGACGTTGCCGTCGTCACACGTTCCCGCCGAGCCACGACACTCTCCCTGCAGACACACGCCGCTGCTCACACACGAGGTGGAGCATGCCGCGCCTTCGGCCTTCGCTTCGGTGACACATGCGCGCGTGGCGAGGTCGAACCGGGCGGTCGAACACGCTGACGGCGCGGGACAGCGCGGCACTGTGAGCGCGTCGACGACGAGCGTCACCTCGGAGCCATCGAGCAGAATCGTCGCGGTGCGGCCTCCCGGCTCGAGTGGCACCACCGAGAGCTCGAGGTCGACCGACGCTCCACCGGCGACGGACGTCTCGGTGAACGCTGCGGCGAACGGCGCTGCGAGCTCGAACGAGACCGGGCGCGCGACCTGGCCTTCGTTGCGCAGCGAGATGGTGCGCACCACGCGCTCGCCGACGAACACCTGCTCGAAGTCGACGCGCGCGGGCGTCACCACGAGCGGCACGTCGACCGCCATGTTCACCACGCGCTCACGGCACCCACCGAGCATCAGTCCCAGCAACAGCAGTCGCCACATGCCGGGAAGACACCGCGCGCTCGCGAGCGATGCATCGATTTTCGGCCTCAGAGGGAAGACCGCTCACTTCGAGTCATTGTGAACAACCCGTGCCGCGCCCTGTGGAGAACCTTGTGGGCTTGTGGAGAACTCGGCGTCGAGGCCCGGCCGCTCCTGTGGGAAAGCAGTCGGACTGCATCAAAATGGTGTCCGGCCCGTTTTGCACGAACACGTACACACAGTCATGTTTCGTGGACGCCCTCCGCAAAACGAAGGAGCCAGGCCGAGCCGGTCTTCCACAAGCCGCAGAAGATGAGCTAACTCCCCGGCTTCTCTGGTGGTTCTCTTTCGTTCTTGATCACTTAAAACCCCATCGATAAGAGCGTCGACCTTCCTGCGTCTGCTTCCGTTTCTGGTGAGGGGTCACGTCTTTGTCCGCTTTCGTCGAAAAGGCCGAGTCGACGCCAACCGCACGGAATCTCTGGGAGAACGCCCTCGACGTCCTTCGTCGTGATGGGCAGTCGTTCGTGGTCACCCAGCTCCAGCAGCTGGTGCCCCTCAAGTACGAAGACGGCGCCCTCACCATGGGCGTGGATGATCTGTTTTTCCGCGATTGGGTCGAAGACCACTTCGGCCACCTCGTGGTGACGGCCATCGAGCGCGCCTCGGGCCGTACGGCGAAGCTGGCCTGGCAGAAGGTCGAGCGCGTCACCCCTCGGGCGAGTTTGCCGTCAGCACCCCCAGTCAACCAGCTGCGGCACGCGATTCGGCTCAACGAGAAGTTCACCTTCGACAGCTACGTCGTCAGCGAGGCGAACCAGCTGCCGGCGGCTGCGGCGCACGCGGTGAGCGAGAACCCCGGCCGCGCGTACAACCCGCTCTTCATCTACGGCGGCACGGGCCTGGGCAAGACGCACCTGCTGCACGCCATCGGCAACCGGGTGCTCGCGCGCAACCCGCACTTCCGCGTCACGTACCTCTCGAGCGAAGAGTTCACGAACCAGTACATCGAGTCGGTGCGCGACCAGCGCATGACCGAGTTCCGCCGCCGCTTCCGCGACGAGTGCGACGTGCTCCTCATCGACGACATCCAGTTCCTCGGGAAGAAGCAGGAGACGCAGAACGAGTTCTTCTACACGTTCAACGCGCTCCACCAGCTGGGCAAGGCCGTCGTGATGACGAGCGACACGGTGCCCAGCGAGATTCCCGGGCTCGAAGACCGCCTGCGCAGCCGCTTCGCGATGGGCCTCATCACCGACGTGCACGAGCCGACGTTCGAGGCGCGCGTCGCGATTCTGAAGAAGAAGGCCACGCAAGACGGCATCGCGGTCACCGACAAGGTGGCGCACTTCATCGCGCGCATCATGGTGAAGAACGTGCGTGAGCTCGAAGGCGCGCTCATCAAGGTGACGGCCGTGCACGCGCTGACCGGCCAGCCGCTCACCGAAGAGCTCTGTGCGCAGGTGCTCGGCGACCTGATGCCCGAGAAGGTCACGCTCGACGCCGAGATGATTCAGAAAGAGGTCGCGCGCTTCTACAAGCTGAACGTCGACGACCTGCGCGGAGAGCGCCGCATGAAGCCCGTCGCCCACGCGCGGCAGGTGGCCATGTACCTCGTGCGCACGCTCACGACGTCGTCGCTCCCCGAGATTGGGAAGAAGTTCAACAAGGACCACTCGACGGTGCTCGCGAGCGTGCGGAAGATTGAGCAGGCCCGCGGCAACGACGCGCAGCTGCAGCTCGACCTGGGTGAGCTTCAGAAGAAGCTCGTGCCTCTCGTCGACTGACTTCGCGCTTCAGGCCGCCTTCTTCTCGGGCGCCTCGTAGACGAAGTACTTCACCTCGGACGGCTTCGCTCCAGACGACGCAGAGAAGCCCTTGGTGAGCGGGCCCTTCTCGAAGTTGTTGGGCGTGCCTGTCTTCGGGTCTCCACCGACGTTCGCGATGGTGGGTCCATTGACCGGGTCGCAAGTGCCCGGCCGCACGATGGCCACATGACCTGATTCATTCGCCTTGGGGTTCTTCCAGCCAGCCACGACCGTCTTCCCGCTGTTCGCCTGCTTCTGCGCTTCCTCGGCGCTCACCTCCTTCCAGCCCTGCTTCTTCGCAGGGGCAGAGCCCAGCCAGTCGACGTGCTGATTCGCCGTCAGTGAGTAGGGCGGCTGTGGCGTCGCAGCTCCTGTCGCGAGGCAGACGTCCGTGACGAAGACATTGCAGAACGTCTTCCCGTCTCGCGGCACGTAGCGGGGGTTCACGCTCGGCTTGAACTGGTCGATGGTCTTCTCCAACTTCTTCGGGTCGGCCTCCCCAGGCTTCATCGTGTAGACGGGAGTCACGGGGCCGTAGGCGCCCTTGGGATTCGCGACGCCGTTGGCCGGAATCTGCGCCTGCAACGCGGCATCGTGCGCGCGTGCCTCCAGCTCCTGAGCGACGAGCTTGGCCTTCCCCTCCGCCTCGTGCACGACGTTGGCCGGCGGCGGCTTGGGAGCGTTCTTCATCGTGTCGAGCTTCACGTTGCTCGGCACGCCGAGGTCGACGAGCGATGCGCGCGGGCCTTCGAAGGTGGAGCGCTCCATCTCGAGCAGGGGCGGAGTGGGAGTGGACGCAACAGGCGGTGATTCGACAGCGTTCGTCGCACTGCGCGTGATGGAAGGAATGGAAGCGAGGGACTGCAGAGGTCCAGTGGTCATGCGGCGTGGAAAAGCACGCGTGGTGCCACGCTCTGATTCGGCGGCGTTGCGTGGTGCTGTCACACGCTCCATCGCGGCTGTCACAGGCTGAGGCGTGCTCGTGTGACATCTCGTTCGCCTCGCGT
This sequence comes from Archangium gephyra, assembly GCA_943370055.1. Lineage (GTDB taxonomy): Bacteria > Myxococcota > Myxococcia > Myxococcales > Myxococcaceae > Xiheimicrobium > Xiheimicrobium gephyra_A. Next base: position 9,995 of record CALRPN020000048.1, read on the forward strand.
GACACCCACTGCAACCGCGCGTGGTGGCTCGCGTCTTTCGACGGCGCGCGACCTGCAAACGAGCGCGGCCATGAAACGACTCACCCTCTTGCTGTGTCTGGGCCTCGCGACGGCGGCGAACGCTCAATTCTCATTCACCTTCCCTGGCATTCGCTGCATGGGCCTGACGGTCTCGCAGTGTCAGCAACCGGGCGCGCTGACGACGGGCCTCTGCGCTTCGCAGTGCACCGCGATTCTGCGCGCCGAGTATCTGAAGCAGGCCTGGTCCGCACCGCAGCAGGTGGTGAGCGTCGCCGAGAAGCTCTCTGGCGCGAACACGCCGACGCTCGCGGCGTGGGCTCCGGAAGGCGCGAGCAATCACTTCATGTCGGGTGGCACCGCGACCGCCGCGCACGTCATCGAGCGCCACCGCACCAACTTCCTCTCGAGCGGCTCCACCTTCCTCGTCGACCCGCACCTCATCTGGCGCAGCAACGGCGCACGCGTCGGCTCGTGTGACGAGCTCGTCTTCGACTTCTTCCGCTCGTTCAGTGACTTCGAAGACACCACGCGTGGAGCGACCAGCGTCGACATCTTCCGCGCGGCGTATGCGAGCGGCGGCATCGCCTTTCAGAACCTGCGCACGGCCGACGGCGTCGACATCGGGCCGATGCCCATGACGGGACCGCAGCCGAAGAACGCCTACTTCTCGGCGCTCGACGTGCGCATGCCGAACGGTGGCACGTCGACCAACGCGAGCTGGGCGTCGTTCGTCGCGCCGTACTCCGCGTCCATCACGTGGAATTGGAACACGCACCAAATCTACGGGAACTGGTTCATCGCCTTCTTCACGCCGGAGTCGCTCGACTCGCTCGCGGCCGAACAGGAGGCCTACCTGGGCCGGCTCGACGCGCGCCGCAACCGCTACGACCGCTACGAGACCGAGCTCGCGACGTGCGTGAGTGAGCATGGCGCTGCGACGCACCCTGCCTGTGTCGCGCTGACGACGCTCGCCACCACGCAGCTCAGCGACCTGGACTTCGCCATCGCAGTCGAACTCACCAACGCGCAGGCGCGCGGCGCGCTGAGCACCTCGCTCGTGAACCGGTGGGACTGGTCGCCGCGCTTCTTCGAGCGCTGGCTGCAGCAGAACATGAGCCGCGTGCGTGAGCCGATGCGCACCAAGTGCATGCGCGTCTCGTCGGGCACGTTCACCTCGGGCGTCGTGAAGCAGGTGCTGCCGGGTGGCGCTGGAATTCCCAACGCGACGGGTTCCGGCTTCGCGGTCGCTCCCGCTGACTGGCTGCGCACGCCCTTCGAGGCGAACTTCATGCTCACCGCCATCGAGACCTGGGCGAAGACGTTCGACGTGCCGCGCGACCCTTCGACGGGCAAGGCGACGCTCTCGCAGTGGCACGGAGACAGCGCGCGGCTCGGCAACGACCGCTTCGGTGTCGAGTACTCGTGGACGATGGGCTGGGGGCTCACCAACCTCGAGACGCGCTTCTGTGAGGCGCAGCTCGTCGCGAAGGGCCTCTTCGACTCGAAGGCGACGGTGCTGGGGCGCGCGCAGCCGCTGCTGATGGCCGACGCGCACGCGTGGTCGGAGTCGGTCGAAGGCGCTCCCGGCGACACCAACCTGCGCACGCACCGCCGGGTCGAGGTGCTCGGCACACCCATCTACGCGCCGCTCGACACGACGACGCCACTCACGTTCCACCTCAGCACCGGCGAGTCGCGCGACCAGAAGGTGACGCTCGCGGTGGTGGTGGTGCCGGTGTTCGGTGTTCCCGTGAAGGTCGCTGGTGGGGTCTCGGGCACCGAAGGCTTCAACGTCGAGGTCACGGGTGGCCTCACACGCACCTGCGCTCAGAGCCCCGCGTCAGACACGCTGCAGGTCGGAGCCAACGGAACCGTCACGCCGTTCATCTCGGTCAACGGCTACGCGACCGCGAGCGTCGACGCGTACGTCATCGAGGTGGGCATCAAGGGTGAGGTGACGCTGGTGAAGGCGTCGCTGCCGCTCTCGCTGCGGGTCGAGACCGTGATGGACCAGCAAGCGCAAGTGTCGCTCGAGGCCGAGACGAAGTTGAAGTTGAGCCTCACCGCGTTGGACGGCCGCGTCTCCATCTTCGGCCGCATTCTCGGCAAGAGCTCCGAGCGCGAGCTCATCAGCTGGCGGGGTCCGCAGATCGCCGACGCCACGCTGTTCGAGCTCAAGTACGTGCCGGCGCTGCGCCTCGACCTCCTCCAGCTCGCGACGAGGTACTGAGCCATGCGACGCGCGCTCCTCGTCTTCGTTGGCCTCGTGGTGACGGCGCTCCTCGTGTGGAGCGGCCGCGACACCACTTCCTCACAGCCGTTTCAGTTCTCGCTGACGAGCGAGCGCGCGTGGCAGCTGCAGTGGCGCTCCACCGACCGCACCGAGGTCGCGGGTGAGCTTCAACAGAGTCAGCTCGACGTGAACGCGACGTTGCGCATTCGGCCGGTGCGTGACGGCTTGCTCGAGGCACGACTCGAGCGGGTGCAGTTGAACAGCCTCTCCTTCCTCGGTCAGACGCTGCCGATTCCGGCCGAAGCCTTCGAGCGCACGGTCCGCCTGCACGTCGATGAGAACGGGCGAGTCACCTCGATGGAGGCCGATGGCGCGGCGGATCCTCTCGTCGTTCATCTGCTCTCGGCACTGCACGATGAACTCTCGGTCGATGTGCAGGCGGCCTCGACGCAAGCGACCGTCACGCAGCAAAACCGCTACGGCTCGGGCTCGTATCGCTACACACGCGTCGGGTCGGGCTTTCAACGCACGCTCGTCTCGCAGCCCACGCTCCAGGGCCTGAGCGACGCGACCATCACCGCCAACGGAGCTGACGCGATGGGCTGGGACGGCTTCTTCACCACCCGCTCGCTGAAGCATCACCTCGAGGGCCGGCGCAGCATCGGGGGAGCGCTGGTCCTCGAGAGTGATGAGTCGTTGACGCTGACGCCGTGCGAGGTGCCGTCGACGCCGTGGGAGCAGCCGGTGTCGTTCATCTCCCACGAGCGGTTCGCGCTCTCCGGCCGCGCGGAGCAGTCGGCGCGTGAGCAGCGCATCGACGGACTGACTTCGCAGGCCTTCCTCGACGACCTCTCGAACTTCGGGCGCACCGGGCAGTTGCCGGACCACGCGCGGTGGCTGCGTCGCGCGACGGCGTTGCTCGCGGCGAACCCATCGCTGTGTATCGAACTCGAGAAGTGGTTCCTCGATCCGACGATGGGCGTTCCCGGCCGCACGCTCGCGCTCGACCTGCTCACGAATGCGGGCACGCCCGAAGCGCAGCACTCGCTCGTGACGCTGCTGGCCACGGCTCGTGGTGACGCCGCCTGGCCGCTCTACGTGCAGCGACTCTCGTTGCTCAGCCAGCCGACGACCGAGAGCGCCAGCTTCGCGCTCGCGCAGTTCGAAGCAGCGACGAGCCGTGACGACGTGGGAGCAACCGCGATGACGCTTGGTGCGCTCGCCCGCCACCTGCCGGAAAACGACGCGCTGAGTTCCGATTTCACTCGCCGGCTGCAGACAGGCTTCGCGCAGGCGCAGGGAGCGGAACGGCGCTCGATGTGGCTCGACGCGCTCGGTGCAAGTGGCCGGGCCGAAGTGCTTCCTCAGGTGAAGAGCGCGACGACTGATTCGAATCCGCTCGTGCGTGCGACCGCGGCCCACGCGCTCGGTGTGTTGGGTGACCAGGACTCGTTGAAGCCACTCGCCGTCGATGCCGATGCCCGCGTGCGTGAAGCCGCGATTCGTCATCTCGGCTCGGCGCCCGTCGAGACGGTGAGCGCGCTCGTCGCCGGTGCTCCGTCAGACCCGATGGCCGATTCAGCATGGGTCACCGCCCTCACCACGCGCCTCGACGAGCCCGGCGTTCGTGAAGTGCTGCAGCAACTCCTCGCGAGAACCCATGAACCTCAGCTCGCCGCTCGTCTTCACACGCTGCTGGAGACGTGAGGGTGACTCCCTCGGGCATCTCTGGCATTCATCGCTCCGCATGGGGGACCAACCTGCCTCGACCGTCGAGTTCGCGACGGGCAGTGACCGCGCTGATGGCCTTCCCCACGCGCTCGCGGTGAGCCGGGTGGTCTGCGCGCACGGGCCGAGCGTTGGACTGCAGGCCGTGCTCGAGAAGGGCCAGCACCTGGTGTTCGGCCGCGCTCCCGAAGGCACCGGAGCCGTGCCGCTCGCTGACCCGAGCACGAGCCGTCAGCACGCGTCGCTCGAGTGGACCGAGGGCGGACTCGTCGTTCGCGACCTCGGCTCGAAGAATGGAACCTGGGTCGATGGCGTGAAGCTCGAGGGCACGGTGACGGTGCGTGATGGCTCCGTCATTCGGCTCGGTGGAACGGTGCTGGTGGTCGAGTCGGTCGAGCTGCAGAAGGGCGCGAAGCTGCTCCCTGCGAGTCAGGAGTTGTGGGGCGACAGTCTGCTGCTCCAGCAACTGCGGGGAGAGCTCGCCACCGTCGCGCCCAGCAACCTGCCCGTGCTCGTGCTCGGTGAAACGGGCGTCGGCAAGGAGCGCGTCGCTGCGGAGCTGCATCGGCTCTCGGGCCGCAAAGGTGCACTCGTTCCCGTGAACTGCGCGGCCATCGCGTCGCACCTCGCCGAGAGTGAATTGTTCGGTCACGTCGCCGGCGCGTTCACCGGCGCTCAGCGCGCGAGTGAAGGTGTCTTCGTCGCTGCAAGTGGGGGAACGCTCTTCCTCGATGAAGTGGGAGAGCTGCCACTCGACCTGCAGCCGAAGCTGCTGCGCGCGCTCGCCGATGGAGAAGTGCGGCCCGTCGGTGGAAGCCGCGCGACGAAGGTCGACGTGCGTGTGGTGGCCGCGACGCTGAGAGACCTCACGCAGGCAGTGGCCGAGCGGACCTTCCGTGAAGACCTGTACTCGCGGCTGCAGGCGTGGGTCGTGAAGGTGCCTCCCCTGCGCGCGCGACGACTCGACGTGGCGACCATCGGCCGACGGCTCCTCGAGAAGCACGGCGTGAAAGAAGTCTCAGCCGACGTCGCCGAGGCGCTGTTGCTGCACGACTGGCGCTTCAACGTGCGCGAGCTCGAGCAGGTCATCTCGGTGTGCGTCGTGAAGGCCGCGGGAGCGAAGCTTCGTCGCGACCATCTGCCGGCCGCGCTCTCTGACCGCCTGGGCGCGCGTGGAAAAGAGCCCGCCGTCGCTGCGCCCCCTCCCCTCGAACTGTCGGTGCCACGTGACGTGCAGCCTGACGCCGAGGCGCTCTCGCGTGCGCTCACCCACTTCAAGGGCAACGTCGTCGAGCTCGCCGACTACTTCGGGAAAGACCGCAAGCAGGTGTACCGCTGGCTCGAGCGCTTCGGGCTCGACCCCTCCACCTTCAGGTGAACCGTGAGCGACTGCATCTCGCGCAGTGACCTCGTGCGGCACGTGCACGGCACGCTCCCGCCCGATGCAGACCTGATGGTGAAGCAGCACCTCACGGGGTGCGAGCGGTGTCGCGCGGTGGTGGCTGACATCGTCGCGCCGACGCGCTCCACCGAGGGGCTCACGGAAGGACTGGCCAGCACACCCGAACCTGCGCTCACGACGGGTGGAACGCTCGAGCGCTTCGTGTTGCTGGGTGAGCTCGGCGCCGGCGCGATGGGCCGCGTGTACGCCGCGTGGGACCCGAAGCTCGCTCGCCGTATTGCACTCAAGGTGGTGCGGCACGAGTTCCTCGCGAAGCTGGCAGCGAGACGCGAAGCACTGATGAACGAAGCGCGCGCGATGGCGCAGCTCTCACACCCGAACGTCGTCACCGTGCATGACGTGTTCGAGGTGTCTGGCCAGCTCGTCATCGAGATGGAGTTCGTCGAGGGCACGACGCTGCGCTGGTGGATGGCGGGGAGGCGCTCGGTGTCGGAGCGGTGGGAGATGATTCTCGCGGCCGGTCGTGGCCTCGCCGCCGCGCACGCGAGCAAGGTGCTGCATCGCGACTTCAAACCCGACAACGTGCTCGTCGGGGTCGATGGCCGCGCGCGGGTCGCTGACTTCGGGCTCGCGCACCTCGTCGATGAAGGAGAGGCCGCCGTCGCGGGTGGAACGCATGGGTATCTCGCTCCCGAGGCGCTGAAGAGCGACGTCGACGCGCGGGCTGATCAGTACTCGTTCGCCGTGACCGCGTGGGAAGTGCTGTGTGGCGCGCGCCCCGAGGACGCGTCGAAGAGCCCTCCAGCCGCGGCGGTGAAGGTGCTGCGCCGCGCGTTGTCTGCGGACGCTGCGCAACGATTTCCCGACCTCCATGAACTGCTCGAGGCGCTCGAGGCGGCACGGCGCAGTCCCGTTCGTCGGGCGCAGGTGCTGGTCGCCACCGCTGCCCTCGCCATCGCAACCGGCGTCATCTTCACGAACGCACGGGAAGAACGGCTCGCCTGTGCGGAAGGTGAAGCGCTCGCGGCTGCCGCGTTGCCTGACGAGCGGGCCGCCAGCATCGTGAAGGCGTTCGAAGCGACGGGCACCGAGAGCGCAGGCATCATCGCGCGCGACGTCGTCGAGCGCTCTCGCAAGCGTGCCTCCGAGTGGGCGAGCGGGTTCGAACGGGCCTGTCGTGGAGCGCGGTCGGCCTCGGTCGGCTCCCGTGGCCTCGAGGAGGCGCGGCTCAAGTGCTTCCGCCGGAACCTGGTGAACCTTGAGGTCATCACCGACGAGTGGACTCGCGCGAGCGCCGATGCGGTGAGTGATGCGCAGCAGGCCATCGACTCGGTCGGCTTCGACATGGACTGTCAGGCCGCGACGCCGGAGTCGAACCTGGTGCTGCCGACGGATCCCGAGAAGGCGCGTGAGGCCATCGCCCTGCGGCAGAAGCTCGATCGTCTCCAGGCGCGCAGCCTGGCGCTCAGCGCCGACAAGCTCGCGGCCGTGGCGACCGAGACCGAGAAGCTGCTGCAGCAGTCAGAGACCCTCGGCGACCAGGTGGCTGTGTCCGAGGCTGCGACGCTGCTGGCGAGGCTCGATCAGCTCTCGGAGCGCTCGAACCTGCAGCACTCCCTCATTGCGCTGCGTGCGGCGCTGGCGGTGAGCGACTACGAGAACGCCACCCTCAACGCGCTTGGGCTCGCGCAGATCCTCTGGTCCGAGCGAGCGGAAGAGGCGCTGCGATGGCTCGAGGTGGCCGAAGGGCTGGCGACGCGCATTCACTCCGATCGACTGCACGGGAACATCGAGATCACCCGGGGCGTGACGCTCAGAAACCTCGCCCGCTTCGACGAGGCCACCGCCGCGAACCGTCGTGGGCTTGCTGCCTGGCTTCGTGCCTTTGGCCCTGATTCGCTCGAGGTGGCGCAGGCGCAGAACAACCTCGGTTCTGCACTCGTGAGTCAGGGGCAGTTCGACGAGGCCCGCGGTCTGCTCGAGCAATCCCTGGCCACCCGGTCGAAGCGCCTGGGACCTGAGCACTCGTCGCTGCTGGCCGTGAAGTCGAACCTGGGCGACCTGCTGGTGCAGACTGGTCACCCCGTCGAGGGTCTCGCGATGCTCGACTCGGTGGTGGCGAAGCTGCAGCCCATCGATGGCAAGCCGCACCGTCGGCGCATCTACGGCCTCAACAACCGCATCATCGCCTACGTGGCGCTTGGGCGAATCGACGAAGCGCGTCGCGACCTCGAGGAGGCGTTGACGTTGGCGTCACCGAAGTCAGACCTGCGCGCGCGCCTGCTGCGACACCAGTGCGTCATCGACCTGGCGCAGAACATCTCGTCGAACTGCCTTCGCCTCGTCGATGAGGCCGATGGCATGGAAGGTCCACCGGCGAAAGACCCGAGCTGGGCGGTCGTGAGCGAGGGGCTGCGTGCAGACACCTACCTGCAGCTCGGCCGCCTCGACGAAGCGCGCGTCGAAGTCGAGAAGGCGCGTCAGCACATCGTGCCGGCCACCAACCCGTTCACCCGTGCCCGCATCGCGCGAGTCGAAGCCGCGCTCGCCATCGACGCGGGGCGCTGACTCACTTCCAGAGCACGTCGGACCACTCGGGCGTCTTGTCGAAGGTTGCCTTCGCGAACGGGCACAGCGGCATGATGCTGAGCTTCTCCTTCCGCGCGTACTCGACGCTCGCCTGCACGAGCTGTCTGCCGACGCCCTGGCCCTTCAGCACCTCGGAGACCTCGGTATGGTCGATGATGAAGTGCTTCGCGTCGGGCGTGCGCGAGTACGTCATCTCGGCGAGGCGCTTGCCGTCACGCTCGACGAAGAAGCTGCCCTTGCGCTCGAACTGCTCGTGCTTCACCTCGAGGGGAGTCGTCATGCGCGCCAGCTAACAACCTCCTCGTGGCGATGCTCGCGAAGTCATGTCGGCACTTCGGGCGCCTCACGAACGAGGACTGCTCAGCGGCCCTCGACCACTTTCAGCGCAGCGCTCGCGATGGCGGCAGCGAAGGCGTCGTGCGTTGCATCTTCGTGCCAGCGGGCGACCTCGGTCGGGTCGAGCGCGTGATGCGTCTCGACGATGATGACGGGCGCGGCACTCGTCGCGCGCAGGAAGTACACGCGCTGCTTCGTGGGTCGCGCATCGATGAAGCACGCGGGCTCGTCGTCGTTCCGGTACAGGCTGCCGTAGTCTTCTCCCGAGTAGGGCAGGAAGCCGGCGGCGCGCAGCTCCTGGCTCACGGCGCGGCCCCAGGTCTCACGTCGCTTCACGATGGCGTGGGACCCCTCTTCACTCCACAGCACGGCGAAGCCCGGGTCCTTCGGGTTGCTGAAGCAGACACCTCCGTCGGGGTTCGTCTCGTGCGGCCAGGCCTCGGCGCGCGCGTCGGTGTGCAGGCTGACGACGAGGTGGGGCTTGAAGGCTTCGATGTCGGCGATGCGCGCGGGGTACTTCGTGCCGAGTGGAGTCGTGCGCGTGTCGAGCACGGTGAAGCCGAAGCGGCGCAGGCGGCGCGAGAGTTCGGTGGCTTCGACGAGCGTCTCGTCGGCTTCGCTCTGACAGTGACAGCCCCAGTTGCCGGTGTTGCCCGGAGCACCGTGGCCCGCGTCGATGGCGATGCGAATGCGAGAGGCGAGCGGCGGCAGCGGGAGCACCGAGACGCGCGCCTCGGGTGACGGCCAGGGCGCAGCAGCGAGCAGGAGCGAGAGCAGCACGGAGGCGTGTGACAGCACGAAAGACGCCAGTGTTCCTCCATGGCGTGGTGGCCGCAGGTCGTGGCACCACAGCCACGCTTCGTGTGAGCCGCCGGCCCGCCCTCACGAGCACGAGACCGACCACCGCGACGGTGGTTGAAGTTGTGCTCGCGAGACGAACCACGGTCACGGTCGTTGAAGTGGTGCTCACGCTCAGCCGGCGTGCCACGAGACTCCGCTCCGCGACCACGACGCGAACGACCGTCACGGTGGTTGACGTTGTGCTCATGCTCAGTCGGCGTGCGCCCCGAGAGACGCGCTCGTCGGGCGTCTGCTCGGGTGGGTCGACCTGCTCCGTGCTGCAGCCAGGGCCAGTGGACGCAAGCGGCGTCGACCTCTGCAACGGTGTGCGGACCCGGCCAGGGGTGCTCGAGCGGAGTCTCGGTTGCGATGCCCAGCCGAACCAACTCGTCATCGCGCGGGCCGACTCCGCTCCGTCGACCACGAAACGGACCACCGTCACGGTGGTTGAAGTTGCGCTCGGGCCCCGGGGACCGTGCGTGACGACTTCATCCACCCCGACGGTGGTTGCCTTCGTGCTCGTCGAACGACTCCACCAGCGCCTCGAACACTGCCGCGACGCGAGCCGCCTGACGCAGGCCTCGCGGCGTCACCAGGAACAAGTCGAGCACCGGCGCTTCGGTCTCCAGCTCCAGCGGCAGCTCGACCAACTCCGCGACCGCCGTCGTCATCAACCGTGGAAGCACCGCGACACCCAGCCCATGCCGCACCGCCTCGAACTGCGTGTGGAAGCTCGTCGTCGTCACGCGCGGCGTCGTCTTCAGTGGAGCCAGCCACGCCTCTTCGGGCGACGGCCGGCCCACCGCGACCCACGGCCACCGCGAGGGATTCACCTTCATCAGCTTCTTCGCGAGCCTTCGATGAACCAGTGGCGCCGTCTCGAGGCGCGCGACCCGGCGAGTCACCAGGTCTCCCTTCGGTGGAAGGAAGAACCGCAACGCCAGGTCCGCCTCGCGCCGTGACAGGTCGGCGAGGTCATCGGACACGACGAGGTCGACCACGAGGTCGGGGTGCCGCTCGAGCAACGCCGGCAGCACGCTCGGAATCACGAACACGCTCGCCAGCGTCTCGGTCAGCGCGAGCCGCACGACGCCGCTCACCTTCGGCATCGTCACGGCCGCGACATCGGAGAGCCCACGGAGCGCGACCTCGGCAGGCTCGGCGTTCGCCAACACCCGTCGCCCCGCAGCCGTGAGCTCGATGCCCGTCGGCGTGCGGTCGAAGAGACGAACCCGCAGCGCCTTCTCGAGCGCCGCCACCCGCCGGCTCACCGTCGACTGCATTATGCCCAGTTCGCGCGCCGCAGCACCGAACCCTCCCGTCCTCGCAGCCGAGAGGAACAGCTTCACGTCGTCCCACACGAACGGAGCAGACATGCCTGCGTCGTGCCACACGCTCACCCACCAAAGCAATGCACTGATGCATGACCCCCATGCACCAGCTGCTGGAGCCCTCACAGGCCGCGCTGGTTACGGTGACTGCATGACCAACGTGACCATCGTGACGGCCCACCCGAACCCCGAGTCCTTCTCCCGCGCGCTCGCCAACGCGTACGCCACCGGCGCTCGCAGCGCGGGCGCGACGGTTCAGACCTTCGACGCGACCGAGCTTCAGTTCGACCTCGTCCTTCGCGGCGCGTACACGACGCCGATGGCCGACGAGCCCGACCTCGCCCGGCTCCGCGCCTCCATCGACGGGGCCTCGCACGTGGCCTGGTTCTTTCCGACCTGGTGGGCCGGCCTGCCCGCTGCGCTCAAGGGGCTCGTCGACCGGCTGTTCCTTCCGAAGGTCTCGTTCATCTACGAGGGCGGGCTGCCGAAGGGACTGCTGAAGGGGCGCTCCACCCGCTACGTCGCGACGATGGACAGCCCCGCGGCCTGGTACTGGCTCGCGCTCCACGATTCGCTCGGCGGCAGCTTCGGGCGCGGCACGCTGCAGTTCGTGGGCTTCGGCCCCGTTCGACGAAACCTGATTCACAGCGTGCGCACGCTCGACGAAGGAGCGCGCGCCCGGTGGCTCTCACGCGTCGAAGCGCTCGGCGTGAAGGACGCCGCACACCCACGTCAGCTCAGCGCCGTTCGCGCCTGATCAACAGTCGGCCCTCTCGAGGGACGCCGGCCTCGCGGTGTGGTGGGACGGAGGCACCGAGGCGGTCTCCGTGTCCATCTCCGAGCAGCGGGCTCGAGCCTGGGAGGCGCGAAGGCTGAACACCGACGCTGAGGTGTTCCCGATGGCTTCCAGGCGCCATCTTCGCGGAACCTCGCGCTGCGCGTTCACTCTCCGACGGCCGCGTAGCGGGTCTCGTCATCGTCGTAGCGCTCGCGTTGGTCGCTGAGGCTCGCCTTCGGCAGCACCGCCTTGATGCGCTCGACGCCCTCGTCACTCAGTTGATTGCTGCCCAGGTCGAGCAGCTCGAGGTGCTGGAACGCCGAGACGTGTTTCAGCAGCAGGGGAACATCGCGGTCCTGCAGCGCGCTGCGCGAGAGGTCGAGCCGCTTCAACCTCGGCAACAGCTTCGAGCGGGCAATCGGCTCGAGGCACTCATGCACCACCTCGCAGTTCACCAGGCCAAGACTGGTGAGCGCTGGCGTGTTCGCTCCCGAGAAGAGCGGCTCGAGCAGGTCCGTCGTCGCCTCGGCGCCGTACTCAGCCTGCCCTGTCCACACCTCGAGGTGTTCGAGCAACGGCCACTTCGCCTGCGTGATGGACTCGAGCTCACCCGCCGACAGGCCGCCTGAGATGCGCACGAAGCGTCGTAGCGAGGGGAGCCTCAGCGCTCCCAGTGTTCCACCTGCACCCGAGCGCACGACCAGCTCCTCGAGTGAAGGCAGCGCTGCCCACGCAGGCGAGAAGTCGCCGAACGGCACGAACGAGAGCTCGCCGTCTTCGCTCGTGAAGTGGGAGAAGCGCAGAGTCACCAACTGCTTCGCCTGCGCGGACTGAGTGACGGCCCGCATCGTCGCCGTCCAGTCGTTGTCGCTGTCGTAGCTCGCGAGGCCGAAGGTCAGCTGCCGCACCAGCCGCGTCAACGGCAGCTCGAGGAAGCCCTTCGTCACCACCTCGAGCGGCGCGGGCTCATCGACGAACCGGGAGCGCCGCAGCGACGCGCCCTCGAGGAAGCCATGCCGCCACACCAGGTCGTACACGTCGGCGTGCAGTCGAACGTCGTGCTCGCCCAGCACGCGGTCGGCGTTCTCGTCGAGCCACGCGTTCGCTGCGTCGTGCTTGCCGGCCTGAAGCAGTGCCGCCAGCTCGCCCCTCACGTCACCCTGCGCCTGCAACCAGTCGGCGTACACCCGCGCTGAGTCGGCATCACGGCCGACGCGCACCCGCTCCTCGAGCGCCGGGTTCTCGGCCACCACGCCGAGCCCTTCTTCACGCAGCGGCACGACGCGCTCGAGCCGCTTCTCGGTCTTGAAGTTCCTGCGCGCCTCAGCGAGCGCCCGCTCGAAGGCCGACACCGCGTGCGCTTCGTCCGGGAACCGCTCGGCCCACCGCTCGAGCACGGTGACCTTCCCCGCTGGGCTGCTCGACGCCGCCAGCACCCGCACCTTGAGGCCATCGCGGGTCAGCTCACGAAGGAACACCACGTCGGGCCGCGCGTTCTCGAAGCGATGCGTGACGAGGGTGCGGTTCATCACTGCATGATGGCACGCGCACCCGGATTCGCCGCTGAGACCTCACCCGAACGACGCGCCGCGCGCCCAGTCGTGGAGCACACGCCCGAGCGTCTCGAGCGTCACCGGTTTGCCCACCGAGTGCTGCATGCCTGCTGCGAGACACGCCTCATGCTGCTCCTCCGACGCCGTCGCAGTGACGGCCACCACTGGCGTGTCGTCGCCGCGAGCCCTCAGCGCCCGGGTCGTCGCCAGTCCATCGAGGCCGGGCATGTCGCAGTCCATCAGCACGAGGTCGAAGTGACGGGTGCGCAGCAACTCGAGCGCTGGAGCCCCATCGGTCGCGGTCTCGACGAGGCACTGCGTCTTGCCCAGCAGCGAAACGAGCACCTTGAGGTTGATGGGGTTGTCGTCGACGGCCAGCACCCGTAGCCCGCGACGCACTGGAGGCGCCTGAACGAGCACGTCGCGCTCCGCCGGCAACGTCACCACCACCGCCACGCCCGCCTCGACCAGGTCCTCCACGCGCGCGCCCAGCACCCGCGCGAGCTCGAGCGCCAACGCCAGGCCTGAGCTCGCCATCGCCGCGCCCGAGGTCGACGCCGGCACGACCTCGAAGCGCCACTCGTCGACGCCTGCGCCTGCGACACAGCGCAGGTGCATGACGCCTGACGACATGCGGAGCAGCCGCTCCTGCACGATGGGCATCAGCACCTGACGCAGCCGCCGCGCGTCACCCCTCACCACCGCCGTGGGCCGCTCGACGACGACCCCGAGGCCTCGCGCTTCGCCCAGCAGCTTCGCCTGGTCACCCAGCTCATCGAGGAAGGTGGCGAGCGAGAACGGCCGGGACTCGAGGGCGACGGTCTTTGCGTCCAGCCGCGCGAGGTCGAGCAGGTCTTCGAAGAGCCCGCCCATCGCCTGGCTGCTGCGGAGCACGTCGGTCATGCGCTCGCGCTGGGTGACGTCGCGCAGCTCGGAGAGCAGTGACTCCGCCAGGCCGATGATGCCGTTCATCGGCGTTCTCAGCTCGTGACGCATCGACGCGAAGAACTTCGAGCGCGCCTCGTTCGCCTGCTGCACCTGCCGCATCGCCCGCTCCTTGAGCAGGTCGAAGAGCACCGCGAGCCCGAAGATGGCCACCAGCAGCGAGGTGAGCCGCGCGACCCGCATGGCCACCACGTGCGTCGGCGGTGGCCCGAGCTGCAGCCCGCTCGCGTCGAGCACCAGCACGGCGACGACCGACGTGACGGAGACGAGGAGCCACACCACGCCGCTCCGCCACCCGACCAGCAGCGCGGCCAGCGGTGGCGCGAGGGTGAGCCACGCCAGCATCGCCGGGTCGACGGGTGACTCGCTCAGCGTCAGCGCCGTCAGCGCACCGCCTCCGGTGAAGAGCACGAGGTGCCCGAACAGCTTCGCGCTTCGGGTGCGCCGATAGAGCTCGAGCACGGGAAAGCCGCTCGCGACGAAGACACCGATGATGGCCGCGCTCAGTGGGCGCTCGAGCACCAGCGAGACCACCGCCATCACCACCGCGACACACAGCAGCAGCGCCCACGCGAGGAGCCTGAACTGTTCACCCGGGTCGTGCGCGACGCTGTAGCGAGCCCGCGCCCACTGCCGAAGACGACGCATCGTTTGACGCCAATCACTCGGCCGCAGGTGCCGGGTCACTCATGGACTATCGGCGTGATCGCCCGCCCGCTTCCCAGACTGCCGCTGACTTGATCCTCAGCACGCGCGCAGAACTGACGCGTGGCGCCTGCGACCGAGCGTGCTTACCCTCCCTGATGGGAGGAAGCGGTGCGCGTTCCGACCATTCGAGGACATCTCCTGGTGCTGGTGCTCGCAGCGGCCGCTGCGCTGAGCGGCGCTGCCATCTTCAACGTCGCGCAGGACTTCCAGCACTCGGTGCACGAGGCGAAGCAGCAGCTTCGAACGCTCGCGGCGTCGATGGTCAACAACACGGCCATTCGCGTGCGCACGCTCGACCGCGCGCTCGAGGTGCTGGCGAAGACGGCGTTCGCAGAGCGCCTGGCTCCGTCTGACTGCGAGACGGTGTTGCAGTCGCTGGTGTCTTCGAGACCCGGCGCGTTGCGCGCCTTCACCACCGACCTCGAAGGCCAGGTGCGGTGCGAGTCGAGCAGTGACGACACCCACCTGCAGCTCGGGCTGTCGAGTGTTCAACGAAAGCTCGAGACGAAGCCGTTCCTCGTCACCGCGCCGGTGGCCACCGACGAGGGCAAGGTGCTGCTGGCCAGCGCGCTCATCGGCACGCCCGCTCGACCGCGGGGAGCCCTGCACCTGGTGGCCACGCTCTCGGCGCTCGACCCGAACATTCCTTCGCAGTTCCTGCCCGAGAACAGCCGCTACGGCACCTTCGCAGGAGACGGCACGCTGCTGTGGCGCAACCTCGACCCCGAAGGCCTCGTTGGCCTGAAGCCGTCGACCGAGGCCGCGAGGCGTGTCATCGAGGTCAGAGACGGCGACTTCGAAGCCATGTCCATCGATGGAATGCGACGCTTCTTCTCGGTGGCGTCGGTGCCGCAGCTCGACTGGGTGGTGTTCGTCGGCGTCCCCTCCGCCAGCGTGACGAACCAGCCGATTCAGCGGGCCATCACGGTGACGGCGGCGGCTCTGCTCATCATCTCGTTGCTGGCGGCCATCGCGGTGCTGCAAGCCCAGCGCATCGTGAAGCCCATCAGGGCGCTCGAGCAGGTGGCGATGAAGGTGGGCGGCGGCGACCTCTCGACCCGCGTCGAAGTCGACGGCCCTCGAGAAGTCGCAGCGGTCGCCCAGGCGCTCAACGAGATGGTGGCCGCGCGACGACGCAGCGAACAGCTGCTCGACCAGTCCTTCGCCGGCTCGCCCATCGGCCTGACCCTGTCGACACTCGAGGGGCGGTACCTTCGCGGGAACGAAGCCTTCGCCAGCATGCTGGGCATCAGCCGCGCGGAGCTCACCTCACTCACGCTGCGCGACGTGCTGCTTCGAGAGGACGTCGACGACACGCTCGCCCTGATGGACGAGCTCAGGAGCGGGGCTCGCGCCTCGGTTCAGACCGAGGTGCGCTATCTGCATCGCAACGACCGCATGGTCTGGGCACAGCTCAACATGAGCCTGGTGCGCGACGCCGACGGCGGGCCGCCCGTCGTCATCTCGCAGATTCAGGACATCGAAGAGCGCAAGCGCATCGAGGCCGCGTCGCGGCTGGCCGTCGTCGGCACGCTCGCAGCGGGCGCGGCGCACGAAATCAACAACCCGCTCACCTACGTGCTCTCGAACGTGGCGTGGGCCGCTCAGGAGCTCGAGGCCATGGCGGGTGACTCCGTGCCCGTCGCCACCCAGGAGGTCATCGATGCGCTGACCGAGGCCCACGAGGGCGCCACCAGGGTCGCCACCATCGTCTCGGGGCTCAAGTCCTTCGCGCGGCAGACGAACACGCTGCGGGCGCCCACCGACGTCGTGGAGGCGATGCGCAAGGCCGTACAGCTCACCCAGACGCAGCTCGACAACCGCGCGAAGGTGGAGGTGCAGCTCGAGCCAACCCCACCCGTGATGGCGAACGCCGGCGAGCTCGAGCAGGTCTTCGTGAACCTGCTGGTGAACGCGGTGCAGGCGATTCCAGAGGGCCACTCGGGCACGAACCGCATCGTGGTGAAGGTGCACCTCGTCAAAGGCTCGGTCGTCGCCGAGGTGAGCGACACGGGCAGCGGCATGACGCCGCAGACGCGCGAGCACCTCTTCGAGCCCTTCTTCACGACGAAGCCGGTGGGCGTCGGCACGGGTCTGGGCTTGCCCATCTGCCACGGCATCATCACGTCGTTCGGCGGGCGCATCGAGGTCGACAGCGAGCTGGGCAAGGGCACCACGTTGCGGGTCGTGCTGCCTTCGCTCGAGGGAAAGGCGAAGACCCCGCCCAGGGCGCTGTGGTCAGCGTTGCCGAAAGACAAACGCGTGATGGTGGTCGACGACGACCCGTTCGTGGCGCGGGCGATGGCGAGGGCGCTCGGCGATGGTCCCGAGGTCATCGTCGTGACGGACCCGAACGTCGCGCTCTCGCGGCTTGAGGGTGGCGAGCGGGTCGACCTCATCTTGTGTGACGTCATGATGCCCGGGCTGTCGGGCGAGGCGTTTCAGACGGCGCTCGCGAAGGTGGCGCCAGACCTCGCGGCCGGCATCATCTTCATCACCGGCGGCGCCTTCACGGCGGGCGCCACCGAGTTCCTCGCGAAGACGAAGAACCTCTGGGTGCAGAAGCCCATCGCGCCGAGCCTGCTGCGGGAGTTGGTGCACGACGCGCTGAGTGGGCCTTTGGGCTGACGGTCGAAGCCACAGGCGGCGCGCAGCAGAGACCTTGCGTCGACTCAGCTCACGCTGACGCTGAAGTCCACTCGCTCGCCTTTGCGGTCACCCAGGTTTCCGTCGGCCGCTCCCGAGACCTCGGACAGGTAGTCCAGGAACCCGCGTTCGCTTCCAAACGCGCTGCTCGTCAGGTTCAGCGCGTACTCCAACGTCGAGACCGGCGGGTTGTCGGTGACGCCGTCCTGGTTCATGGGACCCCCGAGCTCCAAAGTCGGTTTCGCCGCGTACGCTGCCTGGTTCTGCTCGAGAAGCTCCTGCATCTGGCTCTCAGTGAAGGTGAGCGTGACCGTCTGCCCATCTTTCACGGGGCCATTCTGTCCAGGGGAGCCGCCGAGCAGCGTGTTGATCAGGTCGGCGGACCCGTGCTCGGCGTCGAGGGTGAAGGTGTACCGTCGCTGCGAGAGAATCTCTTTCCCGTTGGCGTCGAACGTCTGGCTGACCCCGAAGGCAGGGTTGTCGCCGGTCTGTGCCTCACCAGTGATGGTCTTCGTTCCGTCTGCGTTCGTCACCACCACGCGCGAGGCTTCGTTCTTCACGCCGTCGACCGAGAAGTCGAACGGCCCGATGTGACCACCGAAGACGCCCTGAGATGACGCGTCGAGCTTCTCGATGGTGGCGACGCCGCTGACGCCCTTCGAGTTCCGGCTGGGGAGCTGACCCGTCGTGAGGAACGTGTTGTAGGCGGCCTTGCCTTGCGGAGTGGACAGGTCGAATTCGGCCGTCTTGAGAGTCGCAGAATCGATCGTGTCGTTTCGACCGAGCGACGCGCTCGCCACGCCGAAGTCGACGCCGAAGCCGCGGTAGCCATTGACGGCTTCGGTTGGGCCGGCGGTGACGCGAACCGTGTTGGGCCCGGTCTTCTCGATGGCGACGCTCACGCCAGTCGAGTTGGTCACCTTCGTCTCGACCGCGAGGTGCCGGAACGTCGCCTTGAACTCGTTGGTCGAGTTGTGGGCTCCGTCGAAGGTGATCACCGTTCCCGTCGGCATCGACGAGGGGTCGAACGGGTTGACCGTCTTCGGGTCGTGCTTCTTCGCGTCGGCGTCCGACATCGAGACCGAATAGGTGGCGCTGATGCCTTCGGAGTGCGCCAACGTCACTCCGGCCTTTGGGGTCTTCACGCCGCCCGTGACGGTGATCGAGGCCTCGGTCTCGACCGAGAATGTGGTGACACCGTCCTTCGAGGTCTGATTCGCGACGACCGAGGCTTCGGCGTCGACGCCAAAGCTGATGCCGAGCCCTTTCGCGTTCTTGACCGTGGCCGAGAAGCCGCCATCGACCGTCGCTGACACCGTGCCTGGCGTGATGTCGAGCTGGCCTGAGCCGCGGCGCTCGGCCTTCGCGGCGAGGGTGTCTGCGCTCCCGGTGATGGTGATCTTCGCCGGAGCCTGCGCGCCCAACCGATCGACGGACGCCGCGCGCAGTCGCTGGCCACGGCCGCGGCTCAGTTCGTCGACACCGAACACCTGCCGAGAGGCAGCGGCGGTAGGGCTCTGGCTCAGGGGGGGCCGCTGACGGGGAGGGGGGGCTGGCTTTGCCGCCGGCGTGGCCGGCTTCGAGACGGATGGACGCGGCGCAGTCAGTGGCGTCGGCTTCTTGATCGTCATGTCTCAGCCCCTTGTTGGTTCGACCCTTCATTCTCGCCCGTCGAGACGACGGTGAGAGCGGCCGCTTTGTCAGAGATGGCTACAAATTTCCGCTGAGCGCACCTGTCGAGCAGAAGCGCGGCGAGGTTCGAGCAACCGCGACGGCGCGGGCGAGAGCCGCCTTCCTGCGCAGGCACGCGTGTGCTTTGCCGAGCGTGTGACGTCGCTGCTGCTTCCGCTCGTGCTCCACGCCGGCTCTGCCCTCTGGCTCGGCCCGCCGCCGCCCGCAGAGGTGACGCGCGTCATCACCATCGCGCCTTCGCTCACCGAGACGGTGCTGGCCCTCGGCGCGAAGGAGCTCCTCGTCGGCGTGAGCCGCTTCGACGAGGCGCCCGAGGTGAAGTCACTCCCTCGCGTGGGTGGCTTCGTCGACCCGTCCATCGAGACGGTGCTGTCCCTCTCGCCGCACCTCGTCGTGGTGCAGAAGTCTCCCGGCAACCAGAAGCCCATCGAGAAGCTGGCAGCGCTCGGCGTCACCGTGCTCGCCTTGCCGCTGACGACGGTGGCCGATGCGCAGGACGCGATGCTCGAGCTCGGCCGCGTCTTGAAGCGCGACGCTCGCGCGAAGGAGCTCGTCGACGAGCTGGTGACGACGAGGGCACGCGAGCGCGCGCGCGCCACGAAGACGAGGCCGAAGGTGCTGTTCGTCTATGGGTTCTCTCCGCTCGTGGTGGCGGGGCCAGGCAGCTTCGCCGACGAGCTGCTCTCGGACTGTGGCGTGACGAACGTCGTCAAGCGCGCGCCGAGCTCCTACCCCGTCTGGTCCATGGAGCAGCTGGTCGCCGCGCCGCCCGACGTGCTGGTCGACGCCTCCGACAGCGCCGATGGGCGTGACGCCGTGCGCGCGCTGGTCTCGAAGACGCGGTGGGTGGCGCTCGAGAACAAAGACCTGCTGCACCCCGGCCCTGCGCTCGCACGCGCGCTCGAGCCGCTGTGCACTTCCCTGCGAGGCCGCGAATGAGAGCGCTGCTCTGTCTGGTGTTGCTGAGTGCCGCTGTCGCGAGCGCGCAACCGAAAGCGGAACGCGCGCGCGCCGAGGCCAGCTGCAAGAAGCAGCTGCCGAAGTGTGCCGTGCGCAACAGCGTGTACGTCGAGCCGCCGCACCCCTGCGCGAACCGCGGCGCTGCGTGCCCGCCTCAGCTGCTCGACCAGCACCCGACACCCGGCCAGTGGAGCTGCACCTGTCTGGACTGCAAGACGACGGCACAGTGCCAACCGGGGTGGACGTGCGAAGCCGCGGACGGAAAGAAGAAGCGCTGCGTTCCCGGACCGCCGAGCGCGGAGCCGACGCTGTTGCCTCCTTCGTCGTCGTCACCACCCGCTCCCGAGCCGTAACCAGCTCGCCACCCGGGGCATACTCATGGCCATGCAGGTGAACCCCGAAGCGCTGCGCGTGGCTCCTTCAGGCGTGCTGCGGCTCGCGCTCTACTTCCGGCCACACGTCTTCGGCGTCGTCTTCTCCGTCGGCGTCGCGTGGCTGGTGCGCTCGTTGTCCGTCATGGGCGGTGCCTGCCGCGTGCTCTGCTACCCGCCCTTCACCATCGGCATGGGCGTCGTCGGCGGGCTGTTGGGCGCGCACCTGTACCGCTCCAATCACCCGCTGCCTTCTGCTGACGACGAGCCCGAAGATCTCACGCCGCTCATGGGTCCCACGCGCGTCCGCACGACGCGCCTTCGCCGCCGCGGCTGAACGTCACTCGAGCGGCCGGTCACGCAGAGACGCCTGCGGCACACCGTGTTGCCAGGCCTGATAACGCCACCCGAGGTCACCCAGCAGTCGGTATGCCGCATCGGGAAGGGGCGACTTCACCATCGCGGCCAGCGCGTCGGGCGGCACACTTCCTCCATCAGCGAGCGACGCCGCTGCGGCCTCGAGCGCGCGTTTGATGTGCTCGACCGGGCCGCGCTGGCCGTCGAGCGGAACCCCCGGCTGCACCACCACGCCGCCTCCGAGCGGCAGCCCGCCTGCCCAGGCAAAGCCTGCGGTCCTGGCGAAGTGGGCGCCAATCTCCACGGCCGTGCGGTTGTGCTCGGGTTCGGGAAAGCCGCAGTTCACCAGGAGGGCGAACCGCGCGTCTCTGGTCGTGGAAGCTCGCGCGACCAGCTCGAGCGCATGGGTCGCGAGCGCCGGCAGTGCGTCGAAGTAGAGCGGGGTCACGAGCATGAAGAGGTCTGTCGCCGCGATGGCCTGCGCCGCCGCGAGCGCTGAGGCGCCTTCACGAAGGAACTCGACCGCGAAGTGGAGCCGCGTCTCGATGCCGCGCTGGCTCAGCCGGGCTGCCAACGCGCGCGCCAGGTTCTCCGACGCGCTCGTTCCCTTCACCTTCGCGCTGCCCACCAGAATCGACGCCGAGCGAGGCCGGGGCAGCGGCGGGGCCGTGGGTCGAGCCGCCTGGAGCAACGCCTCGCGAAGCGGCGCGCGCGTCTTCAGGGCGCTTCCCGGCTGCTGCGTCGACGCCAACATCGCCTCGATGGCCGCGGGCCAGAGCGCAGGTTGCGTGTCATCCACCACGGCAGCTCCCACGCGGGGCGCCAGCATGTTCACCGCGTTCGCGTCGGCGAGGCTCACCCAGGTGCGGGCCTGCTCGGCATCAGGCAGCGGCTGCCAGCCGAGCGCGTAGAAGGCAGCCGGGAGTGAATAGCGCGCGGCGTGGTGGGTCAACGCGGCGCGCTTCTCGAAGAAGGGAGCCACCAGGCCAATCAGCCGATCCTGCGCGCGCTTGAGCGTGAAGCTGTGGCCTCCGAACGTCACGGCGTCGACGAGCACCAGCCGCTCGGCGTCGTGAATGGCCTGCATGATGTCGTGCTCTTCGTCATGCGCGCGGCACAGGCCGGGCGTCTTCACCCAGCAGTCGAACTCGCCCTGGCAATACGCGAGCGGCATGCTCGAGAGCTCGAAGACCTTCACCTCGGTCTCACCAGGGTGACTCAACTGCGCGCGAACGAGGTCGACGAGCTGGCCAAGTGCAGGCACCCGGGGCGACGCTGCAGACAGAATGACGGTGGACATGAGGCGGGCCGCTGCATCGGTCACGCCAGCGCTTCCCCGAGCGTGCGGGAATCCATCTGCAGCAGTTGCATCGGGCTCCACGGAGCGCGCAAGCGACGCGGTGTCTCA
This sequence comes from Archangium gephyra, assembly GCA_943370055.1. Lineage (GTDB taxonomy): Bacteria > Myxococcota > Myxococcia > Myxococcales > Myxococcaceae > Xiheimicrobium > Xiheimicrobium gephyra_A. The sequence goes on from CALRPN020000048.1 coordinate 31,893, forward strand.
AACCCGTGAACAATCCACCTTTCGTGGCAGTCTGCGCCTCCGTTCGAAGTCCCTTTTGGAGCCGCGACATGTTCGTCATCGCCCTCACCCTCGTCTTGAACCAGGCCGGCAACCCGCCGCCGCTGCCGCCACGAAACGGGCAACCCACGCAGGCGCAGCCCGTGCCGCCCCCACCACCGCCTCCGCCCGTGGGGAAGAACGACGGCTTCAGCCCGCCGCCGCTGCCGGCCGTGCTGCCTCCTCCCGCCGCTGGAGCTGCCGCGTTGCCGAGCCTCGTGCGCGTGAAGTGCCCGTCTGATTGTTCGGCCCGCGTCGCTGGCGGCGTCGGTCGACGCGTCAGCTCGCAGCTGTGGGAGTTCTCCGACGTGCCGCCCGGCAAGACGCGCTTCGACATCGAGGGCTTCGCGAGCATCAACATCGCGTCGGGCTACCTCGACATTCCGGCGACGAGCGAGGTCGAGGTCGTCGTCTCTCGCAACCGCCTCGCGCTCGGCACCATCACGCCCCGCGTCGCGCCGGTGGCCAACAACGGCGTGCTCTCGACGGCGCCGGGCATGCTGCGGCTCACCTGCCAGAAGCCGTGCACCGTCAGCGTCGACGGCGCGCGCCGCACGGGCGAGAACCAGACGGGCCAGCTCACCATCGGCAACGTCGCTCCGGGAACGCGGCAGGTCTTCGTGAAGTTCTTCGGCGGCTCGGCGCAGTCTGCCGTGCAGGTGCCGCCCGACAGCGAGGTCTTCCTCTTCGCGCAGGAGTCGTCGCTGCGCGTCACCAACACGAAGCCCCTGCACTGATGCGCGTCGACCGACAGGCAGGGCCCGGCGCGCTGGAGTCGTACGTGTTGTCCGGCCCCGACGCCGAGGTTCGGCTGGTGCCTTCACGCGGAGGGCTCGTCACCCACTGGCAGGTCAAGGGCGAGTCGCTGCTCTTCCTCGACGAGGCGACGCTGGTCGACCCGACGAAGAACGTGCGCGGCGGCATTCCGCTGCTGTTTCCGAACGCGGGCCCGCTGCCAGCGACGGGCGCGACGTTCGAGGGCCGCACCATCACGCAGCCGCAGCACGGGCTCGCGCGCACCTCGGCCTTTCGCGTCGTGCAGGCCATCGCCGACGAAGACACCGCGCGCGTCGAGCTGCTGCTGACCTCGAACGAGCAGACGAAGCAGGGCTTCCCCTTCGACTTCGAGAGCCGGCTCGCGTGCTCGTTGACGGACACCGACCTCACCCTCGAGTGGACGTTCACCAACACCGGTGATGGGCCGATGCCGCTGCACGCGGGGCTGCACCCGTACTTCACGGTGCCCGTGGCGCAGAAGGGGCTCGCGCGCGTGCCGACGACGGCGATGCAGCTGAAAGACCGGCGCACTGGCGAGGTTCGGCCGATGTCGCCGATTCGCTTCGACGATGGCGAGCCCGATGTCGCCTTTCTCGAGCACGGCACTGCCGCCACCTTGCAGCGCGGTGATGGCAGCCGCATCGAGCTGTCGTCGACGCCGCAGCTCTCGACGCTGGTGCTGTGGACGTTGCCCGGTCAGCCGTTCGTGTGCCTCGAGCCGTGGACGGCGCCAGGCGGTGCGCTCGCGTCGGGAGTTGGGCTGATGACGGTGGCTCCGAAGGCGACCGAGGCGCTTGCGGTGAGGCTTCGCTTCGCGCCTCGCTGACGTCAGCCGCCGTCTTTCGGGTCTCGCCGCAGAATCGACCCGCCTCGACCGCTGATCCACACCGTCGAGGTGCCAGCGTCGAAGTCGTCGACTCCCACGATGCTCGAGGGCGCGCTCAGCAGCGGCAACGGCTCGGTCGTCACGGCTCCGGTTGGCGAGCGCACGTAGAGCCAGCCACCCGTGGCGCCGCCATCGGCCTGCCCACCCACGAAGTAGCTGGTGCCCAGCGCAGAGACCCACACTCCGGTGAACGTCGCGAGCGTGAAGGGGGTCTGGCCCACGAAGGCGTTGCTGTTGGTTCGGGACCACCACGCACCGTTGGCACCCGCGCCGAGGAAGACCGTCGCGCCACCGTCTCGCTGCGTCGCGCCGTGGACGACGCTCATGTTGCCGGTGACCGTCTGGGTGACGAAGTGGCCGTTGGTGAAGATGGCGCTGCGGCCCTGCCCGACCATCGCCCCGTAGCCGCCCGTGCCAAAGAGGTCGACCAGGCCAGCGTCGAGGTCGTGGAGCACCGCACCAGTGCTCGTGAGCCCGCCATCGGTGACGAGCAGGTGCGTGCTGCCATTGCGTGGGGCGGACAACAGGTACCAGAGGCGGTTGGGGCTGCTCCACACCCGATTCCAGTCGAGCACGCCATAGCTCGCAGCCGTGGTGAACGAGCCGGGCAACGTGCTCGAGCCAAACGCCAGCCCGCCGTCGGTGCCAGCGATGAGGAAGTCACCCTGAGGGGTGACTGCGCACGTGAGCCAGTTGGTCGAGCGCGCGACGTTCGGGCTGTTGAGGGGTGGCCAGCGCGCAGGCGGGCCGACCTCGCGGGTGAGGTTCGCGTTCGAGTTGAGCGGCGCGAGAATGACGGGGGCCGTCGGCGATGTCGTGGGCGCGATGCAGAGCTTGTTCACGTTGCTCAACCGCTGGCCGGCGTGTGCTGTCGTCGCCGCACCGCCATCTTCGACGTGCACGTACGTGCCCGAGCTGCCGACGAGGAACGCACGGTTCGGGCCCAGCGCACTCACGGCGTGAAGGGTGCGCGTGTCAGTCTGCGCCAGCAGCCGTGGCGAGAGACCCGCGTCGCGACGGAAGCGGCGCACGCCATTGATGGTGCCTGCGAACCAGAACTCCTCGCCATCGAGCGTGTCAAAGCCGTTCACCTGATCTCCCACCGCCTCACCCGGCACGTCGACGACCGTGGCCCACGGGCCTGCTGGCAACGGGAACTCGAGCAGTCGGCTCACCGTGACCGCGCCACCATCGGAGAGCTGCCCGCCATCGACGAGGCCCAGGGTGTAGAGCTTCTGGCCCACACCCAGCAGACCGCGGGGGAAGGCCACCTGCGCGTTGCCATTGGTGACCTGCTGCCAGCTCGAGGCGTTGGCCGACAGGAGCACGCCCGTGTCGTTGATCAGCCAGAGCTCGTTCTGGTGCTGGAGCGCGCGGTGGGTGCTCGACGCGACTGGCGCACTGCGACTGCCCCACGAGCCATTCGACGTACGCAGGTAGATCTGCTGGTCGCTGCGCCCGGTGACGGCGGTGCCGGGTCCGAGGCACTGCACGAAGCTCAAGTCGGGCCGGACGACGCCAGGCAGCGTCTCGCGGGCCCACGACCCGCCGTCGAAGTGGAAGACCGTGGCGTTGTCTCCGACGACGTAGAGGTCGTTGGGGCCACAGCCGTGAATCGCGCGAAGGTCGAGCCCCGCCTGCGTCGGAACGGGGAGCACCGACGTGCGCTCGCCATCGAAGAAGAGCACCGAGCCATTGTCGGTCGCGAGCCAGGTGTGGCGCTCGTCGGTGCTGAACATCGCGCGCACGTCGTTGCCCTGTGGCAGCAGGCTTTCCCAGCAGATGCCTTCAGGGGTGCAGAGGCCGGGCACGAGGTCGCAGCGGTTCGGCGTGCGAACACCACACTCGGTGCCTGCAGAACATCGGCTGCACGAGAGCGTTCCGCCGCAGCCATCGGGTCGGTAGCCGCAGTCGAGAGTGCCACAGGTGATGGGCACACAGGCGGTGCCTCCCGCGCTGCCTCCGCTCTGCCCGCCAGCATCTCCACCTGCTGCTCCACCAGCCGACGAGCCTGCTGCTCCACCAGCCGATGAGCCCGCAGATCCGCCAGCCGACGAGCCTGCAGATCCGCCAGCCGATGAGCCTGCTGAGCCGCCACCCGACGAGCCTGCTGAGCCGCCAGCCGACGAGCCTGCTGAGCCACCGGCGGTCGTGCCACCTGCCGTTCCCTCCACACGGGGCCGGCACACGTTGTCCGAGGCGCAGAAGAACAGGGGAGGACACCTGGGTTCGTTGGCGTCACAGGCGTACAGCACCGACTCGTCCAGCGCGCAGGTCGACGCCGCGGCGGCGAGCAGAACGACCGCGAACGATGTGGAAGAACGGAGCGACATCGCGATCACTCTCGCAGGGGTGGCGAGTCGCGTCACGAAGGGTGAGCGCATCGTTTCATGATGATGGGAGGCGCCGTCGCGGGTGGTTCAGAGCGACCGGAGGGCGTCGTTCCGCTCGTCGACGAAGCGCTGGGCGACACCCGCCTGCACGGCGCGTGAGCTCGACGAGAAGTACGCGAGCTCTCCGTTGCGATCGCGGCGGCCGCGTTCCGCATAGACGGCGGTGATGATGTCGGCGTCGCTCATGCGGGTGACGTCGCGACCCGCGAGCGCGCGCGTGAAGACGGTGACGGCGCCGCTCTGGCCGTGATGCACCGAGCTGCTCCACAACACGTCACTGAGCGCACGGCTGCGCTGGGAGAAGTCGAGGCCGGGCACGCGCGACTCGAGCTGGCTGCGCGAGACGTCGTAGTAGCGCTGGCCGACGAAGTGGTGCTGTGCGGCCTGGAACTCGGACGGGTGCTGGCGGGCGATGGCTTTCCACGCGTTCGAGAAGGCGGTGGTGCCCGGCGTGAGGCCCGCGAGGGGACGGCCGAGCGCGGGGTCGGTTCGCTGCAGCCACGCCGAGAACGAGCGCGCCGAGCCGCGGTTGGTCGAGAACTGGTACGCGCCGTAGCTGACGCCGCCCGGGTCGCCGCGCCCACCCGAGACGGTGCCGGGGTCGCCGTTCGATTCGTACTTCGCCGAGAGCGTGCCGAGGCCCGAGATGTCGGTGGTGCCTCCCGGAGGCGGAGGCGGTGGCCGCGGGCCGAGGTCGATGGGTGTGTTCGTCCACCCGGCGAGGTCGGGTTGATCAGCCGGCTCGGGCTCGTCGGCCTCGAAGCCGTCGGGCACCTTCAGCGTCGCGCCGGCCTTGATGCGGTCGGGGTCGTCGATGCCGTTGGCGCGGGCGAGCCGTTCGACCGTGGTGTTGAACTGCTTCGCGAGTGCAGAGAGGGTGTCGCCACTTCGAATGCGGTAATCCACGCGTGGAGTCTGCCCCGGAGAGCGGGGGCCTCGTCCAGACTTCTCGTTCGCTCTCGGCTTCATCTCACGCCATCGTTTTGGTGTCGGTGCCGCGCTCACCCGCCGGTGATTCCGCTGACGGTGAACCCGCGAGAGAACGCGACGGGAACTCGGCGGCTTCGCATTACGCTCTGAGCGTGGGCAGCGCAGCCGCGAACCTCATCGAAGCGCAGGTGCGCGACCGTGTTCACCACGCGAACGCCTCGCGAGCCCAGTTCCTGGGGCTGGCCTTCGGCGTGACGTACCTGGTCGGCGGCGTCGGTGACGTGCTGGCCATGGGCACGCTGCGCAACCACGGCTTCATGGTGCTGCAGTGTCTGTCTTCGTTCGCGCTCGTGCCCATCGTGCGGTGGGTCGCTCCGGCCAGCGCGGCGGCGGTCATCTTCAGCCTCAGCATCGTGCTCTCTGCTGCGCTGGGCGGCGCGCACGTGGCGCAGTTCGGCGGCTTCGACGGGCCGTGGTTCTACGGCTGCTACACGGCTCCACCCATCTTCATCGCGATGCTGCTCAAGCTGCCGCACCGCCTCCTCGCGACCCTCGGCACCGCAGCGGCCTTCACCCTCACCTACTGGCTGCGGCGGCCCGACCTCTTCGACTACCCCATGGCGCATGTGCCGCTCGTCTACCTGCTCACCATCAGCGGCATCTCGGCGGGGCTGGGCCAGTGGGTGTACCGCCTCGAGGTGCAGAGCTTCACCGACCTCGCGCGCGTCGAAGCCGCGGCCTCGCTGCTGGAGGAGCGGCTGCACGCGGGCGGCGGAGAGCTTCGGGCGTCGCTCGCCAGACAGCTGCACGACGACGTGGCGCAGCTCATCACCGGCGCCCGCTTTCAGCTCGACACCTTCACCCGCCGCAGAGGCGCGAAGGACGACCAGGTCGACCGCCTCTCGTCACTGCTCGACGAGCTCTCGCAGCGGGCGCACGTGATGCTCGACCAGCTGCGCGCACCACCGACGCCAGGCGCGCTCAGGGACGAGCTGCTGGCGGTGCAGCGCGACTTCAAGGGCCTGGGCCTCACCGTCGACCTGCTGCTCGACGAGGGCTGGGTCGCGCAGGCGCCGGTCGCCGACTCACACGTGGTGCTCTCGGTGGCGAAGGAGGCGCTGACGAACGCCGTGCGCCATGCCCGCGCCAGTGAAGCGACGGTCTCGGTGCAGGCGCACGAAGGTGAGGTGGCGATGCTCATCATCGACAACGGCGGGGGCCGCGCCACGGGGCTGCGAGAAGGGCACGGCCTGCGCGGCATGCGGGAGCGCGCCGAGCAGCTCGGAGGCGTCCTCGCGCTCGGTGACTCCGAGGGAGGCCTGAGCGTCGCGGTGACCTGGCCACGACGGGAGCGCGCGTGATTCGGCTGCTCTTCGTCGACGACCACCCCGTGGTGACGGCCGGGTTGGTGAGCCGGTTCCGCGCCGTCGAAGGGTTCTCGGTCGAAGCCGCGGTGACGACGATGGAGCAGGCGCTCCCGCTGGCCGCGAACGTCGACGTCGCGCTCGTCGACGTGCAGCTCGAGGTGCTCACCACCGCCGCGCAGGTGAAGGCGCTCAGCGAGCGCTGCCGCGTCGTGTTGTTCTCGGCGCGCCGGCAGGACGAGCACGTGCGCTCGCTGCTCGACGCGGGCGCCACCTGTTTCCTCGACAAGGCCACCCCGCTCGACGAGCTCGACGAGACCCTGCGTCAGGTGCACGCCGGCCAGAAGCGCCCAGCCATCGTGCAACCCGACGGCGTGCGCTCGAAGGTCAGCGCGCGCGAGTACGAGGTGTACCGGGCGCTCGCGACCTGCCACGCGCCCAAAGAGGTCGCCGCCCAGCTCGGCATCGCAGCGTCGACCGTCTACTGCCACCTCGAGAACCTGAAGAAGAAGCTGGGCGTGCGCACCGTGCAGGAGCTGGTCGCCCACGCCTTCACCCACCGCGACTCGTAATCATTACGAGGTTCCGGTTCGCAGCCGGTTGATACGCCTCGCCGATTCTCTCGCGCGAGGTGTTCATGTCGTTCAGACCGTTGCTGGTGGTGCTGGTGTTCTCGACGATGGGCTGCATCCCCGGCTGGGCCGTGCGTGACGAGACCGAGCGCTTCGAGAACGCGAAGGAGAAGGGCTGGTACGACACGCTCGTCGAGATGTGCGTGAAGCCGAAGCAGTACCAGATTTTCGGCGGCATCTACGGCGGCGTCCTCGGGCTCAAGGAGCAGTCGTGCGACGAGGCGAAGCGGCTGCTGCTCGAGCGGAAGCAGGCCGCCTTGACGAAGGCCGTGGCGAAGCAGGACGGCGCGACGCTGCAGGCGATGTGTTCGAAGACGGAGGGCATCGAGGGCTTCACGCCCGAGCAGCTCGGTCTCGTGCCGGTGCAGCAGCAGGCGTGCGTGGAGTTCGAGAAGCAGACCGCCGCCGAGCTCGTGCGCGTGACGACGGAGGCGAAGGCCCTGGGCGGGCTGGCGTGCCTCGCGAAGGTCGACGGGTACTTCGTGCAACTGAAGAAGAGCGGCAAGTGGCTCAGCGCCGACAAGAGCGACGACGGCCAACGGGCTGCCCTGCGCCCGACGACCGAGGCCTGCCTCACCGAGGTCGAAGCCGCCGCGCAGGCGGGCAAACACGTCGAGCTCTACAAGCAGACGACGTCGCTCAAGATGTCCACCACCGGCTGCCTCGACACGGCCCAGGTGCAGCGGCTGGGAGCGGTGGTGATGTCGCTGCCTCCCGCCATCGCGTCGCTCTACGAGGGCGAGGCCGCGAAGCTGTCAGCCGAGCCCGCAGCTGCTGCGCTGTACCTCGCGTCGGCAGCGAAGCTCTCGCAGGTCGCGCGCGACGACGCCCGCCGCCAGAAGGACCTCGCTGAAGCGAAGGCCCTCATCGCGAAGGCCGGCATCAAAGAAGTGCTGACCGTGTCGTTCTCAGGTGACGGCCTCGCCAGTGAAGTCATCACGCGACTCAAGTCAGGCGGCCTGGGCTCGGGGTTGTCGCTCTCCGACAGCGGCGCAGCCGACGTGATGCTGGCGCTCGAGCTGTCCGCGCCCGAGTTCTCGAGTGACTCCGAGAAGGTCGTCCTCAAGACCGAGGTGAAGGAGCAGAAGGGCACCCGCACCCGCCACGAGTGGGAGCTCAAGAGCGAGATGTGCGCCACCAAGCTCTCGTTCAACAAGCGCGCTGAAGAGAGCTGCGCGCGCAACGGGCCGAAGAACACCAACTGCAGCCGGCTCGCCTCGAACAACAAGGACTACGCCTCTTGCCTCGAGCAGCTCGGCCGCATCAAGAAGGAGGAGCCTGCGTTCGCGATGGTCGACGTGCCGTACGAGGCCACGAAGTACGTCGGCACGCTGTCGGGAACGCTGACCATCAAGCAGGGCACCGACGCTCCGAAGAAGCAGACGGTGCGCGCGCAGGAGGAGCGTGTCGGCCATGGCTTCGTCGAGCGCGCGAAGCTGAGCCCGGTGAACGTGAAGCCGCCGACGGCTGCTGACCTGAGGGCGACGTACTTCTCCAGCGCCTCGTCGACCGTCTACAGCCAACTGCGAGCACAGGCAGACGCGCGCGCGGGCACGTTCCTCGAGTCGGCACAGAAGGCGACCACCACGCAGGCCATGGCCGCCGACCTCGTGCGCTTCGCCGTCATCGCGAAGAAACGCCCTGAAGGAAAGCTTGGGCAGTCCTTCGACGAGAAGCTGAACCTGCCCGCGATGGACGGGCTGGCCCTGCTGCTCGCCGAGAAGTGACGGCTACTGCGCGAACAACGTGATGTCGGTCGCGGCGGCGAACGAGAGCCGGTACGCCTCGTCCCAATCGGGGTGGCGCACGACGACGTGGCCATCGGAGAGCAGCGTGTTCTTCCAGTTGCGGCGCTGCTGACCGGGGCGGAAGAGCTTCTCTTCGACGCACCACGGGCCGGCTTCGTGCATCCAGTCACCCAGCCCGGTGATGCGCGTGATGCGGCCCTGACCGAGCGCGCGCTTGAAGACGATGCCGACGTTGTACTTGCGCGGCACGTGCGCCTCGAACGACCGCCACGTCGCCACGCGTGCCCACTCGCGGAACAAGTCGATGTCGCTCGTGTAGTTCATCTGGTCGACGAGGTGCGCGCCGCCCGGGCGGCAGCCGATTTCACCGAACACCGCCTCGCCCTTCGGCGTGAGGAACCACTCCATGTGCGTGAAGCCGTCGCCCATGCCGAGGGCCTTGAGCACGTTGCGGCCCAGCTCGACGCCGGGCTTGAGCTTCGGCTGGTACATGTCGCGCACGGTGATGATGACGGGAGAGATCCACTCGTTCGAGCGCGCCTCGATGGGCTTGGGCAGGTACGAGGCGATGTTCTCGTAGGCCGGCTTGCCGCCGATGCAGACGGTGTCGAACGTGTACTCCTCGCCGGTGATGTATTCCTCGCAGCTGCACTCGGGCACGTGGCGCATGAGCTGGAGCGTCTTCTCGAGCTCCTTCGCGTCACCCACGCGGTACGTGTCTGCGCTGCCGGCGCCTGCGATGGGCTTGACGATGAGCGGGTAGCCAATCTCTTCGGCGGCGGCGCGAATCTCACGTTGCGAGGTGCAGCGCTTCGATTGGGGAACGCGCAAACCGGCAGCCTGCACGCGCTCTTTCATGAGCTGCTTGTCGCGGAAGCCGCGCACCGTGTCGCTGCTCATGCCGGGCATGCCCCAGCGCTCGCGCATGCGGGCGGCGAGAATGACGAGGGGCTCCCAGTTGGCGAGCACGCGGTCGACGGGCACGCCCTGCAGCCACTTCGTCGCGCGCTTGATGACGTCGTCTTCGTCCATGATGCGCGGCACGTGCAGGTAGTCGTGCAGGTACGGCTTGAGCTCGCGAGGCAGCGCTTCGGGGCGCGTGTCGGCGATGCCGTAGACCTTCGCGCCGACCTCGGCGAGGCCGCGGGTGTACTGAATCATCTCGGGAGGAAACGTCGGAGCGAGGAAGACGACGCGCATGGTGGAGGTGGACGGTACCAGCCGTCGCCCGTGACCGGTCACGAAAGTCATCGAGGGTGCAGCGGTGCGGGTCGGGCAATTCGGTATGCTCCGCACCTCCCGCCATGCGCGCTCTGCTGCTCTTCAGCTTCGTCACACTCTGCTCCGGGTGCGTCTTTCGCACGGCCGTTCCGCTCGACGGCGGGGTCAGCCTCATCGCCTGCAGCGAGCCGAAGGACTGCCCGAAGGGTCTCTCCTGCTCGGCTGCGCTCGGGCTTTGTTACGACCCCTCGGCCATCACCGTCGACGCCGGCGTGTCGGGGCTGCCCTGCGAGTCGCGCTTCGACTGCCCGCGCCCGCTCACCTGCGCGAATGACTTCGGCTTCTGTGTGCAGGCCGACGAGGTGGCGGTCGATGCGGAAGGAACGACGTCACTCACCTGCCTCTCGAGAGGTGGCTGCCCCGCGCCGCTCGCCTGCGCGCTCGCGCTGGGCCGCTGTGTCTCGGTGCCGGCGGTGCAAACCGACGGAGGACTGTCGTTGCTGCCCTGCACCACCTCGTCGGACTGTGTCGGCACGCTCGTCTGTGCCGCCGGCCTGCATCGCTGCGTGGACCCAGACGGGCTCGTCGTCGAGGGCGGTCTCTCGTTCCTTCCGTGCTCCACCACCTCGGAGTGCGTCGGCGCACTCGTCTGCGCCAACGGCCTGCGTCGCTGCGCCAACCCCGACGGCCTGGTGCTCGACGCCGGCATCTCGGTGCTGCCCTGCACCACCAGCGCTGAGTGCGTCGGCACTCTCGTGTGCGCGCGAGGCCTCGGCGCCTGCGCGAACGTCGAGAAGCTGCCCCTCGACGACGCCGGCGTCTCGCTCGTGCCCTGTCAGTTCACCGACGATTGCCCGGCGCCGCTCGCGTGCAGCAGCCGCGCAGGCCTGTGCGTCGACACCACGCGCTCTCAGTTGCCGGTGATTCGTTCGGCGCAGCTGGTCGACGCGGCCGGCCAGGTCGTCACGCGCCGAAGCGGCGTCGCGCCCTTCGACCGGGGCCAGGTGCTCGTCGAGCTGCAGCTGCCACCCGTCGCCCTCAGCGCCCGCTTTCGAACCACCGAGGCCTCGTGCGCCGCCATCACACCGACGAGCTGGGTCTGCCCGCTCACCTTCTCTGGCCCCAGCGGCTCCGAGATCATCACGCTGCTCGCGTCTGACTTGCGCGGCGTCGCCGTCACCGAGCGTCTCTCCGTCACCATCGATGCCGACTGGCCGCGCGTCATTTCGGGCACCGAGGTGGTGACCATCGTGCCTGCGACGAACAATCCCCTGGTGCCGCTGGGCCCGGCCTTCGCGCCCACCGCGGCACGAGTGGACAGCACCGTGCGCGTGACGCTCCTGCTCGACGACCCGAACACCACGAGCGCCACCCTCTTCCTTGGCGCCGGCGCCACCCAGCTGCCGTTCGTGAGGCGCGTCGGCCAGTCCTTCGTGTTCGAAGGCGCGCTGCCTGCGTCGGTGCCCGAAGGAGACATCACCCTCGAGCTGACGGCGGTGGACGACGTGGGAAACCGCTCGCCCCGAATGAGCGTCGCCGCGCGGCTTCGGAAGGACACCGCCGCGCCGCCATCACCGAACGTGGCGACCGATGATGGTGTCATCGTCGAACGCGTGCCTCTGGGTGACGGCACCCGCGTCGGCGCGTTCGTGCGCATGCGCCTGAGTCCCCCCGACGGGCTGCTCGTCTTCCGTGAAGGCCCTGGCGCGCCGGTGGTGCTGACGCTGAGAGCCACAGGCGGCATGGTCGAGGGGCAGGTCTCGGTCGTCGACCAGGAGCAGCTGACGGCGCAGGCGCTCGATGAAGCCGGCAACGCGAGCGCTGAGGTGCAGGTGCGGCGGTTCAGGCTCTTCGTGCACCCGGGCCGCACGGCCAACCAGACCCACGTCGCGACGACCACTGACCTGGTCTTCGCACCTCCCCGCAGCGACCAGCCTCTCGCGATGCCACTGCTCGAAGCGGCGGACCAGTCCTCGGTGCAGGTGCAGCCCGTGCCCCGCTGGGAGTTGTTGCACGACGGCCTCGACGCGGGTCCTCCCTCAGGCTCACCGCTCGTCTCACTCATCGAAGACGCTCCCCGCCGACGGCTGCTGCGCATCGTGAGCGATTCGTTTGGAGCCGTGGCGACCGACCTCGCGAACGGCCGCCATGTGGTGACGAACCTGCAGTTCACTCCGGCGCGCTACGAAGGCGCGTGCCACACGAGCCGGCGCACCTGCCTGTTGGTGGGCACACCGCCCGCGGGAAACTCGAGGCTCTGGGCACTCGACGACCAGGGCGCCAGGCTCCTTCGAACGCTCACGACCACCTCCGCCTCCATCACGTTCGATGCGCGGCGAGAGGTGTTTCTGTTGGCGGAGGGCACGGCGCTGCTCACGCTCGATGAAAGCGGCTCGACCCTCTCGACGGGAACGAGCGACTGCAACACCACGCCGTGCAACGTCGTCGCGACGCCGCGTGGTGTGTTGAGCGCGGCGGCCAGCACCTTCGTCTGGAGACACCGCGACGGAGGCACCGTCAGCCACACCGGCACGCTCAACTCCGGTCACCTCGGGCTCGACCGGAGCACGCTCGAGCCCTTCATCGTCGAGCCGCAGGTCTCGCAGCTTCGCGCGGACGGGACCATCACCGTCATCGGGCCGGCTGCCTGCGCGATACCCCAGACCTGTGAGGCCGCGTGGGACCCGGTTGCAGCGACCGTCACCATCATCAATCGAAGCACCCGCTCGGTGCTGATGAGAGACGGTGGTGCCGTCGCGCTCGACGTCTCTCCCGACCGCGACCTGATGGCCTCGTGGGCCATCGCCGAGCCGAACGGCTTCGTTCTGCCAGGCACCGGCCGCTGGCGTTACCAGGACCCGGGGGGCTGGGCGGCAAGCACCTTCACGCCGTCGCACTGCGGACTGCTCGGCAACACCATTCCCCTCGGCATTGCCATCGACGGAGGCTGGATGTCGCCGTGCGGTCGTCGCACCACCTTGACGTCGGTGGCTGATGTGGCCGTGCCCGGCTTTCCCTTCTTCTCGAGCTGGACTGTGACGCTCGGCAATTCCTTCGTCACAACCAATGGCCTCTGGCGCGACGGCCAGTTGATCCCCTTGTCGTCATCCAGCAGCAGCGAACCACTCGCCCTTCCGCCCGAACGCTTGCTCTACTTTCCCGGGGTCACGATCACGCGGGTCTTCCCCGATGGCGGGTCACAGCCCGAAGTCACAAACATCAATGGCCAGATGCCGCTGGCACCGCGTGTCGTGAGCTTCAGTCCAGTCGCGACCCTCCCCCCATTCGACCTCTGGATGTTGACGGGTGGGCCTGCCATGCCGACCGCCTTCACGCGCCTGACGCTCATGGCAGGAGGCCCCGGACTGACTGGCGAATACACTCCGGTTCCTCTTCCGCCAGTCGCGCCCACCTCCCGTCTGACGCCCCTGGTGGTGCCACGACCGGCAGGACGATTTCTGCTGTACGGAGGCCAGGTCCCCGACTCGGCTCTTCAGTGGACGAATGAAGTCTGGGCGCTACACACCCAGGTGCGGCCGACCGTGCACTGGTCAGTCGACACGGCGCGCTTCAACGTTCCGCTCGACGGGCTCCTCGGCGTCTCGGTGTCGACGACGCTGAAGCCAACCGATGCCGGCATTCCTCCCACCGAGGTCCTCGTCTGGGACCCGTGGCGAACGTCGTGGCAGGTGGTGGGCTCGCTCGACGGTGGCGCAGTGGGTGGTGGCGCCTTCGTGCCGGCTTCCAGCGTCTTCGACGTCGCGGTGAGCCGCCTGCCGACCTCGCGAGACCCGCTCGACGTCGATCGCCTCGGGGCCGTCATCGACTACCGAAGATGAGCCCGTGACGACTGTCCTCTGCGAGAGGACATGTCGTGGCGGCACCCCACTTTGCCCCGGAACGCTGAGGGCGCATCTCTGCTCCACCTTCACTGGTGAACGACCTCGCGCGCTCTCGATTCGCGGAGTTCGCTCGAGGCATGGGCGCTGCACAGGGTCGGCGCATGAACCGCTCCCTCTTCGTGTTGCTCCTGTCTCTGGTCGGGTGTGATGGCGTCGCGTCGTTCAACCCGGCCGGCGAGTTCGACTCGTTGCAGGCGGCGGCGACGGTCGATGGTCAACCCGAGGCGCCGCTCGTCCGACCGGGGCTTCGGGTCTTCGAAGCGAACGCCGCCGGACTCGACGCGAAGTACGCGCAGCCGGGCCTGGTCAGCCACAACGGAGAGTTCACGCCAGACGGGCGGCTGATGGCGAAGAACCAGTGCCCGCGCGAGGGCCGCCCCGACGGTGAGTTCTGTCTGCAGGTCTTCCGGCCCGAGGCGCTCGCGGCGGCGGGGTCGCTGCAGAACGCGAGCACCCAGCAGCTCGCCAACGCGTACTCGCAGGACCTCGCGGTCGAACCTGCACGGCTCATCGAAGTGGGCCAGGGCGTCCCTCCGTACACCTTCGAGAAGGGGCATCTCTGCATGCCCAACACACGACCGGTGAGAGCCGAGCACTCGTCAGACCTCTACGATGTCACCTTCGTCATGCTCCTCAGCCAGGGCACGGGTGAGGCGAAGCGCTTCTTCCTCGCTGGTCGTCGGGCGACCGTGACGGTGCGCGACGCGAAGTCAGGCACCGCGGCTCCAACGAGCGTCACCGTGCCGGCCGACAGCACGCTCGAGGTCGCCGAGATTCCCTTCAAGAACCTGCCCGAGCTCAACTTCGCCCATGACGGCAAGCTCGCGGCTGGTCGCTACGAAGGGCTGGCCAGGCAGTACACGTGGACGACGAGCGACGGCAGCGCCCGCGAAGAGACCGACGAGTCGCTCATGTTCTACCTCTCAGCGAACAATGCATGTGACGTGCGCCAGTGGGTTCAGAATGGCTTCAAGCCGCTGCCGGCGGCGTTCTCGGACTCGAAGGTCAACACCCGCTACGGCTTCGCGAAGAACCCGATTCGGGTGATGAACCTCTCGGGCGCGATTCAGCCGCTCAGCGAGACGGACAAGCTCTGGGGCTCGTACGCGTGGATCGACCCGACCGGCGCGAACGTCATCTACTTCAAGTCGGTGAAGGCAGCCTTCGTCGCCGCGCAGGCCAAAGGCCAAACGACCCCTGTGTGGGCGAGCGGGGCCTTGCTCAATGGAGCTGCACTCAACAAAGAGCTGATCGCCCAGGCCTCGCTCGACGGCACGGTGCCGGTGACGATGGTGGTGGGCTCGTGGACGTGGGGCCGCGAGGTCGCGCTCGATGGCCGCCTCTCGCTCGCCGACATTCCGGTGGCCGTGACCGACTCGCAGACGACGAGCCGGGTGAACGTGTTGAAGCTTCCCAACTTCTACCGTGGCGCCTCCGAAGCCGAGTCTGCGGTCGAGCTCGACGAGACGACGCGCGGCTCGGTAGCGTCGAACTACTGGGGCGCGAACAAGCACCTGTGGGTGAAGAGCGGCATCCGCTTCTCGAGCATCGCGAACGTCTTCAACTACTACCCGCACATGCGGCCGACGACGAAGCGTGACGTCGTCTGGTACGTCACCCGCGGGCACGTGACCGACGAGGTCGTCTTCGATGACTTCCTCGACCCCGCGGTGCTCGTGTACTCCGAGATGAACGCAGCGGTGCCGAACGACAAAGACCGCGCGCTGTGTGACGGCAGCGGCTGCGACAGCAACCTGTGGGTTCAGAACGCAGCGACGGGCGCGGTCTTCGACGTTCCGTCCGTTGGCGAGGTAGGCGAAGGCGTGCGCATCGAGCCTGTCGCGGCGGGTGGACGGTTCGGCAGAGGCCTGTGGCTCGAGCGTGCCACCACGCTCACCTACCGCATCCCCGCCGCGCGCCAGGGCTTCACGCGCGACGACTGGTACGCCGGCATCTCGTTCGACGTTCGAATGGGTGGCACACAGACCCAGACGCTCATGAAGGTGGCCTCATCGTCTGGTGCGAGCACCATCGTCGTCGAGGGCCAGATGAAGACCGATACACTGCCCGCCCGATACGAGCTCAGACTCAACGGCACACCCTGCACCACCGTCGAGCGCTCGAAGTGGCACACGGTGGCGGTGGTGGCGAATGGGCAGACAGCGAAACTGGTCGTCGATGGGCTGTCGGCGAAGTGCACGGTCTCGTCCGCGCTCTCCATCTTCGCCTCGAAGGTGACGTTCGGCGGCGGCTTCCGGGGCTGGGTCGACCAGGCTCGCGTGGTGGTCGACCTCGGCCGCCCAGCAGACGGCGGGCGTGCCGGGAACTGGAGCGACATCAGCAGTGAGCTGTTCTGCAACTATGCAGGCGGCACGCTCGGGATGAACGGCAACGAGCCGGTGTGCGTGCGCGAAGGGGCGGTGCCCTCGCCGCAGCGGGAGACCATTCTGCTCGCAGACTCGGGGCGGCTCTTTCGGGACGTGCCGCGCAGAAACACCGTCGGCAACCCCTTCTGCGCGACCTGTCACGTGGCGACCAACTGGGTGCGCGACGGCCTGGTCGCGCCTTTGAGCCTGTCGCGTCAGGCGCTGACGGTCGGCACGGTTTCCACGCCGTACGATGAACGGCGACAGCCCATGCAGCCGCCGTCGAACGAGTCGAAACACCTCGCCTGTGTGTGGGGTGCGTGGCCTGTCTCGAACACCGCGCTCGTTGCACCTGGGCTCACCACGCCCGACCGCATTGATGGCTGTCTGCCGCTCGACACCATGCTCCTGCCAGCGCGGTAGCAGTCACAGATGCGACAGCGCACTCGCAGGCACGGCTGCGAGACGCTGCATCGGGAGCCTCAGCCGAGCGCGGCTTTGACGAGGCGAACGAGTTCTTCAGGCTCGTTCTGCACCTTGCCTGCACGTCAATGCACCGCGCTGTCGGAAGCAGGCGCCCGTCTGGTAACTCGACGAGCGAATGCTCATCGACACGCTGGTTGGTCTGGCCCTGCTCGCAGCGACTCCAACGCCCGAAGCGCTGCAGAAGGCCATCGCAGAGGCCCGGCCCGTCTACCGGCAGCTCCACGCCGCGCCCGAGCTCTCCGGAAAGGAGACGAAGACCGCGGCGCTGCTCAGCGGGAAGCTGAAGACGCTGGGCTACACGCTGACCGCGAACCTCGGAGGCACCGGCTTCATCGCCGTCTTCGCCAACGGCCCCGGGCCAACGGTGGTGATTCGCACCGACCTCGACGCGCTCCCCGTGCAGGAGGCGACCGGCGCCGCGTACGCGAGCCAGAGAGCAGGCGTGATGCACGCGTGCGGACATGACCTGCACATGGCCTCGTGGCTCGGCGCTGCCGCGACGCTCATGCAGCAGAAGGCCGCGTGGAAGGGCACCGTCGTGTTCGTCGCGCAGCCTGCGGAGGAGATTGGAACCGGCGCTCGCGCGATGCTCGAGGCGGGCGTGCTCTCGAAGTTCCCGAAGCCGGTCGCGGCGCTCGCGCTCCACACGCACGCGGCGTTGCCTGCAGGCACGGTCGGGCTCATTCGTGGACCGGCGATGGCGAACGTCGACAACATCGACATCACCTTCTTCGGCAGCTCGGGGCATGGGGCCTACCCGCACCTCACCGTCGACCCCATCGTCATCGCCGCGCGCTTCGTGACGGCGGTGCAGACGCTCATCGCTCGCGAGACGAGCCCGTTCGAGCCCGCCGTCGTCACCGTCGGCAGCATTCACGGTGGCACCAAACACAACGTCATTCCCGGGGAGGTCCGTCTGCAGCTGACCGCGCGCAGCTACACCGAAGCCATGCGGCAGGCGTTGCGTGAAGGCATCACCCGGCTCGCGCGCGCCGAAGCGGAGGGAGGTCGTTCACCGAAGCCGCCGCTGATCACCTTCGAGAACGGCGCGGTGGCCCTGGTGAATGACGCCGCCCTCGTCGACAGGTTGCAGCCTGCGTTGAGCTCGGCGCTCGGAGCCGATGCGCTTCGACCGGTCGAGCGCTCCATGGCTGGCGAAGACTTCGGAGCCTTCGGCGTCACTGGCGGCTTTCCCTCGGCGCTCCTCTGGGTCGGAGCCGTCACGCCCGCGAAGTTCGCTGCATCGAAGGGCGTTGGCCTGCCGTCACTGCACTCGGCGCAGTTCCTTCCCGACGAGGCGGCCATCGATACCGGCATCAAGGCGCTCACGGCGAGCGTTCTGGCGCTGCTCGAATGAGCTGGGCAGGCAACCGGAGTTGCGAGCGCCCCCGAGTGAAGCGGCTCGCGCCGAACCTTCGCGCCGCTGGAAGAGTAGTCTGACGCGCGATGGCTCGACCCAAGGGACTCCCGGTGGGCTGCGTGATCGTGCTCACGCCGGTAGTGCTGGGGCTCGGCCTCGTGGCGCTGGTCGTGCTGAACCTCGTCTGGTCGGTGGTGCAGATGAACCTGCACCGTGACGACTTCGAGTCCTTCAACCACATCGACGCGGGCACCCCCGCAAGCGAGGTCGTCGCTCGCGCCCGTGACCTGGGGTTCGACCAGCTCAGCTTCCAGAGCGCGCTCGAGAGCGACGGCGGCATCGAGTCGCGCACCTTCATCAAGACCGTGGTGCCACCGTTCGGGCGTTGGTT
The DNA here is from genome assembly GCA_943370055.1 of Archangium gephyra. Lineage (GTDB taxonomy): Bacteria > Myxococcota > Myxococcia > Myxococcales > Myxococcaceae > Xiheimicrobium > Xiheimicrobium gephyra_A. The sequence goes on from CALRPN020000048.1 coordinate 50,406, forward strand.
CGTGCACCTCGAGTCGTTCGACGGGGGCGTGGTGCGCGTCACCACCAGCACCCTCGATTGAGAAGCTGAGCGTCATTGGAGGAGCAGCAGGGTCACCATCGCGGCAGTAGGAGCAGGCACTGTGCGACCGCCAAGCGCGTGGTCGGGTGACACCTCGATCGCGAAGCTGAGCCGGTTTCCGAGCAACTGCGCTGCCGAGAGGCTGCAGTCTCGCGCTCCTCGCGGCACCGCCTGCACCCAGCGGCTCCGAGAGTCGATGCTGGTGGTCAGAGCGTCGACGCAGGCCGCGATGGTGGTGCGACCATCATGGACGCCGGCGAAGCAACGGTGTGAGCACGGCAAACAGCACGAATCCGAGCGGCAGCGACGAGTACCCGCAACCGCGAGGGAGCGGGAGCTCTTCCGAACCTGCGGCGCTCACGATGACCTCACCACCATCCACGACTCCCCCGTCGAGAACCAAAAGCCCAGCATCGACGTCTCCCGCGTCGACGAGCGCAACACCGGAGTCGACGACTGGAACGCCAGCGTCAACGACTCCGGCATCGACGCCGGCAGCGACTGGCTCGATGAAGCCGCCGTCGGGACTCGAAGCGAGCGGCACGCACGGCGGGTTCGAAGACATCGACGGCCCACAGTCGCAGCGAAACCAGAGCGCATCCGACACGAACTCGGTCTCGGTGCCCAGGACCCGCAGGTGCAACTTGGCCCACGTCGGCCCGCCACCGCAGACCACGCCAACCTCTCCATTGCCGAGAGACGAGTGCCACTTCGGTGGGGACGGCACGACAGGAGATTGAAGGCCACTGGCGGTCTCGAACCTTGCATCCAGCACCCCGCCCCACGGCGCCCACTCCGCATCGGTCGAGACGTCGACGCTCACCGCGTTCGTCCACTGCGTTTCACACTGCATCGACGGAAAGCGGTCACTGAGAAAGCGAAGCCGCGGCCTCGTGGTCGGCAGCGGCGCAGCTGCGGAGACATCGAAAAACCAACTGGTGTTCAGTTGGTTCCAGTACCACCAATATCGCTCGCCACGAGCCAGCTGACCTGGCGCAACGGGGAACTCCTGAATCGGCCAATGTGGCTCACCTGCATCACGCGTGAGGGTGACCAGGCCCCCGTCAGGCGCACCCAGGTCGATCGAGAGCGGTCGCTGCCAGTAGTACATGATGCCGAGCCCCGGCGCGTTCTCGGGCACGCTCTGCGAATTCGGCCGTCCAATGACGATGCTGTACGGAGCGCACGGCCACGCGATCGAGCCGGCCATGAGCACTGTGACGACCGCGAGACGCAGCATGTGATCAGCCCTTCACGAAGCGAGCTCCGGCGCCGAGCTCGAGACGGCACGATGACCGGGAGCTGTGACGATTGCGAGCACGCGCTTGTGGCAGAACCCGGTGCATGTCAGCGACTCGCGTCCTCCTCATCGTGCTCCTCGCAGCGCCGCTCGCCTGCACCTGCGGCCCGAGCGGCTCCGAAGATGCGGGCGTCGATGCTGGTGCTCCGAGCGTCGACGCCGGCAACGATGCCGGTGCAACCCTCGTGGACGCAGGTCGCGATGCAGGCGTCGACGGCGGCGCGGCAGACGGTGGCCGAATCGATGCTGGAGCCGACGCTGGAACTGCAGACGCCGGACGGCTCGATGCTGGAGTCGATAGCGGAACACCAGACGCGGGCCGTCCCGACGCGGGCAACACCGACGCCGGCATGACGACGACCTGCGCGATGCTCGAATGTCCTCCCTGGCAGAGCTGCGTCGAGAGCGCTGTGGGAGCGCGTTGTCTCGGAGGCGGCACCATCGCGTGGGTGTCTCCCGTCGCCAACGCCGTGGCTCCGCTCGACCTCGTCTCGATTCCCCTCGCCATCGACACGACCCTGAGCGCCGCCATCGACGTACCGTGGAGCGCGAGCGGCGCCATGAGAGCGACGGGCGGCTTCACGGGTCAGCCGGGCGTTCGCTCAGCAACGCTGCTCTTCGCAGACGGAGATGGTGGCCTCGTCGTCCTCACCGCAGGGTGGGATGGCGGGCCGATGGCGACGACGACGTTTCTCGTGGCTCCGCCCATCGTGAGCCTGCCACCACCTCCGGCACGCACGAACACCGTCGACTTCGAGCCGAACGACCCGGCTGGCCCTGCCTTTCGTCGCGATGACGTCGTCGCCATCGAGCTCGACGCGCTGCCACCACCGATGACGCTGCATGCACGGCTCGATTCACCGATGGCGCAGACGCTCTCGCTTCCCATCACCGACCGCTGTGATGCCGGAGCCTGCTTTCGCATCGACCTGCAGCTGCGTGACGTCGACTTCCCCGCGTTTCGCGGTCGCGTCTTCGTCTGGGCGAGCGGCGCCGATGGTGGTGTGCAGACGCGGCATCGGAGCATTCCCGTGACGCGGTGGCGCTGGCGGCGCCAGATCTCGGGCGTGCCCAACCCGCTGAGCATCACCCGACCCGTCTCCTACTCTCCGTATGGCATCGCTGTCGGCACTGAGGACAGCCCTGGGCTCGGAAGGTTCGCGATGATGAGCATCACAGGCAGCCTGCTCAGCGCCACATCGGGCTTCGAGCTGAGCACCGCGGGAGTGACGTCGATCGCCGCAGGCAACGGGATCTTCGCTGCGTTCACCACGGCTGACGGCGGGTACGTCGACGACCGCTCCGGAGCACCGGTCGTCATCAGCGAACGCGTCGTCAGTACCGGTACGGCCGACAACACGCTGATGGCGGTGGCCCGAGACGGAACGGTCGTGCTCATGGATCGCATGGGCGTCGGGGGCCAGAACTCCTCGTTCCAGAGCTGTTCGCCATCAGCCGGACCTTTCGCGGCCATCGCGGCATCGGAGGCGCAGACCGTGTTGTTCCGCGCCGCGGGCCCACTCTGCGTGTTCGACCCCTACGCGTCTGCGAGAACGTTCGTGTCGACCGGCGGTCGTTACCTGCCGCACTTCGTGAAGTTCGCAGGCTACCGACCGGTCGGCGTGCTGGCTGCCGGCCTCGACGGAGGCCTGTGGTCAATCGTTGGAGACACTACGACCAGCTTCACCGAACAGCTCGTCTTCGACGGTGGTGTGGTCGACGCCGTCGCGTCCATCGAACTCCTGTTCTCGGGTGAACGCGTCTACTGGGTGAACGCCGACCGAACCGTTCAACGAGCCGACCTCACCGGCCGATTGAACAACGTGCCCGTCGGTCTGATCTCGAACGTGAGTGCGCCGTCGACCCAACGAATTCCTGCGCGCACCGTGACAGCGCCCGTCATCGTTCAGAGCAGACTGGTTTCGAACTTTGGCGCCCTGGTCGTCGTCGATGCCTTGGGCACGGTCTCTTCATTCGACAAAGACACTCTGGCCCTGACCTGGTCGCTGCCGTCTGGAGACGCGGGCGTTCGAGGCGCCGTCGACGCCGACCCCATCTACCTCAATGCCTGTGGCGGCCCCCGGCTGGGCACGCTCGCCATCGCGGCCCGCGACGGAAGTCTGTACACGTTCATCGGCGATGTGGAGTCGCTCCCGATGAATACGACGGGGTGGCAGATGGGGGGAGCCACACCTGAGAACAAGCACGAGGACGGCACCAATCCGTGCATCTCGGAGTAGCTCACGGAGCGAGCACGTCTGACACGTTCGCGACGCCCGACATCGCGTTCGTCGGGCAGACCTGCACCGCATCGTTCCGCGCAGGCCCACGACGCTCGCTGATTCCACCATCGGCCACGTCGAGCACCACGAGCCGCCCCGCGTTCTGATCAGCCAGGAAAATGGAGCTGCCCTTCACCGCGAACCGGCCCGGCAGGAACAACGGACACACGCCGGCATCTCCGCACGTCGGCGCCGCAGGGCTCCATGTCGCCACGCGGCGGTCATTCGCGTCGAGCACCACCACGCCCGCCTGCGAGACCGACGTCAGCACGAAGTTCTGCCCCGTGTAGTTCGCCTGCCCGCCGCACGAGACGACCAGCCCATCACCCAGCGTCGACACCCACTGCGGGTTGAGACACGCATCAGCGCCGAGGTCGATGACCGAGACCGCCTTCGTCGACGGGTCGATCTTCGCGAGCAGGCCAGGTCCACCGGGAACGCAGATGGGGTTGCACTCGGCTCCGAAGTTGTTGAGCGCGACGTACACCTGCCCGCGCTGCGTCACCGCCGAGAACGGGCGCGCCACCGACGAGCCGCCATCGAAGCCCTTCAGGTCGAGGTTCTTGAGCGACACCTCGGCCATCGCGCGCAGGTTCATCGGGTCCGAGATGTCGACCTGAATCACACGCTGGCCTGCGTCGGCACTGCCTGCGCCGTAACCGCCGTACAGCGGCACCCACAACGTGCTGCCCACCTTCGCCATCGCCTGCGGGAACGTGTTCGCGCCGAAGACGAACTCCTGAATCGTCGAGAGCGGCAGGCCGGCGTCACCATCACCCGCGCCGCGCTTCGCCACCTGCAGCGTGCCGCTCTGCGCGTTCACCACGTAGACGAACTCGCCATCGACGAGCACCTGGTTGGGCACCTGGCCCGTGACGATGCTGCGGCCGGTGAGCTCGCGGAACGTCGACGCTCCCGCGGGAAGGTCGGCCTGATTCAACTTGCGGTCGATGCCATCGGCCGCGAGCAACACGCCGTTCATCGTCGCGAGCGCCGCAGGTCCCGTACCCAGGTCCGCCAACGGCCCGCGCTGGAGCGAGCTCGCCGACAACCCCGTCACCTGCCCCGTCGAGAAACACGCCACCACGACATCGGACGTGCAGCCGCCGCTCACGCACTTCTGACCGGCCTGACACGTGAGCCCGCAGCCACCGCAGTTGCCGACGTCAGCGGACGTGTCGACGCACGAGGCGCCACACAGCGTGCTGACCCCGAGGGTGCACGAGCCCTTGCACTGGCCCTGCTCACAGACCTGATTGGTGGCGCACGACGTTCCGCACGCGCCGCACGCGCTCGGGTCGGTCGCCGTGGCAACGCAGCGCCCCTCGCAAGGCACCGTGCCCTGCTGACACTCGCACTTGCCGACGGGGCCGCTCCCCACGCCGCCGTCGCTGCCGGTCGCAACGCACACCTGGCTCGCCGCGCACGCCTGGCCGCAGCCGCCACAGTTTCGCCGGTCAGACGCGTAGTCAGCGCAGCCCGTGCCGCAGCGATTCGTCCCCGTTCGACACACGATGCCCGTGTCGGGACAACCCGTGAGCGCCACCGCTCCCACCACCATCACCATCGCCAGCACTCGCCTCGAAGACATCACGTCACTCCTTCACTGCTGCACTGGCCACGGCCGAAGGCTCGTTGCGCCCGGCGTCCCACGCGATGGCCACCGACAAGAACGCGGCGCGCGGCGGCAGTGGATAGCCGTCGAGGTCCTGACTCTGTACGTCGAGCACGTTCTTCACGTCGAAGGCCACCGTCACGCGCGGGTTCTTCCACGGCGTCGAGGCGATGCCCACATTCACGAACGCCCGCGCCGGCAGGGAAACGGACTCCGTACGGTTCGTGAACTGCTCCGATTGCACCAGCACCTCGGCGCGCGCCTTGAGCCAGTCGACGCCACCCACGAGCCGGCCCGTCACGCGATGCCTGGGGCGGTACGGCAACGACTTCAGGTAGTAGCGCGGGTCGTCTTTGAGGTTCTGCGTGGCCATGAACGTGTAGCTCGCCTGCGCCTCGAGCCACTTCGCGGGAGCGAACGCGCCTTCGACCTCGAGCCCCACCGACTGCGCCGCCGCGAAGTTGTACGGCTTGGCCAACACGGGCGGGTAGTACTCGTACGCGATGAGGTTCTCGTAGAGCCCGTAGAAGCCCGTCACCTGCGCGGTCGCCTTCTCGTGCCGCCACGCCGCGCTCACGTCGGCCTGCAGCCCGCGCTCAGGCTTCAAGTCGGGGTTGGGGAGCAGCGTTCCCTGCATCACGTACAGTTCCTGAAAACCCGGCGGACGCGCGGCCTGGCCACCCGAGGCGCGCAGCTCGAAGCCCGCGGGGAGGAACAGCGTCGCGCTCGCTTTGGGAGACACGACGACGAAGGGACCCGCCACGTCGACGCGCGCGGTGCCATCGAGCATCAACCGGCCATCGAAGAGCGAGACCTCGTCACCCACCATCGCGCTCAGCCGGCCCCACGAGGGATTGCGGTTGGTCGGCTCGCGGAGAAAGTCACCGCCGCCCGAGAGCAGCCCGGTGAAGCGATGCCTCGAGAACGCACGGAGTGAGTACACGGCCTCGGCGCCGACCGACGTCTCGAACTGCGCGGCGTCTCCACCGAACGCGCTGCCCTTCAGCGCCGTCGAATCGATTCGTCCGTAGCCCAGCACCTGCAGCTCTCCACCGTTCTCGAACGTGGTGGTGACGCGCGTCGAGAGCGTTCCGCGGCCAGTCACTTGCGAGGCATCACTCGTCGGGTTCTGCACCGGGCCTGCGAGGCCACGCGACTCCGTGAGGCCTTCACCGAGCACGTCGACGCGCGAGCTGCCCACCATGCGCCGCCAGCGAAGGAGCCCACCGCCGAGCAACGCACGGTTGTTGGAGCGCACCGCCGTCGGCCACGGGTTTCCTTCGAGCGCAGGTTTGTCGTCCCAGCGGTAGGCGAAGTCACCGTCACTCCGCAGCCCGTGAAACACCGCGAGCCCTTCACCGCCAAGCACCTGCGTCGAGCCACCGAGCGAAGCCGTCGTCGTCCAGAAGCTGCCTTGCGAGACATCGGCGAACGCGCGCGTGCCGTCTGGCGCTTTGCTGACGAGGTTCACCACACCGCCCATCGCGCCCGGGCCGTAACGACTGCCGGAGCCGCGCATCACCTCGACGCGCTCCAACATCGCGATGGGCAGCCGCGACAAGTCGACTGCGTTCCCCGGGCCGTTGAGCGGCACGCCATCGAGCAGCACGAGCACCGAGTTCGGCGACGCGCCACGCAGCGACAACGTCTTTCGCTGACCGGCTCCGCCCTGGTCCTGAATGACGGCGCCGGGAGAGGCGGCCACGAGCTCTGACGCATCTTTCGCTTCGGCGACGCGCGACTTCGTCTCGATGACGGTGGTGGCGGCCGATGGGTCGCGCTGCGTGGGCGACGAGGCGTTTGGAACGTCGGCGGCTGGCGGAAGCGGGACGATGACGGGCGGCAGCTCGATGACGCCCGCGTCCTCACCCAGCGCAGGGAGCGCGAAGAGGGCCACACTGGCGATGACGACCAGCCGCATGCTGCCCTCTGCTCTCTTCCGCGAAGAGAGAAGGCTCTGCGATGACCGAAGTCACCGCACCATCAGGCAGGTCTCCTGGCTCGCCGGGATGCTGACGTGTGCGTCTCCCATCTTCCCCCGCAACTTCGCGGAGTGACGTGGAGCCGTGCTGCGCTCCGACTTCGAGACGACGCGTGCCCCATCATCGATGCGGGGCGTTCCCGGTCACAGTGGCGCGACCGCGCCGGATTTTCACCGGCTTCCCTTTTGCTTCGGCCTGACCGCTGTCGAAGCTCACGTGCCCAGAGTGGGCACCTGATGGCGAGAAGGCTCGTAGCGGGCGTTCGAGCGCAGCGTCAAGCAACGCCGCGAATGAATCACGGTGCGCCAAAGTTCCTGCCGGCCTGAGCTCGAAAACCTGGTGGCGAGAAATTCGGCGCCGGCGTTCGAGCGCGGCATCGAGCAACGCCCCGAATGAACCCGATGACGACGAGAAGATCGGCATGGGCGATCGAAGGCAGCGACTGGGACGCCGCGAGTGAATCACGGCGCGCGCAGGTATCGCCCGAGCCAGTACGCGACGCGGAAGTCGACGGTCGAGAGCAGCACGTCTCCGCCCGCCGTTGCGCTGTCGTTGGGACGGTAGGGGTTCGAGCGCCAGAAGTAGTTGCTCAGCGGCCGCACCCGCATCGGAATCGCGCGATCGGCCACCAGGTCATCGTTGCGGCCCACGTCTCCCAGCACGCCCACCTGCGTGCCGTCGGCCAGCGTGCACTGCTTCGCGTTCACCTCCGCGTCGTCACAATTGATTCGCACCACGTTCCAGGTCGGCGCTGCGGGGAACTCCTTCAACGTCTCGATGCCGCGCGCGACGGTCTGACGCCACTCCTCCTTCCCGTCTGCCTGCTGCGCCGCTGCGGCGATGAGGTCGAAGAACGTCTGCTTCGTCTCCTTCACCTGCCGCGCCGGGTTGTCGGGGCGGTCGTAGAGCTCTTCCCGAATCGCGCGCCGCACGAGCCCATTCGCCGAGGCGTTCGTGACGAAGCGCTGCGCGAGCAGGCCCGCCGTGAAGCCCATGTTGGAGTTCGAGTAGTTCGTGAGCGCGCCCATGTCGATGAGGTGGGCGGTCGCAGCGGCCATGCGGTCGAGGCGGCGGCGGGCAATCAACTCGTCGTCGAGGAACTTCGACACCTCCACGTCCTCCGACACGCTCGCGAAGGCGCCGACGATGCCGAGCGACATCAACGCGTAGAAGCCGTTCTGCGCGCCGTCGAGGTACGCGCGGTCGACCGAGTTCTCGTTGAGCGTCGAGTGGAAGGTGGGCCGGCCATCGGCGTCCTGGATTTCGAGGTCGTAGCCGCTGACCTGCTTCTTCATCAGCATCGTCACCGTCTCGTGCGCGTCGGCCTTCAGGCGGGCCTTGAGCTCGTCGGAGAACGTCGGGTCCTTCTTGATCACCTCCCACGAGATGGCGGAGGCCATGGCCCAGCCGACGAGCATGTCGCGGCTCAGTGAGTCCTCCCAGATGAACTGGGCGTACGCGCCAGACTGATCGGCCCGCCACGCGCCGTTGTTCTTCTCGAGCGGCAACGCCTTGCCCGAAGCGTCGAAGAGCGGCGTGAGCATCGGCGACTCCACCGAGGGCAGGTCGGCCCTCAGGAGCGACCGCGCCATGGGGCCTGAGACGCCGTCGATGCGCGAGGCGACGTCGAGGCTCTCGAGTGAGCGGAGCAACTGCACCCGCGCGACGGCCACCTCGTCACACGCCGCGCCCGTGTCTCTCAGCACGCTGTAGCGCATGGCATCGGCCGCGATGCCGACGCCGCCGTACAGGCCAGCCGACTTGCCCCACGCGCCGATGGTCTCGGGCTTCTTTCCCGTCGCAGCCTCGAAGTCGAAGCCATCGCCTTCGTCGAGGAACCGGGTGACGTCGGCCTGCGCCGTCAGCTCGACCCTGAACTCTGCGGCCAACCCCGTCGCGTGTGCATTGAGCGCGTGGAATTGGCGGTCGTGGCGGCGGGCCGCTGTCGCGAGCGCCTCGTCGAACCCCTCGTGACCGGGCCCGGGAATCAGCGTTCGCGGCCCGGCGATTGGCTTTCCACACGGAGGAAACGCAGGTGGCGGGCTCGTGCAGGAGAGCTCGGCCAAGGCGACGAAGAAGACGAGCCTGCTGATCATCACGCAGTTGTAGCTCGCCCAGGCTGGCGCACGCTCACGTCGTGGCTCTTCCTGTCGTCGGACGCTTCGCACGGTGTCCCAACGGTGCCTGCACGCTCGCGCCGCCAGGACCGCTCACCCACCTACTGGCAGGTGACCTGCGCGTCGTCCTTCAGCACCCGCACCGTCTGCGTGAGCGTGGTGAACGAGGGCTCGGTGATCTCCACCGTCGCGTCACCGAGCGGGCCGCTCAGCAGCGTGGGCCTGATGACGAGCGTGTTCGGGCTGCCACCTTCGAAGAAGAGCGGCGTGTCGAGCTCGAGGTCGGGCCGGCTCGCCTTCGCGTTCAGCTGCAGCATGCCGAGCATCGCCTTGCCGCCCTCGTCGACGGGAACGACGGTGACCATCGCCTCCTGATTCGGAGCGAGCGTGAGGTCTGCGAGGTCGACCGAGCTGCCGCGCGTGCACGCCTTGCCGTTCGAAAGACCACGCGTGAGCACCTGCGCCTTCGCGTGCAGCTTCAGCTTTGCGCCCTTCTTGGCGGTGACGGAGATGGCGTCGAGCTCCTTCGTGCCTTCACGCGCGCGAAACCGATACGCCTTCTCTTCATCGAGGCGCACCGCGTACTGCGCGAACCCGAGCGGCAGCACCTGCGCAGTGCCACCAGTCACCTCGAGGTTGAGCTCGGGGTACGAACGGTCTCCGAGCGGCGCGTGCTCGAGACGAATCAGCACCGTGCGGCCCACCACGAGCGGCGGAGAGAAGTCGTTGGTCTCGACGAAGTTCACCACCTGCGAGAAGTGCACGACGCCCTTGTCGCCGTTCGCTCCATCAGCACAGCCCACCAGCACGAGAAACGTCCCCAGCGTCAGCGCCGCTTTTCCCCACGTCATCATGTCGTTCTCCCCGTTGGCGCGCCGAAGGTCCGGCCGTGACGCGCTCGCGAGCGGCCCACTGGCAAGGTGCAGGCCAGCTCGAAGTCTTCGGAATTTCTCGCGCGGTGAAGTCGCGAGCACGACGACCATGACGGCTTGGCCGTGACAGCTCTGTCATGGGCTAGCGTTCACGCGTGCTCCTTCGCGCCTTCGTCGTGCTCCTCGCCCTTCCCGCCGTCGCGCAGCCGAAGTCGAAACCCGCCATGACCGCCATCGACACGCTCTTTCGAAGTTGGGCGGTGAAGCTGCCAGAGGCCGCGACGCTGTCGGAGCAGAACGGCGCGAGCCTGGTCGAGTGCGACGGCAAGCCGGGAGCGACGTACACGCTGCTCCGCGCGACCGCCGCGAAGGTGCCGTTGACCAGCGACGCCGACCTGATCAGCCTCGTGCCCTGGGCGAAACACCCGAACCCGTGTCTTCGGTACATCGCCATCAAGGCAATCATCGCGGCGATTGGCTTCGACTCGAACAAGCTCTCAGCGCCCGGGCTGCACGAGGTCGAACACCATCACTTCCACGACATCATGGTGTCGCTGAAGCAGCACCTCGACGCGAAGGCCGTGGTGATTCCCGCTGGCACGTTCGACGGAATGTTCGTCTCGCTCTCGGCGCCAGAAGCGTCGGCCCTGCTGCGCGGTGCGTGGGTCGAGCACTCCGAAGGAAAAGGCTTTCAAGACTTCGTCACGTTCAGCAGTGACTCGCTCGTGGTGACGACGAAGCACCTGCCGACGGATCCGAAGCACGCCGACCACACGTGGGCCACGAAGGTCGACCAGGTCACGGTGAACGCGCGCCAGCAGGTGGTGGTGACCGGCGTGTGGAACGTCGAGTCGAACGGCGCCGGCTGGAAGGGCGAGAAAATCCAACCGTCGCAGTTCGTCTACACGTTCTGGCCAGTCGCGCCCGGCGTCGTCTGGTTCAAGAACGGCGCGAGCGCGTACTGGGAAATGCTGCGCAAGGCGCCGTGAAGCTCAGAACCGGTCGTCGGCCGGAGCATGCAGTGCGGTGACGGGCGGCGTGATGCTCACCGACGTCTGGGCGCTCGGAATCGCGGGCAGAATCACGGTGAAGCGGCTGCCGTGGTTCATCTCGCTCGCGACGCGCACGACGCCGCCGTGGCCTTCGACGAAGCTCTTCACGATGGCGAGGCCGATGCCCGCGCCGCCGTACTCGCGCGTGGACGACGAGTCGACCTGGTAGAAGCTCTGGAAGATCTTGTCGAACTGATCAGCCGGAATGCCGACGCCCGAGTCTTCGACGATGATTCGAAAACCCTGCGCGTTGATGTCGGGCTGATGCGTGAGCTCGGTGAGCAGCACGCGCACGGTGCCGCCCTTGGGCGTGAACTTCACGGCGTTGGTGAGCAGGTTGGTGATGACCTGGCGCAGGCGGTCGCGGTCTCCCGTCGACTGGAAGTGGCGGCCCGGCAGCTTCGCCTCGAGCGTGACGCCCTTCTTCTGAGACTGCGGCTTGAGCGACGACACCGACGAGTTCACGAGCTCGAACGGATCCATCGGCTCGAAGGTGAGCCGCACCTTGCCCGCTTCGATCTGCGAGATGTCGAGGATGCTGCTGATCAGCTTCAGCAGCGTCTCGCCCTTGTCCATGATGGTGCGCACGTAGTCGACCTGCTCACCGTTGAGCGGGCCCGCGAGACCTTCGGCGAGCATCTCGGAGTACCCGATGATGCTGGTGAGCGGCGTGCGCAGCTCGTGGCTGACGGTGGCGAGGAACGCGCTCTTGAGCCGGTCGAGGTCCTTCAGCTTCTGGTTCATCTCCTCGAGCTTCTTGTTGCGCTCTTCGAGCTCTCGGTTCTGTTCGAGGGTCGCCTCGATGTGCAGCTGCGAGGTGAGGAACATCTTCTGCCCGGCGAAGAGCAGCGTCTGCAGCAGCTGGGCGAAGTGCAGCAGCACGCGCGCGATGGTGCTCTCGGGAGCGCGCCGCACCTTCTCGACGAACTTGCGCGCGTTGGCGGCGTCGAAGCCTTCGGAGACTTCGGTGAGCGACGGCGGCGGGAAGTCACCGAGGTCTTCGGGGAAGAACGGGCCGAACACGACTCGGCCCAGTGTGTCGCCCTCCCAGAGGATGGGCAGGATGATGTACCGGAGCCCCGTGAAGCACGGCACGGTGACGACGCCCTTCGCCTTCGGAGCGTCGCTCGACTCGAGCACCGGCAGCCGCGCCCCGTGGCTCAACGCGACCGGACCGTCCTTCACGCGGCCGACCGTCGAGGTGCAGCGCCGGCGACCTTCGGGAAAGCTGAAGACGTAGCCGCAGAAGTCGCCGTTGCCGACCTTGATGTCGGCCAGCTTGCCGCCCTTGTCGTCGAACACCTTGATGCCGACTTTGTAGAGCTCGACGAAGCCCTTCACGACCTCGGTGAAGGACTCCCCGTCGAGCAGCTCGACGAGCGTGATGCGCCGCTGAAGAACGGACTCCCCTTGCCTCACGGCGCCTTCACCCGTGGCGGGAACACCCTCTCGAGCTCGGTGCCGCTGGTGTCGATGTTCTGGAAGACCTGGGTGAGGAACTCACGCTCGCCCAGCTGAATGTTCTTCGACAGCCCGGCCCGCGCGTCGAGGCTGCGGTAGGCCGACTGCAACACGGCGAACAACGTCTCGAGCACGCCGACGCCACGAATCGCGATGGCGCCGACGACGGGCTCCTTGCCCTTCTTGCGGGCCTCTTCGATCTCCGCGTCGGTGCGCGTGTCGGGCAGGTCGCGCTTGTTGAACTGAATGACGATGGGCACGTGCGCCGGGTCGAGCCCGTTCTCGCGCATGTTCTCGTTCAGGTTCTTCCAGTAGCTGTTGTTCTCGGGAGAGGCGCTGCGGCGGCTGTCGGCGATGAAGGCCACCGCGTCGGCCCCCTGAAGCACGATGCGCCGCGTCGCGTTGTGAATCACCTGCCCGGGCACCGTGAAGAGCTTCACCTTCACCTTGAAGCCAGAGGCCGTGTTGAAGAACACCGGCAGCAGGTCGAAGAACAACGTGCGGTCGTCATGGGTCTCGACAGTCAGCAACCGGCCGCGCACATCGGGCTGCGTGCGCTGGTGAATCATCTGCAGGTTGGTCGTTTTCCCTGACAACCCGGGGCCGTAGTAGACGATCTTCACCGTCAACTCGCGCTGGGCGTGGTTCAGTTGCACGTCGAAGAGTGTGCCGTCGAACCCTCGGTTCGTCACTGATTTCGACCTTTGAGGCTGATCAGCCGGCTCATCGACACCGTTCGCCAAAGGCGCTGCTGGAGGGAAAGGTGCGAGCGAATCAGCACGGTTTGAAATTTGGTGCTGTGCAGTCCGTTGACCGAGGTGGTTAGGATCAAGCCCGGCCGAGCCGAAGAGTGAGGTGATGGGGTGGCAAACCAGACCCTGACTCCGTACGAAGGAGAGGCGATGACCAGTAAACAGGTGGAGACGACCCCCGCAGCAGCTACGCCCCCGCCGATGACCGACACGACCGCGGTGCTTGCAGACATCAAGCAAGCGAAGTTCGCGGCGCCAACGGACGAGGACATGCAGGCCCTCGCCGCGCTCCGGTCGACGTCAGACCCATGGAAGGTTCGTGGCGAGACGTCAGCAGAGAGCCTCGAGGCGCTCACGAAGTTGAGACCGTTCATTCAGGTCGGGAAGGTGAACGGCAACCTCTTTGGGTACGTGACCATCGAGCGAGACGGTCCCGTTCCTGGCGCCGCGTACCTGCGCAACATCGTCGTCAAAGGCGAGCTGCGGAGCAAAGGCGTCGGCGGCGTGCTGCTCGAGAAGGGCCTGTCGGTGGCGCGTGACATGAACCGCAAGACGCTCGCGCTGCGCGTCGACCCCGCGAACTCGACGGCCGTGAGCTTCTACCGGAAGAACGGGTTCACGACGGTGGCGACGGTCGTCTCGAAGAAGAGCGGCAAGCTTCGCCTGCTGATGAGCCGCGAGCTGTAATTTCCCAGTTCGATTCCGCCTTCGCTCAGACGTCGCTCGCGCGTGCGGTGACCTGGGCAAGGCGTTCGCGGTTCCACGGCGGCGTTCCTCAGGGGAGCGCCGCCGTCTTCGTTCTGAGGCCTTCGCTCAGGGCAGACACGCGGCGGTGCACGTGCCGGGATTCATCGTGGTGGTGAACCCACCATCGGCCTGACGGCAACGGCCGCTGGCGCAGAAGCGTGACGAGGTGCACGCTCCGCCAACGGCCGTGAGCGCGCCGCACTGGTTGTTCGCGCCACAGGTGGAGCCCGTCTCGCCGCAGATGATTTGCGCCGGTGCGCAGTCGGCTCCGTTGCCGGCCCAGCGTGAACACACGCCGCCATCGGGGTTGCACATGAGCAACGTGCCGCACTGCACCCAGTCGAGCGTGCCTGTGTTGCCCGTGTGCGCGATGCACGGCTGCCCTTCTCCGGCGATGGGCGCGCAGAGGTTGCTGCCCGGCACGCACGCGTGACCCTGCTGGCAGGCGTTCTGGTTCGAGTTGCACGCCTGCCCGTCGGCGACGCGCGTCTCGCAGGTGCCCACCGTTCCACCGTCACGCGCGCAGTAGGTGGTGTTCACGCAGTCGAGCGATGAGCGGCACTGCGCGTGGAGCGCTCCGTCTTCGCGGCGAATACGGCACTGCCCGTCGAGACACACGCCACCGTCGGCGCAGAGGTCGGTGATGTCGGCGCATGATGAGCCGATGAGCGTGGGCGGCGTGCAGACGTTGTTCGAGCACCACGCGCTCGCGCACTCGGAGCTTCCCGTGCAGGCCGAGCCGTTCGGCAACTTGTCGAGGCAGCGACGCATGCCGCCGTCGGTGGTGCCGCCGTCAGAGAAGCCCATGGTGCAGCTCGACGCACCGGCACACTGAGCGGTCACCGTGCAGGGTCCCTGGCCCGCGGGCACGAGAGCGGCACAGGCTCCGGCGCTGCAGAACGCCGAGCGAGGGTCGCAGCGCTGTGAGCCCGTCACCGATGGCAGGCACGCGCCACCGAGCGCGACGTAGTCCATGCAGGTCGCGCACTCGGCGCCCGCGAGGTAGCAGTAGCCCGTGACGCAGTCGGTGCTCGACGCGCACTTGCCACCACGCGCCACCTTCCCCTGCGCGAAGACGGCCGCACACTCGGCCGCCCAGGAATAGAGGACGCCGTTCGTGTCGACGTTACGATGTTCGCGGCAGTTCCAGCCACGCACCGCGGCGACGCAGTCAGCAGCGGCAGCTCCGGAGTATTCCCGCACCGCCAGGTTCAGCGTCTTGCGGCTCTCGCAGTCGGCGGCCACACGCGTGCGGCACTCCATCTTCTGAGCGCTCTGCAGCCAGCCACAGCGTTCGTCCTGCGCGCACCACGCGTCGGCGAAGTCGGTGCAGAACTGCGTGACGGAGAGACCCGTCGTGCCGGTGCCGCCGCCCGTCGACGAGGAGCCACCGCCCGTGCCCGAGCTGCCTCCGCCCGTTCCACCGTCGACGCGCGAGACGCTGCCACAGCCCACCAACACGAAGAGAAGGACGACTGACTGTCGCATGTGCGCTCCAGGAAAGAGGCGCGCACCATGCCAGCTTCAGCATCGGGCTCAATCGCTCACTCCGCGCCGAACGTGACGCCTGGGAGCCGCAGTTCGCCCACCAGTTGCGTCGATGGCGCCAGGTCGAAGTCACACGAGACGGACGGAAAGGGCAGGAAACCGACCGGCGCCGCTGCACCTCGCCACGCCTCGAGTTCGTCGAACGACTTCGCTGACTCCGATGAACTGATCAGCTGCGCACGCTCACTGCACGGTGGTCAGGACCAGCCTGCGAGCCGCGCGTGGATCAGTTGCGCATGCACGCCGGCACGGGTGCCGTCACCACGTCACACGGGTGCCAGAGCCGGCCGAGCTGATTGGGCGAGAGAATCGAGTTGGGCTGACTGCCGCCGGTCACGGTGCCGCACGAGTTCACCGCGTCGAAGCCGATGCTGTGGCAGGCGACCGAGCTCGACAGGTACGGCGAGATGCGGGCGATTGCCGCGGTGGCAACGAAGGTCGGCGTGCTGCCCATCGCCACGGTGCCAGGCGCGACGCGAAGCTCACTCTGGCCACCACCTGAGTTGTTGAACCAGCCGTTGCACAGGTTCGAGCCCTCCATGTCGAGCTGCGAGACGCGCAGGCCGAAGAGGCCGGGGTTGTCGGGCCCGAGGGGAGCGCTGCACGTCGGCGCGTACTGCCGGTTGCGGATCGCGACGTAGACGCCTCGCGGCGGCACCACGTCCACCGCGCCGAAGTTCATCCACCGCAGGCTCGCCGTCGACGCGCTCGCGTTGCGGTACGCGAAGTGGAAGCCGTCGAGCGACACAGGGCAGTTCGAGAGGTTGGTGATCTCGACCGACTCGCCTGCCTGGCACGTGTCCATCGTCTGGCAATCGGGAGAAGGACACGCGCCTTCACCGTTCACCACGTACTCGGACAACACGATGTTCGACGAGGTCGGCGCGACGGGGGCGGTGCACGACTCGACGACCGAGATGGAGAGCGGCGTCGAGGTGGAGCAGCACGTCGGGTCGTTGGTGCGGCACGCGCGAACGGTGAGCGCGAGCGGCGTGCCGGGCGGAGGACCACCAGGGTCGATGCGCGACATCGGCCGCAGGTGGTTCGCGCCGAGGTTCGCGGTCGCGAGCACCATGCCGGCCGGCGAGACCAGCTCGTACTGCAGGCCCGCAGGCACCGCGGGGAACTGCACGATGGGCCTTCCGTCCCAGCTGGTGCCACACGCGGTGCTCGCCGGTGGAGGCGGTGGCGACGCACACGCGCTGGTGGTGATGCTCGTCGAGCAGCACGTCGAGAGGCCGCGGTCGTCGGTGGCGCAGAACGAGAGCAGGAACGAGCCGGCCTGGTCGGGCGTGAAGCTCGTCGTCGACGACGCCGGGGTGGCTGGTACGGCGGAGGAGTTCGCAGGGCGCGTGGTGACGCTCCAGGTCGTCGAGGCGATGGTGCCGTCGCTGTCCGTCGCCGAGGCCGTCAGCACCACTGGCGTTCCCGCGACGACGCTCGAGCCGGCAGGGCACATCACCGTCGGCGGCCTGCACGTGCCCGGGTCGTCGGTGGTGCCGTTGCAGTCGTTGTCGAGCCCGTCGCAGACCTCCATCACCGGGCGAACGTCGTTCTCGCAGCCACTCCACATTCCCGCGTCGGTGCACAGCCGTTGGCCCTGACGGCAGCTGCCGACCGTGGAGCCGCACGGCTGCAGGGCGCCCTCGGTGCAGACACAGCCCTCGTCGACCTCGCCATCGCAGTCGTCGTCGACGGTGCCGTCACAGCGCTCGTCCGCGGGCTCCACCACGCCGACGCAGTCGCCGAACACGCCCGCCACACACGTCTCGCTACCCTTTCGGCACGCACCAACCGACGAGCCACACGCCTGTGTCAGCGCTTCGTCGACCTCGCCATCACAGTCGTCATCGAGGCCGTTGCAGGTCTCGGCGCCAGGTCCGACTCCACCCGAGCACGAGCCCCAGCGGCCCTCGAGCGAGCACGCGCGCCGCCCCGCTTCACACGCGCCCACGTCCGAGCCACACGCCTGCGTCGGACCTCCCACCACACACTCGCAGACGTCGCTCACCTTGAGACACGGGCACCCCTCGTCGGCGAGCCCATCACAGTCGTCATCTTTGTCGTTACCGCAGATCTCGATGTCACAGACGAGCCCGGCGTCAGAGACGACCTGCACGCGGCCACGGTCGCACTGACACGCAGCCGCCAGCGTCACCACCCACAGCCACGTCGAACGAGACGCCACGGCGGGACCGTTGCTCACCTCTTCTGCTTCGTCGAGCCCCCATGCGTGACGACTTCGTCTCGTTCAGCCCCACTGCACGCTCTTGCCTCGATGCGAAACGTGTTCTCGACTCCGCCGCGCAGCGCTCCGGGGAGAACACACATGATGAAAGTCGTCCGCGGGCTGTTGGCTCTCGTGGCCGTCGTCACACTCGTGCTGTTGGGCGCGTTCGTCGTGGCACGGAGCAAGGGGCTGGGCCGGGTGGAGAAGACGTGGGTCGTGCACACGCTCGACTTCCCCGTGCCGTTCCCGCTCTCGGAAGGCGAGCTCGCTTCGCTTCGTGAAGAACGGTCTGCCACGCTCGACCCTGATGCCGGTGTGGTGGATGTGCTCGCAGGTGTCGACCTGAACGCGCTCGCGCAGGAGCGGGCGGTGGCGCGCGGAAAACACCTGCTCGAGTCACGCTACGGCTGCTTCGACTGCCACGGTCGCGACCTGGGCGGCGGCACGATGATCGACGCTCCGCCGGTCGGTCAGTTCTTCGGCGTGAACCTCACGAGCGGGAAAGGCGGCGTGGTCGCGAAGTACACCGTCGCCGACTGGGACCGCATCGTGCGTCATGGCGTGAAGCCCGACGGCAAGGGCACCGTCATGCCGTCGGTCGATTTCCTCTCGATGTCCGACCAGGAGCTCTCGGACATCATCTCGTATGTGCGCGCGCAGCCTCCCGTCGACCGCGAGATGGCGCGCCCCGAATACGGACCTGTCGGCGTGATGCTGATGGCGAAGGGCGACATCAACATCACGGCTGAGCTCGCCAACCATCAGAAGGCGCACGAGCGGCTGCCGCCGCAGAGCAGCGACACGAAGGTCTTCGGCAAACACCTCGCGCAGGTGTGCGTGGGCTGTCACGGCCGCGAGCTGAAGGGTGGACCGATTGCGGGAGGAGACCCGAGCTGGCCGCCGGCCGCCGACATCAGCCAAGGCGCGCTCGCCACCTGGACGCTCGAGGACTTCAAGCGCTCGCTCGTCGAGGGCAAACGCAGAGACGGGCAGGCGCTGAAGGTGCCGATGAGCTTCATCACGGCGTATGGCTCGAAGCTGACCGACCAGGAGCTTCAGGCCATGTGGACGTTCCTGCACGAAGGCTGATGGCCATCAATTCGTGCAGCGCCGCTTTCGTCTATGAGCAGTGAATGACCGTTCGTCGCGCCACCGCTCGTCGCTCCGTCGCGAGCGAAGCCGTCACGCTGAAGACGCTCGAGGCGGCCATCGGCTCCGACGGCTTCTACACGCAGGTGGCGAAGCTCGACCCGAAGAACGCCGCGAAGTGGAAGACGATGGTGAAGGTGCAGCAGCGCTTCAAGGTGGCCGAGCCGAGCTACCGCACTGACGCCGCGCGCACCTACAGCGAGTCGAACCGCGAGACGCTCCATCGGGTGACGCTGAAGCTGCTCGAGCGCAAGAAGCCGGGTGATGACGTGTACCGCGCGTTCGTCGAGCTGCACCCTGCCCTCTTCACCGAGAACGGCGCGTGGAAGCTGCCGCTCGACGAGCAGGCCGCAATTCTCTCGCACACCGACCCGGCGATGTTGTTGTCGAACGGCAACCCGGTACGGCTGGCCGAGGGCCTGGTCACTCAGGACCGCTGGGCGCCGCTGGTGAAAGAAGCCGCCGACGAGACGCGTGCGGCCCGCAAAGCGAAGGGCCTGCCGGTGACGAAGCACGCACCGCCGAAGCACGGCTGGCTGGGCTGACGCGGGCTTCAGTGCCCCTCGAGCCAGATGGTCATCAGGCCCTGGCCCACCGTGGTCGGCGCGTTCATCTCGAAGCTGTTGCAGCTCATCGCCAGCACGCGCGTGCGGTCGGCCGAGACGACGAAGACGGTCGCGAAGCCCGACCACGCGCCTGAATGACTGAGACTCCCATCGGTGGCGAGGTCGATGCCTGGACCGTACGAGTCGCCGGGCGTGTCCGTCGGCACTGCTGCCTTCAACGCGGCCGAGATGAGGTCGAGGCCACCGACCGCGCCAGTGCGATAGGTGTCGCCAAAGCGGGCCAACTGCGTCGGCGTGGTGAAGATGGAGCCATCGCCCACCTGCAGCCACCGCGACCGCGACTCGGCGAGCGCGAGGCCCTGCATGACGTAGGGAACAGCGACAGCGGGAGCGGTGAACGCAGGGTCCATTCGCATGTCGAGCTCGAGCGGCCGGAACACGCGCTCGTCGAGAAACGCAGGCAGCGGCTTGCTGGTCACGGCGCTCACCACCTCGGCCAGCAGCAGGTAGTTCGAGTTCGAGTAGGCGAACTTCGAGCCGGGCGTGAACGTGAGCGTCGCTCCGGCAATCGCAGTCATCGCGTCTTGCTGCGTGGCAGGCGCGGTCAACGCGATGCCTCGTTTCGTCAGCAGGTCGGTGTAGTCAGGAATGCCGCTGCGGTGATGCATGAGCTGTTCGAGCGTGACGTCGCTCGCCCAGGCCGGCAGCCCCGGGACGTGTGCGGAGACCGCGTCGTCCAACGTCAGCGCGTGCTCTTTGACCAACAACAGCACCGCCAGCGCGGTGAACTGCTTCGACGTCGAGGCGATGTCGAAGATGGTCCTGGTGTCGAGTGGCTGGTGCGACGCGACGTTGGCCAGGCCCCGAGCGCCAGCCCACACCACGACGCCTGACTCCGAGACGGCGGCTGAGCAACCCGGTTTGTCGGGAGGCAGAACCGCGAGCTGGGCCTCGCTCTGCGCGACGCCATCTTCCAGAGAGGTCATCGGGCGCGCCCGCGGGCCACAGCCGGCAACGGCCAGAAGCAGGAGAACGTGAGTCCATCGTGAGGGGCTGGGCGCGCACATGACCAACCTTCAACACCGGCACGTTGTGCATCTGTCACCTGGCCGTTCGGCAAGTCGGAGTTCCGTGGCCCGCCGGGTGCACTCGTCACGCAGCATGACCACCAGGACCCGCATCACCGGCCACAGGAAGCCTCCGAAGGCGAAGCCACGGGCGCGACCCGCTCCTGCGGCGGAGCCCGAGCGCCGGCACGAACTCAGCGAAAAGACGCGCGATGGCGTCGACGCGATGGGCACCGAGCTCGCTCAGGCGTGGGTCGAGAACGCAACTGGCGCTGACGACGCGTTTCGCGAGCACCGTGACGAGCAGACGGTGGAAGAGCTGGGCGACCCGTTCATCATCACCAGGGGCGAGACCGAGTTCGCCTCGGGCACTGACGCGTCGAATCCCATCGACGCCGAGCGAGAGGCCTTCCCCACCGTGTCGAGGCCACCCCGTCGAAGCGAGCGATGAGCCGGTCGTCGTGATGGCCCGTGCTGAACGTCGCGCGACGGCGAACGGCGGGCGGTAGAGTCGCGCGCCACGATGCCCACCTTCACGGCGCAGGGGTCGATGTTCGAGGGGCTCTTCGGCAAGGTGCTGCGACCGGCCGGTGCGTTCCGTGACGACCTGAAGGCCGTGGGCTTCGACGTCGAGCGCATTCTTCCCGAGTACCCGATGCAGGTGTGGGTCGACTGTCTCGATGTCACGGCGAAGCACCGTCACCCTGACGTCGAGCGCTTCGCTGCGTGGAGGCTCATCGGGCGTGACTTCATCACCGGCTTTCTCGAGACGATCGCGGGCCGGCTCGTGGCGGTGGCGTTTCCGTTTCTGTCACCGAAGACGCTGGTCGACCGTTCTCCGCGCTTCATGCGGCTGGGCGTGAAGGAGCTCGAGGCGAAGGTGACGTGGCGCTCACCCAACGAGGCGCACCTCTCGCTCAATGGACCCCACCTGGGTTCTGCGCACCTGCTCGCAGGCGTGGTCGAGGTCTGCTTCGAGCGGCTGAAGGTCACGCCCACCGTGACCGCGACGAACCTCGACGGCATCGATGGCGAGCTCGTCGTCAGCTGGGTGTGATTCCCAGTTCGATTCCGCCTTCGCTCAGACCTCGCCCCGCGCCGCAGCAACGGCAGGTGACGCAGTCGCGCTTCGGCTCCCGTCTTCGCTTTCGGCTCCATCTCACGCGGAACTGTGGAACCCTGCGCCCGCTCCGCGCGTTCGAGCGCGTTCCTTCGGAGGACACCCATGCTCCCGCTTTCCGTCGTGCTGCTGGTGGGCGCCGTGCCATCGCCCATCTCGCAGGTGACCGTCTTCACCGACCAGGCCCGCATCGTTCGTTCGGCCACCGTCGCCGCGCCCGGCACGGTCGAGTTCCCGCCGCTGCCCGACACCATCGATGCGTCCTCCGTGCGCGTGGAAGCGCAGGGCGCCGAAGTTCGTCGCGTCGACCTCGAGCGCCTCACCCCGGAAGCGTTCCGCACCGCCGAAGCGAAGCAACTGCTCGCCGAGCTCGACGGCCTCGACACCGAGCTGACCCGCCTCGCGCGCGAGTCGACGGCGATTCGCGAACACCGTGACGCCCTGCTGCGTCTTCACCCCGCGCTCCCAGCCAACGACAACGTGCGGCCCGCGCCGAAGCTGTCGCCGCAAGGGTGGAACACTGCGCTCCAGTTCCAGACAGCGCAGCTCGAGACCGCGCAGAAGAAGCTGCGTGACGTCGAGCTCGCCCAGCGCGCCGCGAGCCGAAAACGAGAAGGGCTCGTGAACAAGGCCGAGCGGCTGGGCAACCCCGAGTTCCGCAGCGGGTGGAAGGTGACGGCCGTGCTCGCCGGTGGCGGCCAGGCGACGGTGTCACTCACCTACCTCGTGCGTCAGGCGCGCTGGACGCCCACGTGGGACGTGCAGCTCGACCCCGAGAAGAACCTCGTCACCGTCTCGCTCGCCGGCATCGTCTCGCAGAGCTCTGGTGAAGACTGGGACGACGCGCAGCTCACCTTGTCGACCGCGATTCCCTCGTCGGCCGTGAAGGCGCCGAAGCTGCTCACCTGGAAGCTTGGAACCACCGAGCGCTTCATTCCCACGCCGACGCCCGTGCAGGAATACGTGCGCCCCGTGCCGACGCCCGCGCGCACCGTGCCCGTGAGAAACGAAGAGTCGCTCGTGCGTGGGTGGCTCTCGCAGGCGGTCGGCCGCGCCATCACCACCGAGCCCGAGCTGGACAACCGGCGAAATGAGCCCGCTCGCGACAAGTGGAAGCAGACGAAGGAGCGCCCCATGATGCCGGCCGCGCCTCCGCCACCGCCACCGTCCGTTCAGGCCACGCCCATGGTGGACCGGCCGATGAACTTCGCCGCTGACGAGGTCGATGGCGATCTCGCCGAGTCCGAGCCCATGGAGCAGGAGGAATCCCCGCCGATGCCCTCAGAGGCGCCGATGGCGAAGAAGGCGGAGCTCTCGCGCACCCGCTCGACCACCAGCGCTTCCGGCTACGCGATGCAGCCCATGAGCGGCTTCTCGCTCGCACCACCGCCGGGCTACCGTGCGCCGAACTACGGCTCCGACAGCCCCGTCACGCTCGCGGGTGGCTACGACCTGAGCTTCGCGTCTCGACAGAAAGAGACGATTCCATCCTCCCAGGGCGCCCGCCGTGTCGCGCTCTGGAGCCAGCAGTGGCCCGTGTCGGTCGAGCGCAAGGTCTACCCGGCGCTCGCGAAGGAGGCGTACCTGTCGGCCGAGCTGAAGAACCCGTCACAGCAGGTGTTGCCTGGCGGTCCCGCGACGTTGTCAGTGGGCGCAGACCCGGCCGGCACCGCGCAGCTGAAGCTCGTCTCTCCCAATGAAGCCTTCATGCTGCCGCTCGGCCTCGACCGCGCCATCAAGACCGTTCGCAACGTGCAGGTCATCGACGCGACCGAAGGCGTCGTCTCGAAGGACGACGTCTCGACGTACGGCGTCAGCATCGAGCTGGTGAACCCGTACCGTACCCCTGTCGCGCTGCGCGTCTTCGACCAGTGGCCGCTGCCGCAGGCGAACCAGAAGGACCTCGAGACGAAGCTGCTCGATTCGAAGCCGGGCGCCATTCAAGACACCGCGACGGGCAAGCTCGAGTGGCGGCTCACGCTCGCGCCCAACGAGAAGCGCACGCTCACCTTCAGCTACCAGGTCAAACGCCCCAGAGGATGGAAGCTGTACCAGCAGGAGGTGCGGCCATGATGACGACGCTCGTGTTGGTGCTCGCCTCGACGGGCGCTCCTGACGAAGTGGTGGTGTACCCCGACCGCGCGCAGGTGACGCGGGTGACGCCGGTGACGTGTGGCTCGCGCACGGCCATCGTGTTCGAGAACGTTCCGCCTGCGGCCGTTGGAGACTCCTTCCGCGCCCGCATGTCGGACGGCACCGTCGACGGGCTTCGGGCCGAGCTGGTGAAGCAGGAGAAGGTGTTCAGCGAGAAAGCCGATGCGCTCGAGAAGAAGCTCGAGCAGCTCGCCGACGAGGGCCGCGTCATCGACGACCAGATGTCGCGCGCCGAGGGGCAACGCGCGCTGGCGACGCGGCTGCGTGAAGTGGCCGAGCAGGGCCTGTCGAAGGAGCTCGCGGCCGAGAAGCCCGACGTGAAGTCGTGGCAGTCGGCGCTCGACACGCCGCTGTCGACGAACCTCACGGTGGCGAAGCAGGTGGCCGAGCTGCAGGCGAAGCGGCGCGACCTGAACCGCGTGATGGAAGACGTGCGGCGGCAGCTCGACGAGGTGCGGGTCGGCGCGCAGAAGCAGGCCTGGCGCGTCGAGGTGCTCGTCACCTGTGCGCAAGGCAAATCGGCGCAGCTCTCGCTCAACTACCTGGTCGGCGGCGCCTCGTGGACGCCGGCGTACGAGGCGCGGGCGTCGGAGGCGAACAAGACGGTCGACTTCGCGACGTTCGCGACGGTGACGCAGGTGACGGGTGAAGACTGGAGCAACGTGAAGCTCTCGCTCTCGACCGCCGTGCCTGCTCAGAACGCGACGCCGCCCACGATGAACAAGCTGTACGTCGGGGCCACCGAGCGCGCGCCCGAGAAGAAGGTGCTCACGCGGCGTGACGAGTTTGTCGAGACGGTGTCGGTGGCAGTGGCTCCGGGCAGCGGCGCGAAGAACGACGCCGGCCTCGTCGCGAAGAGCCAGGGCCTCTCGGTGCAGCTCGAGGTGAAGGAGCCCGCGAAGGTGCCTGGTGACGGCGCTCCAGTGCGGCTCTTCGTCGGAGAGACGAAGCTGACGGCCGCGTTCGAGCTGAAGGTGATGCCGAAGCTGTACCCCGTCGCGTTCCGCGTGGCCGAGCTGTCGAACACCGGCGGCTGGCCGTTGCTGGCGGGGCGGGTCGATGCGTTCCGCTCCACAGGACTCGTCGGGCGCTACGACCTCGAGCGCGTGGCCCAGGGCGCGTCGTTCTCACTCACCTTCGGCATCGACGACACGATTCGCGTGAAGCGCACCGTCGTCGAAGAGCTGAAGAAGGACTCGGGGCTGTTCAACTCGAAGAAGCGCTTCACGTACGTCTACAAGTTCGACCTCGCGAACTACGGCAAGGCGCCGGTGGAGTTGACGGTGGCCGACCATCTGCCCGTCGCCGAGGTGAACGACATCGACGTGGCGCTCACCGAGAAGACGACCATGGGCGCGCAGGTGAACAAGGCGTCGGGCGTGGCGAGCTGGAAGGTGGGGCTCAAGCCGCAGGAGAAGAAGACGGTCGACTTCGGGTTCCGCGTCGACGTGCCGACCAGCTACGACATGGGCGGGCTGTGAGGCTCTTCTCGGCGGCGGGGTGTCCCTATGCGCACCGGAGCCGCGCGCTGCTGACGTTGATGAAGGCGCCGTTCGAGCTGAGCGAGGTCGACCTTTCGAACAAGCCGGCCGACTTTCTCGCGCTGTCTCCGACGCAGGCGGTGCCGCTGCTCGATGACGACGGGCTGGTGCTCTACGAGTCGGCGGTCATCAATGAGTACCTGGCGGAGCGGCTCCCGTGGCGTGAGGCGTTCTCGTCGAACCTGCAGCAACGCGCGCTCGAGCGATTGGCGATGAAGCGCTTCGACGACGTGTTGATTCCGGTGGCGTTCGCGAGCTTCTCGAACCCCACGTCGCTCGAGAGCAAGCCGCTGTGGCGCAAAGAGGTGGAGTTCCTCTCTCGCACCGTGAAGCAGAGCCGCGTCGAGAGCCTGCTCGGGCTGCACGTGGCTGCGCATGAAGCTCGCGTTCCCCGACAACGCGGTCGTCGTGGCGCTGGGCGAGAGCGTGGGCGAGTTCTTGAACGCGGCCGCAGCACTGCCGTGTGTGGTGGCGACGAGCCCTGACCTCGAGGCGACGGCGAAGCACTTGCGAGCGCGCTTCGGCCCGAAGAGCTGACGTTCACCGACGAACGCCAGAGACCGATTCGACTCGGGGGCTGGTGACAGCACAGAATCACGGATGCTCGAGCGCCTGGCCTCTTCAGCTCCTGGAGTTCAGCTCGCGCGTGTCGGGCCCATCATCGTGAGCGTCTTCAACACGATGCCCAACAAGCTGTCACTCGAGGCGCTGAACGCAGCGCAGGAAGTGATGATCCAAACCGAGCCGCGCCTGCTCTCGCTCGTCATCATCCCCGCCATGGGCGCAGTGCCGTCGGGCGTCCTGCCCTCGCAGGCCAACGACTCCGAGCGCCGCACCGTCGTCTCTCAGTCGGCCGGCATGGCGGAGCGGTTCGAAGAGCACCTGGTCGCGAGCGCGGTCGTCATTCTCTCGACGGGCGTGGTGGCAGTCCTGGCGCGTTCGTTCCTCGCGGCGATGAGTCTCGTCAGCCGGTCGCGCCGCCCGATGAAGACGTTCAAGAGCGTGAAGGAAGCCACGGCCTGGTTGACGACTGTGGCTGACGCGCCCGCGGTTCCGCCCGGGTTCCTCGCAGACATCGAGGGCTGGCTCGGCGAGCTGCAGGGCCCCGCGAAGGTCAGCTCGACGCGAGGATGATGGCCAGCGTGCCGAGCGACGCGACGACAAAGACCGAGCCGAGAATGAGCAACACGATGGCGCCGCCGCTCATGGGGCTCTCGAGGTACGCCGTCTTCGGGTTCTTCGCGTCGTAGAGCACCTCGACCTCGGAGCCCGCGCGGTACTTCGTCATGCGCACGTCGGCCTCACGCGCGTCGTTGGTGCGGAATGGCTTCGGAGCCAGTGCCCACGTACGAGACGCCCGCGACCTCGTAGCGGTAGCGCACGGCAATGCCGAACCAGCTCGACGATTCCCACTCGCCGTCTTCGTCTTGCGACATCGACTCGCCCGACGACAGCTTCGCCTCGAGCATGGTGCCCTTCGCCTTCGGCCACTGACGAATGCGGCGGCGGGTGACGATGGTCTTCACGCCCATGCCGGCGATGAGCGCACCGACGAGCAGGAAGACGACGACCGCAGCGAGGCCAGCGAGCATTCGGCCGAGCGTAGTTCAGGGCGTCAGCGCTGCACGCGCGGCGCTGGCGTCGGCCTCACTCGGGTACAGGGCCCACGCGAGCACCTTCACGTTCGTGGTCACTGGCAAAATGCACCAGCCTGTTTCGGTCATGAGCAGTGGGCCGTTCGGGTCGATGCGCGCGAGGGCGAACCACGCCGTGTTGTGGAGTTGGTTGGGCACGAAGAAGCAGGCGTGCGCACCGAAGGCGATGCTCGTGCCGTCGAGCTGCGTCCCGATGAGCCAGTCTCCGCCCGCGCCACTGCACTCCGTCTGAACGGTCGTCTTCAGGAGCACGAGGCGCTCACCAGGTCCGGGAACGAGGTCCGGCTCCGAGCCTGTTCCGGGACACGCGTTCGAGCGCTTGAAGATGAAGGAAGGACCCGCCCGCACGCCCGCATCGACGCGCGTGCCTGCGTCCCGAGTGCCTGCATCGACCACCGCGCCTGCGTCACGACTCGCGCCAGCATCGGCCGGCGCAGCGACGAAGTCGTCGAGCCCCGAACGTCCACAGCCGCAGAGCGCGACCAGCAACACCAACCGTCTCGAGGAGACCATCGAACGACTCGCTGCCATCGGCCCGGCTCCACCTGACCCCAGCCGTGACGAGCCGTCCAGCAGTCAGGGCGCTTTGACGACCTTGCTGACGAGGAAGTGCACCGGGCAGAAGCCGGTGAACGCGCTGCTGATCATCACGACCGCCACGAGCGCCGTGAGCGCGTACCAGCGCGGGTCGAACGAGTTCCCCAGCGCCACGGTCGCCAGCACCAGAGCGCCGACGATTCCATCGTGAACCTTCACCCGCTTCGTCATCAACGGCATCGAGCCTCCCAGGTGTCTCGAGCCGAGGTGTAGCCGCGACGGGCGAAGACCGGAGACGCAACCGTGAGAGACGAGTTCCTGAATGTGGGAATGCACGACACGCCCGAGTGAGAAGGCCACAGGGAGAACTCGCGTTCTCTTCCGTTTCAAGGCGGTGCTCTACCGTCTGAGCTACGACCCGGTGAGTCGGGTCGGCAGGAGTCGAACCTGCGGCATCCGAAGTGCGTGTGGGGCCTGCTCGGCCGGGCGTGTCGTGCGCCATCGAAGACGCGGAGGCACTTCTGCACTGACCTGACCTTCGTCTGCCGTTTCCCCCATTCGGGTGGGCACGCTGCGCGGTACGGTTCGCGCCTCTTCACGGGGGAAACCACACATGCCCATCTCGAACGCTGTCGGAGTCCGTGTTCTCGAAGCGATGCGCGGCCAGGTGACACGCCGCTCCAATGGCTCGGTCGAGACGTTCGCGTTCTCGACGACGCAGGTCATCGGCTCGCTCAACGCCTTCATCGCGGGCCCCGCGCACGTCTGTCAGGTCTCGGGCGGCACGGTGCAGTGGAAAGACGGGCTCTTTCCGAGGCGCTTCAGCATCACGGGCGGCACCATCGAGATGTTCCGCGCCACCACGCCGAGCCGGCGCGAGCAGGAGTTCGAGTTCAACATCGAGTTCGCCGGTCCCGGTGGCGCGCCGTACCTGCTCAAGGGCTTCAAGCAGCTGCGCGCCGATGGAGCCGTGCAGGCACTCGACGCGCTCGGTGACCTGTCGACCCTCGTGAGCGTCACCGTGAGCGACCTCTCTCGCGGCGAGGTCATCGCTGACGGAGAGCTGCACGTCGCGCTGCCCGATTTGATGGACCAGCTCGGCTCGCTCGAGTTCCCCGGCTCGGCGTCTCCGTTCGAGACCAGCCTCGCCCAGAAGGACTTCCTCGGCTTCATGAACGCGCGGCTCTCCGAGGTGTACTCGGTGGTGCCGCTGTTCTTCGCGGGCAGCCGCTCGATTCTCTGGCACCAGCAGCTGCTCGTGAGCCTGCTGCTCGACGTCTACCTTCCCGGCCAGAAGGTCGCGACGCCGGCCGAGGTCATCGAGCAGCTCGAGAAGTACCTCGCCAACTCGTCCATCGACCTCGGCGCGTTGCTGCAGAACGTCGTGGGCGCCGCGGTCGACACGCTGGTCGGTCAGGCCCTCGGTCAGCTCGACGCGACGAAGCTGCGGCAGGTGGTGCGCGACGTGCTGAACAACCCGGTGAACACCGTGCTCGAGCGCGACCTGCGCGCGGCGGCGCACTCGCTGCACGTGGTGTTGATGGCGACGTACTACTCGTGCCCGAGCGTCGACACGTCCATCGGGTACGTGCGCGCGCCCACGTCTCCTGGCCCCGGCTCGCTCAAGCTCGCCATCAAGCAGAAGCCTGTCGGCCAGTACGACGTGCTCATCGCAGGCTCGGGCGTCGCGGGCAGTCTGCTTGCCAACCGCCTCGCGAAGGCCGGCAAGAAGGTGTGTCTGCTCGAGGCGGGCCGGTACCACCACGAGCCTTCGTTCTCGAGTGGCGAGATCGACGGCCTCTCACGCACGTATGCGATGGGCGGGCTGCAGAACGCGCTCGACGTCGGCCGCCCGAAGGTCGACCCGGCGAAGTACCGCAACATCACCGTGCTGCAGGCGCGCGCGGTCGGCGGAGGTGGCCTGCACAACAACGCGGTGTGCTTCCGCCTGCCGAAGCCCATCTTCCAGCGCTGGGCGAACGTCGGCTTCCCGGTGAGCGAGAGTGAGTTGAACCGCGCGTACGACGCGGTCGCGGCCGAGCTCGGCATCATTCCCGCGAGTGAAGCGCTCGCGCCGGGAGCGAGATTGAACCCCGCGCTCTCGTACATCGAGCAGGCGTGGGGCCCGGTGGCGAAGCACCCGCCCGCGCTGCCGAACGTGCCCGGGCTGTACGAGTGCAACGTGAACCTCAAGCGCTCGACGTGCCGCGGCTGCGGGTACTGCAACCTCGGCTGCTCGTACGAAGCCAAGCGCAACAGCCTGCAGGTGCACCTCAAGGAGGGCCTCGAGACGGGAAACCTCGACGTCATCGAGCTCGCGCGGCTGCATCGCTTCGAGCTGACGGGCACGAAGGTGACGGGCGCGCAGGTGGTGCTGGGTGACGGCTCGCAGACGCTCTCGGTGAAGGCGAAGGAGTACGTCGTCTCGTGCGGGCCGATTCAGTCGTCGGCGGCGTTGCTGCGCTCGGGGCTCGCGCATCGGCTCATCGGCAAGCGGCTCTCGGCGAACATCGGCGCGCCGGTCTTCGCGTTCCTGCAGGAGCCGATTCAGTCGTACGGCTCGCTGCAGATTTCGCACTTCTTCTGGCCGAACGAGCCTGGCCCGCGCTTCGTCATCGAGTCGTGGTTCAACCCGCCCGCCGCGCACGCGATGGTGCTGCCCGGCTACCTCGAGGTGCATCAGGCGCGCATGCAGAACTACCGCAACTTCGCGGTGGTCGCTCCGCTGGTGGCGACGCTCGCCTCGGGCACCGTCGACGCCGACGGCAAGGTGCAGCTGCCCGTCGGGCTCGACGACCTCTCTCGCCTGCACCAGGGCCACGGCGTGATTGCCCGCGCGCTGATGGACGGCCGCAACCCCGAGCCCATCAACGAGCTCATCATGCCGACGGCGCACGGCTTCGTGGTGTCGAACGCGGACGAGCTCAATGCGTACGAGACCCGCCTCTCAGACCTGCGCTCCATCGTGGTCGGCACGGGTCACCCACAGGGCGGCAACGGCATGAGCACCGACGACGCGATTGGACCCGTGGGAGCCGACTTCCGCGTGCGCGGCATGGACAACCTGCGCGTGTGCGACGGCTCGTTGTTCCCCGACTGCGCCGGCATCAACCCGCAGTGGACCATCATGGCCCTCGCGCACTTGTGCGGTGAGCAGATGGCCGCGCTCTGACGGGGCCTGTCGAGAAAATGTGAAACCCGCGCCCACCTCATGTCATGTGGGCCGGGTCTCATTCTCTCCGAGGGGTCACATGTCATTTCGTCTCGTCGTGCTCGTCGCGTGTCTGTCTGCCGTCTCTGCCTCCGCCCAGCTGAAGCTGCCGGCGCTCAGCCCCGAAGCGAAGGTCGTTCAGACCGCGGGCCTCACCACCATCACTGTCGACTACAGCAGCCCTGCCGTGAAGGGCCGCAAGATCTGGGGCGGGCTCGTTCCGATGGACAAGGTCTGGCGCGCTGGCGCGAACAAGAACACCACCGTCACCTTCAGCATGCCGGTCGTCATCGGCGAGACGCAGGTTCCCGCGGGCTCGTACGGCTTCTTCACCATTCCGGGCGCCGCCTCGTGGACGCTCATTCTCAGCAAGGTGAACGACCTCTGGGGCAGCGATGAGTACAAGGAAGGGAACGACCTGGTCCGCGTCACCGTGAAGCCGCAGGCGATTCCGGCCCGTGAGCGCCTCGCGTACCTCGTGTCGAACTTCACGAACGAGAGCGCCAGCATCGACCTCGAGTGGGAGAAGGTTCGCGTCTCGCTGCCGGTGAAGCTGAAGACCGCCGAGCAGGCCGCCGCGAACATC
>CALRPN020000049.1:0-80915 GCA_943370055.1 Archangium gephyra
CCGTCGGGCACCATCTACACCGGTCTCCACACCCGGCGCCGAGTTGCCCACAACTTTCAAGTCTCCCCCTGCACCCCCTCCGACCGCATCGCGACGACTACGGCGACTTGGACCGGAGGACTTCAGTGAGTGAGGGTCATACAAGCTGAGCAGATCGTTTTCGCGGGCCGTCCGTTGAAGGCGGCCATGGTCCCCTCACTTCGTCGTCTGTTCGCCGCGCTCGTCCTCTTCGCGCTGCCGGCGTTCGCCCAATACACCCCGACCGCTGGCCAGAACGCGCCTGAGACCGCGTACGAGTCGCACTCCGACCACCGCGGGGCTCGCCTCGAGCGGTCGAGCGGTCCCGTGCAGCGCGACGGCCACGGCAACGCGCGCGGCAATCAGTACGACCTCGCCGTCGATGGCGCCTTCGAAGGTCAGACGGTGCTCATCATCGACCAGACCGGCAACACGCTCGTCAACACGCGCGCCGCGCTCAAAGAGAAGGGCCTCGCCTCGGTCGTCTACCCGAACGGCAAGACGCCCACGCCCGCCGAGCTGAAAGAGGCGCTCTCGAAGTCGGTCGAGCTGTGGCTCATCTCGAACGGAGACGCGCGGCTCGACGACGCGCACCTCTCCATCATCAAGGCCTTCTTCGACGCGGGCCACGGCGTCTACGTCTGGGGAGACAACGACCCGTACTACGTCGACGCCAACCGAATCGCGTCGGCGCTCGTGCCCGGCCTGCGCATGGAGGGCGACCTGTCAGGCGACAAGACCGTCGGAGTCGCCGATGGCCGCTCGGGCGCGCCTGGTGTTCGCAAAGGCCACCTCATCACCACCGGCGTCGAGCACCTCTACGAAGGCGTCACCATCGCGACGATTCAGTTCACGCCGAAGGACGGCCGCACGGCTGCGCTGTACACGGGTTCACAGTCCAGTTCTGCGCGCGCGCCGGCGCTCCCCGAGGGCTTCACGCCGCTGCTCTACGGCTCCGACGGCAACCTCGTCAGCGTCGCCTACGAGAAGGACGGCAAACGCCTCGTGATGGATGGTGGGTTCACGCGCCTCGCCGTGAGCTGGGACGACGCCGGCACTGCGCGCTACGTGAAGAACGCCGCCGCGTGGCTCGTGCACGCCGAGCGCTTCAAGGAGACGGTCGCGAAGAAGTGACCATCGACCACAGGTCTGGCCGCTTCGGGCCCTTCGACAAGTCACAGCCGCGCGTGAGCTCGCCCGCAGCCCGCACGCGGTCGTCTTCGAAGTAGCCCAGGTGCATCGCGAAGGTGACGGCCTGGTAGCCCGCGCGCCGCACCGCGATGGACGACTGGCCCCACGCCTTCCACACCGCGAGCCGCTGTTCCGCAGGCAACGAGCGCAGCGCCCCGCCATGCATCGGCACCGTCGACAGGTTCACCGCGCGCAGCAACGTGCGGAAGAGCCCCTGCATGTCGGGGTAGAGCTGCGAGACGTAGAGGTCGACGAAGCGTGCGACGCCAACCTCGTCGGCGCTGAACGGCCACTCGGGAGCCCCCGGAAAACACGCGCGGGCCAGCTGCTCCATGATGTCGGCCTCGAGCTCGTCGAAGACGAAGTACCCGGCCTTCGCAGGGCCAAAGCCTCGCAGCGCGCGAAAGACCCAGCCACCACCCGCCACTGCCAGCAACCCACCGACGCCCGCGGCCTTGATCAGCGAGCGCCGTGACACTCCCGCGAGCAGCGCGTTCGGCGTCGTCGGCGGGGGTGTCGTCGGCAGCATCGGAGCCTCGAAGGTGTACCGCTCTCGCACCACCACGGCAAAGCGCACGCTGAATGCCGGCCGCTCGTTCCCGTCGACCGCGGCGGGCGCACAGGTAAGGTCGCGCCCCGGAGGCCGTTCATGCACCGCATCCTCTCAGCCGTCGCCCTGCTCACGTCAGCTCTCGCCCTCGCCCAGCCGAAAGAAGCGCCTCGAGCTGCGCTCATCGTCGGCGTCGTCTCGTCGCAGAACCCCGAGTCGGCGAAGGCCCAGGCGGCCGCGCTCTCGGGCTTCGTCGGCAACGCGCTCCGTGAGCCCACCGTCTCGCGCGTGTACCCCGACCAGGAAGGCCTGGCGCTCGCCGTCGCGAAGCAAGAGGTCGACTACGCGGTGATGGGCCCGCTCGCGTACCTGCGCATCGACCCGAAGGCCAACGCGCAGCTGGTCTTCCGCACCATTCGCAACGGCAAGTCGACGTACCGCTCGGTGCTCTTCGCGCCCGCGGGCAAGAAGACGACGCTCGATTCGATTCGCAAGGGCTCGGGCCTCAAGGTGGCGTGGGTCGAGCCGTCGAGCGCGTCGGGCTACCTGCTCGCGAAGGCGCACCTGCTGCGCGCCGGCATCAACCCCGTGCAGGTCTTCACCGTGCAGGACTTCCTGGGTTCGCACGACGCCGTCTGCAAAGCGGTCGCGGCCGGCAAGTACGACGTGGGCGCCACCTTCAGCGACCCGACGCCGAACTCCACTCGCATCTCGGGGTGCGAAGGCCCGCTCGGCAAGGACGCCGCGAAGCTGACGCTGGTCTCGGCCACCGACGAGGTGCCCAACGACGTGCTGGTGGCGGCGCCAGCCATCAAGCGCGAGCGCGTCGAGCTGCTCCGCACGGCAGGCAAGTCGGCTGCGGGAACTGACGTCGGCCGGGACATGCTCAAGTCCGCGTTCCTCGCCGAGGCCGTCGCCGACGTGTCGGAAGACGACTTCGCGCCGGTTCGAAAGGCGCTCGACGCCTTCGCCCGCTGAAGACGCGTCAACCGCCCCAGCGTTTGTCGGTGATGACGGAAGCGACCACGAAGATGCAGCTGTCGGCGCCCCGTCGCAGACAGCTCTCCTGCGTCACGGTGGCGGGCACGTCGACGCAGCCGAGCGCAGCCGACACGATGCCCTCCTCGAGCGCGCAATGGTGGGGCGTCGTCTTCTCGAGCCGTGCTTTCCCCGGCCCGAAGTCGAGCACCTTCCACCCGCCAATCGCTTCGCCGCGGTTGGCGCGTTTGTAGAGGTCGTCGAACGAGGTGAGAATGTCGCGCGCCGACTTCGCGACCGTGCGCACGTGCGCTTCGTGAGAGGCGGCGAACAGCTTTCGCCCCATCTGCCGCAGGCCGTTCACGCCGATGCGGGCGTCGAGCGCCTCCATCAGCTCGAGCATCAGGTCGATGTCGTACCAGCCGTTGGGCGACAACTTCTGCAGCTTGTCGTTCAGCGCCGGCCCCAACGTCTGTTTCGGCATCGACACCACTCCCAACACCGCGAGGATGTCGGAGCCGATGGTCTCATGACGTCTGCCGACGTACCCCCGAGGTCGCCGCATGGGCACGAGCCTAATTCGAACTGGTCGTTTGTAACCAATCGAGTTCGGCCACCACACAGCAGATGGTGGAGCCC
Source organism: Archangium gephyra (assembly GCA_943370055.1). Taxonomy (GTDB): domain Bacteria; phylum Myxococcota; class Myxococcia; order Myxococcales; family Myxococcaceae; genus Xiheimicrobium; species Xiheimicrobium gephyra_A. Next base: position 3,377 of record CALRPN020000049.1, read on the forward strand.
ACCTCTCCAGCAGCGACTTCGTTGCTTCCACCCCAAGGTCGGGTGAGAACCGTCGCACTCATGTCGGTGACCGTTCGTCGGGTGGCTGCGCTGGTGGGAGTGCTCGTCTGTCTCGGCGGCGCCGCCGTCATCTCTGCGTCGCACCGAAGTCAGCTGCTGCGGCAGGCCCGGCAAGACGCGGAAGCCGACGCCGAGAAGACCTGGCAGGCGACGGCCGAGGCGATGAAGGCCCTGATTCCGACGATGACCGCGCGAGCTCAGCGGGTCGCCAAGCTCGACAACATCGCCAGCATCATCAAATCCACCACCAGCCACAGCGACCTCGAAGAGCTCGGCGCCACGCTCAAAGACGCGCGCCGCAGCGAGGCCTGGCTGAACGACCCGCTCGCGGGCGCTGCGTTCACCCTGTTCCTCGGCCGCGAACCTGCGCTCAGTGAAACGCCAGCGCTCGTCCAGACCATGAAGGGCCAGCTCGAGCGGGCCGAGCTCGCGCCCACTGGTGAGTTCGTCGTCATCGACCAGCACCTGTGGCTCGTCGGCGTCGCGCGCACCGAAGCCCAGAACCTGAGCGGGCAGGGCGCCTTCGTCGGCGTCGCGCGCGAGGTGACCGCTGCAGACCTTCCAGCACCGGTCGACGGCGTGGCGGTTCAGCTGCACATGGGAGACGCGAAGAGCGCGCTCGGCGTGGGGACGAAGGAGGACGTCGAGCGCCTCGCCCGCCGCCGCATCTCGATGAAGCGCGACGAATCTCCGTGCTGTGTGACGCGCGACCTGGTGCTTGGTGTCTCGCTCGCCGTCCTCAAGGACCCGAAGCCGACGCTCGACGCCGCAGAAGCCGAAGCGACGCGCGCGCAGTGGCCGAAGTTCGGAGTCGCGGGCGTCCTCTCGCTCGTCATCGTCGCCGCAGCGCTGCTGGCCGGACGCAAGCCGAAGGCCCAGGAAGACGCCCGTGATGCGCTGCTCCGGGAGACCCAGCAGCAGCTGCGTCAGTCGCAAGAGGTGCTGCAGAAGCTGTCGACTGGCGCGTTCGCCACCCAGAACGCCGCGGGTCTGCCCGTGGTGCCGCTCGGCGACCCGGTGCTCGACTCGACGCAGGCCTCGGTCAGCATGTCGCGGTACGAGGTGGTGGCGCCGCTCGGTGAAGGTGGCATGGCCCGCGTCTCCATCGCCGTCGTCCGCGGCGCCGAGGGCTTCAAGCGCACCTTCGTGCTCAAGCGCCTCAAGCCCGAGCACGTCTCCAACGTCGAGCTCGTGAACCAGTTCATCGACGAAGCGCGGCTGGGTGCGTCGCTGGTGCACTCGAACATCGTGCCCATCTTCGACTTCGGTCGTGACGCCGACGGCTACTACCTCGCCCAGGAGTACATCCTCGGGCGCGACGTCGACACGCTGGTGGCGCGCTCGATCGAGAAGCGGGGCCGCCCACTCGAAGCGCCGCTCGTCGCCACCATCGGGCAGGAGGCGCTCAAGGCCCTCTCGTACGCGCACACGCGCACCACCGACGACGGCAAAGCCGCAGGCCTCGTGCACCGCGACGTCTCTCCCGCGAACCTCATGGTCTCGAAGCGCGGCGAGGTGAAGCTGCTCGACTTCGGCATCGTGAAGAGCGCCGACCGCGTCACGCAGACGCAGGCCGGCGTGGTGAAGGGCAACCTCTTCTACATGTCGCCGGAGCAGGCGCGGGCGTTGCCGGTCGACCCGCGCAGCGACCTCTTCTCCCTCGGCATGGTGCTCACGACGGCGGTGCTCGGCCAGCCGCTCTACGACGGCAACACGATGTACGAGCTGATGACGCGCGCCGCGAATGGGCCGACGGCTGCAGACCTCGAGCGCGTGAAGGCCGGTGCCGGTCCCCTCGTGGGGTTCCTCTTGAAGGCGCTCGCCATCGACCCTGCTGCGCGCTTTCAGACGGCGACCGAGATGGCGAATGTGTTGGCCGGCGTGATGGCCCCGGCGCCCGCGATGGAGCTGGAGGAGTTGGTTCGCTTCCTCGTCGGTGACGACCTCGAGGCCGAGCGTCAACGGTTTGCTGGAGCTTCGTGATGAGACAGTTCGTCGTCGTCGTTCTGCTCGCGGGGGCGTGTGCTCCACCTGCCGGCCCGCTCGCGAAGGTGTGGACGCCGCGCGAGTTCTTCGGAAAGCGCGCCGAGACGAAGCCCATCTTCGGCGGCTGGGCGCCCGCAGAGTTGCTCGTCGTCGAGAACGCGGGCATTCCGTACTCCACGCGCACTCAGGGCCCGGGTGAAGGGTTGCCCGTGTTCCCCGGCGTCTCCGAGAGCCGTGCCATCGGCTTCGTCATCACCGACATCTGGCAAGACCACCCGCAACCGTGGATTCAGCCGGTGTGGATGTCGTCGAGCCGTGCCACCCCAGGCACGCGTCGCGCGGGGGTGGAGAACGTCTTCCCCATGGGGCTCGACAGCACGTTCTATTCACCGTGGTGGCGCGCTCAGTTCGTCCCCATCGACGACGGCGAGGTGCTCACCAACTCGAAGCAGGTCATCGACCGCGGCGCTCCGGTCGCTGGTGGACTGGTGATGTGCCCGTTCATCTCGCGTGACTCCATCGACGTCGTTGCAGAAGCGGGCGCTGTTCGGCACCCGCTTACCGGCAAGCTGCTCCGAGGTGCCGACAAGGCGACCGGCTTCGTCGACGGAGAGCGACACCCGTACCTCGACTTCGGCCCCGGGCGCGCGCAGTGGCACGACCAGGAGCTCGAGGCGGCCGACCTCTTCGTCTTCACGCAGGGTGGAGCAGGGCTTCCCGTCGCGACGGTGTGGCCCGCCGACCCGGCCCGAAACGGCTTTCTCACGCGCGTCGAAGTGCCGGTGCCCGCGGGCGCCGCCTTCTTCGTTCCTTCGAATCGCTCCGACTTGCGGATGAAGCTCGGCACCCTGGCACCGGACGTCGACCCTTCGCTGGATGCGTTCCCCGAGTACGGCCTGCGCCTCGCGCGCGACCCGGCGTGCTTCTCGATGCCGACGTTCCCCGCGAGCTGCGACTGGCTCGACACGCAGGCGAAGGTGAAGGTGCTGCCCGGCCAGAAGCGCACAACGGTGCAGCTGTCCGCTGCCGTGCTGAGCGAGGTGACGCCGTGAGAGCGCTCCTCCTCGTCGCGGTGTTGCCGTTCGCCGCCAGTGCGCAAGAAGCGGTGGAAGAGGTCGTCGTCGAGGCGCCCGAAGACGAGGCGAACCAGGGCTACTCCCCCGACGAGAGCCAGGCGCAGGAGCCGATTCGGTTCACCGGCTACCTCGACGTCGGCTTCGCGAAGGCCACGGGCAACGGCTCCAGCTTTCCTCAGAACGACAGCCGCGCGCCGCTCGACTACGGCAACGACGCCTTCGCGCCTGCAGTGAACTCGCGTGGCGAAGTGGCCTCCACCGACTCCACCGGCCGCTTCACGAACGGCTTCCTCCCGCGCTCCGTCGGCATCGGCTCGACGCCGTCGTTGCTGCTCAACACGTTCTCGGCCGACGTGCGGGTGCAGCCGCGAAACGTGCCGGTGTTCCTCTTCGCGAGACTGCAGCTGATGCCGAGACTGCTGCCCACGGGAGACGTCACGCGCCTCGAGCTGCAGCAGGCGTTCGGCCGCCTCTCTCCCTTCAAGGCGCACGAGTTCGCCGTCTTCCTCGGGCGTTTCGACTCGGTGTTCGGCATCGAGTACCTCGAGAACGAGGCGAACCTGCGGCTCGGCATCACGCCCTCACTCACCGCGCGCTACACGACAGGCCATGGCCTCGGCGCGAAGGCCTTCTATCGGATGCAGGTCGCGAGCCTGTGGTCGGCCTTCAGCGTGAACATCGCCGGCACGACGAACGGTACGCGCATCGAAGCGCTCGTGCCCGTCAGCGCGAGCCTCACGGGAGCCGTCGTCGGCAGCGCCCGCCTCGGGTACGAGCTCAACTTGCAGAAGGTGCAGGTGAAGCTCGGCGTCAGTGGCCTGTACGGCCCGCGCAATGACATTCGGGTCGGCGCTGCGAAGCAGCTCGCCATCGCAGGAGACCTTCGCGTGAACGCGTTCGGCTTCTCGCTCGCAGGCGAAATTCTGCGACTCATCGATGAACGTGGAGCGGGCGCGCTCAAGGTGACTGGCACCACGCAGGCCGAGCTCGCGTCGGGCTTTCAGGTGACGGGCGGCTGGGCACGGCTCGGCTACACACTCCCGTTCACGACGCCGGCCTTCACGGGCGCGACCCTGTACGTCCGGTACGACCGGCGCCACGGGCAGTTCGAAGGCTTCACGCAGCTGCAGACCGACCGGCTCACCGGCGGCGTGCGCGTCGACCTCTTCGAGGTGCTGGCGCTGAAGGCCGAGCTGCTGCTCAACCGCGAGCTGGCCGGAGCGCCGCTCGTCGACAACGACGTCTTCACCTCCTCCGCAGTCTTCACGTGGTGAGCCGATGATGCATGCGCTGCTGCTGGTGGTGGTGATGGCCGGACCGAAGGGCGTCGACGCCGGCGTTCAGCTGGGAGAGCAGCTGCCGCTCTCGCTGCTGGTCAAGTCGCCCGAGGAGCTCGAATACAAGGCGGTCACCGAGCGCCAGTACCTGCTCGTCACGCTGCTCGTCGGCGCGAAGAGCGCGTGGGACCGCAACGACTGGGAGAGCGCCGCGACGAAGTGGGAGGCCGTGCTCCGCCTGCCGAACCTTCCCCCCGATGTCGACGAGGCCGTGAAGCGCTTCGCGAAGGTGGCTCGCGAGCGGGCCGGGGGGCAGGCCTCGTCGCTCCCCGCGCTTTCGGCGGCAGTCGCCGAGCCTGTCGTCACCATCACGCCGATGGAGGCCGAGGCCTCGAAGCCCAGCACGCTGACGGTGACGGGCGTGGTGCAGGGCGGAGGCTCGCACGGCCCCGGTGGTGCGGTGGTGGTGCTGCGCCGGGTGACTGGCCAGACCCCGAAGCCGAAGCCTGCGCGCGTTCGCGCCGTCGTGCAGAAGGACAAACGCTTCGTGCCGCACGTGCTCGCCGTTCCACTCGGCGCCACGGTGGAGTTCCGCAACGAAGACGACTTCTTCCACAACGTCTTCTCCATCTCGAAGCCCAACGACTTCGACCTCGGGCTCTACAAGTCGGGCGCGCAGCGGGAGCAGGTCTTCTCGACGGCGGGGCCGGTGAACCTGCTCTGCAATATCCACTCGCAGATGGGCGGCTGGCTCTACGTCTCGGACTCGCCGTGGTTCACGCAGGCCGACGCGCAGGGGCGCTTCTCGGTGAAGGCCGTGCCGCCGGGGAAGTGGGAGCTCGAGGTGTGGCACGAGTGGGCGAGCCAGACCGTGAAGCAGGTGGTGACGGTCGCGCAGGGCATGGCCGACGTCTCGGTCACCATCGACGGCGATCGCCGCGCGCCGGCCTTCGTCCCGGACAAGTCGGGCAAACCGCGGCAGCCCCAGCTCGGGTACTGACGGGCGGCTGCTCGTTCAGCTCGTGAGGCCTTCGGCGCGGTACCGTGACAGCTTGCGGTACAGCGTCTTGCGGTCGAGGCCGAGCAGCTGCGCCGCCCTGGTGCGGTGGCCCTTCACCGAGGCGAGCACGCGAAAGATGTGCTCACGCTCGAGGGTCTCGAGCGAGGGCGTGCCTTCGCCGGACGCCGCCGCCTCGGTCGTTCCCGTCACAGCCGGGCGCTGCTCGAGGGCGACTCTGAGTCTGCGAACTTCGACGGCGCGCCGCACGCTGCCTTCCAGCGCATCGACGGTCGCGGCAGCCACTTCCCATGCTCCAGCGCGGGCGCTGCGCTTGCGGGTCGCTTCGTCGTTCGTCGCCACGATGACCGGCACCTGGGGAAACTGGTCGACGAGCTGCGCACAGGCGCTGGCGGCTTCACGTGCCGTCGGGCCAATCACCACCACGTCGACCGCGCCCTGCTTCACGCTCGCCGCCGCGTCCTCGAAGCCCGCCGCGAAGGACGGCGTGTGTCCCCACCGCGAGAGGTCAGCCTCGAACGAACCACGGGAACCGATGACGAGCAGTGAGGCCATTGGGCGCCTTCGCTGAGCAGGGGGCGTGCCGACCCGACGACAGCAATAACGGCATGTTGAAATTGACTTTGGTGTGTCGTTTTGCCTCACCGAGGCCGCGCGATACGGAAGCAGTGCGTCACACAAACGCTGGCCTTCGCGCGGTCAGGTCATCAGCACGGCTACGGTGCCCACCTCTTTCCTGGGGGAAGTCCGATGACGAACCAACTGCAGCTCGAGAACCTCTACGCCTTCGAGAAGAACCGCAAAGACGCGCGTTGGCTGATTCAGCCGATGGGCAACGGCGTGGTGAAGGAGTTCTCGTTCGGTGAGGCGATGAACGAAGCGCGCCGGCTCGCGAGCTACTTCAAATCGCTCAACCTGCCGCCGAAGAGCACCATCGCGCTCTTCTCGAAGAACACCGCGTGGTGGCTCATCACCGACCTCGCCATCTGGATGTCGGGGCACGTCTCGGTGCCGCTGTACCCGACGCTCACGGCGGAGACGATTGGCCAGATCATCGACCACTCCGAGGCGAAGCTCATCGTCATCGGCAAGCTCGACGGCTTCGCGGCCATGGAGCCCGGAATTCCCGCGGCGCTGCCCCGCGTGCTCACGCCGCTCGCGCCCGAGACGAAGGGTGAGAAGTGGGCCGACCTGATGGCGAAGCACCAGCCGATGACGGAGTCGCCCACGCGGCCCGCCGACGACCTCGCCACCATCATCTACACCTCGGGCACCACCGGCGTGCCCAAGGGCGTGATGCACACCTTCGGCACCATGTGCGCCTCGCGCGGCTTCATGGACCAGCTCAAGGTCACCACCGAAGACCGCATGCTCTCGTACCTGCCGCTCTCGCACGTCTTCGAGCGCACGCTCGTCGAGACCGGCACCCTGTGCATCGGCTTCCAGGTCTTCTTCGCCGAGTCGCTCGAGACCTTCGTGAAGGACCTGCAGCGCGCGCGGCCGACGTTGTTCGTGTCGGTGCCGAGGCTGTGGCTCAAGTTCCAGGCGGGCGTGTTCGACAAGATGCCGCCGAAGAAGCTCGACCGCCTGCTCTCGATTCCCATCATCAGCAGCATCGTGAAGAAGAAGATCATCACAGGGCTGGGCCTCGACGCGGTGCGCTTCGCGGGCTCGGGCTCGGCTCCGATTCCGGGGCCGGTGCTGGACTGGTACCGCAAGCTGGGCCTCGAGCTGCTCGAGGGCTACGGCATGACCGAGAACTTCTCGTACTCGCACATGACGAAGCCGGGCCAGGTGAAGGTCGGCACCGTCGGAACGCCGCACCCTGGCGTCCTGCACCGGCTGGGCGAGGGCCACGAGATTCTCGTGAAGAGCCCCTGCAACACCACCGGCTACTACAAGCAGCCCGAGCTCACGAAAGACCTCTTCACCGACGATGGCTACGTGAAGACCGGCGACCAGGGTGAGATCGACGGCTTCGGCAACCTGCGCATCACCGGCCGCGTGAAGGAGCTCTTCAAGACCTCGAAGGGCAAGTACGTCGCGCCGTCTCCCATCGAGAGCAAGCTGCTCTCACACCCCGACCTCGAGCAGGCGATGGTGGCGGGAGCGAATCAAGGCCAGCCCTTCGCCCTCGCGGTGCTCTCGCTCAAGGCCCGCAACAAGCTCACGGTGGCCGACGGGCGCGCTCAGCTCGAGGCCGAGCTCAAGAAGCACATCGACGAGATCAACGCGCGCCTCGATTCACACGAGCAGCTCGAGACCCTCGTCCTCGTCACCGACGATTGGACCGCCGAGAACGGGCTGCTCACGCCCACGCTCAAGCTCAAGCGCTCGGCCATCGAGAAGAAGTACGGCCCGCAGGTCGAGACCTGGTACCGCGCGAAGTCACCCGTCCTCTGGGCGTGAGTTACTTGCAGCACCAGGCCGCGAACGGATCGGTCATCGCGCGCTGCTGAAGGTTGATGCCCGCGTTGCACGAGCCGGGAATCGTCGTCTGGTGCGGGTAGGCGATGTAGCCGATCGAGTCGCTGACGCGGTCGGCCAGCCACCCAAGCGAGCATTGGTTCAAGCCAACGGCGTGTGCGGCAGAGAGCTCGGCCGCAGTGCACAGGCGCGCCCGGTCGACGGCGCAGGCCGCCGCCGCCTGTCGGAACGAGAGGCTGTACGTCGCGTTCAGCGGCCTGATGAAGATGCACTGGCCCAGCGTCTCGCGCGCGTTCGTCGGACAGTTCAAGTCGGGGCCCAGGTCGGCGTTCGCGATGGTGCCATCGGCGAGGTCGGCGCTCGAGACCGTGCCATCGGTGATCTTCACCGAGGTGATGGTGTTGTCGGCCAGCTTCCCGCCCGTCACCGTGAGGTTCTCGAGCTGGCTGCCGGCGAGCGGCGTCGTGAAGGTGACGACCGAGCTCCCCGCGGTGCCGACCTTCTGCTCGAGCCACTGCTTGAGCTGAGCGAAGTTCTGGTTCACCTCAGAGGCCTTCGCGGGCGTGTCCGGGCCGAAGACCACCAGCTGGCCCCAGGCAGTGCCGGCGACGAGCATGAGCGCGACGACGAGGCCGACGTTTCGCTGGGTGCGCCGTCGCTCGAGCTCGGCGAGGCGTTTTCGCAGGGCCTGCAGCTCTTCGCGCAACGACTCTTCGGTCGATTGGTCCACAGAGGGCTCCCTTCGGTGAAGCGCTACTTCACCAGTGGTGGGAACCCCTCGAAACGTTACGCCCGCAGCTTTGGCTTCGCGAGCGCCGCGAAGATGCGGCCGAGCTGGTGCTTGTGGTGCTCGATGATGTCGTGCGGTGTGCCCATGGCTGCGGCCTTGGTCGCGAGATCCATCACCGCCGCGCCCAGGCTCTCGGGCGTCGGGTTCTCGAAGTCGCCCTTCGTCGAACGGAACGCGAGCCGCACCGCGCCTTCGACCGTGCGCTCGAGCTGCTCGGGAGAAGGGTGGTTGCCCAGCTTCGTCGCCGCTCGCCTGAAGGTCTCGAGCTGCGCGTTGCAGAAGCACTTCACCAGCAGGTCGCGCGCCCGCTGTGGCGTGAGGTTCAGCAGGTCTTCGTCCGTGAAGGTCTGGAGCATCGACTTCAAGGGTGCTGCTTCGGCGTTCGGCCCGCCACCTTGTTTGGCATTGGGGAGGCATCGCCGACCTCTTCCGCGTCGTTGACCCACCGGCCTGTCAGAGGATCCCACGAGCTGCGATGGCAACCGTCTTGCTGTTCGTCATTTGCGCGATGCGTGGCCTCCTCGACGAGCTCGAACAGTTGTTGCGTGAGCGGCGCTCTGAAGAAGCCTGTGGGCTGCTCCAGCGGCTGCGCGAGTCGTGCGCTCGAACCGAGGCGCAGCTCATCGAGGCAGGCAACCAGCTCATCGAGCGTGACGCCATGCAGCTCGTCGAAGCAGCCACGCGGGATCTCGTGCAGAGCGAACGAGACGCGTTCTTTCGAACCTCGTGCGACCTGCTGTGCGTGCTCGACGAACGGCTGTGCTTCACCCAGGCCAACCCCAGCTGGCAGACCACCATGGGCCACGACCCTTCGCGGCTGTTGGGCACGACGCTGGTGCAGCTCGTTCACCCCGACGACCGCGCGCGCACCCACGAGATGGCGGCGCGGGTGATGTCCGACCTGCGGGTGTCGGAGTTCGAACTTCGGCTCTCGGCGGCGGCCGGCGACTGGCGGTGGATCTCGTGGACCGCCACCTGGGACCCGGAGCGGCGCCGCCACTTCGGCATCGGGCGCGACGTCACCGAGCAGCGGATCCTCGCGAAGGAGGTCGCGCAGGCGCAGAAGCTCGAAGCCATCGGCCAGCTCGCCGCGGGTGTGGCGCACGAAATCAACACGCCCGTGCAGTTCGTCGGAGACAACCTCGTCTTCATCACCGACGCCTGGCGCGACACCATGGGCTACCTCGACGAGCTGCAGACCTCGCTCGACCCGAAGCAGCGCGCAGCCCTGCGGCAACGCGCCGAGGCCATCGACCTCGACTACCTGCGACGTGAGGTGCCCACCTCGCTCGGCGACGGCCACGACGGCCTTCAACGCGTCGCCGAGCTGGTGCGCGCGCTCAAGGAATTCTCTCACCAGGACAACGGCTCGCTCGAGCCGTCCGACGTGAACGCCGTCATTCAGCGCAGCGCCGTGCTTGCTCGTGGAGAGCTCAAGCACCTGGCCGAGCTCACGCTCGAGCTGGAGGACGTGCCGCGGGTTCCCTGTCTGCCGAACGCGCTCGGTCAGGTGATGCTGAACCTGCTCGTGAACGCGGCGCACGCCATCGAGGAGCGCCACGCAAAGGAGCGAAACTGCCCACGACACATCGTGGTGAGAACCCGCGTCGTCGGTGAAGACCTCGCCATCTCGGTGAAGGACACGGGGCAGGGCATTCCTCCCGCGGTGCAGGAGCGCATCTTCGAGCCGTTCTTCACCACCAAGCCGATGGGCAAGGGCACCGGGCAGGGCTTGAGCCTCGTTCGCTCGGTCATCGCGCAGCGCCACAAGGGGCGAATCTCGGTCGAGAGCACGGTGGGGCAGGGCACGACCTTCACGCTGTTCATTCCGCTCGTGGCGAGGCTCAGCGACGCCGCGTGAGCAGTCGCACCGCGCGAGACGACGCGTACAGGTGATGCTGCTGGTCCCCTTCTCGGGTCTGCAGAACCCTGACGGGCGGAACCGGTCTGGGGCGTGCTCGACGTCGCGGACCTCTGGCTCAGCGACGCCGCGTGAGCAGCCACACCGCCAGCATCAGGGCCGACGAGACCTCGACCTGCGCGCAGCCGCACCCCGTCTGACGAAGCTGTTGTGGCCCGAGCAGCTCTGGCGCCGCGCCCGTTCCACCGCCCTGCGGTGCCGGAAGCCCGGCGTCGACCTCCACGCCTGCATCGGCCTCGGTCGTTCCTGCGTCGACGATGGCTCCGGCGTCGGGCTCGGGAGCGCCAGCGTCAGCCTGCGGAACGACGCAACCGGTGCCCACGGCGCGCGTGTCGACGAAGCCGTGCTGATCGGTCGCGAAGGTGAACCACGACTCGAAGCGGCGGCGCCACGTGTCGACCTGCACCAGCGCCTCGGGAGCCGGGGTGCTGCGAGCGACGTAGACGAAGCCCGTTCTGAAGCAACGCTGCGTCGCCGGGAACGCGGGGCTGCGCGCGCCCATCTGTCGAATGACGTCCTCGACGCCGACCCGGCGCTCACTGCCCATGATGGTGACGGGCGGCGCAGCGGGCGCCAGCGGCCCGAATGGATCGTTCGAGCCCTGGCCCCAGACGAGCAACAGCGGCTGCACGTCGGCCGGCGGAATCAGGCCCATGAAGTACTGGTCCATCGAGTTGTACTTTCGCGCGCAGCCCTTCACGCGGAACACGCCGCCGCCGAGCGGGTCGATGCAGCTGCCGAACATCACCGAGCGGGAGTCGACGCGCACCTGGTAGTGCCGGTCTCCGCTGCGCAGGTCCTCCTGCTTGCCGAAGCCCGTGTCGTAGTCGGCGCCGACGAGCCAGAGGTGGCCGAGCTCGTGACCCAGCACTTCCATGCCCGTCATGCCGAGGCTGCCCGAACCGAGGTCTCCGGCGAGCGCGTCGGGGTCGGCCGGGAGTCGTCGCGCCGAACCCATGAAGATGCAGCCCTTCAACTTCGCGCGGCTGCCAAAGGGGGCTCCGTCGTTGAGGAGGGGGTTCTGCCCGATGTTCTGCGTGGTGACGCGCGCCTGCTGAAAGAGCGGAACGTTCGAGGGACCCGGCACCTGCTCCGAGAGGAAGACGACGAGAAAGTCGTACTCGTCGGCGAGTGAACCGAGGGCGAGGCGCGCCGCGTCCTGACAGGCGAGGCCCTGGGCCGGCGTGAGGCCCGGCAGCCCGAACCCCATCACACGCTGGTGGATGCTGCCCGTCGCGTCGGGAACCACGATGACGTCTCCCACCGTCGTCACCTGCGCATGGGCGAGCGTGCTCAGCAGGAGAAGGGCGGCGAAGGATCGGTTCATGGCTGGTCCGGAGGCGTCTCAAAACAAACCAATGGGAATGGAACAATGTGTGGCGCCCGTGGGGTGTCACCCGCGGGTGTCACCGGATGCGGACCCGTCCGTAACGGACTCGGAGTCTGTGGCGATCGCGAACTCCGGCGAGACGCGAGACGTTGCGGAGTCTGTACTGCTGAGAGGAACGCGGTCCGCGAGAGGCGCGGGTTTTCTGCCGCTCGATTGGCGATCGCGAAACTCCGACGAGACGCCGACCCGTGACGGTGCGGAGTCTGTACTGCTGAGAGGAAGGCAGTCCGCGAGGGGCGCGGGTTTTCTGCGGCGATCGCGAACTCCGACGAGACGCCGACCCGTGACGGTGCAGAGTCTGTGCTGCTGAGAGGAAGGCAGTCCGCGAGGGGCGCGGGTTTTCTGCCGCTCGATTGGCGATCGCGAACTCCGACGGGACGCCGAGCCCTGACGGTGCGGAGTCTGTACTGCTGAGAGGAAGGCACTCCGCGAGGGGCGCGGGTTTTCTGCCGCTCGATTGGCGATCACGAACTCCGACGAGACGCCGATCTGTGACGGTGCGGAGTCTGTACTGCTGAGAGGAAGGCAGTCCGCGAGGGGCGCGGGTTTCTGCGGTCGTGCGGCGACTCAGCCGACGGCGTGATTGTTCGCGGCACACGACCGTGCCTGCTCGATGGCTTTCTCCACCGGCTTCCAGTCGGCCTTCGGCTGCCAGCGCTTGAGACACGACAGCAGCCTGCTCATGTGGCCGACGCGACGATACGAGTACATCGGGTGCTCAGAAGGGCACGAGCCTTCGACCTTCATTCCCAGCACCGACTGCCGATAGAGCGCGGCCGCTTCGTCGACTCGCCCTGCCTGGGCCAGGGCATACCCACGCAGCCCTGGCGAGAGCGCGTTTCCATATTCCTTGAAGAGCGCGGCGATGGCCTTGGCCTCAGCGGGCTCGGCCGGAGCGCAGTCTCCGAGCGCACTCTCAGCCGCCATGAGCGGTCCGTTCTCACTCCACGGGCCGAGCTCGGTCTTCGCGCTGCCGATCGGCGCCTGCAGCTCGGTCGCGTGCATCACCTCGGCGTACCAGCGCACGCCCGACATGGTGGTCGGGTCGGTCTTCGCCTTCTTCAGCGCAGCGAGCACCTCTGCCACCTGACGCGACTCCATCGCAGGCGGAGGCTCTGCGCGGCTCGAGCGCACCAGCACCACCAGCGAGAACACCGCGACGAGACCGGCCAGGAGAGAAGCGCGCATGGCGGCGACTCTACTCCACCCGTCCCGCGCGGATGGCGAGCGGCCAGGACACGTCACGAGGCTGCGCGTCATCACCCCAGCGCGCCGCGAGCTGCTTCCCGAACTCGTCGAATTGCGCCGCGAGGCCGGCCTTGCGCAGCGCTGCGACGGCTGACCAGGTGCCGACGTAGGCCACGACCTGCGACAGCGTCCACGAGGCGCGCATCGTCACCGCAGGCAGCACGACGGGCTCGAGCGGAAACGTGAGCTCAGCGTACCCGGTGTCGACGTGACGTCGCTCGGGCGGCCAGAAGGTGCCGAGCGTGTCGAAGGTGAAGTGGTTGATGACGTCATCGAGGCCGCTCTCGACGAACATCACGCCGTAGGTGACGAGCGCGACGAGGGCTCGGGGGCGGCCGACGCGTCGGCACTCCGAGACGAACGCTGGCAGATCGAACCAGTGCGCGGCCTGCGCCACGACGATGCAGTCGGCACAGCCGTCATCGAGGCCACTGCGCTCAGCGGGCGCGCACCGGTACGTGAGCCTGGCCGCAGGGGTCGCGTGCTTCAGTTGCTCCGCGCTCGCGTCGGTGGCGATGACGTTTCCAAATCGTCGCGGCAGCAGCGTCGAGAGCTGGCCCGAGCCACACCCCACGTCCCAGACGAGGTGATGCGCCGGGCTCGCGTCGGCCAGCACGTCGACGAGGGTCTCGGGCCAGATGGGGCGGTGGGCTGCGTAGGCGGCGGCGTGACCCGAGAAGTGGTCCTTGAAGCGCATGGTCGCGATGGTGCTTGAATCGGGTCGCTCGAGTCGAGCAACGGGTGCTTGTCGAAGAACTCATGACCGAGATGCGAGCTCGGCGGGCTGCCTCACGATTGCCTGCGTCGCACCGATGACACGGCCTTTCGGCGTCGTCCGACGCGAAGGGCGATCCGAACCGGCGTGGGCTGCTCGAGCTGCGCGAACGTCGGAACGCGGTGATGCTCGAGGTGTCGTCGCGGCTGACGGCGGGCGCGTGCCCGTTGTGCGGCGTCGGCTCGGTGCGCGTGCGAACTGCGCGCTCAGGACCGTGCGCCTCAGGCGATGGTGCTCTTGCTCGTGTTCTTCGCTGCGACCAGCTTCAACACCCGCGCGACCTCGTCACGAAGGCGCTCGAGCTGCAGGGGCTTGGCGAGGCAGCCATTCATGCCAGCCGACAGACACTCCGCTTCCGTCTCTGGCCCCGCGCTGGCGGTCAGCGCGAGGATCGCTCCAGAGAAGCCCTTTTCCCTGAGCGCGCGCGTCGCGGTGAGTCCATCCATCACGGGCATCTGCAGGTCCATGAAGACGATGTCGGTGCGACCCGCCTGCGCGGCCGTCAGCGCCTCGCTCCCATCGGCCACATCACGCGTCGTGGCTCCGATTCGCTCGAGCAGGGCGCGGGCGACGCGCCGGTTCATCGCATTGTCGTCGACGACCAGCGCGTGGAACGAGGGCAGCACCTGAGGGGTGGGCGTGCGGCGCTCGGGAAGCGCAGAACGGTGCAGCGACAGCGTCACCGTGAACGTCGAGCCATGCCCTGGGGTGCTCGTGGCCGAGAGCTGACCTCCGAGGTTCCGCGTCAGCTCGTGGCTGATGGCCAGTCCCAGGCCGCTCCCGACGTGCGCGAGGTCGGCGTGGGCCTGGGTGAAGGGCTGAAACAGCTTCGTCAGCCCATCTGGCGAAATGCCGCGGCCGGTGTCTTCGACCGCCAGCTTCACCTCGACGAGCCCGCCCTCGTCCTTCCCCGTCGTGAGGGTGACGGAGACCACGCCGCGGTCGGTGAACTTCACGGCGTTCGCGACGAGGTTTCCAAGCACCTGCCTCAGCCGCACCTCATCGGTCGAGACCCACATCGGCAGTGCGTGGCCACCCACTCGCAGCTCGAGGCCTTTCTGAACGGCCGCGGCCTGATGCAGCCCCGACACTTCGTGGACCAGGCGCACCAGCTCGACAGGCGCCGGGTGAAGGTCGAGCTTGCCTGCCTCGGCGCGCGCGAGATCGAGCAGGTCGTTGATGAGCGAGACCAGCCCGGTGCCGCTCTGATGAATGAGGTCGAGGTCGTGGCTGATGTGCGCTGGCAGCGGCTGCAGCAGCAACGACTGCGTGAGCCCGAGCACGCCGTTGAGCGGCGTGCGGATCTCGTGGCTCACCTTCGCGAGCAGGCGGCCGCGCGCGTCATTCGCTTCGATGGCCGCGAGTCGTGCGGTGTCGAGCTCCTGCAGGGCGCGGGTTCTCGATCGCTCGAAGAGGTACCCCAACGCCGCGAGCGTCGGCGGCAGGCCGATGGAGCGAAGGAGCTGAATCGGCAGCGTCGCCTCTGGCTCGGGCGCAGAGACCACGAAGTGCACGACGATGGCCAGGACGCAGCCGAGCACCACGATGGACCAGCGCTGGCCGCCGCGAAGGCCACCGATGAAGAAGGCGGCGATGGGCAGGACCGAGAACCAGGCGAGGTAGGCAAAGCCGTGTGTGAGGACGGCGCCGGTGCCCAGAAGCGCGAGGATCCACGTCAGCGTGAAGTCGAGGACGAGGCCGCGGTTGCGCGTGAAGCGCCAGAGAACGACGGCGGCCGGGCCTCCGACCGCGCACAGGCTGGCGATGATGGCGTCGATTGGTCCGCCCGCCAGCAGGTAGGCGGCTGCCAGCGACAGCCCAGCCAGCAGCGCGACCACGCCGACGCCCGCAACCGACCGCCCCCGGAGACGCAAGTCGATGCTCTCGTTCGCTCCAACGCCAGCGATGCGCTCGAGCGTCGACTGCATGGTGGCAGTGTGACGCGCACCTCGTTCGCGCGCCCGCCTTTTGGCCAGAAATGGGAGCGGCGCTTGATTCAGCGCATGGCCGGGCCGCACGCCGCTCGACGGAGCGTCTGCAGGTACTGCATCTGCGTCGCGCGGTTGCGGGCGTACTGCGCCTCGCGGGCGAAGCGTTCGTCACCGCCCAGCTGGGCTGCGCGCTCGTAGGCCGTGATGGCCTCCTGGAACTGGCCGCGCACCGAGTGAATCGCGCCGACGTTCGCCCACGCCCTGCCGTCGTTCGGGTTCGCCTGCAGGTACGCCTGATGCTGCTGCATCGCGCCTTCGAGATCTCCGTCGACGGCGGCCTTCACGGCCGGCTTGAGCGCGTCGGGCTCTTCGAGGAGCAGCGTGTCGGTCGTCTCTCCCGGCTTCAGCGCGGCGGCGAACGACGACACCATTCCCACCATCGCCTGCTGGGCGAGGCGCGCCGCGTTCTGCACCGAGATGAGCGCGTCGGCATAGTTGGTACGGCCGTCCTTCGAGACGCTCGGCGTGGGGCCGGAGCGGCGGCCGTAGTAGTTCTCGGAGAACACCCGCTGGCCGTCGTTACGCGTCAGCGTGAACGTCGCCTCCGTCGTCACCGTCAGCGCCGTGCCGCTCGTCTGGTTCGGAGCCGGCGCCGTGCCTCCCGTCGCGCGCACTGCCGTCAGCTGCACCTGCAGCACGCCCTCTGCAGGCTGACACGGCTGCGCGGTGCACCGGTTCGCCACGGCCATCGCGCAGGTCTGCAGCAGCTCGCGCTCGGTGAGGTTCACCACCTCGGGCTCGAGCATCGCCGCCGCCAGCCCGCTCATCGGGTCGATGAGGGCCTGCAGCACGTTCGGTCCCGACTGTGGCGTCACGCCCTGCACCGTCACCGAGGTGATGCCGGCGGCGTCGAGCGCGGGTGGCGTCTCGTGGCGAAGGTACAGGCGCGGCGCGCACGCCGACGAGAGAGACAACGACAGCAGGCAGAAGGAGCGGAAGAGAGCGTTCACGGCGCCGCAGCATCGACGAGGCGCGGCCCAACTCCAGTGTTTCTGATCGTTGCCCGGCCGACCCGAATCGTGAGACACTGAACGCGCATTCAGTCATACCGGAGCCACCATGAACGACATCGAACCGACGCCCGGGTCAGGGTTGATCAACCCCGACCTTCACCGCCTCATTCAGCTGTTCTCTGCCTTGCCCGAAGTGAAGTTCCCCGACGTCGACGCGCCCATGCTGCACGAGCTCGTCTCGCGGGTGCAGGAGCGTCACGTGGCCGTCGCGCACGCCGAGGTCGCGCTCGATGCTGCTCGCCGCGCGCTCGACGATGATCAGGAGCAGCTCTTGAAGAAGGCCCATCGCCTGCACGCATGGCTCACCGTCATGGCCGAAGCGGACGAGGCGCTGCGCGAGAAGCTGGCGCTCGTCACCTTGCCGAAGCTGCGTCGAACGACCCCGCGCGCCGAGACGGTGTCCACACCGGGAGTCGAGGCGGTGGCGCCGAAGAAGCGAGGCCGCCCACGCAAGGTCGTGCCCGCCAGTGAAGGCCTCTTCACCGAAGCTGCAGCGCCGGCCAGCTGACCTCGAGAAAAGGAAAGGCGCCCGGCTCAACTCGAGCGGGGCGCCTCTCACCTGCGGGGGGATCGTCTGGTGGCTTAGAGCGCGCGGACGTAGGCGACCAGGTCGTCGACCTCGTCAGCCGTGAGGCCGGCCGTCTTGCCGTGCTTGTTCAGGTCCTTGCCCTGAAGGATGCGGGCCTTGAGCGTGGGCGCGCTGCCGTCGTGGAGGAAGGGCGCCGAGCGCGCGATGCCGAGCAGCGACGGCGTGTTGAGGCCACCGTGGAAGAGGAACTCCTGGCGGTCGGTGACGCTGCCCGTCTTCGCGTAGGTGCCGACGTCGTAGAACTTGTTGTCCGTCAGCGTCGCGCCGGTGTGGCAGGTGCCGCACTCCGCCTTGTCGAAGGCCGTCTTGCCGCGGGCCAGCACGTCAGCCGGCGTCGAGGTGGTGAACGGGTTGTCCGGCGTGGGCGCGGTGGTGATGAAGGCCATCAGCTGCTTCTCCATCTCCTCCGAGGGGCCCTGGCCACCCATGCGGTCACGCGTGGTGTGCAGCATGAACTGGCTCACGGTGTCGAACTCGCCGTTCCAGTGGAACGGAGCCGTCTGGTCGAGCTTCTTGCCGATGAGCGAGGGCGTGTTGCGCGGGCCTTCAGTGGTGTTCCAGATGTGGCCGTCTTCGCGCGCTTCGACGTGGCAGGTCGAGCAGCTGATGCCGAGCTGCGGGTTGTTCATGCGCGGGTCGGTGGCGCTGAAGAAGAGCTTGCGGCCAGCGACGACGTTCGCGGCGAGCACGTCAGCGCCCAGCTTCTGAACCTTCACCTGCTTCACGAGGCCGCTGTCAGCCGAGAGCTTCGAGAGCGAGTGGTCGAAGGCGTTGAAGACCCACGCCGTCTTGCCATCGCGAGCCACCGCGACACCCGTCGGGCCGGAGCCGACGTTCACGACCTGCTGGCTCGAGTCTCCGACGTTGACGCCACCAAAGGGCTTCTGCGCCGAGTTCACGCCGCCCTTCCGCGAGGTGGGGATGATGCTGACGTTGTTCGACTCGCGGTTGGCGATGAAGAGGAAGGCGCCGGAAGGGTCGCTCGCCATGGCGGTCGGGCCCTGTACGGGAACACCCGGCGCGTTCGAGGTCAGCATCATCGGAGGACGCTCGGCCGCGCTGAAGTCGCACAGCTGCACGTCGTCGACCTGCGCAGCGCCCTGCTCGTCGAAGGTGAGGAGCGCCGGAGCGGCCACGGCCGAGCTGATGCCGCACGCGCCCGTCGAGCCGTAGCCAGAGCCGCCCGTGTCGGTCCTGTTGGGGAAGTTCGGGCTGCCGCCACCCGCGCCCGTCGAGTCAGGCCGCGTGTTGAGCGTCGAGTCGGTCGAGAGCAGCGCCGCGACGTACACCTGCGTGCCGTCGGGGTTGGCGGTGATGGCCTGCATCGCGCGGGGCCGGCGCGTCTGCGGGCCCTGCTGCTCGAGCTTGGGAGGACCGAACGGCGACGGCTCCGCGCCGCCCACGTTGGTCGACGTGAGGCCGAGCGCAGTGCGGTTGAGCTGCTTGAAGACGTCGGAGCCCGTCTGCTCGACCGTGCCCTTCGACACGTCGAGGGTCACCACGTCGCCGCTCTTGAAGAGCGTCACCATCGCGCGACCGTTCGCGAGCAGCGTGATGCCGCGCGGCTCGGGGCCGACTGCCGTCTCCCACTTCAGCTGCTGGGTCGCGACGTCGAAGGCCATCACCGTGCCGGTCTCGAGGTTCGTGCGCGAGGTGCTGTTCACCACGAAGAGGGTCTTGTTGTCGGACGAGACGGCGAGGCCGGCCGGCTCGACGCCCACTTCCAGCGTCGTGCTCACAGTCGCTTCACCCTTGCGCACCACCGACACGCTTCGCCCGTAGCGGTTGGCCACGTAGATGGTGTCATCGGGGCCGACGAGCACCTTCTCGGGGCCTCGCCCGACCTTCACCTCTTTGAAGTCACCGGGGTCGTTCGCGTTCACCACGAACAGCGTGTCGAGGTCGGCGTCGACGGCGTAGACGAGCGAGTCGTCACGGCTGGTCGCGACCGAGCCGCTCGCCGAGTTTCCGCCTCCGTTCGGCGTCTCAGGCGTGCAGCCCCACAGCATCGACATCGAGAACGCAAGTGCGGCAGCGAGCAGACGGATCTTCATGCGGGAGGTCCTCAGATCTTCGTGGCGGGTGACGGCGTTGTCCGGGGCCTACCGGCTGAGCCAGGGACGTGACGTGCATCAATGCAGGTGGCGGGCCAGCAGACAAGGTCCCCCGGCCGTCGATTCCTCCTCGCAGACACGCGTTCGCGACAGGGCCCGGGTCGCCGGAGTAGGAGCGCCCCCATGAGAGACCTCGGGGTGCTGCTGGCGCAGGGCTTCATCGGAGCGTTCCTGGCCGTCCTCTTCCTTCAGTCGGGCCTCGACAAGGTCTTCGATTGGAAGGGGAACAAGGCGTACGTGACGGGCTACCTCGAGAAGACGCCCTTCAGGGTGCTCAGTGGTTTCCTGTTCTTCGTCATCACCGTGCTCGAAGTGCTGGCGGGCGTGTTCTCGGCGGCGGGCACGCTGGCCACGGTGCTCCTGCGAGAGACCGGCCTCGGCCTGGTGGGAGCGTTCCTCGCGGCCGCGAGCATCGTCAGCCTCTTTCTCGGGCAGCGCCTCGCGAAGGACTACGCCTCGGCTGCCGCGATGGTGCCGTACTTTCTGACGACGGTGCTGGCGCTGCTCCTGCTTGGCGGCGGGACCTGACACGGCTGTCGCTGGCGCTCGTGTCGCAGCGGTGGTGCTCGTGCGCGAGCTGGTGCTCGAACCAGTCGGAAAGAGAACGCTGATCAGCAGGACTTCGCTTTGCACAGCGGGCGCGCGTGCGTTCCCGTCACCCCGAGTTCTTCAGCGTCTTGCCGCTCGGGGCGGTGCTGTTGCTCTGGCTCAATGACGCGTTCTTCAAGGCCCGGTTTCACAACGCGCTGACGGGCAAGCTGTCTGACCTCGCGGGCTGCTTCGTGTTGCCGCTCTTCCTCGCGGTCGTGCTGGTGCCGCTCGGCCTCTCGCTTCGCCTGCGTCTCGCCGCGGGAGCGCTGGCCACCACGCTCTTCTTCACCGTCATCAAGCTGTCCGACGCTGCGGCGCGAACGACTGCGTCGACGTTGGAGTGGGTGACGACCTCACTGGGCGTCGAAGGTCACCATCGGATCATCGCCGACCCCACGGACCTCGTCGCGCTGACGATGGTGCCGCTGGCGCTCCTCTTCGCTCACACCCTTCACCGCTCACCGGAGCCACTCACATGAGACGTCTGCTGCAGGCCATCGCGCTGCTCTGCACCACCTGGGTGCTGGTTGCGACCTCCCGTCCGACACCTCCCTGTGGGAACACGGCCGAGCGGATCACCTTCCGCGTCGAGGGCACGTGTGGACCATCGGGCATCGTCACCATCGAATCGGACTCGAGCTGTCGGCTCGAGGTGATCGGCGCTCGCGAGGTGCAGCTCCCACCCAGCGGCAGCCAGGTGACGAGCGGGCCGCTGATGGCGACGGTCATCGGGCTCGGCGGTCACGTGAGGACGCCAGATGGTGGACAGCTTCCGCTGGCCGACGGTGGTGTGCGCGCACCCGACGAGACCTGCCCCGGGTGTCTCGACGTTCGGCGTGACTGCCGCGGAGTGGCTGATGGCGGCGCGCTCGAGCTGAGCTGCACGGACCAGGACGGCGAGAGCTGCACCGCTGTGTTGCTTCCCTGAGCACCGTTCGGCGACAGTGAACACCGATGGTGACGCTCATCATGATGCTGCTCGCGCAGGCCGACGAGCCGGCGACGCTCGACTTTCGAGGCCTGCTGGCTGAGCGCGCCACGCTCACGCTGACGAACGCGTTGCCCGACCTCGAGGCGTGTCTGGTGGCGGCGCCCGAGCGAAAGCCGGGCAAGCCCTTCGTGCGCGAGCGCCTGCCGTCGGAGCACCTGCTCACCCTGATGGTCGACCGCTCAGGCGCGGTCGCGGCGGCGAAGGTCGAAGGGCAGCACAGCGTTCGGCTGGAGCCGAAGTGCGCCGAGCGGGTGCTGATTCGCCTCGAGTTCGGTGAGTGCGCCGTCACCACGAAGGTGAAGGCGCCGCTGCGGTGTGGCGAGAAGACGTGCTCGTTTCCGTGGTCGCCCGCGCCGAAGTGAACCCGAGCCCGCCCGCTCCGCAGATTGGCTTGTCGAGCCGAAAACGACGACGCGCTCCCGACGAGTGCCGGGAGCGCGCCTGCTTCACGACGAGGAGCTGATCAGAGCCCTTCGACGAACTCGATCAGCGCGGCCTTCTGAGCGGCGTTGAGCGCGTCGTAGCGGGTGACCGACGCTGCGCCTTCACCACCGTGACGCTCGATGGCGTCGTGCACGTTCGCGGCAGAGCCATCATGCAGGAAGCGCGTCTTGTGCTGCGTGCCCCACAGCGGCGTGGTGCGCCAGAACCGCGGACCGGCAGCGCCCATCACGCGCCCATCTTCGAGCCCCGGCCCCATGTCGTGAATGAGCAGGTCGGAGTACGGCGCGATGAGCTTGTTCGACAACGCAGCGACGCGGGTGACCGTGCCGTCGGCGAGGGGCATGTAGTAGTCCCTCGCGGTGCGCATCGTCGGGCGGTGGCAATCGGCGCAGCCCGCGACGCGGAACATGAGCTCTCCGTAGAACGAGCGCGGCGTGCGTGGCCGAGGTGCCGGTGCGGCGAGCAGCGCCTGGAAGTGGAAGAGCTTGAGCGAGTTGGCGCTGAGCGCGTCGTTCGGCTGAGAGCCTGCGAGCAGACAGCCTGCGGGCAGTGGCGCTCCGTTGGGCGAGTTCTCACGCGGGAAGAACGGCGTCGAGATGCCCAGCTCGATGTTGAACGGCTCGGTGGTGAACTGGAAGAGGGTCGGCGTCTGCGCCTTCCACCCGAACCGGCCCACGCGCGCGGCGCCCGCGGGCTGCCGACGTGAGACGTCGAAGGTGAACGCGCGCAGCCGAATCAGCGACTCGAGCTCGGTGCCGAACTGCGCGAAGCCGATGACGCTCGGGTCCTTCCACGGTTGTTTGCCCTGCCACTCGCGAATCTCCTCGTCTGCCACGGCGTCGAGCAACCCGAAGCCGAACACGGGCGGGCTGTGACGAAGGCTGGTGGTGATCTTCGGCAGCGGCGGAACGCTCTCGGCCACCAGCGGGCAGCTCGCACCACCCGGCTCGGAGCGGATGTCACGGTGCTGAATCACCGGGCCACCGAGTTCGAGCGCCGGCATCCAGTTGCCGTCGTTGTTGATCATGAAGTGGGTGACGTTGTTCACCGTGCCGTTGTCACTGCCGCCCGTGACGGGGAAGCCGTGGCAGGTGACGCACGCACGTTCACGGAAGAGGGGCCCGAGGCCCTCGGCCACCGTGAAGTTCTTCTCGTAGGCCACCTTGCCTGCGTTGAAGAGGGCGACCTGGGCCGGCGTGAGGCCGGGAACGGGCGCCCCGATCGGCGTCGGCGCGATGGGGTTGCAGGGCGGGTCAGCGAGCGCGGCAGTCGAGACGAGCAGGCCGATGATCAGAGTCTTGATGAAGTTCATGGTCTGTCTCCTTTCAGCCGCCACAGATGTTGAAGTACGCCGGAGGGAACTTCGGTTCGATGTGCGTCTGGCAGCTGGTCATCGTCTGGATGAGGCCGCTGATGGGCTGCACCGAGTAGCCGCTGGGAATCTGCGCAGGGTACGAGCCGCCCCAACCGATCATCGTGTTGTCACGACCGTCGAGGAAGCCGGGCTTGGGGTCGGGCTCGAGGCTGGTCGAGATCGCCATACCGGTGCCCTCCCAGATGCTCGCGAGGATCTGATCGAAGTTCATCGCGCGCGAGGGGTGCAGCCCGCCGTTGATGTAATAGGGGCCGTACTCATCGGGCTTGCAGAGGTTGTACGGCAGGAACGCCACGTACGTTCCGCCCGACCCGAGCATGTCGAGCATCTGGTCGTAGCGGTAGGTGGTGTCGATGCTCGCGTCGCCCTGCGGGTTGCCCTCGAACATGGGCGTGCACAGCATCTGAATCGTCGGCACCGGAACGGGGATCGAGTTCGGCGGCGGGCCCGCGGGGAAGTCGGCTTCGTTGCCGATGAGCTGCAGCGTGAGCGCGTCGTAATAGAACGTCGACTCGAACAGCATGCGGCCGACGATCCAGATCTGCCACTTGCCGTTGGTGACGCTGACCGGGAACTGGTTGTACGGCGTCGAGACGTCGACAGGGCGGGTGTAGCTCATGCGGTACGGCAGCGACTTGTGGAACTTGCCGCGCACCCGAACGGTGTTGGCCGCCTTGTCGTAGTCGATGGTGACCTTCGCCCGCGCCTGCTCCTGGCACATGACGGGCTCTTGAATGAAGACCTCGTTCGGCGCGCCCGTGCCGAGGGCGAGCGGAATCTCGAGTCTGCCCTTGTCGGGCGGCGCGTAGACGTAGCGCTGCTCGATCGTCGAGAAGCCTGTCGCCAGCGGTCGCGGCACGATCGGCGCCGTTCCCGGTGCTGGAGGCGCAGCCATCGCGCTCCCCACGTTCCAGACCACCATGAGCGCGCCCAGCAGCACGCTCCCCCGATTGCGTCTTTGCATTGTTTGGTTCCTCCCACGGGTCACACGACGAACTGCCGCCCAGACCGAGCAGCGACTCAGCACCTCGATGCGCCCTTCCCCTGAAGCGCGCACCTGGACCCTGTGACCCGGAGGCTCCCAGAACGTCGGGCCCGCCTCCCCCACGCGACCTGGCTTTCACCGTGTCGCTTGGTCCATTCCGGTGATGAATCGGTCTAGACACGCAAACCCTACCGGCCGAGGTGCACGGCGACGCAAGGGGTGAGTCATCCCACACACCGATTGACGAGTGAGAATGGACCCCCCGCAAAGTTGAGTTTCCTCGGGGCTATGCGAGGGTCCGGCCGCTTTTCGACGGTCCGGGGTGCGTGTGGGTTCTGCGAATTGCCAGGTCAAGAACACTGGCGGACAGCTGCGAGTCGAGTTGTTCGGCAAGCTGAACGCGCAATCGGTGCGCGAGGTCACCAGCAGCGTTTCGGGTGAACTCAAGGACGCGACCGAGATCATCTTCGTCACCATCGGCGTGACCGACTGCGCCGAAGACGCGCGGCCCGAGCTGGTGAAGCTGCAGCAGCTGGTGGCCGCGCAGAAGAAGCGTTCAGCGTGGGTCGACGACCGCTCGCAGTTCCGCGGCATCGCGCTCTGGGTCATGCACCTCGCGAATGATCAGGCTGCCAAAGCGACTGCGACCATGGAGCAGGCCCTCAAGTGGCTGAGCTCGACTGAAACCCGCGAGAGCTTCGCTTCTCAACGTGCGATGGGGACGGGACGATGAGCCGGGAACTGTCGTTCGCAGAGCGCACCTTTCTGAACATCGAGCGGAAGCTCGCGGTGATGGTGCGTGGGTACCACATCACCTTCGACGAAGAGCTCGTGCGCCAGCGCGGCATCATGGGGTTCTTCCGCTGGGCCGCCCAGACCGACAAGGTGACCAACGAGCTCATCGCGACGTTCGGTGAGACGCGCTTTCACCTCATCGCCGGCTTCGCCTCGCTGTGGAATGGCTGCGACTATTGCGGCTACGGCCACCTGCTCGCGCTGAACCTGTGCATCTACCGCGACACCGAGCAGCTCTTCGCCATCGACGAGCAGGAGGTGCACCAGATGCTGCGCCTTCGCGACACCGAGCTGCTCGCGTTCCTCGACGAACGACTCGGCAAGTCACACCCTGACTTCGTGAAGCTGATTCGCCGGCAGCACGACCTGCGCGTGGCGGACGGGCCGCTGCAGGGCGAAGACAAGATGCTGGTGAAGTCCATCGCCCTCTACGAGTGGATCAACGAGTGCAGCATCACCGTCGATGCGCCGTCTCCGCCGCTGGGGCCCGTCGCGAAGAACGGCGAGCTGCGAAAGAAGTACGACGCGGCGCGCGCCGAGTTCCGCAAGGCGAAGGCGGCCGCGCAGGTGACGCAGCAACACCCGTGACCACGCCGGGCGTCGAGTACCGCCCGCCGAGATCCGCAAGGCGTTCATCGCCACGCTCAGCCACGAATCGCTGCGCGGTGAAGCTGCAGCAACAGCACCGCGCCGTCGATGAACGCCCCGAGTTCCGCAACGCGAAGGCGGCCGCGCAGGTGACCTCCGAAGCCGCGCATGCACGTTGTGCTGATGCCTCTGCTCGTTCTGGCGCAGCCGCTCGAGACGAATCGGTGCGCGGTGAAGCTGCAGCAACAGCCGTGACCACGCCGGGCGTCGAGGAGCGCGGCGTCGATGACGCACCAAATTTCGAGTTCCCGCAGCTCGCGCAGAATCGCGAACACCTTCTCGTTGTAGCCAAGGACGAGCGTCTGCTCGTCGATGACGGGCTGCGGCCCTCGTCGCTGGCGGGCGCTGCGGAGAACGGTCGACCGCGTGAGTAGACTCTCCGTTCCCACATGGCGAAGCACCCCGACAGCTTCGACGAGGTGTTTCGAGAGCCCCTCGCGGCGATGGAGCATCGGCTCAGCGGCGACGACGCTCCAGCTCGACTCTGGGCCGCGTGGACCGTGGCTTTGCGTGAAGGAGACGCGGGGCTGGTCGAGCGGCTGCGCACCGAGCCGAACGAGGGAGTTCGCGCGAGCCTGGTGAGCGTGGTGGCGAACGCCGCGCGTGCACCGCTGTTGGGCTCGGTGCTGGTGCTCGACGCATCGTCGCTGGTGCGCGAGACCGCAGCGCGGGTGCTCTGTCACATGGCGAACGAGGTCGCGCCGGTGGTGCAGCTGCTCCGTCTGGTGTTGCAGTCGGACAAGGCGCCCGTGGTTCGCGTCGCCATCGTCGAGGAGTTTCCTGCGGCAGCCCCAGCGCTGCGCGAGCTGCTGCTGTTGGCGTTCGGCGACGACGCGCTCGAGGTGCAGGTGGCGGCGGTGCAGCGCGCGCTGATGCTCGGCGTCGAGGTCGAGGCGTGTGAGCGGGCCGTATCGTCACGCCCGCAGCTGGAGGAGCGGGTCGCGCGTGGGCTGGTGCTTCGTGACGGCGTGGTGGCGAGCGTCGGAGCGGCTCGAACTCCACGGTTTCGTCATGCGCTGCTCCGGTCGGCCGCCGAGCTGCGGCTCTCGATGCGTGAGCTCGACTGGTGGCAGTTGCTCGAGCTCGATGCGTCGCTGCGGCAGATCGCGCGCTCGTCGTTCTTCGCGTCGCTGATGCCGCCAGACCTCGAGCTGTTTCTGCACCTGTTCACGTCGCTCGATTTTCACCAGAGCCCGACCCTCTTCTACCTGGCCGAGCGGCTGCTCGCGGTGGCCTCGCCCTCGACCATCGACGCGTGTGCGGCGCAGCTCACCGACCTCATGCGCGGCCTCGAGGCGCTCCCCGAGAACGACGACTCGGAGTGGTCCGACGACGAGTTGGTGGTGGATGACGAGCCCGGACTGACGCAGCGAGGGCGGCTGGTGCGGTTGCTGAGCGACGCGCTCGGTCGGTGATGCGCACGCTCACCGCAGTGCCGCACGGTCGCGCCATCGGCGCGATGTCCGACCATGCGGCCATCGGGCGTGGTTCTGCTCTGGTGCTGACTTCCGTAGCTGAACCTCCACGACTGCGACTGGCGCTCAGTCGGGAGAGAGACCTCGTTCACGCTCGAGCAACACCGCATCGAGGCGAGGCGTGCCGCCGGTGACGATGACGGGCACCGAGTGGGCTCGCGTGCTTCCCTGAGCACAGGTGACCCCGAGCACGCGGGCTCTCCCGTCGCGAAACAGCGCGCCGAGCGAAGGCCCGAAGACGCCACCGTCGAGCTGTTCGATGGCACGCAGCGCTCCGAAGCCACGCCCGACGACGACATCTGCTCCGAGCGCAACGAGCTGCCGAGCCCGCTCGAGCGCGAGCTGTTCCGAGACGCCTTCGCGCGAGGCGACTGCCACGACACAATCACCCTCGAGCTTCTCGGGCAGAGGCTTCGAGAGCCCGACGCCCGTCACGACGAGCGACTGGCCCCGAACGTTCAACATGTGCCGCTGGCCTGGCTCCAGGGCGAACACGGTCGCGTCGGAGCCCATGAAGAACCGGTCCTCCTTCCCACGCAGGGCAGCCAGCGCCGCGTTCGAGGGCATGCCGGCGTCACCGGCCAGGGACCAGCGCCACGGGCCCACCACACCCAGCCCCGACTTCGCCGGGACGTCGCCCGTCACCGTCACCGTGATGGCGGGCACAGGCTGTCGCTCACCCTTCGTCAGTACGAAGTACTGATGGCTCGTGGAGTCCATCATCAGCTGCTCACGCCGGCGCTGCGAGTTGGTGTGCAGCACGCGGGTAGCGCGCTCGGCTGCGCGCAGCTGTGCGAAGCGAAGGGCGACGAAGAGTGACTCGGGCGAATCGACCTCTCGAGCGAAGAGCCCATCGAGGTCGAGGCTGGTCACCGTCGCCAGGCTGGCCTCGTCGTGAAACGAGGCCCACGGCTCGGGCTGGTAGTGAGAGAAGTCGACGCTCGCGACGACGAGCGCATCGGGGGGCAGCGTCTCGTCGAGCTTCTGCGCCAACGCCTCGAGCTGCTCACGAGGCGTCTCCCACTGGAGCAGCACCGGCAGAAACCGGGCCGTCGGGAGCAGCGCACGAAGGAACGGTGCGTGCACGTGCACCGAGTGTTCTCCCTGAAACACGAGGTCCTTCGTTGCGAGGGAGAGCTGATCAGCGAGGGCCGGGTGAGGCTCGAGCGGGCCGAAGACCGTGGGCCAGCGAACGGCCCGCGCTCCCGTCACGCCGCCGCCTTTGAGGTAGTGGTCTGGCGCGACGAGCACGATGGTCGACGGCTGCTGCTTCGCGAGCGCGCTCCAGAAGCCGGCCAGCTCGAAGCCATCGATGAGGTGATGCGGCGCGATGGCAGCGACCGCTGGTGCAGGCAGCTCGAAAGGCTCGCGCTTCGACAGAAGCCCACGCCACATCTGCTCGTCACCCGGGTACGTGCCCACGACCTCGACGACGCCCGCGTCGAGCTGCGCCGAGAGCAGAGCCACGACCAGCCAGCTCACCGGTGCGAGCGCTCCTTGTACTTGAGGCCGCCCCACTCGACGGCGACGAAGCCCTTTCGCGCGGGCGCTGGCGTGAGCTGCTGCGGTGGCAACTTCATCGGTGCGTCGAGGGCGCGGAAGTCCATCAGCACTCGAATGAGGGTGTCGGGCGTCGGCGCGATCACGAGCGGTGCCGCCTCACGAATCTCGTCGCTCGTCGCGAAGCGCACGGCCACGAACGGCGAGCGGGTCATCAGCGGCAGCCAATACGCGGTGAAGTCTTCGGCTTCGCGGCTCGACAGCCCGAGCGTGCGCAGGGTCTCGTCGAGGAAGGCGCGCACGTGCTCACGGGCCACCACCGCTCCGTCTCTCAACGGAAGGGGCCGCTCGGTGAGCGCGCTCTCCCAGAAGAGGTACGGGTGCGTGCGGCCATCGCTCGTCTGCAGCACGCCCTCGGGTGTCGCCTTCACGCTCCAGCCCTCGCCGTACGGAGGATCGGACACGGTGACGCCCCCGCGTGGAGCGACGGTCACCCGCACCTGCTGCACCGTCGTCGGGTACAGATAGATGACGGGCTTCGCCATCTCGCCCTCGTACTCGTGGAACGACACCCGCAGCTCGGTGCTCGCGACTGCGCCGTTCTTGAACTCGGCGACGAAGCGGAACCGGTTCGAGCCCAGCGACATGTTGTTCAGCGCCTTCGCCGCCCGGTACTTGAACGTCCGCGTGCCCGCTTTGAACGACTTGATGCGGGCCTTCGCCTGCACCGCACCGGAGGCGTCGAACGACGTCGCCTCGATGGACACCGCGTCAGGCCCGACCGTGCCGGTGAAGTCGGTGCTCGGCTCGTAGATGGACTGTTCTTCCTTCGGCGAGGTGATGGCGATGGTCTGTTCTCCAGTCGCCGTCTGCACCAGCGGGTCGCGCTCGATGGCGACGCGCTCGAAGACCTGCCGCGGCTCGCCCGGTGCTTCGCAGACGATGCGCGTGTGGTCTGCGTCGAAGGTGAGCGACCACACCGTCTCGCTGCGGTCGAACTTCACGCGAATCACTCGCGCCTTGTCGTCGTGGCTGACGATGTTGAGCGGTCGCAGCGATTTTCGCTTGAGGCTCGCGTACGAGACGTTCGGCCCTCCGGCGATGAAGAGCGTCTCTTTCGACGCGGGGTCCCGGTACATCTCGTCGTCGGCGAACGAGGGCAGGGCCAGCAGAGCGCAGAGCAGGAGCGCGAGGCGGGGCAGGGTCATGGCGCCGCAGACTAGCGCGCCGAAAGCGGGATCAGCCCCAGTCATCCAGCTATGGTGCCGCCCCGCGTGCGGAAAGCCCTTCGTGTCATCAGCCTGCGCTTCACCCGCAACTGGCTCGTCATGGTCGGCGTCTCGGTGCTCGCGACGCTCGTCTCGTTCGTCTGGTGGCAGTTCGATCTGCTCGAGATCAGCGACGACGAGCGCTCGGCCTACGACGACGGCGTGAAGAAGTTCACGGGCAAGGCCTGGTTCCCCTGGGGCGCGGTGAAGCAGAGCGACGACATCATCATCGTCGCCATCGACGACAAGACGTTCAAGGAGATCGAAGAGCTCGAGGGCCTGCGTCAACGCTACGGCTCATGGCCGTACGACCGGGTCATCTACGCCGACGTCTTCGAGTACCTGCACCAGGCGGGCGCGAAGCAGATCATCTTCGACGCCATTCTCGACAACATGAAGGGCGACGGCACCGGCGACCTCGCGCTCGGCCAGACGCTCACCGAGAACGCGATTCCGCTCTACCTGGGCTTCAACGTCTCGGCGACCGCGCGCCCGATGCCGAAGGTCGAGACGCCGGTGAATCACCCGCCGCTGCAGAAGGTGGCGAAGGCGCTCGAGCCGGTGAAGCCCGACGAGCCGCAGAAGGGGGCCGAAGAGGAGTTCCCCTCGGAGGAGTTTCCGTCGGAGGAGTTCCCCGCCGAGCCGGGCGACGCAGGGGTCGACCCCTCGAAGGCCGAAGCCGATGCGAAGCGGCAGGACGAGAAGCTGGCCGCGAGCGCGCGCGTGTACGCGTTCCCCGTCGAGGTGAAGGGCGGGCTGACGCTGCCGCCGCTGCCGGAGCAGGAGGAGGTCGATGGCGTCGGCCAGAAGACCGGCCGCATGCTGCAGGCGAACCCCGTCACCACCATCGACGCGGTGAGAGATGCGGTGTCGGGCTACGGGCTCGTGCTTCAGGAAGAAGATGAAGACGGCAAGATGCGTCGCACGCGCTTCGCGTACACCGACGGCACCAACACCTACGTCACCTTCCCGGTGGCTGCTGCGGCTGATGCGTTCGGCGCTGATCACGTCGTCATCGAGCCGGGCAAGCTCACCATCGGCCCGCGCAGCTACCCCATCGATCGCGATGGCGCCGCGTGGATCGACTACGGCGGCAAGCTGGCCGATCGGTTCCCCTCGATCTCGCTCGTCGACGTGCTCAAGCTGCGCGACCGCAAAGACAAGGGCGAGCGCTTCAAGGACAAGTACGTCTTCCTCGCGGGCTTCGCGCTCGGCACCGGAGACGGCGGCAAGGCGACGCCGCTCGAGTCGGCGACGCCCGGAGTCGTGAAGCAGGCCGCCATCTTCGACAACCTGCTGCACCGTGGCTTCATCACCGACGCGCCCTTGTGGGCCTCGGTGCTCTTCACCTTCTTCATGTGCTTTCTCTCGTGCGCGCTCGTGCTTGTGGTGCGCAACGTCTTCGTCGACGTCGGGTGGCCCGCGCTCATCTACGTCGGCTTCTTCCTCATCACCGGCAGCTTCCTGGTGCTGACGAAGGTGCACGTGTTGTCCGCCATGCCGAGCTTCGCGGGCACCATCGCCTCGGTGCTCGCCGTCGCGTGGGAGCGCCTGTTCGCCAGCCGTGAACGCGAGCGCATCAAGGAGATGTTCCGCGCGTACATGGAGGAGGACCTCGTCGACCTGATGATCGAAGGAAAGACGTTGCCGCGCCTCGACGGCGAAGCGATTCGGGTGACGGCCCTGTTCTCGGACATCAAGGGTTTTTCGACCGTGTCCGAGAAGTTCCGCGAAGACCCCAAGGGCCTGATGCGGTTCTTGAACCGGTACCTCACGGCGGTCACGCCGGCGCTGCGTCACCACGGCGCGTGCATCGACAAGTACATCGGAGACGCCGTCGTCGCGCTCTTCGGTGCACCCATTCACACCCCGACGCATCCGCTTCAGGCCTGCAAGGGCGCGCTCGAGATGCAGGAGGTGCTCAAGCGCCTGCGCACCGAGTTCGCGAAAGAGGGCCTGCCTGACAACATCTACACGCGCATCGGCATCAACACCGACACGCTGCTTGTCGGCAACATCGGCTCTGACGAGCTGCTCGACTACACCGCCATCGGCGACGGCATGAACCTGGCGGCCCGCCTCGAGGCCGCGAACAAGAACTACGACACCCTCATTCTCATGGGCCAGAACACGTTCGAGGCCGTGAAGAAGGACGTGGTGGCTCGCGAGGTCGACACCGTGAAGGTCGCGGGCAAGACCATCTCGACGCGCATCTACGAGCTCGTCGGACTGACGGGCCAGGTCGACGCTGAGACGCTGGCCGTACTCGACGCTTATGCCCTCGCGCTCGCGCTCTACCGCAACCGCCGCTTCCCCGAGGCGCAGGCCGCGTTCGACAAGGTGCTGACGCTTCGCCCTTCCGATGGGCCGTCGAAGACGCTGAAGTCCCGCTGTTTCCAATTCTCCATCAACGCGCCACCGCCCGACTGGGACGGGTCTGTGGCGCTCGAGAAGTGAACTCCCAACACCACTGGAGCCACACCGCATGACACGTCGACTCACTCACCTCGTTGCTGCCTGTCTGTTGCTGGCGGCGCCCGCGCTGGCCGTGCCGAAGGGCGGCAAGCTGTACATCAAGTCGAAGGACGCCAAGGTGCTCGACAAGGCCGATCCGAAGGCGAAGACGGTGGGCACCCTGAACGTCGGCGACGAGGTCACGTGGCAGGGCGCTGACGACAAGAACAAGCAGTTCCACTCCATCGAAGGCAAGGTGAAGGGGTTCACGCTGCAGGCGAACCTCTCGCCGTCGAAGCCCGCTCCCGAGACGCTCGCGAAGGACAACGGCGCTCCCATCGACGCCAAGGCGTTCGCGTCGTCAGGTGCCGCGACGAAGGCGCTCAGTGGAGCCGCGGTGAAGACCGCGTCGGGAACACCGAATCGTGAAGAGCTCGCGCGCGCGTTGATCAGCGTCGAAGCGACCGCGAAGGCCGTGGAAGCGAAAGATGCCGTCGCCTTCGTCGCGAAGCGTACGGGAGGTGCCAAGTGAAGCGCGTCATTCTGGCGTCGGTGCTGGCAGTCACCTCGTGTGCGGGCCTCAAGAACTTCGCGAACTCGGCCTCCCGCGGCGACGTGCGGGGCATGACCTCAGCGTCGAATCAGATGGCCGCCGACGACGCGCGCCGCCGAGACAAGGAGCGGCAGTGCGACAAGCTCAAGACCCAGGCAGTGAGCTGGGAAGAAGAGCGTGAGATCGGCGGCGCAGTCGCCGTGGTGCTCGGCTCGAAGACGAAGGGCCCCTACACCGAGCTGTCTGCCGACGTCGTGGGCAAGCCGCTCGACGGCCTCGCCAACAAGGACGTCGCGCCGCCGACGGGCGAGAAGGCGTCGCTCAACGAGTACGTGAACAAGGTGGGCAAGGCGCTCGCCGCGAACTCCGAGCGCCCCGACATCAGGTGGACGTTCATGGTGCTCGACGACCCGTCGGTGAACGCGTTCTCGGCGCCCGGCGGCTACGTGTTCGTGACGACGGGGCTCCTGAAGGCCGTCGAGAACGAAGCCCAGCTCGCGGGCGTGCTCGGTCATGAGATCGGCCACGTCACCGGCAAACACGCGCTCGAGGCGTACAAGGTGCAGAAGGGGTCGATGTGCACGATGGCCCTCGTCGCAGAAGACGCCGAGCGCGTGGCGCGCGAGTCGGGCGTCACCTCGAGCCTCAACGCCAGTGCCCGCGGCCTCTCTGCGTTTGGTGGCGACTTCACTCGCGCCCTGAACCTCCCCACGTTCGACATCTCGAACCTCAGCGCCGACTTCGTGAAGAAGCTGACCGACCTCATCGTCGAGGCGCTGGTCAAGGTCGGCAACGGCGCCGATGCCGAGAGCGCGAAGAAGAACGAGTACGCGGCCGATCGCACTGCCGCCGAGATCATGTCCTTCGCCGGCTACGACCCGAAGGAGTACGAAAAGCTCATCGCGAAGCTCGCTGACGGTGGCGGCATCTTCCAGCCCCACCCCTCGAACAAGGATCGCATCGCGGCGTTGTCGAAGGCGCGCGCGGACGGCCAGGTCTTCGAGGCCTCTGGCGTTCCGGCCTTCACCAACGAGCTGCAGGCGGCGAAGAAGTAGCGAGGAGTGCTCATGACCCGGAGTACGCTGGTGTCGTTGGTCGTGACATTGGCGTGCTCCTGTCGGCCGACGTTGGCGTCTCGGCTGCGTGACGATGGCCTCAGGCCGATGCCTTCGATGGCCGCGCTCGCCGCGGAGCAGGAAGCGATGCTGGCCCAGCAGAGGGCCTGCCGTGCGAAGCGATCGCAGGCCTTCACCGAGGGCGAAGTGCAGGCCATCGGTGCGCGGGCCCTGGCGAAGTGGGTCGCAGGCAGAACGACCCACGCCGATGTTCGACTCAGTCGCGTGGTCGGCACGATGCGAACCCACATACCAGCGCGGGCGTGGCAGTTCCTCGTGGTGGAGGACACGAAGACCGACTCGTTCTCGGTGCCTCCTTCGACGGTGCTCGTCACCAGCGGCCTGCTCACCGCGCTCAAACACGATGGAGCGCTGGCTGGAGTGGTGTTGCACGAGGTCGCGCACGTGACGGCGAACGACGCGCTCGACCTGGTGCGCCAGCAGAACGAACTGCAGTGTCTGATGCGGCAGCTCACCGCCTCCTCCGTGAGCGCGAGTAACGAGCAGCAGAAGCAGCTCGGCATGAACCCGGTGTTCGACCCGAACGATCCCGCGTTGACGTCGATGGGAGACAACCTCGTCCAGACGCTGATGACGAATGGCTATGGCGAGAAGACTCAGGCGACACCCGAAGACGAGCTCTCGGCCGACGCGCAGGCTGCGCGATGGCTGCACGCGTCGGGCTTCGAGGTGCGGGAGTACGGCGAAGCGCTCACCACGCTCGAGGGGCTCTCGGTGCCGCACCCGGCCCCCTCGAAACGAGTGGAGGCGCTCGAGGCCGTCCGACAGACGTTGCCTCCGCTCCCAGCCGTGAAGCCAAAGAAGTGAGCTTGCAGAAGCCGCGCTCGTTGTTGGTGCCCGGGCTGCTGCTCGCCGCGCTCGCGCTCATGACGTTCCTCGTGTCGTTCGGCGCGTTCCTCTACGGCCGGTACGAGCACACGCGCTTCACCAGCCCTGGCGGTGAGTTCACTGCAGTGGTGACGAGTCGACGATACGAGTCGTTGGTGATTCGCGCCCCCGGGTCGGGCAGCGACAAGCCGGGCTACCTCGAGATCTTCAAAGCCGATGGCACGTCGTGCGGCCGCTCCGAGCTGCCGATGGTGTCGTTGGCGATGGACGTGCGCTGGTCCCTCGAGCTCGAGCCACGAACGGTGAGCGTCATCGGCACGGCGACGTGGAACCTCGATGACTGCAGCGTCAAGGAGTGGTGATGAGGCGCTCGTGGCTGCTGGTCCTGCTGTTGGTCGCGTGTCGCAAGCCGGCGGTGACTCCGACGCAGCCGTTGCTCGAGTCAGTTCGCTCCGAGCCGAGGGCAGGGAAGTCTGCGGCCCTCGTGGTGATTCATGGGCTCGGAGGAAACGAGCGCAACCTGTTCTCACTGGGCCGAATGGTGGCGCCTGACGCGGTCGTCATCGGCCTGCGTGCGCCGCTGGTGCGAGGCCCCGATTCGTTCAGCTGGTTTCCAGTCGAGTTCACGCCACGGGGGCCGGTGCATGACATCGCCGCCGCCGAGGCCTCGCGCGTTCGCATCGTCGAGTTCGTTCGCGCGCTGAAGAGCGACCCTGCCATCGACGCAGAACGCATCACGCTGCTCGGTTTCAGCCAGGGCGCGATTCTCAGCGAGGCCATCGCGCTCACCGAGCCTGAGCTGATCGACGGCGTGGTGTTGATCAGCGGCCGTACCTTGCCCGAGCTGAAGGCCGTCGCCGGAGCGAAGAAGCGCCCACGCGTGCTGGTGCTGCACGGCACCCGCGACACCGTGCTGCCGTACGAGAACGGCGTGACGACGAACGAGGTGCTGGCGAGCGGGGGCTACGAGGTCGAGTTCAAGTCGTTCGACGCGGCCCACGAGGTCACCGAGCCCATGGTCGAGGCGATGCGCGCCTGGCTCTCGCGGAGCGCCCGATGACCGACAAGTGGAAAGACCGCATCATCTCGGTCGTCGGCACGACGGTCGCGATGGCGATCATCTTCGGCACCATCGAAGCGTGGCTGACCTGGGGGCCGATCGACGCCGTGCGGGCGTTTGCGTTGAGCGGCAATCGGGTGCTCGTCATCGAGGAGAACTCCTCGGGCGAAGAGGACCCCGGGGGCGTTCGGGTGGTCGCGGTCGACCCGAAGAGCGGCGAGGTACTTCAACGCAAACGCATCGACGATGAACGTTGGGTGGCGTTCAGCGGAGAGTTGCTCTGGCTGCGGACGGGAGACGGACTGCTCGCGCGGGACGCCTCGACACTCGCGGTGAAGAAGTCGGCAAAGGGCGTGAGGGTGGCGAACCCGGTGCTGGCGGTGCTCGAGGGGTACGAGACGGGCTGCTTCGACGTGCCGTCGCAGGCGGTGCGCTTCCAGTCGCAAGACGGCAGGTATCTGGCCTTCACGCTCGCCACGGAGTCGGTGGGCAGCGTCGAGAGCAACGGCTGCACCACAGGCACTGTGGATGACTGGAAGTTGGCGCTGTCCGACGGGCGTGAACTGTCGCTCAGGTCGGTGCCCGCGTCGTCGCGCTCCGAGGTGCTTGGCGCTGACGGGGTGGCTCTGGGCGTTTCGGGACTCGAGCTGAAGTTCCTTCGCGTCGCGCCGGAGTCGATGGCGGGTGATGCGCTCGTCGTTCGCACGACGGGCACTGGTGAAGGAGCTGCGACCGAGCTCGTCCGCGTCGACGTCGCCGGAAAGAAGGAGCGCTGGGCCACGCGCCTCACGCCCCGGCGAACGCACTTCGATCAGGTGGAGCTGAAGGACGGGCTGCTGTTCGTTCGAGACCCGCAGGTGGTGTCGGCGCTCGACCTCTCGACTGGTGAGCTGCTCTGGCAGCGCGGACCTTCCAGCGCGAGGATTCGCTGAGTGACTGTCATGACTCCCACGAGGCGCATCCCTGCGATGGTCGCGACCGTGCTGTCTGCTCTGCTGGCGAGCGCGCAGAGCGACGGCGGGCCGCGATCAGCCAGGACGCTCGAGGCCGAGGGGAGCGCACTGTCGAAGGAAGGGCACTGGCAGGCCGCCGCGGAACGACTCCGGGAAGCCATCGCGGTCGACCCGACGTACGCGCTCGCCCGCTACCAGTTCGCCGCCTCGGTGTTTCTTTCCATTCGTTCTGACGGGTGCCGTCCCGCAGCGTCGACGGCCGAGGCCTTCGATCACCTCGCGCGAAGTGTGCAACTCGACAGACGGCTGCTGAAGCGCCTCGCTCAGGACCCCGAGTTCGAGGAGTTTCGCCACACGGCGGGGTACTTCACCCTCATCGGCGATGACGTGCACTCCGTGAAGGGCCTCAGGGTGTTGCTCCCGAAGCTGCGCGTTCACGCGCCCTCGACTCAGGACAGCGGCCCGCTCTTCCGGCTCGAGTTCCATGCCGACGGAACACTCGACGTCTTCGATCACGTCTTGAGCACCGAGTCATGGACGTGGACGAAGCGGTCTGGGCGATGGAGGGCGAGGCCGTCGGTCAGTGGGCACGGTGCGCTCGTCGAGCTCGACGTTCCAGGGAAGAACGATGCTCCCGCGCTCCACGCCTCGTACGGGGTCTCTGCCGGGCGCGATGGCCTCGTTGTCGTGGGCGAAGGCGGCGAGCTCTTGGCTGTCGACACCTGGGGTCACTGTTGCTGCTGAGGGCTCCGGCTCGCTACCTCTGGGCTGCTCGAAGTCGCTCAGCGAGGGCACGGAGTTCGTTGGGCGCTTCGGGCCACAGCGACGCCCCTTCCATCAGCACGAGCCACCGTGACGCCTGGTGCTCGCTCATCAACGGCACCGCCCAGTCGGCGGCCGACTCGAGCAGACGCGCCGCTGCCGACTTCACAGGAGTCTGATCTCGACGAGCCGCGGCCAGCACCACGCTCGCCAGCAGTGGCAACTGCGCTTCAGGCGCCTCCGGGTCGACGGGAACGAGTGTCTCGACGAAGCGCTGAAACTCGTCGTGCATGGACAACGCGAGTGCGGATTCCACCGCGATCGCCATCGTCGCCGTCAGCGGCCAGTCGAAGCCGTTCGCAGCGAGCAGACACGAACACGCGAACAAGCGGCGAAGCTGTGACGCTGCATCTCCGGCATCGGACCAGCGCGTGAGCTCGAGCACCTCACGCAAGGTGCCATCCGCTTCCGTCAGCACCTCGGCCGCGTGGCCAGCCTTGATCCGCTCGAGCAGTCGCCGCACGTCGTCGGCGCGGTAGCCGTAGTCAGCCGACGCGATGGCCTGCACTGACTCGTCATCGAGGCGACGTGCCAGCGCGTTCACGAAGTCGAAGGGAGCGTTCACGGTGATGGCGACGTTCCGGTCGGGCAGGTCTGACGCCTTGGCGCCATTGGAGAAAGCGGCGGAGCCGAGCCGATGCTTCGACCGCGTCATGCGCGCGACGCTTCGGGTTGCGCAGCCAGCCCCCGAAGGAGCTGGTGCGACGCGATGGGAACGTCAGCCTGGTGCAGCTCTCGCAGGTGCGACGTCGACGTCACGCGAGCGCAGAGGCCTTCGCGAGCGCGCGGTGCACCGCCTCGAGCGCCTTGCGGGCCTCGAGCAACTCGGCGCGCTCCTTCGTCAGGTCGCTGACCTGGCGGGCCAGCGTGTCGCGCTCGCTCTTGAGCGCATCAGCCGACCGGCGCAGCCCACCCATCGCCTCGTGTGCCTCTTCGAGCTCGCTCGCCAGCCGCTCTTCTTCCTGCAGCGACGCCTCGAGCTCCTGGTCCTTCGCGGTGAGCGACTCCCGCAGCTCGTGCTTCTCGAGCTCGCCGGCCTCGATGGCCTGACGCGACTCCTGCAGCGCGAGCAGCGCTTCGTTGCGCTCACCTTCGAGCGAGGCGAGCTCCTTCTCGAGGTCGGCGAGCAGCGTGACGCGGCCCTCCATCTCGGCCGACAGCCGGCGCGCTTCGTCCATGCGCAGGCGGGCCTCTTCGGTGGCGCGCTCGGCCTGACGGCGGGCGGCCTCGAGGTCTTGCGAGAGCGCGAGGTTCATGGCGCGCGTCTTCGACAGCTCGCTCTGCAGCGCGGCGATGCGCTCCACGGCCAGCACGCCAGCCTCGGCGACGGTCTCGGGCAGCGGCTCGGGGCGCGGGTTCTCCCGCACGGCCTTGAGGCGCTCGCGCAGCTTCTCGCGGCGGTCGGTCGCGTCGGGCATCGGCGCCTCGAGCGGAGCCGTCTGCACCTCACGCACCTCGGCAGGCGCTTCGACGGCGGCCCTCACGGTGTGCGTGACGACGACGGGCTTCGGCTGCGCCATGACGACCTCCGGTGCCTGCACGGCTTCGACAGCAACCTTCGTGTGCGTGACGGCGACAGGTGCCTGCACGGCCTCGACCTGCTGCTCCACCACGGCCACGTGCGCGACGGCGGCGGGCACCTCGGTCTGCAGCGCCGACGACAGCACCTCGGCCGCGGTCGGCTTGAACGCGCGCGCGGTGAGCTTCGCCTTGAGGGCCTGGGACAAATCGACCGGCTCCTCGCGCGAGGGAATCACCGGCTCCTGTGCGATGGCCTGGGCGAGCGACTCCACGGTCTCCTGCGAGATCGAGGGTCCATCGGTCGTGCCCAGCATGGCGCCCAGCCTCAGCTTTGGACGGGCCCGCGAGACGTTCGCGTCGAATGCCTTCTTCATGCGTGTGTCCTCCAGAGAATCGTCTTCACGCCGACTTCGCTTCCACCGGCGGCTGCACCTTGGCGCTCTTCGCGAGTCGCCCAATCACTGCGTCGATGAGGGCCTGCACGTCGCTGGCGCCCTTCGAGTCACGGTCGAACGCGAAGATCGGCATGCCCTCACTCGAGGCCTGCGCGAACCGCGTGCACTGCCGCACCACCTGCGGCATCAGGTATTCGGGGTAGTGCGTCTTGAGCGCCTCGAGCGCTTCCTTCGCGAGCTTGAACGTCGCGTTGAACGCGTTCACCACGATGAAGACGTGGTCGAGCACGTGGCCGAGGTCCTCCTCGAGGCTCTGCACCGTCTCGAACAACAGCTTGAGGCCGTGGAACGAGAGGAAGTCGGCGAGCACCGGCACGATGAGGTCGTCGGCAGCCATGAGCGCGTTCAGGTTCAGCAGGCCGAACGAGGGCGGCGCGTCGAAGATGATGAAGTCGTAGTGCGCCTCGACCTCTTTGAGCGCGTTCTTCAGCTTGAACTCGCGGCCGGCCATCGGCATCAGCGCGAGGTCGACCGTCGACATCGTGAGGTTCGAAGGAATGAACTCGAGGTTCGGCAGCTGCGACTTCTGAATCGCCTGGGTGATGGGCGCCTTCTTCACCAGCACGTTGAGCAGCGTGTGCTGAAAGTCTTCACCCTCGAAGCCGAGGCACTTGGTGGCGTGGCCCTGGCTGTCGAGGTCGACGAGCAGCACGCCGTAGCCCATCTCAGCGAGGCGCCAGGCGTACGAGGTCGACAGCGACGTCTTGCCGGTGCCGCCCTTGAAGTTGAGGAAGAGCTGCTTTCGCGTGCCGACCGACGGCGGGTACAGGTTCAGCTTCGCGCGCAGGTCCCACACGTCTTCGGGAGAGAAGACGTCTTTGTCGAGCGAGCCCTTGAGCGCCTTGGGCGTGATGTGCAGCAGCTCGGCGGCCTGCTTGGGAGTGTAGGAGGGCGTTTCCATGCGTGAGGGTTCCTCAGGCGACGAAGTACTTGTGGCCACGGCGAACGACCTGGCCTTGTTCCATGAGCGCCGCGCACGCTGCGCGGACCAACTCGAGTGACGTGTTGAGAGAGGTCGCGAGCACGTCGGCAGGCTGACCGCGAATCGCTGCGCGCAGCTCGACGAGCACACCCTTCATGAGCGAGGCGTCGACCGCGGGCGCGTGCTCGAGCACCGCGACGGCGACGCGTGACGGCGCAGCGCCCGTGTGGAGCGACGACTCGTGATGCACGGCAGGCGTCGCGCGATGCGAGAGAACCACCTGCTGCTCGACGACGGCGTGCGCTGGAGCGCGCTGTGCGACTCCGACGCCCGCTGAGACGGCAGCGCTGAGGTCACCGTGCGAGGCGACTCCGACGTGCGCTGGGACTGGAGCGGCCCCGGCGTGCGCGAGAGCGCTGACGTCCGTGCGTGCGAGGGGAGCGGAGGCGTCGAGATGCGCTGCGACGGAAGCGCCGACGTGCGTGTGCTGTGCGACGCCGACGGGAGCGGAGGCGTCCAGGTCCGCTGCGACGGAAGCCCCGACGTTCGTGTGCTGTGCGACGGGCGCGGCAACTCCGGAGCGTGCCGCAACGGGAGAGACCTCGACGTGCGCTGCGGCGTGCGTGTGCTGCGTGACGTGCGCGGCGGCTCCGACGGGAGCGGGAGCATCAAGGTGCGGCGCG
Source organism: Archangium gephyra (assembly GCA_943370055.1). Taxonomy (GTDB): domain Bacteria; phylum Myxococcota; class Myxococcia; order Myxococcales; family Myxococcaceae; genus Xiheimicrobium; species Xiheimicrobium gephyra_A. The sequence goes on from CALRPN020000049.1 coordinate 44,511, forward strand.
CGCTGCGACGTGACCGCGACAGCGTGCAACGCAGACGGGCGCGCCTGAACCTTCGGCAGCGCAGCCACGACCTTCGCCTTCACCGGGTTCGACGGCACCTGCGCGAGCCGACGCACTTCACGGCGGCGCTGGGCCTCGTCGAGGTCGACCAGCTGGCTCACGTCCTGCCCGAGCTGACGTGAGAGCGCCTGACTCGCCGAGCGACGAACTCGCACCTCGGGGTCGCGCATGGCCTGCATCAGCCACGGGCGCGCCGACTCCATGCCACTGGCGCCGAGCACCAGGGCCGCGAGCGAGCGTACGTCGGGGTTCTCGTCACGAATCGCCGTCTCACCCAGCTCCAGCGCCGACGGGCCACGCAGCCCCAGCGCGAGCAGCGAAGCACGACGACGCACGGCGGGGTCGGGGTCCTTCACGGCGGCCGCGAGGTGCGGGCCGGCCTGCGTCGGGTCGAGCTTGAGCAGGGCTTTCAGCGCGGCGATGCGCACCTCGGCCGCGGGAGCGCTCAGCTGCGGCACGATGACGGGAATCGCTTCGACCTTCGCGAGCGTCGAGAGCGCATTCAAGAGCGCCACCTTCACCGATGCCTCGGTCTCGGCATGCAGCGCCGTCGCGAGGGCCGGAGCCGCAGCCGGGTGCGCGAGCGCGGTCAGTCGCTCTGCAGCACGGGCGCGGGCCGACGGGTCTGGGGCGGTCAGCTCTCGCACCGAGAAGCCGAACAGCGTCTCCTCCGAGCGCCCGGGGAAGGGGAACGCGCGCTCGAGCGAGGCGAGCTCGTCTTTCGACACCGTGAGCCGGCCCTGCGACTTGAGGCTCTCGGCTTCCTTCGTGATGAACGAGGGCTCGAGCGCTTCGACGGCGACCGGTGCCTCTGCAGGCGGGTTCACCAGCAGCGGCGTTCCGTTGGCCTCGTCCTGCTCGCGCCGCAGCAGCACTTCACTGCGCAGCTCCGAGATGAACGACGCGAGGTTGAACGGATCGTGCCCATCGGCGTGGTTCAGCTTCGAGGCTTCCAGAATCTTGCCCAGCAGCTCGGCACGCTCGCGCCGCAGCGCCTCGGCGAGGTGGGCGCTCTCTTCACGCTCGGCGTGTGCACGCGTCGACCGCACCTCGAGCTCGGCGATGACGCGACGAAGGTCGATCTCCCGCTGTGAGGCCTGGGCGAGGTCCGAGCGCAGGCGCTCCCGCTCGGCGCACGCCGTCGACAGGTCGTTCGTCAGCTGCGACGCGCGCGCTTCGAAGTAGACGATTTTTTCGAGCGCGCTTTTCAGCAACGCGTCGGGGCGCTCCTGGCTCACGTGAGGGCCTTTCGTGCCGGTTTGGCTGACCGTAGCGGCCTGTAGCGGCTTGTCTCTTTTTTGACCGGCGGCACCCTATGTGGCACGCGCGCGCATGTAAACCCCTGGATCTCTTGAGGAATCCAAACGCGCACATCCAGAATCGCGCTCAGGCCGATTTACCGGCCCGGCAGTCACGTTCACGCAACGCGAAAAACGAGTGTCGTTTGAGGGGCGGTTTTCGCCCTTGCGGTGCCGCTCGGCTGATTCGAGGGTGCGCGCCATGGTTCAGGTCGACCCTCATCCACTCCTCGACACGCGCTGGTTCGTCACCACGTTTCCAAAACCGCTCGGTGAGCTCGGGCGCGTCGAGGCCATCATGTCGTTGCTCTCGTCCACTGCATCGGCGCCGCTCTCGTCGGACGACGCGGTTCGTTCGGCGGTGCGCGAGCTGCTTCGGCACGGCGGCTACAAACCGACTGGCCGCGGAAAGCCTGCGTCGGAGTATCTGATTCGAGCGGTCGGTGAAGGCGTGCTGGGCTCCATCAACGCGGCGGTCGATGCGTGCAACGTGGTGTCGCTGCACTCGGGGTTGCCCATCAGCGTGGTCGATCTGTCGCTCGCGAAGCCGCCGTTTCGTGTCGGGCTCGCTGCAGAAGGCAGCGCGTACGTCTTCAATCAGGGCGGGCAGACCATCGACCTCGGCGGGTTGCTCTGTCTCTTCGACGCTGACGGCCCGTGCGCGAACGCCGTGAAGGACGCGCAGCGCACGAAGACCACGCCGCAGACGACGAGGACCCTCTCGATTCTCTGGGGCTCCAACACCCTCGCGGGTCGAACGCAGCGCGCGCTGGAGTGGTACCGCGCGTTGCTCGAGTCGACCGGCGCCACGACGAGCGATCAGCTTTCGTGACGCCGCGTCGATCGGCCGTACAGTCCCGCGCTCACTTTCTCCCAGAGGTCTTCATGAAGCGTGTGTTCGCAGCCGTGCTCGCCTGTGCCGTCGTCGTCGCGTGTGGTGGTGTGCAGACGAGCCTGCCCGGTAACTCGCAGGTCTCGACGCTCTCGACCGACCAGATGCGCCAGCTCTGTCGTGACCGTCAGAAGTACTTCGAGACCGCGTACACGACGGCCGATCGCAAGACGTTCAGCTGCAACATCGGCGCGGTCGTGGTCGGCGCCTTCAGCTCGGCGTTCAGCGGGCTCGATGCAGGCATCGGCGCCTGTCAGACGGCGTTCACCGATTGCGAAGCAGGGAAGGGCAGTGTCGTCGGCGACGGCGGCACTTCGGACGCGTGCGCGATGGTGATGGCCGACACGACCTGCACCGCGACCGTCACTGACTTCAACAGCTGCTACGCGGAGCAGATCGAGACGCTGCGCCCGTACACGAAGACGAACCAGTGCGCCTCGCTCGCCACCGCCGACGGCGGCTCACCCACTGCCACGAAGACCACCACTTGCGACAAGATCGCCTCCTCGTGTGAGCGGGCGAAGACGTTCCAGTGGTGAGCCTCGGTTGACGCGTCTCAACCGCGCAAACGATGCACGCGGAGCACGCGCCGACCCGGACTAAGCAGCGCGTTCGTGAACGACTTCCGCACCATCATCGAGCCCTTCCGTATCAAGTCCGTCGAGCCCCTGCGTCTGTCGACGCGCGAAGAGCGCGAGGCGCGGCTGCGTGAGGTGGGCTTCAACCTGTTCGGGCTGCACTCGGCCGACGTGCTCATCGACCTGCTGACGGACTCGGGCACGGGCGCGATGTCGGCAGAGCAGTGGGCTGCGATTCAGCGCGGCGACGAGTCCTACGCGGGCTCGCCGTCGTTCTTCCGCTTCGAAGCGGCGGTGAAGAACCTCTTCGACTTCAAGCACGTCATTCCCACGCACCAGGGCCGCGCGGCCGAGAAGATTCTGTTCTCGGTCGTCGGTGGGCGAGGAAAGGTCGTGCCGTCGAACACGCTCTTCGACACCACGCGCGCGAACGTCGAAGCGAGCGGAGCCACCGGCGTCGACCTGCTCTACCCCGCAGGCCGGCAGCCCTCGGTGCCGCACCCGTTCAAGGGCAACCTCGACGTCGAGGCGCTCGAGCGGCTCATCAACGAGCACGGCCGCGCCAACGTGCCCCTCGTGCTGGTGACGGTGACGAACAACTCGGGCGGCGGTCAGCCCGTGAGCCTCGAGAACCTGCGCGCCGTTCGCGCGGTCTGCGACCGTCATCAGATTCCCCTCTTCCTCGATGGCTGCCGCTTCGCCGAGAACGCGTGGTTCATTCGCCAGCGCGAGCCGGGCCAGGCCCACCGCGACGTCGTCGACATCGTGCGTGACATGGCCAGCGTCGCCGACGGCATGACGATGTCGGCGAAGAAGGACGGCATGGCCAACATCGGCGGCTGGCTCGCGCTCGATGACGACGCGTGGGCGCTGCAGTGCCGCAACCTGCTCATCCTCACCGAGGGCTTCCCCACCTACGGCGGGCTCGCGGGCCGCGACCTCGAGGCCATCGCGCAGGGGCTCTCGGAGATCGTCCAGCACGACTACCTGCGCTACCGCGTGCGCTCGACGGAGTACCTCGGCGAGGCGCTGCAGAAGCTCGGCGTGCCCATCGTGGTGCCCATCGGCGGCCACGCGGTCTACCTCGACGCGCGCGCGCTGCTGCCGCACCTCGACCCGCTCCAGTACCCGGGTCAGGCGCTCGCGGTAGCGATGTACCGGGAAGGCGGCGTGCGCAGCTGTGAGATCGGCACCGTGATGTTCGGCCGCTCGCCCGACGGCACCGAGAAACCCGCCGCGATGGATCTCGTTCGGCTCGCGATTCCCCGGCGCACGTACACGCAGAGCCACATGGACTTCGTCATCGAGGTCGTCGAGCGCGTCGCGAAGCAGGCGAAGCAGCTCAAGGGCCTGCGCATCGTCGAGCAGCCGCCGGCGCTGCGGCACTTCTCCGCGCGCTTCGAAGAGCTCTGAGCTCTTCGGCATCACTCGGCCGTCGAGCCCGGACTATTTCCGTCGAAGCAGCAGCCCGACGCCCGGCGTCTTCACCGCCTCGAGCGTCGTGGGGTCGCGCGTCCACCGCGAGGCGAGCGCGATGACCGTCGACTCGTGCGCGTTGCGCTCCCAGCGTTCGTCGTCGTCGTGCGCAGGAGCCGCCGCAAACGAGATGTCGAGCGCGCGCTCATCACCCGTCTCGACGCCGAGGTCGTACAGCGTGCGTCCATCGGCCCGGCCCCACGCGCGCTTGATGCGGCCGCCTTCGGCGATGCACCAGGTCGCGGCGTTGACTCCGCGATGCGAGCCGAAGCCGAACACCGGCCGCCGCAGCGCAGCACTCAACCTGGCGAGCGGCTCGAGGTCGCGCTCGGAGTCGGCGGGCCAGTTGATGACGAAGACCCACCCGTCGACCGCCGGCGTCACGAACGCGAGGCGACTGCCCAGCCCTCGATGGGCCCGCTCGAGGCCGCACGCCCAGTTGCAGGGGCCCAGGGGCGAGGCGAGCTCGAGCTGTTGGAGCGCCTGCGCCACCTCTGAAGCCCTGCTCGCTTTCACCGCAATCCACCAGCACTTGAAGCCGAACGAACGCGGCGCGTCGGGGGTGACGTCGAGGCTCGCGGCCAGAAACGGGCGCCGCCACACCCACCACCCCACGAGCAGGGGGAGGGCCGTGCACACCATGGCGAACGTCAGCGCGAACGCGTCTCGGCTCATGCGGGGTGCCTTTCGTAGCCGGGCGCTCGATTCCGGCGCCAGTGAAAGGAGTCCAGTTGACCGACGCCGCCCCGCTTGAGCCCCGCGCTGAATCAGGACACGCTCTCGTCAGTCACTCCGCCATGCGCTTCCTGCTGCTCGCTCTGCTGTTGCCCCTGCCTGCCTTCGCTGCCAACCGCGAGTGCGCGAAGACGTGTGACGAGTTGCTCAAGTCGATGGCTGCCGACTGCCGCAAAGCCGAGAAGGGTGGTGGGGGCGCGAAGCACCCTGGCGAAGACAGCCACAACGACGCCGAGGCGTGCAACGCGAACCTCAAGAAGCTTCGACTGGCGTGCACCAAGAGCTGCCAGGCCGAGTCGTCGAAGAAGAAGTAGCGCCTACTTCACGTCCTCGAGCCAGTGCGGGCCGAGCGCGCGCATCTGCTCCACCACCCAGCCAGCGCGGGCCTTCACCACGTCGCTCGGGTGCTTCACGCTGCGCTTCTTCGGCGCAGGGAGCACGGCCGCCAGCAGCGCTGCCTCTTCTGGCGTCACCTGCTTCGCGCTCTTTCCGTAGAAGGCGCGGCAGGCAGCCTCGACCCCGTAGATGCCGTCACCGAACTCGGCCACGTTGAGGTGCACCTCGAGAATGCGGCCCTTCGACCAGAACACCTCGAGCATCACCGTCAGCATCGCCTCGAGGCCCTTGCGCACGAAGGACTGGCCCGGCCAGAGGAAGAGGTTCTTCGCGACCTGCTGCGTGAGCGTGCTGGCCCCGCGCGTGGAGCGGCCTTCGAACCGGGCTTCGACCGCGTCGGCGATGGCCTCGACGTCGAAGCCGAAGTGCTGGGGAAACTTCTGGTCCTCTGACGCGACGACCGCGAGCTGCAGCGTGGGCGAGATGCGCTCGAGCGGCACCCACTGCTGTTTGAGCACGAACCGTTTGTCGTTCTCACGCGACGCCTCGAGGCGCCGCTCGAGCATGAAGGCCGTGGTGGGCGGGTCGACGAAGCGGAAGAGCAGCAGGCAGAGCACCAACCCACCCAGGCCGATGGCCAGACCACGAAGCGCCCAGCGCAACAGGCGGCGCCCGAGCGGCGGTGCGGGTGGTGTCGGTGCCTTCTTCACTTCTCCGTCTTCAGCCCCGCCTGGTTCCACGCCAGCATGCCGCCGACGAGGTTGATGACGCGCGAGAAGCCGAGCCTGGTCAGCGCCTGCGCTGCCTGACCCGAGCGGCCACCGCTGCGGCACACGATGACGTACAGCTTCGACTTGTCCCACGTCACGGCCTGAGCCGGCACGGTGGCGAGCGGAACGAGCATGGCGCCTGGCACATGACCCAGCTCGCCCACGAACTCGTGGGGCTCGCGCACGTCAATCAGCGTGGTGCCCTCGGGAAGGGGAACGGGCAGGGCAGTGACGTCGAGGTCGCGGTGGCCTGCAGGGTTGGGTCGGGCGGTGGCGTCGAAGAGCGAGGTGGCAATTGGCGACATGCCTGTTCCATGCGGTGCCACGGCCGAAAACACAAGTTCGACAGCGGACGGTGGGGCGGTAAGGTCATCGCGCAATGTCCGACTCCAAGCCCGTGGCCCTTCCCGCGCATCTCTGGGAGGCCCTCGACCTCATGTCCAACGAGATGGGTGTCGGCCGCGACGCGCTCGTCGCGCAGGCCGTCTTCACGCTCGCCCGCCTCAACGGCTACATCGTCCCCGGCCGTGGCCTGCAACCTGGCGCTGCTGCGACGCCCGCACCTGCGCCCGCTCCGGCTGCTGCACCGCCGGGCCTCAAGCCCGCGCCCGCCGCGAAGCCGCCACCGCCAGCCCCGAAACCTGCGCCCGCGCCGCCGAAGCGCCCTGCGCCGGCTCCTGAGCCAGAGCCCGAACCCGAGCCAGAACCCGAGCCAGCGCCCGAGGACGAGAGCAACCCGTTCGACGAGCCCGCGCCCGACGAAGACTTCCAGGACGAGCCCGCGCCCGACGAAGAGCCGCAGGACGACCCACCGCCCGAAGAAGACCTGCCGCCCGAAGAGGAGCCCGAGCCTGCTCCGCCCCCTGCGCGCCCGGCGCCCGGTGGTGGCAAGCAGTCGCTCACCCTCGTGATGGCGAACCGCGACCCGTACAAGATGGTGACTGACGTCGTCACCATCGGCCGCGGCAAGACCTGCGAGTTCGTCATCGAGTCGAACAGGGTCAGCCGCGAGCACGCCCGCATTCTTCGGGAAGCCGGCGGCTTCGTGCTCGAAGACCTCAACTCCTCGAACGGCACCTTCTTCGGGCCGAACAAGGAGAAGGTCACGCGCCGCCCCATTCGCGACGGCGACGAGTTCACCTTCGGTACCGAGAAGGTGAAGTTCCAGATTCGCAAGTAACGGTCACTGCACCTCGAGCCCGCACCCTCCGACGACGGTGCTCGTGGTGTCGACCGACGGCATGCCGAGCTCGTAGCGACGGAAGCCGGACTTCTCGAACACCATCGTTCCCCTCTCCGTCGTGGGCGGGAAGTGCACGAAGCCCTCGGCGTCGGTCTGCCGGGGACCTGCGAGCACGCGATTGCCAGGCGCCACCACCGTCACCGCCACGCCGGGAATGGCCGTCGAGGTGCTCAGCTGCCGCACGACGAAAGAGACGCCTTTGCGCAGGAAGCGGGTGTCGGCTCGAACCGTCTGGCCCGCCGCGGCCACTGGCACCGGGCGCGGGTTGGCTTCGTTGTAGAGGTCGGGAGGCACCTCATCGACGAGCTGGTACGAACCGCCCGGCGCGAGCTCGAACTCGAAGCGCCCATCGCCCAGCGTCGTGAAGGTGGCGAGGTCTCGTGAGCTGCCCGCACGCCGCAGGTGAACGATGGCGCCTGCAATCGGAGCATCGGGATGGAGCACGCTGGTCGACAACGCTCCCGGGTACTCCACCAGCACGCCGACCACCTTCGCGCCGACGCCCGCGTCTTCCATCGGTACGCCCGCATCGACGACGCCGGAGTCGACGTCACCCACACAGCTCACCGTCGCTTCGTCGAAGCGCTGCCCGGCCGGGCATGCCCGCGAGAGGAAGCAGTCGGGGTTGCACGCACCCGCCGGCCCACCGGTATTGCTCTCGATGCCGAAGTCGCACTCTTCGAAGGGCAGCTCGAGAAAGCCGTTTCCGCACGCGCTCGCGCGGGGGCCTGCATCAGTCGACGTGCCGTCGTGAATCGAGAGGCGGGGATTGCCGCAGTCGCACGCAGCGAGGGTGAGCAGCGACACGACGAGGTGAGGCGCGAGCGAGCGCATGCGTTGGCTCTCCTGAGTGGAGGTGTGCCCAACGGATGCAACGTGCGATGAAAACGTGCGCTCGATTTCACCTCTCAGACCTCGCGTCGCAGTCTCAGGTCAGCGCGGCGTGATTCTCGCGCAACGCTTCTGTCGTCGCTGTTGGCTTCGCTCAGACGTCGCCTCGCGCATTCAGGTCAGCGAGGTGTTCGCTGTCTTCAGCTCAGCGCACTTCGCGGCCGAGGCTGTCGCGCGGAGCCGTGGCGCGCAGCCGCTCGGCGACCTCCATCGCCTGCGCGAGCTCGAGCTCGGTGATGAGTCCCAGAAAGAGATGTGCCCGCATCACGGCCGCGGCGCGCACGACGCCACGCTGCATCTTCGAGCGCGCGTCATCGAGGGTCTCGAACGGGTCGACCACGGGCACCTCCCGAATCAGCACGGAGGAGACGAAGCCCCACGCTCCCTTCGCGCGAGCGGCTTCGAGCAGGTCTTCCCGGCGAACGACGCCGACGAGGCGGCCCGCCTGCTCCACCGCGAACACGGGCAGCGGCGACGTCATCAGCACCTGAACGGCTTCTCCAAGCGTGGTGCCGGGCTCGAAGCGCGGCGCATAGGGCGTCACGACATCGGTCGCGCGAATGAGCGCCAGCACGCGGTTCACCTTCGCCTCCCGCACCTCGGCGCCCGCACCGAAGAACACCACCAGCGCGATGAAGGGCAGCATCGGGCTCATGTTGGGCACGAAGAGCCAGAGGGCGACGAAGCCAAGGGCGACGATGCGCGCCACCACTGCAGCGATGCGGGTCGCGCGCTCGGGTTGAAACACGTACGAGAGGAACGCGCGCAGCACACGCCCACCGTCCATCGGGAGCGCGGGCAGCATGTTGAAGACCGCGAGGCCGAGGTTCGCCGACACCAGCATCACCCAGATGTGCTCGGCGCGCGGCGGCTCACGCATCACTGTCTGCGAGGCGGCCCACAGCGCGTCCTTCCCCTCGAGCCAGCCCCCGATGCCCGCGAAGAGGAGCGCGAGCACCACGTTCACGGCCGGGCCAGCGATGGCGATGAGCAGCTCCTGCGTCGGCGTCTTCGGCCGGTCTTTGAGCACGGCGACGCCGCCGATGGGCGTGAGCGTGATGTCAGTGACGGGAATGCCGAAGGCCTTCGCGACGAAGGAGTGCCCCAGCTCGTGGAGCGCGATGCACCCGAACACGGCCAGCGACATGACGGCGCCGAAGAGCGCGCCCTTGGTACCGAAGACGAGCCACGGCCACGCGCCCACCACCAGCACGAGCAAGAAGGTGATGTGCAGGTTGAGGTTGATGCCCGCGATGGTGGCGACGCGCCAGGAGCGATTCATGCCTCACCTCTAACCACCGCCACGCCTCGCACCTGCCGGGGCTGACTGAAAAGGCAGCTCAGCGGGGCACGGTGAACTGCATGGACTCGGCGCCGCGGGTCGCTGGGAGGGTGCCTGTGAACTCCAGCGGCGCTCCACCCGAGACCTGAATGCGGAAGTTGCCGGTGCCGCGCCCGTTGAAGTTCTGCACGTAGACTTTGTACGTGCCGGCAGGCGGCGGCCCGCGCCAGAAGATGTTCTCGACGTTGGTGGCGCGACAGCCCGTGGGCGTCACGCACATGTCGACGTCGAGCTCTCCGCCCTCTTCGCGGCGGTTTGCATAGAAGATGTGTTTGTTGCCCGGAGTGATGACGTGAAGGTCGTAGTCCGAGGCCACGGTCCACGAGAGCGAGATGCGCAGGGCGCCACTGCCGACGCAGGTGTTTTCGAAGCACGAGAGGCCGAGCTGACAATCGCTCTGCGACACACACGCGGTGCCCGAGCCACCGTCACCGGAGTACGTGAGCATGGGCGGTGGCGGCCGACGGAGGGGAATGCGGCGGCTGGCGGTGGTGCGGCCCGAGGGCCCGTCCCACTGAATGGTGACGTCGGCGGCCGAGAGGGTGTCGCAGAAGGGGTGGGTGCCGGCGACGCAGGAGAAGATGGTCTCGGCCTTGCCGAACTCGTCGAGGGCCACCTCTTCGACGCTGAAGTGGCCAACGTCGCTCGTGAACCGAACGGTGCCCGAGCCGATGCCGCCCGCTTCGGTCGTGGCGACCGCGGTGAGGGTCAGCAAGCCCTTGATCGTATCGACATCGGTCGTCGGGCTGGTTCGCAGCTCGAGCAGCCGCTCGCCTTTGACGGGAGCGGAGCAGCTGAGGAGGAGCAGGACCGGCAATGCGCGCTGAAACATGTGGCAACCGTAGCGCGAACGGCCTCGGCGCACCTCTTCAGCGGGGGTCGACGACCTCTTCCATCATCGGGAAGACCCGCTCACCGGCCAGCACCTGGCTCGAGAAGACCCCGAGGAAGGGCACCTTCTTGATCAGCGTCGCGGCAGGCGAGGCGGCGAGGGCCTTCTGCACGAGCACCTGTGACGCGCGCGCCATCGCGTCGCCCTCTTCGTCGTCGTCGTCTTGCGACAGCAGCGTCTGCACGAAGGTCTTCTTTGGGGTGAAGAGCTCGAGCTTCACGGGCTCGTCGGCGGGCAGGCTGGCCTTCTCTTTGGCGAGCGCGATGGCCGCTTCGATGCCACCGAGGCGGTCGACGAGGCCCTTCTCGAGCGCTTCATCACCCATCCACGTGCGGCCCTGCGCGACCGGCTCGAGCTCTTCGTACGTCTTGTGGCGGCCCTTCGCGGCGAGCTCGACGAAGCGCTTGTACGAGCCGAGCAGGTTGTCGTCGAAGGCCTTCGCTTCGTCGTCGGACATCTTGCGCGCGCCGATGATCGCATCGGCGTGCGTGCCGGCTTTGAACGTCTCGTTGTTGAGGTCGAGCTTCTCGTAGAGGGGCCCGAGGTTGGGGACGACGGCGAAGATGCCGATGCTGCCGGTGTACGTGCTGGGCTGCGCGACGATGGCGGTCGCATCCATCGAGACCCAGTAGCCGCCCGAAGCCGCCACGTCGGACATCGACACGATGACCGGCTTCTTCGCGCGCGCCTTCTCGACCTCACGCCGCACGTAGTCGCAGCCAAGGCCCGCACCGCCCGGAGAGTCGACGCGGAAGATGATGGCTTTGACGTCCTCATCCTCCACGGCCTTGCGGAGTGACTGGATGATGGGGTCTGCGCCCTGCGCGTCTCCGCCCGAGAACGGGTCGACGCCGCCCTTGCCCGCGACGATGAGGCCCACCGAGTAGATGAGCGCGAAGGTATGTTTGCCTTCCTTGAGGCCGGCCTGCTTGCCCGAGACGCGGCGGTACTTCGCGGCCGAGATGAACTTCACCTTGTCGTCGGCCTTCAAGCCCGTTCTCGTGCGCAGGTCGTCTTCGACTTCGTCCCAGTAGGCGACGCGATCGATGAGCTTCTTCTCGAGCGCCCAGTCCGACTTCTCGCCCGCCTCTTCGACGAGCGCGCGCACCTGCGTGGCCTCGAGCTTGCGGTGCTTCGCGACGGCGTCGACGAAGTGCGTGAAGCCACGCTCGAGGTTGCCGCTGATCATCTCCTTCACGGGCTCGGTGAACGCCTTGCGGCCGAACTGCTCGCCCGAGCCAGATTTGTACTTTCCGTAGCGGAAGTACTGCACCTCGATGCCGAGCTTCTCGAGCATGCCGGGGTAGTGCGCGAGGTCGGTGGCGAAGCCGTTGAACTCGAAGCGGGAGTCCTTCGGCATGACGATCTGATCAGCCGCGATGGCGAGCGAGTACTCGCGCTCGGTCATGAACTCGCTCCACGCGATGACGAACTTGCCGCTCTGCTTGAAGGCGACGATGGCGTCGCGCAGCTCTTCGATCTTCGCCGGGCCAACCTGCAAAGGCGAAAGCTCGATGAGCACGCCCTTGATGCGTTTGTCCGACGCGGCCTTCTTCAGGTTGAAGACGTGCTGGTTCACGGTGACGGGCTTCGGGCCGAAGAGCTCGTCGAGGCCCTCGCTCTGCACGTATTCGGGGATGACGCCGCCGAGCTTGAGCCTGAGCACCGCGTCGTCGTCGACCGAGGCCGCACCACCGCCGGCAGCGGCAACGGCCGTCGCGACGATGGTGAGCAGCACGAAGCCGCCACAGCCGATGAAGAGCCAGGGAGCCGAGCGCTTCTTCGGTGCCGGCGGCGTGAAGACGGGCCGCGGGGCAGGCTGCGGAAAGGAGGGCGCGGGCGGGGGGCTGCCTTCGGGCGACGTCGGTTCGCTCATGGAGGCGAGGACGTAGTGCCCGCGCCCGCTCGGGGCAACGACGATGCTCCCGTCAGATCGACGAGGAGCGACGCAGGCGTTCGCGCGTGGCGACGATGCGATCGAGCGCTTCGGTCACGCCCTTGTCGCCGGGCACGAAGCAGAGCGCGAGGCGCAGGTTCGTCTCCGCCGACTGCAGCAGCCCGAGCGCCTCGTCAGAGGTGGCGGCGTTCGAGAGCAGCGTGAGGCGCTCTTGAGCGTTGGAGGGCATGTAGCGGGTGTTGGTCGCGAGACGAGTCGACATGAAATTCTCCGCGGCGAGAGGAAGTGCGGAGTGTGAGCTCCATGACGAAATCGCCCTGCGTCGTCGTGGCTCCGGTTTCACTGTCTCACGGCTGGCGTCGGCGCGCGAACTGGCGCACGCTGGGCCTGCCCGTTCGAAGCGCACGGAGGATCATTTCATGCTGCCAGCGACGCGGTTGGCGAGGCTTCGGGAAGAAGCAGCGGCGTGGCCGGCTCCGACGGTGGAACAGCCCTGGCCCATTCTGTTCTCGGGGTGTCTGGCGGGCCTTCGGTGCGGTGTCGACGGCAGTGACAACGGGCCGCATCCGCTGATGGCGCGCGTGACGTCGCTTTCGACTGTGAAGTGCGTCGCGTTCTGTCCAGAAGATCTGGCGCTCGGCACGCCGAGAGGGTTGCCGGATCTCACGGGTGGTGACGGCTTCGACGTGCTCGACGGGCGCGCGCAGGTTCGGCTCGATGACGGGCGCGACGTGACGGCTGCTCTGGTGCAAGCCGCGCACGAGATGGTGAAGGTCGCGCAGCGCGAGCAGGTGCGCTTCGCCATCCTGATGGACATGAGCGCCGCGTGTGGCTCGCAGGTCATCTCGGACGGACCGCGGTTGGTGCCCGAGCGCCGCTATCGCATCGGCTTCGGGGTCGCTGCTGCGGCGTTGATCCGCGCAGGCGTGCCGGTGGTGGCGCAGCGAGATTATTTCACGCTTGACGCGTTGCTGCGCCGGCTCGACCCGTCAGGTCCGCGCCTCGAAGACGCCGTCGATCATCACGAGCGCCCCTGGTACCGCCAGCACTTCAAGGTCTGAAACGCGACTCGGGGCTCGCGGAGAGGGTGCGGGTTCTGTCGTCGAGCCAGGGCGTGAACGACGCGTCGCGCTCGCAGGGGCCGGAGTTCAGCCGTACCAACGCTGCGCCGTGATCGACCGCGACGACTTCGCCTGTGGGCGTGCCCTCTTCGACGATGACGTAGTTGTAGAAGCGGGTCGCCTCGTCGGGCAGCGGTGCTTCGTAGAGGGGCACGTCACGGTGCAGCGCGAAGTACGCGAACGTGTTGATGCGGGCACCACTCGAGAGGCCCAGCCCACACAGGTCGGCGCGGCGGCCAGCGACCATCAAGAGCCGCGTCACCGGACCGCCCGAGTCGTACGCGCTCGCCGCGTCGAAGCGGCCGAGCTGCTCGAACGTCAAGGTGTGGAACGTCGCGAACGAGAACACGCTGGTGATCAGCAACGTGACCGCAGCTCCAGCGCCGGCCTGCCAGCGCCAGGTCAGCATTTGCTCGACGCCCGCCGCAGCGCCCGCACACACGAGCGGAAGAAACGGCACGATGAAGCGCAGCTCCTTGTGGGGCATGGCGAGGTGCCCGAGCAGGAACGCGAGCGCGAGCCCAACCACCGCCGGTGAGCGCCGAAGTCCCAGCACCGCGAGCACGGCGATGACGACCCAATGGGGCCCGAGGCTCTTCAGGAGGTACTTCGTGTAGAAGGCCGGCGGCGCAGTTCCCCACTCGGCCGCGCGGCCCTCGATGAGGTTGAAGCGCAGGTAGGAGATGCCCGAGTGCAGGAAGCTGCCCCACGAGAACAAGTCGAGCAGCCCGTAGACGACGGCCCAGCCGCACAGCACGGCGAACACCACCAGCGCGTCACGCCTGCGACGTTGCGCGAGCAGCACCACCACCGCGCCGGCCGCGAAGAGCCCGCAGTGGATTCGCAAGATGACCGCGAGGCCGAGCAGCGACGCTCCGAGGAGCAGCTTCTTTCGGCTTGGCGCTTCGAGCAGCAGCGCGAGGCCCCACGTCACGGGGAGCGCCGAGGCCACCTCGCTCATGGCGCGCGGTGAGAAATAGATGGCGAGGCTCATCCAGCAGAACGCGAGCGTGCCGACGACGGCCGAGGGCAACGAGCAACCGGTCGCGCGGGAGAGCCGGTACACGCCCCACACGGTGCCGACGGACGAGAGCGCAAAGAGCACACGCACCACCGGCACGTAGATGAACGGGTCATCGAGCTTCAGGGCGGAGAGCGTCTCGAGCACCAACGCGATGGCGCCCGGCAGCAGTACGTTGCGCGCGCCGACGACGAACTCCCACGCCACCATGGAGTAGCCGAACGCCATGCGGTGCGCCGGCTCGAGGGACTGGAAGACCTCGTCGGGCCAGTAGAGGCCGTGGTCGGTGAAGGCGAGCCACAGCCGTGCCGTCGCGCCGGTGACGAGCCCGACCGCGAGCAGCACGCGCCACGGCAGGGCTCTGGTCCACCACAAGGGGAGCACGGGCGCGTTCCCTCGCATGACTCCACGCGCCTGTCGCGTCAGCTGTTCGCGCCGTCGGGACTCACGACGACTCCGAGCACGCGAAGTTCGTTGCGCGTGTCGCGCGTCATCCTTCCGCCCGGGAATCGCCACGGCGTGCAGCGACGGATTGAAGACAAGCACGGCACGCGAAGTTCGTTGCGCGTGTCGCTTCAGCTCTTCGCGCCGCCGAGAAACGCGACCGCTCGCAGCAGCGGCTTGAAGACGAACCACGGCATCCACGGCACCCGGTTCTCGTGGTCGAGGAACAGGCGGGCGATGCGCGCGACCTGCGACAGACGCCGGGGAGGCATGGCGCCTTCGGCCTCGAGCGTGACGATGCCGACGAAGAAGTCCTCCATGCGGCGCGCGGGCGTGAGCTGCACCTGATGCACACAGGGCGTGGTGCCCGCGTTCCAGAGCGTGTGCGGCGTGCCTGGAGGAACCGAGGCCGACTGGCCGGGGCCGAGCACCTGCTTCACGCCCCCGACGAGCAGGCCGAGGGTTCCGCACACGACCGTGAAGCGCTCGGTCTGGTTCGCGTGAACGTGCACGGGTGGCTGGAACGCGCCTGGTTGATAGGTCTCGCGGAAGGACAGGAGCGCGCCTCCGCTCGACGCGGCCGTGACCTCGAACTCGATGCGGGTGTGCGGGCCTTCGACGACCTGACCGATGGTGGCCACGGAATCGCCTCAGTACTTCAGCGAAACAGAGAGGGCCTTGCGCTCGCCGTCGGCGACGGTGACGAGCGCCTCTTTGAACGTCGGGCTCGACATCGCGGGCACGTGGTTGTTGCTGACGCCGTAGCCCTCGGTGGGCATGCCGAAGAGCCCCGTGTCGAGCTCGCCGTCATCATCTTCGTCGTGCAGCACGGACACCGCGTAGGCGCCTGCGGGCAGCTTCTCGAACGTGCACGTGAGCGCGCCCTTCGCCGCAGGCTGGTTGAGCTGGCCGCGCATCAACCGGCTCGGTCCGGGAAAGCCGTCGGCGGTGATGAAGAGCGCGCAGCGCAGCTGGCCCTTCGGGTTCCGCACGTTCGAGACCGTGACGACGAGCGCCGAGCTGCCTTCCGGGAGCGGCTGGAGCGGGCTGGTGGTGAGCAACGAGAGCAACAGGGCGTGCATGGGCTTCTCCTCGGTGAGTGATGGAGAAACCGTACGGCTCCACGGCGCGCGCGAGCGGTCGTGCCGATGACTGGAGCCTCGCCTCCGATGAGCGGAGCCCTGCGACCGACGAGCGGATCAGCGCCGGTGGTCGACGATCTGCAACTGGGTCTGCATGCCGCCTGGCGCGACGAGCTTCGCGGTGAGGGCGAAGTCCTGGCCGAGGGTGAGCTCGAGGCTGGGCGTGACGTTCGGCGTGGTGCGCCACTCCTCAGAGATGTGAACGGTGCCGATGATCTCGCGGTCGACGGACGTCTGGTCGAGCGACTCGAACAGCAGCAGCGGCACCGGCGCGCTCCACGGCGGCAGGTTGTCGAGCGTGATGGTCTTCACGCACGGCACGGGCGTGTTGGAGGGGATGACCTCGACGCTGCGTCCACCGGGCAACATGATGCTGATGGGCATCGCGACGACGTCGCTCAGGCCCGAGGCGTTCGTGCGCGAGAGGTTGCGGCCGAGAATCGCAGCGCCGACGGCCACGCCGAGCTCGGGGTGCACGTCCTTCTCTGAGGAGAGGCGCGGAAAGTGCGCGAGGCGTTTTCGCACGATGGGCATGCGCGTCTGGCCGCCGACCAGCACGAGCTCGTCGATGTCTTCGGGCCGAAGCTTCGCGCGGGCGAGCAGGTCGTCGCAGGCCGAGATGCAGCGCTCGACGAGCGGAGCGACGATGTTCTCGAGCTCGTCACGGGTCAGCTTCTTCTGCAGGTCGACGAAGCTGCCGTCGGGCCGCTGCGCCACCACGGGCACGCGCACGTCGACGACCTCGGCGCGAGAGAGCTGAATCTTCGCGTACTCGGCGGCGAGCGCGAGGCGCTGCATCACCGTGCGGCTCTCACGCACCGACACGCCCGAGGTCTGCTCGAGGTGCGCGGCGAAGGCGTCGGCGAGGCGCTCGTCGAAGTCGGAGCCTCCGAGGAACGCGTCCCCGCCCGTGGCCAGCACCTTCACCACGCGCGCCTCGACCCGCAGCACGGTGGCGTCGAAGGTGCCGCCGCCGAGGTCGAAGATGAGCACCGTCTGCTTCGGGCTGCGCAGGTTCGCGTAGAAGAGCGCCGCCGCGGTGGGCTCGTTCACGATGGCGCGCACGGTGAGGCCGGCGTGTTCTGCCGCGCGGCGGACGGCTTCACGCTGTCGAACGCTCGCGTGCGCGGGCACCGTCATCACGCACTGGGTGAACGGGTGCTTCGCGGCGCGGGTGGCCTTGGCGACGATGTCCTTCACGATGACGGTCGCCACGTCGACGAGGGGAATCATCTGGCCGTAGATGAGCGCGGCCGTGTAGCCGTCAGCGCCTTCGACGAGGTCGAACGCGAAGCGGCCTTTGTGCTGCGAGACGTACTCGGAGTTGAAGCGGCGCCCGATGAAGCGCTTGGTGCCGAAGAGCGTGTGCTTCGCGTCGTCGACCAGCTGCGTCTTCGCGGCCTGGCCCACGAGGCACTTCGTCGAGTCAGCCGAGGGAAACCACACCACCGAGGGCAGCACGGCGGACTTGTCGGTGACGGGGACCACCTTGAGTCGGCCCGTCTGGTCGAACCAGGCGGCTGAGGTGTTGGTGGTGCCGAAGTCGATGCCGAGGACGGGCTCCATCGCGCTCCTTTGAGAGGCCCGCACTGGCGCCCGGGTTCGATGCCTGGACCCCGCCGTCTCCAGGCGGAGCAAGGCTACTCGGGCCCAGACAGGGACCAAGCCGAAACGCCGCTGTGGGTCTCAGGCTCTCAGAGACCTCCACAGGAGCAGAGTGGCCACCGCGCCGAGCAGATGCCACGCGGCGTGGCCCTGCAGCAGGCTGTGCGGTTCGCAGACGAGCTTCTTCAGGTCGAGCACCCAGATGCCGAACGCGAGCGCCTGGGTCACGAGCGCGCCGAGCAGAAATCGCAGTCCGTTCAGGCGCAGCCGCTTCGTGCGGACGAGCACCTCGGTCACCACGACGCCGACGAGTGCGAGCCCGAACGCATGCCGTCGAACCGCAGGCACTGTGACCAGGAGTACGCCCAGCGCGACGTTCGACAGCGCATACAGCTCGAGCGTGCGTGACACCGGCGGCCGTCGGAGCGCCTCGACGTTCACCATCAACGCCAGCAACACCACCAGGTACATCGACTGCACGTCGAGCGTCTGACCGAAGAAGGTGAGTGACGCGTGGTACAGCGCGCTCGTCACGCCGACGAGCATCACCGCGATGATGAAGGTGAGTGACTCCGCCGAAGTGAGGGATCCACTCCGCCGTTCCTTGCTCCACTGCGCCGCCATCACCAGCGCGACAACGCAGAAGCCGAGGCTCGACCAGGTGTTCGACGGCTGACGAATCAGCCCATCGCCCACGGCTTCGCAGAAGCACGCGTCGGGCAGGCACGTCGCAGGGCTCAGGCCTTCCCACGGGCTCACGGCGCCGGAGTGTGCCCGACTTTGGTCTTGCGCAAACTGCCCTCGGGGTTTTGGGTGCGCGCATGCGCCTCGAGACCACCCTCTCCAAGAAGCTCGGCCTTCGGTACCCCTTCGTCGCAGCGCCGATGTTCCTCATCTCGAACAAAGAGATGCTCGTCGCCTGTGCCGAGGCCGGCATTCTCGGCTGCATGCCGTCGCTGAACGCCCGCACGCCGCAGGCCTTCCGTGACGACCTCACCTGGGTGCGCTCGAAGACCGACAAGCCCATCGGCATCAACCTCACCATCGGCCTCACTCCGCCCGAGCGCATCGAGGCCGACCTCACCGCATGCCTCGAGTTCGACGTGCCCGTCATTCTCACCAGCTACGGCAACCCCACCGAAGTCGTGAAGCGCGCCCACGAGAAGCAGCGGCTCGTCTTCCACGACGTCATCTCGCTGCACCACGGGAAGAAGGCCGTCGCCGCGGGAGTCGACGCCATCATCGCCGTCGGCGCCGGAGCCGGTGGCCACGCCGGCCGCATCTCTCCCTTCGTGCTCGTGCCGTGGCTCGCGCAGGAATTGAACGTGCCCATCATCGCCGCGGGCTGCATCTCAGACGGCCGGCAGGTGGTGGCCTCGCTCAGCCTCGGCGCGCAGCTCTGCTACCTGGGCACCCGCTTCATCGCCTCTGACGAGTGCGGCGCCGCCGACGCGTACAAGCAGATGGTCGTCTCGGCGGGACCGGAGGACGTCGTCTACACCGACGCCGTCTCGGGCATTCACGCCAACTTCCTCAAGGCCACCGTGCCCGAGAACTTCACCGCCGACCGCTCTCCCGAAGGCGCGAAGCGGTGGAAAGACATCTGGAGCGCAGGGCAGGGCGTCGGCCTCATTCACGCCATCAAGCCCATCAGCGGCATCGTCGAAGACCTCGCGCGCGAAGCCCACGACACGCTCGCCGCGCTGACGTGACGCGCGGCTACTGTTTTCGCAGCAGCCCGCACGACTGCGTGGCTAGGTACTGACGGCCCTCGCGGTCGAAGAAGACGTCTTTGACGTCGAACCGCTCCGATACGTCCTGCGAGCCGCCATCGGACAACCAGCGCGTGTAGGTGGTGTCGCTGAAGTTCGCGAGGTCGAACCCCTGCCCACCGCGGCAGACGAGGTGACTGCTTCGCGACCTCAACGTGCTCTGCCAGGTCGAGGCGCCACGACGCCGCTGAACACTGCGAAAGCCCGAGGGTGACGACGGCAGCTGTTCAATCAGGGTCAACCCGTCGTCGGTCGCGCACACCGCGCCGTAGTCACCGCCGACGACGTTGGGCACGGGCAGCGACTGCCAGGCAGTGCCCGTCCACGCGAACAGGGCTTGCGAGGTGCTCAAGAACATTCCCGCATCGCCAACGCTGAGGCCCCCCAGCCGACGTCCCGACAGCGTGAAGGGAATCGGCACGTCTTCCCACGCAACGCCGTTCCATCGTCTGGTGAAGGTGACGTTCGCGTTCTCACCCGCCACGAGGAAGCCTCCGTCGGGCATGGGCTCGATGAACCGAACGTTCAAGCCCGCGTCCGGGAGCGTGTCGATGGTCGCGCCGCGCTGGCGTTGAATGCGGTTGAAGGTCGCGAAGAGAATCTCACCCGTCTCAGGGTGCTCTGCGAGCGCGGTGGTCGAAGACGGTGAGTGCAGGCCGTTCGTCGTGATCGTGCCACCACACGAGATGAGGTCGCCGACCGAGGTGGAGAAGAACAGTGGCACGTTGGAGCCGGCGATGCCCCGGGTGAAGGACAAGAACGGAACTGCCCCGCCGAGGACATCCGTGGTGGTGGGTACTCCGCTCTGCAACAGGAGGAACGTCGAGCCTGAGGCGCCAACAGGTCCGCTCAACGGGAGAGGGGTTGGCTGAATCGTCGTGCTGCTGAGTTCGATGTAGCTGCCTGGGAAGGCGGCGCTCGTCTCGTCTGCAGAGACGAACACGACCTGCTCGCCGCTCCCTTGAATCGGTCCCAGAGGCAACAGGTCGCCAGCGAGGCTGATTCGGACGAGGACGGTGCTGCTCATCGATGGGTTGAGGCTGACGCCGAGGAAGGTGCTTGGGGAACGGCCGCCGATGCTCTGGAGCGTGCCGCCATCGATCGTCCGCACATTCAGCGTCATCGTCGGGCCCAACTCTTCGAGGACCGTCGAAGGAATGGTGCCGCAGAAGCGGAAGAGCGACCCACCGACGGCAGCCGCCGCGAAGCTGCACGGCCCCTGCGCGGTGCTGGTCACGGCGTTCCACGTCGTTCCTGTCCACCGGAAGACCTGGGCCCCTCCATGAGCCCACAAGGCGCCAGATGTCGAAGACAGGAGCGCTCCGTACGCCCCGCCGAAGAACGACTGCGGGTTCGGGTTGAGTCGGAAAGGGCCACTCGAGGTCATCGCCCACAGCTCGTTGCTGCGAAATTCGAGGTCGGTGATGGGCGCGGTCGTCGAGAAGCCGGTCGAGGTGAGGCCTCCGTCGGGGAAGAGGCGGTACACGGTGTCGAGCGACGCTGCGTAGAATTCGTTCGCGTTTCGAACTTCGACGGCGCCAAAGACACCGGCTGGCGTCGGGTTCACCCAACACCACTGATCAGGCCGGCAATCGCCGTTGGGGAACCTCAGGCTCGAGCCACCAGCAGCGCCACCAGCGGTCGTGCCACCCGACGCGTTTCCACCAGCGGTCGTGCCGCCCGAAGCGTTTCCTCCAGCGGTCGTGCCACCCGACGCGTTTCCTCCAGCGGTCGTGCCACCCGAAGCGTTTCCACCAGCGGTCGTTCCGCCCGAGGCGTTTCCACCAGCGGTCGTTCCGCCCGACGCGTTTCCGCCAGCGGTCGTACCGCCAGCGTCACCACCTGCAGTCGTACCGCCCGAAGCGTTTCCACCTGCGGCCATGCCACCCGAAGCGTTTCCACCGGCGGCCATGCCACCTGAAGTGTTTCCACCGGCGGCCATGCCACCTGCGGCACTTCCACCAGCGGTGCCTCCGGCAGTCGCACTCGAGCAGACGCCACCGACGCAGCGCTCCCGCGGCCGGCAATCAGCGTCGACGGAGCAGGTGAAGGTGAAACCCTCGAGGGAAACGGGCTCGAGACAGCCCGAGACTGCGAGAAGCAGGAACGCCAGTCGCCGAGTCATCCCTGGCTCCCGAGCAGGTCGATCAACCACGCTGTTGCGGTGAGTGCACCGAAGAGTGCAGTCGCGGCCCATGAGGCCAGCGAGACATCACGGCCCAGGGCGATTCGCTGGTTCAGCTCGCCGGCGCGCACGAAGCTCAGCGGCACCACATCTCCCGCCCGTTCCTGAATGGCTCGCTGAAGCTCGCCCTGTGCGTTGGCTCCGAGTGTGTAGAAGACGACGCCAGTGACGGCCGAGATGACGGTGCCGCCGAGCGAGACGATGGCGACGGTACGCCAGGGCCGTGCGCGGGGAACCTCAGGAGCTGGTGCCACGATCGTGACGACGGGCGTTTCGACGGGCTTCTCTCGGGGGACCAGCACCGGTGTGGCCGTTCGCTCGAACTTGTCCACGACGAGCGCCCAACCACGTTGGTCCAGCGCACGCACCGAAACGCTCACCGCCTTGCCGCGAACCTGGAAGTCCCCGAGGTTCAGCACGACCGCACGCGACACGCCGTCTTCGTCGATCGTCGCTGCAAAACGCGCCAGCGGCCCCTGCCGGCCTTTGAGCGCCAGGCGCGCGCCCGTGATGGATCCGCCCGTTTCGGTGAAGGTGACGCTCACGCCCAGCGCGCCCCGCTTGAAGACTGCGGCCTTCGCCTCGAAGAACGGAGCGGTGATCTTGGGTGACGCCCGGCCCTGCAGCGTGAACTCGGGCTCGATCTCGAGCAGTTGCTCGAACAGGGCTTTGGCTTCATCGGCTTTCCCCTGGGAGCCGGCGGCCCTGGCGAGCAGCTCGAGCAGGCGCACGACCTGTTGATGCTCGAGATCGCGGGCGTCACGCAGGGGCGTGAGCAACACGTTCGCCTGCTTGAACTTGAGATCGCCGATGAGCGCGGCCGCTCTGGTCAGCGTCGCGTCGGTCGTCGCCGAAGGTTCGGCCGCCAGCAGGCAGATGAGAACGGCTCCCATCCTCGGAGCATAGACGCGACTGCCTGAAACCGTGCGCTGGAGGCACAACGGCTCACCGCTTCGTGAGCGCCTCGACGAAGGCGCGCGCGACTTCACGCTGTCCCCTCGCGTTCAAGTGCCCGCCGTCGTCGGTCCACGAGGCGCGCAGACACGGCCAGGTCTTTCCCTCGCGCTCGAAGGTGCACGCGTCGGCGCCGGTGGACTCGACAGCAGCGAGGTCGAAGAGGTGGGCCGAGCCGTACGTCTTTCGCAGCAGCTCGTTGAACTGGTGGCGCTTCACGTTCTCCCTCGCACCCCACGGCGCCGTGCCCGTCAGCTTCTTCGCGAAGGCCTTCAGGCCCGACTGCACGACGGTGAGCGGCGCGGTGACGTGCACGAACTCGATGGAGGGGAACTTCGCCTTCAGCGCGTCGTGCCTCGCCTGGTACGCGGCGAAGAGGGCGGTGACATCGGTGTCGGGCGCGAAGTCGACGTAGCAGAGCTTGAGTACGGCGAGCTCGATGCCCGGCGTCTTCTCGAGCGTGGCCGCGAAGTGCTCGAGCTTTCCCAGCGGGTGCTCGTTCTCGCCGACGAAGAGGTGCGTGAGGCCCGGGGTGAGCGGGGTTTCCGCCTTCAGCTCCTTCACGGCGATGGTGACGCCTTCTTCCTTCGCGAGCGTCTCGAGGCCGGCGAGCACGTTCATGCCGACCGACTGGTGCGCGAAGAGCACCCGCTTCGTCGAGAGCGTCTCGAGCTGCGACTTCAGGGGTTGGGCCATGGCCGTCGCTCCGGTGACCGCGAGGAGAGTGACGAGTGCGCGCGTCATGGGGCCAGCATTCGCCTCACACCCCATGCTGACAACTGTTCCGTCGCATGGCCGGTAGATTCTGGCTCCATGACCAGACTCTCCAGACGCCGTGTCGCGTTGTCGGGAATGGCACTGTTGGGGCTGATGGGCGCAGACGCGCTCGCCGGTCCCCGTCGCCGCAGGGTTCGCAGGCGCGTTCGTCGCCGCGTGCGCAGGCGCATTCGCAGGCATGTGGCGTGGCGCATGGTGGGCCCACGCCGCGTGTTCGTCGCGCCGCTCGCGTTCGCCGTCGGTTGGGAGCTCGCGCTCGCCGCCGAGAAGGCCAACGACCCCGACGTCATCGTGGTGGTGAAAGAGGTGAAGGTCGTCGAGAAGCGGGAGGTCGCCATCGTGACCATGCCCGACGGCACGACGAAGGAGATCGACGTCGTGCGCGAAGACACCGACGACAACAAGAAGGAGCTGCAGGGCTCCGAGCTCGCCCTCGCTGACACTTCGATTCCGGGCATCGAGTCCGAGATCGAAGAAGAGAAAGAAGTCGAAGAGTGAACCAGGCAACACGGGGAGTGCTGCTCCCCGTGTCTGCCGCTCACCCGCGCGCGTCGTAGCCGAGGTTGGGGCCGAGCCAGCGCTCCACCACGTCGAGCGTCATGCCCTTGCGCGTCGCGTAGTCCTCGACCTGGTCGCGCCCGAGCTTCCCGATGCCGAAGTACCGCGCCTCGGGGTGGTTGAAGTACCAGCCCGACACGCTGCTCGCCGGCAGCATCGCCATCGACTCGGTGAGCGAGACGCCCGTCGCCTTGGTCGCCTCGAGCAACGCGAACAGCGCAGGCTTCTCGGTGTGGTCAGGGCACGCGGGGTAGCCCGGCGCGGGACGAATGCCGCGGTAGCGCTCACGAATGAGCTGCTCGGTCGTCAGCTTCTCGTCCTTGCCGAAGCCGCACCACTCACGTGCGCGCTTGTGCATCAGCTCGGCGAGCCCTTCAGCCAGCCGGTCTCCGAGCGCCTGCACCATGATGGCGGAGTAGTCGTCGAGCTTTGCCTTGAACTCGTTCGCGAACGTCTCGACGCCCGGGCCCGAGGTGACGACGAAGCCGCCCATCGCGTCGACGCGGCCCGAGTCCTTCGGAGCCACGAAGTCGGCGAGCGACAGGTTCTGCTCGTTCTGCTGCTTCTCGGCCTGCTGACGCAGCATCGAGAACTTCGAGACCACCTTCGCGCGCGAGGCGTCGGCGTAGAGCTCCACGTCGTCGCCCACCGCGTTGCACGGCCAGAAGCCGACGATGGCCTTCGGGCTGAAGCGCTTCTCCTGCGCAATCTGCGCGAGCAGCTTCTTGGCGTCGGCGAACAGCTTGCGGGCCTCGCCGCCCACGACCGCGTCTTCGAGAATGCGGGGGAAGGCGCCGTGCAGCTCCCACGCCGAGAAGAACGGGCCCCAGTCGATGAAGGGCACGATGTCTTCCACCGGGACGTCGAAGCTGCGCGTGCCGAAGAACTCCGGCGTCGCGAGGTCGGCCTTCGCCCAGTCACAGGTGAAGCGGCGCTTGCGGGCCTCTTCGATGGACAGCAGCTTGCGGGTGTTCTGCCGCTCGGCGAAGTCGACGCGCAGCACCTCCTGCTTGTCCTTCGTCTCGGCGAGGAACTTCGGCTTCTGCTCCGGCGACAGCAGCGCGCTCACCACGTTCACCACGCGTGAGGCGTCGAGCACGTGCGCGACACCGTGCTGGTACTCGGGCGCCACCTTCACGGCCGTGTGCGCAGGCGACGTCGTCGCGCCACCGATGAGCAGCGGCACCGTGAAGCCCTGACGCGTCATCTCCTTGGCGACGTGCACCATCTCGTCGAGCGAGGGCGTGATGAGGCCCGAGAGCCCGATGACGTCGGAGCCGTGCTCCTTCGCCGTCGTGAGGATCTTCTCGGCCGACACCATCACGCCGAGGTCGGTCACCTCGTAGTTGTTACAGGCGAGCACCACGCCGACGATGTTCTTGCCGATGTCGTGCACGTCGCCCTTCACCGTGGCGAGCAGCACCTTGCCCTGCGCGCGGCCGGTGCCACCCTTCGCGATGGCCTGACGTTTCTCCTCCTCCATGAAGGGCGTGAGCCACGCCACCGCGCGCTTCATCACACGGGCCGACTTCACCACCTGCGGGAGGAACATCTTGCCTGCGCCGAAGAGGTCGCCGACGACGCGCATGCCGTCCATCAGCGGGCCTTCGATGACGTCGAGCGGGCGGGGCAGTTGTTTGCGCGCCTCTTCGGTGTCGACGTCGATGAAGGCGTCGATGCCCTTCACCAGCGCGTGCTTGAGGCGCTCGGTCACCGGCTGCTGCCGCCACGCGAGGTCTTCCTTCACCTCGCCCTTCGACGCGCCGCCCTGTTCCGCTTTCAGCGACTCGGCCTTCTGAATGAGCCGCTCGGTCGCGTCGGGCCTGCGGTTGAGCAGCACGTCTTCGATGCGCTCGAGCAGGTCGGCGGGAATCTCGGCGTACACGCCCAGCATGCCGGCGTTGACGATGGCCATGTCCATGCCGGCCTTCACCGCGTGGTACAGAAATGCGGTGTGCATCGCCTCGCGCACGGGGTTGTTGCCGCGGAACGAGAACGACACGTTCGACACGCCGCCCGACACCTTCGCGCCCGGCAGCGTCTTCTTGATGATGCGCGTCGCCTCGAAGAAATCGACCGCGTAGTTGTTGTGCTCCTCGATGCCCGTCGCGACCGTGAGGATGTTGGGGTCGAAGATGATGTCTTCGGGCGGGAAGCCGGCCTTGTCGACGAGCAGATGGTACGCGCGCGTGCAGATGCGCACCTTCTCGTCGCGGCTCGCGGCCTGGCCCTGCTCGTCGAACGCCATCACCACCGCCGCCGCGCCGTAGCGCCGCAGCAGCTTCGCCCGCTTGAGGAACTCGGCCTCGCCGTCCTTCAGCGAGATGGAGTTGACGATGCCCTTGCCCTGCAGACACCGCAGGCCGGCCTCGAGCACGCTCCACTTCGAGGAGTCGATCATCACCGGCACGCGGGAGATTTCCGGCTCCGACGCCATGAGGTTCAGGAACTTCGTCATCGTCGCTTCGGAGTCGATGAGGCCTTCGTCGACGTTCACGTCGATGACGTTGGCGCCGCTCTCGACCTGCTGCCGCGCGATGGCGACGCAGGTGTTCCAGTCGCCCTCCTTGAGCGCCTTCGCAAACTTCGGAGACCCGGTGATGTTGGTGCGCTCACCGATGACGATGAACTGGCTGGCTGAGGTGGTCATGTTCGTGGAGTCGATTCAGCGAATGGTGAGGGGCTCGAGGCCCGAGAGGCGCTGCACGGTGTGGGGCGCGCCGACGACGTGGGGCTTCTGGGGCTTCACCGCAGCCGCGATGGCCGCGATGTGCGCCGGGGTCGAGCCGCAGCAGCCACCGACGAGGTTGAGCCAGCCCTGCTTTGCGAAGTCTCCGAGCACGTTGGCCATGTCGGCCGGCGTCTCGTCGTAGCCGCCGAACGCGTTGGGCAGACCGGCGTTCGGGTAACAGCTCACGTAACACTCGGCGACCTGCGCGAGCTCTTCGACGTAGGGCCGCATGTCCTTCCCGCCGAGCGCGCAGTTGATGCCCACCGAGAACGGCTTCGCGTGGCGAATCGAGTTGTAGAACGCGGTGATGGTCTGGCCCGAGAGCGTGCGGCCCGAGCGGTCGGTGATGGTGACCGAGACCATCACGGGCACGCGGTAGCCGACCTCGTCGAAGACGCCTTCGATGGCGAAGAGCGCGGCCTTGGAGTTGAGCGTGTCGAAGATGGTCTCGACGAGCAGCGCATCGACGCCGCCTTCGAGCAGCGCGCGCACCTGCTCGGTGTACGCCTCGACGACCTGGTTCCACGTGACGGCGCGGTACTCGGGGCGGTTCACGTCGGGAGAGAGCGACAGCGTGCGGTTGAGCGGCCCGATGGCGCCCGCGATGAAGCACGTGCGGCCCGGCGTCTTCGCTTCGGCCTTCTCGACGGCGCGGCGCGCACAGGCGATGGCGGCCAGGTTCATCGCCTTCACCTGTGACTCGAGCTTGAAGTCGGCCTGCGCGATGGAGGTGGCTCCGAAGGTGTTGGTCTCGATGACGTCGGCGCCAGCGTCGAGGTACTGCAGGTGAATCGCCTCGATGACCTCGGGCTTCGTCATGCACAGCACGTCGGAGTTGTTCTTCAGCTCGTGCGGGTGCGTCTTGAACTGCTCGCCGCGGTAGTCGGCCTCGCCGAGCTTGTACGTCTGCACCATCGAGCCCATCGCGCCGTCGAGCACGACGATGCGTTCGGCGAAGAGCTTCTCGAGGGCCTGGCTTCTGGGTGGGGTGGGCATGGAGGTCGTCTTTCGTTCAGGCGCGCGCTTCACGAGCGGCGCGTTTCGAGGGCCGGGCGGGCCGGGTGGCAGTGAGCAGGAACGCGCGGAACGGCGAGCTGCCATCGCGCGGCGTCGAGGTGAGGGTGACGTCGGTGAAGCCCGCAGCGTGCAGGGCGTCTTCGAGGGTCTGCGGCTCGAAGCCGAGGTGCTGATGGCCCAGGCGCGCCTTCACCCAGGCTTCGGCGTGCGGCATCAGCTCCATCACGACGACGCGGCCGCTGGGCTTGAGCAGCTGCGCGGCCTGCGCGAGCACCGACGCCGGGTCGTTCACGTGGTGAAGGCTCTGCGAGATGACGACGAGGTCGTGCTTCGGCAGGCCCGCGGGCAGGTCGTGCAGGTCGGCCTCGACGAACGAGACGTTCGAGCGCTTCTCCCTCGAGAGCCGCGCCTTCGCCTGCTCGAGCGCCGCGGCGCTGCGGTCGATGGCGGTGACGTGCCGGGCCCAGCGGGAGAGCTCCTGGGTCAGCACTCCGGAGCCACAGCCGAAGTCGGCCACGTCGAGCTTCGGCAGCAACGACGACAGCGCTGACGCCCACAACAGCCACGACTGCCCGGGCTCGAGCAGCTTCTCGTTGAGCGTGTGCCGGTCTTCACGGCGGCGGAGCAGCTCGGTCAGCCGCGCCTGGTCGCCGTGCGCGTCTTCGGACTTCTGCGCGAGCTGAATCAGGGGCCACCGCACGTCGGAGGCGTCGATGGCGAGCGAGTAGTAGGTGAAGCCCGCCTGCCGCTCTTCGCGGATCAGCTCGAGGCCTTTCAGCTTCGCGAGGTGATGCGAGACCGACGACTGCGCCACGCCGATGAGCGAGACGACCTCGGTCACGTTCAGCTTGGCCACCGCGACCAGCCGCAGAATGCGCAGCCGCGTCGGGTCACCCAGGGCGTGGAAGGTCTCGGACAGCTCCATATCGGTATATCGATGTACGTCGATATGGGGTGCCGTGCAAGTCAAGCTGGTTTCCAGACACCTGCCAGCCACGCGGCTAACGTCCGCCGGATGCGAGTCGTGGCAGCCGTCGTGTTGGTGATGTCGAGTGCGTGCATCGAGCTGTCTCTTCCCCAACCGCCGGCGCCTCCCGGGCCGGGCACGATTCAGGGCACCGCCGTCTACGCCGTGCCGGGTCGCGCGGGATACCGGCCGGCGGGTGGAACGCGCGTCACGCCGCTCTCCACGGGAGTCAGCACGCTCGCCGCGGCCGACAGCGGGCGCTTCACGCTCTCGAACGTGCGCACCGCAGAAGGGCTGCTGCTGTTCACGTTCGACCTCGACGGCGATGGAACGGCCGACCGCCAGCGCGCACTCGACCTCGCCACCATCGGCGCAGGCCCCGGCAAGAACGTCGCGCTGGGCGACGTGGTGCTCTCTCAGAACGCGACGGTGACGGGCCGGGTGCTGCGCGCCGACAATCCACTGCCCACCGGGCACGGAGGCATCGCCGTCTTCGTTCCCGGCGCGCCGTACGCGACCGCCACCGCTGACACGGGCGACTTCGTGCTCGAGAACCTGCCCGAGGGCACCGTTCGGCTCGCCTTCTTCCAGCAGGGCTACGGCGCCGAGAGCCGTGATGTCGCCGCGCGCGGCGGTGAAGAGAGCCGCGTCTCGGCGACGACGCTCAAACCCAGCGCCGAGGCGTCCACGCCGGCGACCGTGTCGGGGGTGATTCGGCTCGATGACGGTACGCCCGTCGCGAACGCGCGCGTT
This sequence comes from Archangium gephyra, assembly GCA_943370055.1. GTDB lineage: Bacteria > Myxococcota > Myxococcia > Myxococcales > Myxococcaceae > Xiheimicrobium > Xiheimicrobium gephyra_A. The sequence continues at coordinate 73,968 of CALRPN020000049.1, forward strand.
CGGTTCGTCTCGCCTTCCTCGACCTTCGTCGTCACCACCGACGCGAACGGTGCGTTCAGCACCACGACGATGAACGCGACGCTCTACCAGGTGGCCATCGAGGCCGACGGGGTCACCTCGCTGCGGCTGTACAACGTGCTCTTGCTGCCCGGCATGAACGACCTCGGCGCCCTGCAGGTGACGAGGGGTGAGTCGGTGCCGCTGTCGGTCGACGCAGGCGTGTTGACGCCGTTCGATGGAGGCACGCTGAGCGATGGAGGCACGCTGAGCGATGGCGGCGTGCCTGGCCCCAGTGCCGTCATCGAGCCGACGGTGCTCGAGCTCGCGCCCGGCGCCTCAGGTCAGCTGAGCAGCGGCCGCTCGACGGGGCCGAGACCGCTGACGTCTCACTGGCGAAATGCTGGCGATGGCGGGCTCGGCGTCACCTTCAGCAATGCCGACACGACCGCCTCGTTCGTCCAGGTCTTCGCGCCCGATGCGTCAGGGCTCTTCCCCATCGCGCTGCGCACGACCGACGTGGTGGGCGTCGACAGCCCCGAAGCGCGAGGCGTGGTGCGCGTCGGCGTGCGCCCGTCGGTGTCCGTCTCGGTCGATGGCGGAACGAGCGTCGCTCCGGGAGCGCTCGTCTCGCTGCGCGCCATCGGTGTCCCTGCGACTGACGGCCAGACCATCGACACCTATCGGTGGGCCCAGCGCACCGGCCCGGCCATCGCCATCGGAGCCAACGATGGACCCGTGCTCTCCTTCACCGCGCCCCTCGTCGTCGGCCCTACCCCGATGACCTTCGACGTCGTCGCCATCACGAACCTCGGCTTCGAGAGCGCGCCAGCCAGCGTGACGCTCGTGTTGCAGCCGGTGCGACAGCCAACGCTCATGGCGACGGCTTCGCCCCCCATCGTCCTCTACGACGGCGGCAGCTCGGTCGTCACCTTCACCGCGACCGTCGTGGGTGGCCCGCCCGACGCGGGCTGGGTCTTCGCCTGGTCGCCGCTGGTCGGCGGCTGTCCGTTGCCCGACGGCGGCCTCGACTCCGCGTGCCCTCAGGGCTGGCAGTTGTCGAACGTGATGGGCAGCACCGCGCAGTTCCAGGCGCCGTTCGTCACGGGTGACACGACGTTCCCCTTCACGGTGACGGCCACTGGGTCGGGCGGCATGCCGGTGTTGTCGGCGCAGGCCTCGGTCGACGTCCTCGATCGCGTCGCGCCCACCTGTCGCAGCAGTGTGCTCTCTCCGCTCAGCCTGCTCGTGCAGTGCAACGAGCCGATGCTGGTCAACGCGCTCACCGGGCTCGACGCAGGCGTGGCGGCGTCGTCGCGCGTGGTGGCCGACGGCGGGCTGCTCACGTTCTTCTTCGACAGCGTGTTGCCGTCGGTGCCGCTCCAGTTCGGAGTCAATGGCCTCGTCGACCGCAGCGGCAACGCGCCGCCGCCCTTCACGCTCGGTGGCACGCCCCGGCTGACGCTGAGCCCCACCTATGTCTCGAGCGGTGCCACCTCGACGACGAACACCCGCGCCACGTGGATGCGCCTCGCCACGGACGGTGGCTCGTCGTTCGCCATCGTCGCCCGCGCCACCACCGCCACCGCCACCAACGACCGCATGGTGTGGGTGCTCTCGCCCCCCGGTGCCTGCGGTGGCCCCGCGTGCCCCGTCACGCCGTCGGTGTTCCAGCAGATTCCCTTCTTCGGGCCTCTCACGAGTTCGACGTCGAGCGTCGCCATCGACGGCCGCGCGTACGTCATCACTTCACGCGGCAACCCGTCGGCGCTCGTCGAGTACCGCGGAGGGCAATGGACCGAACTGCCCGTTTCGCAGACGCCCGACCTCTTCAGCCTGGGCACCGATGGCAAACAGCTCTTCACCTTCTCCGTCACCGACGGCGGCGGGTTCCTCGAGCGCAGGCTCTTCGACGGCGGAACCTTCGGGCCGCCAGAGCTCGTGACGTCCGTGGCCAACGGTGTTCAGTCAGTCGAGATGGCGGCGACGCCCGGCGGCCGCAGCTTCGTCTTCACCACCACGGCAGGCACGGCGAACGTCTTCGAGCAGCTGTCGCCTCCGCTGTGGAACGCGCCCACGGTCACGCTCGCGCTCGACGCGCAGAACGTCGACCTCAAGGCGGTGATGTTCGGCGAAGACCTGCATGACGCGTTCGTGTTCCGCCGCACCTCCGATGGGTACGTCGAGGTGAGGGCGTGGAACCCTTCGACGATGCAGACGATGTCGAGCGGGTTGGTCTCGACACAGGAGTTCGACGTCGCGCCGTTCGGTGCCGGTGCGCTGCTCGCGTGGAGTGAGTTGGGTGCGATTCACCTCGCGCTGGTGACACGCGGCGCGGGAACCATCTCGTTGTCCGACGTGGCCCTCGAAGATGGTGGCCTGTCGTTCGGCAATGGCGCGGGCTGGTCCCCCCGGCTCACCGTCGAAGGCGCTGAGGTGCGGCTCGCGTGGCAGGAAGAAGCGTTCGCTGGCAGCGGCTTTCGCGTCTACGGGGTGGTCATTCGCTGACGGGCTCGGGGGCGTGCTTCGGCTCCGGGCCGGGTGGCTCGGCCCGGTGCTTCGCCTGCTCGAGTCGCCGCTCGGCCTTCTGCAGCGCCTTCGTCATCAACTCGGTCATGGCTTCGGGCTTCGAGCGGGCCTGCGCGACCTCGGACTCGGCGGTCGCCCGCGTCTTGCCCAGCTCGGCCAGCGCCCCCCGCAGCGCGTTCGCCAGCTCGCCACTCTCGACGTCACCCGTCTTCGCCTGCTCGTCGAGTGTCGCGAGCGCGGGTCGCGCCTCGTCTTCGAGGTGGGTCTGGGCCAATTGCCACGACCTCGTCGTCTCGGGCCACGCCGGCCCCTCAGCGCGCTGCTGACACGCTGCCACGACGACCAACACCAGAAGAGACAGTGCTCGGGCCATGGTCAGTTGATGCTGACGGCCATGGTGAAGCCTGCCTCGACCGTCGAGGTGGCCGAGAAGTTGGCGATGACGATGAAGACCTGCAGCGCCGACGCCGAGGTGTTGACGAACGTCGCGCTCTCGGCCCCGCCCGTGCCGCCCACGTCGGAGCTCGCCGCGCAGATGGGCGCGAAGGTGCAGCTGGCCGGAGAGCCGACGAGGAGGTTGAGGGCCACGTCCGCCTGCACGCCAGAGAGGTCGACCGTGATGGTCTGGCTTCTTGGCACGGTGGCCACGTAGACGATGTCGCGGCCCAGCGAGCTCACGCACCCGTTGGCGTCGGCAGGAATCGCCACCTCACGGCTGAACCCGGCGGTGGTTGCAGAGACGACCGTTCCATCGGCCACGGGCAGCGCGTTGCTGCACGTCTCGCCGGGTGCTGGCGTCGAGAACCAGGTCTCGAGGTCGAAGTTGCCTGCGCCGGTCGAGGCCGTCGAGGTCCCGTCGACGCTGATGAAGGCCTGCACGGGAGCGCTGCTGCCGTTCGTCCACCCCACGCGCTCGGCGACGCCAGAGGACGACGAGAGGTTGGAGGTGGCGAGGCACTCGCGGCGCGCGCAGCTCTGCGTGCCAACCATGATGTCGAGGGCCGGGTTGTAGCCGGCGTCTGGCTGCACGAACGCGTTGAGCCGCAGCCCCGGAGGCACCACCACCGAGTACACGCGGTCGCGCCCCGACGAGCCGGAGCAGCCGTTCGAGGTCGCGTTGCCGTAGTCGCTGTCGAAGCCGCCCGTCGTCTGGCCCACCAGCAGGCCGGCGTCGGGCGTCACCACTTCCGCCGTCGCGCAGTCTTCGCCGGGTACCAGCGGCCCCGTCGTCTGCGACATGCTGAAGAGACCGGCGCTGGTGGTGGGCGTATCGACGATGAGCAGCACCTCTTGCGGGGCCGCGGTGAGGTTGCTGTAGGCCACGCGCTCGGCGCCAGCGGGGCCGGTGGTGGTGGTGAGGTCGGCTCCCGCGACACACAGCCGCGGCGTCGCCTCGCAGTTGAGCGCCGGCTGCTCGACGATGGAGCCCGCGATGCTCATGCCCGAGTCCGGCGTGAGGGTGATGACGTTGCGACCAGGGCCCATCGTCACCCGGTACACGCGGTCGGCGCCGTTGGTGGTCGACGAGCTGCCGCAGTTGCCGGTGTTGGCCGAGTAGTCGTTGGCGAACCCACCCAGCGTCTCGCCGTCGACAGGCAGCGCGGGCGCAGTCGTCGGAATGCCGCAGAACTCACCAGCCTGCGCGCCCGCGACCGTCGCGGTGATGCTGAAGGTGCTCGTCGCGCCGATGGTCGTGTGGTCGACGATGAAGAAGTACGTCTGGGGGTTGGGCGTGCGGTTGGTGAGGCGCAGCGTGTCGGGGTTTCCGCTCGTGCCGTTGTTGGTGTTGGCGACACAGCTGCGGCTCTCGCAGCTCGCGACCGACGACGCGACCGAGATGGTGGTGTCGAGCCCCGCACTGGGCGTCACTGTCACGTCGACGCTCGAGTCTCGCGGCACGGCGATGGAGTAGACCGCGTCGGCGCGCGTCGAGACCGAGGTGCAGCCGGTGCCCGTGCCGAAGTAGTCGTTCACGAACGACGCGAAGTCTCCGGGCTGCACCACACCCGAGGTCAGCGCGATGGGGTTCTCGCAGCGGTCGCCGACGGGTGGCACGTCGTACGTCGCCGAGAGGTCGTAGAGGCCTCCTGCCGTCTGACTGTCGACGATGAGGAAGAAGTTCTCGGCGACGGAGCCGGTGTTGAAGCGGGTCAGCACCTCGGTGCGGTCTCCCGTCGACGAGCTCGTGAAGGCGTTGACGCTGCGCTCGCAGACACGGGTCGCGCCGTCGCAGTTCGACGCCGGTGCGGCGATGAGGTTGAGCGAGACGTCGGCGCCACCATCGGGCGACCCGCGGAACACGCCGCGCTGGCCGGCAGGAATGGTGACGGCGTAGGCGCGGTCGTTGCCCGTGAGGAACGAGCAGCCCACGCTGCCCGTCGAGGTGTAGTCGTTGGTGAAGCCGCTGGTCGCTTCACGCTCGAGCAGCCCGCCGTCGAAGGCCGTGGCCGACCCGCAGGTGTCACCCGGTGGAATGCCCGTGACGTTGGCGACGATGTCGAAGAGCCCGCCACCGGCAGTCGAGCTGTCGACGAGCACCAGCACCGTCTCGGCAGTCGCTGCGCGGTTGGTGTACGTGATGGAGTCGACGCCTCCGACTGCGGTGCCGGTGTTGGCGTTCGACACGCAGCGCCGCGCGGCGCAGTCGTCGGCCGTGCGGGCGAGTGAGAGAGACGTGTTGAGCGTCGCGCCCGGAGTGACGGTGATCGTCAGCACCGAGATCGGCGGCACGCTGACCTGATAGACCAGCTCGCCCTGGGTCGAGACGGAGCTGCAGCTGGTGCCAGAGCCGGTGTAGTCGTTCACCGCGCTGATGAGCGAGTCTCCAGTGCGCGGCGTGCCCGGCGTGAGCACGAAGGGCGCCTCGCAGCGGTCGCCGAGCGGCACCGGCCCGACGGCGTTGGTGAGCGTGTAGAGCTGGCCCGGGTCCGTCGTGCTCGTGGTGTCGAGCACCAGGAAGAACGCCGCGCCCGCGTCGGTGGCGTTGAACCAGGCGAGCGACTCGGTGTTGGTGGAGTTCACGTTCGACGAGGCCGCACACGACGTGGTGCCGCAGACGCCAGCGTCAGTGCCGGCGAAGAGGCTGAGCGCGGGGTTGATGCCGGTGCCACCATCGGGGAGCGTCGCCACCACGGTCGACACGAGCCGCTGCCCGGCAGGCACCGTGACGGTGAAGGTGGTGTCGAGGCCCGCGCCGAGCGCGCAGCCAGTGCCGCTGGAGTAGTTGTTCTCGAAGTCGACCGTCGTTCCCGTCACGTTTGCGCCGCCCACCAACGGCATCTGGCAGACGTCGCCAGGCGGCGTGGGAGGAATGGGGCCAAAGGTGAACGAGAGGTCGTAGGTGCCCAGGCTGGCGACCGTCGTCGTCGCCGTGTCGATGAGCACGAAGAGCTGTTGCGTCGCCCCGGTGCGGTTTCGGTAGGTGACGTTGTTGGGCGTGCGAGCCGGAGACGCAGCGAGACATGCCGTCGGCAGACCGGGCAGCAACGCGCACGTCTCGACGATTTGGATGCTGGGGGTCCACGTGCCGCTCATGCGGGTGACGTTGACGGTGAGCTGCTGGTCGGCGCCGACGACGACCGGGTAGCCACGGTCCATTCCGACGTAGCCCGAACTGACGCAATTCGGCGCTCCGAACCACTCATAGTCGTTCGTCGCAGACGCCATGTCTTCGCCAGTGAGCGTCGTGTTCGTGGTGATGGCGTTGGCGGCGGAGCATTGGTCACCACCGCGGGTGCCACCTGGAATCGGAGCGAGCGTCGAGGCCAGCGTGAAGTCTCCGCCGTTGGTCTGAACCGAGTCGACGACGATGTAGACCGTGGTCTCGGCTCCGAGGTTGTCCCACGAGACGGTGTTCGTTGCCGTCGCTGCGCCCGTGTCGTCACCGTCGAGGCACGTCTGTGCGGCGCACGCGAGCGCGTTGGGCCCCGCCAGGATGTAGATGGCCGGGTCGAAGCCGGAAGTCGTCGAGGTGACGGCTGAGGTGAGCCGCTGGCCCGTCGGCACCGAGATCGAGAAGACGCGATCTGGGCCGAGGTTCGCGAAGCCCGTGCAGCTGATCAGCGGGTTGAGGTTGCCCGAGTAGCCCGACGTGCTCGAGGTCTGCGCCATCGTCGTCGAGCCCAGGTCGGCGTTGCCGCACGTGTCACCTGCGAGCAGCGGGCCCGCATCAACGGTGGATCCACCCGCGGAACCACCAGCCGTCGCGGAGCCACCAGCCGTCGCGGAGCCACCAGCCGTTGCGGAGCCACCAGCCGTTGCAGAGCCACCTGCCGTCGCGGAGCCACCGGCCGTCGCGGAGCCACCTGCCGTCGCGGAGCCACCTGCCGTTGCGGAGCCACCTGCCGTTGCGGAGCCACCTGCCGTTGCGGAGCCACCTGCCGTTGCGGAGCCACCTGCCGTCGCGGAGCCACCTGCTGTTGC
>CALRPN020000050.1:0-80691 GCA_943370055.1 Archangium gephyra
ACGTGTACCTGGCCGTGCTCGCGACGACCCTCTCACTCGTGGCGGTGTTCGTCCCCGTGGCGTTCATGCCGGGCATCGTCGGCCAGTTCTTCAAGCAGTTCGGCGTCACCATGTCGGTGGCCGTCGTCATCTCGCTCTTCATCAGCTTCACGCTCGACCCGATGTTGTCGGCGCGCTTCTCGAAGGCGCGCGTGGCCGGTCATCGCGAGAACGTGGTGGCGCGGCTGCTGCGAAGTTCGTTCGAGGGCATGGAGGCGCTGTACGCGCGAGCGCTGCGCTGGAGCATTCGCCACCGCTGGCTCACCGCCATCCTCATCCTCGTCACCGTCGTCGGCTCCTTCGCGGTCGCGTTCGGAGGCGGGCTCGGCGTCGACTTCGTCACGCCGGAAGACCGCAGCCAGTTCATGGTCGACCTGAAGCTGCCCGAAGGCGCGAGCATCAACGAGTCGGCCGCGCGCGCGACGGTGGCCGAAGAGATCATCAAGGGCTACCCGGACGTCATCGACATGTACACGGTCGTCGGCACCTCGTCGGACGGCGCAGGCAGCGACGCGAACCGGGTGCGAATTCGGGTGCTGATCAAAGAGCGAAAAGCGCGCGTGCTGACCCTCAAGGCGGTGCAGGAAGAGGTGCGCGGCAAGCTGATCGCAGCGCTACCGGTGGGCACCGAGATTGGTCTGCTCGACCCGCCGACCATCGAAGGCCTCGGCGACTTCTTCCCCATCATGATGTCGGTGATGGGCAACGACTACGCGCAGATCAACGCCGAGGCGAACCGCATCGCGGGCATCTTGAAGGAGCTCAAGGGCGCCAATGGCAAGCCGCTCGCGAACGACGTGCGCGTGGCCGCGAACCCGCCGAAGCCGGAGCTGGCGGTGGCCATCGACCGCAGCCGCGCGAACGACACGGGCCTCACCAGCGCGATGCTGGGCATGCAGATGCGGCTCGCGATGAACGGCCAGCTGGCAGGCAAGCTGCGCCAGGACGGCGTCGAGACCGACATCATGGTGCGGCTCTCGGAGAAGGACCGCGCGACGCCCGAGGCGCTCAAGACGATGGACGTGTTCACGCCTGCGGGGCTGCGGCCCATCGGTGACGTGGCCATCATCGCCATGCGCGACACTCCCAGCACCATCGAGCGCTTCAACCGCGAGCGCCGCGTGATGGTGCAGGCCGCGTCGGTCGGTGAAGGTGGCGCGCTCGGCGACCTCGCCACCGCGCTCAAGGCCCGCCTCGCGAAGGAGCCGCCGCCGCCCGGCGTCACGCTCTACTACGACGGGCAGATCAAGAGCCTGGACGAGCAGAACGACGCGTTCGGCCTCGTGTTCCTGCTGGCCGGCGTGTTCGTCTACATGGTGCTCGCCTCGCAGTTCGAGTCGTTCAAGCACCCGTTCACGATTCTCATGTCGGTGCCGCTGGCCTTCATCGGCGCCTTCCTCGCGCTGCTCTTCACGGGCTTCAGCGTCAACATGGGCGCCTTCATCGGCATCGTGCTGCTGATGGGCCTGGTGACGAAGAACGCGATTCTGCTCGTCGACCAGGCGCTGCAGAACCTTCGCGCAGGAGACGACCTCGACACCGCGCTCATCAAGGCGGGCCCGCGGCGGCTGCGGCCCATTCTGATGACGTCGGCCGCCATGGCCATCGGCATGGTGCCCACCGCCATCGGCCGCGGGCAGGGCTTCGAGTTCCGCGCGCCCATGGCCATCGGCGTCATCGGCGGCGTCATCACCTCGACGTTCCTCACGCTCTTCGTGGTGCCGCTGGTGTTCGCGGTGTTCGAGAAGCTGACGCCGCCGAGCATGCGCATCAAGAAGACGACCGACGAGGAAGCGGCGAAGGCCGACGAGACGACCCGCATCGTGCCGGTACCGGGCATGGCCGCGAAACACGACGAGGTTCACGGCGCGGCTGCACGGCCCGTCTGAATCGGAGACATCATGAAAGCCTTCATCACCGCCGCGCTCACCTTCGCCGGGACCACGCTCGCCCAGACGCAGCCGACGCTGACGCCAGCAGCGGGCTCCCCGGCCGTCGCGACCTCGGGTGTGCAGCAGACGCTCGCCACCGAGGCGGCCTTCATGGCCGAGCGGCGCCAGGTGACGCTGAAAGAGGCGCTCACCATCACCGAGAAGAAGAACCCCGACCTGCAGGCGGCGCGCACGGCCATCGCCATGGCCGCGTCGAGAACGCGACAGGCCGTCGCCATCGCGTTGCCCGAGCTCTCGCTCGGCGCATCGTTCGTGCACACGAGCGTCGCGCAGGAGTTCAAGGCGAAGGACTCGGCCATCGCGCAGGCCGAGGGCACCATCGGGCTGGTGAACTACCTGAGCCAGACCTTCACCGGTCAACCCGCGAGCGAGGCGCAGTTGGCGCCGCTGCGTGCGCAGCAGAAGCAGGCCATCGACCAGGTGAACGACATCGTCATCGTGGCGCGCAACTCGGTCTACGGGAACCTGCTGCTCACCCAGGTGCTCTTCTCGCCCAACTTCTTCCTGCTGCCCGCGGCGTGGGAAGGCGGCGAGGCGGCGAAGCTGGGCACGCTCGAAGCGCGGGAGCAGATTCTGCTCGCGGTCGCGCGCGTGTACCTGGGGCTCGAGGGCATCGGGCAGCTCGAGCAGGCCGCGAAAGAGGCCGAGCAGGTCGCGCTCAAGCGTGAGCGTGACGCGAAGGCGCAGGCGAGCGTCGGCACCTCGACCGAGATTGCGGTGCTGCGCGCGCAGTCAGAGACGGCGCAGGCGCGCTCGTTGCTCTCGTCCCTCTCGGGGCAGCGCGTGGCGTTGGTGGCGTTGCTCGAGGCGCTGGTGGGTGAGCCCGTGCGCCCGATGGACGACACGCCGACGCGCTTCGACATCACTGCGGGCAAAGACGCAGAGACACCGTGGGAGCGCTCGTACGGCATCCAGGCGCAGGCGGTCGGCGTGAAGATTCAGGAGCGCATCTCGAGCGTCGACAGGCTCACCTGGCTTCCCACCGTCGTGGCGCAGGCGAAGGGCAGCTACAACTCGAACCGCGGCTTCGCGGGGACGAACTTCATCTTCGACGGCATCCTCGCGGCGGAGTGGAAGCTGTACGACCGCGGCCTTCGCTACGCGCAGATGCACGAGAACGACGCGAAGCTGATTCAGCAGCGGGCACAGCTCGAGGCCGCGCGCGCGAAGGCGAAGGCGAACTGGATTGGCGCGAAGACGAACCTCGACGCAGCGACCGTGGCGCTCCAACAGGCCGAGGCACAGGCAGCGCTGGCGACCCGGGCCCAGAAGCAGGTCGGCGCGGCGTACGAGGCGGGCCTCACCACCTCGCTCGAGGTGAGCGACGTCGACAACAAGCGCTTCCTCGCGGCGTCGTCGGCGGCGCAGTCACGCGCGCAGCTCGAGATTCGCAAGGTCGAGCTGGCGGCGGCCGAGGGGCGGTTGGCGTCGATGCTGGGGCTCTCGGAAGAGTGACGCCCGGTCGCTGGGCGCTCGTCGCGGTCTGCGTGACGGCGCTGCTCGGCGGACTCGTCGCCGGAGTGTTCGTCCTGAACCATGGCGTGGTCTGCATGGAGACGTCGGTCGCTGCGGCTCCGCTCGAGGGGACGTGGCAGCGGGAAGACGAGTTCACCCACGAGCTGATGGTGCTGCGGCCTGGTGGCGTGCTGCGCGGCGTGCTGCTGACGCAGGGCGTGGTGGCGGAGGCGACTGACATTCGCACCTCGGAATGGTCGCTCGATGGCGGTGTGCTGGTGTTGGGACGTTCGGAGCCGTCGAGTTCGTGGCGGGTCGATGCGCGGCGGCTGGAGCTCGCGCCACCGTCGGGGCCGACGTTCCGCCGGGTTCGCTGCCTGGGCACAGAGTGAGCGCGTGTGGCGGCTGGCGCAGCTGCGCTCCGAAGCCTCGAGAGCCGCCGGGCACGAGGAACGAGTCTCTGCGTCGAGGACGACTCCGCCGATCACCGCGCGACCGGGGTGCTGATCCCGAACGACCTGAACGGCCGACCGAGCGGTCCCGAGTTCAGGCCATTTCTATTAGAGTTGCACAATCTGAACTTTTGCACCGTTCTGGAGCAGCAATCTCCATATGGCGCTCCCGGATGTATCAGGTTGTGAAACTTCACATCGTGCAACTCCAATAGGAAAGGCCTGGAAGCGAGGGCACCGCTCCCAGCCAAAAGCAGCTTCGTGCGAACGAGCCTGATCAGCGTACGGGTGATTGAGGCTCAGCCGTGGCGTGTTCCGCCGCCCCTCGATTCCTGAGGCTTCGGAGCGCCCTGACGACCCCTCGCTTCCCTGAGAGCTTGCCGTCAGCTCGCGAGGAACTCGCCGAACCGCCGCATCGACCGCGCGTGCATCAGCGCCTGTGAGCCCCGGTACACGAGCCACGGCATCGCCGGCACGAACCCACGCAACGTCGTCATCAACACCTTCGGCTCACGCAGCAGCCGGAACTCGAGCGTACCCGTCGCCCCCTCGCCGACCAGCGCGCCATCACGCACCTCGAGCACCGCGACCTCTTCATCGCTCTGCCCCGGCACGTGCCTCAATCGCAGCACGCTGACGCCGCCGAACTTCACCTCGATGGCCTCGGCGCCCAGCACGGTGGACAGCCCTGGCGCGTCTGATGGGAGCCGCTCGAAATACCCGCGCGCGGTCTGAATGGCGCTCCACCCGGCCTTCGGAGAGAACCGCTGTACCGAGAGTACCGTCGACGGACCGTTCCACTCACCCGCCTCGACCCCGCCACCCTTGTACGCAGGCAACCGGCGCGTCTCGACATCGGCCGCGAGCACCAGCTGCTCCAACTGCGCGACGGGATCGTCACCGCCACCCGAGAGCACCGACAACGGCACGCCACTCGAGCGCAGACACGCCTCGCGCTCGTCCTGTTCGCCACACGAGAAGAAGACGACCCGCTGCGGCTTCGTCAATTGCACCGCACGCGAAACCGAATCGGCGAGCAGCAGGTCGACGTCGTCGGCCGAACCCTGGAACAACCGCGCGCGTGGCCCCGACGTGCGCGCCAGAAACACCACCACCTGCGCGCCTGCCAGGGCGACCTCGGCCTCGGCGACCGAGAGCAGGTCGGCCTTCCACGCGCCGTCACCGCTCGCGCGCGTTCCCACCACCGTCACGTCGCACGACGCCGCCAGCTTCTGGGCCAGCGCGCGTCCGAGCGCTCCGGTCCCTCCGGCGATGACGACGCGACGACGCTCCGGAGAACCCATGGAGCCTTGCGTACCACGCGTCAGCTCTTCGCGAGGTAGTCCTTCGCGTCGTTCTCCGACGGGAACGGCTTCATCGAGGCACCCGTGAAGGTGTTGTACGCCTTCAAGAGCAGCCCCTTCAGGCCGTCGATGCCCACGATGGCCGCCTTCGCCGTCTTGGGCTCGAACGTCGACTTCCCGAGCTCCTTCGCGCGCTTCATGAACTCGGGCGGCACGCCGATGCCCTCGAAGTTCGAGAGCGTCGCGACCTTGTTGGGCAGCTTCGACATGATGGCCGCCGTCTCGTCGAGCTGAAGCAACATCTTGTCGAGCGAGAGACCGCGATAGTCGCTGTACAGAATCTTCGTTCCTCTGTGGTCGAGCCAGGCGATGGGCATGCGCGCCGTCAGTGCAAGACACGATCACAGCCACCACCACCTGTCGGCTCGCTGTTCTGGCTTTCGTCAAGCGGTGGCATCGGTCGACGCCGGGGTATCGTCGACCCACGAAGGGGAGCCATGTCTGAGAACGAGCTGCTGCAGTGGGCCGGAGTCGGCGCGGGGGTCATTGCAGGTGGAGGCGTCATCTACGGCTTCATCCGCTTCGTGCAGAAGACGAACGCCATCTGGCCCGATGCGGCGAAGCAGTACGGGCTGACGTACTCGAAGAAGAAGGAGTCGATTCCGCTCGGAAACTCCCGGCACTTCGAGCTGCTCGACGGGCCTTCACTCTCGGTGGTCTCCATGGACGAGAGCATCGGAAGAAGGAGACGCCGGAGCACCGTGCTGCGCGCCCCATCCAGGCCGTGGCCAACGCCAGTGACGTTCGAGGTGGAGCGGTCGAAACCCGCGGCGACCTTTCATCTCGTCACGACGGGAGACCCGGCGTTCGACAACCGGCGCTTCATCACCTCTGACGCGAAGGCCACCGTCCTGGCAGTGCTCACGCCCGCAGTGCGCAACGCGTTGCTCCAGACCGAGCAGTTCACCCTTCGCATCACGTGCGAGGGCGAGCAGGTGGTCGTCTCGTTCGGGCAGATGATCATCAGCGCGAAGGAGCTCACCGGCGTCATCGACCTCACCCTCGCCCTCGCGAAAGGCCCGTGAGTGTCTGAGCTCGAGAAGTACCTCGACCAGCTCGGGCGCGCGGGCGGCTTCACGAAGGAAGAGCTCGAGGCCAATCGCGCTGGCCTCGTTCACCCGGCCCAGCTCGCCCGCTCGCAGCGAGGCGCCATCAGCGGGCCCGTCTTCTGGTGCGTCTTCGTCGCGGCGATTCTGGTGGGCGGCCTCGGCGGTGCGTACGCCTTCGTCGATGGCTCGGGCAGTCCCCTCTCACGCGTCGACCGCAACGCCCTCATCGCCATTCTCGGCGCCACGGCCGTGGCCACGCTCCTCTTCACCTGGGCGGGCATCAGCTCGGTGCGCGGCGCCGCCCGTCGCCGAGAGGCGTTTCGCACCAGCCCCGTCACCGTCCTCGAGGGCGTGGTGTCGAAGGGCAATGTCCGCGGACAGGGCTCGACGTTCTGGCTCGACCTCGGCGGCAAACGCTTCTTCGTCAGCGGCCGCACCTGGGAGCTCGTCACCCACGGCGCGACCTATCGCGGCTACGTCATCGCAGGCCTGATGGTGACGTTCGAGCCCGTGAGCTAACACTCTGCGAATGTCGATTCGTGTCTGCCTCGTGGCCGCGTTGCTGCTCACCGCCTGCCCTTCCGCAGATTCGTGCAAGTCGAAGAACGACTGCTTCAAGGGCTTCGAGTGTGTGAACGCCGTCTGTGTCGCGACCGACGCGGGCAGCAGCGCAGGGGGAGGCACGAGCACCGCAGGCGGCTCCGCTTCCGCTGGTGGGACGGCCGGCGGCACGGGTGGCGGGAGCGCGGGCGGAGCCGTTGGCGGAGGCACGGTTTCCACGGACGGCGAGTCATGCGCACGACCGAACGTGCTCACGCTTCCTTCGACGCTCACGGCGACGACGATGGGAACACGAAACGATGTGTCCCTTCGCTGCACGGGCTTTTCAAACCCCGGCCCCGATCTCGTCTATTCGGCCACGGTTCCTGCGGGGCAACGCCTCGTCGTCTCCATCGAGCCCACGGAGCGTGACGCAGGCCTGGTGTTCGACCCATCGCTCTCCATCGTCTCGGGCCCAGCGGCCAACTGCACGTCGACCGACGCGGGCGTCTGCCTCGTCGGCCGAGACGAACGCGGCGCCGACACCGCCGTGTGGCTCAACGAAGACGTCTTCGAGCGAGAGGTCTTCGTCATCGTCGACTCGTACCTGACGGAGCCCGACCAGACGGCAGGCTCCACCTTCCAGGGGGCCTTCTCGTTGAGCGCGCGCCTCGAGGTGCCCGGCGCAGGAGACCGCTGTGAGACGGCCGAGACCGCACCCGCGAACGGTACACGTCAGAGCACGCTGAGCGGCTACGGCCCCGACTACCGCTTCGCGCAGAGCACCGGCTGCTCCATCGAGTCGGGGCCCGACCGCGTCTTCGCCGTCGACGTGCCCGCAGGTGAACGACTCGTTGCGACCGCGACGCCCGCTCCCGACGCCGGCATCGACATCGTCGTGAACCTCGTGGCCGCACCAGCCGCGACCTGCCGCGCGTCACCGCCGGTGTGTCTCGCGAGCGCCGACCGCGGCTTCCGTGACGAGGCTGACAGCGCCACCTTCATCAACAACAGCACCACCACTCAGTCGCTCTTCGTCGTCGTCGGCAGCTACTTCGCGATGCCATCGGGCGGAGACTTCACGCTCACGACGACGTCGGTTCCGCCACCGCCGGGAGATACGTGCTCCACCGCGACGACGCTCGTCGCGGGCACGCCGCTCATGGCGCAGACGCTCACTGGGTACGGCGACGACGTGAGCTCGGGCACCGCCTGCGCGTCGGGCGGAACGGGAGGAGACCGTTTCTACGCGCTCACCATTCCTGGCGGGAAACAGTTGACGGTCACCGTCACACCACAGGCCACCCTCGACACGGTGCTCTCCATCATCGACGCAGCGGTGGGCTGCGCGAGTCCACTCACGTGTCTGACCGGAGCGCCCTCGAGCGCGCTGGGACAGGTCGACCAGCTCTTCTTCACCAACCGCAACACGACGCCGCTCGCGGTGCTCGTCGCTGTGGACTCACGCGCGGGAGGCAGTGGAACGTTCGACCTCTCGGCCACCATCGCTGACCCGCCGGCGGGAGACTTCTGCGGCATCGCGAACACCTTGACGCTGGACGCCGGCGTCGCTGGCACGACCCTCGGCGCAACCAACGACTACGAAGACGGCGACCGCTGCGCCTCGGGCTTCACGGGACCGGACACGACGTACGCGTTCGACATTCCCGCAGGGCAACGCGCGACGCTCACGGTGACGCCGACCTCGGGTGATGGCGGCTTCAATCCTTCGCTCTCCATCGTGCCCGCGCCCGCCACGTCGTGCGAAGCGAACCCACGCATCTGCATCGGCGCAGGCAACGCCGCGTTCGGCAGCACGGCTCCGCGCACGGCCACTGCCTACAACGCGGGCACGACGCCGCTCTCGACCTTCGTCATCGTCGATGGCTCGAGCGCCTCGTCGGGCACCTTCACGCTCTCGGCGACGGCAGCGACTCCTGCAGGGAACGATGTCTGCACGACGGCGACCGCGACGCTCTCCGTCACGCCCAGCACCTCGACGCAGCCGCTCACTGGACAGACGCTCACGGGCTTCACGCGCGACTACGACTGCGTGTCGTTCGCCTCGGGAGCCGACCGCGTGTACGGCGCGCAGGTGGCCGCGCTCCAACGCGTCAGCATCACGGTCACCCCCACGCCGAACATGCCGGACGCCGGCAGCTTCGATCCCGTCTTCTCGGTCATTGGCGGTCCATCGGCGCGTTGTGACTCCGCGACCCGCGTGTGCCTCGGACAGGTGGACGACGGCGCACAGGGAAGCGCCGAGACGCTCGTCTTCAACCACGCCGGCGCGTCGCAGCAGGTCTTCGTCGCCGTCGGCTCGTACGAGAGCGCGCCCATCGACTCGACGTTCTCCATCGTCGCGACGAGTGAACCGCTGCTCGACGGAGAGGTCTGCGAGAAGCCAATTCCCATCGGCGTGACCAACACGCGCAGCGGCGATTCCCTGCGCGGCCTGCTGCGTGACTACGACCTGACAGGAGCGACCTGCAGCAGCTCGTTCGGCGACGACGCGGTCTATGCCGTCACCTTCACCAACTCGTTCACCATCACCGTCACGCCCGACGCGATGAGCGACGCGGTGCTCAACGTGCTCGATGGGCCGGCTGGCTCCTGTGCGGTAGCGACGGCGTGTCTGGCACGGGCGGATCAAGGCGGCGACGGCGCGCCCGAGGTCGTCTCGCTCGTGAACACGACGGGCGCTCCACGCACGGTGTTCCTCGTCGTGTCGGCGTTCAGCTCGGGTGAGATGACGTTCTCCGTCGCGGCCACCATCAACTGATGCGGCTCGCGTTCATCCTCACCTGCGGTGCTGCGGTCTCGTTCGCCGAGCCGATGGGTCGCGACATCAACCCCGGTGTGCTGGGGCCGAACGCGCTCGCTCCGCTGGCGACGGATTCACCATGGGTTCGCAATGAAGTTCGCCTGCAGCTCGGCTGGGCGGGGCAACTCTCGACGCCCGAAGGTGGCGGACTCGATGGCTCGATGGTGGTGCCGTTTCGGCTCGAGGTAGGCCTGTACGAGCGCATCGCGTTCTGGGCCGAGGGCAGTCCATTCGAGCTGTGGCAGTACTCGCCCGAGACGTACGCCGCGTGGCAGCCGAAGCGCTCGAAGGGCATCACCCGCGCCGACGTTCGCCTCGGTACGCGCGTTCGACTGTGGAGTGATTGGGGGTTCCGCCCGGCGACGGCCATTCGCGTCGTGCTGAAGACGGCGACCGGCGAAGACCTGTACACGCGGCGATTCCTCGATGCGCCCGCGTATCAGTTCGATCTGATCAACGCGTGGCACTGGCTGTTGGGCAGCACCCGGCTCGAAGCGCGGCTGGCCGTGGGCTTCCTCGCCTGGCAGCAAGGCGCTGCTGGACAGAACGACGCAGTCGCGCTGGCTGGTGCGTTGCTCGCGCGCTGGGCGCACGTGGCGGTGTGGCTCGAGCTGCGCGGCTACGCGGGCTGGCTTCGCAACGACACGCCGGTGCTGGCGTCGGCGCAGGCGGAGTTCGAGCTCACGCCGATGATCGACGTGCTGCTCGGCGTCTCCCGAACCTTCAGAGATCCACCGACGTTCGAGGTCAGCACGTCACTGCGCGTTCGCCTGCCGACCGACTGATCAGCTGCGCGCCTTCACGCGCTTCTTGCGGGCGTCGAGCTGAAGGAAGAGCGGCTCGAGGCCTTTCGGCATCGTGTCGAACGCGACGCCGATGCGGCTGAACACCGACGTCATCGGGCTGCCGGCTTCGGCCCACGCCACCGTGCCCGTGAAGTCGACCTCGGTGCCATCGACGAGGAAGAAGCCATGCACCTTCGAGCCGGGGAGGAACACCTGCGGCAGCTCGGCCTGAAAACCACCACGCGAGACGTCGGCGGTGAGGGCAGGCAGACGGCGGCCAAGGGAGAGCGGAAGGCGCAGCGCACGGCGAAGAGAGGTTCGGCGGGTCGTCATGCGCAACAGGCTTCCACAGCGTTGTCGCGCGTCGAGTTTCTGGCCGCCTAGAACCCCAGCCATGGCTGAAACCAGGCTGATGAAGGACCTGAAGATTGCCCTGAACGAGCCTCGCGACTGGCTCGCGGTTCGTCACGGCAGGTACGCCATCGAGAACCTCAAGCCGGGGGTGGACCCGAAGGTGGTCAAGAAGGTCTTCCAGAAGACGCTGCCGCAGGGCTGGGGTGTGCGAACCTGCCGTCGGCTCCCCGATGAGTACGCGTCTGCTGCGCTCGCGGTGCTCTCGAAGGGGAAGAACGCTCAGGCGCTCTTCGTCGCAGAGGCGCGCCGTGACGGAGAGGCGCCGTCCGACTTTCTGCGACGCGTCGCAGGCTGGACCTTCGAGCTGACCCGAGACGCACCGAAGACGACCGCGCAGCTCGAGAAGCTCACGGCAGACCCGCGCGATGTCGCCGCAGCGCAGACGACCGTGGCGAAGTTCGGCCTCGAGGCCGAGTGGCTGCTCAGCGTGCTCGCCTGGGACGGGAGTGAAACGTCGACCGACCTTCTGCTCGAGCTCGCAAACGACGCGATGTCGGGGAACACGAAGACGCTCGAGGTGCTGCAGCAGTTCGTCGTTCCGTACGCGAAGGGCCCCCGGCTGAAGCCGATGCTGGACGCGCTCCAGAAGACGAAGGAGCAACGGCCCGAGGCTGAAGAGATCGCCGCGCTGCTCGAACGGCTCGACCTGCCGCAGCAGCCGCTTCAGTTCAGCTTCAACCTCGAGTCAGGCGATCAGTATCGCTCGGTCGTTCTGGGCTGCTTCCTGAACTCACGCGAGCATCCATCGGTCACGGTCTGGGTCTATCGAAAGAAGGCGCGCGGCAACGAAGACTTCCACATCGAAGACGGCAAGGTGCTGCAGCACTCGTTGAAGGTGCCGAAGCTGAAGAGCCTCGAGGCGCTGCCTGCGTGGTTGGTCACTGTCGCGAAGACGCTCCATATTCGGTGGCGTGAACCCGCGACGGTGAAGTGCTCGTTGAAGGGCCCCGCGAAGAAGCGGTTGCTCGAGTGGGTCGGCTGACTACTCGCCGGTCGCTTCGCGCCGCGCCTGAATCGCCATGGTGAGCAGCGCCGCGTACTCCTCGTTCTTCACGTCGATCTGCTGCGCGAGCCGCGCCGCCATCTCGGCCATCCACACCGCGCCACGTTCAAGCTCTTCCCGCGCGAGCTTCGCGAAGAACTCTCCATGAAACGCCTGCGTCTTCTGGTCGGCCATGCGGTCCCCCGGGGGTGTGCTGCAATGAGGAGTCACGAAGTGGTGTGAACGGGTCAGCGAGCGTTACGGCGGTGGATACCGCGAGGTTCGCAGACAGATCACCCGACATCTGCGCACAGAGGGGCACCCGTGTCGTTCTCGTGCGATACATCGAAACCCGATGAGCCGGCCGCCCCGACGCCCGACCTGGCAATGGACGACGCTGCTCGTCTCGGTCGCGCTCGCGGGCACGCTGGGAGCGACGCTCTACTTCGCCACCTCGAGCCTGCCGTACCTCGCGTCTTCGCCCACCACCGACCCGACCTTCGGCGCGCTCAACGCGTGTCTGCATCACCTGGTGCCTTCGAGAACGGGCTTCGCGGTGTCGCGCGATGCGAAGCACGCGGCGGTGTGGTCGACGAACACGCTCGCGCGGTGCTCGGCTGATCAACCCGACGGCGGCACGAGCGAGGCCACGTGGAGCCTCAACGGCATCACCGTCGGCGCCTTCGATGGAGCGGGCTCACTCTGGGTGGTGTCGCAGCCGGGCGGGCTGACCTCGACGCTGCTCGAAGTGACCGACGCGGGTTCCATCGAACATGGAGAGACGGGCGCCGTCGACCTCGCAGGAACGGCCTCGGGTCTCGTGGTGCTCGAGCAGAGCGGCAAGCTCGTCGCGCTCTCGTCGAAAGGTGAAGGCACCGGCTTCGTCGAGATCGCGATGACGCGTGGGCAGCGACTGCTCGTGAGCAGCGATGGACTGCGCGTGGCCGTCGTCGGTGATGGCGCGGTGCGGGTGTTCGACGCGACGACGCTCACGCCGGTGCGCATGGAGGCGCCGTGTGAAGTGTCGCAGCTGTGGTGGCTGAAGGGCGGCCATCGCGCTCTCGTCTCATGCCGCAGCGACGGCCTCACGCTGGTGCTCGACATCGACACGGGCGCGCAGGAGACGGCTGCTCCCGCGAAGCGCACGCCATCCATCCTCGCGGGCGCGAACGGGCCATTCGTCGAGGCGTGCGACGTGCTGCCTTGCACTGCCGTCGAGCCGCTGGAGCAACGATGAAGGCCTGTTGGTTGGTGCTCCTCTCGGGGTGCGCCGCGTCGCTGACGGTCAACCGCACCGTGCCTTCCGCGCTTCGCAACGACACCGTCATCGCCATCGCTGCTTCGGGTCCGTACGCCATGGAGCTCGTCGCCGGTGTTCGATCGAAGCTCGCGCCGCGCGTGAAGGTCGAAGCTTGCGTGCTCGGCTGTCCCGCGGTCGGCCTCTACGCGTCGCTCTCACTCACGCCGGGCCCGCAAGACGGCCGCATCGACCGCACCTGTCAGGCCGAGGTGTACACGGGCGAGTCGTGGCTCACGCCGAAGTCGAAGCGCGGCGTGCTCACCGTTCCCGTCAGAGAGCTCGAGCCGTGCGTCGTCGCCATCACGAAGCTGCTCGTCGAGCCGTCGAAAGAGACGCTGCGACTTCGCCTCGACGTCACGGGGCCGCTCGCGCACGCCGGCGAGGTGATCAACACGGGCAAGCTCGAGGACGCACGTGTGGAGCTCGAAGCGTTGACCGCCTCCATGAGTGACCCCACCGGCGCCTGGTACGACCTCGGCGTCTTGCATGAGTCGCGAGGCGAGCTCGACGAAGCGCGCCGCTGCTACGCCGAGGCTTCGAAGCGCTCGCCCACACCGTGGATGAAGATCGCGCTCGAGCTGAACTGAAGTCGCAGTCGCAGCAGACCCGCCGTCGGTCGATCGCGATGGTGCGCGGCGTTGGCGCGACCCACCCCGGCGATCTCTACCCACCGTGAGGCAACAATTGCCCAGTGAGATCAGTCTCTGCCGGCTGGCACTGGCTTTGAGTTCGGTCACCCCTCGGGACACCCGTTCGAGGGGAATGCCATGCGTCACCTTCAACCCACCGCCATCGTCTTCGCCGCGCTGCTCGCCGTCACTGGCTGCCCACGGCCCCGATCGACCGAGCTCGTGTCGATCGCCATCACGCCAGAGAACGCCCGCATCAACCGCGGCGGCTCGACCGACTTCGTGGCCACCGGCATCTACGCCGACGGCTCCATCAAGGACGTCACCAGCGAGGTCGTCTGGCAGGTCGTCGACGGCTTCGTCGCCAGCGTCGACCCCGAGGTGCCGGGCCGCGTCCGAGCACTGAACACCGGGACCACGCAGGTGCGCGCCATCTCGGGAGAGGTCTCGCGCACGCTCGGCTTCACGGTCGTCGGCGGCGCAGTGGTTCGTCTCGAGCTCTCGCCCTCAGCACCCGTGGTGCCGGTCGGCCTGTCGATGCAGCTCACGGTGAACGCGGTGCGCGCAGACGACACCGTCGAGGACGTCACGCGCTCGGCGATCTACAGCGCCATGGGCGGCGCCTCGGTCATCTCGATGCGCGACGAAGACCCCGGCGTCATCATCGGCGCCACGCCTGGCCAGTCCGACCTGCTCGTCTCGTTCGAGGGCGCATCGGCGCACGCCACCATCACCGTCACCGACGCGACGATTCGCCAGGTCACCCTCTCGCCGTCGAATCCCTCGGTGCCGGTCGGCAGCACGCAGCGGCTCACCGCGACGGCCAGCCTCTCTGACGGGCGCTTCCTCGACGTCACCGAGCAGGCGCAGTGGACGAGCAGCGCGCCGCGGACCGTCTTCGTCTCGATGCTCGCAGGCGAGCGGGGCACCCTGACTGGCGTCGCGCCGGGCGTCACCGAGGTGCAGGCGAAGGTGGGTGGCGCAGAGGCCGCCATTCCCGTCACCGTCACCAACGCGACCCTCACGCGCGTCGAGGTCGACCCGACCCAGCTCACGCTCGCGAAGGGAACCCTCGCGGTCGTCACGGCGCAGGCCATCTACTCCGACGGCACCCGGCAAGACGTGACGAGCCAGGGCAGCTGGAGCTCGAGCGCTCCCGACAAGGCGACGGTCTCGATGGCGGGCCAGGTGCGCGGGGTCGAGGTGGGCGCGGCGTCGCTGCGCTTCGACTTCAACGGTCAGCAGGCAACGGTCTCGGTGTCTGTCACCACCGCAGACCTCGTGGCGCTCGAGGTCTCGCCATCTCCCCTCACGCTGGCGGCAGGAACCAACGCCCAGCTGACGGCGACCGGCCGCTTCAGTGACGGCAGCTCGCAGGACCTGACCGAGGCCACGCTGTGGAGCGCGCAGGACGGCGCCATCGCGCAGGTCTCCAACACCATGGGCCAGCGCGGCTTCGTGCAGGGCCTCGCGGCGGGCACCACCCAGCTCGTCGCCGCCCACGGAGCGCGCACCGCCCGCGTCACCGTCACCGTCTCTCCTGCGACGCTCATGTCGCTCTCGCTCGCGCCCGCGATGCTCTCGTTGCCGATGGGTACCAGCGCCGACGTCGTGGCGACGGGCGTCTTCTCCGACGGCTCCTCGCAGGACCTCACGAGTCAGGTCTCGTGGACGAGCGCTGACTCCGCCATCGCGGCAGTCGACCCGGTGACGAACCCGGGCCGCGTCTCGGCCGTCTCCATCGGTCAGGCCACCATCTCGGCGCAACACCAGGGCGTCAGTGCACAGCTCGTCGTGCAGGTCTCGATGGCGACGCTCTCGCGGCTCGAGGTCACGCCGTCGCCCGTCGTCGTCGCGGCCGGCACCAGCGCGCAGCTCGTCGTCACCGGCGTCTTCTCCGACGCGTCGACCCAGGACGTCACCACGCAGGTCACCTTCTCGTCCGACGACGTCGCCATCGCCACCATCTCGAACGCGAGCGGTACGCAGGGCCTCGTGCGCGGGGTCTCGCAAGGCAGCACCGCGCTCCGCGTCGAGCTGAACGGCGTCACCATCAGCGTGCCCGTCACTGTGAGCGCCGCGACGCTGCAGTCGCTGTCGGTGTCGCAGACCTCGCTCTCGTTGCCGGTGGGCGTGAGCGCTGACGTGTCCGTCACGGGTCTCTACTCCGACGGCTCGACGCAGGACCTCACCGCGCAGGCGACGTGGAGCTCGTCGGCCAACGCCATCGCCTCGGTCTCGAACGCAGGCGTCTCACGCGGAAGAGTCGCGGGCGTTGCGGTGGGCTCGGCCACCATCAGCGTCTCGTTCGGCGGCCGCTCGGCGAACGTCTCGGTCTCCGTCACGCAGGCCACGCTGGTCTCGCTCTCGCTCACGCCTTCCATCGCGAGCCTGCCGCGCGGCACGACACAGGCCTTCGTCGCCACAGGCAGCTACACCGACGGCAGCACTCGCGACGTCACGTCGCAGGTCACCTGGAGCGCCTCTTCCTCCGTGCTCTCGGTCTCGTCTTCGGGGCTCGCCACTGCGCTGCAGCTCGGAACGGCCGATGTCATCGCGCGTGAAGGCGCCGTCGAAGCGCGCGTCACCATCACCGTCACGCAGGCTGTGCTCACCGCGCTCGGTCTCACGCCGACGTTGCCCAGTGTTCCGCGCGGAGTCGCCGTGCCCTTCGTCGCGACGGCCACCTACTCCGACGGCACCACGCAGGACGTCACCAGCACCGCCACCTGGAGCTCCGCCGACAACGCCATCGCCACCATCTCGAACGGCGCCGGCACGCAAGGACGGGCGCAGGCCGTCTCCGTCGGCAGCACGCTCGTCACCGCGACGCTCGGCGTGCAATCGGCCAGCACGACCCTCACGGTCCTCGCGGCGGTGCTCGACACCATCGAGGTCGCTCCCGCGACGGCGCGCATCGCGACCGGCACCTTCGCCACCTTCCAGGCGACTGGCCGCTACACGGACGGCACCACGCAAGACCTCTCGACGCAGGTGACGTGGAGCGTTTCTGACGTCTCGAAGGCGTCGGCCTCGAACGCAGCGCCCTTCATCGGCCGCGTGAGCGCGCTGCAGCCGGGGACGATTCAGGTTGCAGCGACGCGACAGGGCGTCACGGGTACCGCCACGCTCGACATCGCGAACGTCACGCTCACGAGCCTCACCATCTCGCCCTCGGCGCCGTCGGTCGCGGCAGGTTTGAGCCAGCAACTCAGCGTGGTCGGCACCTTCAGCGATTCGTCGACGCAAGACCTCACCGGCCTCGTCACCTGGAGCTCGAGTGACGTCTCGAAGGTGACCATCTCGAACGCGGCGCTGTCGGAAGGCCTCGCCCGCGCGCTCGCCGTCGGCACGTCCACCATCACGGCCTCGGCGCTCGGACAGAGCGGCACCATCACCTTCACGGTGACGAACGCGCTGCTCACGGGAATCGAGGTGTCGCCAGTCACCGTCTCGGTCGCGCGAGGGCTCACGCACGACTTCGTCGCGACGGGTCGCTTCTCCGATGGCTCCTCCTCCGACATCACCGGCCAGGTGACGTGGAGCTCGTCGGTACCGAGCGTCGCCACCGTCTCGAACGCGAACGGTTCTCGCGGCCGCGCGAGCGCCATCTCGCAGGGCACCAGCATCATCGCTGCATCGCTCTCGGGGCAGGCGGCGGCGGCGGTGTTCGTGGTCTCGCCTGCCGTCCTCACGCAACTGCAGGTCTCTCCCTCCAGCGCCTCGCTGCCCCGCGGCCTCACCGCGCCGTTCACGGTGACTGGCATCTTCTCGGACAGCACCTCGCAGGACCTGACGGAGCAGGTGGTGTGGAGCTCGAGCGCGAGCAGCATCGCCTCGGTCTCGAACGCGCCCGGCACTCGCGGTGTCGTGCAGGCCGCCAACGTCGGCAACGCCACCATCACCGCGACGCAGGGCAGCGTCAGCGGCACGGCATCCGTCGTCGTCACCACGGCGGTGCTCGCGGCGATTCAGGTCTCTCCGCCGAGCCCGACGGTGCCGCGCGGCCTCACGCGTCAGCTCGCAGCGACCGGTCTCTTCACCGACGGCACCACGCAGGACCTCACCACCCAGGCCTCGTGGAGCTCCGCTGACGAGCTCATCGCCACGGTCTCCAACGCGGGCGGCAGCGAAGGCATGTCACAGGCCATCGACCAGGGCGTCGTCACCATCACCGCGACCGTCGGAGCGCGCACGGGCTCCATTCAGCTCACGGTGAGCGCCGCGATTCTGCAGGTGATTCAGGTGAACCCCGTCAGCCCGAGCGTCTCGGCTGGCCTCACGCTGCCGCTGTCTGCGACGGGCGTGTACTCCGACTCCACCACGCAGGACGTGACGAGCCAGGTGACGTGGACGTCGTCCGACAGCGGCATCGCCACCATCAGCAACGCCAGCGGCTTCGAGGGCATCGTCACCGGCGGAACCATCGGCAGCGCCGTGATGACCGCGAGCCTCTCGGGTGTGACTGGCTCGACCACCGTGACCGTGACGCCGTCGGTGCTGCAGCAGCTGCAGGTGACGCCCGCGAATCCCTCTCGGCCGCGCGGGCTCGAGGTGCAGTTCACCGCGACCGGCATCTTCTCGGACGGCTCCACGCAGGACATGACCTCGCAAGTGACGTGGACTTCGAGTGACGTGAGCGTCGTGCCGGTGAGCAACTCGAGTGGCGTCGAAGGTCGCGCCGTCGCGCAGAACGTCGGCAGCGCCACCATCACCGCGACGCACGGCAGCGTGAGTGACTCGACGCCGTTCACCGTGACGGCCGCGCAGCTCACCCGCGTCGACGTGACGCCGATGACCGTGACACTGCCCCTGGGCACCGTGCGCCAGTTCGTCGCGACCGGCCGCTACACCGACTCGACCTCGCAGAACCTGACGGCGCAGGCGACGTGGAGCTCGGCCAACATGGGCGTGCTCGACATCTCGAACGTCGCGGGCAGTGAAGGCCTCGCCACCACCATCGCCATCGGACAGGGCTCGGTGACGATGACGTTCGGAACGTTCACCGTCGTCTCCTCCGTCACCATCACCCAGGCGGCGCTCGCGAGCCTGGAACTCAACCCGTCAGTCGGCTCGACCCCGCTCGGCTTCACGCGGCAGTTCATCGCCATCGGCCACTACACGGACGGCACCTCGCAGGTGCTGACGAACCAGGCGACGTGGAGCTCGAGCGACACCACGAAGGCGCTCATCTCGAACGCGTCGTCGTCACATGGCCTGCTGTCGTCGGTCGCGCTCGGCTCGGTGACGGTGAGCGCGGTGTTCAACGGCGTGACGGGCACGACGACACACACCATTTCGAGCGCGTCGCTGGTGAGCCTCTCCATCGCGCCGGCGTCCATCTCGGTCGCGCAGGGTTCATCGGTGCCGCTCGTCGCCACGGGCAACTACTCCGATGGTTCGACGCAAGACCTGACGGCGAGCGTGACGTGGAGCTCGTCGGCGGCGGGCGTCGCGCAGGTGTCGAACGCGTCAGGCTCGGAAGGCCTGGTGACGGGCGTGTCGCCGGGCAGCGCGGTGGTGACGGCTCAGTCGGGAACGGTCACGCACATGGTGAACGTGAGCGTCACGCCGTGAGTTGCGAAGGCTGAGCCCGCGGTGCCACGATGAGCCATGGCGCCGCGCAGGAATGTCAGACCCCTCGTGAATTCAGAGGAGATGACAACTCCGAAAGACGACGTGCCGATGCTGCAGCTCGAGGTGCTGAAGCAGATTCAGGCCGAGCTGGTGAACTTGAGACATGAAGTGACGAACGTGAAGATCGAGGTCACGAGCGTGCGTACCGAGCTCAAGGCCGAGATCGCCAGCGTCAGAACCGAACTCAAGGAGGAGATCTCCTCCCTGAGACGCGACACGCACCAGGGCTTCGTCCGTCTCCGCACCGAACTGGTCGGCCTGCGTGACGACATGGAGGTCGGCTTCACGGCCCTGCGCATTCAGAACGACCGCCGCTTCCTCGATCACGAAGGTCGACTGCGCGCGCTCGAGAGCGAGCGCTGATCACAGGGCAGGCTCGATGCTGAAACCAGCGGTGAGGCCAGTGTCCGTCTCCTTCAGCGCCCGGGGTGTGGTGCGCACGATCGAAGTTGGCGGCCGGTGGGTGACGGTGCGCGGCGATCGCGAAGAAGGAGAGATCTTCTCAGAAGCCTCCGACGACCAGACCAACGCAGACTTCGCGTTTCGACGAGTCACCAACCGGTACCTGAACGACGACTTCGACGTCGTGGGTGGGCTGCCCCGGTTTGGCGCTCCAGACGATGCGCGCGAGGTGGTCGACGCCGACGACGCGGTGATGGCTGGCGACCAGCGTGGCCTGATCAGCACGGCACTGCATCAGTTCGTGATGGCGCAGCGACCTCAGTGGCGGGAGCGGTGGGCCGCACTTGCCGAGGCCCAATCCACAGTGCGTGCCAACGAGGCCGCTGCAGGCGCGAACCGCTACGAGCTCGAGCTGACCTGCACGACGCCCGACGAGCTGACTCGAGCGCTCGACGAGGGCGCACGACCTGGCGCGTGGGAGTTCGTGCATACCGTCAGGGCATCGCTTGGGCCGGTCGAACCGCAGCCCCTGCTCGATGCCATTGGGGCCCGTATGCCACGCCTCAGAGCGCTCCGGCTCTCGTCCGACGCGAAGTCGCTGGGCGATTTCAAACGACTGCTCGTCGCCTGCCCGAGGCTTCGGTCACTGCAGCTCACCGGCGCTGACTTCTCCGCCGAATCCAACTCGATTCAGCAGCTGCTCTTCCAGACGCCGGAGTACCTCGATGACAACGCCATCGCCGTCCTCAAGTCGAAGCACTTTCAGAACCTGCGCACGCTCGGTCTCGAGGTTCGTGTGGCTGAGGACTTCTTCAGCTGGCTGCTGAGCGGCAAGTTCTTCCCCGACCTGAGGACGCTGCGGCTGCAGCTCAGCTTCGCAGACGCAACCTCCCGGCTGATTCCGCTCCTCGCGAAGAAGTCGGCCAGGCTCCCGCCACGCCTCGAGCGGCTCGACCTGCTCGGCACGTTCGACTACTCGCTGCTGAAGGAGCTCCGGCGCGCGGCACCGCTGCTCAAGAACCTCGAGCACGTCGGCATCGGCATCTCGCGCAGCGGTGTTCAGTTCGAGCGACTCATCGACCTGCTTCCTCAGGTCGAGTGGATCGGCATCGACTCGTTGTGGTGAGTCTCAGAGTTCAGGGCTGCATCGTCGCGAGCTCGCGCATCGCCTTCTCGACATCACCCTGCTGCGGCACCGACGCCGCCTCGAGCGTGTCTGCGAGACCAATGCCCGGCACGAACTTGCCGGCCAGCACCTTCGGCGGCGCCATCAGGTGGTAGAAGAGCTTCTCGGTCACGCGACGCGCGAGGTGCTCTCCGAAGTTCGTCACCTCGGTGTCCTCGTTGAGGAACAACACGCGGCCGGTCTTCTTCACCGACGTCACGATGGCTTCCCAGTCGTAGGGCCACAACGTGCGCAGGTCGATGACCTCGGCGTCGATGCCCTCGCCCGCGAGCGTGTCAGCGGCCTTCTTCGCGAGCGGCAGCGTGCGGCCGTACGACACCACCGTCAGCTGGCTGCCTTCACGCACCGTCTTCGCCTTGCCGAGCGGAATCGCCAGGTCCGACAGCTCGGGCCACTGCGGCTTCCACTTCGTGCGGTCTCCGAGCGGAGCGTCGATCATCTTCGACAGCTGCTTGTCGTCACCGGGCTCACCCGCGATCAGCTCGTCACCCTTCACGCGCATGAGCGCCTTGGGAATGAGGAACATAACGGGGTTCTGCTCTTTGCACGCCGAGAGCAGCAGCCCGTACGCGTCGAGCGGTGTCGACGGCATCACCGTCTTCCACCCGGGAATATGGGTCATCGTCGCGTCGAAGGAGTGCGAATGATAAATGCTCCCGCGAATGCCGCTGCCCACGGGCGTCATCACCACCATCGGTAGATTCCACTGGCCGTTCGAGCTCCACAGCGTGTTGCCGGCGAGCTTGAGCAGGTCGATGGTGTTGTAGACGTAGTCGCAGAACTGAATCTCGGCGACCGGCCGTGAGCCCGCCATCGCGAGGCCCATCGCCGTACCGATGATGCCGCGCTCGTCGAGCGGCGCGTTCCACGCCGTCTTCAGTCCCTGCGTGCACGTGAAGACGCCACCCAGCGGAGGGCCGACGTCTTCACCGAAGATGTCAGTCACCCCGAGGTTCTCTTCGGCGTAGTGCAGCGCCATGCGGATGGCCTGGGCCATGTTCGCCATGGTGGTTCGCTCCGTGTTCGTTCGTGAAAGGTGAAAGAAAACTCAGTCGGCCAGCGGGTCTTTTCCGGGCTCGCCGGCGAAGACGTGGTTCCAGATAGTGTTGCCGTCGGGGAAGGGCTCTTCCTTCGCCTGCCGCGCGAGCTCGGCGTACTCGTCGGAGTACTTCTCGCGCAGCTTCTTCGACTCCTCCTTCGAGCGAACGCCGTGCTTGTCGAGGCGCTCTTCGAAGGCGGTGATGCAGTCGGCTTCGACGGTGTTGTAGTTCGCGCCCGAGGCCGACGAGTGGCCGTAGAGCCGTGAGACGCGGGCCTCGACGAGGTACGGCTTGCGCTCGGTGCGCACGTACTCGAACGCCTCTTTCAGCTCGAGGTACGCCGAGATGGGGTCGTTGCCGTCGATGGTCTTGGTGCGCATGCCGAACGCGACGCCGCGGTCGCTGATGCGCTCGACGCCCTGCACCTGGTCGTACGGCGTCGAGATGCCCCAGGTGTTGTTGGTGACGAGGATGAGCACCGGCAGCTCTTCACCGGGCCGGCTCGCCCACACGAGGCAGGTCGCGAAGTCGCCTTCGGCCGTGCCGGCGTCGCCGCCGGTGACGATGCTGATGGCGTCTCCGCCGAGCCGCTTCTGCGCGAGCGCCGTGCCCGCGACCATCGAGTACTGCACCTCGATGGGGCTCGTGACGGGCACGATGTTCCATTCCTTCTTCGAGAAGTGGCCCGCGAAGTTGCGGCCGCCCGAGTACGGGTCGGTGGCGGTGTTCTTCATCTGCCGAATCGCGCCCAGCGGCTGCTCACCCATCGCCAGCAACGTCGCCGACTGCCGGTAGTGGAAGTGGCAGAAGTCGAAGGCCGGGCCCTGGCCCTTCTTGATCAGCATGCCCAGCGGCACGTTGAAGGCCTCTTCGCCGGGTCCGCCGATCCAGAAATAGCCGTGGCCGGACTTGTACATCGCGATGAGGCGCTCCTCGAGGCAGCGCGCCTTGAGCATCGTCTCGTGCATGAAGCGCAGCCGCTCCGGATCCAACGGGAGCTCGTCGCTCTTCGTGATGAGGGGTTTGAACTCTTTGACCGGTTTGAGCTTCTTCGCGTCGCGAGCCATGTCGGCTTGAGGCTCTACAAGAGGGGGGAGGTGCTGTCGACGACAGGTGCGGCGCCGCGTCTTTCGCCCTGCGTCACGGCAGGCCGTGCAACAGGTCGGTTACTTCGACGAGAACGGGGTGGTCGGCAGCACGCAACCTCGTGCGAGCGATGATCGCCGCTGCTTCGGAGACCCGTTGCTCACGCAAGAGCAGGCGCACCTCGAGCAGGTCGAAGCGAATCAGCGGGCCCCAGCGCTTGCGAGCCTCGTTGATGCTGGCGCGAGCCTCTTTGAAGTCGTCGGCGCTCGAGGAGGGCTGGTTGATCAGCCGCATGGGAGTGATCAGCCAGGCCGTCGGCAGACGCAGGCCAGCAGAGCCCGCGGGGATGTCCCGGTGGGTGCCGAGGGCGGCTGCGCCGAAAGCCATGCTGGTCGGGAACAACGTGCGCGCCCTGAAGGGCTCGGCCAGCACCTTCGCCTCCAACGCCTTCAGCTTGTCCTTCGCCGCGGTCCTCGCGCTGACGGCATCGGCGAGCCGTGGAGCGAGCACGCCCTCTTCTCCCGGCCGCGCAGAGAGCCGAGCGCGAATGGCCTCTTCGACCAGGGCGGCGTCTTCGAGATCGAGCGCGAATGGAACGGCCAGGAACCCCGAGCGCGGCTCCACGAGTGCTTCTGGCGTCAGGTGAAAGGCAGCCAGGTGCTCGGCGCGCTTCTCGGCGGGCACCTCGAACCACTTCAGCGTCGCCTGAATCTGCTGCTCGAGCTCGTCGGTCGGGCGGACCGCATCAGCGGCCGTGGCTGGTTGCTGCACGGCCACAGGCGGTTGCGGGAGCGGTGGCGGTGCTCGGAGCCGATCGACGCCCCACGCGCCCAGAACGCCCACGCCGAAGAGGAGCGCGCCAGCGATGGCCAGGCGAGCGCGCGACGACTGCTGCGGTGGCCCGGCGGAGCGTGTGCTGCACGCACAGCTCCCGAGCTTCCCGAAGCAGGTCGGGCACACTGATTCGCTCTCGAGAACCGCAGGCCGTTCGCGCTCCATCGTCACTCCTTGAAGAACCTCCAGTGCAGACGTCGAACCTCGTCGTCGCAGTCGATGAGCGCCTTCTTCGTGTTCGCGTCGTCACAGGTCAGCTTCACTCGCGCGTAGGCCCGCTCGTAGAGCTCCTGCTTTTCCTCGTCCTGGGCAAGCCCGTCGGCCATGCGCTCGAGCATCGCGTCGATGCTCTGACCGTCGCGCAGCTGCCGCTTGAATTCGCCGATGTTGAAGTCATCGACGACGGAGTTGTTGTCGGGGAACCTCGCGAGAACGCCGGTCGCTGGCGGAGGCTCGAGCACGTCCCCCTGAGGCACGGGGTCGATGGCGGCCTGCAGAACTTCCTCCATGCCCCACAAGACTTCGGCCACCAGGCCCGAGAGCTGCTCGAACCCTGGTGGAGCTGGTGTGAGCAAGGCCCGCGCCTGTTCGAGCTGCTCCCGCGTGTTCGTCTGCCCGAGCAGGCGCACAGCCGTCGCCAGCGCGATGCGATCGTTCTTCACGTCGAGCTCGCGCACCGTCTGAGCCACGATCGAGGCATCCGTGCTTTTCGACCGCAGCGCCCGGCTCAAGGCATCGGAGCCCTTCGAATCGAAGATCGCATCGCGCACTGCGAGGGCCCGGTGAAGACGCCTCGAATCGAACGCGTCGGCGTGGAGCTTCAGCGTCACCGCCAGCGTGTCGATGCCGTCGTGGGTCCGCCGTCGTGAAGTCGCGAGCCGGCTGTAGACCTCGTTCGCCCGCTCAGCGTCCCTGAGCTGGGCGTGATCATCGTGTCCACGCTCGACCAGCAGCTTGAGCTGGTCGTAGCGAGCCTGCAGCAGCGCCTCGCTGGTCTGCTGCAACACCAGCGCTTCGAGCTCGGCCTCGAGCCACCGCGCCCTCAAATCCAGGCCCATCTCGTCTTCGGGAAGCTGAGCGATGGCGGCGAGCTCTGCCTCGGTCGGCGCCCTGGTCCGCTCGGGGAGCGCTCGAAAGCTCTCGAGCTCGCCCGGAGCCAGCGCGTAGGCCGCCAACGCGAGCGCAAGGCAGCCAGGCACCACGGCGCCCAGGAGCAAGATGCGCGATGACTTCTGCTTCGTGCGCCCCCTCGACGACGAACTCGAGCCCGTGGCCTCTTCGAGCGCCGCGATGAACGCTGCTCCGCTCTCGTAGCGATCGTCAGGCGAGAGCGACAACGCCTTCTCGAAGACGCGCGAGACCACCGGCGGAATGCCCGCGTTCAGCGAGGACAAGGTTGGCAATCGGCCCGCCATGCGCTCGGCGAACTGCCGGCTGCTCTCGAGCCGGTTGAGGTGGCCGCGATTGGCGAGCAGCTCCCAGCCCACCAGCGCGAGCGCGTAGAGGTCAGTGCCCGTCGTGCTGGCGTCACCGCTGAGCTGCTCGGGCGCGATGTAGTCGACGGTGCCGACGGTGAAGCCGACTGACGTGAGCTGCGAGTTCATCGTTCGCGCGACGCCGAGGTCGATGATCATCGCGCGGCCCGAGCTGAGCACCATCAGGTTCTCGGGCTTGATGTCGCGGTGGATGATGCCGCGCACGTGCAGGGCGTCGAGCCCGGCCGCCACGTCACGCAAGAGCGGCAACAACTCCGAGAGCGCCACGTTGCCCTTCACGGCCCACGTGCGCAGGTCGACGCCGTCGAGCCACTTCATCACGATGAAGGGCTCACCCGACGAGGTCTGCCCCGCCGCGTACACGGGCACGACCGAGGGGTGGTCGAGCTTGCCCAGCACCGAGGCTTCACGAACGAAGCGCTCCCGAAGCGTGGCCGGCGCGTTGCGGTCGAGCACCTTCACCGCGACCCGGCGCGACAACGACAGGTCCAGGCCGTCGTAGACCCGGCCCATGCCTCCGGCGCCGAGCACCGCGTTGAGCTTCCACGTTCCGGCGAGCGTCGTGCCGATGAGGGGAAAGGAGCCTTCGGCGCACGAACAACGGCCGTCTGGCTGAATGGTGCTCTGACAGGAAGGACACTGCGACGACTCACTGCGTCTGTCGGCTCGAACCTGTTGCATCGGCCCCCCGGCCAGCAGCCGCTATTCCTTGAAGAACCTGCCGTGCAGCTTTCTCACCTCGTCGTCACAGTTGATGAGCTTGCTTTTGGTGTTGGCGTCGGCGCAGGTCTGCTTCGCGTCGGTCAATGCAGTTTGGAAGTACAGCCTCTTCTCTTTGTCCTGAGCGATGGCCTCCTCCATGCGTTCGAGCATCTTCTCGATGCTCTGGCCGTCTCGCAGCTCGCGCTTGTACTCACCGATGTTGAAGTCATCGATGACGCTGTTGTTGTCGGGGAACTTGGAAAGAACACCCACCGCAGTGGGCACCGCGTCTCCGCCACCTGTGTTGCCCTCAGGCGCGACGGTGTTCCCCTCGGGCTCGACGGTGTTGCCCTCGGGCGCGGCGGTATTCGCCTCGGGCGGCTTCACGTCAGTCGCGTTGCCTTCGGGCGGCTTCGTCGGGTTCTCGGGGTTCTTGGGCTCGACCCCCGTTGTGTTCGCGGTGGGGTTCTTCACGTCATTCACCGCCACGAGCGGCTTCACGGGCGCCAGCTTGGGGGGCTTTGCGGGCTGAACGGTCGGCGCCGGCCACAGCGCGTACACGAGCACCGCCAGCAGCCACACGCCGATGAAGCCGCCGACCACGATGGGCCAGCGCTTCTTCACCTGCCGCTTCACGTCTTCGACCTGCGCCTTCACGGCCAGCTCGCGCGCGCGCTCTTCTTCCTTCTT
This sequence comes from Archangium gephyra, assembly GCA_943370055.1. Taxonomy (GTDB): domain Bacteria; phylum Myxococcota; class Myxococcia; order Myxococcales; family Myxococcaceae; genus Xiheimicrobium; species Xiheimicrobium gephyra_A. The sequence goes on from CALRPN020000050.1 coordinate 26,859, forward strand.
GTCGCCCTTGCCCGCAGGCCCACCGACGACCGGCTCGATGGACATCAGGCTCATCATCGTCGCGGCGTTGCGCAGCTGCTTCGTCGCTGCGCGCAGGTCGGCCTTCACCTGGTTGGCGTCGGGGCGGGCGCCGGGCTCCTTGCCCAGCAGCTTCAAGATGAGCTCAGACAACGCCTTCGGAATCGCCGGGTTCACCTCGTGCGGCACCGGCGGCTCGTGGTGCACGTGCTTCTCCATCACCTCCATGGGGGTGTTGCCCGTGAAGGGCAGCTTCCCGGTGAGCATGTGGAAACACATGATGCCGAAGGCGTAGAGGTCGGCCGGCGGGCCAGCAGGGCGGCCGCGCGCGTGCTCGGGCGAGATGTAGTCAGGCGTGCCGGCGATGCGGGTGACGTTCTGCTGCTGGCGGCGCGCGAGCCCGAAGTCGAGCAGCTTCACGTAGACCTTGTTGCCCTCCTTCACGAGGAAGACGTTGGCCGGCTTCAGGTCACGGTGAACGACGCCCGCTGCGTGCGCGGCGGCGAGGGCCGAGAGCACCTCTTCGAGAATCAGCACGGCGTCGCCGGCGTTGACGGTGCCTTCGCGCTGCATCAACTGCTCGAGCGACTCACCCTCGAGCAGCTCCATGATGAGGTAGTGGCGCCCGTCTTCGAGCGTGCCCGCGCCGAAGATGTTGATGATGCCGCGGTGCTTGATGCTGTTGATGATGCGCGCTTCGTCGAGCATGCGGTCGACGTCACGGGGGTCCGTGACGACGTCGCTGCGCAGCACCTTGATGGCGACCTCTTTGTTGATGAGCGCCTGAGTCGCCCGGTACACGACGCCCATGCCGCCGACGCCGATGCGCTCCTTGATGATGTATTCCTGAAGCTTCTGCCCGATGAGCGAGTCGCGCCCCGACGAGCTGAGCATCGACGGGGGCGAGGCGGGCGGGCCCTTGGGCAGCGCCTTCATCGCGGCGTTGGAGCGGCGGGCCCCTCCACCTTCCTGCACCGCCCCGACGTTCGGCATGCTCTGACGCGTGGCCCTGGGCCGTGGCGGCGGAGGTGGGGGCTCGGGGTCGCGCTCCACCGTGTCGCTCAGGCCTTCTTCGTGCGCCGTCGCGGCCGGGTCTTCGCCCTGCTCGGTGCGGGCCATGTCGCGTTCACCCGTGCGACGTGACGACGGCGGCAAGGCCTGCTTCGAGCGCGCGGCCGGCACCTGGGCCGACGACTTGCGCAACCCCGTCTTGTTGTCGGGAGGTGGGGCAAGCGAAGTCCCACACGAGGAGCAATTGCGCCCCTCGCTCGAGTTCACGGTTCCGCACCTGGGACACATCACGCCGGCCGGCATAAGCCGTCTGGAGTCAACCACATGATCGACTCCAGCCGCTCGAATTCCCTCCCCGGCCGGCCTCGGTCAGGTGGCCGCGCTCTGGCAGCCGACTTGACGAAAGGCAGCGAGTGGTCTCGTCGACCGCTCAGGGCGTGTAGCGGATCACCTGACCTGCGGTGACGTTCGCCTGGTTGTGCGAGTGCTGCACGCCATCGAGGCCGTCGAGGCTTTCGACGCCGACAGTTGCTTCGAGGCCGCGCTCACGGTCCATGTCTGCCGGGTCGCTCCCGGCGGTGAGCGAGCAGGCGTGCACTTCGATGACGTTGGTCGTCTCGTAGAGGCGCGCCTGCACCGTGATGGACGAGCCGGGCACCTGGAAGACCATCATCTGCTCCCACTGCACGGTGAGGTGACGAGTGCTGCCGGTGCCAAAGACGTTCGAGACGACGTTCGACGAGGTGCCGGAGAGCGTCAGGTCGTCCCAGAAGGGCGCGATGAGGCCGTTGGGCGTGCTCTGCGTGGGGATGGGCGAGTTCGACGCCGAAGAGGTCGACGTGCCCATCGCCGACGGGAAGACCTGAAGGAAGCCGTTGCTCGAGACCGCGTAGTGGGTGACGGGCGTTCCGAAGAACGAGAAGGCGAAGGGCAGCGCGACGAGCGGGCCGGCCACGTCATCAGCGAGGGGCGGCGTGGTGGCGTCGGTGAGCAACGGCGTGGGCGTGACGCCAGCGAAGCTGTCGCAGGCGCCAGACATCATCGAGCTCGTGTACGCCGGAGGCGGAATCGCGCCGACCCGCAGTGTGAGGTCGTAGCTCTGCGGTGCCCCGGCGGAGTCGACCACCACCAACACGTTCTGCGCGGTGCCCGTCGTGTTGTCGTACCGAAGGCTCTCGATGACTGGCGTCATGGTGCTGCTGCCGCCGTTGTCTGCTCTGGCCGCGCACACCAGCGGGCGCGCGCTGCAGGTCGCGGCGCTGCTGATGACGCTCACCCCGAGGTCGCCCAGTGACGAAGCGCTCGCCACCAGACGCTGACCGCCAGGGACGGGCACCGTGTAGACGCGGTCGGCGCCGCCTCTGAAGGCACAGCCCATGACGGTCGCGAAGTCGTTGGTGAAGTCGCTCGCGAAGCCCGCCAGCGCTTCGCCCGTCAGGGTGACGCCACCATCGACGAGGGTGACCGCGGTCGGCATCGCGCAGCTCTCACCGGGAGGAATGGCGCCGGTCGAGAACTCGAGCGAGAAGGTGCCCATCGGCGAAGCCGTCACCGAATCGACGACGATGAGGACGGGCTTCGGCGTCGCGCCGCTGTTGTCGACGTAGAGGGTCTCGACCTGCGAGGCACCGGAGACCACCTGGTCGACGGCCGACAGACACGTGACCGCCGCAGCCCCACACGCCGCCGCGTCGGCGACGGCCTGGAGCGAGAGGTTGGCGGCCGCGGTGGCCCGCACGGTGAGGCGCGCGTTGGCTGGAATGGTCGCGGCGTAGACGCGGTCGGGGCCGGACGCGAACTCGCAGCCAGTGCTCGAGCCGTAGTCGCTCACGAAGCCGGTCAGGTCTTCGGTCGCCAGCGTCGTTCCGGCGTCAGGCACTGAGACCGCGATGGCAGAGGTGCAGTTGTCACCGGCTGGAATCGGGCCCACCTTGAGGTCGAGCGAGAAGGTGGGCGGCGGGCCCGGCAGGCTGTCGACGACGAGGTAGACGGTGCGCGGCGCCGCGGTCGCGTTCTCTGCGAGAATCGGGGTCGTGTCGTCGTCGCCGAACGACGGGTCGTTGAAGGCGACGCTGCTGCACACCTCGGGCTGCGCCGAGCATGAGGCCAGGTCGTCGATGACGCTCAGGGCGAAGTCGTCGGTCGAGGTGCCGAAGCCGGTGAGCCGCTGATTGGGAGGGATGGTGATGGCGTAGACGCGGTCGGCACCCGCACCGAACGCGCACTCGCCCGTCGCGCTGCTGTCGTAGTCGTTCGAGAAGCCGGCGAGCGTCGCGCCCGTCACCACGATGGTGCCGTTCGTCACGGTGAGCGGGGCTGCGTCGGCGCAGAGGTCTCCGGGCGGCGGCGGGCCGACGGAGATGTTCAGCGAGAAGTCGCCTTCGTCCCCGTCGTCATACCCGTCGACGACGACGAACACGGTGACGGGGCTGCCGGTCTGGTTGCGCCACTGGGCCGTATCGGTGCCAACGGTCGCGTCGTCGGCACCTGCGACACAGGTCACGGCGCCAGCACTGCCGCCGTCGACCGCATCGCCACAGTTGCTGGCAGGAGCCACGACGAGGTTGATGACCGCGTCCCACATGGTGGTGACCGAGGCGCTGATGGTCTCTCCGGCGGCGACGGGCACTGCGTACACGACGTCTGGAGCGCCGCTGCTCGACGACACGTTCTGGCAGCCCATGTCGGCGTTGGTGAAGGCGTACTCGTTGCCGAGGCCCACGGTGGTGGACGTCACGGCGATGGTGTTGCCCGCGACGTCGACCGCGTTCGAGCACGACGCGCCGCCCATGAGCCCGCCGCCGTCGAACTGGGTGAAGCCACCACCCGAGGCGCCGCCAGCCGACGAGCCACCAGCCGACCCGCCAGCCGAGCTGCCACCGCCGGTGCGCCCACCAGCCGTCGAGCCTCCGCCCGTTCCCGAGGAGCCGCCGCCGCTCGAGCCCCCACCGGTGAACGCCGTGCCGCCTGCGGCTCCGGCATCACGCGTCTGGTTCCCGCCGCAACCAACACCCACGGCCAGAACGGCCCCGACGACACACCACGAGACTCGCTTCATGTGGACTCCCCGAAACCGGTATCGGCCGAACCGGGCCATTCGCGCGTCGTGCTCCCCGACGCGGGAGCGCGCGACTAGCAGAGGAGCCTCGTCACGAACAAGTCTCAGACCAGGTGTCAGCCGATCATCCGCGCGACGACGCGCCGGGCACCCCATGCACACGCGGGGACGCTCTGCCCCGGGAAGATGGTGTCGCCCACGCGCACGAGGTTGGGCACGCGCGTGAAGCCCGTCGGGTAGCCGCGCGAGAGCGTCGTGAAGTCGAACGGCAGCCCTCCCACACGCCCACCATGCCGCCCCGTGAACGAGGCCCACGTGCGCGGAGTACCCGGCATCACCACGGGCTTCTCGGCGCCGAGCACTCGGGGAAACACGGTGCCGAGCGCGTTCAGCAGCTCTTCGCCGACGCGGGCCTTCCGCTCGGCGTGCGTCGCGTCATCGAGCCCTTCCCACTCCGCTGCGGGCGTGTGGCAGCTCATGGTGATGGCGCGAAACCCCTCGGGGGCGGCGAGGCGGTCGTCACGGCGCGAGAGCGTCACGAAGACGGCATGGCCCTTCGAGACGGGCATCGGCGAAGCGAGAATCACCTGCTGGTACGGCGCTTCGTCGCCATCGAAGACGTCACGCACGCCGAGGTAGAGCGTCGAAGCAGCCCAGGCCTCGCGGTGCCGGCGCACGGTGCCTTCGAAGGCCGGCGCGAGGTCCTTCGAGACGAGCCGCTGCGCGTCCCAGTGGGTGAGGTTCAGCACGGCGCGTTCGGCCTCGAACGATCCTGACTTCGTCTCTGCGACGAAGCCGTGAGCGCGTCGACTGATGGAGACGACCGGCGTGTCGAGCTTCAGCGTTCCACCGCGCTCGACGAAGACGGCCGCGAGGCGCTCGAGCAGCGACGGCAGCCCACCGTCGGCGAGGTACAGCTTTCGCTGCAGGTACTCGACGCCGAGGGAGCCGAAGAGCAGTGGCGTGTGCTTCGCCGTCGCCTGCGTCGAGACCAGCAAGAGCTCGTCGAGCAGCTGACGGGAGAGGCCCGAGACGTCGTCGTCGAGCGCGCTCTCGGTGGAGCGGAGCAGCGAGGGCAACAGCCTCCACGCGGCGCCGTTCTTCGCGGCCCCCAGCAGGTGCCCGAGCTTCGACGGAGGAAACTCGACCCTGGTGATGAGGTCCCACCCAGCCGAGCCGAGTCGAACGGCGTCGCGCCAGAAGCGGGTGAACGCCTCTCCGTGAAGGTGCCGCAGCTGCGCTTCGTTCGTGCTGGCGTCGGTCGAGAGCGTGAGCGGCCGCCCGGCTTGCCAGACGGTGAGGTTCTTCGTCGCGACGGGCGCGGAGAACGAGATGCCGAGCTCGTCGAGCACGATGCCCAGCGGCATGTGCGGCTCGAGGCCGATGAGGGTGGTGGCTCCAGCGAGGAAGCGGAACTGCTTGATGGGAAACGCAGACGCGCAGCCGCCGACGCGCGACTTCGCTTCGAGCAGCACGACGTCGTGGCCAGCGCGCTGAAGGAAGAGCGCGGCGACCAGGCCTCCTGCACCGGCACCGACGACGAGAGCAGTGGGCTTCGACATGCGTCGGCCGAGGTAACGAGCGCAGCGCCAGATTGCATCGACTGCGAGTTCACGCAGGGGTCTCGCCCTCGTGTCTCGACGGACACCAAACGGCTTCCGGCACGCAGGTTTTCGCGCACGAAGACGCCGCGCTTCGGGGGAGACGGTTGATCCGAATGTGCGGAGCTGGTGAGCACGCACGTGGCCAGGCAGGCCAGCGGCCCGAATCGCAGGCAACTCCACGCGGCCGGTACTGGTCACGCTTCCAAAAGCGCTCGGCGAAGAAGACCTCGTTCGTGCGCGGGAAGCCGGACTGGACGCGAGCCGCTCGTCGACCTCGTCTACTTCGCGACCACGCAGACGCGCTCGATTCGCTGACCGAGGCGCTCGTCGTGTTCGCGGGCGACCAGGCGGGAACAGAGCGCGCTTCGTCGAGCGGCTTCCCCACCGAGCTGCTGATGGAGCTCGAGCGTGACGACGGCCTTCGAGTCTTCTGCGGTCATCCGCTCGAGCCGCTGCTCGACTTCGGCGAGCCCCTGGGCCGATTCGGCTTCGAGCTGCGTGAACGCCCACGAGCTTCGCTCGAACCGGAAGGGCGTGGCGGTGAGCAGGGTGACCAGCTCGTCGCGTGACCGGTTGGCAGGCACGTTGACGAACACACACGCCACGAGCGCCGCGGCCGTGACGGCGAGCCTCACGGACACCACGACCGGGTCCTTGCGCAGGGTGAACGCTGCGACGACGAGCGCCCGCACGGCGAGCACCATGACGAAGGCGAAGCCACCGAGAACGGGGGCCGTCAGACCGCCAATCACGCCCAGCACGAGCGCAGCGACGACGAGCGCGTTCAGCACGAAGCGCAGCGGCGACGGCAGGGCTTTGAGGCCGACGCTCGCCACCACCAGCTCGACGAGCAGCACCATCGACGCCGCGCTGACCGAGCCGAGCTGCCACCACCGCTGGTGGAGCTGGGTGTTCGCGCAGAAGCTACAGGCCAACACCATCGGCGACATCGGCACAGTATGGGCCCAGCTCAGCCGTACCGCACCTGCACGCGCTCGATCATCCCCAGCAGCGCCTGCTTCACGGCCTCGGTCGTCGAGGCCTTCACGATGGCGTAGCCCTCACCTTCGTAGCCGCTCGCGCGCGGCATGCCTGCCTTGGGCGTGCGCATCTCGACGAGCGCATCACCAGCGACTTCGACGGCCGCTTCGAGGCCCGTCACCGAGACGACGCGTTCTCCCCTGCCCTGTCCGCGGAAGAACGCAGCACCGGCGGCCCACCGACGCAGCTTCGGCGTGAAGCGGTCGAAGGCGATGAGCTCGCACCAGTCGTCCACGAGGTTGGTGTCATGGGCGAGGCTCATGAGCGGCATGATGTGCACACCGGGCGGGCGCGCGCCGACTTCACCGACGACCAGCTGCTCGTCTTCGGTGAGGAACCACTCCATGTGCGTGAGGGCGGTCGAGGCCTCTTTCGAGGAGCCCGCGAAGAGCGCCTGCAGCGCTGCCTCGTTCACCGGGTGGAACTTCGACCACGGCTCGCCGTCGGCCTCCTTCGGCAACAGCACGCAGTACTGCATCCACTGGTTCTCGAGCGCCTCGAGCGGCGTGGGGAAGTAGCGCGTGCCCGAGCGCCACACGGTCTTGCCGCCGATGGAGACCGTTTCGCACGTGTGCTCGCGACCGCGGACGAACTGCTCGACCTGCACCGGCGCGAGGGTCGAGGGCACCAACCCCATGCGAGGCAGCGCGTCGATGTCGTCCATCGATTCGAGGCGGTAGGTGCTGCGGCTGCCGAGGCCCGCGGGCGGCTTGGCGATGAGGGGAAAGCCGAGGCGACGAGAGAGCGCGCGCACGTCGTCGAGAGAAGTGGCGAGGTCGCTCTTCGCGACCGGCACGCCAGCTTCACGCAGCACGCGCTTCATTTCGTCTTTGTCGCGGAAGCGCTTCGCGTGGGTGAGGCGCATGCCGGGAATGCCGGTGAACTCACGCGCCTGGGCGAGCGGAAGCTGCAGCTGCTCGAGCGCGCCAGTGATGCGGTCGATGGGCCCGACGTGTTTGGCGAGCTGGCGGCAGGCCTCGGCGAGCTGGAAGCCGTCCATCGGGTTCGCCACCTGAAAGTGGCCGCCCTGCAGGTGTGGCTTGAGCGCTCCGGGAATCGCCGATGACGGGTCTTCGGAGATGAGCGACACCGTGAGGCCGTCGAGCTTCGCGAAGCCCGCGAGGTAGCGGTTGGTGTTCTCGAGGAATTTTGGCGCGACGAGGACGAGGTGACGCATGGCCCTACTTTCGCCGAGTGTCACGCCGGCGGGAACCGTCGTCTTCGGCGTCACGAACGGGTGACTTGAGCTGGAGCAGCGAAGTCGCCCTGAGGTGCGCGTGGTTCACAGCGGCTGCAGACAGTCCGCCGCCGTCGAGACCGCTCCGACACGGAAGTAGTCGAACTCAGCCCGCATCCCCATCGAGGGAGGAGCGTAGTTGCCGGCATACAGGCCGACCTGCACCGTCGCGGCCATGTCGGGGCGATCGAAGCTGAGCACCGAATTGTCGGCTCGCGCTGGTCTGGGGCCATTGCCATTCACCCGCGTGACCACACCGGTCGAGCGAAACACCTCTTCCGTCCACGACGTCGACGGTGGGTGCCGATGAAAGAAGCGGAAGACGGAGCCGACTCGGCAAACCCGCAAACGGCCCTGATTGAGCGAGCCGGCGACGTCGTTGAGATAGAGCGTCGAGAGTGAGTCGGTCGTGAGGTTCGCGCTCGGGACGGTTGTCTTGATCTCCCGCGCGACCGCGATGTCCTGATACCCAAAGTTATACATGATCCACCGTTGGCGGAACGGTGCGCTCGATGCATCACGAATGACGAAGCCAGCTTGTACAAAACTGTCCATCAGGGTCGGAATGATCGTTCGGTTCGTTGCGGAGCCGATGACCACCGAGGTCTCGACCACGAAGTTGCCAGTGAGGGTCTTGTAGAAGAGCGGGCCTTCGTACTCGGAGTACCAGCCGTTGAAGTTCTGCGCGGTCGGCACAAGCGTCAGCCAGCCGGAGAAGCTCGTGTTGATGTCGAGCGTGGTGTGTCGCGCTGGGTACAGATCGCTCCAGGCGGACATCGTGGTCGTGTTGTTGAACTCGTCGTTGAGCGGACTCGCACTTCCACCGGCGACGTTTCCACCGGCGGCGTTTCCACCGGCGGCGTTTCCACCGGCGGCGTTTCCACCAGCGGCGTTTCCACCGGCGGCGTTTCCACCGGCGACGCTTCCGCCTGCGACGTTTCCACCTGCGACGTTTCCACCTGCGACGTTTCCACCGGCGACGTTTCCACCTGCGACGTTTCCACCTGCGACGTTTCCACCTGCGACGTTTCCACCTGCGACGTTTCCACCGGCGACGTTTCCACCGGCGACGTTTCCACCGGCGACGTTTCCACCGGCGGCGTTTCCACCGGCGACGTTTCCACCTGCTGCGTTTCCACCTGCTGCGTTTCCACCGGCGACATTTCCGCCTGCGACGTTTCCACCGGCGGCGTTTCCACCGGCGACGTTTCCGCCTGCTGCGTTTCCACCGGCGACGTTTCCACCTCCGACGTTTCCACCTGCAGCGTTTCCACCGGCGACATTTCCGCCTGCTGCACTTCCGCCACCGCCGGCGTCGATCATCGACATACCGGGAGAGCAGGCAGACAGAGCGATACCAGCCCACAGCAGAAATGAACGCATTCGGGTCTCCCCCACGAGCATCGTCGACAGCTTGTCACTCCAGCACAACTCGGTGCTGGTCACTCGACGACACCCAGCAACCGGCCGTTTCCGAGCGTGCGCGCTGAGCGCATCGCGCCACCCAGCCCAGTCACGGCGGCGCCAGCGGGTGCGGGCATTGGAACAGAGAAGACGCAGCTCCCGGTCGGAGAGCCACCAGAGGCGCCGAGAGCACCACCGGCTCCGGCGAGGATCGGTGGGGCGGCACTTCGCGCGACGCCGCCAACACCACCGCCATCTCGAGTACCACTTTCACCAACCACGCCAATCCGAACACCGTTGTCCTGGCCACAGAACGCAAGCTCATCGGTCATCGAGAGCAGGCTTGCACCAGCACCGCCCTCGCCTTCGGGGAGCCCTGCGCCTCCTCCGCCGCCTGCGTTCACATTGCAGCCCGAGAAACCGGTACCACCACCTCCGCCACCCGCGACGAGGCCTCCAGAACGAACAACGACCTCACCTGCGCCCTCGAGGAAGATGGCCGGTCCACCGCGCGCGCCTGCACGGCCACACGACTGCACTGAGGAGCCACTCCCACCGTTGCCGCCCGACCCACCACGACCACCCCGGCCGATGATGGAGCCAGCGACCTCGACACAGACCGTCGAAGCGCCGGTGATGGTGAGCGCCGCGCCACCGTCCACCCGACCTCCCAGCAGCGACGACGACGTCACCAGCACCCGGGCTGCGCGGGTCGGCGGGGCGAAGCGCAGCCCAATCGAAGTGCTGAAGACGGCGGGCGGAATGTCGATGACCCGAAACACCTCGACTGGAAGGCCCAGACAGTCTGGGCCGCCATCGAACGGTGCGCCTGCGTCAGTGCCACCGTCGACGTCAGGCCCGCCATCGAAGGGAATGCCGCCGTCGAAAGGAGGGCCAGCGTCGAACGGAACGCCCGCATCGACCGTTCCGCCAGCGTCCACGCCCGCATCGGAGCGACCGCCGTCGACTGTGCCTGCATCACGACCTGCATCGACCGCGCGTCCGGTCTCAGGTTGATCATCGACCACCTCCGTACGGCCGCATGAGAGCACCGCACCAAGCAGCAGCAGCCACGAACGCATGACGCACTTTGCGACGCAGCCGCTCGGCCCACAACGTGTCAGCATTGGTCGGGTGAACGCTCGGAGGTCATCGCTGCTCGTCTGCCTGCTGGCGACCTCCGCCATGGCTGGCGACTTTCACACCCAGGTGTTCGACGCGAAGGTGCGGTCGGTGCAGGTGGTGAAGGCACACGCGTTCGATGATCGCCTCGACTCCCTCGACGCGAAGCCAGTCGTTCTTCGCGGTGGGCCTGCGTGTGAGGTCTCACTCGAGGTCGCGGAGCCCTTCTTCAAGGGGCCGCAGGTGGTCTTCGCGAGCGTGCAGGCGTGCGAGGTGTTGAAGACAAAGCCTTCGGTGCGCGTGCAGTACCTCGGGCTCGCGATGGCGTTTCAGTTCGTCGCGCTGCAGCTCGACGGCGTGTGGCGAGCGCTGCCACTCATGAAGCGCACGGAGTCGAAGAACGTGAACGTGCTCGCGTGTCTGAAGGGTGACGCCGGCTCACACTGCGCGCCCGAGTCCGGTCCAGCGCTCTGATCAGCGCTCACAGCACCGGCATCAGCAGGTTCACGCCCAGGCGGGCGGTGAAGGCCGCATCGAGGAATGGATCGACCGGCCGCCACCCCGCGCTCTTCGCCTTCACGGCCGCGAACACCTCGAGCGGACCCGCGATGGGCAGCGCGGCCTGCACCTCGACCGCAGCGCCGGGCATCACGACGTTGGTGGTGAACGAGAAGTCGCGTGGCTGCAGCCAGAGCTCGACCTGCGCCGACCCACGCAGCGTGAACGAGCCGAGCTGAATCGGGAACCGCCGCACCGCGACCGTGAGGCCTGGCAACACGAGGCTCTCATTCCTGTACAGCCGCACGATGGCGTAGCCCTGCAGCTTCTCGAAGCTGCCGAGCACCGAGAGCCCGAAGGCATCACCGAACGCCGTCATGTCGTGCTGCAGCGAAGCGCCGAGGCTGAGCCTCTTTCCGCCCACCATGAAGTCGAAGCGGGGAAACCCGAACAGCGCGGGGTCGACGAAGTTGAGCAGGCCCAGGTTACGTGAGCGGATCAAGTAGCTGCGTTCGGCGGAGGTGAGGTCTGACGAGAGGCGAAGGCGGCGAACACCATCACCATTCGGGTGCGGGCCACGCGCGGCGTACGGTTCGTTGGGCCTGAAGAGGTCGACCACGAAGCCGCTGCAGTCTGGCCCCGTGAAGTCGCGGCGCAGCATGTCGGTGTTCTCGTTCAGCACGTCCTGCTCGGTGAAGACGCCCTCGGCGCAGACGTGGCGGTAGAGTTCGACCGAGACGAGCAACAGCGTCGTGGCGGGAATATTGAGGGCGCGCGGCTGCTCCGAGAAGAACGCGTCGCGCTCGAGGCGCCGCATCAGCTCGAGCTCGGTCTCCATGCCCGCCGCCTGCACCCGCACCCAGTCGGCCGAGCGGCGCTGCTTCACGGCGGCGATCTGATCATCCGTCATGCCGCAGACCGAGCCTTCGTCGCAGCGCTCGTTCGGCGGGTAGAAGACGTTGTTGAAGACCTGCTTGCTGGGCACCCCGTTGACCCGCATGACGGCCCGGTGTCCCTCTTCGTGCATCCACCCCGAGGTCAGCGGCAAGGGCGCGAACATCATGAACAGGTCGAAGAGGGTCGCTGAGGCCGTCTCGAGCAGCACACTCCACCAGGCGGTGGAGAGGCTCGCGAAGCCGGCGTGAATGCCGAGATGCCCTGCGCGAAAGAGGCCACCGGTGAGGTCGAGTGATTGCTCCCACGTCGGCACGTGCTGCGGAGCGACGAAGAGCTCGGGCACGTCGAGGAGCGTCAGCGGAATCGGGACCGGCGTTGGCTCAGCGCGGACCTGAGCAGCCAGCAGAGACAGCACCATCACCAGAGGTCTCACGTTGCACTCCCTCACGCCCACGGCCGAAGGCGCGCACTCCGATCGATCGCAGGGCGTACGTCAACGACGGCGTCATCCTGTGGGAGGAACGTCAGCCACGCCCGCGAGCTGTCGCGACAGGGTTCGCGCGCCCTCGATGGGCTGGCCGTGGTTGACGAGCAACCGCTCCAACCTGCGGGCGAGCGCCTCGAGGTGATGCTGTGCGACGGCAACGGCGGGACCGAGCGCGGCACACGAGGTCACCAACTCAGGAGCACCGTCGTACTCGTTGGCGTCGGTCCGCGGCGACAGCTCGAGCGAGTCGCCGATTCGCCAGACGTGTCGCCAGGGATGACCAATCCACAACATGCGCCGCTCGTGTTGAGGTTGAACCAACGCCCCGCGCCACTCCCTGAGGTTCGAGAGGTCGCCACAGCACTCGGGCATGACCTTCCACTCGCCGCCGATGCGGAGCGCGAGGCCGCCAGCAAGCGGGCTCATTTCGGAGGCGTCGACAGGCGTGGAACGCCATTCCTCGTTCTGATCATCGAGCACGAGCAGCAACGACTGATCATCGAGCGCAGAGAGTTCGGCCTTCCATGACCCTTCGACGGGCTCGAGCCGGGGGAAGCCGCGGGCCATCAGACAGTCCTGCCACCACGCCCGCCACCCGTCGGGGTCGTCTGCGCCCGAGGCGGTCGGAGAGGGGCGCACGTGTTCGCGAGGTTCGATCTCGATGAGCGGCTCCAACGTCACGTGACTCGGCGTCATGCTTCAGCGACCAACGGCGACCTTCCCAGCCGCCTTCCAGAGCTCGGTGACCGTCTTCAGCCGCTCGCAACTGTCGGGTTCCTTCTTCGCGCACGCCCTCTTGAGCGCGACCACCGACTCCCGCTGCGAGCTCTCGGCGAAGGCGCACGACGAAAGCCCTGCACGACGGGCGGCGCTCAACAACACTACCGGCGAGTACCCCGATGAGAAGCCGGACAGCCGCGAGAAGAAGGCCGTGTAGTCGTCGCCAAACTCGATGGCCGCCAGCGCGTTCGCGATCTGCTCGGCGCGTTTGGACGGATCCTTCGAAGTGGCGCGAGCTTCGATGCCGCAGAGATTCTTGAGGTCGCTCTTGAATCGCTTCGGATCGGCCGGCGCTTCGTCAGCAGCCGACAGCGACAGCGCGACGAGGAAGCTGATCATCGGAGCACCTACGCCGTTCGGGGAACGAAGCCGTGCTGGCCTTCCTGCGCGAGCACGAGCTGGCCACACGCCGCGGCGATTTCACGCCCACGCGGCAACCGCACCAGACACAGCTGCCCCTGCTTCACGACGCGCTGATGAAACTGCTGCACGCGCTCGAGCGACGGCGTCTCGAGGCCGGTGCCCGGGTACGGGTTGTACGGAATCAGGTTGACCCGCGCTGGCAGCCCACGAAGCAGCTCCACCAGGCGGTCCGCGTCGGCGTCGGTGTCGTTCACGTCCTTGAACAAGACGTACTCGACGAACGTGTCGCGGTCGGGGTCGACCTTCGCGGCCTCGCGCAATGCTCCGAGCAGCGCCTCGATGGGCCACGTCTTGTTCTGCGGCATCACGCGCGTGCGCACCTCATCGGTGGTCGCGTTGAGCGAGAGCGCGAGCGACGCCTTCGACTCCTTCAGGAACCGCACCATGCCGGGCAGCACACCCGAGGTGCTCACCGTCACGCTCTGGTGGCGCAGCTGGGGAAACGGGCTCTGCGTGAGCAGCTCGACCGCGCGGAGCACCTCGTCGAGGTTGTCCATCGGCTCGCCCATGCCCATGAAGACGACGTTGCGTGCGGGCACGTCGGCCGGCGCCTCGAAGCGCGCGAGCAGGTACTGCGCCACCATCTCTTCGGCTTTCAGCTGGCGAATGAAGCCGAGCTCTTTCGTCGCACAGAAGATGCACTTGCGGGTGCAGCCGGCCTGGCTCGAGATGCAGATGGTGCTGCGCCCCTTCGCGGGAATGCGCACCGTCTCGACGTTCGCGCCGTCGACCTCGATGGCGTACTTGGTGGTGCCGTCGGCCGAGAGCGAGCGCTCCTTCACCTTGAGCTGCGTGACGCCGTGCTGCTCACGAAACGTCTTCCACACGCGGTGACTCACGCCGGGAACCGTCTCGGGCAGCTCAGCCGGCAGCGCCGACAACGAGCCGAACCACTTGAGCAGCTCGAGGGCGCGCTGGCGGCTGTTCAGCTCGGTGGTGAGCTCGGACAACGTCAGGCCTGGCAGGTTGCGGGTCACGACGGAGTGCACCTCGCAGAGACGAGGCGCGGCTGTCAAACCAGACAGGAACGCGCTCTTCGGACGACCGACGGCCCTGATGTCCGAAATGATGCGTGCGCACGGCGCGAGGCGCGGGGTCTGGTCTCTTCATGACGCCACTTCTCCTCGTCGCGCTCGCCGCCAACCCGATTGCGATCCAGCGCATGGACCCGAACTTCGTCGTGCTCGGGGGTACCGCCTCACGCCGGGTCCTGCCGAAGGCCCTGAAGCTGCCGCTCCCGGTGAGCGACCTCTGCGGGCCGAACATCGATGGGGAGCAGTTCAGTGCAGAGCCCATCGCAGAGGTGGTCGTCGACCGCCCGGGCCAGGTCGTCGTCGCCAACGTCGAGCCCATGGGCGACCCGCTCGTGTACTTCGTGCGCCAGGGAAAGCCGCGGGTGGCGTGCGTCACGCGCTTCTCGAGCCTCCAACACGAGGTGAAGCTGGACACCGGAACGTGGACGGTGTGGGTCGCGCCCCGGGCGATTGGCGGCGAGTGGAGGCTCTCCTTCTTCGACGGCGAGCGTCCGCAGAGTGTCGGCGCTTCGGCTGCCGCGCAGGTGATTCGGCTGGCGCGCGACTTCAGTCCCAACCCACAGCGCGTGGGTGTTCAGGTTCCGACGGTGACCGCGAGCGTGAAGGTCTTCGACCTGTTCCCCTCGCCCGGCGCCAAAGACTGCGGCCAGCTGTCGGCGACGCCCATCGCGGTGGCCGACGTGGAGACCGAGGTGTCGATGGCCGCGTCGGTCCCGGTGGCCTGGGGTGACGGTCGTGGCTCCTGGACCTGCTCACTCGGCAAGGAAGGAGCGGTCGCTCCGACCCTGAAGCCGGGCCGTTACCTCATTCACGCGCTCGCGACGGTGGCTCCGGGCGCGGCGACGCTCACGTTCAGGGATGCGAAGCGCACCGAGTCGATCGACCTCGGCAGCGCGCGGATCATCGAGGTGCCTGAGCAGCTCACCGAGGTGATCTCCGTGCCGCTTCGGGTGAACTCCGTGTCGCCCTCTTCTTCGCGCTGTGAACCGACGCGACCGCCAGACGTCGTCCTCGCGTTCAAGGAGCCGCTCGCTGACGTCTCCATCACCCTCGTCTCCGACGATGTCAGCCTGAGTGAGCTGGCTCCGGTGACGCGGGACGGCCGTCGGATGAAGGGCTCGCGGTGGGTCTGCGGCGCGGGCTCAGCGGCGGAGCGATCGGAGCACGTCGCGTTGTGGCTCGTGCCTGCGGGCCAGACGGCACCCGCTGTCCTCGAGGGTGTGGTGCGAATCAGCACGCCACGGTCGCGCTCGGGCAACCCCTATGAACCCGTTCGAGCGCCGCAGGCTGATCGCCCGCTGCGCGCCCGCGAGGTGGCTCGCTACTACCCTCAGGTGAGCTCGGGGCTGAAAGGCATCGACGCGCATGAACTGTGGATGCAGGTCGCTCCTCAGCTCGTCGTCGCGACCCGCAACGACGTCGCGGCCCTGAAGGCAGGCACACCGGCGCTCATCCTGTACGTGCACCCTGCCCCTGATGAAGACGACGTCGGTCGGCCCGCGCGCGGGGACGAGTTGGTGCCTCGCAAGAAGGCGCGCGCGCGCAAGGTCGTCATCCTGGCTCCGGGCGGCGCGACCGCCGAGGTCAGCGAGGACGATCTCACGACGACGTGGCCCGCCACGTGGGTCGCTCCACCGCCCGAGGTCGCCAGTGAGTTCGAGCTCTCGGTGAAGGAGGCCCAACGGCTGCTCGCGCCCGCCGACGCCAGGGCGCTCACGTCGAAGACCGATGCGTACGAAGCCTGCATTCAGCGCGTCTGGGACAAGCTCGACCCGAACGGTACGGCCGGTCGTTACGACCTCGCGACGTGGAAAGGTGGAAAGCTGCAGCGCATCGAGAGTCTGTCCGGCCACATCCAGAACAAGGCCGAAGCGCAGTGCGGCGGCGATGCCTGCTACCGCTTCGCTGACGCGCTCGTTCGAAAGGCCGCTCTGTCGATCACGACCTCGAGGGCCAGGCAGCTGAAAGAGGAGCTGGACCGGCTCGCTGCCCTCCCGCGCTGACCGAATCTCACTTCAGGTCGATGACCGTCTCACCACTTGTTGAGCCACGGCGACGTCATCACCTCGATGGGCAGCGTGCGGCGATTGCGGGGCGTCAGAATCATCGCGCTCGAGCTGCGGCAGCCGCACGAGATGAGCCGGCCGTCGGCCATCGCGGTGAGGCCGATGTGTGAAAGCGGGCCGAAGAGCCCTGCGTCGAGCGCGCTCGCAGGCAGCTGCTGCCAGGTGACGTTGCCACGGCGGTCGATGACGGCCACCTGAGCAGAGCCTCCGTCGACGTCGAGGCCGTAGGCGTAGCCGTTCGTCGACCAGGCAGCCGAGAAGAGCGAGACGCGGCTGACGGCGCTCGTCACGTTGGTGGGGGCTCCGCCATCGGACGGCACCCGCACGAACACGTCGCCTGCCACCGCGGGCGTGAGCAACGCATCGCCAGACTCCAGCAAGAGCCCACCGGCGAGCCTCGTGAAGTCTCCCGTGCCACGCTGCGTGACCCGGTCGGTCGTCGTCAGCGTGCGGGGCGTTGCTTCGAAGACGTGCAGCGCTGAGCGGGGCACGAGCAACACCGAGCGTCCCGACTCCGTCAGCACCGCGCCCGCGTACTCACCCGTTCCCGCCGCCTGCCGTGTACCGCCGTCAGCGCGCAGGAAGGCGGCGGCCGACGTCGTCGCACAGACGATGGTTCCATCGGCGGTCACCGCCGCGCCCGAGAACGGCCCGGGCCCGCTCGCGCCGAGCACCAGGTAGTCGGGGTTGCGATTGGGGAATGGGGCCTTGGGTCGGGGGAGCAACAACGCCGAGGGCGCACCGGCTGGCACTCCAAGCACGGTGTCGTCGGCGAGCAAGACCCCGCCCGCCCAGCCAGAGGGAGGTTGAATGCTCACCGGCGCAACGCCGCCGTCAGGGAAGAACTCGAGCGCCCGCTCCGACTCGGTGGGAATGCACATCACCGAGCCGAAGCTCGTCAGCACGCCACCCTGAAAGCCGCAGCCAGTCGACGTCTGCGCGGTGAGGTTCGTCACGAAGCTCACGTCGAACGACGAATCGCCACCGTCGAGCCCTTCGAAGAGCAGCGCCGCGACCTCTTTCCACCGCCTCGGATCGAGCCCTGCGTCGAAGCCAGCGTCGACGTCGTCGAGCTGACAATTCCCCGCGAGAATGCACTTCGAGCGGAAGTCATCGCGGCTCCA
Source organism: Archangium gephyra (assembly GCA_943370055.1). Lineage (GTDB taxonomy): Bacteria > Myxococcota > Myxococcia > Myxococcales > Myxococcaceae > Xiheimicrobium > Xiheimicrobium gephyra_A. The sequence continues at coordinate 44,663 of CALRPN020000050.1, forward strand.
GCAGCCGGCCACGAGCAACAGTGCGGCAGCGAAGCCGGCGCGCATCAGAACGTGCCTCCGAGGGCGAAGGTCGCTCCATGCGGTCCAGGCGCCACGACGACGGAGACTGGCACCGATGGCACCAGGGCGTTCCACACGATGCCGCCAGCGATGAGCGCCACACCCACGCCCGCGCCCACCATGCCGAGCACGCGCTGCAATTGGAGCCTGTTGAAGAGGGCATCGATGTCACTGAGGCCCTGCACGACGTTCTCGTCGAGCTTCGACCGCGTGAGCGCCGAGTGACGGGTCTCGGCCATGCCCCAGAACGTGCCGCCGACGCCCGCCACTGCAGCGCCCGCGAGCAGGGGTACCCACAACCGCCAGGCGAACGGGGTCTTCGGCTCGAGCTGCTTCGCCAACGAATCGCCTGCCGCCTCCATCAGCTCGCCGAGGCGCTTGATGCCTTCGAGGCTGCGGGTCTCGCTCGCCACCACCAGGCCATCGCGTTGCCGAATGACGCGGAGGACGAGGTCGAAGCGCTCGTCGATCTTCGTGACCCGGCCCGTCACCATGAGCGGCACGCCCAACGCGGCGCCAATCTCGGCGGTGCAGCCCGAGTCGTCCGAGCAACCGCCGAGCAACTGCCGCTGCCGCTCGAGGCCCAGCATCGCGATGATGTCGGCTGGTGTCGTCACCTTGTAGCCGCGCTCACCGAGGCGATTGGCGAGGCGGTCTTCGGCATACCCGCCCATCTCGGCCGGCATTCCGATGAGCTGCAGCGGCGTGACGGCGATGCCCACGGGCTCTGGCGTCGCTGTCGTCGCGATGTGGAGCAGCAGGCAGAGGACCATCGAAGGAGGTGGCGTCTACACCAGATTGGTTACGCGTCTCAGGGCAACGCGCCGCTCGTCACGCCGAGCGTCACGGCCGAGGGGTGGGCCTGATCTCTCCACAGGCGATGCGTCGCGGCCTTGAAGTCGGTCTCGGTCGCCTTCGCGGGGTCGACGAAGGTCTGCGGGTTCAAGTCGACGAGCGGAAACCACGAGCTCTGCACCTGCAGCATGAGCCGGTGTCCGGAGCGGAACGTGTGGCTCACGTCAGGCAGCGTGAACCGAACTCGCGCGGGCGTGCCTGGCGTGAAGGGCGTCGGCGCCTCGAAGCCGTCGCGGAAGCGGCCACGCATCACCTCGCCGCGAATCAGCGTCTGGGCGCCTGCGAGCCGCGCCCCGCTCGGAGCGTTCGGCCGGTCGAACGGCGAGACGTCGACGAGCTTCACCACCACGTCGGCGTCGGTGCCCGTCGTCGAGAGCCACACGTCGACCGACACCGGGCCCATCACCGTCACGTCCTGCGAGAGCGGCGCTGTCTGGTACACGAGCACGTCGGGCCGGCGCGACGCGAAGCGCTGATCATCGGTCATGTACTCACCCTCGTTCTCGAGTGAGTAGCCGGGCCGGTGCGGCACGGGCTTCTTCGGGTCCGACAGCCACTCGTCGAACACGTCCTTCACCGCCGGCGGCGTCTTCGAGAGCTGCCCCTCGGCCGCGAAGTGGAGCGTCGTCGCGGTGCTCTTCGGCGGCCACGTGTCGTGACGGTTGAAGACGTTGGTGCCGGTCTCGAAGACGATGGCCTCGCTGCGGTGCTCGTCGCCGCAGCCCTTGAGCGCCTTCTTGAAGAACGGCAGCTCGATGGTCTCCTGGTAGTGACGCGACGTCTTCCACCCGAAGCTCAGGTCACCCAGCGCATCGCCGTCGGTGCGCGCCCACCCGCCATGTCTCCACGGCCCGAGCACGAGCCGCACGTCGGCGCCGGGGCTCTGGGCATCGAAGGCCTTGTAGGTCTGCACGGTGCCCCACAGGTCCTCCGCGTCGAAGAGCCCGCCCACCACCAGCACCGAAGGCTTCGCCTGTTTGTAGCGGGGCCGTGGGTCTCTCGCCTTCCAGTACTCGTCGCGGTTCGGGTGCGCGAGCGCCTCGTTCCAGAACGCAATCTCGCCCTTGAAGTACTTCTGGTTCGCGTTCTTCAGCGGCCCCAGGTTCAGGAAGAACTCGTACGCGTCGCCGGTGTCGTGGTCGAAGCCCCAGCTCCACTTGCGCGTCGGCGCCGGCCTCGCCTTGCCGAAGCTCGAGAAGAAATTGAACGTGTCCATCAGGAACAGGGCGCCGTTGTGGTGGAAGTCGTCACCCAGGTACCAGTCCGTCACCGGAGCCTGCGGTGAGACGGCCTTGAGCGCCGGGTGCGCGTCGATGGCCGACTGCGCCGCATAGAAGCCGGGATACGAGACACCCCAGGTGCCGACCTTGCCGTTGTTCGCGGGCAGGTGCTTCACGAGGAACTCGATGGTGTCGAACGCGTCGGTGGCCTCGTCGACCGCGGCCTTCGGGCGAACGTCGACGAAGGCGCCTTCGGAGAGCATCTTTCCGCGCACGTCCTGGTTCACGAAGATGAAGCCGTCACGAATGGCGGCCATCGACATCGCGTAGCGCGCGAGCATGCGGGGCGTCTTGAAGTCGGGGAAGACGTCGACGCCGGGCGTGACGCCGTAGGGCGTGCGCAGCAACAGCACCGGCCACGTGCGCGAGCGGTCGCGGGGCACGTAGGCCACGGTGTACAGCTTTGCGCCGTCGCGCATCGGCACGCGGTACTCGTACTTCGTGTACTGCTCCTTGAAGACGCGGTCGGTCTCCACCGGGTCGGTCAGCGGAGCGGCGACGAGCGGGTCACACGGCGCAGCGAGCACGGCCAGCGTCAGGAGCGCGAACATGCGGCACGTCTAACTCGGTTCGAGGGCCGTTCGTCGAGCAGCCCGCTTCCTTGCTGCTCCTTCGCGAGCGCGCTTTGGTTGGGTGGTGCCACGGCGCATCGTCATCGGCAGGCCACCGGCGCGCGCCGCCCACCTCATCGAAGGCGAGGCCCGGCCCTCTGGAACCGGGCGCGCTGTGCAGGTTGATGCCGAGCCGCTCACCGACGGCCCACCGCGGCCAGGCCGTCTCGACCTCGGGGCGCTCTTTTCCCAGCCGAGGTCGCGGTGGCGAGGGCGAGCGCGCACGACCGAAGAGATGGTCACCGTTCGCTTCTTCAAGAACCTGGTCCTCACCAGCGGCAGGCTGACCGCGACTGACCCGAACCTGCTCGACCTCGCGCAGCCCTTCGTTCGAATGGTGCCCGCCGGTACGTTTCCGCTCTTCCTCGCGAAAAGCCGGCGGGTGGTGGCCGCGCAGCTGCGCTTTTCGGCGACCGCGGCGAGCGCGTGGGAGCCCGCCTTCTTCGAACCAGACGACGAAGCGACGTTGCCCTCGAACATGTACGGCGTCGACTCGGGCCGGGGCTGCTTCGCCGACTTCGAGCGAGCGATGGAGTCGAAGCGAGGTGAACACCTCGTGGCGTTTCCTTCTGGTGGTGGAGACGGAGCCTACGAAACCCACTTTGGGTTGGCCGGTGGAACCCTGGTCAGCGCCGTGTCGTACTTCGGCGGGCTCTCGGAGCCGCACGAGGTTCTGCTCACGTTCAGGGGCCTTCGACGCTTTCAGGAGGGGTGCCTGCGGGCTCCCGTCCTCGACCAGGGAGCCATCGAGCTTCGATTCGAGAACTTCGACCTGAAGACGGTGTTTCGAACGGTCGTGAACGAGCGCGGGGCGCGACTGCCGCATCATGGCATCGCGTTCATGGACCACGAGCAGCGGCCGGTCGGCGAGCTTCGTGAAGGCCCCACGACCCAGCTCGGCGAACGGTACGAATCGAGCGCTGAGGTTGCCTTCGCGACGAAGCCTGCCGACGACGTTCTGCTGACGGTCCGGGTGGAGCGCTCTTCCTGGCTCGAGCCCGAAGTGCCGACGGGGTGAGCACTGGCCTGCTTGCGGTTCGTCAGAACAGCTCGATGGTGCCGGCGTCGAGCGAGTTCTGCTTCACGGCCGAGGCCTTCGTCAGCGCGGGCTCGAGCTGACCGAAGAGCGCCTGCACGCGCGGCGGCAGCTCGTCGGGTTGCCCCTTCGCCCACTCGTCCCACAACGAGAGCAGTGGCCCGAGCCGGGCGCTGGCGTCGTCGAGGGCCTTCGCCACCAGCGTCTGCAGCTCGAAGGCGGCGACGGTCTCGGTGGCCGCGCGTTCGACCTCGGCGAGCACCGCGCTCACCCGCTTGTTGGTGGCGTCGAGGGTCGCCAGCAGCTCGACCACCTTCTGCTGGCCCTGCACGGCGCCGTTCATGTCGTGTGACGCCAGCGACGACATGCCCGTGCGCAGCTGCCCCAGGCGCGTGTTCACCGCCGTCACCAGGTCGCGCACGTGCGCCGAGACGACGGCGGCGTCTTCTGCCAGCGCCTTCACCTGGTCGGCCACGACGCGAAAGGTGCGGCCCGCAGGCCCGGTGCGCGCGGAGTGAATGGTGGCGTTGAGCGCCACGAAGCGCGTCTTTCGCGCCATCGACTCCACCCGGCGGATGTTGAGGACGATGGCCTCGATGTCGGGGCCCATCTCTTCGACGCGCCCCATCATGCGCATGCTGGCGGCGCTGACGACGACGAGGTCTTCGACGAAGCGGGTCACGATGCGGTTCATGTGCTCGACGAACCCCGTGTCGCGGTCTTCGCCCTTCAAGAGCTCGACGACAGCCGAGAGCTCACGCTGCTGCAAGGCGAGCTGAGAGCGGAAGACCTCGAAGGCGCTGCCGAGGGCCTCCATGCCGTCCTTGACCAGGGCGTCCGCACGTCGAATGTCGTCCGCTGTGCCGCGCAGGGCCGACGCCACCACCTCCCGTACGTGGGATGCCGAGGTCATGGGGCCCAGCTCTTCACGCGGGGTGCCACCTCGGCAGGCCCAAAGGTGCCGGGAATCACATGTCAGCAGTGGGTGGGCGGTGGGTGTGCTGGGGCTCGAGAGACCCTTGGCGTCAGGGGGCTGACGGATCAGACGTGTCGTCGACTGCCGTACGGCCCATTTCCGGGCTAGATGAGGTGCGTGGGGCCTCCTCCCAACTCCACCGTCAAGCTGCCGCTGCCAGAGCAGGTCATCGGTGAAAAGTACCGCCTGCTCCACCGCCTCGGTCAGGGAGGCATGGGCTACGTCTTTCTCGCCGAGAAGCTGCACCTGGGCACGAAGGTCGCGGTGAAGTTCCTCGACCCCGAGCCCAACGCCGACGCCACCCGACTCAAGCGCTTCCTGCAGGAGGCGCGCGTGGCGGTCGAGGTGAACCACCCGGGCGCGTCTCAGCTGCTCGACGCCGGTCACGACGAGGTGACGGGCTCGCTGTTCCTCGTCTTCGAGTACGTCGAGGGAAAAGACGTTCGCGAGGTCATCAACGACGAGGGGCGGCTCACCTTCGACGAGGCCCGGGACATCTGCATCCAGGTGGCCGAGGTGCTCGCCTTCGCCCACGCGCGCGGCATCGTGCACCGTGACGTGAAGCCCGAGAACATTCGTATGCGGCGCGACCTCGGCGGCGCGCGCGTGAAGGTGCTCGACTTCGGCATCGCGCGGCTGGTGAACCAGGGCGCCGTGCGGCTCACCGCCGAGGGCATGCTCGCCGGCACGCCGCGCTACATGGCGCCCGAGCAGATTCGAGACCTGCCGCTCGACGCACGCACCGACATCTATGCGCTGGGGCTTTTGCTCTTCGAGATGCTCACGGGCCTGCCTGCGTTCGACGGGAAGAACCTGTCGCAGGTGCTGCTGCGGCAGATGAACGACCCGGTGCCCACGCTGCGCAGCATCGACGTGTCGCTCGGCCACGAAGGCGTCGACGCGTTCATCAAGAAGTCGTGCGCGAAGCAGACCATCGAGCGCTTCCAGAACATGGAGGAGTTCGTCGCCGCCCTCAAAGGCCTCGCCGTCAGTGCGTGGCCCTCGCCGCGGCGCAAGCTCACGCCCGGCCAGGACGCGCCCACCGCGCCACACCGGCCGCAGCTGGTGCCCACCGCCGACGCCAGCCAGAACCCGGCAGCTGGCAGACGGCCGAACGAGCTCACCTCGCCCAACCAGGCCCAGCGAGACGCCACGCTGTTCGTCGACGAAGCGAGCGCACGGGCGAACCGGCCTGATCAGGCAGTGCGCGTCCCCACCGAGCCCTCACAGCCGATGAACGCGCAGAAGTCGCTCGAGCTGCCGTGGGACAACGACCCGTCGAAGCTGCCCACGAATCCATCTCGGCCGTCCGTCACGCGCAAAGCCGTCGACGAGCACGACCCTTCGCTGCTCGAGACCATCAGGCCTGCAGCGCCGGCCACTCACAAGGACCCCTCGCTCGACGCTCCGCTGCTGGGCGCCCATGGCACGCAGCTTCGACCCAGCCACGAGCCAGTGGGGGAAGCGACCTGGCGCGCGCCGCCCGACCAGAAACCTCCGCGCTGGTGGGTATGGTTCGTCGTCACGGGGCTGTTGGCCGCGGCGATTGCGCTGGGACTGTGGGTCTCGGGTGTTCTGCGCACCACTCGCGTAGGCTGATCCGCTCACCTCAATAGCGATTGCACTCGAGGCTCGGCTCGGGTGTCTTGCCCACATGAAGCCCTCCTCCCTTCCCTTTGCTGCACTCTGTCTTGGTCTGCTCGTTGGTGCGGGGGTCTCGACCAGCTGTGGCCCGTCTCGGCCAATGTGCATTCCCTCGTCCTGCAACGGCTGTTGTGACTCGACCTCGGGGCTCTGCGTCTCCATCACCACCTCGAACCAGTGCGGAACGCGCGGCGAGACCTGCAAGGCCTGCACGCTCGGCCAGTCGTGTTCGTTCGGCGCATGCACTGGCGGCAACACCGGAGCGGGTCAGTCGGGCACGGGCGGCGGCTTCGCGACGGGCGGTGGTTTCGCGACGGGCGGTGGTTTCGCGACGGGCGGTGGCTTCGCGACGGGCGGTGGCGCGACGGGCGGTGGCTTCGCGACGGGCGGCGGCCTCGCGACGGGCGGCGGTCTCGCGACGGGCGGTGGCCTCGCGACGGGCGGTGGCCTCGCGACGGGCGGCGGCTTCGCGACGGGTGGTGGCACGCCCTCATGCAACACCTCGAACTGCTCGAGCGGCTGCTGCCAGGGCACGACCTGCGTGCTGCCTCCAAACAACGGACTCAACGGGTCCTGCGGCTTCGCGGGCTTCGCCTGCAGCAACTGCACGGGGCTCGGTCAGGTCTGCAACAGCGTCTCGTTGTCCTGCATGTCGGGCACGGGTGGCGGCGCAGCAGGCGGCGGCGCTGGTACCGGTGGTGGCGGCTCGAACATTCCCGGAGACAACTGCCTCGCGGGAGCCATTCCCCTCACGCTCTTCAGCGGCACGGCCTCGACGAGCGGCAGCCTCTCTGGCCTGCTCAACGACAGCAGCCTCTGCTCGGGCACGGGTCCCGACGCGGTCTACCAGGTCACGCTCGCGGCCCCGGCGACCATCACCGCGCAAGTGACTGCGAGCGGCTTCACGCCACGCGTCAGCGTGCGGAGCTTCTGCACCAACACCACCACGCTCGCGTGTGATCAGTTCCCCGTCGGCCAGACCGCGACGGCGACGACCTCGCAGGTCGGTGCGGGCACGTACTTCGTGTGGGTCGACGCCTCGTCGTCGACGGCCTCGGGCTCGTACTCGCTGAGCATCACGGCGTCGGGTGCGGGCGGTGGCGGCGCAGGTGGCGGCTTCGGCGGCGGTGGCGGCACCGGAGGCGGCTTCGGTGGTGGTGGCGTGGGCGGCGGACTGGCGGGCGACTACGTGAAGACCTCCATCACCGCGAGCTGCGACACCCTCTCGGCCCCCACCGTTCACTCCACGGCCATCTCGGACGACGCGGCCACCACGCAGATGACCCTGCCCATCTCGTTCGCCTTCTACGGCCAGACGATGACGACCTACACGGTCTCGTCGAACGGCATCATGCAGGTCTGGAACCTGACCGGCAGCGGAGTGACGACGGGGTCGAACGGCGCGCTCACCAGCATCGAGAACCCCATCGCGCCCTTCTGGGACGACCTCGACAACGTCACCACCACCTCGCTGTCATCGCAGGTGCTGGGGAGCGGCTCGACCCGCCGCCTCGTCGTGGAGTGGACTGACTGGGCCTTCTACACCACCGGCGGAACCCCCACCTCGGACCGCCTGCGCTTCCAGGCCAAGCTGTTCGAGTCGTCGGGCATCATCGAGTTCCACTACTGCTCGCTCGTCGGAACCAGCGCGCAGCTCAGCGGAACCTCGGCCGGCATCGGCATCAGCGACGGCAGTCTGCTGTCGACCGCGCACACGACCGGCGTCTCGACGGGAACGGGCCTTCGCTTCACGCCTTGAGGAAGAACGCGTCGTCGGTGAGGCGTGAGCCACTGGCCCGCCCCACCCGGCCGTTCGCCGCGAGGTGCTGAAGCAACTTGAACGTGGTGACCAGGTCCTCGCTGCCAGCACGGGTGGCGAGGTCTTCGGCGGTGCGCGGCGTGCCATCGAGCGCGTCGAGCACCTTCTGCTGCAGTGACAGCACTGCGGTGGCGGCCTTCTTGCCCGCCTCGACGCCAGGCTGGTGGTACGCGTTGATGCCGACGAGTGAGGCGTAGAGCCCGACGGCGCGCTCGAAGATGGCGATGAGGGCTCCCACCGTCTTCGCCGACACCTCGGGCATCGTGAGCGTCATCGACTCGCGGCCCTTCTCGTCGAGGGCGGCGCGGGTGCCGAGGAGGAAGCCCAGCAGATAGTCGCCGCTGGTGACGCGCGGCTCGACCTCCATCGACGCGCCCGGGCGGTCTTTCAGCACCTCGATGAAGAGCGTGAAGAAGTTCGGCACGCCCTCTCGCAATTGCTGCACATACGCGTGCTGGTCCGTCGAACCTTTGTTTCCATACACAGACAAGCCCTGATGCACGACGTTGCCGGCAAGGTCCTTCTCTTTACCGAGCGACTCCATGACGAGCTGCTGCAGGTAGCGCGACATGAGCAGCAGGCGGTCTTTGTACGGCAGCACGACGAGGTCTTTCGTGCCGCGGCCGCCGGTCGCGTGGTGCCACATGAGGGCCATGAGTGCCGATGGGTTCTTCGAGAGCTCACGGGAGCGCGTCGCGATGTCCGCGAGCCGTGCACCCTCGAGCATCGCGTCGATGTCGATGCCCTGCAGCGCCGCGGGGAGCAGGCCCACCGCCGAGAGCTCGGAGGTGCGCCCGCCAACCCAGTCCCACATGGGGAAGCGCGCGAGCCAGCTCTGTGCAGCTTTGTCGAGCTCGCTGCCGGCTCCGGTGACGGCGACGGCGTGCTTCGAGAAGTCGAGACCCTGCTTCATGAACGCGGTGGCCGCTTCGACCATGCCGTTGCGGGTCTCTTTGGTGCCGCCCGACTTCGAGATGACGACCACGAGCGTCTCGTTCAGCCGGGATCCGAGGCGAGCGAGCACGCGGTCGAAACCATCGGGGTCGGTGTTGTCGAAGAAGTGCACCGTCATCGGGTCGGTCGTCTCACCGAGCGCGTCGGTCGCGAGCTGAGGCCCGAGCGCCGAGCCTCCGATGCCGACCACGAGCAGCTGCGTGAACTTCTTCCCCGACGGCGACTTGAGCGTGCCGGTGTGAACGCTCTTCGTGAACGACTTCACCTGCTCGAGCGCGTCACGAATGGCCTTCGCGTCTTCGGCGTTGGCGAGCTCGGGGGCGCGCAGCCAGTAGTGGCCGACCTTGCGGCCCTCGTCGGGGTTCGCGATGGCGCCCTGCTCGAGCTTCACCATGTCGTCGAAGGCCTTCGTCAGCGGAGCCTGCATCGAGGCGAGCCACGCGTCGGTGAAGCGCATCTTCGAGACGTCGAGCGAGAGGCCGAGGGAGTCGACGACGCAGAGGTGCTGGGTGTAGCGCTGCCAGTGGGCGTTCATAAGCGCGGGACGATGTGCCGCCCGAGGAAGCGACGCAAGCGAAGCCTCAGCGTGCAAGGCTGCGCGTCCCATGAAGCCCTTCCCTGAACTGCCCGTTCCCGAGCTGCAACCCATCGAAGCGCTGAAGACGATGGCGGAGATCGCCAAACGCACGCCGAAGGTGCTCGGCAAGGTGCTCAAGAAGCAGGCCGGCAGCGTCGTCTCGACCGCGAAAGACGAGTTCGGCATCACCCGCGCGTTCCTCTCGCTCTGGGCGCAGTGGCTCAAGAGCCCGATGACTGTCGCGCAGGCGCAATGGCAATACGCACGCGACGCCTCGGGGCTGCTCCAGGCGATGGGGAAGAAGCTGCTCGGCCAGACGGTCGACGACGCGGTCCCAGTCGCCGCGGGAGATGGACGCTTCAAGGCCGACGCGTGGCGTGACGTGCTCTGGTTCGACTTTCTCAAGCAGGCGTACCTGCTCACCGCGCGCGCGACGCAGGGCCTCGTCGGCCGGACGAGCGGCCTGTCACACGAGCACCAGAAGAAGGTCGAGTTCTTCACCCGCCAGTTCGTCGACGCGATGAGCCCGACCAACTTCGCGCTGCTGAACCCCGCCGTCATCACCGAGACCGTGCGCACCGGCGGCCTCAATTTGCTCAAGGGCTACTCGTACCTGCTGGAGGACCTCGAGCGCGGCAACGGCGAGCTCGCCATCACCATGACCGACACCTCGGCGTTCACGCTGGGGAAGGACATCGCCACCGCTCCGGGCAAGGTGGTCGCGCGCACGAGCCTGTGTGAAGTGATTCAGTTCGACCCGAGCACGCCAACTCAATACAAGCGCCCGCTGCTCGTCATCCCGCCGTGGATCAACAAATATTACATCCTCGACTTGCGTGAAAAGAACAGTTTCATCCGCTGGGCGACGAGCCAGGGCCACACCGTGTTCGTCCTGTCCTGGGTGAACCCCGATGCCGCCCTCGCGAAGAAGGGCTTCGACGACTACATGACCGAAGGCCCGCTGGCCGCGCTCGACGCCATCGAAGCCGCCACGGGAGAACGGTCGGTCAACGCCATCGGCTACTGCCTCGGCGGCACACTGCTGGGCTCCACGCTCGGGTACATGGCCGCGAAGGGTGACGACCGAATCGCGTCGGCGACCTTCTTCGTCTCGCTGCTCGACTTCAGCATTCCCGGAGACCTCGGCGTCTTCATCGACGAGGCCCAGGTCGACAACCTCGAGAAGCGCATGAACGAGCGCGGCTACCTCGAGGCCAGCGAGATGGCGGCGACGTTCAATCTGTTGCGCTCGAACGACCTCGTCTGGGGCTTCGCCGTCAATCGGTACCTGCTCGGCAAGGCGCCGGCGCCGTTCGACTTGTTGTACTGGAATGCCGACTCGACCCGCATGCCGGCCGCGATGCACGGGTTCTACCTTCGCAACATGTATTTGAAGAACCTGCTGCGGGTGCCCAATGGCATCAGCCTCAAGGGCACGCCCATCGACCTCTCGAAGGTGAAGGTGCCGGCGTACTTCGTCTCGACCGCGGAAGATCACATCGCCCCGTGGCAGTCGACGTACCTCGGCAGTCAGGCGCTCGGAGGGCCGGTGCGCTTCGTGCTCGGCGGGTCGGGCCACATCGCGGGCATCGTGAACCCTCCCTCGGCCAACAAGTACGGCTTCCTCACCAACGACCAGCGCCCCGCAAAGCCAGAAGACTGGCAGCGCGGCACGACGAAGAACGACGGCTCGTGGTGGACCGATTGGCAGCGGTGGATTGCGCCGCAGGCGGGCGAGCAGGTGCCTGCGCGGCGGCCGGGAGAGCGTGGACCCGTGATGGGAGACGCTCCCGGCTCGTACGTGACGGCCCGTCTTTGAAAATGCCGACTCCGGTGGTTGATTCGCCCGATGACCCGCTCCGAAGCCGTCGAAGCGCTCCTCTCGGGAGCCCGCACCCCGTCTGACCTCGCTCGCGAGCTGAACGTCGAGCCGAGCGAGGTGGCGGAGTGGCTGGTGGCGGCAGAACGTTCGCGCCGCGCCGCCCGTCGTCGAGTCGTGGGAGCCGCCGTGCTCGCCTCCTGTCTGGTGCTGGGGCTCGTCGGCCGCGTCGCCTTCTCGCAGGGCATGTGCATGCAGACGCTGCCAGCGCCGCTCGTCACCTTCTGTCCCGACGACCCGGCCATGGCGAGCCAGGTGAACGGCAACTTCGCCGGCGTGCTCTCGCTCATGAACGCGCGCATCGGCCCGGGCGACGCCGGCGTCATCGCCGTGAACGCCGTCGAGGCGACGAGCCCCACCGGCACGTTGACGCTGCAGACCTCGGGAGCCACCACCCGCGTCGGCGGCCCGCTGCAGCTCGTCACCAACACGACTGCTCCCTGCAACGCGACGACGGCTGGCTCGCTGCGCGCCCGCGGCTCCACGCTCGAGTTCTGCGTCGCCAACGTGTGGCGCCAGGTGCCGACGGGAAACCCGGTCAACCCGATGTCATGTCTGTCATTGCTGAACGCCACACCCGGGCTGCCCAATGGTGTCTATTCATTGACCGCCGGTGGCTACACCTTCCAGGCCGAGTGCGACATGACCGGCGGCGGGTGGACGTTGATTCAAGCCCACAACACGGAGCGCACGCTCGAGAGCCTCGGTGTCGTTCAGGGGTCGGGCACCTACCTGCCCGCGGCGGCGGTACGGCAGCTCGCCTCCATCTCGAGTCAAATTCGGTTGTCTGACGCGGCAGGCAGCGCGACGAGCAACGCGAACGGCCAGGCCATGACGCAGCTGCGCAACCTCGTCGCCCTCAACCAGCTCGGCGACGTCGCGGCCTGGACCTTCACCGGCAACCTCACCCAGACCCAGTTCACGTCGAGCTGTGTCTCACCAGCCGTGTACCCGGACATCGCCCACATGTCGTGCAACAGCGCCGCTGCGCACGTCTTCGCCACGACGCACACCCTCCGCAGCTCCGCCGCCATTCGAGAGGTCGTCAACGTCTGGGTGAAGTGACGAAGCTCGGTGGCAACTGAAGATGAAGTCGTGTGAAGGCCGCACGCCGCGCTGGTGTGAGTGACTGCCTCCCGATAGCAGCAGCGTCATGAAACGAGCTCTCCTCATCGTCGGCGCCGTCCTCGTGGTGCTCTTCGGTGTGTTCTTCGCCGTCGTGGGCAAGGAGTTCGTCGGCATGACGCCAGCCGCTGACGGGCCCGTCGCCGCGGGGGTTCAGCTCGTTCGCGATGGCTACGTGAACGTCTTCTTCATCGACGTCGAAGGCGGCGTGGCGATGATCGACTGCGGCAACGACCCCGAAGCGAAGGCCGTCCTCGCTGCCCTGAAGGCACGCTCACTCGAGGCCAGCGCGGTGAAGGCCATCTTCCTCACGCACGGCCACCCGGACCACACGGCAGGCTGCAACAAGTTCACCGCGCGGGTGTACGCATTCGAAGGCGACAAGGGCATCGCCGAGGGCACGGCGCCCGCGAACGGCCCACTGCCGAAGCTGATGGGCGTGGTGAAGGAGAAGACGACGAAGGTCACGAACCTGCTCGTCGAAGGCGCCACGGTCTCGTTCGGAGACGTCGGCGTCACCGCGTGGAACATTCCCGGCCACACGCAGGGCAGCGCGGCCTACCTCGCGCGCGGGGTGCTGTTCTTCGGAGACTCGGCGGCTGGCCAGAGCGACGGCAAGCTGCGCCCCGCGCCGTGGGTGTTCAGCGACGACCTCGACCAGTGCAAGGCCTCGCTGAAGAGCCTCGCAACGAAGGTGCCGGCGGGGGTGACTCGGCTCGCCTTCGCGCACAGCGGGTTCCTCGAGGGCGCCGACGCGCTCTCGAGCTTCGGGAAGTGACGCTCAGGCCACCTTCTTCGCGCCGTGGGCCTTGATCCACGCACCGAGGGCCTGGTCGCTGCCCTTGATGTGCTTCACGAGCCAGTCGCGCAGGAAGGCGAGCGTCTCCATGCCGAGCACGGCGTGTTTGCCGGCTTTGTACGCGGCGTGAATCTCGAGCACCTTCTTCACGAGCGCCTGGTGTTCGCCCATGTGCACCGGCGCCTGTGGGTAGCCCGTGCGCTTCATCTCGCTCTCTTCATGGCCGAAGTGCGCGCCCGTGTACGCGATGAGGCCATCGAGCACCTTGCCCAGCACTTCTTTGCCGTGGTTCGCGCGAATCGCATCGTGCAGCTCATTGACCATCTTGATGAGCTGTTTGTGCTCGTTGTCGATCTGCATCACTCCAACCGAAAGTTTGTCGTCCCATTCCATCAGCGGCATTGTCGTTCCCTTTCTTCAAGTGGACTGCGGTGAAGCGGTGAGTTCCTTCGCGATGCCATCGACGCTCTCGGCGGCCTCGTCGACGTAGCGGCAGGCGGCGGTCGACACCTCGGCCTGCTCCTTCAAGTTCGCGATGAAGCTGTGCGTCGCGGTGGTGATGGTCTGGAGCGCGGTGTCGAGTGATTGACTGCGACCGCTGGTCTCCGACGCCGCGCCCGAGATGGCGGTCATCGCCTCCCGAATCTCGAGGGTGGCGTCGTGCGTCTGCTTGGCGAGGTCCTTCACCGAGCTGGCGACGACGGCGAACCCGCGGCCCTGCTCTCCGGCGCGCGCGGCCTCCATGGTGGCGTTGAAGGCCAACAGCCGCGTCTGCAGCGCGACCTTCTCGATGTGGCCCAGCACCATGGTCACCTTGTCGGCGACGATGAGGAGCTTCTTCATGCGCTCCTGCAGCTCGCCCGACACTGCGCGTGCCTGCGAGACCTCGCCCTCGTAGCCCTCGAGCTCTTTCGAGGTGCGGGTCAGCGACTCCGCGACGCCCGCCATCATTCCCGAGACCATGCGCACCGACATCGAGACGTCGCCGGCGCGCTCGCCCAGCGCTCCGTCGTGGGTCGTCAAACTACTGACATCAGCCGGCGCGGTCATACCGTCGACGGAAGACAGCAAGGCGTGGGCCCGCGCCCGACCTGCAAACGTCAGCGCCAGCGCGTGAGCCGAAGCAGAGCGATCATGGCCGCTTCAACCAGGCTCGGTGTGATGCCCCCCCTGAGCGGATCAGCTTCAGCGCGAGGTTGGGTGAAATGCAGCCCGGTGGATTGCTGGTGACCCGGAGCGAACCTTGACGGTCCTCATGCTTCGCCGCGAGGAGCGGGTTACACCCGGCGCCATGCTCGAGGTCCTCAAGTGGGTGCTGGCGCTCTTCATGACGTTCGCGGGCGTGATGCACTTCGTCTCGCCGAAGGGCTTCGAGCGCATCGTGCCGAAGCAGCTGCCGTCGCCACGCGGGCTGGTCTACCTGAGCGGGCTCTTCGAGATCCTCGGAGGCGTGGGCCTGCTGTTCCCGTTCTCGCAGCGCCTCGCCGCGTGGGGGCTGGTCGCGCTCTTCATCGCCGTCTTCCCCGCGAACGTGAACATGGCCATGAACGACCTGCCGCTGGGCAAGACGAAGCTGCCGCGGTGGGCGCACTGGGTGAGGTTGCCGCTGCAGGGCGTGCTCATCGCGTGGGCCTGGGCGTACACCTGATCAGCGAGGCGCAGGACTGATCAGGCCGCGAACGCCGCCTGGAAGCTCGACTCCATACTGATCAGATGCTGTTGAGCACCGCGAGCAGGCCGCGCTTGACGAGGGCGTTGTCGACGAGGCCTCCGAGCGGGAACGCCTGCCTCGCCCACTTCGACCACGACCAGTCATCGCGTTGATTGACGATGCGGCCGTCGCGCACCTCCATCGTGCTGACGGACTCGTTGTGCACCTTGCGCCCGAAGAGCGTGTAGTCGGCCTGCCACGCCACCTTCACCTGGTTGCCGTCGGCTTCGAGCACCTGCGACTTCAGCGACAGGTTCTTTCCCGTCTTCAGCAACGAGCTCCACATGTGCGCGATGTCGCCCTGGCCCTGCAGCGAATAGATGGGGTCGCTGAAGCGCGCGTTCGGAGCGTACTGAGCGGCCATGGTCTTCGAGTCGCCGCGGGCGAAGGCCTCGAAGTAGGTGGTGGCGACCTCACGAGGTGACGCCGCGTTCACGGTGGTTGGCGCGGCACGATTCACCGGCTTCCACCCTGCGGCGGAGGTCGCGGTCTCGCCGGCGGCAGCAGAAGTCGTCGCGGCGGGAGCGGGCGGCGTCGTCGGAGCAGCAACTGCAGTGGAGCGGTTCGCGGGGATGCGCATCGACATGACGATATCCAGAGTGAGAGGGCGCGCGGTGAATAGCGGGAGACGCACACCAGTGACTTTCCCCACACGCCACAACGACTGGCAGCGCCCGCCACCGACGGCACTCGGAAACACGGCGTTTCTGAGCGAGGTTCGGCGCGAATGACGATTCGATCGCAGGCCGTCGGGCCTCTCCTCCAGGCAGTGAAGGCGTCAGGCGCCGACGAGGTCGCCTTCGCGCGTCGGTTTGGACTGCCCGCGTCCGCCATGACTGCGGTGCAGGTCGAGCTCGAGCTGGCGACGTTGCGGGCGCTGTTCGTCGAAGCGTCGTCGGAGTGCGGAGCGCGCGACTTCGGTGTGCAGCTCGCGCTGAACCTGCCGCGCGGGCGGTATGGACTCGTCGAGTACGGAACGTTCAGCGCGCCGACGCTGGGTGCCGCAGTGAAGCGCCTGGTTCGGTTGAGCGCACTCGTGAACCCGGGCGCTCGCTATGAGCTCGAAGAGCTCCGCTCCTCATGGCGGCTCACTCAGCGCTTTCCGCCCTGGCGTGACGGTCTCGGGCGGCACGGCAACGAGTTCAACGTCATCGCCATCGTGCAGATGGGCCGCGCGGTGTTGCGCGAGCGCTGGGCTCCGTCACGCGCCTGGTTCTCGAACCAGCGGCCAGACGACACGCGCTCGCTCGAGCAGGCGCTGGGCACCAGTCAGCTGCGCTTCGACGCCGACGGGAACGGCATCGAGCTGTCGCTGGAGTTGCTCGCGCGCGAGGTGCCGACGGCCGACGCCGCGTTGCTCGCGCTGATGGACAAGTACGCCGAGCAGGAGCTGGCCGCCCTGCCTCGTGGCGACGACATCGTCAGTCGCACGGCGCACGCGCTGCGTGACGAACTCCATGCGGGCCCTCCACGGATTTCAGCGACGGCAGCGCGGCTCAAGCTCAGCTCGCGCACGCTCCAGCGACGGCTCGAGCAGGCCGGAACGTCGTTCGCCGAAGTGCTCGAGTCGGTTCGCCATCAGGTCGCGCTGCACTACGTGAACGAGACGAACGCGCCGCTCGCCGAGGTCGCCTTCACGCTCGGCTACGCCGACATGCCGTCGTTCCTGCGCGCGTTCAAACGGTGGACAGGGAAGCGCCCGAGCGAACTTCGCGGCGCGTCGTCATCCGCACGCGCGTGACGACAGGCGCTCAATCGCAACAGAGAATCGGGTGCATCGTCGTCATGCAGTCGGCATTCCCTGGCACGTTGCCTGACCAGACACTCCCAACAGCTCCTGTCGGCATTGTGTAGCCATTGCAATCACTCGCAAAGATGGTGCTGCTATGGAGCGCCATGGAGCCGCGCGCGTACCAGCCAGTCACCGTCATTCCCAACGACGTCGTCCGAATCATCTCGTCCGTGGTGCACATGTGCGCCGTGCGAGTGCAGCCTGAGACTGTTTCGCAAAGCACCTTGGCGGCGCGATAGCCCGTGAGCCCGCCAGGAGCAGTGATCGTCCCTGTCTTCGGGTCTGAATACCCACACCAGATGCCTCCGATGGAGATGCTCCCTGCGTCGGTCGAAACGGTGTGTCTCGACGTCCGGTCCGCCTCGACGGCGAACGGCACCGCACGAAGCTTGCTCCGTGGCCGGAGCACTTCGACGCCGACCCTGACCTCGAGCCAGACCTCAGGGGTGGTTCGCACCACATCGACACAGACGGGCTGGATGGTGGCCGAGAAGCGGCCTTGATTGTCCGGCGTCACCGTCTCAGCTGGCGGGTTGCAGAGGCGGTCTGTCACCGACGTCGACGTCTCGCTTCGCCAGAGCGAGAGCGTGACGAGCTGAGCCGTGGTCGTCGGTTGGCCATTCGCGCCCAACATGACGCCGGAATAGGAGAGGGGTGCTGCAGGAATTCCGTCAGCACCGGCGTTGCTCACGATGAGCAGCATGGCGCTGCAGAAGAGTATGACCCTGGCCTGTCGTCGCATGTCCCGTGTCCCCCTGGTTTCGACCTCAACGCGGGTTGAGCACAACCACAAGCAGGAACGAGGCGCTGGTCCGAGCGAACTTCGTGGCCCCTCGTTATCCCCGCGCGCATGACGACAGCACTGGCAGGCAAGACGGTGGTGGTGCTCGGTGCGACGGGGAACGTCGGCGCAGGCGTGGTCGAAGGCGCACTCGAGCGAGGTGCGCGCGTCATCGTCTCGAGCCGCAGCGCCGAGGGTGTCGCGGCCCTACGCTCCACGTGGCAGGGGAAGAACGTCGAGGTGCTCGAAGGAGACCTCGCTGCCCAGCTCTCCGAGGTCGACCACGTGGTGGCGAGCATGGGCGCCTGGTGGACGAAGCCGGGCCGCTTCGAAGACCAGCCCGCGTCGTCGTGGCCCGAGGTGCGCGCGATGCTGCTCGACAGCCACGTGAACGCCGCGAGCACACTCTTGCCGAAAGTTCGCGAGAGCGGCTCGTACACCGTCATCACGGGAGCCGGTGCCATCAAGCCCATGCCGACGGCCCACCTGCTCACCATCGCGCTCGGTGGAACACTCGCGCTGTCACGCGTGCTGCGCTTCGAGCATCGGTCGTCGGGCTGTCGGGTGAACGAGGTTCGCATCTCGTCGCGCATCGAGAAGGCGCCGCGACCGGGCGTCATTCTCTCAGTCGACTTCGGACGTGCGCTGACGAAGCTGCTCGAGGCCGACGTGCGCAGCGCCATCGTGCCCTTCACCCGGCCCGAGACGTTCGACCCGGCCGTGCAGCTGCCCGACGGCCAGCCCTGACAGAAGCTGTCGCTGTCACGTCGCTTGAGGCACGCTCTTCTCGTGCCCCGCAACGTCGTCTTCGCCGCGCCGTTCCCTTCGTACGACGTGATGCGCTTCGTGAAAGCGCTGTCACGGCTCGACGACGTTCGCCTGCTGGGTGTCTTCGGCCGCATCACGGATGAAGTGCGCGCGTGCTGTGACGACGTGGCGCTGGTCGACGACGGCACCAGCGTCGACGACCTCACCGACGCGGTGAAGCTGCTCTCACGCAAACACGGCCGGGTGCACCGGCTCGTCGGCATCAACGAAGTGTTGATGGTGCAGCTCGCGCAGGTGCGGGAGCGCTTCGGCATCGCGGGCACCCCGGTGAAGACGGCCACGCTCTTTCGCGAGAAGGCGCTGATGAAGGAGGCGCTGCGCGCGGCCGGCCTTCCCGTCGCGAAGCACGCGCTGGTCACGAGCGTGAAGCAGGCGCTCCACTTCGCCGAGAGCGTCGGCTTCCCCCTCGTCGTGAAGCCGCCCGCCGGCGTCGGCGCGAAGTCCACCTATCGCGCGGCCACCGCCGACGAGCTCGTGCAGGTGCTCGGCCGCATGGCGCCACGCTCCGACCGCCCCGTGCTCGTCGAAGAGATGCTGCAGGGCACCGAGCACAGCTTCGAGACCATCACCGTGAAGGGCACGCCGCGCGCGTTCTCGTTCTCTGACTACCTGCCCGGCTGCCTCGAGGTGCTCGAGCACCCGTGGATGCAGTGGGTCTGCCGGCTGCCGCGCGAGGTGAACCGGCCGACGTACGAGCGCGCGAAGTCGGCGGGCATCGCGGCGATTCGGGCGCTCGGCCTCGACGACGGCATGACGCACATGGAGTGGTTCGCCCGGCCCGACGGCTCCATCGCCATCGGAGAGATTGCGCAGCGTCCGCCCGGCCCGCAGCTCTGCCAGATGACGGGCCTCGTGAACGACGTCGACGTCTACCGGGCGTGGGCGCGCGCCGTCGTCGATGGAGCCCTCGACGCGCCGTGGAATCGTCGCTTCGCTGCCGCCACCGCGTGGCTTCGTGGCGTCGGCCGTGGGCGCGTCACCGGCACCAGCGGCGTGCAGCAGGCACACCAACTCCTCTCGCCGCACCTCATCGAGGCACGCCTGCCCACGGTCGGCGCGAAGAAGAACGACGGCTACGAAGGCGACGGCTACCTCGTGCTGCGCCATGAGCGCACCGACGTCGTGACCGCGCTCATCCGCAGCGCCATCGAGACGCTGAAGGTCGAGTACGCGTGAGCAAAGGCGTGGAGCAACGCCCTGATTGGGCAGCCTCGAGAGCGAGAGATTGCTCGTGAGCGTGCCCGAAGCCTCGAGTGCAGCGGTTGACGAAGAACCCGGCTCACCGTCCGAGTTCCTGTTCACCGCCGAGGGGAGCCCCTTCCAGGGTCGTGTACACATTGACGTGATCCCTCGGCGTCGTGTCGTTCCTGCACACGCTCGTGCCGAGGCCTCGGAGCAGTCCACCCCACCCCACGACGTCAGTGAACGACGCGCACGGCGATGCGCCACGCGGTCGACGGAGCGCAGCGCTCCTGCCAGGTGACGACGAGGGCGTCTTCGATGAACGCGAGTCGTGGCCACGCCGCTTCGCACGAGACGTCGAGGTCGAAGCGGTTGTCACCGGGCGCGAGCGGCACGGCGCGTGGTGGGCCGCGCACCGGCTCCATGACGGTGTTGGTGAGCGAGTCGGCGTAGAGCCGCAGGTCGCCGTTCTGTGAGACCGCGACGACGTGAACCGCCCCGCGTTGAATGAGGTCGATGCCGCTGGGCGGCCCGAGCGAGTTGACGGCCCGAATGCCGCCGGTGTGCTCGAAGACGGCGAGGTGCGGAGCGACCGACCGCGCGCCGAGCGTGGCCCAGGCGAACACGTTCGTGTCTTCGCCAGGCCGGTACGCAATCACGCCGGGCGCCGCTGGAGTGCCCGCTCCCACGACCCACGTGCCGGTGCCGGGGTCGCGCTGGAACATCGAAAACACGCCGTTGCGATGCACCGTGACGAGGGCATTTCGTGAGCTGAACCGCGTCTCACCGCCGACCGCCGAGCCACCGTCAGGCGGGAGCATGGTGATGAGCTCGGCCGAAGAGAACGTCGCCGTCGCCGGGTCGAACACGTCGCTCACCACGCCGCCATCGACGATCAGCACCCGCCGCACCTGGTTGCTCGCGTTGAAGAGCTCGCCTTCGAACGCGAGCGTCGACCATGCGCCAGAGGCCGAGCGGCGCGCGTAGACGAAGCCGCCGTCAGCGTCGTGCATCGCGACGAGCAGCTGGGTGCCGCTCGAGACAGCCCGGACTCCCTGTGGTGCTCCGTTCGCCAGCGGCAGCCCGGCGACGGCCGTGGGCGTGACTGGCAGGACACAGTCGGGCGTGCACGGCCGCGGCGGCGTGAGCACGTCGAGCGTGAACGAGAGCAGGTTGGTGCCATCACGCGCAACGAGGGCATACGGCGTGGGCGGGTTCATCGGCGGATTCGACGCGGCGAGCGTGTCGAACGGCAGCACGCCCGCAGACACCACGACAGGCCGCGGGTCGTCCCAGGCCGAGCTCGTCACGAAGGGCCCTTCCCACTGCGGCAACGTCGAGTAGGCCGGCGACAGGGGCACGTTCGGCACGTTGTTCGCGGGGCTGGCGAAGTCGGTGAGCAGGGCCGTCCACGCCGCGCAGACCTGTGGGTTGATGGTCGGGTTCATGAGCTGATTCGAGAAGGCGATGAGCGCGTTGCCCGCCCGCTCGACCGCCGTCACCGAGCAGGTCAGCGCCGAGATGGTGACGGGCTCGGTGGTGCGCAGCAGCAGGCCCCACGGCGACGTGCGCGCGGTCGCGAAGGTGGGCCGCGAGAGCACCACCGACGGGTTCTCGTCGTCGCGCAGCACGAAGGCAGCGGTCGCGGTGAGGGTCGGCGGGTTCAGCGGCGGCGCTCCGGTCGCGGTCACCTGACATGACGCGATGACGTCGGCGCCGACCACGCGCGGCACCACGAACTCGAACACCCCGCCGTCGGTCACCTGACTCGTCGTGGAGAGGTTCGTGCACTGCCAGCTGAGGGAATAGCTCGGTGTGGAGAGGTTCGTGGTGATGGTCGGCACGAGGCGCGAGGGCGGGTTGCTGCCGGTGAAGAGAATCGGGTTCGGGCCTTCGACGGCGGCGGTGAGCGTCCAGTTCGTTCCAGCGCCGGGTCTCGCGATGTATGTCTGACGCGCGGGAGGCGACGTCGCTCCGAGCACGTTCGTCACGGTCAGCTCGACGCCGACGAGGGCAGGCGCGTCACCCATCATCAACGGAGGGAACGTGAGCACCGCGCGCCCACCATCGGCGACGAGCGTGGCGCCGGCGACCTGAGGCACCTGCGCCCACGAATGCCCGGTGAGCAGCAGCCCGCCATCGTCGAAGGACGTGGAGACGAGCTCGATGCTGTCACTGCCCGTGAAGGTGCCACTGTCAGGGCCGAAGCGGGCTGTGGGAATGCGGCTCACCGAGACTCTCGCGATGGCGGGGTTGGTGCTGCTCACGCCGAACCGATCGGTGACGACCAGCAAGAACTCGATGACGTTGCCGATGGCTCCCGCGGTGAAGCGGGCGCTGTGGGCAGCGACCGTTCCGTTGGGCGTCACCATCACTCCAGCGTTCGGGGCGAGCGCGGTCCACGTGTAGACGAGTGGCTGGGCGCCAGTGCTCGCTGTTCCGTCGAGCGTCACCATCGAACCGGGCGCGACGATCTGCGCCGCTCCCACGATGGCCAGAGGTGCCACACCAGCGTCGACGCCTGCGTCCACCGCGCCCGCGTCGACAACGCCGCCGCCTCCGGATCCTCCACCTGAAGATCCACCCGCCGCGGATCCACCAGCCGCGGATCCACCCGCCGCGGATCCACCCGCCGCGGATCCACCCGCCGCGGATCCACCAGCCGCGGATCCACCAGCTGCGGATCCACCAGCTACGGATCCACCAGCTACGGATCCACCAGCCGCGGATCCACCAGCTGCGGATCCACCAGCCGCGGATCCACCACCTGCGGATCCACCAGCCGCCGATCCACCACCTGCGGATCCACCGCCTGCCGTTCCACCACCAACGCCTGCGTCGGGAGGAATCAACGGCCCCGTCGACCCACTGCCCTTCGAGAGAAAGAAGGGCCCGATGGTCGTGACCGGCGCTTCGACGACGACATTGCCGACGGCGAGCGGCGCAAACCCGGCCTTCTCGAGCGCGAGCAAAGTGAAGCCGACCGGCTGTGCGTTGAAGGTGAAGACGCCGTCAGCTCCCGTCGTCGTCGAGACCTCGGTGGTGCCGCGAAGTGCGCGCACCGTCACCTGCTCGAGTGGACCATCGACCGAGCGCACCTGGCCGGTCAGGGTGGCAGTGGTCGCTCCCGGCGGCGTCCGTCGCAGCGCGAGCGGGCTGAGTCGATGCTCGGTGCCGCTTCCCACCGAGAGCGTGACGCTCGCGCTGTCGTAGCCAGGCGCCGACGCTGCGATGGTCAGCGTTCCTTCGGGAAGCCCGTCGAGCAGGAACGCACCGTCGTCGCCCGTGAAGGTGAGCGGCCGGAGCTGCGGCGCGAAGACACTGATGCCTCTGTGCCCCGCGACGGTCGAGACATCAGCCCTTCGGACGATGCCCAGCACGCTGCTCGTGTTGCCCAGCACGAGTTGGCCGAGGTTCACCTCTTTGCCAAAGCCCGCGTGCACCACCTCGAGCGACAACAGCCGCGCGCGCTTCGAGCCAGGGGTGCCATCACCGTCGAACTCGACGAGCACCTGGCCCGTCGAGCCCATCAGCCCCGAGAGCGTGACGTTGCCGTCGGCGTCAGCGACCGCCTCGAGAGTCGAGCCAACGAGCTGCATGCGCGCGCCAACCGCCGGACTGAGCGAGGAGCGGCCCTGCCGCGTCGCCACCACCGTCGCTCGCAGCGTTCCCGGACCGAGCACCGGCTTCTGGGGCAGCGAGAGGTCGAGGCACCCTGCCAACCCAAGCGTTAAGAGAAGTCTGCCGAAACGCATCGAAGCCCCCACAGGTGAAGCGCCCGTTCTTCCACGAAAGTGGTGCACATTGATCACGATCACGAGCATCTGATCAGCGCGCCGAGTACTTGTAGAGTCTGTACAACGTTTGTATAAGGACGACGCCATGAACCTTCGGACCCTGCTCGTTCCCCTCCTCCTCCTCGCCGGCTGCGGCGCCAAGCCCACCGACCTCGCCGCCAACATCATCGGGCGCTGCGAGTACACGGGCCCGCAGAGCAAGCTGGCCGAGTGCAAGGACTACCTCGGCGCGTGGACGGCCTCTGCCGCCGAGAAGGACTGCGGCGAGCTGAAGGGTGGCTACCTGGGTGGCGGAAGCTGCGCGCCCGCCGAGTCGCTCGGCTTCTGCATTCTCGCCGCGAAGCCCGAGCAGAACCGCACGTACATCGCGAGCAACAACACCGCAAAGTGCGCCGGCGCGCGCACCGGCTGTGAGCTCTTCGGCGGCGGCGTGTGGACGCCCTCTGGCCTCTGCGGCGGCGCGAACGACGAGCTCGTCGTCACCAGCGACAGCGCGTGGAAGCAGCCGGCCCGCAAGTGCTTCATGCCGGCGGCGGGCGAAGCTCCGGGCAAGGGCCCCAACGGTCAGGTCTGCGTGTGGGAGACGATTCACGGCTCGACGGAAGAGGGCCGCTCGTTCCGCAAGGACGCCGAGTGCAACAACTCGCGCAGCGGCCGCCCCTATTACCCGAAAGACCCCGGGCCCCGCGTGAACGACGCCGACCCGCGCCGCAACGACGCCGCCTACCTCGCGGAAGAGGCGTGGGTTCGCTCGCAGATCAACGCCAGCTCGTGTGTGTGCTGCCACGCTTCGGCCGCGCCTGCGGGAGCCTCCATCTTCGACATCGACCGTGAAGGCAGCCTCGCCAACCAGTTCACCGACCGCGGCGTCGCCCACGGCTCGGGTGACGTGAACACGATTCCCCTCGGCGCCTTCCCGCCCGACATGAACAACGGCTTCACCAAGTCTGACTGGAGCCGCCCGAACGACTCCATCTTCCTCACCACCGACCCGGCCCGCATGAAGCGCTTCTGGCAGAAGGAGCTCGAGCACCGTGGGCTCACGGCAGCCAGCTTCGTCGGTGTCGAAGACGGCCTCGGGCCGCTCTCGGAGCAGCTCAACTTCCAGCCGAAGGCGTGTGCAGGCGCCGAGGGCATCGCCGCTGACGGAACCATCACGTGGGGCAAGGGCAAGGCCCGCTACGTGTACGTGATGGAGGCTGACGCGAAGTCGCCGACCGTGTGGCCGAACCTCGACATGCCCGCGAAGACGCTCTGGCGCCTCGACGTGCCCGCGACGGGAACGCCGCTGCCCTCGGGCTCGGTGAAGTACGGCGTGGTGGCGGAAGGACTCAGCCAGAAGTTCCCGGCTTCGGGTTCGCCTGCCGCGCTCGTCTCGGGTCGCCAGTACTTCCTGTACGTCTCGGCTGATCAGCTCATGCCCATCACGCGCTGCCTCATCACCGCGCCCTGAGCTGATCTCAGTTTTTCATCGCGTCTCCCTGAGGACCCGGCGCGAGGCTTGCGCCGGCCTCGTGAAACAGCCTGAAATCGTTCGGAGTTGGTGCTGGCACGACCCCTGCGAGCGTCGCCCGGGCCTTTTCACCGAACTGCTGTTGGGAGACACATGATCAAGACCATCTCGAGCGTTCTGCTCACCGCCACCGTCGCCGTCGCGATGTGGGCTGCACCGGCTGAGGCGTGTGGCTGCTTCGCTCCGCCAGACCCCAGCGTTCCCATCGTGCAGGCCGGTGAACGAATTCTCTTCGCGACCAGCAATGGTCAGGTCACCGCGCACATTCAGATTCAGTACGCCGGTGACGCGAAGGACTTCGGGTGGCTCTTGCCCGTGCCCAGCGTGCCGACACTGAAGCTCGGCACTGAAGAGCTCTTCACGCAGCTCATCGCCACCACCCAGCCGCGCTACTTCGTGCAGGTGAAGGCGACCGGGAACTGCAACGGCGGGTTTGGGCTCAACAACCGCTTCGCAGCCGCTCCGAGCGCTGGCGGCTTCGAGAGTGATTCGGCCACTGGCCAGTCGACGCCGCTGGTCATCCAGTCGTCCATCGGGCCCTACGACTACGCGGTGCTCAAGGCTGACAACAAAGACGCGATGCTGAAGTGGCTCGCCGACAACCGCTACTTCATCCCCACGGGCACCGAAGACGTGGTTGGCCCCTACATTCGCCCGGGCAGCTTCTTCCTCGCGCTCAAGCTGCAGTCGGGCAAGTCGGCCGGAGACATTCAGCCGGTGGTGCTGAACTACCCGAGCGACCTGCCGATGATTCCCATCATCCTCACCAGCGTCGCCGCGCAGCCGAACATGGGCATTCAGGTGTGGATGCTGGGCCAGGGCCGCGCGATTCCCCGCAACTACCGTCACGTCGTCATCAATGACTCGCAGCTCGACTGGTTCAACCGCGCGCAGAACTACAACGAGGTCGTCATCAAGGCCGTCAGCGAGGCACCTGAGAAGCACGCCTTCGTGACCGAGTACGCCGGCACCAGCGACGTGATGAAGGACGTGCTCGACGGCGCCGCGCGCTTCGGCACGCAGGAAGCCCTCGCCGCGAAGACGCTGCCCGCCGACTTCGTGCAGTACCTCTTCGCCAACGGCTACGCGCCCGTCGCGGCGAACCAGCCGATGTTCGGCGGGCCCGCCCAGCAGGTCCTGCCGCCGTCGCTCAAGGCGCTCGTGCTCGGCGCGATTCCCTTCCCCGCCTCGCTCAAGGGCATCACCACCGACGACCAGTTCCTGCGGCAGCTCGGCTACTACCTGGGCGAGTACCGCACGAACAACCCGGCGCTCTTCGAGGGCTACCAGCTCAACTTCAACCCGCAGGCGCTGTCGGGTGAGATCTTCGAGAAGATCGTCAAGCCCGCGCGTGAGGCCGGAGCCCTCTTCAAGCAGTACCCCACGCTGACGCGCCTCTACACGACGCTCTCTCCGCAGGACATGAACCGCGACCCGGTGTTCTCGTACAACGCCTCGCTGCCCGAGGTGCCGCGCGATCACAACGCGACGTTCGAGGTGAACTGCGGCGTGGCCGGCAGCACCTTCACCTCGCCGGGCCGCCTCGTCACCGAGCAGGGCTGGACCATCAAGTACCCCGAAGGTCAGGGCGGCGCTCCTGAGCGCGCGCTCGCCACGGGGCCTGCGTCGCTGCGCATCGAGACGCTCGCTGAAGAGGGCGCTCCGGTCGTCGACCTCGACAACTCGCTGCCGATTCGCAGGCTCGAGGGCTGTGGTGGCTGCTCGGCCGTCGACCCGCTCGGCCTCGGCCTGCTCGCGATGGTGGCGTTCCTGCGCCGTCGGCGCGCACACTGACGCTCATGCGTCTTCGTCCCGCACTCCTGATGGCGGCCATCGCAACGGTGGCCGCCTGTGGTCCTCCCAACCCGAACCCCGACGGCGGCACGCTGCCCGACGGAGGGGAACTCGTCGCCGCCCTCGAGCTCGGCACCACCGACTCGATGGGCGGTTTCGTTTCGCTCACCGGTGACGTGAACGCCACGCCCGGCTCGCAGGGCGGCTTTCACATCAACGTGCTCTACAAGCTGCCCGAGGGTGGCGTGGGCAACGTCACGTTCGAGCACCGCGTCGTGCGCGCGGCCGACGACAAGCTCGTCAGCCTCGGCTCGCGGGAGTGGGACCTGGGCTTGTTCAAGGTGAACACCTGGGCCAGCCCCAACCCCGTCAACGTCTTCATCTGCCCCACGCCCGTCGGCATCGACGTCATCGGCAAAGAGCTGCTCTTCACGGTGAAGGCCAAAGACAGCAACGGCCGTACGCTGGCATCTGGCAGTGCACGCGCGACGTTTCGCTGCGGCCCCAACGGCGGCGCCTTCTGCGACTCGATTTGCAAAGGCTGAACAGGCTATAGCTGCCGCTCCCTGCAGTTCTGGCATCCGCTGTGCTGAGGACCCCCGCAATGAACCGACTGATTGCCACTGCAGTGGCAGTGCTGCTCACCGCCTGCCCGACGCCGCCTCCTCCGAAGAACCTCGAGTGGCAGACGCTCGCCACGGGCCTCGACGAAGCGCTCATGGGCGTCGACGGCAGCTCGCCCACCGATGTCTGGGCGGTCGGAGCTGATCAGGGCCAGGGGCCGCTGGTACTCCACTTCGACGGAACGGCGTTCACGCGCCTTCCGACGCCGGGCCTCACGGGCCACCTCTGGTGGGTGCACGCGTTCGCGACGGGCCACGTGATGATGTCGGGCGCGTCGAGCGTGGTGCTCGAATACAAAGGCGGCGTGCTCACGCGTCACTCGACGCCGGGCCTCGCGCGGCAGACGGTGTTCGGGCTGTGGGGCAAGGCGCCCAACGACGTCTACGCCGTCGGCAGCAACACCTCGGGCCGCAGCGGCTTCATCTGGCACTTCGATGGCGCCACGTGGAGCTCGGTTCCGCTCCCCGCCGACCTGCCGCGGCGCAACGGCGAGGTGCCGGGCCTCTTCAAGGTGTGGGGCAACGGCTCGGGTGACGTGTACTTCGTCGGCTCCGACGGCCTCGCGCTCGTGCGTGGCAGCGATGGCACGCTGCGCCGCCTCGAGACCGGCAGCACCGAGACCCTCTTCACCGTCGCGGGCAACTCGAAAGACGTGTTCGCGGTCGGTGGTGGCCGCATGGCCGCGCTGCTCGAGAAGAGCGGCGACGCGTTCACCGCGCCAACCGTCGAAGGCACCGGCGCGCTGCTGCAGGGCGTCGCCAGCAACGGCACCGCGACGTTCGCGACCGGCGAAGGCGGAGTCGTCTTCGAGCGGAAGAACGGCGCCTGGGCGAAGGTGACGACAGGGCAGGCGAAGGACGTCGAGTCGTTGCACGCCGTGTGGGTCGACGCCGAAGGTGGCGTGTGGGCCGTCGGTGGCAGCGTCATCAGCGACCTGAAGAAGGGCGCGCTCGTGCACCTCGGCGCTCCCGGCCGTCCCACGTACGTGCAGCCTGAGAAGCCGACGCCGCCCGCCATCGTCTGCCCCGAGCGAGACATCGACCCTGCGCCCACCGCCTCGGTCGCGCGCCGGTGGAACGAGCAGATGATGTCGGCCATTCGCCGCGACCTGCCGCGCCCGACGGTGCACGCGCGCAACCTCTTCCACGTCAGCGCCGCCATGTGGGACGCGTGGGCCGCGTACAGCACCACCGCGAACGCCGTCTTCGTTCCCGGCCGCGTCACCGCCAGCGACGTCGCCGCCGCTCGCAACGAGGCCGTCAGCTACGCCGCCTTCCGGGTGCTCGACCACCGCTACAAGAACGCCATCGGCGGCAAGGTGTCGCAGGCCTGCTTCCGCGCGCTGCTCACCAAGCAGGGCTACGACCCGAACGACGACACCACGACGGGTGACTCGCCGCGCGCGGTCGGCAATCGCATCGGCAAGGCCATCATCGAGGCGCACCTCAACGACGGCTCCAACGAGGCGAACAACTACGGCGACACCACCACCTTCCGCGCGGTCAACGCGCCGCTCGCGGTCGAGTCGGCCACGCGCACGGCGGTGATGGACATCGACCAGTGGCAGCCGCTCGACCTGGCCATCGCGGCCACCCAGAACGGCATTCCGCTGGCGGCCGGCGTTCAGGGCTACATCGGCGCGCAGTGGCGTGACGTGAAGCCGTTCGCCCTCACGCGCGCGACCCCGACGTCGCTCTACGCAGACCCCGGCCCTCCCCCGCGCATCACGCCCGCGACCATGGAGTGGGCCGTCGACGTCATTCGCAAGTCGTCGAAGCTGACCGTCGACCTCTCGGAGCTGAAGGACATCTCGCCCGGCAAGTACGGCAACAACCCGCTGGGCAGCAACGCCGGCACTGGGCACCCCGTGAACCCCGTCACCGGCCAGCCCTATGCGCCGCACGTGGTGCCGCTGGGTGACTTCGCCCGCGTGCTCGCCGAGTTCTGGGCCGACGGCCCGAAGTCCGAGACGCCGCCCGGCCACTGGAACGTGCTCGCGAACCAGGCGTCGGACCACCCGCTGTTCACCCGCCAGTGGAAGGGCCAGGGCCCAGCGCTCGACAAGCTGGAGTGGGACGTGCGCCTCTACCTCGCGCTCAACGGCGCCGTGCACGACGCGGCCATCACGGCGTGGGAACTCAAGCGCGCGTTCACCTGCAGCCGCCCCATCACCATCATCCGCTCGGCTGCGGCGCGTGGGCAGTCGTCGAATCCCTCGCTGCCTGCCTACGACGTCAACGGCCTGCCGCTCGAGCCCGGCCTCATCGAGCTCATCACCGCCGAGTCGTCTCGGCCCGGCCAGCGTCACGCGCACCTCGCCGGCTTCGTCGGAGAGCTCGCCATCAAGGCGTGGCGCGGAGAGCCCGGCGACTTCAAGCACCAGCTTTCGGGCGTCGGCTGGGTGCGCGCGGCCGAGTGGGTGCCGTACCAGAAGCGCAACTTCGTCACGCCGGCGTTCCCGGGCTTCACCTCGGGGCACAGCACCTTCAGCCGCGCTGCTGCCGAGGTGATGACGCTGGCGACGGGCTCGGAGTTCGTTCCCGGTGGGCTCGGGGAGGCCGCCATCGCGAAGGACGTCTCGCTCACGTTCGAGCAGGGGCCCAGCGTCGCGCTCAAGCTGCAGTGGGCCACCTGGTACGACGCGGCTGACCAGGCCGGCCAGTCACGCCTCTGGGGCGGCATTCACATCGAGCCGGACGACTTCGTGGGCCGCCGCACGGGCTCCGACGTTGGGAAGAGAGCCTTCGACAAGGCGCAGACCTTTTTCCCCTGAGGTGGGGTCGAAGTAACGTTCCAGCCATGCACGACACGCCCGGAATGGACCCGACTGGCCTGGACCAGCTTGTTCGACGCGCGGTCGAAGCAGAGCTGAAGCGACGCAACCGCAAGCTGCTCTCCCTCGCCGCCGTCGGGCTTGCGGTGGTGGGGCTGAGCACCGCGTGGCGCTCGTTCGCGCAGACGTCGTGTGCCCAGACGTTGCCGTCGCCGCTCGTCACCTTCTGTCCCGACGCGCCCGCGATGGCGAGCGAGGTCAACGGCAACTTCGGCGCGCTGGCCACCACGCTGCAGAACCGCACGGGCGCGCTCACCACGGCAGGCAACGGCATCACCACCTCGGGCGTCACCATCGGCGCGACGGGCCGGCGCGGCTCGTTCGATGGCACCGAGCTCGTGATGGACACGGCGGCCCGACGCGGCTCGGCTCCCGACGGCGGCACGCGGCGCGCGCTGGTGCACGATGCCAACGACACCCTCACCATCAACTATGCCGGTGACTACACGAACGGCGTCGCGCTGAACCCGCCCTTCACCGTGTACGGCTCACAGACCATCACCGGCACCCTCGCTCAGGGCTGCCCCAGCACGTACCCGATTGGCGGCGGCGCGGTGACGATGGTGGACATGGGCGTGTACTGCATCACGCAGGCGGCGCCGGCAGGCCTGGCGCGCGGCACCGTCAGCTGGATCGAAGCGAACGAGTTCTGCGTCTCGCGTGGCCTGCGCATGTGCAACCTCGCCGAGGTGAGCGCGGCGGCCCGGCTGCGACGCATCACCCTCTACGCGTTCGCGAGTGGAACCCGCGACACGTGGACGTGGGTGAACCAGACGACGACCGACACCAACAACGCAGGCTTCGGCGGCTGCCACGTCAAGCTCAACGACGACCACCCCGGCTACCAGCTCGGCGAGAGCAACTGCGCCATCGACGCCTTCTCGCGCCAACCCTCCATCGAAGGTTCCTGCTGCTTCTGAGGCTCCCCATGTCCGCCATTCCTTCTGCGTCTCTCATCGCGCTGCTCCGTGGAGAGCGCTCGGCTGAAACCCTCGCAGCGGAGCACGGCGTGTCGGTGGCAGAGGTCGAGCGCCTCAAGCACGCGTACCTCGACGGGCTGGAGGCGGGCTCACGACGTGGTGGCAGTCAGCTTCGCCGCCTCGCCACCGTCGCCGTGGTGTTCGCAGTCGGGCTGACGGCACGGCAGGCGCTCTCGGGCACGTGCGCGACGCCGGGGTTCTTCTCGGGCCTGGGCCTCAACTACTTCTGCGCCGACGAGCCCGCGCTGGCGAGCGAAGTGAACGCGAACACGCAGCAGCTCGCGCGCTTGATGGAGGCGAAGGTCGGCGCGCTGGGCCCCGCTGATGGTGGCAACCCCAACGTCTCGTCGTCGTCCATCACCACGTCGACACTCACGGCCACGCGCGCGAACGTCTCGTACTTCACGCCGCCATACGCGAGCTGGACGGGAACGGGCGCTGACGTCGGGGCTGGCGGTGCGGGCATCGTCAACGACAACGCTGGCGTGAGAGCGCTGATGGTCGTCGGCAACACCTCGGTGGGTGGCATGCGCCGGCAGGTGAAGGTGTTCGACGACCTCACCATCGCGGGACGGCTCAATGTGCAGGACAAGCAGTGCCACACCATCGCGAACACCTGCCAGGGCACGGGAGGCCTCGAGTTCCTCGACCGGCAGTCGATGGTGTGCCCGACCGACGAGGTGCTGCAGGGCCTCGCGGCCACGAACTGTGGCGGAGGCAACGTTCGTATCGCCATCACCTGCTGCAAGTTCTGAGGGCGTTGGGGCGCTCGTCGTGCCGGTGAACAACGACACACGCAGGCGCCTCTCTGCGTGAACGACGACGCAGCTTCCGACGCGCTGATCACTGAGTGAACGGCGACCAGGTGAAGGCCGTGCGTCAATGGGCAGGACTGCGGATCAGCGGTCGTTCCACCGCTGGGTCGCGACGTCGTAGGTCAGCTTGCGCGCCTCGTCGGGCTTCACCGAGCCACGCCACTGCGGTGAGAGGCTGCCGTTCCCCAGGCGCACCACCACCGTGTACACGCCCGACGGCACGCGGCTGCTGAGCGGCGGAGCGTCTTCGAGGTTCTTCCCTCCGCGAACGACCACCTTCGCGCCCGAGTCGTCGCCGATGAGCGAGATGCGAATGGTGCCCACGCCGTCGGCGATGGCGTCGTCGGGCGGCGGAGGCTTCACAACCTCGACGGGCTTCACCACCTCGACCGGCTTCTCCACTTTGGGCTTCACGACGGCCGCGACGACGGGCTTCTTCGGCTCGACCTTCGTCGGCTGGGTGAGGTCGATGCCGGGCTCCTCGACGACGACGGGCGGCGGCTTCACCACCACCACGGGCGGCTTCGGCTGCGGCTTCACAGGCTCGACCTTCACAGGCTCGATCTGCGTCACCTCGACGGTGGGAGGCTCGATGGTGATGTCGGGCTCGGGCGGTTTGCCCACGAGCAGCAACGTTCCGAAGACGCCGATGATGACGGCCGCCGCGAAGGCGATGCCCAGGTAGAGCCGCTTCGAGCTGGGCTGGGGCTTCGCCGCGGGCACGCGCTCGGTGTTGTGTTTGGGCGCGGCGGAGGCCGGCGAGAGTCCCGTGGTCGAGGCACCCGAGAACGGCATCTGGGTGAGGTTCGACTTGATGTACACGTCTGACGGCGGCGCCGTGATGGCAGGAAAAGCCGACGAGCGCGTGCCTCCCGTCGCGGTGATTTCGCCATCGACGTCGACGTAGCCGAGCAGCGCCGACTGGCCCACGCGGAAGCCCGAGTCGAAGGCCGCCTTCTCGAGCGCCTCACGCATGTCGCGCGCCGTCTGAAACCGCTCCTCGGGCTTGAGCATGAGGGAGCGGCGCACCACCTCATAGAAGGGCTCCGACAAGCCGGGGAAGACGACGTCGAGGTCCTGCCACTGGCCACGCACGAGCGCTGCGTGCCGCTCTCCGTGCGTCTTGTGCTCGTCGAACGGCGTGGAGCCCGAGGCGAGCTTGTAGAGCGTGACGCCGAGCGAGAAGAGGTCACTGCGCCCGTCGAGCCGTTTGCCCATCGCCTGCTCTGGCGAGAAGTAGCCGGCCTTGCCCTTGGTGACGCCGGGCATGGTGAGGTTTCGGTTGGTCGCGGCCTTCGCGATGCCGAAGTCGATGAGCTTGAGCCCGCCGGTCGCCGACAGCAGCAGGTTGTGCGGAGACACGTCGCGGTGCACGAGCCCGACGGTGCCGCCTTCGGTCTTCAGCGCGTGCACGGCCTCGAGGGCGCTCGCCGTCCAGATGCCGATGGCGAAGAGGGCCTCGTCGGCGAAGCGCTCGCTGTTGTCGCGCAGGGTGCGGTTGATGGTGGCCAGCGTCTCGCCGGGCACGAGCTCCATGGCCATGTAGAGCAGGCCGTCGTCGCTCTCTCCGACGTCGTAGATTTGCGCGATGTTCGGGTGGCTCAGCGTGCAGGCGGTGCGGGCCTCGTCGAGGAACATCTCGCGGAAGTCCTGCGACTCCGAGTACTCGGGCCGAATGACCTTCACGGCGACGGGGCGGCTGATGCCCTTGGTGAGCTCCTGCTCGGCTCGATAGACCTCGGCCATGCCGCCCTGCGCGAGCAGGCGGCTGATGGTGTAGCGGCCGACTCTGGTGCCTGCTTCGAGTGCCACGGGAGCGCTGCGCCGTAGCATAGCCGTGCCGGGCTCCTCAGCAGATCCGCCCCCGGATGATCGTCGCGGCACGGGCCGGCAACCCACTGCCCATGCGACTGATGGCGATGATGCTGTGCCTGTCAGCGGGGTCTGCGCTCGCGTGGGGTCCGGTGGTCGAAGGCGGCGTGATGGTCGTCGGCGTGCCGCTCGTTCAGAAGCAGCGCGCCTTCAGCGGCTCGACGGCGAGTCTGGGCGTCGAGTTCGGAGACCGCTTCAACCACGAGCTCGCCGTGGAGTACCTGCGACTGCAGGGCCTCACCGATGGCCCCGCCGCCGCTCAGGCGCTCTCAGGCCGCTACACCTTCACGGTCGACTTCCTGGGCAAGCAGGGCTTCACGCCGACGGTGGGCGTCGGACTCTCGGTGGGCCGGTTCTTCGCGCAGAGCCCGGGCGACAACGTCAGCGGCTGGGCCCTCGCGGCGCGGGCACTCGCGGGCGTGCGGTACACCTTCGACTTCGGCTTGAGCGTGAAGGCGCTCGTCGCGGTGAACTTCTACGGCTTGCATGTCAGCGTGGCGCCGACGCTCGGTCTCGCGTGGCGGTTCTGAACCTGCTGCCCATCGGCAACCTCGAGCTCCCGGTCGAAGCGCTGATCAGGCCGCTCAGCCCCCGTGCGCGAGCGGCCTCAGGTCGCGACCGAAACGAACGAACAGCTTCCGGGCCTCGAGGGTCTCGACCACGCCCTGGCCGAAGCGGGGATGAAGAATGACCTCACCGACCGCGTAGCGCTCGGTTGCCACGTAGCGACGCGCGGGACCTCGAGGTCGTGGCCGCAGCTCGGCGTCCTGCCACGGCGCGGCCCACTGTGGCCGCATTCTGGCCACGACTCCACGGAGCGTCGGGTCTCCCCGGTCCCACGCCTGGCGCGCGAACGTCCGCTCCTCGTCGCCACTGAACTGGCCACCGTCATCGGCCGCGAGGGGTCTGAGGCCGCCGGGCTGCTCGACTGCCCAGCGCACGACGGCATCGAAGCCGGGAGGTGAGGCCAGGTCACCGAAAGAGCCGAAGACGCCGCGCTGTCTCTCGACGCGTACGTGTTCGGCAAGCGCAACCGAGCGGCCCTGCTCGAGCAACCAGTCGCTGAAGACGGCGAACGTCGACGGGTCTGGGTTCTCGCGAAAGGCCCGCTCGGCATCGCTCGGAACGGGTGCTGCTGCTGCGACTTCGCGTGAGACCAGGTCGAGCCACAGCGCCGGCAGCACGCGGTTGCCACCGAGGTGCAGCGCGCCGTGGTTGAAGACCATGCCCGAGGCGAGCCCGAGGAACTCGGCGGCCGCACCACCGAGCCCGCTTCGTTGTTGGTGCTCGAGGTCGTCGAAGTCGGCGGTGAGGGCTCCCGATTCCCAGAGCGCGGTGAGCCGTGTGCCGACGTCGGTCGCCAGCGGCGTGTCGTCCTGCTCGATGCGCCCGTAGCTGTCGTACAGGCCGCTCACCGGAGGCGTCAGCGGAAACCACTTCCCGCCCACCTCTTCGAGCAACAGCATCGAGCATGTCCTGACGCTGTCCCAATGTGCCCAGGTCGTTGGCAGACCGCTCAGGGAACAACGCAGGTCGAATACGCCCATGTGAGCAAGACCCCGGTCGGTTGCTTCGAGTGCACGGAGGCAACGTCGAAGGTGCCGCAGCCCCAGCGCCCGTTGAAGGGATGCCTGCTGCACTCGGAAGAACTGGTGCGCGACCGATGAAGCCCTCGAGCTCCGCCGGAGCGCTGCGCAGCGGATCAGCCGTCACGCTGGCGTCGGAGTCTCACCCTCGGCGTGAAGCTTGTATGACCCTCACTCACTGAAGTCCTCCGGTCCAAGTCGCCGTAGTCGTCGCGATGCGGTCGGAGGGGGTGCAGGGGGAGACTTGAAAGTTGTGGGCAACTCGGCGCCGGGTGTGGAGACCGGTGTAGATGGTGCCCGACGGAG
>CALRPN020000051.1:0-79900 GCA_943370055.1 Archangium gephyra
GCCGGTTCTCGGGCGCCGTGCTCGATGAACGCGTGCTCTCTCGGCTGCTGCCTTCGCTGGAGTGGGGCTCGGCGCGGCCGATCAGCGCGAGTCAGCTCGAGACCTGGTCGAAGTGTCATTTCCTTGGGCTGGGGAGACGCCTGCTTCGCCTCGAAGAAGATGAAGCGGCCGGCGAAGAGATGGATCACCGCGCGCTCGGTGACCTGCTCCACTCGGCGTTGAAGCGGCTCATTCCCACGCTGCAGGCGCAGGGACGTTGGCCGCCGTCGAAGCTGCAGATCGAGCACGTGTCGAAGGAACTCGATGGCGCGCTTGCGGCAGCTGCAGAAGAGGTCGGGCGCACGATGCCCGTCGGACATCACCTGCTCTTCGGGATCAGCGTCGATCGCGCGCGTCGTGAGCTGCTGCGGCTGGTGTTCGAGTCGGCCATCACGCCCATCGTCGGCGCGATCCCGAAGGCGTTCGAGAGCACGTTCGGCCGGCGCGACGCTCCCGAGTCCGTGCAGCAGGTGTCGATTCCGCCCGGACTCCCCGACGAGCGTCCCATCTTCCTCACCGGCGCCATCGATCGCCTCGACGTCGCGCCAGGACTCGTCGCGGTCATCGACTACAAACTCTCGCGGCCCGGCACGCCGAAGGAGCGCCTCGACGGCTTGCTCCTCACCGACTTTCAGCTGCCGCTCTATCTCTTCGTGGCGCGCGCCATGTATCCCGGTCGGAGCGTCGACGCGGCGTGGGTCGGCCTGCGAAAGAGCGAGTCGCTCGTGTTGTCCCGTGTGCTGCGAGACGAGGACTACTCGCTCGAAGACGTGCTGGCCGTCGACGTCGAGCACCGCCGCCGCCTCGCGATGGAGGAGCTGCCGAACCTCGCCAACTCGGTGCACACGCTGCAGCACTCGCTGCGCAGCGGCGACTTCAGCGCCCGGCCGCTCGACTGCGAGTACTGCCACCTGCGCAGCGTCTGTCGCATCTCGGCGCGTCGCCTGAGCGAAACGGAGGGCGACTGACCATGGCCGCCCGACGGAGCGCCCCGCAGAATCAGATGGGCTTCGACTTCGGCGTGCTGCCGGTGCCGAGGAACACCCCGCCGCCACCTCCGCCTCCGCCGCCGGATCAGGCGACTCCGCTCGAACGCGCGCTTCGGCTCGAGTCGAACCTGGCGCTCTTCGCCGGTGCCGGAGCCGGCAAGACGTACAGCCTCATCACGCTCTGCCTTCACGTGCTGGCAGGCGCTCGCGAGGGCCACGAACCGGTTCCGCCCGCCAACCTGTGTCTGCTCACGTTCACCGACAAAGCCGCAGCCGAGATGCGCCAGCGACTTCGTGAACGACTCGATCGGCTCGCGACGGGCGGTGCGAAAGGCGAGCAGCGGGAGCTGGAGCTCGAGACCTCGTTCGCGGCGCTCGGAAAGGCGATGCCGCCGAAGAAGTTCTGGCGCGCGATTCGTGACGATCTCGGCGCCGCGAGCATCGGAACGTTCCACTCGGTGATGACGCAGGTGCTGCGACGCGCTCCCGCGGGCACGGGCGTGAATCCCTCCTTCGAGCTGCTGGAAGATCGCGACGCGAAGCAGTTGTTCGCCGAGTCGGTGGAGCGAATCGTGCTCTCGCGCCTCGAGGACGGTGACGTGCTCGTGCGTGAGTTGGTGCGCGACTTCGGCTTTGGCGCCGACACGCCGTGGGGCCTGGTGAGCGCGCTCGTTCGAGCCTCTGCGGCGATTCGGGAAGAGGGCACGCAGGTCGAGCTCATTCCCATTCAGGAACAGGACGAAGCGAAGGAGGCGTTCCTCGCGACGATTCGCGGGTTGAGAGTGATGGCGACGTCACTGCAGCGCACGCTCGACGTTCGAGATGCCTATCGCGCGCGTGTCGACGAGATCTGCCGACGGCTCGCGCAGGTCACCGTCGAGACCTGGCCCGAGCATCGCGACGCGCTCGACGAAGCGACGAAGAACTGGCGCAGGCAAGACGTGGTGATGCTGCGCGATTCGCTGCGCGGAAAGAGCGATGGCACCGGGAGCCCGGGCGCGTTGTGGATGGCGTGGCGCATGGCTCCGTACGACGCGACCGTTCGTGCGCTCGTGAAGGAGGCGATCGCTTCGTACGAACAGGCCCTCGACGATCTCGGCGCGCTCGACTTCACGGCGTTGCTCGTTCGTACGCGCGATCTGCTCCGGTCGTCGGCTGATGCGCGCCTTCAGGCGCAGCGACGCTTCAAGGTCGTGCTCGTCGACGAGTTCCAGGACACCAACCGCGTGCAGCTCGAGCTCGTGCTCTTGCTCGCAGAGAAGCGTGAGGGCGCGCCGCGACCGCTCTCGCTCGAGCTGGGCGAAGGGCCCAACGCCGAGACCATCGACGTGCCGCTCGAGCCCGCCGCCCTCGCCGTCGTCGGAGATCGCAAACAGGCCATCTACGACTTCCGCGGCGCGGACGTGGCGGTGTTCGAGCGCATGGCGCTCAGCATCGAAGCGAGCGGTGGGCAGCGGCAGTTTCTGCAGCAGTCGCGGCGATCCACGAGCGAGGTGGTCGAGCTCTGCAACAACCAGAGCCAGCGCTTCCTCGTGCGGGACGACCCCTCGCGGAGCAGCCTGTCGTTCGAGGTCGAGTTCGATGCGGCGACCGATGCGCTCTCGGCCGTGCGTACGGTCGCTCCGCCAGGGCCGGCGCTGGTGCGGTTGTCGTTGCCGAAGTCGCTCGCCGAGGCGTCGAGTCAGCCGTCGGTCGAGGCGATGCGTGATGCCGAAGCTGAGGCCATGGCGCGCGCTCTGGCCCAGATGCTGGCGGACCCTCGGGCTCAGATCGTCCCGCGAACGCCAAAGAACGCTCCAGCCCGCACTGTGATCGGTGGCGACATCGCGGTGCTGTTCCAGCGCTTCACGCAGCTCGAGGTCTACCGGCAGGCCCTCGTTCGTCACGGCGTTCGGCATCGCATCGTTCGGGGGCGTGGCTTCTACGCAGCGCAGGAGGTCGTCGATCTCGCGTCGTTCCTGCAGTTGATCGCCGACCCTTCGAACCTCATCGCGTTCGCGGCCGTGCTCCGCAGCCCGCTCGTCGGCCTGTCCGATTCGGCCATCGTCTCGCTCGCCCTCGAGGGAGCGCAGGTCATCGGGCTCGACGCGCAGAAGGTGTTGCTTGGCGAGGGCACGGACTTCTCGGCCTTCGACGACGCCGAGCGGGCGCGGTTTCAGAAGTTCCACACGACGTGGATGACGCTGTTCCTCGAGCGCGATCGGCTGGGGCTGCGGCAGTTGCTGCGGGTGGCGCTCGAGGCGCTCTCGTATCGGGTCGCCGTGGCGGCGGGTCCCTTCGGGGAGCAGGCCCTGGCGAACCTCGACAAGCTGCTCGATCTCGCGGCGATGCGTCAGGCGCAGGGCGTTCCTGTGGCCCAGTTTGCGCGCGAGCTGCTGGAACTCGCCGACACCGAGCCGCGTGAAGCGCAGGGCGACGTGCTCGATGATGGAGACACCGAAGCGGTGACGTTGCTCACGGTGCATCAGGCGAAGGGCCTCGAGTGGCCGGTGGTCGTGATTCCCGAATTGTTCGCGTCCTCCCCACCGGGCGGTGAGCGCGTGCGGTTCGATCGAGATGTGGGCCTCGCAGTGGCTCAGCTCGCGAACGAGCCGGTCGGGAGCGCCCGGTACCTGCAGTGCAAGAGCCTCAAGTCGAAGCGCGACGAGGCGCAGCGACGACGTCTGCTCTACGTGGCGCTCACCCGCGCTCGCGATCGCGTCGTGCTCGGATTCCAACCGACGAAGCCGCAGCGCAACACCTGGGCTGCGTGGCTCAAGTTCGACGACTTCTGGTGGCAGCAGTTTCACGATCGCGGCGCGGCCATCGAGG
This sequence comes from Archangium gephyra, assembly GCA_943370055.1. GTDB lineage: Bacteria > Myxococcota > Myxococcia > Myxococcales > Myxococcaceae > Xiheimicrobium > Xiheimicrobium gephyra_A. The sequence continues at coordinate 3,840 of CALRPN020000051.1, forward strand.
TCGACGTCGACGCGTTGCCTCCCGGTCGGCCGCCACAGCCGCCCGCGCAGGCCGATGACGCGACGATGCAGAAGACCGCAGCCCTCGTGGAGCGCGCGAAACGAGTCGTCGCTCCACCCGTGCGCGACGTGATGTTGCCTGTCACGCAGCTGCAAGACTTCGTGAGCTGCCCGCGTCGCTTTCATCTCGCGCATCAGGTCGGGCTCGCCGAGCGGCCGATCTCGTTCGAGTGGCGTGAAGATGGAGATGACGCTCCGCCGGCTGGTGACGTTCGCGTGCTGGGAACGGCGACGCACAAGCTGCTCGAGCTGACGCCGCTGGAGTGGGTCGCGCAGGGCGGGCTGCGGGAGCGGCTGATTTCGCTGCAGCGCACGAGCGGGCTGCCGACCGATCGCGACGAAGAGGTCGTCTCGTGGGCGCAGGGATTCTGGATGACGAAGTACGGCCAACGGCTCCCCACGGCGCGACGCGTGCTGCGCGAGCTGCCCTTCGTCCTGCGGCTGTCCGACGGAGACTTCTCGCTGCACCTGCGCGGGCAGATCGACCTGCTGGTCATCGACGAGCGCGTCGAGGTGGTCGACTACAAGACGACCACGCCGTCGGAAGCGGGGCTGGCGCCGTATGCGTTTCAGCTCGGCTGCTACGCGCTCGCGGCGAGACGAATCGTTCAAGTGCCGGGCGTCGAAGTGCGCGCCGGTATCTCGTACCTGCGCCATCACGACGTCGAGCCACGGTTCCTCGAGGCGTTGCCCGATGAGGCTGCGCTCGAACGGGAGCTCGTCGGTGAAGCGAAGCGGTTGATCGCGTCACAGAACTCGCGGCAGTGGGCGTTGCGAGATCGGCCGACGTGTCTGCGAATCGGCTGCGGCTACGTGACGCGCTGCCACGGGGCGTGAAACAGCAGCAAACGAAGAACGCTCGCGGGACCCTCATGCCTTCGTCGCGCGCCGCACCCTTTCGTACGCGCACACGGCCGTCGGGAGTGGAGCTGGTCTGAAGCGCCGCCCCAGCTCCGCAAGCGCGACTTGAACCACCGCCCCGGTTGTCGCGTTCGTTTCGCCGCCAACCTTCGCGAGCGCGACTTGAACCACCACCGCGGTGGTCAGATTCGGGTTCGCCGCCAACCTTCGCGAGCACGGCTTGAACCACCACCGCGGTGGTCGGATTCGGGTTCGCCGCTCACCTTCGCGAGCACGACTTGAACCGCGACCGCGGTGGTCGGATTCGGTTTCGCGGCCCCGGCTCCGTGAGCAGGCTCACGTACCGCGAGCGAGGTGCTCCTCACACGCTGCGATGACGCGTGGCTCGACACCTCCTGAGGTCTGCGCAAGGCGGATCAGGGCTTCGAGATCGGCGCTGCTCTCACCGAGTTGCTGCAGGGCGACGAACGAAGCCGTCACGACGATCGTCACGTTGCGCGGTCGCATGACGGACTGTCTGAGCGCCTCGATGATGTTTCGCTCCTTCACGCCAACGAGCCCGAGCCCTTCGGCAGCCGCGCGACGAACGCTCCACGAGGGCGACTCGAGCGCGAGGAGCAGCGAGTCAGTCGCCTTCATCGCCGCCAGCGCGCCACGACAGGCGTTGACCACCTGCGTGTCCTGCACCGTCGACATCGTCGAGAAGAGCAGCTGCTTCGCGAGCCCCAGCCGGCCAAGCCCTGCTGCCGCTTCCATTCTCGCCGACGGATCGCGCTCGTCGTTCAGCACGGCGACCAGCGTGGCCTCCACCGCAGCAGGACCCGAACGCACCAACGCTCGCAATGCAGGCCGAACGCCCGTGCGAGCCGCGCGCTCCAGCACCTCGAAGGCGCCGACCGCAGCGAGCGCTCGGGCGCCGAGCTCCGACGTCACGTGCGCTTCGAGTCGTGACGTCAACGTCGCCGCCGCAGCGCCGAGCACCACGATTCGCCCGAGCGCGATGCGATCGAACGCTTTCGCCACCTGCAGCTCTTCGAGTGATGGGCTGGTCAGCCTCGTCGCGAGCGACTCCATCAAGCCGTTGTTTGCCGCGACCCGCGGCCACTCGAGCGCATTGAGGATCAACGCGATCGCACGCTCGCCCTCACGCCGCGTGATGCTCTCGGCGCGAATGCCCGTGTCGGAGTCGCGCTCCTTGAACCACTCGAACATCGCGCCGCACTCCGGGCAGCGGCACGCACTCGCCCAATCTGCACAATCACCGAGCTCCTCGAGCCGATCGAACGCCAACGGCCGCGTCGACCGTTCGGAGTCGTCGAGCCGCTCGCTGAAGTCGGTCAAGACACCGCACGTGAGGCAGGTCATGGAACGGCAGCGTAACGGGAATTCGACGCGCGCATGGGGCGCGGTGGGCTATGAGTCGACCCATGCCGAACGTCGTCGTCGTGGGAGCGCAGTGGGGTGACGAGGGCAAGGGCAAGGTCGTCGACTTGCTCACCGAGCACGCCCAGGTCGTCGTCCGATTTCAGGGTGGCAACAACGCAGGTCACACGCTCGTCGTGGGTGGCCAGAAGACGGTGCTGCACCTCATCCCTTCGGGAATCCTGCACGCGGGCAAGACCTGCGTCATCGGCAACGGGTGCGTCGTCGACCCGACCGTGCTCATGAAGGAGGTCGACGGGCTCACCTCGCGTGGCCTGCTCCAGGACCCGCAGCAGCTGCTCATCTCGGAGCATGCGCACGTCATCTTCCCCTGGCACAAACACCTCGACACCCTTCGTGAGAAGGCGCGTGGCGGCTCGGCCATCGGCACCACCGGTCGCGGCATCGGCCCGGCGTACGAAGACAAGATCAACCGCCGCGGCATTCGCATGCGCGACCTGCTCGATGGTGATCGGCTGCGCCGCCGCGTGAAAGAGCGCCTGCCTGCCGCGCTCGAAGAGATCGCTCAGCTCGCGAAGAAGGCGAAGGCCGACGAACCGCTGCTCGACATGGACGGCATCGTCTCGGAGTACGCGGTGCTCGGCAGCCGCCTCGGCAAACACATCAAAGACGCCTCGCTCATCCTCTCGGAGCACGTGCGCAAGGGCACGCGCATGTTGTTCGAGGGCGCACAGGGCACACTGCTCGACGTCGATCACGGCACGTACCCCTACGTCACCAGCAGCAACACGGTGGCCGGCAACGCGGCGGTCGGCTCGGGCCTCGGTCCCACAGCGATCGATCGCGTGATGGGCATCTCGAAGGCGTACACGACCCGCGTTGGTGGCGGTCCATTCCCCACCGAGCTCAACGACGAGACGGGCGAGCGGCTGCGGAAGATCGGCGCCGAGTTCGGTGCGACGACCGGTCGGCCGCGTCGCTGTGGTTGGCTCGACACCGTGGTGCTCCGCTACGCCGCGCGCGTGAACGGCCTCTGGGGCCTCGCGGTGACGAAGCTCGACGTGCTGTCCGGGCTCCCCACGCTCAAGATCTGCACCGCGTACGAGCTCGATGGTCAGCGCCTCACCGAGCTGCCGGGTGAGCTCGAAGATCTCTCGCGCGTCACGCCCATCTACGAAGAGCTGCCCGGCTGGGATCAGCCGCTCGACGGCGCGCGCACCATCGACGACCTGCCGCCGACCGCGCAGCGCTACGTCCGTCGCATCGAAGAGATCGTCGGCGTGCCCGTCGTCTGCGTGTCCGTCGGCGCCGAGCGTGGCGAGACGATTCTGCTGCAGAACCCCTTCCGGGTCTGACCGCTGGGCAAGGGCATCGTCACCTGGAGCTTCGCGCTCGTCGCCGTGAGGCAGGGCGATCGCCTGCTCGTGGTGCACGAGGCGAAGCATGGGCAGCTGTGGTGGCTGCCTGCTGGCGCCGTCGAGCCGGGTGAGACGTTCGAAGAGGCCGCGCTGCGAGAGACGTTCGAAGAGGCCGGCCTGCGCGTGAGGCTCGACGGGCTCGTTCGAATCGAGCGCTCGGTCGTCGACGGTGGCGCCCGCGAGCGCGTCATCTTCACCGCGACACCGCGCGATGCGTCATCTCCGAAGTCGGTGGCTGATGAGCACTCGCTCGAGGCGCGCTGGTGCACGCTGGAAGAGCTGGAGCGTCTGCCATTGCGTGGTGAAGAGCCGCTCGAGCTGGCCCGCTACTTCGCGCGTGGTGGGCCGATCTTCCCGCTGTCGGTGTTGATGTGTGAAGGCGACGCGTTCTGATTACTTGCGGATCTGCTCGGTGTGCTTGTCGCCGATGGCCTCGACCGCACGATCGACGTCGCCCGAGCGCCCGATGATGAACTGCACGAGCGGCTTGCCGTTGCCCTCGACCAACTCCTCCTGCATTCGCAAAATCGGCGTCACTTCGACCACCGTCTCGACTTCACCTTCACGAACGATGGCCTTCTTCCAGGTGTCTCCGGCGCGCGTCGAGATGAGCGTCAGCACACGCTTGCCGCTGGTGCCTGAGAGCTTCGTGGTCACGCCCTTCGCCTCATCTCCAGTGAACTGGCCGTCGTAGAAGGCGCGCACCTTCTCGAAGCGCATCGGCAGCCGGAACGACTTCTGCTCTGCGGTCGCCGCGAGCGGCTTTCCGTCGATGCTGGGGAGCGGGAATGAGCCGGCTGCGAGGGTGAGCGACAAGAGCGTCGAGAGCATGTGAGCAGTTGACGACAGGCTCGCGACCGGGCGCAATCCCTTCCCGATGTCGACGCCTCCCACGAACGAGCAGTCGCCGGTGCCCTCGGACGAGGACATCGACTTCGATCTGCTCGAGTACCTGCAGACGTTGACGCCTGCGGAGCGCATGGCGAGACACGAAGCGGCGCTCGAGTTGGTTCGTGCGCTGCGAAAGGCTGGAACGGAGTTCTATGGCTTCGACCCTCGGACTGTTGCGTCGCCTGACGGAAGCGAACGTTGAGTTCGTGCTGGTAGGTGGCATGGCGGCCATTGCACACGGCAGTGGCACGGTGACCGAAGACGTGGATGTCTGCATCCGGTTCGACGAGCAGACGTTGTCGAAGGTGCTTGCCGCTCTTCGTGGGACGAATCCTCGCGAGCGTATGAACGCTGCACGACCGGCGCTCAGTGATGACGCGACGAAGTATGTCGGCTACCGAAACCTGTACGTCACCACTGATGAGGGCGTGATCGACTTCCTGGGCGAAGTCATCGCCGTGGGAGGCCTCGAGGAGTTGCAGAGGTCGGCCGTGACGCTCGGACTGGGTACCTTTCAGTGCAGGGTCATCGGCCTCAGGAGCCTCATTGAGTGCAAGCGAGCCCTCGCGCGGCCCAAGGATTTACGGGTCGTGACTGAACTCGAAGGCGTGCTGGCTCGCCTCACGGGACGATGAGCGGCAGATAGAGCCACCCGTACGCGACCAGCAGTGACGCCGCCGCGACGTCGAGCCAGAAGCCGGTGCGCATCATCGTCGGCAGATGCACGCGGCCTGACCCGAAGACGATCGCGTTCGGTGGAGTCCCGGCTGGCAGCGCGAAGTCACATGACGAGCCAATCGTCACCGCCGAGAGCAACGGCAGATTCGCCGGCAGCAGGTTCAGCATCAGGTTCACCGTCGCCGTGTTCGAGGCCACTGCCGACAGCGCCACCGTCGAGAACGAGGCGATCGCCAACTGCACCAGCGCCGGCTGCGCCCGCAACGGCTCGAGCTGTTGACCGAGCCACGCAGACAACCCACTGCCTTCGATGCCCGCCGCCATGGCGAAGCTGCCGCCCAGCAACATCAGCGCGCTGATGGGAATGCGACGAATCGCGGCCAGCGGCAGACAGCCCAGCGGCAGCAGCACCAGCGCCGCCGTCATCGCCACGACTGCTTCGTAGTGCCGGTTCGCCAGCTCGAAGGGAAGCCGCGGCGCGAGGACGCCACGAATCGGGTCTCCGAAGATCCACAGCATCGCCGCGGTGAAGAAGACCCGCGCGACGACCCGCTCCTTCGCCGACATCGGCCCGAGCGCCGCGAGCTGGTTCCGCAGCACGTCACGACCCGCGTCGGTCTTCGGCGCATCGGCCCGGCCCAGCCGCCACAACGCGAGCCACAACACCGGAATGAACAGCACCACGAACGGAAGGCCGACGGCCACGAACCGCGGAAACGTCATCTCGTAGTGCTGCGTCTTCGCGAGCCACCCGACGAAGATGGAGTTCGTCGCCGTACCAATCTTCGTCCCGATGCCGCCGACGTTGGCCGCGTAGGCCACCGCCAGCATCAGCGACATGCCGTAGGCCGTCAGCTTCTGCTTCGACTGCGCCTCGAGCTCACCCAGCACCGCGATCGCAATGGGCAACATCATCACGGCCGTGGCGGTGTTCGAGATCCACAACGAGATCGACGCCGTCGCGATGAGCAGGCCGAGCAGCAGCCGAGGTGGAGACGCTCCGATGCGCAGCATGAGTTGGAGCGCGATGCGCCGATGCAGGTTCCAGTGCTCGAGCGCCGCCCCCACCGCCATGCCGCCGAGGAACAGAAAGATGTACGCATTCGTGTACTCGCCGCCGGCCTTCGCGACGCCGTTCACCACGCCACCGCCGAACACGTTCAGGAGCGGGAACGCGACCAGCGGAATCATCGCCGTCCACTCGATGGCCACCGCCTCGGTGAACCACCACGTCGCCATCAACAACGAGATGCCCGCCGCCAGCGCAGGCCGACGGTCGAACCCGGCGAGGTGATGGAGCGGATTGTCGAGGAACGTCAGCGCGAAGAAGAAGAGCGGGCCGAGCACGAGGCCCGCCACGCGGGTGCGGCTCACTTCTTCCTGGCCCTGGCGAGCTCGTCCTGCAGGCGGCGCTTCTCGAGCTCGAGCTGCACCAGCCGCTTCGCCACGTCACCGCTGTTGGCGTCGCCCTGCTCGCACGACTCCTTCGACTTCTCGAGCTCCTTCTGGGCGGCCTTGAGCTTCTGATTCAAGTCGTCGTTCGCCTTCAGCGACGTCCACGTGCGCTCTTTCTCCTCCATCAGCCGGTTTCGGCCGACGACGAGCACAGTGATGGTGAGCGTGATGGAGACCGCGAGCAGCAGCCAGGGCAGGGGAGACGCAGGCCGGCGATAGCCGACCGCCGGCATCTCGAGCGACTCGCGTCTGACGTCCTCCCAGGGCGACGACATGTGCGCGTGAACCATACCCGAACCGGGTGGCTTCGGGCGTGAGTGCTTTGCTCTGCCGCGCAGGCCCTTCATGCTGCGTCCCGATGCGCTCTCGGGGAGTCAGCTGATGGGCCGCGCGTCTCGCCGAAAGGGCGCCGACGTCGCCGCCTGGTTCAACGGGCGCGCGCGCCGCGTGACGCCCGCTCGCATCGAGGCCTTCCGTCGAGCGATGCCGAACGCCACCGTCTACGCCGCGACGTCACTCGAAGAAGCGCGCGCCGACGTGAAGCGCCTCGTGAAAGCCAGGCCACGCCTCGTCTTCTGCGGCGGCGGTGACGGCACGGGCGTCGTGTTGATGAACCTGCTGCGCGACGAGGGCGTCACCGAATTCCCTACGCTCGGGCTCTTCAAGCTCGGCACCGGCAACGGCTGGCCCAGCGCGGTCGGAGCGTTCGGCTACACGCGCACGTTGTCGGTCATCGGGTCCTTGCCGAAAGAGCTGCCGACCCAGCGCTTCGACCTCGTCGAGACCGAGGGCAAGTTGAGCCTCTTCGCCGGCGTCGGGTGGGACGCGACGCTCGTGCACCACTCGAACCTGGCCGAGGCCCGGCAGACCCCCATCGCCGGACCCATCGCGGGCAAGCTGAACGAAGGCGTCGGCGGCTATCTGTTCTCGCTCTTCACGCGCACCGTGCCATCGGAGATCTCGCAGCTCGTCTTCAAGGGCCGCACGAAGGTGACGGTTGAAGATCTCGGCGGCGACGCGCTCACGCTGGTGAAGGGCGAGGTCGTGCGCGCGCAGACGGGCAAGGTGCTCTACCAGGGCCCGGTGTCGGTCGGCGCTGCGGCAACCGAGCCGTACTGGGGCGCGAAGTTCAAGGCGTTCCCCTTCGCGCGGCGCGTGCCCGGTCGAATCAACTTCCGTGTGTACGACAGGCCCGTCTTCGAGGGCGTCGCGAACATGGTGAACCTGTGGCGCGGCTCGAAGGTCGCGGGCATGCACGACTTCTTCGTGACCGCGCTGCGCATCACGCTCTCACGGCCCATGCCGTTTCAGATCGGCGGCGACGTCATCGGGCTGCGCGAGCAGATGGACTTCAAGGTGGCGAAGGAGACGGTCGACGTCCTCGACTGGGCCGCCATCGCGAAACGGCGCGCGAGCTGAAGCATGTTCGAAGGTCTCGTCCGGTTCATTGGAAAGCTGCGCGCGCCACGAACGCTCGAAGGCGTGCTCGCCGAGTACGAAGCAGGGCGTCGTCACCCCGTGCTGCCGCCGTTGCTCATCGCGCTCGGGGACTTCGTCTCGAGCCAGCCGGTCGAAGCCCGCTCCGCGTGGCGCGCCCTGCTGCTGCACCTCGACGACATCACGGGAGCGGAGCCGACGAAGAAGTGGATGACGCAGCTGCGAGCGCTCGTTGGCCAGGTCCACTCCGACGACCTCGAGCCGCAGGTGCTCCGATGGCTCGGGCTCATCGACCTGGCCGCGTGTCACTTCAGCAGCTCGCTGACGAAGGGCCTCGTCTGGGTCACCGTCTGTCTCGACGCCGATCGGGTAGCGCCCGAGCTGGGAGCGCTCGCCGAGCGTGCCAACCGCAAGGTCGCTGGTCTCGGTCAGATGTCCCGCAACGTGGTGAACGCCTGCCTGCGGGTGCTCGGGAGGCTCGACTCCGAGCTCGCCGTCTCACAGCTCACCAGGCTCAAGGGCGTCATCGAGTACCGCGACGCGAATCATCAGCTCGACCAGGCCTTCGAGAGCGCGGCGACGAAGCGCGATCTCTCGGTCGATGAACTCGAAGAGCGAGTGGTGCCCGACGTCGGAGGGCTGACCTCGCCGCTCGGTGCCTGGACGCCCACCATCAGCTTCGAAGACGGAGCGCCGCTGCTGAGCTGGGTGCGTGACGACGGCAAGCGGGTGCAGCGCGTTCCAGCCGAGCTCCAACGCGAATGCGCCGACGAGGTCGCCGCGCGAAAGGCGAAGTTCGCCGAGTTCGAAGACGTCCTCGAGGCGCAGGCCAGCCGGCTCGAGCGCCTGTTCTGGACGCAGCGCTCGATTCCGCTCGAAGGCTTTCGCTCCCACACGTTGGGGCACCCGATCGTCCTGCTCCTCGCGCGCGCCCTCGTGTCGGCGATCGTGCCGCGCTCTGGTTCGATGACGCCTTCATCGACGTCGCGGGCACCGTGTTCGAGCCACCGCCCTCGGCCACCGTACAGCTCTGGCACCCCGCGCTGGCGTCGGCCGCCGACCTCGTCGCCTGGCGTGCTCGCCTCGAGGCGCTCGGGTTGACGCAGCCCTTCGCGCAAGTCGACCGGCCGGTGTTCACCCTCGACGCGACCGAACACACGGGGACCCTGACTCGCCGCTGGGAAGGGCGTCGGCTGCGACAACAGCGGTTGCAGGTGGCGTGTCGGCGATACCAGTGGGCGTCGACGCGAATCGAGCCAGGTCAGGCCGATGCGGTCGCAGGCACGTATGAGTCGTTCGAGTTGCGGGTGCTGCTCGAGGTGGCCGCAGATGGTCGTGAGACGACGGCGTCGAATGCCTCGACGTGGCTTCGCAGCGGCGCGGCTCGATTTCAGTCGCCGCGCGAACTCGCCGCCATCCCGAAAGTCGTGCTGAGCGAAGTGCTGCTCGAGGTCGACGCCATCGTTCAGAGCAGCTCGAGCTGAACCGTCGCCGCCGGCTCGAGACAGCGCGCGTCGTCGATGGCCACGTGGTTGACGGCCTGCGAGACCTCGAAGGCGGCGAGCGGCGTCTCGACCCGCTTCTGCAGCAGGGTCTGCACGTCACGCGAAGACGTCCCGGTCGACAGCCACCGAGCGCGATCCTCCGGAGAGACGAACACCGGCATGCGCGAGTGAATGCGCGACATGAACGCGTCGGCGGCGGTGGTGATGATCGAGAACGTCGCCACCTCAATGCCATCGGCAGAGCGCCACGTCGTCCACACTCCGGCCATCGTCTGAATCGGGTGCGACGGCGCGTGCACGTAGAGCGGCTGAGACTGCTTGCCGTGGTGCTTCCACTCGTAGAACCCGTCGCACGGCACCAGACAGCGGGCGTGCGCGAGCGCGTCGGTGAACATGCGCTTCTCGGCCAGCGACTCCGCCCGAGCGTTGATGTGCTTGGCGCCCTCGTGAACGTCCTTCGCCCACCGCGGAGTGAAGCCCCAGCGGGCCAGCACGAGCTCACGCGGGTTCGTGTCGAGCACCACAGGAGCCGCCTGCGTCGGCGCGATGTTGAAGCGCTCCTCGATGACGGGCTCACGCTCGAGGTTCAGCTCCCGCTGAAGATCGATGCCCTTCGACTTGAGGGTGTAGCGGCCGCACATCGCGGGTGAAGCCTACTGCCGCTCACGGGTCGAGGCGGGTGTGGAACAGGGAGATCGGGCCGGTGCGGCTGGTGACGTAGTAGCTGACGAAGAGCGAGCCGCCGATGACGAAGGTCTCGGGGTCGGTGCGCGCGAGCGCAGCTGAACCGCTCACTGGAGTCACGCCGCCATCGAGCCCGACGAGCACGATGTCGTTCGCGTCCTGGCCGGTCACCACGAGCGAGGCGCCGCTGCTGCCGCCGAACACGAACGGCTCGGGGCTGCGCAGCTCGGTCGAGAACGGCGCCACGCCGATCGGCGCTGCCTGGGGTGTCGTCTCGTTGATTCGATAGAAGGCGAGCTGCCGGCGCTGCCGACGCTCCTCGAGAATGGTGAGCAGCACCGGAGCGCCGCCCAGCTCTGGCGCGCGGAACGCCAGCATGTCGACCTTGTCCACGTTGCCAGAGGTCAGCAGGCGCTGCCCACCGTCGGGCTCGACGAGCGTCACCTGCGCGAAGCGGCCGACCGCCGTGTTCGTGAGAATGCGGCTCGAGTCGAGGTACCACCAGGGGCCCGACGAGCCGAACTTCGCGAGCGGAACCGGGTGGCGTACCTCGGGCTCGTCCTCGCTGATCCAGAACCAGTTCTGCACCTGGCCCTCGAGCGTGAAGCCCAGGATCTTCTGGTTGGGCGCCGTCGGGTCTTTGCAGGGCAGGTTCGCCGAGACGCTGACGGAGCCATGGGTGAGCTGGGTGGTGCCACCATCGCGGTGCAGGAAGAACTGCCGCACGCCCGCGTCGTCGAGGCCGGTCCACACGATGGCTGGTCCACGCGCGCTCACCCCGAACTCGGGGCCGTTCGCCGAACGAAAGTACGGGCCGTTCACACCGAGCGCCTGGCCACGATCGTCCTCGTTCACGAGCTGGCCATCAGCGTCGATCTGCTTGAGCCGAACGACGTCGTCTTGATCGATGAAGGCGATGAGCCCGCCGTCGCCGGTGATTCGATACTCCGGGTCCATGTAGTCGATGGCTGCCGTTCCGATGGACACCTCGAGCTCGCTCACGCTCAGGCCCTGCCGGGTGAAGGAGACGCCAGGCGACTCGAGCACCTCAGCCCCACAAGCAGCGAGGATCACGACCACTCCGGGAATCAACAAGCGCATGAGCACCCTCGTTCGAAATGAGATCGCGCGTTGAACCCGGCCTCATCGGGAAAGTTGCGGAGCCATTTTCGGGTGGCGCTACGGTTCGCTGCTCGTGCGACTCACCGTTCGATTGACGCTCGTGGCGTTCGGGCTCGTGGCCCTCTTCGCGACGGCCGCGCTCTGGGCGCAACTTCCGGGCCTGTACGGGAAAGACGGCCTCACGCCGATTGCCGAGACGATGGAAGGGCTCTCGCGCGGCAACGCGTCGTTCTTCGACGTGCCGACGCTGCTCTGGCTCGGTTGGTCAGACGCGGCGCTGCACCTGTTGCTTGGCGTGTGCGTGTTCGCGTCGCTCTTCATCACTGCCGGCATCGCGCCGCGCTGGGCCTCGGTGACGCTCTACGTGTGCTGGCTCTCTGTCGTGCAGGTGGGCGCGCCCTTCCTCAACTTCCAGTGGGACATTTTGCTGCTCGAGACCGCGGTGGTGTTCGCGTTCCTCGCGCCGAATGGGGTGCGACCGTTTCTGGCGACGACGTGGAAGGAGCCGGGCAGGGCGGTTCGCTTCGCCGTGGCGGTGCTCGCCTGCAAGGTGACGCTGGGCTCGGGCATCGTGAAGCTCGCGAGCGGCGACGAGAGCTGGCGAGACCTCACGGCGCTGACGTACCACTGGTGGACGCAGCCGCTCCCGACGTGGACGAGCGTGCTCGCGCATCAATGGCCGATGGGCCTTCAGAAGCTGCTCTGCGCTGTGATGTTCGTGCTCGAGCTGCCGATTCCGATTCTCGCGCTGGGCCCACGCCGCGCGCGCCTCATCGCCGCAGCCGGGTTGATGGCGATGCAGCTCGGCCTCATCGTCGCGGGCAACTACAGCTACTACAACGTGCTCACGTTCGTGCTCGCGCTGCCGTTGCTCGATGACGAAGCGCTGCGCGCGGGGACGAAGTGGGTGCCGACGAAGTCACCCGTGTGGAGCTGGGCCCTCGCGGCCGCGTTCACGGTGCTCTCGGCGACGTCGTTCTCGCGCCGGTTCGTCGTCGATCCTCCGCTGCGCAGCGTGGTGGATCGGCTGAACCCGCTGCACGTCGTGAACGCGTACGGCGCCTTCGCGGTGATGACGAAGACGCGCCCTGAGATCATCGTCGAAGGCAGCGACGACGGCGTGACGTGGAAGCCGTACGAGTTTCCGTGGAAGCCCGGCCGCCTCGACAGAAGGCCCGACTTCGTGGCGCCCTGGCAACCACGGCTCGACTGGCAGCTCTGGTTCGCGTCGCTCGGAACCTGTCAGCAGAACCCGTGGTTCATCTCGTTTCAGTGGCACCTGCTGAAGGGCACGAAGAGCGTCGCCGCGCTCGTCGAGACGAACCCGTTTTCGACGCCGCCGAAGTACGTGCGCTCGACGACGTACGAGTACCGTTTCGCGCCACTGTCTGAGCCCCGCGTCTGGTGGACACGCACCGAGACGGGGCCGTACTGCCCGCCGCTCGCGCTCGGTTCGAACGGCTTGTTGAGGCGAGCAGACGAGCTGTGAGCCGCAGTTCGTGCGCTTGCGCCGATCCCACCGTCCGGCTACCTGCCTCACCGTGATGACTGACTCGCGCATCGAAGGTTGGGGCCGTACCTCCGTCGTCGGGCAGGAGCTGTTGCCAGACAACCTCGAGCAGTCGCCGCCCGTGCTCTTCCGCGGCCTGGGCCGCAGCTACGGCGACTCCTCGTTGCCTCCCTCTGCCAACCCCGTCGTCGTCAACACCACGCGCGCCAACCGCATGCTTGCGTTCGACTCGGCCACAGGAACGCTGCGCGCCGAAGCCGGCCTGTCGCTGCTCGATCTGCACCGCACGTTGCTCCCCCGTGGCTGGTTCGTGCCCGTCACCCCTGGCACCCAGTTCGTCACGCTCGGAGGAGCCGTCGCCGCCGACGTGCACGGCAAGAATCACCACGTCGATGGCTGCTTCGGCTCGCACGTTCGCCGCCTCAAGATGCGCGTCGCCGATGGCCGTGTCGTCGAGTGTGGCCCCGATCTCGAGCGCGAACTCTTCCTCGCCACCGTCGGCGGCATGGGGCTCACCGGGCAGATCCTCGAGGTCGAGTTCCCGATGGTGCGCATCCCCACGCCGTGGATCTGGCAGGAGTCGGAGCGCGTCGGCGACATCGACGAGTACATCGAGAAGCTCAAGGAATCGTCGGCGAAGTTCCCCATGACGGTCGGGTGGATCGACTGCCTCACGCCCGGCAAACACATGGGCCGCGGCATTCTCATGAAGGGCCGCTGGGCCCACTCGCACGAGGCGCCGTCGAAGTTCCCCAGCGAGCCACCGAACCTGCGTTTCCCCATCGAAGCGCCCGAGTGGCTGCTCAACCCGCTCAGCATCAAGGCCTTCAACTTCGGCTTCTACTGGAAGCACCTGCAGAAGAAGCGCGAGGGCATCGTCGACCCGTTCTCGTACTTCTGGCCGCTCGACTTCGTGAAGGACTGGAACCGCATGTACGGGCGGCGAGGCTTCACGCAGTACCAGTGCGTGCTGCCGAACGAGGCGGGCCCGGGCGCGGCGCGTCGGTTCCTCGAGGTGCTCACCAAACGTGGTGGAGCCAGCTTCCTCTGCGTCATCAAGGACTGCGGCGCCGAGAGCCCTGCGTTCCTCTCGTTCCCCAAGCCCGGCATCTCGGTCGCGCTCGACATCGCCATTCGCAACGACACACAGGCGCTCATCGACGAGCTCAACGAGCACGTCTTGAGCGAGGGCGGCCGCATCTACCTCGCGAAGGACACGTTCACGCGGCCCGAGCACTTCCGCGCGATGGAAGAGAAGCGGCTGCCGAAGTTCCTCGCGGCGCGCGAGAAGTGGGACCCGCAGCATCGCTTCCGAAGCGCGCAGTCCGTTCGCCTCTTCGGAGATGCCCCATGAAGCGCGTCGCCATTCTCGGAGCCACCCGCGGCATGGGCCGCTCCCTCGCCAGGCGCTTCGTCGAGCGGGGTGACTTCGTCGCCGTGCTGGGCCGCGGTGAAGACGAGGTGAAGCGCAGCGTTGCCGATCTCGAGGCCCGCGGGGTTCCCGGTACGCGCGTCATCGGCGTCGCCTGCGATCTCGAGAAGCCCGAGTCGTTCAAGCCCGCCCTCGAAGAGGTGGAGCAGCGGCTCGACGGCCTCGACACCGTCGTCGTCACGGCAGGCGCCTTCGCGACGCAGGAGCAGCTCGAGCGAGACCCGGCGCTGGCGGCGAAGGTGCTCACGCTCGACTTCGCGAACACGGTGCTCTTCTGTGAAGAGGCGCGAAAGAAGCTGCTCATGCGCGGCGGTGGAACGCTCTGTGCGTTCTCGTCGGTCGCGGGTGATCGCGGCCGCTCGCCAATCATCATGTACGGCGCTGCCAAGGCCGGCCTCTCGGCGTACCTCGAGGGGCTCGATCACAAGTATCGCAAGGAAGGCCTCGTCACCGTCTGCGTGAAGCCGGGCTTCGTGCGCACGGGCATGACCGAAGGTCTCAAAGCACCCCCGTTCGCGGGAGAGCCCGAGGCCGTCGCCGACGTGGTGATCGCCGGCATCGATGAAGGAACACCGATCGTCTACGCGCCGCCCATCTGGCGGGCGGTGATGGCAGCCATCAAAGCGATGCCACGCTTCGTCATGCGGCGCGTGAAGTTCTGATCACTTCTTCCGTTCGCGCACGACCAGCACGGGGCAGGGCGCGTGGTGCACGACGCGATCGCTGACCGAGCCCATCAACCACCGGGTGCCCGCCGTCAGGCCGCGCGCGCCCACCACGATCATGTCGACGCTCAGCCGCTCGGCGAGCTCGCAGATCACATCGGCCGGAGCGCCCAGCTCGACGCGCGTCTCGACCGTCACGCCCTGTGCTTCGTTCGCGAGTGACTTGAGCTCGGCCCGAGCCCGCTCGAGATCGGCGTCGGTTCTCGGTGGAGACGTCATCACGTAGCCAGAGAGCGGCCCGACCGGAATGACGGGAGGCGACTCCAGAACGTAGGCCAGCGTCACCTTCGCACCCGTCTGCCGCGCGAGCCCGAACCCCTGATTCGCCGCGTGGTGAGAAGAGGACGACCCGTCGACCGCGATCAGCAGGTGTTGGACCATGCGGCCCAGGTGAGCATCGACCGTGCCGCTCCCGGCTTGCCCGCTGCCCACACCTCGTTGGTGCAAATCACCGGTGCCCTTCAGCCCGCCGCGCAAGGCTTGCAGCAGGTCACGTCCGCATCATCACTTCGTCTGGAATCGCGAGATCTCCCGGCGCCCGGTCCGCGGCGACGTCGATCGCCACCGTGCCACCGTCGTACACGACGTCTTGTCCGCGCTGCACGTCGAGCACGTGAGTCACGCTCGTTCCGCACTCGTGGCAGGTTCGTCGCACGCCCGCGGCAGGCTCCAGCAGATCCCACTGACCGGGGCATTGCCCACCGACGACCATCGGGCAGGCGTCGATCGTCGCGCGAGAGAGCTCTGCGACGCGCTCGTTGCCAAGCTCGGCGCTCACCGCTCCCAGGGTCTGTTGCAGTGTGCTGCGCTCGGGGCCGGCCGCGCGCGCCACGTGACACTCGAGGCGAACCCAGCGCGCCTCGAGGTCGAAGCCCTGCTCCTCGAGCTCGTCTGCGCGCACCAGCCGCCCCTCATCGGTGTCGGGATCCGGCATCGACACGGCCTCGCTCAGCATCGCCTTCACCAGCTTCGACCAGACGGCATCGGGCCCCGACGGCGCCCAGGGCCCAAGGCGCTTGCCGAGCTGCTGCAGCCCTTCCGGTCGCTCGCCAGGACTGCGAGACGTCGCGCTCAGCAGCAGCAAGATGAGCTGCAGCGGCAGATCAGGGCGCTGCGCCCCGAGCGTCTGCTGCCACTCGTTGTGCAAGACGGCCCGCAGGGTCTCGAACACGCTCTCGCGTTGCCAGGGCGAGCGGCCGATCAACAGCCCCACCACCGTCAACGCGACGGAGAAGACGCTCGTTCGCACGTCGAGCGGGGTGCCTTGAATGAGCTCGGGAGACAGCCACGCCGCTGCTCTGGCCTGAGGGAGCGGTCCGCGGCGGCCCAGCGCCTTTCTCTGCGCGTCGAGCACCCGCAGCCCTTCAGCGCCGAGGAGGATCAGCGTGGGATCTGCGTGGCCGAGGTGAACGCCGGTGTCGAGGAGCTGTCGCGAGAGCACCAGCCCTACCGCGACCGCTTCTTCGACTTCGAGGCGACGCCTCTCGTGCAGCTCCGCCAGCGCCTTCGGCCGCAGCGGCCCGCCCGCTTCCTCCATCAGCGCGACGATCCCTTCGAGAGCTTCACCGTGCCGCTCCAGTCGAGCCCTCCGTCGATGCGAAGCGTGGTGTCGGCGAAGCCGGGGCGCTTGAGCACGATGGTGGTGACTCCTCCGGGGACGTTGTCACCTGCCCAGGGGGTTTGACCCACTGGTTCCCCACCGAGCAGCACCGTCGCGCCGCTGGGCGTGGAGTCGATGAACAGTGCACCAGCCGTCGCCGGCTTCCCGGGAAGCTTCAGCTTCGACGCGCCAAACCCGGCGACGCCCAGCACCGCCACCGCGACCAGGCCGAGGACAACCGGTTTCCACCGGGTCGGAGGCGGAGGCAGTGGCGCGTCAGGCTCCTCGGCTCTGCGCTCGACGGTCACGGCGATGGGCTCGAGCTCGAGGGCGCCGAAGCGGTTCTGCCGCCCTTCGTCCACGGTCGCTCCCGCCGGCGACTTCGCCTCGGCTGCGCCCGAGTAGGTGAAGGGCTCCTCGGCCGGAGCGGACTTCGCCGCGGTCTCGAGGACGTGCAGCTTTCCATCGACGGACAGCTCGGCCACGGGCTCGAAGGTGCTCGGCTCCATGGTGGTCGACTCGACAGAGATCGGCTCCCGCACCGAGACGAACGAAGGCACGTCGGACAACGAGGGTGTGCCCGACGAGCTCACCGTGTGCGGCTCGATGCCCAGCGACGAGAGCAACCCGCCCAGATCGGACGACCGCATGGGCGTGCCCGACCACGAGACGAAGTCCTCGAGCTGTTCGCTCAGCTGATGCGCGGTCGCCCAGCGTTTCTCGGGCTCACGCTCGAGACACCGGCTGACCAGCTCGACGAGCGCGAGTGGAACGCCCGCTTTGACCTCATTGAGCCTGCGCGGATCGCGGTGAACGGTGGCCGCCGCCAGCTCGGCGCTCGTCTCGGTCACGAACGGCTGCTGCCCGGTGATCAGCTCGAACAACGTCACCCCGACCGCCCACAGATCGGCCTGCCGCGTCACCGGCCTGCCCATGATCTGCTCGGGCGCTGCGTACCCGACCTTGCCGCGGAACGTGTCTGCGCTGGTGAGCTGCACCTCACGCTCGATGCGCGCGATGCCGAAGTCGGCCACCTTCACCGCTCCCGAGCGCGCCAGCAGAATGTTCTCGGGGCTGATGTCGCGGTGCACGAGGTTGAGCGGCTGGCCCTGCTCGTTCTTCAGCTCGTGGGCCGAGTGGAGCCCTTCGCACACCAACGCCATCAGCTTGGCGGCCATGCGCGCCTCGAGCACCTTGCCCGACTTCACCGCTCTGACGACCTGGCGAAGGCTCGTGCCGTCGACCAGCTCCATCACCAGCACCAGCGAGCCATCGGGCTCACGGCCGAAGTCGAACACCTGGAGCAGGTTGGGGTGATCGAGCCGCGCCGCCAGCCGGGCCTCGCTCTTGAACAGCTCTTCGACGGTCGGGTCACCCGCGAGCTGCGGCAGAATTCGCTTCACCACGACCTGCTTCTCGAAGCCGCTCGGGCCCGACGCGCGCGCGAGCCACACCTCGGCCATGCCGCCGGCGCCCAGCTTTCGTTGCAGCTCGTACCGCCCCAGAACGGTCGTCATCGGCGCGACCTCTTCAGCGTCACGGACAAGTGGGCCTCCTTTGCTCCAGGCAGCACGAGCTTCGCGGGCTGATATCCCGCCAGCGTCAGGGTCAACTCGGTATCGGTCAGGAAGCCGTTGTTCCCCGCCCAGGGCGTGACGCCGAGCACACCCGTCGGCGCGCGAACGGTCGCTCCCGAAGGCTCGCTCAGAATGACGACGGGCGGGCCCGCGAGCTCGGGCAGGGCGTCGCGGAGCGCCGTGGGAAGGTCGAGCTCTGGCACCCTGGGTGCGGACGCAGGTGTGAGCAGCATCGCAGCGCCGGCGATGGCGAAGCCGGCCACGACGAAGCCGACGAGCAGCACGGGCACCCAGCGCCGCGGTTGGTGAGGATCAGCGCGGTAGGCGGTCGGCGCGGTGTAGGCCCGAGGCGGCGGCCGTGTCGCGAGCTCGAGCGGTTTCTCAGGCCGCGCGTCGACCGCAGATGGAGGCGTCGAGGGCTCGGGCTGCGTGCGCCCTTCGAGCGTGCCGTCCGGTCTCAGCGCTGGTCCCCCAAGGAACTCCGGCTCGTCGCTCACGGACCGAACCATGCCATCGGTGGCCGACACCCGACAGAGGTCAGGGCCGTGTCTTGTCTGACAGCTCGCGAAGCAGCTCCCAGTTGAAGATGCCGGTGCGGTGCATGTCGCCGAAGGTGAAGGTGATGGCGTAGTTCCCGACAGGCGCGATCTCGATCACCTTCATGTCGACCGGGATCTGCTCGACGTCGTAGGTGCGCTTCCCGCTCCACTCCTCGACGCACTCGGCGCACGGGCAGTACTGACGCAACAGCCGCGCAGGGACCTGATGGGTCGCGCCGTCGCTCCACCCGATGGAAATGGTCTTCTGATCAGCCGACTGCTCGAGGCTGGTCGCCGTCGGCGCTTTCGGTTTTGGCGGTTTGATGCTGTCCCAGAAGCTCATGGCGACTCCTCTTCGACGAGCGTGACGATGGCGTAGGCCAGCCGCTGCACGAAGCCCTCGACGAGCACGGCGGGTCTTGGCGTCTCGTCGGCGAACAACCCCTCTTCGTACTGCACGTCGAGCGCGAAGGACTGGCGTCTGGTTTTGAGGCCCGAGAGGTTCACCGCGAAGTCGGGCTGCGTCGCGTACTTCACGAGGCGTTGCTGAAGCGCGCCCGGCGCCACCACGACCTTCTCGAGCTGGCCCGAGATGCGCTGCGTCTCTTCGACCGGAAACGCGGTGATGATCTGCAGCGGCAGCAACACGAGACCGAAGGCGAACGCCGCGTTCTTGAGCGGCCGGTCGCTCTCGACGATCTCGTTTCCGTCCAGCACCGTGCGAATCACCACGGCGTCGCGCTTGATGGTCGGCGCGGCCCCTGGACCGACGATCGTCCAATGTGGCCGCAGCGCCGCGATGGCGGGCAGCAACCCCTCATGAATTGCCGCGAGCACGGCGGGCCGGGCGAACAGCGGCTTCTCGGTCGTGGTCCGAGTCACGGTGAGCTGTCCCGACGCGCCAGCGCTGTCGAGCGGAGACGGCGAGAGGGTCGACGGCGTGCCCAGCGCGTTGGTCTCGAGGCCCGGAAACCGTGGCGTGGCCGAGGCTCCGCTGACGGGGTCGACGAACTCGGTACGGGTCGACGTCTTCCACTCCGCTCGTTCGAACAGAGGCTCGATGACGACGACGCGTGGCGGACCCGCTTCGATGGGGTCCATGGGAGGGCGTGGGCCAATGAGGTGCGCGGTCGCACAACCCAGAGAGGGCATCGCCAACAGCCACCAGAGCCAGACTGGCTTCATCGCCCCCACGTATACGCCTGAAACCGTTCACTGTTGGAAACGGATTAAGGACACCTCCCACAACGTGTCGAAGGCCCACTGAGGCAGGTGTGCCGTGAGTGGAAAGTTCCACGCTCTTGTCAGGGCTCAAGAGAAAGGCGCATGGTCCCCTACATGCCGATGGGGGGCGTGAGATTCATGGACTGGCGTTCGAAGTTTCCTTTCTCAGCCAAGAAGCGCCCCGAGCTGACGCTGCTCCCCGAGCAGCTGACGCAGCTGGCCCGCGTCTGCCTGGATGTGCAGGAGCGCTCCATCGACGCCCTCGCGACGGTGGGCGTGAATCAGAAGCAGGGCACCCAGCTTCGCCACCAGCTCTTCCTCACGTGGATCGTCACCTATCACGTGACCCAGCAGGAGAACGGCGTCGAGCACCGTCTGGCCATCAATCACGACGGCACCATTCCTCCCGAGTTTCGCGACTCGATTCTGAAAGACGCGCTGCGCCTGCTCGCCTTCTGCGTGCGCGTCTCGCGCCTGATGACGACGGCTCCGTTCGACGTCGAGATCGCGGGCGTGGGCGTTCGTCGGGTGCTGCTGCCTGATCAGTCGAAGAAGTTGAAGCGCTCGCCCGAGCAGGTGCCTTCGGCTGAAGCGCTCTCGGCGCTGTGGACGGCGGCGTGCAGTGAAGCGACGCCGCTCGAGTCGAAGCTGACCGAGCCCTTCTCGTCTTCGCCGTCGTCGCTGCGACCCTCGCCAGGGTGAGCCTCGAAGAGCTGTCCTTTCGGCTGCGCAGCGCCTTTCCGTTCTCGCTCCCGGCCTTCAAGCGCACCGTTCCGTTCGAAGCGCTGAACCTCTCCAGTCCCGCTCGAAACCGCGCGGCGCAGCTGCGCGAGACCCACGATCTCTCCAACTGGAGCCGCTGCTGCAACGTGCAGGACTGGCGCGAGAGTCTGTACGCGCTCGACGTGCTGTCCCGGGCGCTGCCATCGTCGCTGCCAGAAGGAAGAGGCCTCGAGGTCGGCGCGAAGAACGGCAGCATGTTTCCCGGGTTCGTCGCGGCGGTGAAGCGCGGGTGTGATGCGGTCGAGCTCGACGCGCACCGGCGCTACCTCTGGGGCAGCACCCGGCGGGTCTACGGCGAAGCGATGGCGCGCGCGTTTCCCGACTGCCGGTTCATCGCCGGTGACGTGCGCTCCCTCGAAGGTCCGTGGGCCGTCGTGACGTGGTGGCTGCCGTTTCTCACCGCGACGCCGCTCGAGGCGTGGGGCCTGCCTGGCCGGTTTCTCGCGCCGCTCGAGCTGCTCACGCACGTGACCTCGCGAGTGCTTCCCGGCGGCGTCGTCTTCATCGTGAATCAGGGTGAAGCCGAGCACGAGCTTCAGGGCCGGTTGTTTCGAGACGCCGGCCTCGACGCGCAGTCGCTGGGGAAGGTCGAGTCGGTGCTCTCTCCGTTCGTGAAGCCGCGCTTCGGGTGGCTGTGGCGGCGTTCGAGCGGGTAGGGTGGTGAGGTGTCGCTCGTCACGTTGCTCTCGGCCGTGGTTCTCAGCGGCACCTTTCATCCCGCGTCGAAGGCCGACGTCGCCATCGCCGACCAGTGGATGGTGGTGTTCCGTCACGACGCGCGCCCCGAGCAGCTGGAGCTGGTGCGCGGTCGCGTCTTGCAGCGCTGGTCGTCAGCCCTGAAGGGCGCGTTGATCGCCGCTTCGGCTCGTGACGCGCGTTGGCTCAGTGAGCAGCCCGGGGTGGAAGGCGTGTTTCAAGACGTGCGGCTCGAGTCGCCGTGGTCGACGCCGCTGCCCGATTGTTCGGTTGGTGTCGCGCAGAGCCCGTTGCCGGCGGTGAGCCCGCAGACCATCACCTGCGACGATCCTGATCCGCAGAACGCGACCGCCGTGTGTACCGACAACTGGGGCCTCGATCGGCTCGACGGCCTCTCGGTGATGCGCGATGGCGTCTATGCGCCGCCGAGAACGGGGCAGGGCGTGCACCTCTTCATCATCGATACCGGGCTCTACGCGCAGCATCAGGAGTTCGCGGGCCGGGTTGGCGCGGGAACTGACGCGACCGGGGCGAACGGCGGAACCGATGACTGCTCGTCCTGGTCGCATGGAACGCACGTGGCGGCCATCGCTGCAGGCACCCGCTTCGGCGTCGCCAAGGGCGCGACGATTCACCCCGTGCGCGTGGCGGCGTGCCCACTCAACCTCGCGCTGTCGAGCATGGTCACCGCCTTCAACTGGATCACGCAGCAGCACACGACGACCATCACTGGTCCGGCTGTCGCGTCGATGAGCATCAACAGCTCGTTGGCCGAGTTCACCGACCCGATGCAGCCGCTCGGGCTCGCGATTCAGGGCGCGCTCACCGCTGGAGTTCTCGTCATCGAGTCAGCGGGCAACCAGGCGGCCGATGCGTGTGGGTGGTCGACGAACGTGCCGGGAGCGTTGATCGTGGGCGGCTCCGACGAGCTCGACACGCCGTGGGAGCGCCGCGCGGGCGACCCGAACTTCTCCGGCTGGTGCCCTCCCGATTGTGGCAGCAACACAGGCAGCTGCGTGTCGGTCTTCGCGCCTGCAGCGCACATCGTCTCGGCCTGGTTCGGCGCGACGCCTTCGACGCAGAACACCTGTCGGTTGTCGGGCACGTCGATGGCTGCGCCCGCGGTGGCTGGCGTCGCCGCGCTCCATCTTCAGCAGAACCCCACCTCGACGCCCGCGCAGACGAAGGCCGCGATCCTCGCACGCGCACGTCCCGTCATCACGCAGGCTCCGAGCGGAACCACGAACGCGCTGGTCACCGTCTCGGAAGCCTCGGCCGATCTGCGCTTCACGCCGCGCATCCCGATCGACTTCGGCTCCCTCTCGCTCGGTGACGCGAGCCCCATGCGTCAGGCCACGGTCATCAGCACGGGAACCCTGCCACTCACCATCTCCGGAGTCTCGATCGCGGGCTTTCACGCGGCTGACTTCACGCTGGTGTCGTCGTGTCCGTCGTCGCTGGCTCCGATGGCCACGTGCTCCATCGATCTCGGCTTCAGCCCGACAGCGACCGGCGCGCGCAGCGCCAGCCTCACGGTCACCACCAACATCGGCGTCCGCACGCTCTCGCTCGAAGGCTTCGGGCGTGAGCCACAGGTCGAGGTCGTGCCGACGGGCGCGGGCATGGGGCGCGTCACCAGCATGCCGAGCGGCATCGATTGCGGAGCGCTCTGCAGCATGACGTTCACGCAGAACGCCAGCGTGGTGCTCACCGCCGTACCGGAGCGCGGCTCGACCTTCGCCGGCTTCAGCGGAGTGCCGGGCTGCGGCGCGAGCCCGACGTGCTCCTTCTCTGCGAGCGGTGCCCGACGCGTCAGCGCAGCGTTCGACGTGCTGCCCGTGGAGCTCGACGCGGGTGTTCCTGTCGATGCGGGTCAACCGATCGTCGACGCCGGTGCTCCGACGCCCGATGCGGGGGTTCGCGTGGACGCTGGTGTTCGTTTCGATGCGGGAGTGCCTGCGCCTGCAGCAGATGCTGGCTCCGAGTCGATGATGGTGGAGGCGAAAGGGAGCTGTGGCTGCACGAGCGCGCCGATGCTGATGCTTCCGTTGCTGCTCGGGTTCGCGCTGCGACGGCGGCGCTGACGTTCAGAGCTTGCGGTGCTGCAGCGCGGGCAGGTTGCGGCGCACCTTCGCCAGCAACGCCGCGTCGAGCTCGGCCATCGCGAGCCCTTCACCTTCACTCGCGCGCGCCGTCACCAGGCCCCACGGGTCGACGACCATCGCGTGGCCCCACGTCATGCGATCCTTCGGGTGTTTTCCCTGCTGCGCCGGCGCGATGACGTACGCCTGATTCTCGATGGCGCGCGCGCGGAGCAGCACTTCCCAATGATCCTTCCCCGTCGCGAGGGTGAAGGCGGCGGGCACCGTCAGCAGCACCGCTCCCCCTTCGGAGTGCTTTCGATACAGCTCGGGGAAGCGCAGGTCGTAGCAGACCGACAGCCCCACCTTGCCGAAGGGCGCGTTGGCCACCACGACCTCGGTGCCCGGCGCGACGGCGGCTGACTCCCGGTAGGTCTGGCCGTCTCCGACCTCGACGTCGAACAGGTGCATCTTGCGGTACACGCCCAGCCGCGCGCCGTCGGGCCCGAAGAGCACCGACGTGTTGAAGAGCCGGCCACCGGGAGCACCGCCCTCGAGCATGGAGCCCGCGAGCAACGTGATGCCGAGCTCTTTCGCCAGCGCCTGGAGCGCACTCAACGTCGGCCCTTCGAGTGACTCCGCGTTCTGGTCGCGCTCGGGCTCGGGGCCCATCCACGCGAAGTTCTCGGGCAGGCCGACGAACAGGGCTCCGCGGCCGGCGGCTTTGCGAATCAGCGTCGTGGCCGTCGCGAGGTTCTGCGCCTTGTCGGCTCCGCTGGTCATCTGAACGGCAGCAAGCAGCGTCATGGCGGCCACTTACCAGTTCTCGAAGGGCTGGTTTACATCGCCCCACCTGATGACATAGGAGGCCCCGTCACTTTTCGGCAGTTCTCGAAAGTGGGCCTGTTGGCCCACTTTGCATTTCTGGGGGTCGTTTCCTTGGGCGAGAAGCAGAACAACCAGACGACTGAAGAGCGCGCACGCAAGGTGTGTGAGCCCCTCATTGCCGCCGAGGGCCTCGAGCTGCTCGACCTCGAGTTCGTGCGCGAGCACAACGAGTGGATTCTGCGGCTCTTCATCGACAACCCGGGCGGCTCGGTTGGCGTCAACGAGTGCCAGAAGGCCAGCAACGCCGTCGACACCGCGCTCGACGTCGAAGACTTCATCACCCAGGCGTACTCGCTCGAGGTCTCGAGCCCCGGCGTCAACCGCCCGCTCAAGAAGCCTGAGCACTTCAAGCGCGTCATCGGTCAGAAGGTGCGCATCAAGACCTTCGGCCCGTTCGGCGAGCCCCCACGAAAGAACTTTCTCGGAGCGCTCAAAGAGGCGTCTGCCGAGACCGTCGCCATCGAGATCGAAGGCGCCGGCGTCTTCACGATTCCCCTCAAGGACATCGCGAAGGCCAACCTCGAGTTCGAGTTCACCTGAGTTCAAAGGCAGTCGAAGCAGCCACAACGCAGTGCACATACAGGCCATCACCCGATGGCCGCGGATAAGGAAGACCCATGACGCCCGCAGCCCCCGTTCAGCTCGATGACATCCTCACGCAGGTCGCGAAGGACAAGGGAATCGACAAGACGATTCTCATCGCGACCCTCGAAGACGCCATCGCGACCGCCGCCAAGAAGCACTTCGGCCAGGACCGCCGCCTGACGGCTCGCTACGAGCAGGTCGACGTCGTGAACGAGAAGGGTGAGTCGACCGGCCGCAAGAAGTGGAAGGTCAGCCTGTACCAGACGATCACCATCGTCGAGCAGGTGGTCGACCCCATCGAGGCGGTCAACCAGTTCCCCGTCGAGCAGTCGGCGCGCCTCACCGGCGACGGCCCGCTCAACGCTGGCGACGAGCTCGACTTCCAGATCTTCTACGACGACGAAGACGCGCAGCAGGCCCGCGCGCAGGACGAGCAGTACGGTGACGTGCTCGGCCTCAAGACCTTCCGCCGCGGCTTCGGCCGCATCGCCGCCCAGACCGCCAAGCAGGTGTTGCTGCAGCGCACGCGCGACGTCGAGCGCGAGAACGTCTTCAACGAGTACAAGGATCGCAAGGGCGAGATCGTCACCGGCATCGCCCGCCGCCTCGAGCGCGGCAACCTCATCGTCGACCTCGGTCGCGCCGAGGCCGTGCTGCCCGTTCGTGAGCAGGTTCCGCGCGAGGTGTACCGCCCGGGTGACCGCGTGCAGGCGTTCGTGCTCGACGTGCTCCGCGAGGCCAAGGGCCCGCAGATCATCCTCTCGCGCGCCTCGGTCAACCTGCTCACCAAGCTCTTCGAGATGGAGGTGCCCGAGATCGCCGAAGGCATCGTCGTCATCGAGGCCGCCGCGCGTGAGCCGGGCCGCCGCTCGAAGATCGCCGTCTCGAGCCGTGATGGAGACGTCGACCCGGTCGGCGCCTGCGTCGGCATCAAGGGCAGCCGCGTGCAGGCCGTCGTGCAGGAGCTTCGTGGCGAGAAGATCGACATCGTCGAGTTCGACGAAGATCCCGCGCGGTTCGTGTGCGCCGCGCTCGCTCCGGCCGAGGTCAGCCGCGTCATCATCGACGAGGCCAACCACGCCATGGAGATCATCGTCCCCGACGACCAGCTCTCGCTCGCCATCGGCCGCTCGGGCCAGAACGTGCGCCTCGCGTGGCAGCTCACCGGGTGGAAGCTCGACATCAACAGCGAGAGCCGCGTGAAGGAGATGCGCGAGTTCGCCAGCCGTTCGCTCGGCTCGCTGCCCGGCGTGTCCGAGATGCTCGTCGAGACGCTCTACGCCCACGGCTTCCGCATGGCGAAGGACGTCGCCGACGCCAACCCCGACATGCTCTCGCAGATCCCCGGCATCGACGCCGCGCGCATTCCGGCGATGCAGGAGACCGCGAAGTCGCGCATGGTGAACGACGCCGTCGAGCTCGAGCACCTCGAGAAGGAGCGCGAGGCCCGCCGCCTGGAAGAGCAGCGCAAGCACCCGGACGAGCTGACCCAGGACGAGCGCCTCATTCGCGTCACCGGCATCGGCAGCTCGAACCTCGGCGCTTTCAAGCTCTCGGGCTACGGCACCGTCGAAGACGTGGTGAAGGAAGCCGACCTCACCCGCCTCGGCAACGTCGCCGGCATCGGCATCAAGAAGGCCCGCCAGGTGAAGAGCGCCGCCGAGCGCTACCTGCAGGAAGAGGGAAAGAAGCGCGCCGAGCTCGACGCGCTCAAGGGCAAGGCGCCCGAAGCCGGCATTCTGGGCTGAACGCCCAACCATTCGACCGGCAGCCGTCCGTTGCCGGTCGAAGGGGCGTCTGATGGAACTTCGTGGATTCGAACGTCGTGACGACTGAAGAAAGGCCGGGGCCCGTTCGCACGTGCCTCGGGTGCGGGAAGAAGCAGCCCAAAGCGCTGCTCCATCGACTGGTGCTCAACGAACGACACCAGCCAGTGAAAGACACGGCACAGACCGCCCCTGGCAGGGGGGCATATCTCTGTGGTCCGGGCTGCCTCAAAGCAGCCGTGAAGAAGAAGGCTTTTCAGCGGGCCTTCAAGCAGCAGATTGAGCTGGAACTGAACCACCTGGAGGAAGCCCTGCAGACCTGACGAGCGACGAAGTGCAGCACCATTCCAATCGTCCCAAACGGTGACCGCGAGGAGCACGTCGCGCGCACCGACAGGTTTGCAGCGAGCGCCACGTGCTTTTCAGCGCGTGACGGACAGGTCACAGGACCCACGGCTTCGTGGGCTGGTTCATCACTTTCATCCCACAGGGTTCTGAAGTACGGGGCACGGCACATGACGAAGAAGCGCGTTCACGAAATCGCGAAAGAGCTGAAGGACAACCACGGCATCGAGCTGGACAACAAGGCCATGGTCAACACGCTGGCCGGGCTTGGGTACGACGTGAAGTCGCACTCGTCGTCGCTCGAAGAAGACCAGGCCGTCGAGGCCGTGAAGAAGGTCGTCGACAAGCTGAAGCCGAAAGCCCCTGCGCCGGCCGTCGCCGCCAAGGGCTTCGTCGTTCGCCGCCGCGTCGGTGACGCCGTGCAGACGACGACCATGCACACCGGGCACGAGACGACGCACAAGCCCGCTGCCGCTCCTCCGGTGGCGCCGCCGCCCGTCGCTGCGCCGGTCGAGCCGCCTCCCGCGCCTGTCGCGGTCGAGTCGACGCCGGCCGTTGCGCCCGTCGAACCGCCGCCCGCTCCTGTGACCCAAGCCCCCCAGACGATGCCCGAGACCCCGCCCACGGTGGCGACTGCCGTTCCGCTTCCGGTTGCCGCGGCCCCTTCGGCGCCCACGCCAGCGCCCGTTGCTCCGGTCGCGGTGACGCCGGTTGCTCCGGTGGCGCCCGTGGCCGTCGTCCCGCAGGCGGCTTCGATTCCGGCTCCTCGCGCCTCCGCTCCCTCGATTCGTCACGCGGGCGCTGCGGTTCCGCCGACGGTGCGCACTGGCGTCGCCGTGATGCCTCGTGCGTCTGGCCCACGGCCCGGCGTCACCATTCGCCCCGCTGTTGGCGTCGGAGCGACCGCGACCGGTCCCACCACCCCCATCGCTCCGCCCCGGTCTCTCGTGCCGACGGCCACGCAGGCCGTGCTCGTCAGCCGCCCGCTCATCGCCGTCAAGCGCGTCACCCCGACCACTCCGTCGGCCAGCCGCTACCCGATGGCCCCCGGCCGCAAGGCCACCGCGGGTGACGAGAAGGTCTTCCGCGTCGTCCCCAACCAGTTCGCCCCGGGCTCGAAAGAGGCCACCGCGCGCGACAAGGAGCGCGGCCGTGGGACTGGCAAGCGCGAGAAGGACAAGGAGACGACCAGCACCACCGACATTCGCGAGATCATCTTCGGCCGCACCGCCATTCCCGTGCGCGGCAAGAAGAAGAAGCCGACCAAGAAGGGTCAGAAGACCCTCATCACCCAGATGGCCGAAGACAAGAAGGTCATCAAGGTGCAGGACGGCATCGCCGTCAGCGATCTCTCGCAGCGCATGGGCGTCAAGACCTCGGACATCATCAAGAAGCTGATGGCCGGCGGGAAGATGGCCACCGCGAACCAGATGGTCGACCCCGACACGGCCGGCATTCTCGCCGCCGACTTCGGCTGGTCGGTGAAGAAGGTCGGCTTCGAGGTCGAAGACTTCCTGCCGAAGGTCGAAGAGAAGCCCGAGGACTACACCTCGCGCCCGCCCGTCGTGACCGTCATGGGCCACGTCGACCACGGCAAGACCTCGCTGCTCGACGCGATTCGCCAGGCGAACGTCGCCGGTGGCGAAGCCGGTGGCATCACCCAGCACGTCGGCGCCTACACGGTGAAGTCGTCGGCCGGTGAGATCACCTTCCTCGACACGCCTGGCCACGAGGCCTTCTCGGCCATGCGTGCCCGCGGCGCGAACGTGACCGACGTCGTGGTGCTCGTCGTCGCAGGTGACGACGGCGTCATGCCGCAGACGAAGGAAGCCATTCAGCACGCGCAGAAGGCCGAAGTGCCCATCGTCGTCGCCATCAACAAGATGGACCTGCCGGGCGCCAACGCCGACCGCGTGAAAAAGGACCTCGCCGACGCTGGCCTGCTCGCCGAAGACTGGGGCGGCGAAGTCATCATGGTGCCCGTCTCGGCCAAGACCCGCATGGGCCTCGACCTGCTGCTCGAGAACCTCGCGCTGCAGTCCGAAGTGCTCGAGCTCAAGGCCAACGCCGGCCGCCCTGCCATGGGCGTCGTGCTCGAAGCCCGCCTCGAGAAGGGCCGCGGCCCCATCGCCACCGTGCTCGTGCAGGAAGGCACGCTGCGCAAGGGCGACGCCCTCGTCAGCGGCGCGCACTTCGGCCGCATTCGCATGATGATCAACGACCGCGGTCAGACCATCGACGAGGTCAAGCCGGGCTACTCCGCCGAGGTCATCGGCATGTCGGGCGTGCCCACCGCAGGCGACATCTTCAACATCGTCGCCGACGAGAAGGCCGCCAAGCAGATCGCCGATCACCGCATCTTGAAGGCGCGTCAGGCCGAAGCCGGCAAGACCTCGCGCGAGACGCTCGAAGACCTGCTCGCCAAGCAGAAGGTGGCCGAGCAGAAGGAGCTGAAGATCATCTTGAAGGCCGACGTCTCGGGTTCGCTCGAGGCCTGCGCCGACGCGGTGAACAAGCTCTCGACCAAGAAGGTGAAGGTCACCATCGTGCAGAAGGGCGTCGGCATGATGACCGAGACCGACATCAACAACGCGGCGGCGTTCGGCGCCATGGTGATGGGCTTCAACTCGCGGCCTGAGTCTGGCGCCGAAGCGGCGGCCAAACACCTGGGCGTGAAGTGGGAGACGTACAGCATCATCTACGAGCTCCTCGACGCCTCCATCAAGCACATGGAAGACCTGCTCGAGCCCATTCGCACCGAGAAGAAGCTGGGCAAGGCCGAGGTTCGCAACCTCTTCAACGTGCCCAAGCTCGGCACCATCGCGGGCTCGTCGGTGCTCGACGGCGTCATCAAGCGCAACGCGTTCCTGCGGCTGTTCCGCGCGAACAAGCAGATCTACCAGGGCAAGGTGGCCAGCCTTCGTCGCTTCAAGGACGACGTGAAGGAAGTCGCCATGGGCTTCGAGTGCGGTATCGGCATCGACGGCTTCAACGAGCTGCAGCCCGGCGACGTCATCGAGGCCTTCGAGATCGAGGAGACGCGGCCGAGCCTCAGCTGATGAGGTGAGCGGCTGGAGCGCGGCCTCCTTCGCTGGAAGCAGCGCTCCGGTCTGGCCTGTCGTCGAATCGAGAGAAGGACGGTTTCTGTCATGTTCGTCTGCGTCGCCCGAGTGACGATCGACATCCCCGCGGCGGGGTCGCTCAAGGGCAAGCGGCAGGTGCTGCGTCGGGTCACCGATCGCGTGAAGGCCAAGTTCAACGTGGCCGTCGCCGAGGTCGAAGACAACGACGTGTACACGCGCGGCGTCATCGCGCTCGCGGTGGTGGGCAACGAGCGCCGCCACGTGAACGAGATGATGGACAAGATTCTTCAGTACATCGAAGACATGTACGTCGCTCCGGTCGCGCACCGGGAGATCGAGATTCTCGCGTTCGGTGATCAGCTGTTCTCGAGAGATCCCGAAGACGACGACTTCTCGAACCTCACCATTCCGCGCGGGGAGCGCTCGCTCGCCGAAGCCGAAGGGCTGGGCGACTGGGAAGACCGGCACGCGCGTCAGCCGCCCGTGCCGTCGGCGTCTGCTCCGCGCAAGAGCGGGCCGAAGCCTTCGGCGCCGAACAACATGTCGCTCGACGATGCCCGTGCGCTGGCGCGCAGCCTGCGGAACCGGCGAGAGTGGGAAGCATCGCGCGGCGGCCGTAGCGACGACGAGGAGTGACGAGAGATGGCGACGAAGATCAGACCCGAGCGGGTAGGCCAGGAGATTCAGGCCGCCGTCGCGGACATGTTGATTCGGGGCGATCTCCACGATCCCCGCATCGGGTACATCACGATCACCGGCGTGAAGGTGTCTCCCGACCTGCGGGTCGCGCGCATCTACTACTCGATGATCGGCACCGAAGAAGAGAAGGCCAAGACGCAGGCCGGCCTCGACGCAGCGAAGGGCTACGTGCGGCGTGAGGTGACGAGCAAGGTGAAGCTGCGCGTCTCGCCCGAGGTGTTCTTCACGTTCGATGGTTCGCTGGAAGAGGGCGACAAGATCGAGCGGCTGATCAAGGAAGTGAAGGCGAAGGAAGGCTGGTAGTTCGTGAACGGCGTGCTCGTGGTGGACAAGCCGAAGGGCCCGACGTCGTCAGACGTGGTCCAGATCGTCCGCCGGGCGCTGAAGGTGAAGAAGGCCGGGCACACGGGCACGCTCGACCCGATGGCGACGGGGGTGTTGCCCCTGTGCCTCGGAGACGCGACGCGCATCGCGCAGGTGCTCACCGATGGGAACAAGTCTTACGACGCGACCCTGAAGCTGGGCGTGACGACCGACACGCTCGATGCCGAAGGCGCCGTGCTGCAGACGCGCCCGGTGCCGGCGTTGACGCGGGAGCGGCTCGAGCAGGTGTTCGCTGCGTTTCGCGGAGCGCTGAAGCAGACGCCGCCGATGTACTCGGCCATCAAGAAGGACGGGAAGCGGCTGTACGAGCTGGCGCGCGCGGGGGAAGAGGTCGAGCGCGAGGCGCGGGCGGTGACGGTGTTCTCGTTGACGTTGAACGACTTCACGTCAGATGAGCTGAAGCTGTCGGTGGCGTGCAGCAAGGGGTTCTTCGTGCGCACGCTGGCGGCCGATATCGGCGAGGCGCTCGGGTGTGGAGCGCATTTGACGGCGCTTCGACGGACGCAGAGCGGGCCGTTCGCGATCGCGCGCGCGATTCCGTTGCAGGAGATCGTCGACAAGGGCGCCGAGGCGGTGGCGGGCAAGCTCGCGTCGCTCGATGAGTCGTTGGCGTTTCTGCCTGAGGTGAAGACGAACGAGGCAGAGGCTGATCGCGTGAAGCACGGAGGCGTCGTCGAGGTCGCACGGCCGGACGAGGCGATGGTGCGTGTGACAGGGCCGACGGGTGAGGTGTTGGCCCTGGCCGAGATTCGTCGCGGGCGGCTCGTCTACAAGCGCGTGCTCGCCAATCAGGCTGACTGAGTCACTTCACTGGCTTCTCAGGATTGAGCGCCTCGGCGGCTTCGATCAGGGCCTTCTCTGGATTCCCGCGGAAGCGCTTGGCGCGAGACGCCGCGTAGTGGCCCAGCACGACCTCTCGGTCTGGCGGGAAGAGAGCTCGGGTGCGGTCGTCGATCAGCCAGCAGTCCATCGTGCGCGCGATGGCAAGGAAGGCGTCGAGGGCAGGCCAGTTCTCGGTCAATGCTGAGAACCGGAGCACGATCGAGAAGACGGCCGGGTTGCTCTTCCTTCTCCAGATTCGGAGATCAGACCCCAGCTCGTCCCCTTCGCGGAGTTCTTCGACGCCCCACGAAGCGTCGATGGGGAAGAGGCTCCGGAGTGCTCGCAGGTGCTCTCTGGCCTGCATCGACTTTGGCATCGGTGAGCGTCGCGGGCGGCGTTTCCGCGAGGGCAGCACGAGGCACCAACTGAAGATTGAAGTGAAAGACAGCCACCCACGAACTCTCGCAGGACCAGTTGCGTTGCGCATCTTCGTGCGCAGAGGGCGCAGCGCACTCGCGGGCCTGGCGCTGGCCACCGGCTTGCTTCACGCCGGCACCATGATTCGTCCTCTGCTCGTTCTCCTCGCGCTCTCCTCCGGCTGCGCCACGCTCGGCGCCAACGCCCTCACCAAACCGATGCGCGTGCCCATCATCGGCAGCACGTCACTCCCGCACCGCGAGGTGTCGTGGAAGACGGCCGACGAGCTCACCCTGCGCGGTTGGGTCTTCGATCCCGAAGGTGCTCCCCGCGGCCTCGTGGTGCTCGTGCATGGCAAAGACATCAACCGGCAGCACTTCTCGGGCGAAGCGGCACGCTTCACGAAGCGCGGCTACCAGGTGCTCGCGTTCGACCAGCGCGCCCACGGAGCCTCGGAAGGCACGCGCACCACCTTCGGCTTCCTCGAGGTCGACGATCTGAAGCGCGGCATCGACCTGCTCGGCGCCACGCGCGTCGTGCTCATCGGCGAATCACTCGGAGCCGCCGTCGCGCTCCAGACTGCCGCTCGTGATTCACGAGTCGTCGGCGTCGTCGCCGGAGCCTCGTTCAGCGATCTCTCCACCATCGCCGCCGAACACCGCCCGTTCTTCTTCAACGACGCCACCTTCGCTGAAGCTACGAAGCTCGCCGAATCGGAGTCGGGCTTTCACGTCGCCGACATCTCTCCCGCGCGCGACGCTGCGAACATCTCCGCGCCCGTCCTGCTCCTCCACGGCACCCGCGACACGTTCATCGACCCCGCCCATTCGAAGCGAATCCTCGCCAACGTGAAGAACGGCTCCGTGGTCTGGCTGGACGGCGTCGGACACATCGACGTGCTCGTCCACGCCGAATCGTGGGATCGAATCGAGCGCTGGCTGAACGAGAAAATCGACGCATCCACTTGAAACTCCTGTGCTTGACGCACTGTGCGATACGAAACCACGACCTGAAGTTGACGTCATGTTCATGTTCATGCGACTTCGTATGAAACATGAATCAGGCTTCAACTTCACCCGCCAAGCAGCTCACCAGTCGAGGTAAGCGCACCCGTCAGCAGCTGCTCGACGCGGCGGAGCTGGTCTTCGGTGAGAAGGGGTTCGAGCAGAGCTCCATCGCCGAGATCACCCAGCGAGCCGAGGTCGCGCTCGGCACCTTCTACGTCTACTTCGAGAACAAGCACGCCATCTTCGTCGAGCTCGTCGAGCAGCTCGGTGAGCGCCTGCGCAAGACGCTGTCAGTCGCGGTCAAAGAGAAGACGACGCGCCTCGACAAGGAGCGCGCCGGCTTTCGCGCCTTCTTCGAGTTCGCCGGCAAACACCGCAACCTCTACCGCATCGTCCGCCAGGCCGAGTTCGTCGATGAGCCGGTGTACCTGAATTACTACCGCAGGCTCGCGAAGGCGTACGCGCGCGGGCTCGAGCAGTCGATGACGTCGGGCGAGCTGGGCCGCTTCGACCCTGAAGTCATCGCGTACGCGCTCATGGGCGTGGCCGACTTCCTCGGCATGCGCTTCGTGCTCTGGGACAAACCCGAAGAGCTCGATCGCGTCGTCGACGAGGTCTGCGAGTTCGTCGCTCACGGCCTGCTCTCACCTTCGCGCCGGGGGGCAAAGTGAGGAACGCCCGCATCACGGCAACCGGCTGCGCCGTGCCGACGAAGTCGCTGCCGAACGCGTACTTCGATCAGCTGCTCGGTCAGCCCGTCAGCGAGTGGTTGGTGAAGAACACCGGTATCGAGCACCGCTTCCACATGGAAGACGGTCAGGTGACGAGCGATCTCGCCACGAAGGCCGCGAAGCAGGCGCTCGAGCGCGCGAACAAGTCGCCCGACGACATCGACCTCATCATTCTTGCCACCGACACGCCGGACCAGCCGTCTCCTGCGACCGCGGTCGTCGTTGCGCACAAGCTTGGCGCGAAGAAGGCCGTCGCCTTCGACGTGAACTGTGCGTGTGCTGGCTTCGTCACCGCACTCGAGACCGCCACGAAGTTCATTCAGGCCGACGCGCGCATGCGCACGGTGTTGGTGATCGGCGCGTACGGCATGAGCCGGTTCCTCGACTGGAAAGACAAGACGACCTGCACGCTCTTCGCCGACGGCGCCGGAGCCGTCGTGCTCGAAGCAGGCGAGGGTGATGGCTGGCTCGGCTCTCAACTCTATACAGATGGCAGCTATTGGGACGCGTTGGGCATCTATCGCGGCGGCACGGCGCACCCCTCTCGCCCCGGTGACGAGCCGCCTGTCGTGAAGTTCGTTCGAAAGTTCCCTGCCTCGTACAACATTGAACACTGGCCGCGGCTGCTCCGCTCGGTGAGCGATCAGACGCACATTCCGCTCAGTGACGTGAAGCTCTTCGTGTTCACCCAGCTCAACCTGCGCGTCATTGAAGGCGTGATGGCCGCGCTCGAGCAGCCGATGTCGCGCGCCCACTGGATCATGAACAAGTGGGGCTACACGGGCTCGGGCTGCATTCCGATGACGCTCCACGACGCGGTCGATGCCGGAAAGCTGGCTCCCGGTGACGTGGTGGCGTTCTGCGCGTCGGGTGGCGGCGTCTCGATGGCGGCGTCGTTCTTCCGTTGGACCGCCGGGGGCCGTTCATGAGCGCGACCGTTTCGACGATGCCGTGGTGGAAGGAGCCCACGAAGGGACAATGGGCGAGCTTCTCGGCCGCGTGGATCGGCTGGGTGATGGATGCGTTCGACTTCACCGTCTTCCTGCTGGTGATGAAGCAGATCGCCGAGGAGTTCGGCACGTCGTACACGTCGACCGCCGGCTCCATCGCGCTCACGCTGCTCATGCGGCTCGTCGGTGGGGTCGTCGCTGGCTGGGCCGCCGATCGCTGGGGCCGAAAACTGCCGCTGATGATCTCGGTGATCTGGTTCGCGGTCTGTGACGGCCTCATCGCCTTCGCGCCCTCGTTCACCTGGGTGCTCGTGCTCCGCACCTTGTTTGGCTTTGGCATGGGCGCGGAGTGGACGTCAGGCGCCACGCTGGCCATGGAGAACTGGCCAGCGCGCAGCCGCGGCATCGCGTCGGGCATTCTCCAGGGCAGCTGGGCCGTTGGTTACCTGCTCGCTGGCGTCGCGGCCGGGCTCGTGGTGCCTGTCTATGGCTGGCGTGCGCTCTTCATCATCGCCGCCATTCCAGCCGTGCTCGCGTTCCCCATTCGCTACTTCGTGCCCGAGAGCCCCGAGTGGGAGGCCGGCAAGAAGGAAGGCGCGACGAAGAAGCCCGACGTCACCTGGCGTGAAGTGTTCTCGACCCCGGGCGTGCTCAAGCGGCTCGTGTGGGGCTCCGTCGCGATGGCTGCCGGCTTCGGCGGCTACTACGCGCTGACCGGCAACTACTCGGTGCTGCTGCTGAAGAACCTCGGTCAAGACATGCCAGGCGTCTCGTGGCACGTGGCCCTGTTCAACATTGGCATGCTGACGGGCGCGGTCGCTTGTGGCTACGTAGCGATGAAGAAGGGCGTCACGCTCGCGGTCGCCGTGCCGGCGGTGTTGATGGCCATCGTGACGCCGCTCTACGTCGGCGCGTTCCCGCAATACCTCGCAGTCGGAGCCTTCGTCGCTGGCGTCTTCGGCGCGGGGTATTCCGGTGTGACGCCTTTGCTGCTGACGTCATTGTTTCCCGCAAGGTTCCGCGCGCGCTGCGTCGGCATCGTGTACCACGTTGGAGCCGTGCCAGCCGCGTTCGTGCCCATGGGCATCGCCGCGCTCGCCGAGTCCGGAGGCGTTCCCCTGCCCGTGGGCATGGGCATCGTCTGCGCCGTCTGTCAGCTCGCCATGGCCGCCATGATCCTCTTCGCCCCGAAGGACGCGGGCGCTCAGGATCCAGCAACCCCCGCAGATGCCGCTCTCGCTCACTGAAGTCGCCGTCAAACCACCTGGAGGATTCGTACTCATGAAGAACATCACCATCGCCGCGCTCGTCTCGTTTTCCTTTGCCTGTGGAACCATGCCCTCAACCACCGACTCGGGTGTCGTCGACGCCGGCCCGCCGAAGTTCGACACCGCCGACAAGGTGTTCAACTTCCTCGAAGGCAAGACCCTGACGATGGAAGGCGCCGACATTCCGCTCGCGCCCAATGGCTACAACCGCAACGTCTATTTTGGCACCAACACCCAGTGCTACAACAAGACCGTCATCAAGGTGATGAACAAGAACTTCGTCACCACCAGCAATATCGGTACCTGGTCGGGTGGCGACGGCGGTGTTCCGGCGAACGGCACCATCGGTTCGTGCAACACGGCGATGGTTCTGGGCAACCCGCTCACCTTCAATTCGATGAACGTCGTGGTCGAGAACGTGAAGGGTGACGCCGAGTGCTTCGACGTGAACGTCGACTACGGCGCGTTCAAGCAGGAAGGCCGTGGCTCGATCTCGGCCGATCGCACGAAGGTCAACATGGAGCTCTTCTTCCAGAACCAGGCGACGAATCACCGCTGCGCCGACGGCAACCCCGGCGCGACCGGCGTGAAGGTGCTCATGAACAACCTCTCGTTCGACGCCGTGCAGAAGTTCGCCGTCACGCAGTGATGTCCTTTCGAGGGTCGTGGCTCCTGCTTCGCCAGGAGCCGCGCCCTCCTCGTTCCCGGAGCTTTCCCATGCGTTCGCTGCGACGACACGCCGTGCTGGCGATGCTGGCGATCTGTGCCTCGAGCGCGTGGGCGCAGGGGCCGGTCGCGCCTGTCGACCCTCTCGACGAGTGGAAGAACTCGAAAGAGCGGGAGAAGGACGCGCCGCTCGGTGAGTTCCGGCTCATCAACTATTTCTTCACCCGCATCTCGGCCACCAACCAGCTGGCCGACCCATCGGGTCTGCGTGGTGTCGCGCTGGGGCCGCTCGGCATCTACGGCGGCAGCGCCACGCGGGTGGGGCCCAACACCGAGACGGGCTTCATCGAGCAGCGCTGGATTCCCGTCATCGAGTTCACGCCGTTCTTCGCCGACGAGCTCGCCACGTTCCGCGCGCAGTTCGAGATCGACTTCATGTACGGCCTGGCGGCGAACACGGTGCTGCAGAACCAGGGCGGTGGCCTCAACGCCGACATGGTCAATCTGCAGACGAAGAACCTGAACGTCTCGCTCTACCCGACACGCAAGCCGAGCGAGCTCTCGATCGTGCTCGGCACGCAGTCATTCTACGACAACGTCAACGATCCGACTCGTACGCCTGTCTTCGACATCGTGCGCGGTGGTTACAAACTGGCCTTCCTCGGAACCGATGGCACAGGCGCGTCGATCTTCTGGTCGCCGATGAAGAAGCTGAAGACCCGCCTCGCGTTCCTGCCCATCGGTGCCGGCCAGCCCGACAAGGCGATGTTCGACGACGCGCGACTCAAGTTCGTGTGGATGGGGATGGCCGACGCGACGTACGAGATTCAACCCGGGACGACCATCGGCGCCTCGGCGTGGGTGCTGAGGGACGACTCCAAAGGTGCGGCGTACGCGTTCGAAGGGCTCGTCTTCTCCGGACCTGCCTCGACGGCGCTGTATGGGTTTACGGGAGCTCCGCGCATTGCCATCGAGTCGCCCACCGGCACCGTGGCCTACGGCGGCGTGAACTTTCAACACAACCCCGGCTTTCACACCGGTGACTTCGCGGCGGCGGGCTGGTTCATGATGTCGGCCGGCCAGTTCACCAGCGCTCGAGAGAACACGCTGTTCAACAAGCAGGTCTCGGTGCTCGGCTTCGCGGCCAACGCAGAGGTGCTCTACAAGTGGGGCCGCACCAACAACGACCTCATCACGGCCGAGGGGCTCTTCTCATCGGGCGACAGCAACACCGCCGACGACAAGTACACGGGCGTCTTCACGAGCAACTTCTACGGTCTGCCGGGCGCGGTGTGGTTCAACCACCGGTCGCTGATTCTCTTTCCCTTCACCAGTACGGTGAACAATTACACGGGAGCGGTCACCGACATCTCGAATCAGGGCTACGGCGTCACGGCAGGAATCCTCACCGGTGCGTACGACCTCATCCCCAATACGTTGAACCTGAAGGTCGGAACTGCAGCCGCTACCGCGAACGCGAACCCTGCAGTGCAGCCGAACGGCACGCAGCCCGGCCGCTTCATGGGCGTCGAGGTGAACGCCGAGCTGAAGTGGACGATTCGATACCTCATGACCATCGGCCTGCACGGCGCCTACATGTTCCGCGGTAGCTTCTACGACGGCAGCGACCGCGTGACGGCGAACCCGTGGGCGCTGTTCTCCACCTTCACCTGGTACGCGTTCTGAGGCCGCCCATGAGAGCGACGATTCTGTTGGCCGTGGTGTTGTCCGGCTGCGTTCACTCGTACGAGTTGGCGCCGGCGCTGAAGTTCGCCGACATGGCGTACACCTCGGTGACGGGCGCTGCGTGGAAAGAAGGCGCGCTGAAGCTCGAGGGCGCCGAGAAGACGTGGAAGCTGGGCGGTCACCACACGCTCCGCTACGTCGAGTTCAACCCCGAAGGTGCGCGAACGGTGCTGTTCCTGCACGGCCTTGGCAGCAACCTGAAGTTCTGGCGCTACCAGTTGGACGCGTTCGCCGCGAAGGGCTTCCGGGTCATTGCGATCGATCAGCTCGGCTTTGGCAAGTCTGACAAACCCGCACAGTTTCCCTATTCGATGGACGCGCAGGCAGACGTCGTCGTCGAGGTACTCGAGAAGCTCGCGATTCCGCGCGCAGTCGTCATCGGTCACTCGATGGGTGGAGAGGTCGCCCTCACGCTCGCCATTCGGTTCCCGGAGAAGGTCGAGGCGCTGGTGCTCACGTCGCCCGCCGGCTTCGAGAAGTTCTCTCCGCGCGAGAAGAAGTGGTTCGAGAAGGTGTTCAGCTCGACCTTCGTGAAGTCGACGCCCGAGTACGGCGTGTGGGGCGGCATTCGGTACAACAACTTCATGCAGTGGAAGCCCGAGTTCGAGTGGCTCATCGAAGAGCGCGTTCGGCTGGCGAAGACCGAAGAGTTCGACGCGTATGCCTATGCCCAGGTGCGCGCGGTCGACGGGTTGACCCACAACGACTTCGTGCGCGACTCGCTCGGCCAGGTGAAGGCGAAGACACTGATCATCTTTGGTGAAGACGATCGCTTGATCCCGAACCCGTTCCTGCACGGTGGGCGCGCGCGCCAGGTGATGGAGTACGGCGCCGGCAAGATCGTCGGCTCGACGCTCGTCGGGCTGCCCAACTGCGGCCACACCGTTCAGATGGACTGCGCTGAACCCTACAATTCGGCGGCGCTCGCGTTCCTCGCGGCCCTGCCTCCCCCTGCCATCGCCGAGCCAGTGAAGGAGTCTCCGTGAAGCGTGCAGTGCTCGTGTCGATGGCGTTCTTGTCGTGCGGCCCAGAAGTTCAGGAAGCGTGGATGTCGGAGTCTGCGAACACGAGTGCGGCGGCGCTGACGCAGGTGACGAGCTTCGGCTCGAACCCCGGCAGCCTGTCGATGTTCGTCCATGTTCCGGCGACACTCCCGTCGAGCCCGCCCCTGGTGGTCGCGATGCACGGCTGTACGCAGAGCGCGAGCGCCTACGCGAATACCGGGTGGAACGAGCTCGCCAATCAGTACGGCTTCATCGTGCTGTACCCGCAGACGACGGCGAACAACTCGTGCTTCTCCTGGTTCATCGCGAGCCAGCAGTCTCGCAGCGGGGCCGAGGTGACGTCCATCATGAACATGGTGAACAACCTCAAGACGACGCGAAACGTCGACCCGGCACGCATCTATGTGACGGGGCTCTCTGCCGGTGGCGCGATGACCTCGGTGATGCTCGCGGCGTATCCTGACGTGTTCAAGGCTGGCGCCGTGATGGCAGGGTTGCCGTTTGCCTGTGCTGGGACACAGTTGGATGCGTTCAATTGCATGAACTCGCCGCCTGATCGCACGCCGCAGCAGTGGGGCGATCTCGTGCGTGGCGTCTCTGGTACCTCCGGGCTTCCCGCTCCGCGCGTCTCGATCTGGCACGGCACCAGCGATTTCACGGTGCGCCCAGGAAATCAGACCGAACTCGTCGATCAGTGGACGAACGTGAACGCGATCGATCAGACGGCTGACGTCACGAGCACGATCGCGTCGGCGACGCGGCGTGAGTTCCGGACGAGCGGGGGAGAGACGCGGGTCGAGTCCTGGTCGATTCCGAACATGAGCCACGGAACGCCAGTCGATCCAGCGCGCGGGTGTGGAACGGCTGGAGCGTTCATTCTCAATGTTGGTCTCTGCTCGAGCCGCTACGCGGCGGAGTTCTTCGGCCTGGCTCCGATGAGCGACGGTGGCGTCGTCATGGTGGACGCCGGCGCGCCCGCCGATTCGGGAGTTGCGTTCGATGCAGGCGCTCCAATCGACGCTGGCCT
Organism: Archangium gephyra; assembly: GCA_943370055.1. Taxonomy (GTDB): domain Bacteria; phylum Myxococcota; class Myxococcia; order Myxococcales; family Myxococcaceae; genus Xiheimicrobium; species Xiheimicrobium gephyra_A. The sequence goes on from CALRPN020000051.1 coordinate 44,888, forward strand.
GCCGTTCGATGGGGGCGTGCCGTTCGATGCTGGTGTTCTCGTCGATGCGGGAACGCCCCGCGATGGTGGAAGTGGGTTCGTCTGCCGTGAGTTCTTCGGTACCAACATCAGCCACCTCAGCGCGCTTCGGGCGACGGCGTGTGGCAATGGAACGCCGAACTACTGCGCGGTTGGCTCAGGTGACGATCTCGGCCTCGTCGGTGCGTCGTCTCGGTTGCGCGAAGTGGCTCCGGGCTACTTCGAACTGGGCGCCTGCAGCGGTGGAGCAGGCGGCGGTTCAGCGGGTGGCGGGACAGCAACTGGTGGCGGCGTGGCAGGCGGCGGATCCGCCGGTGGAGCCGCTTCGACCTGCGTCGAGCACACTGCGTTCAATTACGAACACGTCGTCGCATTCCGTGCACAGTCGTGTGTGATGGCGGCCGCTGCGTGTGCGGTTGGCTCGAATGACAATCTTGGACTGTTCAGCAATCGCACGACGATTCGTGAGACCCGTCCCGGCTACTACGAGTTGGGCACGTGCTCGGGTTCGACTGGCGGCGGAAGCGCAGTCGGTGGCGGAACCGCAGTCGGTGGCGGAACCGCAGTCGGCGGCGGAACGGCAGTCGGTGGGGGAACGGCAGTCGGTGGCGGAACCGCAGTCGGTGGCGGAACCGCAGTCGGTGGCGGAGCGGCAGTCGGTGGCGGAACGGCAATCGGTGGCGGAACGGCAGTCGGTGGCGGAACGGCAGTCGGTGGCGGAACCGCAGTCGGTGGCGGAGCTGCAGTCGGTGGCGGAACCGCAGTCGGTGGCGGAGCTGCGACGGCTGGCGGAACTGCGACGGCAGGCGGAACTGCGAGCGGCGGCGGAACTGCGAGCGGCGGCGGAACCGCGACTGCGGGCGGAACCGCGACTGCGGGTGGAACTGCGACTGCGGGTGGAACTGCGACTGCCGGTGGAACTGCGACTGCCGGCGGAACTACGACTGCTGGCGGAACTGCGACTGCCGGCGGAACTGCGACTGCCGGCGGAACTGCCGGAGGCGGCAGCTCGACGACACCCGGTGGTTGCTCCGCTACGGGTGCGGAGCCCCTGCTTGTTCTTGCCCTCACGCTTCTTCGCCGTCGCCGCTCCTCATCATTCTGACGTGCGCCGCGCAGAGCTCTGCGCCCGACTTCAGACGAAGAACCCGTTCAACCCAGCATCGTTCTCCTCGGCGACCCCGGGTGCGCGCGAGGAAGGCCGACCTCCCTGATGAGCCGCCCACTCCCGTGAGCTCGACCGCCAACGCCAGGCCGTGCCGAACCCTGTGACTGGCTGTCTTCACCGATTGGCGAAGTGGTCCTTCGCGCAAGCGCTTGAGTCGACACATGGCGCCGATGTGCGCCTCTGTGGTGCCCTCTGCTGACTTGAGCGCAGCGCGTAAAACTGATTCCCGAAATCTCCTGAACACGTCGTCGCTCGCCCATTCGAGAATGACCACATGAGCCTTCGAATCGGGAGTTCCGGAGACAGCGTTCGTACCCTCCAGCAGAAGCTGCAGGAGGCTGGTTTCAACCCAGGCGGCATCGACGGCCGGTTTGGCCCGCTCACCGAGCGCGCGCTGCGTTCGTTCCAGCAGGCGAAGGGCCTTCAGGTCGACGGCGTCGCGGGGCCTGCCACGGCCGGCGCGATGGGCCTCTCGGGCTTCGACTCGCGGCCGCCCCGCGTCGACGGGCGCACGGACAACACGACCGTGCAGCCGCCCAACGGTCGAGGCACTGGAACGACCCAGGAGTTCCTCTGGAACGCGCTCGGCCAGCAGGGAAAGCCGTACATCTTCGGCGCGGAGGCGAGCCCCAACAACGACAACCCGGCGGCCTTCGACTGCTCCGAGTTGATCGAGTGGGCCGCGCGACGTGCTGGCGTGAACTTCCCCGATGGCAGCGCGAATCAGATCGCGGCCACGAACCCGATGTCGGTCGAAGAAGCGCTCCGCACGCCGGGCGCGCTGCTCTTCCGCGCCGGTGACCCGAACCACATCGCCATCAGCCTCGGCGATGGCCGCACGATGGAAGCCCGCGGTCGCCGCGATGGCGTCGGCATCTTCGAGAACGCCGCTGGCCGCAACTGGACGCGCGCAGGCACCATTCCCGGGCTGTCCTGATCAGACGGCTTCAGACACCGACGCCAACAGGAACTCGTGCGTCCGCATCGCGGGCGTGACGGTCTCTGCATCGTTCGCGGCCTCGAGCTCGGTCGACAGCGCGTCACACTTCGTGAACGCTTCGGCGACCGATTGGTTGAACCTGAAGTTGTTCACCGGCGCCACAAGCTGACCATCTTCGATGAGGAACGTGCCGTCGCGGGTGAGGCCCGTGATCAGCAACGTCTGCCCGTCGACCCAATTCGTGTACCAGAAGCGGCTGATGAGGACGCCACGCTTGATGCCCTCGAGCAGCTTCGCGCGAGGCGTCGTGCCTGCAGCCAGCTCGAACCCGCCATGCCCACCAACGGGAGTGCGCTTCGTCTTCTGCGCCCAGAACCGTGACATCGCCAGCGCTTCGATCTTCCCAGCGCTGATCCACGGCTGCACCTCGAGCGGCCGGCCTTCGCCATCGAACGGCAGCATTGGCGTGCGCGCGTTGCGCGGATCGCTGCGAATGGTGACGAGCGAGGAGAGCGGCGTCTCACCTACCTTCACCTTCGAGAAGAACGAGCGGCCTTCGTCGGCCGAGCGTTGGTCCATCGCGCTCAAGAGTGACTCGGCCAGCATCGCGGTCGCCGCCGGTTCGAGCACGACCGTGTAACGGCCTGGCTCGAGCTTGCGCGGGTTCTCGGAGCGCTTCGCCGTGTCGCACGCGTTCTTCGCGACCTGGCCCGGGTCGAAGCCCGTCAGCCGTCGTCCATAGAATTGGCCGCGACCTGAGCCGGTTCCCGACGGAGTTCGTGCGGTCACCGAGAGCTGAAGTCCCGTCGCAGGGTGCGTCTGGAGCAGGCCGGCCGAGCTCGCTTTGCCGACGAGCCCACTCCACTGGAACAGAAACCCTGCAGTGCCGAGCGAACGTTCACGCCCGGGCGCGATGGCCTCCTTGATGATCGCCGCGCGGCCCTTTGCGTCGAGCGCGTCGACCTTCGGGTCGAAGGCCAGCTCGTTTCGCTTCACCGTCTGCGGGCCCAGCACCGGCATCAGCTCGGGATCTTCTGGTGCCAGCTTCGCGAGGCGAACCGTGCGCTCCACCAGCGCCGTCATCGACGCGTCATCGGTCTGGTTGCTCGAGCTCGTCGCCGCCTTGAGGCCGAGCCGCACCGACACCGTCAGGCCGGCTTCGTCGATCTCTCCCGTCGTCGTCACCTCGTTGCGCGCGTAACGAACGTGCGCCCGCTTCGCCGACTCGAGCCCGACGAACACCTCGGCCTTTGGCTCGAGCTTCTTCGCCGCGGCCAACACCTTCTGCATCGCCTGCCCCAGCTGCTTCTCGGAGAGCGGCATGGCTCAGGCTCCCTTCTTCGTGCGCGTATTGATGACGGAGATCTTCTTGAACCGCGTCGGCGGGCAGCCGTGGCTCACCGGGTTCGACTGCATCGGCTCTCCTTTGCCATCGTCGAACGCCGCGCCCAGCCGGAACTCCTTCGGTCCGCCGATGAGATCGCACGCGTTCCAGAACTCGAGCGTGTTCGACTGGTAGCCCACGTCACGCAGCGCGCGGGTGATCTTCCCCTTCTTCACCTCGAAGAACATCTGGCCGGTGAACTGGAAGTTGTAGCGCTGGTGATCGATCGACCAGCTGCCGTCGCCCTGCACGTAGATGCCGTCGTCGGTCGCGGCGATGAGCTCCTTCACCCCGAGGTCTTTGTCGCCCGGCTGCAGCGACACGTTCGGCATGCGCTGAAACGGCACCGACGAGTGGTCCTGCGCGTACGAGCAGCCGCGCGATTCCTTCTCGCCAATCCACGCGGCCTGATCACGCGTCGTCTGGTAGCCGACGAACTTTCCCTTCTCGACGAGGTTCCAGCGGCCTGTGCGCACGCCGTCGTCGTCGTAGCCGCAGGTGGCCAGGCCTCCCGGCGTCGTCTTGTCCGCGTACAGCGTGACGATCGGCGCTGCGTACTGGAGCGTCTTCAACTTGTCGGGCGTCGCGAAGCTGGTGCCGGCGAAGTTGGCTTCGTCTCCGAGGGCACGATCGAGCTCGGTCGGGTGCCCGACGGACTCGTGAATCGTGAGCCACAGGTTCTCGGGCGAGAGAATCAAGTCCTTCCGGCCCGGCTCGACGGGCGGCGCTGCCAGCTTCACGCGCACGTCTTCAGCCACCTGCTCGGCGTCTTCCACGAAGCGCGACTCGGCGAGCCACTCCCAGCCGGCCTGCCGGCCCTGGCCGTCCCACCCGCGCGAGACGAAGTCGCCGTCGTTCACCAACGTGACGGAATACGAGGGGCCGATCCGCGTGATGGCCTGCTCGACCAGCGTGCCGTCGGTGCTGGCGAACACCTTCCACTCGAGCCGCGTCGACAGGCTCGCTTCGGCGAACGCGGTCACCTTTTGTTTCCTCAGCGTGTTCGAGATGCCCAGCAGCAGCTCGAGCTTGTCGGCGACGGGAATCTTGAACGGGTCCTTCTGCATCGGCGTCTGCCACACGTCGACGGAGGCCCCGGTCGGAGCGAGCTCGATCGGCTTCTGTCGGAGCGGCGCATTGGCCACTGCGATCGCCACCGCGGTCAGCGTCACCTTCTTCACCTCGGCGGCGTCCACGCGCGACGTCGACGCGAAGCCCCACGCGCCGTCCTTCAGCACCCGCACGCCCACGCCGTAGCGCTCGGAGTCGGCCGTGCCCGCCGCGTGATCGTCTCGCACCGACACGTTCTCTTCGCGGCGGCGGTGAATGCGAACGTCCGCGTACGTCGCGCCACTCGATCGAGCCGTCGACAGCGCCGCGTCGATGACGGCCAGGAGCACAGGCTCGAGCACCAGGCCGCGCGCTTCGACGAGCCCCGAACGTGAAGCGATGATCGACGCCGTGGCCAGCCCGGTCGACGCCAGAAAGTCCCGACGGCTCAGTGATGACATGGGCCACGAGAGAACACGCCGCTCCCCGATTCCCAAGCAGTTCCCCGGCCTTCGACATGGCGCGCCAGAATCGACGGGGCGCTTTGCGCAGGTGGGGGTGGTCCAGTGTAAGACCGACGTTCTTCCACTCGCTGTCGAGGGGTTTGCCCGATGCCCGGTCCAGTCACGAACAACCGCGTCACCACGCCGCAGACGACGTCCACCACTTCAACCACGGCGACCACGAACACCACGCCCGCGACGCCGACGACGCCCGCGACCCCCGCGCAACCTGGCTGGGCTCCGCGCGCGAACACCGGTGGCCGCGTCGCCCGGAACGACCCGGACGGCATGGTGAACAAGGTTCAGATTCCGAAGACGGCGCCGATGCACAAGCAGGGGCCGGCGACGTTCGAAGGCGCGAAGCTGAAGCCCGAGGTGCTCGCAGACGCGTTCGGCGGCATCGCGGCCGAGAAGTTCGGCACCACCACGGTGAAGCTGCCGGGCGGCAAGGAGTTCGTCGTGCGCGACATGCAGTACGACCTGGGCGGCGGCAAGACGGGCATGCGCCTGGTGCCGGTGAAGGACAACGACCCTGCGGCGGCGAAGCAGATGGACGATCTGATTCGCAAGGAGTCGGGCCTGGGCCCCAACGACCCCATCTTCTCGCTGGTCGCGTACATCCACCCCGAGAAGCACGCGGGCGGCATCAAGGATCTCGGCGACACCATGCTCAAGACCGAGATGGGCAACACCCATACCGGCGCGTACGTGGGCGGCGGCAAGACGACCAACTCACCCGAGAACTACCACGGCAAGACCTGGCAGGTGAAAGGCTACCCGGCCAACGTGCAGGTCATCTCGATGGCGGGCACGCAGCAGGCGACGCTGAACAAGAACCTGCTCGCGGCCGACAGCGTGCTGAACGCGGGCGTGAAGTTCCCGCCTGACTACAAGAACGACCCGTTCCGCACGGTCGATGTGAACACCACGCTGATGTTCTATCGCGACTGGCTCAAGGGCGAGTCGTACCTGAAGGACGACCCGAGCTGGCACACGTACTGCGCCGAGCACAAGACGATCGTCACCAACGTCGGGCTCAACGTTCCGCACAACGAGGCGGCGTTCAAAGAGATCTTCGGCGCTGACGAGGGCAGCAAGCTGTGGAGCACGTTCAAGGACAAGTTCAAGGCGGCGAACGGCCGTGAGTTCACCGCTGCCGACGAGACGAGCTTCGAGCCGCTGTGGAAGAAGGAAGGCCTCAAGCCCGAGCAGATTCGCCCGCCCACCAAGGCCGAGTACGACGCGTACCAGGCAGCGCGCTTCGACGGCTCGCTCAAGTCGGGTCGCTACTCGGGCTACGAGCCGCTGCCCGTCGGCCGCTCGCTCGCGTGGAAGCCTGAGTCGACCGCCGATCTCGTGAAGAACTTCGCCGAGACCTACGCGCCGTTCAAAGAGGTCGGCGGCGTGGTGAGCTGCGCTTCGATTCTCGCGTTCAAGCCCGTCGTGCAGCAGCGCATGGGCATGGGCGACGAAGAGTTCATGAAGCTCGCGAAGCCGCTGCTCCAGGAGATCATGGCCGCCGAAGCGATCGCGCGTGCGCCGACCGATCCCGCGAAGCTGCCGGAGTGGACGCAGAAGACGACCGGCATGCTCTACGTCGGCCTCGGCGGAAAGCCGGAAGACTTCGCGCCGGGCGGCACGGTCAACCCGCAGCTGATGGGCCTGGCGAAGGATCTGATGGGCAAGGTGCCGAACGGGCTCGCCCAGCTGCCGCGCGTGGCGAACATGGATGCCGGCAAGCGCAACGACTACGCGAACGGGTGGATGCGGAAGAACATTCAGGACGAGCTCACGGCCGCGCGCGGCGCGATGGTGTCGGACCCGAAGAAGACCGAGTTCTACTCACCGCCCGCCGTCACCAACCGCGTCGTCAACGGCATCGTCGACTCGAACCGCTTCGTGAACATCAAGGTCGTCGCGACCGCTGTCGACGCCAGCGAAGTGCAGTGAGTCTGTCGTGAAGCTGCGGCCCGCCTCCTTCATGAGGAGCGCGGGCCGTTTTGCGTTCAGCTCTGTGTCGCCACGAACGAAGGAGCTCTCATGGCCTCGGAGTATCGCCTGCTTCGGTCGTCGTCGTTTCGCCACCCGCGCGGCGCAGGCCGAGCGACTTCATCTTCTTGTAGAAGTGCCCACGCTCGAGATCGAGCAGCCGCGCCGCTTCGGTCGCGTTGTCCTTCGTGAACGAGAGCGCGCCGAGAATGATCTCGCGCTCCGCATCTTCGACCTGATCGCGGAACGGGCGGTCGGGCTTGAAGCGCATCGGCGGAGGCAGGGGAGCGGCCGGCATCGGCGCCACCGGCAGGTTCATCGGCGCGCTCGTCACCACTGGCGTCGACGACTGCATCGGCCCGTTCTCCTGCACGGGAGCCACGTTCTGCTGCACGCGCCTGCGTGGCCACATCGCGTCGACGTCGGCCATCACCACCAGCGGGCCTTCACAGAGAATCGCGAGCCGCTCGACGAGGTTGCGCAGCTCACGCACGTTGCCCGGGTAGTCGTGCTCCATCATGCGGTGCAGGGCATCGGGCGCGACGCGCAGCACCTTGCGGCCGTTCTTCCGGCACGACTCCTCGAGGAACGCTTCGATGAGCACGGGCAGATCTTCTTTCCGCTCGCGCATCGGCGGCGAGTGCAGCTGCACGACGTTCAACCGGAAGTAGAGATCTTCGCGGAAGCGGCCGTTCGCGATCTCACGCTCGAGATCCTTGTTCGTCGCGGCGATGACGCGCACGTCGACCTTGATGGTCTCGCTGCCACCGACGCGCTCGAGCTCGCCTTCCTGCAGCACGCGCAGCAGCTTCGCCTGCATCGCCTGCGGCATGTCGCCGACCTCGTCGAGGAAGAGCGTGCCTTCGTGCGCGAGCTCGAACTTTCCACGGCGTGCGGCCAGGGCTCCCGTGAACGCGCCCTTCTCGTGGCCGAACAGCTCCGACTCGATCAGCTCGTGCGGCACCGCGGCGCAGTTCAGCTTCACGAACGGCTTCGCCTTGCGCTTCGACTGCTGGTGAATCGCCCGCGCGATGAGCTCCTTGCCCGAGCCGTTCTCGCCGGTGATGAGCACTCGCCCTTCCGACGGCGCCGCGCGCTGAATGACGCCGTAGATGCGCTGCATGGCCGTGCTCTGCCCGAGCATGTCGAAGCGGCCGCTGTCGGCTTTGAGCTCCTTCAACTCCTCGATGACCTGCGAGAGCTCGAGCGCGTTGCGAAGCGCCAGCAGCAACCGGTCACGCGAGATCGGCTTCTCGAGAAAGTCGCGCGCGCCCAGGTGCGTCGCCTTCACGGCGGTCTCGATCGTCCCGTGGCCGCTCATCATGATGACGGGCAGGTCGGGTCTCAGCACCTTGATGCGCTCGAGCGCGGCCAGCCCGTCGAGGTCGGGCATCTTCACGTCCATCAGCACCACGTCGACCGGCTTGTTGGCGATGACGTCGAGGGCCAGCTGGCCTCCAGCGGCGAGCTCGGTCTTGTACCCCTCGAGCTGCAGCGCCTGGTTCAGCGTCAGCAGGATGTTCTTCTCGTCATCGACGATGAGGGCGGTGGCGGGCATGTGTTCTCCGGACGACAGGGTGTGGCCAGTCTGCCGCGGTTCGGGCGGCGTCGGGTGTCACCAGTGCAATGTGGCTGCCTGAGCACGCGAGTTCCCACTTTCGAAGGAATCACCCATGGTTGAACTTGGTTGCCCCTCGCGATCGCAGTCTGTAAGGGGAACCCGTCGTTGGGCCCACACCCACTCACGAGGGAATGACGCCATGCGCTACCTGTCCGGATTGTTCATCGCCACCGCGCTCCTCGCTCTGACGGGGTGCCCTCCCACGTACCCGAACTGCAAGAGCGACGAGACCTGCACCGAGAAGGGCGAGGTCTGCGTTCAGGGCCAGTGCAAGGAGTGTGGGACCGACGAGAACTGCAAGGCCGGCTTCGTCTGCGACACGAACAAGTGCGTGCCCAAGCCCGAGTGCGGCCCCGGCGCGGGTCCGTGCGGCATCGGCAAGAAGTGCTCGTCGGGCAAGTGCGTCGTCGACCCGAACTTCAAGGCTGAGGGCACCTGCGCCGCGAACGAAGATTGTCCGTCGGGCCAGGAGTGCAAGGCCGGCCGCTGCGCCACCGTCGAGGTGAAGGGCCCTGCGTGCACGTTCGAGGCGGTGCGCTTCGACTTCAACGAATACAACCTGTCGGGCTCGGTCCAGTCCTCGCTGTCGCAGTACGCCGACTGCATCAAGAAGGGCGCGCTGCGCTTCACGCTCGAAGGCCACGCCGATGAGCGCGGCACCGAAGAGTACAACATGGTGCTCTCGCAGAAGCGTGCGGCCTCGGTGCGCAAGTACCTCGTCGATCTCGGCGTCGCGGGCGGAGCGCTCGACACCGTTGGCTACGGCGAGAACAAGCCGGCCGTCTCGGGTTCGGGTGAAGACGCCTGGGCCGCGAACCGCCGCGTCGAGTTCAAGAAGAAGTAAGCGCTGCGCTACTGACAGCCGACCCGCTGCCTGCCCAGGGCCACGTCGTCGACCCACAGCTGAATGGGAATCGACGTCTGGTAGTGCTCCCAGCCCAGGCGCAGCGTCGAGAAGTTCGGCATCACCCACTGGCCTGACAGCCCGTTCGCGATGCAGCCCTGGCCGCGGTGACTGACGGTGAGCGCGCTCACCTGCGTGCCGTCGAGCCAGAACTCCATGCGCTCGTTGGGACCGTCGAAGTGCCACTCCATGCAGGCCCAGCGCGCCTCGGGAAACGCGGTTTGCGAGTGCTGCCAGCAATCGGAGCTGAACGTCTGGCTGTCGTAGTTCGCCATCAAGCGCTTCATCACCTGCCCGCCGTAGCGGACGTAGGCGGCGAACGACTGGTTGTTGAACGACGCCATGCCTTCGCCAGAGATGTTCGTCCAATGCGTCGTCATCGACGGTGCCGCTGCCAGGTAGACCCACATGCGGCCGTAGAAGGCGTTGCCGGTGACTGGGAAGAAGGGCGCTCCGACGCTGAAGTACGCGCGGCGGTAGGCCATCTGGCCATCGGTCGTCACGCGCACCGACTTGCTGCCCGAGTGCGCGCGCGTCACGTCGATGGTCACCGCGCCGCCCTGCACCGACGTCGTCCACGGAGCGCGCGGAGGACTGCCCGCGTCGTAGCGCTCGAAGTCGTCACAGAAGCTCGCGGTGCAGGTGCCGGCGTCGACTCCTGCGTCGACCAGGCCACCTGCCGCTCCACCTGCCGTCGCAGCGCCGCCGGCGAGCGCTGATCCGCCCTCCGTCGCTGTTCCACCCGCGCTCGCCGAGCCACCTCCGACGACTGCTGTTCCGCCTGCAGCATCGCCACCAGCGAGCGAGCCCGCGTCTTCAACGCCCGTCTGCGCGCCACACCCGGCCAGCAGCACCAGCGCCCACGCTCTCAGGGACACGCGGTGACTCCGTTGATCCACGCATCGATGAGCGAGACGCCATCACCATGCACCACGCTCGAGCCCAGGGGCGGCATGCGGAAGGTGTTCGTCGCCTTCATGCGCAGCGAGATGAGTGACTGGCCCGGGTTCATCGGCGTCAGCAGCCGTGCGCGCGCGACGCCCGTGTCGCCATTGAGCGGCGTCGTGTTGCACACGTTCATCTGCATGAACGAGAGCGAGTACCGGAAGTCCTGCGGGCCCTGACCTGCGCCGTTGCGGTGACAGACCGAGCAGTTGCTGTGCAGGTACGCGCGGGCCTTCGCTTCGGCGCTTCCATTCCCAGTCGCCGGCTCGAGCCGTGGGAGGGCTGACACCGGCATGCCGAGCGGCACCGCGAGCAGACCGATGGTCTCCATGGTCTCGAGCTGGTTGGCGATGACGTTGCGCGGGTACACGAGGTCGCGGTTGAGCTGCGCCACCTCGGGGCCGAGCGATCGTCCAGCGGCCGCGGTGTGACACGACAGGCACTGCGCGCGGCTCGGGTACTGCCAGGTCTGAGAGCCGATCACCTTCGTCTTGCCCGCCGGCAGCAGGTCGGCGTCTGACTCGTCGTCGCGCCACTCGTAGCTGTAGCCGGCCCACTGGCCATCCGGGTGCCGTATCAACAGCCGCGTCTCGATGCGCTTGCCCCCGAGGAAGAACGTCTTCACCGTCACGGTGCCGTTGGGGAACTCGAAGTCGCCGTCACTGCCGACGCGAATGGTGGTGCCGTCGGGAACCGCGAACCAGCGAGCCTTCTCGGCGCCGTCGCTCCAGAGCGGTGAGTTCAAGTCGTACGGAATCAGCATCGGCCCGGGCTTCTTCACGTCCATCGGGTCGAAGCAGCCGGTCTGCGAGAGCCGCTGCGGAAACGTCGACGCCATCGGCGTGCCCATCGGCGCGAGGCGGTGGATCTGCCCGTTGGTGAGGCCGAGCACGAAGATCTCTCCATCGAGGGTCTGCCCGAAGGACGAGATCGCGAGGTTGGTGTCGGCGAGCTGCTCGATGGTGCGCTCACCGGTCACCGGGTTCTCGGCGACGGCCATGATGATGCCGGTCTGGTAGTCGCCGAAGACGAAGCGGCCGACGAGGCCGGGAATGGTCGAGCCGCGATACACGTAACCGCCGGTGATCGACTGCCCGACGCTCCGGTCGTACGCGACGATGGGATCGATGAAGCCCGGCGTGTTGCAGCGGTTCGACGTCGAGCCTTGCCGGAAGAAGCCCTCGCACGTGCGCCAGCCGTAGTTGCCGCCGTTGGTGATGACGTCGACCTCTTCCCAGGTGCCCTGGCCCACGTCGCCGGCCCAGAGCTCGCCCGTGCCGGTGTCGAAGCTCCAGCGCCAGGGGTTGCGAACGCCGAGCGCGTAGATCTCGGCGCAGCGGGTCTGCCCGGTCCCCGCGTCTGCGATCATCGTCGAGCGACCGTTGTTGCACACGGTGCCGTTCGCGAACGGGTTGGTGGGTGGAATCGCGTAGCGCTGGGCCGCGGGCACGTTCACGTCGATGCGAAGGAACTTTCCGAGGTTGGTGTCGGGGCGTTGGCCTGCGCCGAGCGGGTCGCCGCCCGAGCCGCCGTCTCCGAAGCCGATGTACAGAAAGCCGTCGGGGCCGAACGCGATGCCGCCGCCGTTGTGGTTCGTGTACGGCTGGTCGAGCTCGAGCAGGCGCTCTTCGCTGCCGGGGTCGAAGGTGAGCCCGTCGTCGGTGGTGCGAAAGCGGGAGATGACGCTCACGAGCGGCGAGCCATCGCGCGTGTACGAGAGGAAGAGCTCTTTGCGCGTGGGCCATTGCGGGTGAAAGGCCATGCCCAGCAGGCCGCCTTCGCCGGAGTCGTTCACGCGCATGTTGATGTCGATGACGGTGCGCACCTCGGGCGTGCCCGCGTCGGGCCGGTTGGGGAAGGACTTCACGACGCCTGCGCGCTCCATCACGAAGAGTCGATCGGGCGTGGCGGGCGCCTGGATGAGCAGCATCGGCAGCGAGAACGTGAGGCCGTTGAACGCCCGCGTGACCTGCACGCCCGACGACAGCATCGGCCGCTGCGGCGCGAGGCAGGTCGGGTTCGCTGGCCGGCTGAGCAACCCGGGCCCGGCGTCGGCCTGCGGAGGCATTCCCGCGTCGACGACGTCGCCACCGTCTGCGCCGCCATCGCTCTCCATTCCCGGTATTTCTGGACAAGCGGTGACGAGCAACACGAGCGGCATCCAGAGCAGCTGGCGGGGCGGCATCATCATTTCGACCTCGAGCGCGAGAACGTCAGGGGCACATGGTGACGCTGGTGATCCACGAGTCGATCAGCGCGGTGCCCTGCGGGTCGACGATGGACGTTCCGAGCGGCGGCATGCGGAAGCTGTTCAGCGCGTGCATGCGCAACGAGATGATCGACAGGCTCGGGTTGGCGGGCGCCAGAATCATCGCTCCCGGAACGCCCAGGGTGCCGTTGGTCGGCGACACGTTGCAGGTGTTCGTGTTGCGGAACGTGAGGCTGTACCGAAGATCGTGCGGACCCTGCACGGCGCCGTTGCGATGACAGTTGGAGCAGTTGCTGTGCAGGTAGGCGCGGGCGCGCGCGTCGAGCGGGCCTGCACCCTGAGGCGGCTCGAGCCGGGGCAGGTTCGAGGCGATGTTCGGGAGTGGCGTCGAGAAGTAGCCGAGGGCTGCGAGCGTCTCGACCTGGTTCGCGGTGACGCCTCGTGGGTAGGCGAGCGTGCGGTTGAGCTGCGCGAGCTCGGGGCCCAGCGTTCGATTCGCCGTCGCCGTGTGGCACGTCATGCACTCGCCGCGGCTCGGGTACTGCCAGGTCTGTGAGCCGACGACCTTGCTCTTGCCGGCAGCCAGCAGATCGGCGTCCGTCTGATCGGTGCGCCACTCGTACGAGTAGCCCGCCCACTGCCCATCGGAGTGCCGCACCAGCAGGCGCGTCTCGATCTTCTGCCCCGCGAGCGAGAACGTCTTCACGGTGACGGTGCCGTTGGGGAAGTCGAAGTCGCCGTCCGGCAGGAGTCCGATGGTGGTGCCGTCGGGAATGGCGAAGAAGCGCTCCTTCAGCGCGCCGTCGCTCCACAGCGGCGAGTTCAGGTCGTAGGGAACCAGCGCCGCGACGGGCTGCATCGAGGCGTTGAAGCAACCAGTGGCCGAGAGCGTGGCGGGGAAGGTCGTGCCGGCGTCGGTCGGGCCCATCGGCGTGAAACGGCTCAGCGTGCCGTTCGGCAGGTCGATGATGAAGACCTCTCCGTCGAGCGTCTGGCCGAAGGAGCCGATGCTCAGGTTCGTGTCGGCGATCTGCACCATCGTGCGCGCGCCGGTGCTGACGTTCTCGTCGATGTACCAGACGCGCCCCGAGCCGTAGTCGCCGAACACATACCGGCCGACGAGCGCCGGCACCGTGGCGCCCCGATAGACGTAGCCGCCCGTGACCGAATAGCCGAGCCCGCGACCGTAGACGGCGACTGGCTCGACCCGGCCCACGAGGTTGCACAGCGGTGAGCCTGCGTCAGGCAGCGTGCCTCCGACGCCGCGATTGCCCATGCCCTCGCAGACGTTCCAGCCGTAGTTGCCGCCGGCGGTGATGATGTCGATCTCTTCCCAGTTGTTCTGGCCGACGTCGCCAGCCCAGAGCGTGCCGGTGCTCTGATCGAAGCTCCAGCGCCAGGGGTTGCGCAGGCCGTACGCCCAGATCTCGGAGCACCGAATCACGCTGCCACCGTCGACGCGCTGGTTCTGGCTGGTCAGGTTGCACGCCTGGCCGTTCGACGCATACGGGTTCGTGGAGGGGATCGCGTAGCCCACGCCAGCGTCGAACGAGACGTTCACGTCGATGCGCAGCATCTTTCCGAGAATCGTGTTGAGGCGCTGGCCAGCGTTGATCGGGTCGTCACCGGAGCCGCCGTCGCCGAAGCCGATGTAGAGGAAGCCGTCAGGCCCGAACGCGATGTTGCCGCCGTTGTGGTTGGTGAAGGGCTGATCGAGCTGCAGCAGGCGCTCTTCGCTGTTGGGGTCGAAGGTCACGCCGTTGTCGTTGCTGCGGAAGCGGGAGATGACACTGACCAGCGCAACGCCAGCGCCGCGGCCAGCGCGCGTGTACGAGAGGAAGAGCTCCTTTCGCGTGGCCCACTGGGGATGAAGGGCGAGGCCGAGCGCTCCGCCTTCGTTCTGCGTGTTGTCGACCCTGGTCGAGACGTTGAGCACCGTCGTGATCTGGTTGCTCATGACGTTGGCCTGATTCGGGAACGCACGAACCACGCCCGCCTTCTCGAGAATGAAGATGCGCGAGGGGTCGCCAGTGCCCTGCGCCATTGCGGTCGGGTTGGCGAAGGTGACGTTCGGGAACGCTCGGACGATCTGAATGCCCGAGTTGATCATCGGGCGGGGCGGGGCGACGCACGTCGGGTTCGCAGGGCGGGTGACGAAGCCGAACCCGCCATCGTTCACGACGACGAAGCCACCACCAGACGCGGTTCCACCTGCCGATGCGGTTCCACCTGCCGACGCGGTTCCGCCAGCCGACGCAGTTCCACCTGCCGATGCAGTTCCACCTGCCGACGCAGTTCCACCTGCCGACGCAGTTCCGCCAGCCGATGCAGTTCCACCAGCCGATGCAGTTCCGCCAGCCGATGCGGTTCCACCAGCCGATGCAGTTCCGCCAGCCGATGCGGTTCCCCCTGCCGATGCGATTCCACCTGCTGCCGCAGTTCCGCCTGCCGACGCAGTTCCACCGGCCGACGCGGTTCCTCCCGCTGAGGCGGTTCCACCTGCCGACGCGTCGCCGCCGGCCGAAGCGGTTCCACCTGCTGCAGCTCCGCCAGCCGATGCAGCTCCACCTGCCGTCGCGACGCCGCCTCCAGTCGCCGTTCCGCCAGCGGTGTTGCCGCCGTCATTCCCTGCGGAGCCGCCGCCTCCTCCGTCACCTTCGATGCCAGTGACTCCGTCGCAAGCAGACAGAGAGAAGACGATCAGCAGACCCACTCGGAGAACGCGCATGGAGCGGGCAGTGTGGTCGACGACGCTCGTTGATTCAAATCAACGACGCGCCATGGGTGTGAACGAGAGTGGTCAGCACGTCGCTACTTCAACAGGGCGGCGAACTCGGCCTCGGTGAGCACCTTCACGCCGAGCTCCTTCGCCTTCGTCAGCTTGGAGCCAGCCTCTTCTCCAGCCACGAGCATGTCGGTCTTCTTCGACACGCTGCCTGACACCTTGCCGCCGCGCTTCTCGATGGCTTCCTTCGCCTCATCACGGCTCATCGACGAGAGCGTTCCGGTGAGCACGATCGTCTTGCCGGTGAAGGCGCCACCCGCGACGACCTCGGGCGGTTTCGGGGAGACACCAGCCTTCAGCAGCGCGGTCACGACGGCGCGGTTCTCGGCTTCTTCGAAGTACTCGCGAATCGACGCGGCCATCTCGGGGCCGATGTCCTTCACCTTCTGCAGATCCTCCAGCGACGCGTTCATCAGCGCCGGCACTTCGCGGAAGTGCTCTGCGAGGGCCTTCGCGGTCGCTTCGCCAACGTCGGGAATGCCGAGCGCGTAGATGAAGCGGCGCAGCGTCGTCTCCTTCGACTTCACGATCGCGTCGAGCAGGTTCTGGGCGCTCTTCTCGCCCATGCGCTCGAGGCCGGTGAGCGTGTCGAGGTCGAGATCGTAGAGGCCGGCGACCGAGGTGACGAGCTCCTTCTCGACCATCGCTTCGCAGAGTTTTTCGCCGAGGCCGTCGATGTCCATCGCGGTGCGGGTGGCGAAGTGACGCAGACGGCCTGCGAGTTGGGCCGGACACGCGCGGTTGGTGCAGCGCTGCACGGCCGCGTCTTCTTCACGCTTCACGGCGCCGCCGCAGATCGGGCACTTCGTGGGAAAGACGAACTCCTTCTCCTTGCCGGTGCGCTTCGCGGTGATGACCTTGACGATCTCGGGAATGACGTCGCCAGCGCGGCGCACGAAGACCCAGTCGCCCTCGCGCACGTCCTTTCGGCGCAGCTCGTCTTCGTTGTGCAACGTCGCGCGAGACACCGTGACGCCACCGACGAAGACGGGCGTGAGCTCGGCGAGCGGCGTGATGGCACCGGTGCGGCCGACCTGCACGAGAATGCGCTCGACCTTCGTCTCCATCTCTTCGGGAGGGAACTTCCACGCGACCGCCCAGCGTGGGCTCTTCGACACCTGGCCCAGGCGAGTGCGGTAGTCGGTGCGGTCGACCTTCACCACGAGGCCGTCGATCTCGTAGGGCAGGGCGTGGCGTTCGGCGAGCAGGGCACTCCACGCGCCCTTCACGCCGGCGAAGCCCTTCACCACGTTGCGGCGCGGGTTCACGGGCAAGCCCCAGCCCGCGAGCGCGTCGAGCTTCTCGACGTGGTGTTCGAACTCCCGGCCTTCCACGACGCCGACCTCGTACAGATAGATGGAGAGCGGACGCGACGCGGTGTTCTTCGAGTCGAGCTGACGGAGCGAGCCGGCGGCGCTGTTGCGCGGGTTGACGAACGCTTCTTCGCCCCGGGCGAGCAGCTGATCGTTCATGCGCTTGAAGTCGGCCTTGCGAATGAAGACCTCGCCACGCACTTCGAGCAGCGGCGGGATCTTCTTGCCTGACAGGGACAGCGGCAGGTTCTTGATGGTCTTCAGGTTCTCGGTGACGTCTTCGCCGATGACGCCGTCGCCGCGGGTCGAGCCCTGCACGAACTGACCCTTCTCGTAGATGAGCTCGATGGCCAGACCGTCCATCTTCGGTTCGCAGACGTATTGGACTTCGTCGACGTTCATGCCCTTGCGAATGCGGTCGTCGAACTCGGTGAACTCGCCGTCGTCGAACACGTTGCCGAGCGAGAGCATCTGCTGGCGGTGCGTCACCTTCTCGAACTTCTCGAGCACCGCGCCGCCGACACGCTGAGTCGGGGAGTCAGGGGTGATCAGCTCAGGGTGCGCGGCCTCGAGCGTCTGCAGCTCGCGCATGAGCTTGTCGTACGCCGAGTCGGAGATCTCGGGCGCGTCGAGCGTGTAGTAGCGGTGGTTGTGGTACGCGAGTTCTTCACGGAGCTTCGCGACGCGATCGGCTGGCTTCATGAGCCGGGTTTTGAGTCTGAAACCCGCGGCCTGTCCACGCGGTTCGTTTCGGATCAGCGCGAGCGGCGACTGGCCGCAGCGAGCGTCAGCGCGGCAAGCAGGAACAACGAGCCGGCGTCCGTCGAGCAGCCACAGCCCATGGGCGTCTCGTTCAGCGCGCCGCCACCAGCAGAGCCGCCAGCTGATGCAGTGCCGCCGGCCGATGCAGTGCCGCCGGCCGAAGCAGTGCCGCCAGCCGAAGCAGAACCGCCAGCCGAAGCAGAACCGCCAGCGCTGCCACCGCCAGCACCTCCGCCGGTCGACACCATCGCCTTGAATCCCGCAGCGAGGGTCCACCCGGGGTTCATCGCGGCCGACTGATACGCACCCACGGTCGTCGGCGTCGTGCGCGTCGTTCCGTTGAAGTCGTCCATCGGAGCCGCCGTCGCCAGGCCCGCGCCAATCAACGCCGAGCCCGTCTTCGGGAACACCTCGTTCGGTACGGTGCCGCCCAGATTCGCGCCAACGAAGTCGTTCGTGAGGTTGCCCATCGTGAGCATCGCCGCCGTCCCCACGCCGACGTTGTTCGAGAACGTCACGTTGGTGCCCGAGCCGTTCACGAAGAGCGCCGCGCCCGACGACGTGTAGACCGCGTTGTTCGCCACCAGAATCGCCGACGTTGCGCCACGCACCGCGATGGCCGAACCATTGGCATCGAGCACCGTGTTGTTGACGATCTGCACCGCTCCGGGGCCGCTCGGCACCTGTGCGTGCGCCTGCACCGAGATGCCATCGGAGCCCGCGCTCAAGACGATGTTGTTCTGCACGCGCGCGTCACGCGTCACCTGAATGCCGTGATCACCGCAGCGCCACATCACATTGCGCTCGATGATGTTCGGCGTCGCCGCGTTCGTTCCCGCGCTGTACAGCGTGAGGCAGGGGTAGTTCGTGTCGTGAATCACGTTGTCGCGAATCACGTTGTTGTAGCTGCCCTCCTTCACTTCGATGCCGTCGCCCTGAACGATCCCCGGGCCGTTCATGTGATGCACCCAGTTGCCGGCGATGAGCCCGTTGGCGAAGCGGCAGCTCGCGCTGTTGCAGCCCAGGTACATGCCTTCGCCCGTGCCGCTCGTGTGGTGCACCTGGTTTCTCACGATGCGAAAGCCGTCGTAGAGCGCGCCGGAGTCGTTCGCGCGAATCGCCACGTCGTCGGTGTCGTGCACGTTGCAGCCCTCGATGGTGATGAACGACGCGCCCGAGAGGAAGCGGAGGCCCGCCGAGCCACCCGAGAACTCGAGGTCGCGCAGCTCGAGGTACCGGCTGGCGATGTCGACGATGTTCTGGTTCGCGTTGGGCCGGTTGATGATGGCCTGCTCGCCTGTCTTGGACCGGATGACGATCGGCGAGCCAGGCATGCCGTTGCGGTCGATGCGGAAGAGCGACGTCACCGGGTACATGCCCCCGCGCAGAATCAGCTCGTCTCCGGGCATGAGGCTGGAGCTCGGTCGAGAGGTTGGCCCCGGGCCCGATCTCCCTCGGCGCGGCGACCGCAAGGAGCGGCACCAGCGCGGCCAGAATCACGGAGCGGTTCATGCCCGACACCGTACCTGCCCGACGGATCACCTTGACACCTGAAAACCCTGCCCGTACCTTGCTCTCGCTGTCGGGGCGCACGGTTTTCTTCCCGCGCTCCGCTTTTCAAACACCGCCACATCGATCCGGGTGAGCAGCACGCAGCACTCCTCCCTGGTTCCCCCGAGTACGACCGTCATGGCCAGGGCACCCGCCAAGTCCGACAAGAAGCGCGCCGCGAAGAAGAACGACGACGAGAAGGCCAAGAAGAAGGTCAAGCGCGCAGTCGCTGCGCCTTCGGAGGTCGAAGAGATTCCCGACCCGCCCGAGGCCGACGACGAGCGCGACGAAGAGACCGAAGGCGACGTCGACGAGCGCGACGGTGAAGAAGGCGAAGACGGCGAGAAGCGCGTCAAGCCGGTGCTGACGCCGATGGCGAACCGCGCCGTTCGCGACGACGACATTCGTGAAGCGCAGATCTCGGGCGAAGAGCTCGTCAAGACCGAGCAGGCCGAGGCGCCCGCGAACAACGACGCCGCCGACGCCGCGGCCGAGAACGCGCCGCACGAGCAGCTTCAGGAGCTCAAGCTCAACGACCTGAAGCGCATGAAGATCACCGAGCTCTCGAAGATGGCCCACAACCTGGGCATCGAGGGCACGCAGGGGCTCAAGAAGCAGGAGCTGCTCGTCAGCGTTCTCTCGAACGTCACCGAGAAGAAGTTCGAAGTGCAGGCCGAAGGCGTCATGGAGATGATGAGCGACGGCTACGGCTTCCTGCGCTCGGCCGACTCCGACTACCAGCCCAGCCCCGACGACATCTACGTCTCGCCCTCGCAGGTGCGCCGCTTCAACCTGCGTCCCGGCGACACGGTCACCGGCCCGATTCGTCAGCCGCGTGAAGGCGAGCGGTACTTCGCGCTGCAGCGGGTCGAGAAGATCAACTTCGCCGACCCGTTCTCGGCCGACGTCAAAGAGCGCATTCTCTTCGACAACCTCACGGCGCTGTACCCGACGAAGAAGCTCAAGCTCGAGCACGACGCGAACGACTACACGACGCGCATCATCGATCTCTTCTGCCCGATCGGGCTCGGCCAGCGCTGCCTGATCGTCGCGCCTCCCAAGGCCGGCAAGACGGTGATGCTGCAGAACATCGCGCACGCCATCTCGAAGAATCACCCCGAGATTCACCTCATCGTGTTGCTCGTCGACGAGCGGCCCGAAGAAGTGACCGACATGCAGCGCTCGGTGCGCGGTGAGGTCGTGTCGTCGACGTTCGACGAGCCCGCGACGCGTCACGTGCAGGTCGCCGAGATGGTCATCGACAAGGCCAAGCGCCTCGCCGAACAGAAGCAGCACGTCTGCATTCTGCTCGACTCGATCACCCGCCTCGCGCGCGCCTACAACACCGTCGTTCCCGCGTCGGGCAAGATCCTCTCGGGTGGTGTCGACGCCAACGCCCTGCACCGGCCCAAGCGCTTCTTCGGCGCCGCGCGAAACATCGAAGAGGGTGGCTCGCTCACCATCATCGGCACCGCGCTCATCGACACCGGAAGCCGAATGGATGAAGTGATCTTCGAAGAGTTCAAGGGCACGGGAAACAGCGAGATCGTGCTCGACCGCAAGCTCTTCGAGAAGCGCATCTTCCCGTGTCTCGACATCAACAAGTCGGGCACGCGCAAGGAAGAGCTGCTGCTGCCTCCGTCCGACCTCGTGCGCATCACGGCGCTGCGGCAGGTGCTGCACCCGTTCACGCCCATCGACGCGATGGAGTTCGTGCTCAAGCACATGCGCCCCAGCAAGGGGAACGCAGACTTCCTCGGTGGTATGAATCGCTGATCAGGCTGACCAGTTCGGCTCACGCGGCCGATGCACGAGCGCAACGCAAGGCAGCGCAGGAGACAGTGATGAGGTTCGTTGCGCTCCTCGCAGTGTTGCTCGTGCCGGGTGTTGCGCGCGCTCGGTGCGTGGTGCCCTGTGACTGCTACGGCATGTCGCCCTGGGTCGTGAGCGGGGTCGGAGAAGCGGTAGCGCTCGATGGTGGGCGCTCCTCGGTGGGGCTTCGCGTTCAACGCGTCTTCGGCCCGACGGACGCCGGAGGGCCTGAGATTGGCTCGCTGATCGAGGGCGGAGGCGCAGTCGGGTCCGAGAGCGTCTTCGGGACGGGCTGGAGTGGTTTCGCGGAGGTCGTCGATGGCGGGGTGCGCTGCGGGACCGTGCGCTTCACCCTCGAGGAGTACGCCGCCATCTTGCAGACCGGCACCTGTCAGAGCAGCCTCGCCGAGCGGGGCTACGTGCAACCTCCCTGCAACGACACGTCGAGCTGCGCGTCGACGGGCCCACAAGTCGGGGTCCTCGCCCTGCTCGCCATCGCGCTGCGCCGTCGTGCGTCGCGCGCCTGATCCGCCCGTTGCACCCCTTTCCGCACAGGGCTAAGCCGCCGCCACTCATGTCGCGGGTCGCCCCTCTCGTCCTCAGCCTGCTGGTCTTCGGCTGTCCCAACACGAACATGCCGTTGCCCCTGCCTCCTGACGCGGGCACGGCGGACTTCGTCGGTCGTGCGTGCAACGTCGATGCGGAGTGCGGTGTGCTCCGCTGCGACAAGGTTCGGCGGCAGTGCATCTGCCTCTCCGACGACTCCTGCCGCATGGGCACGATGCTCGGCGCCATTCCCAAGTACTGCAACAACTTCACGGGCCAGTGCGTGGAGGAGATCGCCGGCTGCCGCTTCGACACCGAGTGCGCGATGGGTGAGTACTGCGACCCCTCGATTCGCGCGTGCCGCAGCTTGAAGAGCTTCTGTGAGACGTGCTCGGCCAACAACGAGTGCGGCGGCAAAGACGACAACTGCGTGCTCGACACGACGCTGAACCAGAAGTTCTGCGGCAAGGCCTGCGCCGACAACTCGAACTGCCCGCGCGGCTCGACCTGCCAGCAGAAGGACGGCGTGGGGCAGTGCTGGCCCGACAAGACGCCGCAGGGCCAGACGGCCACCTGCCGCAACTTCCAGGGCTGCATCCCCGACAGCCAGCGCTCGTGCAACACCACGCCCGACTGCATGGACTCGACGCAGCGCTGCGACCCGCGTCTCGGCAAGTGCGTCGCCGCCGCGCAGGTCTGTCCGTTCGGCACCACCTGCGACCCCCGCGCGCGCCTGTGCGTGGCCGAGTGCTCGCGTGACGCCGACTGTGGTGACTCGAAGCTGCGCTGCATCAGCCGCGTCTGTGAGCCCCTCAACGAGTGCAACGTCGACACCGACTGCGCAGAGAACCGCGTCTGCACCAAGCCGCCAGGCGAGCCCACGGGACGATGCCAGCCCTTCTGCACCACCGACTCGCAGTGCCCCGTTGGCCAGGTCTGCGCGCGCACCGCGAGCAATCGCTTCGGCTGCGCGCCGGGCTGCTCCGTCAACGCCGACTGTGGGCTCGATCAGCGCTGCAACGGCCGCACGAAGATCTGCGAAGGGCCGGTCATCGGCACCGCGCGCGCCTGTCAGGGCACCAGCGCCTGCAACACCTGCGAGGTCTGTGAAGGCTCCACGAACCTCTGCCGCAACGCGAAGAGCGACTTCCCCTTCTGTCAGACGTGCGCCACCTCGGCCGAGTGCCCGGGCGGAACGTGCGTCGCCCTGCCGTCGGGCACCAGCGTGTGCGCCCGCTTCTGCGGTGGCGGCCAGGAGTGCCCGCAGGGTTTTGCCTGTCTCACCCTCACCACCGGTGGCTCGGCCTGCGTGCCGGCTGACCGAAGCTGCACCGGAAAGTGCCCATGACCCGTCTGCTCGCTGCCGTCGCCCT
Source organism: Archangium gephyra (assembly GCA_943370055.1). Classification (GTDB taxonomy): domain Bacteria; phylum Myxococcota; class Myxococcia; order Myxococcales; family Myxococcaceae; genus Xiheimicrobium; species Xiheimicrobium gephyra_A. The sequence continues at coordinate 67,761 of CALRPN020000051.1, forward strand.
CTGCGTCGGTCTGATGTTCGTGTCCGTCAGCGCCTGCACGGGGCCCGCCGGAGCGCGCGAGACCTGCGGCAACGGGCTCGATGACGACAACAATGGGCTGATCGACTGCGCCGACCCCGACTGCAAGGGCAAGGCAGAGTGCTCCTTCGACGGCGGCTTCTACGGCACCTGCGCCAAGTGCGGCACCGTGTGCACGAAGCAGACGGACTGCCTGCAGACGAGCTACTTCAACGACGTGCCGCTGCCGTTCTGCGCGTCGCCCGACGGCGGCCCCGAGAAGAAGTGCAACGCCTTCTCGAAGAACGTGCAGGTCGACGTGATTCTCAGCGCCCAGGCCGCGTGGGGAACGCTCATCTCGCAGACCCGCAGCATCGCGACCCGCTTCGTCCGCCGCACGCAGGCCGACGGCACGCCCGTCACGTGTGCGAGCGTCGAGGCCGCGGCACCCGGTCGCCTGGCGGTCAACGCCAAGCAGCTCGAAGACACCGGCAAGTTCGTCTACCTGGGCATCGACGTGCGCCCCATCACCTCGGCCTCGGGCAGCATTCCGATTCGCTTCCTGAACGTCACCACCGGCGGCGACTATTTGATCTGGATGGAGATGTGGGGCGGCACTCCGGACAGCGCGAGCAAGTTCCCCACGGGCAACCGGCTCGGGTTCGAGTGCTTCGACGGGCCGATGCTGGGCCAGCAGTGGTCTCCCGTCCTCGAGACCGACAACTGCGTCACGCCCGGCGCTGATGCTGGTGCGAGCGTGTGTCGCCAGTACCAGGTGACCGCCATTCGCGGCCCTCAGCCCTGAGCGACTGATGCACCGCCAGCTGCTGCTCGCTGGGTCGTTCGTCGAGGGCGCCACCGTCGCGCCGGTTCATGCTCCTTTCGATGGCCGCGTTCTCAACTCGGTCGCGCAGGCCTCGCGTGAGCAGGTGCAGACCGCGATCGAGTTCGCGACGGCAGGCCGGGCGCGCCTCAAGACGCTGTCTGCGGGGCAGCGTCGCTCGGTGCTCGACGGCATCGTGCGTGGGCTCATCGCGCGGCGCGACGAGTTCATCGACTGCATCGTGCACGAGGCGGGAAAGCCGCTCAGCGCGGCACGCGCCGAGGTGTCGCGGGCCATCGAGACGTTCACGCTCGCGAGCGCCGAGCTCTCACGGTTCGGTGGAGAGCTCGTTCCGGTCGATCTCACGCCGGGCTCCGAAGGCACCGAGGCCGAAGTGCGCCGCGTTCCCGTCGGGGTCGTCGTGGGCATCGTGCCGTTCAACTTTCCGCTGAACCTCGGCGCTCACAAGGTCGCGCCCGCGCTCGCCGTGGGAGCGCCCATCATCGTGAAGCCGCCTCCCCAGGCGCCCAGCGCCATGCTGCTGCTGGGCGAGGTGGCGCTCGCTGCGGGGGCCGATGCCGCGGCGTTGCAGGTGTTGCCGTGCGCCGTCGACGTGGCGGAGTCACTCGCCACCGATGCCCGCGTGCGTGTCGTGAGCTTCACCGGCAGCGCGAAGGTGGGCTGGCAGCTGAAGGCAAAGGTGAAGGGCAGGGCGGTGCTCGAGCTCGGTGGAAACGCTGCGGCCATCGTTCGACACGACGCCGACGTGAAGAAGGCCGCGAAGCGCCTCGCCCTCGGCGGCTTCACCTACGCGGGGCAGGTCTGCATCAAGGTGCAGCGGATCATCGTCGAGGCGGCTGTGTGGGACGCGTTCGTGCCCGCCTTTCTCGCCGAGGTCGACACGCTGAAGGTGGGCGATCCCTCCTTCGAGTCCACCGTGGTCGGGCCCGTCATCGACTCGGCGTCGGCGACGCGCATCGAGGCGTGGGTCGACGAGGCGGTGGCGATGGGCGCGAAGGTGCTCCGTCGTGGAGCTCGCGTGGGCGCGGTGCTTCCACCCATCGTGCTCATCGACGTGCCTCGCGAGGCGCGCGCCTTCTCGGAGGAGATCTTTGGACCCGTCGTGGTGCTCGAGCGGGTGGCCGGCTTCGACGAGGCGCTGAGTTCGGTGAACGCCAGCCGCTATGGACTGCAGGCGGCGCTCTTCACGAACGAGCTGTCAGCCGTGCGACGCGCGTTTCAGGAACTCGAAGTGGGCGGCCTCATCGTCAACGACTCGACCGCGTTCCGCAGCGACAACATGCCGTACGGCGGCGTGAAGGACTCGGGGCTCGGCCGCGAAGGCGTGCGGTACGCGATGAACGACTTCACCGAAGAGCGCGTGCTCGTGCTTCGACCCTGAGCGTTCGGGGTTGCGCACGGCCGGGTTCGACGACACTCACTTCGCGATGCCGCTCAAGCTCTTCCGTGCTGTCAGCCTCGTCGAAGGCGTGTCGTGGCTGCTGTTGTTGTTCATCGCCATGCCGCTCAAGTACGGGCTTGGCCGCCCAGAGGCCGTCACGGTTCTCGGGCGGGCACATGGGCTGCTGTTCGTCCTGTTCCTGCTGGCGCTGGGCCGCCTCGCCGTCGACGGGACCTGGAAGCCGTCGCAGCTTTCGCGCGCCTTCGTCGCCTCGTTCGTTCCCTTCGGCGCGTTCTGGCTCGAGTGGCGCTTGAGAAAAGAGGAGTGACCTGCTCGCTCAGCGTCGAGCGGTCGACGGGCTGAGGGCGGTCTGCACTTCGCCCAGCTTGCCCGCCATCTTCTGCCGCTCGATCGCGCGCCCTCGACGATCACACGCGTCCTGAAGGGCCTGCGCGACCAGCTCGAGCGACTTGAACGGCTTGCCCACGTAGCCATCGAGCGAGGCCAGTCGGCCCAACGCGCCTTCGGGGTACGCGGTCATCAGCACGATGGCGGTCGTCGGCGCCTTCAGCGTCAGCGCGTCGATCAGCTCAAGCCCTGTCGCGCCCTTGAGGTTCTTGTCGGTGAGCACCACCGAGTACGTCGTCGCTTCGATGGCGGCGATGGCTTCAGGGAGCGTCGTCACGCCGTCGACGAGATAGCCGCGCGAGCGCATCGCGATCGTGATCAGCTTCACGATCTCAGCGTCGTCATCGACCACCAGCAGTCTGGAAGGCATCGAACCGGACACGGGAAACACCGATGTAGCAACCAACGGCCTGCTCCCTCAATGGGTCAGGTCCACTTCAGGGTGGCCCGTTGGGCCCAATACGTTTCAGGGGAAACCGTCAGCTCGACCAGACGTCCTGGCGGGACGGGCAGATGCCGCGCCGCGAGGTTCGAGGCGACCTGGGTCGCCGTGGCGGCTCCGCTCAGCACGACGTCTGCGAACGGCTGGGCCAGGGCGATGGCGAGGGCGAGTGCATCAGGCGTGGTGCCGAGCCTGCTGGCCTCGTCCTTCACGGGCTGAACGTCTCCGCGCGACGAGAGGCGCCCGTTGGCGAGGCCCTCCTTGATGATGACGAGCAGCCCTGCGTCGTGCGCTGACTGAAGCGCTGGACTGGCCGATCGCTCGAGCACGTTCCACGTCGCCTGAACCGAGCCGAACAGCCGAGCTCCACCACGCTCGATGCGAAGCAGGGCTTCAATCACCTCGGCCTGGCGCGCGCCCGAGACCGAGGCTCCGACGCACACTCCGGCGTCACGCAGCGCCGCGAGGCGATCGTGCAGCGCCGAGTCCACCAGCGCGGGGCTGTCGGGCGTGACGGAGTGCACCTGGTACACACGCAGCGCTTCACCGAGCAGCTGCTGGCTCTGCGCCCATTGCGCGTCGAAGTGCGCCAACGAGTGGTCCTTCACCTCGTGCACTTCGGCGTCGCGTTGCCAATTTGCCGTGTAGCGATAGCCCCACTTCGACGAGACGGTCGCGCCCCGATGCCCACGCGCGCCGAGCCACGCCGCCAGAAACGCCTCACCTTTGCCGTACGAGCGCGCCGTGTCGAAGTGCCGAACGCCCAGCTTCCACGCCTCGTCGAGCACCTCGAAGGCTGCCCGCTGCATGCCGCCCTCGGATGCATCGACGACATCTTCGGAATGCCCGACCGTCATGTAGCCGGGCCGACCGAGGGCCGCGGTGCCCAGCCCCATCGTCGCCACCGTCACTCCCGGGTGAGGATCTCGGCGCCCGTCTCGGTGACGAGAATGGTGTGCTCGAACTGCGCGGTGCGGCGCAGGTCCTTCGTCACCACCGTCCACCCGTCTTCCCAGTGCGCCTCTTCCCACGTGCCGAGGGTGATCATCGGCTCGATGGTGAAGGTCATGCCTGGCTCCATGCGCGTGGTGGAGCGGGCGTCGAAGTAGTGGGGAATCTGCAGGTTGGTGTGGAACACGTCGCCGATGCCGTGGCCGCAGTAGCTGCGCACGACGCCGTAGCCGAACGAGTCGGCGTACAGCTCGATGGCGCGGCCGATGTCGCTGATGGGGCGGCCCGGCTTCACGGCCTCGATGCCCTTCATGAGGCACTCGTGGGTCACCTTCACGAGCTGGCGCGACTCGGCGTCGACGTTCTCTCCGACGAGGAAGGTGGCGTTGCAGTCACCGTGCATGCCGTCGAGGAAGACGGTGATGTCGAGGTTGACGATGTCTCCGTCGATCAGCGTGCGGTCGTCGGGGATGCCGTGACAGATGACCTCGTTCACCGAGCTGCAGATCGACTTGGGGAAGCCGCGGTAGTTGAGCGGGCTCGGGTAGCCGCCGAGCGAGACGATGAGGTCGTGCGAGAACGCGTCGATGGCGTCGGTGGTGACGCCCGGCTTCACCTGCGCGCCCGACTTGCGCATGACTTCGGCGGCGGCCCGGCAGGCGCGGCGCATGCGAACCAGCTCTTCGGGGGTGCGCACGTTGCGGCCCGAGCCACGGCTCGGCGTGCCCGTGTCGGCGTAGTCGGGCCGGCGAATGGTGATGGGCACCTCGCGCTTCGCTGAGACGGCTCCCCCGACGATCCGCTGCGCCTCGAGGCGTTTGCGCTCGTCCTTCAGGTACGCCTGATCGGCGTCCTTGTGGCACTTCTTGTACTTGTCGCCAGAGCCGCACCAGCAGACGTCGGCCGGTCGAGGCAGCTTGTTGGGCGGGCGAACCGGCGGGCTCGCCTTCGAAGAGGATGATTGAGGCACGGTCACGTTCACGGGGGTCCCTTCGAGGCGAAGTGTCGCTCGATTCGGCTCAGCGCGTCGAGCATGCGTGGCCGGTTCACGCGCCCCTCGGTGGCCTCGCCCAGCGCCAGCAGCTGCTCGGAGATGAAACGGCTCAGAAAGAGAATCATCGGCTTGTCGGCGGGTGACAGACCTGCCTCGAGGTGTCGTTGGTTCCGCCAGTAATCGTCGATGGCCTCGAAGTCACGCGACAGGTCCCACCGGGTGAGCTGGAACGCCTGGGAGAACAGTCGATCGTCAGGCCGCTCCGGCCGTTCGGTGAGCAGCTGCTCCAGCGAAGCGCCGGTCTGCGGATCGAACTCGTCGACGCGGGGAGGCCAGGTGCGCAGGTCGGCCGTGAAGAGCCGAGAGACCTGCTCGAGCAGGTGCTCCATCACCGGAATCGGCTTCTGCTCGAGAACGAGATCCCACCGCGTCGGCTGCACGCGGCCCGTTTAGGGGAATCAGCGCAACGGCACCAGCCGTCGGGGCTTGGGCTCGGCAGGAACGGGCAGGCCGTAGCCGGTGAACAGCTCGCGCCGCACCACCTGGTAGACGCTGCGGCTGGTCACGAACTCGCGGTGCTTCACGTCGGCGATCTCGATGTTGCGCACGTTGGGCGCGTCGAACTCGTTCTCGACCAGACACGAGGGGAAGGGGTTCACCCGATCGTCCTTCGAGAAGACGCTGGTGAGGTTCACGTCACGGGGGAACGCGCCCATCTTCAGCCGGCGAATGAAGGGCGACATCGGCGTGAGCTGCCAGATGCTGCGCGAGATGAGGCCGTGGGTGACGACGCCGAAGTACGCGGTGGGCGAGCCGTTGTGCGGGCTGCCGAGGGTGATGAGGTTCTTCACCCGTTTGTCGCCTCCGAGACGCTTCACGTAATACGTGCCGATGATGCCGCCCTTGGAGTGCCCGATGATCGAGAGCGGGCCCATGTTCGGGTAGCGCTGGTAGAGCCGCTCGATCTTCCCGCGAACTTTCTCGGCCGTGTCGTCGATGGCGTTGGTGTTGAACGCGTCCTTCCAGCCGCCGAGGTTGATGCTCCAGACGCAGAACTGATCGCGGCGCAGGCGGTGCTCGAGCACCTCGAACACGCGGCGGGTCGACATGAAGCCGTAGAGGAGCAGGACGGGGCGCGGGCAGTTCGTGAAGTCGGTGCGCCGCTTCACCGTGTTGGTCGCGTCGAGGTCGAAGTACCCCTTGAGGTACTCCGCTTGTCGCTTCAGCTGTCGAAACCGCAATCGCAGATCCAGCATCTGCCCACCCACTTCCAGACCGGCCGGTCACCACAAGTGTAGCGATGGGTCCGAGTTGGCGCGAGTCACGTTGGCCAGTTCGACTCCGGCTGCGGTGAACCACATTCGGCGCGTCGGTGGGCGAAGTGACGTGGTCGCCTCATCAGGTTCACCTTGGCCTTCGTCTCACGCTCGAGGCGGAGCTGGGCCTACATCCCATTCGATCCAGTGAGGGAAGATCAGGCCTCGCCGGGATCGACCCGTTTCGCTGTGCCGACGAGGACTTCGGCGAGCGCTTCGACGATGGGCAGACCGGGGTGGCGCTGGAGCCAATAGAACTCGCCGCCCGCGTTGATCTCGAGGAACACCGTGCGGCCATCGGGCGTGACGACGAAATCGGCGGCGGCGTAGTTGAGCCCGAACCACTTCGTGAGCTTCAGCAGGCCGCGCTCGACCGGCTTTGGCAGCTCGTACTTCCACCACGCGTCGAGCAGCGTCATGCCCTCTTTTCGCCAGTCGAGCTTCGCCCCGTCGAGCGCCTGGGAATCGACGGCCGCCGTGAAGACCCGATTCCCGACGACGGTGGCGCGCAGCTCGATGCGCTTCTCGAGCTTCTCCTGAAACGTCATCGGCGAGAGCGCGAGCCCTTCGAGGTTCTCGAGATCGTCGGGACTCATCGTGTTGGTGAAGACGACGTTCTCGACGCCTTCGCGCCAGATGGCGAAGGAGTGCTGCATCTTGGTGATGATCGGCCCCTTCACGCGCTTCGCGAACCGGCGCACGTCATCGGGGAAGTTGCTGAAGAGCGTCTCGGGAATGTCGAGACCGAACTCGCGCGCCTTTCGCAGCTGCAGCTCTTTGTGATCGCACCGTCGCACCGCGCGCAAGGTGTCGAGCTGGAAGCACCTGCAGGCGGCGATGGTGCCGTAGAGCTGGCGGCGGCTCTCGTCGAGGCTGGCGGCGCGCATGTCGCCGAGGCTGTCGGGCAGACGTCCACCGGCCAGGAATCGGCGGTACCAGATGGAGTGCAGCTTCTCGAGATCGACCGCGCCATCGGCCGTGTGCAGCACCCGCTTCGTGCGCGTGCGGGTGAGCTCGGTCGAGAGGCCGACGGAGGTTGGATAGTGATCGGTGTCGAACCGAATGCCCTTCGCGCGGTGCTTCTTCAGCGCGTGGCGAACCAGCTCGACGCTCTCGTTGTCGTCACTGCGCGTCACCAGCAACACGTTCACGGTCGTCGTGCTCCCTGAATCAAGGCGCGCGCGAAGGCGCCAGAGATGTCGTAGCCCAGGTCGCGCTCGAGCCAGCCCCATTCTCCAGCGGGGTTCACCTCGAGGAAGACGTGGCGGCCGTCGGGCGTGACGATGAAGTCGAGCGCGCCGCTCACGAGGCCCAGGCGCTTCATGAGCCGGAAGATGCGTGCGCGGACCGAAGAAGGAAGGCTCTCCTTCTTCCATTTCACGCCTTCGTTCGCGTCGAGCTGGCGCCAATCGACGCGGCCGCGCTCGGTCTTCGACGCGTCGATGCTCGCGGTGAACGTCTCTTTGCCGACGACGATGACGCGCAGCTCGTGGGCCTTCTCGACGAGGGGTTGGAAGATCTGTGGCGCGTACTTGATGCGGTGGAGCTGCGCGTACGCGTCATCATCGAGCTGCGAGGTGTAGAAGAAACGATCGGCCTGCATCGCGTACGAGAGCGGCACCAGCAGCTTGGTGACGAGCCGCGGCTCCCTTGCGCGCAGGCGTTCGACCCAGCCGGGGTTGTTGGTGATGGTGGTGTCGGGAAGCTCGAAGCCCAGCTCGTGGGCCAGCCGAAGCTGCAGCACCTTCGACTCGGCGCGCATCGAGGGCTCGAGGGCGTTCACCCAGTGACAGTCGGTGAGATGCACCAGCGTGTCTTGAAGGGCGGTGCGCGAGGTCTCGACGCAGGCGTCACGATCATCAGGCGACATCGACGCTGGCAGCTGGGGCGTCCACAAGCGGCGCAGCCACACGGCGTTCACCTCGGAGAGGCGAAGCGATCGATCGGGAAGCTCGAGCACGGCCTCGACGCCCAACTTCGTGCGCTCGACCGCGAGCGAGACCGAGAGGGGAAACGAGTCAGTGTCGAGACGAACGGCGTCCCAGCCTTCGCGAACGAGGGCCTGCTGCACGCGATCGATGGTGAAGAAGTCGCCCGAGTGCGTGAGCAGCAACGCAAGAGGGCGCCGGACGGAAGCCCGACGCCCTCGCGTGCCACCGACGGATCGGGTCCGCCGGAGCCTCGTCACGTCACTCGTCGTTGTCTGACGGAGCCTTCATCGTGGTGACGCGCCCGCCACCGCCATCTTCGTTGTCCGACGGAGCCTTCATGGTGGTGACGCGCCCGCCACCGCCGTCTTCGTTGTCCGACGGAGCCTTCATCGTGGTGACCTTTCCACCGCCACCACCGACGCGTCCGCCACCGCCATCTTCGTTGTCCGAGGGGGCCTTCATCGTGGTGACCTTTCCGCCGCCACCACCAACGCGTCCGCCACCGCCGTCTTCGTTGTCCGACGGGGCCTTCATGGTGTGCATGACGCCGCCACCACCGACGCGTCCGCCACCGCCGTCTTCGTTGTCCGACGGGTACTTCATGGTGTGGGCGATACCGCCGCCGTCTTCCTGATCAGACGGGGCCTTCTTGGTGACGGCTCCACCGCCACCGTCTTCGTTGTCCGACGGGTACTTCATCGTCGAGACCACGCCGCCGCCGTCTTCCTGATCAGACGGCGCCTTCTTGGTGACCGCTCCGCCACCGCCGTCTTCGTTGTCCGACGGGGCCTTCATCGTCGTGACGACACCGCCGCCGTCTTCCTGATCAGAGGGGGCCTTCTTGGTGACCGCTCCACCGCCGCCGTCTTCGTTGTCCGAAGGCGCCTTCATGGTGTGCATCACGCCGCCGCCGTTGGGGCCCTTCTGGCCTTCGAGGAACCGGCTGAAGAACGGCTCGACCGAGACCTTGCCCTTGGCGCCCATGGTGACGGGGCCTGCGACCATCGTGATGCCGGCGAAGCCACCCGAGCGCTCGATGAAGAACGACTTCGTCTTGTTCGGGTCGGTGGGCTTCGCGCCAGGAGCGAGCGCTCCGACGGGGATGAGCGCCGTGTACGAGAACTGATCAGGGCCCTTGCCGGCCTTCAGCGGCACGCGCACGAAGCGCTGCCCGAGCGGCATGCCGCCCGTGTGAAACTCGAGGTTGCCCGACTTGAGCGCCGTGTCGAAGGCAGCCTTCAGGTTCTTCTTCGTGTCGGCTTTGACGGCGGGCGGGTTCTGAAACGTGGGCGCCTGCGGAGCGCGCGGGCCCGAGCTGATGCGAGTCATGGAATTCCCTCCAGAAGTGGAAAACGGCTGCCGAACCCTACCGCATTGGATGGCTGGAAGAAGAGCCCGCCCGGCGTTAGTCACCTCGGCGTTCCCACCCACTGACACGGATCACACGATGCCCATGAACTACCGCCGACTCGGACGCGCAGGCCTCAAGGTGAGCGAGCTCTCGCTCGGCAGCTGGGTGACGTTCGGCGGGCAGGTTGGCGATGGGCCGACCGAGGCGTGCATGAAGGCCGCCTTCGACGCGGGCGTGAACTTCTTCGACGGCGCCGAGGTGTACGCGAAGGGCCAGGCCGAGCTCGCGATGGGCCGTGTCGTGCGGAAGATGGGCTGGCGCCGTGAGGGGCTGGTGCTGTCGACGAAGCTCTTCTGGGGCGGCGATGGCCCGAACGACACGGGCCTCTCGCACAAGCACGTCATCGAGGGCTTCCACGCGGCCTTGAAGCGCTGGCAGGTCGAATACCTCGATCTCTGCTTCTGCCACCGGCCTGATCCGAACACGCCCATCGAAGAGACCGTGCGCGCGATGGACGTGCTGATCCGCCAGGGAAAGCTCTTCTACTGGGGCACGAGCGAGTGGAGCGCCCACGACATCGCCACTGCGTTCAAGGTCGCGCGCGAAGAGCACCTCACGCCGCCGACGATGGAGCAGCCGCAGTACAACATGCTGGTCCGCGAGCGCTTCGAGAAGGAGTACGCGCCGCTGTTCCGCGAGACCGGCTACGGCACCACCATCTGGAGCCCGCTCGCCTCGGGCGTGCTCTCGGGCAAGTACAACGCGGGCGTGCCGGCGGAGTCGCGGCTGACGTTGCCGAACTACGACTGGCTCAAGGAGTCGGTGCTCAAGCCGGCGAGCCTCGACAAGGCGAAGGCGCTGGCTCCCGTCGCGAAGGAGCTCGGCTGCAGCCAGGCGCAGCTCGCCATCGCGTGGTGCCTCAAGAACCCGAACGTGAGCACCGTCATCACCGGAGCGACGAAGGCCGAGCAGGTCGTCGAGAACATGAAGGCGCTCGACGTGGTGCCGAAGCTCACCGACGAGGTGATGGCGCGCATCGAGACGGTGCTCGGCAACAAGCCGAAGTGACTACTGCGGGGCGACCTCGTTGCAGGTGAGGCCGGCGGTCGGCGTGCAGTTCTGGCCGATCTGGCACGCGCCCACTCCGTCGAAGTCGACGCAGCGAATCTGTTTGCAGTCGGTGTCGGTCACACAGCGCTTCTTCGAGATGCTGCACTCGCCACGCGTGCACGCCTGCCCAGGGCAGTCTTCGTCGACCTGACACGAGCAGTAGCCAAAGCCCGAGCCTTCACGCAGCACACACTGGCCGGCGCAGAAGCCGTTCGTCGCGCCCGGCGCCTTCTGACACGAGCCACCGAGCCGGCAGTCGGAGTCCTGCTCGCAGGGCAGGTTCGGGTCGCCGCGACAGGCGAGCTGCGGGTTGCACATCCACCGTGTGAAGACGATGCGAATGTCGCGACAGCCGTAGCCGCGCGGGCACTGCTGGCCCTCGGAGCAATCGGCGCCGCAGTAGGTCGAGGCCGTGCGCGTGTCGATGATGCAGTAGTTCGCGCCGAAGCCGCAGGTGTCGACGCCACCGCCGCTGGTGCAGCGCGAGCAGTACGGCCGCACGTCGATGTCGTAGTCCGAGTAGCACTGGTTTCTCGGGGCTCCGCCGTCTCCCACGATGCCGGCGTCGGGCGGCACGCCGCAGATCTCTCCGAAGTTGCAGAAGGTGTCGTTGGCGCAGAACGTGGAATCGCAGACGCCGACCTGACAGCGCGCGCGTTCGGCCGGTGTCGTTCCCGGGCAGTTGCACGGCACGTCACCACAGCGGCACGAGACGCCGTTGCAGTCGCCGTTGCTGCGGCAGCCCATGCGGCACTGGCCCTTGTCGCAGACCTCTCCGAGGCCGCACTGCAGGTCGGTCGTGCAGCGGCCACGAGGCACGCACGCGCCGGCCGTCGTGTCACAGAAAAGCGAGGTGTCGTTGCAGTCGGAGTTCGCCGTGCAGCCCGAGCGGTCCTGGCAGAAGCCCAGGCCGTTGCAGAGCTGGTTCGACGGGCACGCCTCGTCGGTGCGGCAGTAGCAGACACCGGTCTTGTCTTCGCAGCGGAAGGCCGACGCGGGGCTGCCACAGTCAGCGTCGACCGCGCACTTGCCGCCCATGATGCGGTCCCTCGGGCACCCGGCCAGAGAGAGCGAGAGGCACAGCAGAACGGTGGCTCTCACTTGCGCCTCTTGCGGGTCGGCCCATCGTGCGGGGGCTCTTCGTCGACGACGTCGCGCGACGGAATCCCCTTGCCGTTGGCCTTCTTGCCGGTCAGCCGCTCGAGCGCCCTCAAGAACGTGATGCCGTCGTTGAGCGGAGCGATCTCGATCTTCATCAGGCGGCCCGAGACGTCGGTGACGGTGATGATGTCGCCTTCGAGCGGCACCTCCTCGTGCGTGATGCTCTCGATCTCCTCGACGTTCAGGTCCGAGATGGAGTCGGTCGTCCAGTAGATGACGCGCTTGTTGGTGAGCACCGCGCACTCGCTGCCGTT